>CAVOVZ010000013.1:0-525642 GCA_963699985.1 Terriglobia bacterium
ACGGCCCCTCGGTGCTGTCGCCCGCCGGCCGTGGGTGGCCGGGGCGCTTCCCATCTGCGCGCCCTTCGGCAAGCTCGCGGGCGTCCTGAGCCCAGTCGAAGGACGCAGGGAGGACAGGCGAAGGTCACCCGAGCACAGATGGGAACGGCCCGGACAGGACCCGCGGCCGAAGGGCGTTAGAACCTGCAGCGGATGCCCAGGGACGGCAGCAGCGGGAAGCTGCCCTGCCGCTCGTAGCTGACCGACGGGCGGTCGCTGCCGGGATTATAGGAGAGCACCGGGGTGAGGCTGCCGGCGTTCTCGCGGTTCAGCACGTTGATGACCTCGACGTAGAACTGCCAGCGGCTCGAGCATTCCCGCCAGGTGGAGCAAAAAGCGTCACCTGGCGCAGCGCGGCGCGCAGGGCCAGATCGTCCAGGCGAAGTGGACGCCCTGCCAATTGGGCGGTCTGTTCCAGGCGGCGAAAATGATCCTCCAGGCGCAGCGCCATGCGCCCGCCAAAAGTGCGCAGTGTCGTATATGCCCCGCCCGGCAGGCTCGCCGAGGCCTGATCCAGGCTGGATGCATCCTCCGGCAACACAAACGGCTGCAGGTCAAATCGCCCCAAGGCGGGCGCCAGTTTCCAGACTCCGATCAACATCTACCTTTACTCCGCCTGGGGTGTGTTTTCAGAGCGCAAGGCACATGGATCGATCAAGCCAGACGGATGATAATGCACGTACACGCGGCGCACCAGGTCGATATTTTGATAAATCAAATTCTCCACCTCTGTGGAAATACAATCGCCAGCCGCGACACTCATGTGCCCATCAACGCCGATGGTCAGATTGACCACCAGGTAAGGCCCAAAGCGATGGGCATGCAATTCTTCCAGGCTCTTTACCTCAGGGATCGTGACCAGCAGCGCGGTGATCTTACGCACCAGCGCCCGGCTGGGCACTGCATCCATCAGATCTGCCGAAGACTGGCGCAAGATTTCCACGCCGGTACGCAGAATCAATAGCGCCACCAGCGCACCCACCAGCGGGTCCACCCACGGATATCCCTGGCGACCCAGAAAGATGCCCACGGATGCCGCAGATGCCGACATCAGATCATTGCGGTGATCGTATGCCAGGGCAATAACTGCCGGGTTATTGGTTTGCTTACCCAGGTTTCGGGTATACACCAACAAAGCAATCTTGACCAGTACCGTCATCAGGGCAATCCACAAAGCCATTAATGCTGCGCCCGACGAAGTCACCTGACCGCTGAATAATTCGAAAACGTTATTCACTGCGTCCCAGAATACCGCGATACCGGTTGTTACAATGAATGCACCCACCACCAGTGAGGCGATACTCTCGAGCTGTGAATGACCGTAGGGATGGCTCTCATCGGCAGGCTTGCGGGCAAGTCGCATAAACACCCAGACCACCAGATAATACGCCACATCCGAAGTCGAGTTGACGCCTTCGGCCAGTAAGGCCGGGCTATGCCCTAGAACACCGACCGTCGTTTTAATGGCCGCCAGGAGAATATTGACCACCAACCCCAGGTTAACTGCCGCCTGGCTTTTCCGGTTGCGCTGTTCAGAAGCCACCTCTGCGCCTGGGTCGGTTGTAAATTCACCCTTTGTGGGGGAATTCTTTTCATTTCAATATTTAGATCGTCCAAATTTGATTTTGTGCTCTGACACAATCGAGCGGAAGCGCCCTGGCAAACCAATCGGTTTGACCAGGGTACTTCCGCTTACTGCACGATTGATCTGACGCGTCTGCGGTGCGTTTTACGTTCGGCGCCCAAACACCCACGCCATCATTCATCGACCGGAACTGGCTGCTACGGCCGCATCTGCTTGAGCAGATCGCGGATATCCCGCAAGAGCTGCACATCCTCCGGCGTCGCAGGTGGCTCTGCCGGGCGGCCCGCCTCGGCTTTAGAGAGTTTTTGCTTTGCGCTGTTAATCGTCTTGATTACCAGGAACAACGACAGGGCGACCAACAAGAAGCTCACAATTGCCTGAAGGAACTTGCCATACGCGATCACAGCCGTGCCAACCGTAACCGACAGGCCCGCAAAATCCACTCCACCGATCACAATGCCGACGATGGGCATCAAAATATCATTCACCAGTGAGGTGATAATCGCCGTAAAGGCGGCGCCCATGACAACAGCAACGGCCAGGTCGAGCACATTGCCGCGCATCACAAAATCACGAAATTCTTTTATCATGGCGTCCTCGACCTAATATGTAATGACCCGTGGCAACTGCTTGGCCTGCTCGACCCAATCCTTCACCTGGTCGAGCACCGGCAAACGGCGCACCAGTTTCTTTTCCGTGTTGACTGCGGTCATTTTCTCCAGCAGGTTTTCGGCCTTGCGCTGCGCCAGTTCTGGGATGGTATCGACGCCGGCCTCTTCCAGTAAGTCGGCATACTCGGAACCAACACCTTTGATGCGGAACAAATCGATGTGATTGACCCATTCCAGAATCAACTTCTCCGTGATACCAGATTGTTCGGCGATCTGCTTGCGCCCTTTAGGGGTTGCGCCTTTCTCCAACAGATCATCTGTGGTGCCCACGCCGGCCGCGACCAGCTTATCGGCATATTTCTCGCCAATGCCCTCGACCTCTACTAATTTTGCCATTTGATCCTCCTTGGAATAATCTCATTTCTGTCTCGAGCCTGACGCCTTGAATGAGGGAAAGAAAGAACGTCCGGGCCCGTTATCCTGGAGCTATTATACCAGTTTCCCTATCAGCGAATAGCATAGATCACCGCCTGGTCGTCGCGATAGACTTCATCCATCGCCGGGTCGCCTTCGGCCTGGCGGATAAAATCCTCGTGGTGCAAATCACTGATGACATACCTGGCTCCAAAGTCAGCCTGGATCAGATTAGCAGGGTCATCCACTTTCCCCTGAGTAATTTGCAACCAGCGGTCATAACGTTGCGCATCGTAAAGCTGCAGATAGGTAGGATCGAGTCCGATCAAGTAAGTATTGTGAATATTGTAGAAGAAAAGGCGCGGAAAATCATCCCAATCTGTCTGGAACACCCGCTCGCCCAGTGGTGTATTCGCTTCCAGCCAGGCGGAGGCACCAGCGTATAGATGATAAGGTTTAGAAGTTTGTAGGCTTTCCCGCGCATCCGGCAACGTGCGTAAGGCGCCGAACACCAACAGCGCACTAAGCGCCAGCGCCGGCAACCAGGAACGGGCAAGCGCCAATCGCCGACCAGTCTGTGTCAGGCGCTCTTGCAACAGCGGTGACCATGCCAAGGCTGCAAACAGTAGAGCAAAGGGGGCGAAATATTCAATGAACCGCCGCGATTGAAACAGCATCACCCCAAACAGCATCGCCAGAAAAAGCATGGTTGCCGTGCGAGCGTTCATACGCTCGCCGCGCAGCCCCAAGGCCAGCACTCCGCCCAGAAAAGCCAGCAATGCCAGGCCAGAATTTTCGGATAATTGCAGCGTACTATAGGGATACCATTCATTGCCTACCCGCACCGAGGTTGTTTCCAGCAGCTTGGGTAGCAAATGACGATAGATGAACACCAGATCAATCGGGAAATATGGGTTGATCACCATTCCCAACAATGTCCCGCCCGTGGCATAAATAAAGGGCATCGCTTCTACCCGGCGTTCGGTCAGCCAGACCGCCAGCGCATAGACCAGCGATACCAAGATGAGCAAGGGGAAAGCATCATACATCCACACATACACAAATGCCAGTGGCAGCAGCAATTTGTGCCGTCCGGTGAACATCCAGTGCAATCCCAGGGCCAGCACTCCCAGCGAGAGCGATTGGGCGCGGGTGATACTCATGCGGTAGAGAAAAGCTTGCGACACAACCAGTAACCCCAACGCCCACAACGCCGCGTAGGGAACTCGCTGGCCACAAAGCAGCCACCAGATGCTCAAAAATGCCATGCTGGCAAAAGTCACGCTGGCCCATTTCGCACCCAGGCGCAAATCGCCAAAAGTAAAGGGGATCAATGCGGCGTGAAACAAAAAGTGGTGATCGTAAAATTCACGGGGATTCAAAATGGTAAGCGGCAGCCAGGGAAAATCGGGTTTGAAGCCCTGCGTACGCATCAGTTGGGCAAAGCGAATATGATAATAACCATCGTTATCCGGCATGTCGGGCGTTGAAAACTGCACCCAGGACATAGCAACAAAAAAGGCCACAAACAAACCCAGCCCAATCCATAAAGTTTTTCTTCGGATGTATGTGTGCTGCGCAACACCACTCAAACTACGGAACCACACAAAACGGCTTTCGGTCAAATCATTGCGTACAGACATCGTCGTTCCTCCGGTGAATGAGTTCTGGCGAGCTTCGCTCGCCAGAACTCATTGACAAGTCAATCAGTCGTTACCGTTCGAACTGCCGCCACCATCGTCCTTGCCGCCGCCGCCATCGTCATTGCCGCCGCCGCCACCGCCGCCATCGTCATTGCCACCGCCGCCGCCGCCATCGTCATTGCCGCCGCCGCCATTGTCGTTGCCGCCGCCACCATTGTCATTCGAATTATCGTCGTTCGAATTCCCATTGGCGTTGTCGTTCGAGTTGTCGTCGTTCGAGTTCCCGTTGGCGTTGCCGTTCGAATTGTCGTCGTTCGAGTTCCCGTTGGTATTGCCGTTCGAGTTGTCGTCGTTCGAGTTCCCGTTAGTATTGCCGTTCGAGTTGTCGTCGTTCGAGTTCCCGTTGGTATTGCCGTTCGAGTTATCGTCGTTCGAGTTCCCGTTGGTATTGCCGTTCGAGTTGTCGTCGTTCGAGTTCCCGTTGGCATTGCCGTTCGAGTTGTCGTCGTTCGAATTCCCGTTGGCGTTCTCATTGCCCACCGCCGGATCCGAACCCTGCGCAGCCTGCAAGGCCGGCAGCAAAGCGGGCTGCGCCGTTTCTGGCACTCGGGAAACAATCGAATTCAACATCTGCGAGAATCTGGCCAGTGAGGCAGCAATTTCGGCATTCAAATCAGCCGCGGTGGCCGGATTCTCCTGTGCAGCGGCTTTCAGCGCTTCGAGCGCCTTGCCAACATTTTTATGAAAATCATCTGCCAGCGGGGCGATTTCAGTAAACCGCCCGGCATCCACCAAGGCGTCCATCTCCTCCAGGCGGCGGTTGGCCAGTTCCAGATACAACCGCACCTGTGCATCCGCAGCGCCTGTCAGTGAAAGGCGGGCCTGCTCCAGGCCAGTCTTCACCCCATACAGCGCATCGCCAGGCAGAGCGCCTGCCGCGGCCTGGGCCGTGACGCCAGCTCCACCCAACACCAGCACCAATACAGCCAATATAGCTACCATCGTTCGAAACACCAGGTTTTTCATACCAAAATTCTCCTTTAGCAAACGAATATTTACCAATACCGAGGCCCACAAACCTTTGCGGGTCCTCTGCTCAACCGGGTACAACGCATCCAGCTCGGCAACAAATTTCGACCGTCCAGCGGCGATGGCTTCTGGTGTGCGTTCCGGCACCGGCCGCAATAGGTCAAGCAACTCCTTCATTTCAGGATCAATCTCATGGTTATTCATCACATCACTCATCTTTCCGATCCTCCAGACCCCAGCAACATCCGGCGCAAAGCGCCCAACGCCCGGTGCTGCAAGGCGCGCGGTCGCTTCCACACTCTTGCCAACCGCCGCCGCAACGGCTTCATGCGGCCATTCTTCCAGGAACCGCAGCTCGATGACCTGGCGCTGTTCCGCAGGCAAGCGTAGCAACGCCGCCCGAACCTGTTCGCGATCCATCTGGTCAGCCACCAAACGCGACGGGTTGGCTTCTGGATCGCTGTGCATGTCCGCTTCCAGGGAAAGCGGCGGCAGTGGCTGGCGGCGATAATGATCCGTTACCCAATTGTGCGCTACCCTATACAGATATGCACGCACGTTCTCCATCGGACTGGAGCCATCCCGAGTCACACGTAGAAATCGGCTGAACGTCTCCGCCACACAATCTTCTGCCAGGTCGCTGTCACCCAATAGCCGATAGGCATAGCGAAACAATTCTGGGCTGTGCCGTTCGTAAATTGCAGCCAGCGCCTGGCGATCATAAGTCATCGTATCAGAGTAGGTAAGCGTTTGCATGCTCATGTTTTCTCATAAGATAAGACGCAGAAAGAGTAAAAACGTGACGAATAAGATTGTATTAGTATCCATTAATAATTCACCTGGAATAACACATGGCCAAAACCCGGATACCTTCGAGTATAATCCTTTAATCCTGTTTTGTTTATGGAGGCCGCTATGCCCCGATCTCACTCCCAATCGAAAGCCCCCCTTTCGCCTGGCGATCTACCCCAAAACGCAGATACCTGGTATGTGCTTGTGCGTCAAATCGATCTTGTGACCGAGATAGAAGATGGCTCTTCCGCACAGCCATATTTGTTCTTGCTGACCGACCAAAGCAACGATCTAATCCTGTTGGTCGATCTCGTGCCTTCAGAACCAGACGCCGAAACCGTCAAACACTTACTGTTCCAGGCGATGACCAGTCCAGCGTGTACTGTAGACGCCAAGCCGCACCGCCCGCAGCAAATCCAATTCGAGAAGGAAGCCCTGTTCACCGCCATCTCGCCCGCTCTGTGGGAAATCGGCGTCTCGACTAGCCGGGGCAAAACACCCGAATTGGTCGAGGATTTGATTGTAGAGATGATAGAAACCTTCAGCAGCGAGTCATCCGCCCCAATGGGCCTGCTCTCGGTGGAGGGCATTACCCCCCGGCAGGTGGCCGATTTGTTTGCTGCTGCGGCGCAATTTCATCACGCCGCGCCCTGGAAACGCATGGAAGACGTGCAGGTCATGGCGGCGCGCATCGAACCAATTGGCGTGGAGCGTTACATCCAGCTCATGGGCCATGGCGGCATGGAATTTGGCATGGTAGTCTACGAGCAGTGGGACGATGTGCTGCATATCTTCAAGCACGCCAGCAACCCCCTCGAAAATCTGCCCGATGCTGGCTTTCATTCCCTGACATTCGAGACCCTGGACTTCCTCCCCCCAGAGGATATCGAAGCGATCAAAAAATACGGTTGGAAGGCCACTGCGCGTAAAACCTACCTCTGCCAATGATCTACCGTGAAGATGGCTTTGAACGGCCCGATCGCCAGGAATTAATTGTCTACGAGGGACTTTTGCGCACCTTGCCCGATTTCATTCTCAGCTCGCTGAAAGCCGATGGCCAGGGTGATTACTCACCTGCCGAAGCTACCCTGAATACCAAGACCTACGACGGCCCTGTTACTGTGACCATGCGCTATCCGGCTGGCGAAATTCCCGAATGGTATTTTGAAGATGATGAAGATGATTGGGATGAGGCGCCTTACGAAGCAGTGATCGAGCTGGATGAAACCCTGCAGCAAGCTAACGACCTGGCCCATCAGGCCTGGCAAGATTCCGACCCTGAAAAAGCGCGTCCAACTGGCTGAGCAGGCGCTAGAGCTTTCCCCGGATTGCACCGAAGCTTACCTGGTATTGGCTGAAGAAACCGAAGAGGTCGAGAATTTTTGGAACTCTGCATGAAAGGCGCCGAGGCCGGCGAACAAATCCTGGGCGAAGATTTCCTGTCGGCCAATGAAGGGCACCTGTGGGCCATCCGCCAGGCTCGGCCTTACCTCTATATTCGCCACATGCTGGCCGAAAACCTGACCTTACTCGGGCAAGAAGATGACGCCCTGGAACACTGCCTGGCTTTGTTGCGCTTCAATCCAAACGACCACCAGGGTGTTCGCTACGATGCCTTGAACTTGATGCTGCGATTGAAATATGACGAACGGGCCAGGGCGCTCATTGACGACTACGACGACGAAGCAGCTGCCTGGCCCTACTCAATGGCCCTGATCGCTTTTCGACAGCAAGGAAACAGTAAAGAAGCTCGCGCCGCACTGAAGAAGGCCATGGTACACAACCCACACATTCCCGCCTATCTGACCGGCGAAAAATCTATCCCTCAGGAACCCCCAGAATTGATCGGCATGGGCGACGAAAGCGAGGCGATGTACTACGTGATCCTCCACTACCCGAACTGGTGGCGCACGCCTGAAGCGATCGATTGGCTCAAGAAATATGCCAAATAGATCGCCATGGCTGCGCCATCGCCTGATCTTTTTCATTCTTGCATGGAATGTGCGGCATACAAAGCCACACATTCCATGCAAGTCCACAACTAGCTCAGTGAGCCACCGCCAACTGGCGGCTTCTGCATCGTTTTATCCTTGAGCCAGCCGCGCCCCACCTGGAATAAAGCTCCCAACCCCAACAGAATAACGAAGAAATTGACGATTCCGCCCAGGTAAGGAATTCGACCAGAGCAGTGAGAAAACCACCACACCCAGCGCCAGCGGCCACAAGCGATTTTCCGCCAGGCCGGGTTTCAGCCGCCCAAAAACCCACAGGCCAAACCAGGTGCAAATCACGATCTTTGCAACGTAGGCAGCCAGCAGCTTATAGGCCAACACAAGGCCAACAGACAGCCAGACGCCAGCCATTAGAATGGCCGTTACCAGATCGCCCAGAGTCAGGATTCCCCAGGATAACCACCAGAACCAACACCAGCGTGGTTAGCAAGAAGAACGCCACGACAAACCCAAAAATCGTCGCCATGCCCCACAGCAAGCTGGGCAGCGGCTTCTGTTTGAAGACATCTACGCTGTCAAGCAAGAAACCCGGCGCGCCGTAAGCCAGCAGCAGGCCGGCGACCAACAACGTCACCAGGGTTCGCAGCCAACCCAGGAACCATTTCAATGCGCTCGCGGCAGGTGTTTCAACCGGTTCTGCTGGCGCTGCTTCGCTCGGCGGCGGGGCATTATAGCTAATCTGGCCGGCCACCACCCCCGGCGGAGGGGTTATCTCAACCGGCGCGGTGTTACGTAAGGTTCCCGCCACGCGGGCATTCGGCCCAAAGGTCAAACCAGGCGGTACCGTCGCCGGCCGGGGCATATCCGGCACCGGCGGCATGAATTGGAAAGGCGAAACTGGCGGCTGGTCCCCAGCCCCGCCGACCGAGGCCTGTACATTTCCACCGATCTCGCCTGAAATTGCCGCCGCGGCGGCGTTCACCTCCACATTCCCGGACACCTGACCATCCAGCGCGAGCTGCCCGGCAAAGACTACCACGTCGCCACCCACCTGGCTGCCGCGTTGCGTCTCGACACTGTAACCGGCCGCCACCAGGTCATCACCTACCTGGCCGCTAATCGCCACCGTCATCCCCGCCAGGCGAGCGTCATCCTCGACGCGCCCTTCCACCACCACGCCCTGGCCTGCCGCCATCAGGTCGCCAGTCACTACGCCCGTCGGGGCGATCACACCAGCGAGCCAACCGCGATCAGGTCGCCCTTGACCGTGCCCTTCAATATGAAGGTATTAGCCGAAACATACAGGTCATCCTCGATCACCTGACCTTCTTCGATCACTACCGTTTCGCCGGCCATCGGCGTAAAAGCCTGCGCCGGCGAGGACAGGCCCAGAAGCAACACAGCCAGCAGGGCCAACGCAGCCAATTTGTGTAATGTAAATTTGCGTTTCATGTTCAACTCCTTTCTCACACATATTTTATTTACGAAAATGGTGAAATTAGGTTTCATCTCTAATATATCATTAATCAAGGCCATTGAATAGCAAACATAGGCGGTTGGCAACCGCACAAATAGATACACAAAAACGGCCTTCGCCGTTTCATTGCACAGTCCAGCCACGAAGGTGGCTTTCGTGTTCTTATTGGGGTGGTTTCAGTTCCCAGACCGTGCTCATCCACGGTATAATCCATCTCATGTACAAACTCTTCCACCCACCCCGTTAACTCGATGCACCCGGCCGGTTAGCCCGTGCACCGCCTGCGTATCTTCTTCCTGAAGCCTGATTACGGATCGACGAATAACGCATCACTCACACAAGGAGAACGATACAATGGCAAAACGTGTACCGGCCTGCCGGCTCTCCGGCAGGCGGCTTCTACGCAGGGGCATTCCCCTGGCATTTCTATTTCTGTTGATCGAATTTTTCGACGAATTACATTCCGGCATCCAGGGCGCTGTACTGCCCTCTTTGCGTGCCGACCTCGGCCTGACCTATGCCCAGGCAGGGATGCTGCTGGGCCTGCCCGGCATCCTGGGTACGCTCATCGAGCCGCTGATCATGCTGCTGGGCGACTCTCCCATGCGCAAACGGCTGGTGATGGGCGGCGGGTTGGCAGTTGCTGCGGCGATAACCCTGCTGGCAAATGCACAAGCTTTCCCGGCCGCGCTGTTGGCTTTCACCGTTGTCTTCCCGGCCAGCGGCGCCTTCGTCACCCTCTCGCAAGCCACGCTCATGGATCTCCACCCCGGCCGCCAGCCGCAGATGATGGCGCGGTGGACGGTGTTTGGCTCGGTGGGCAACCTGCTGGGCCGCTGGTCGTCGCCGCAGCCTTTGCCCTGGGCATGGGTTGGCGCGGGAACTACATTGGCCTGGCAATCCTGGCCCTGGCGATGACTGCATTCCTGTTCCCGCGGCCTTTCCCGGCACACCCATACCCAGATGGCAAGGACGAGCAGCCTGGCATCGACGCCCCGCGAATTGCTCGCCAACCTGTGGCAACCGCCCGAAACCCCCGTTTGCTGCGCTGGTTTATCCTGCTGGATGTGTCTGATCTGCTGTTGGACGTATTCGCCAGTTATTCGGCGCTGTATTTCGCCGGATGTGGCCGGCTTGAACCCTGGCTCAGGTGGGCATGGTGATGGGCGCCCTGATGGCGGCCAGTCTGCGGGCAACCTGGCATTGATCCCCTTGTTGGAACGCGTTACCGGACGGAGGCTGGTGCGCATCACGCGGCGGTCACCACGGTTTTGTACACCGCCTGGCTGCTTGCTCCCTGGCCGTGGGCTAAAGTCGTTCTGGCAATCGCCGTAAGAGCGTGTACCCTGGGCTGGTATGAAGTGCTGCAAGGCGAAGCCTATGCAGCGCTGCCTGGTCGTTCAGGGACAGTAATGGCGTTGAACTCGGTAATGGGTTTGCTGGGCGGCGCACTGGTCTGGTTCGTGGGCTGGTTTGCCGGCCAGGCCGGCCTGCCAGCGGCGATGTGGCTGCTGCTGGCCGGGCCGGTAGCGCTGGTTTTATTTGTCCCGCGGTAGATTGACGATTACTTGCGCAACCAGCGCACCGCCAGGTAAATTCCAACCCCCAACACTGCCAGGCCCAATGCCAGGCCGCCAAAGTCGGAGACAAAGGCGCTAATTGCCTCCCACTGGCTGCCAAACGCATAACCCAGCCCGCCAAACAGGGCCAGCCAGGTGGCTTCCCCGGCAATCACCACGAACAGAAATCGCCGGTAGCCATACAGCGTACTGCCTGCCACCAGGTTGACCGGGATCGCCACCGAGGTCAGCAGCCAACGGCTCAGGTAGACACTCCAACCACCATAACGGTCGAAGTTGTTCTGCGCACCTTGCCAGATGGCAGTAGAGCCGTAGCGGCGATCCACCCATCCGCCTGCAAAACGCCCCATGCCATAACTCAACGAGTCACCCAACACTGCTGCCAACAACCCTAGCGCCGCAGTCAGAAATGGATGCAACAAACCCTGTCGAATAAAAGCACCTCCTGCAATAACCAGCAGCGTGCTCGGCAAGGGTAGGCCGCTGGCTGCCACCAGCAGACCCAACGCCAATGCTGGAGCGCCATAGTTTGCCACATAGGTTAGCAACAATTCCGTCAATTCGGTCATGGCGTCGGTGTTCCGGGCGGGGTTTGCCGAAGGTGCGGTCAGGGTGTTCGGCCCAAAAGGTGCGGATAGCCTCCTTTACCCGCCGTAAAGCCTCCCCTTGCTGCCCAGGAAAAAACTGGCGATCTGGTGCACCCAGGTTCCTGCGCCCCGCCTGCTCAGCGGTAATCCCCAGGCTCTCATACAGAATACTTTGCGGCACGCCATACATGCGCTCAATATCTGTTGCGCACAGGCATCCAGCCCCGGATCATTTCAATATCCAGTTCACCCGATCGCCGGTCTGCCATCAAGCGTGCGTGCTGGAAGGAACGCACGGCGCATCGCGAAAAACAGGCTGACCAGCATGCCCACCAGGATCAGGCCAATAACCAAAACCTTCTTCCACCAGAGGCAACTTTTTAGATGGCGTTTTTGCGTTCATGAGTCCTTGTTTCATTGAAAGTCGTTGCAGGCTTTCATAAATTATAAGCGACAAAGTAGCTATACCGGTCTGCTTGTTCGAGGTTGCTACAAAATCAAGCACCATAAAATAGTATAAGGCCATCGGATCAATAATCGTGAAGAAACCGTGAATGCTTTATGCACAATAATTTTGACCCCGTCCGGCTGCCATCTTTGTCGAAGCTTGGAGTATCAACTACCTGACAAATGAGCAACCAAGGTTCTGTAGTAAAATACCTCTGAAGCAAATCCTTATCGGTCATTCGTTGACTGCCGATCGTTATCCACCCCATACTCTATTTACTGTCCACCGTCTTCCGACCAAAGGAGGCGAACCCATGCAAGACCTGACCCAAGAAATCCTCGAGCTGATCCGGTTGGCAGCAACCGACCTGCCGCCAGATGTCGAGCTCTCGCTGCGCAAGGCGCTGGAGCAAGAACAGCCCGGCTCGGCGGCACGCGGCGCGCTGGAGACCATCCTGAAAAATTTGACCATCTCGCGCCGGAACTCCACCCCCATCTGCCAGGACACCGGCACGCCGATCTTCTACGTCCAGCACCCGGAAGGCTGGAGCACGCGCAAGCTGCGCCAGCAGATCGAGGCAGCGACGGTCGAGGCGACCAACCGCTCGTTCCTGCGCCCCAACTCGGTCAACTCGCTGAGCGGAAAAAACAGCGGGAACAACCTGGGCGGTGACCATTTCCCATCCATCCATTTCGAGGAAGTGGAAGGCGAGACGCTGACCATCGACCTGATGCTCAAAGGCGGCGGCTGTGAGAACGTCGGCGCGCAATATTCGCTGCCCAAACTCCGCGCTGGGCGCCGGGCGCGACCTGGCAGGCGTGCGCAAGGTGGTGCTGGACGCGGTGCACCAGGCGCAGGGCCAGGGCTGCGCGCCGGGCATCCTGGGTGTAGCTATCGGCGGCGACCGCGGCTCGGGCTACCTGGCATCCAAAGAAACACTCTTCCAGAAGATGGAAGACGCCAACCCCAATCCCGAGCTGGCGGCTCTGGAGGAGCGCCTGACCGATGAAGCCAACCAGCTCGGCATCGGCCCGATGGGCTTCGGCGGCAAGACGACCGTGCTGGGCACCAAAATCACCGCGCCTGAACCGCCTGCCCGCCAGCTACTACGTGACCATCTCCTACATGTGCTGGGCCTACCGCCGGCGACGGATGACCTGGCAGAACGGCGTAGTCACCTATCGATGAGTGAAGCATGGTCGACAATGGATGAGATTGAATCTGTCCGCCTCATACTGCAGCAGCTTCCAGGATGGCTATACCGCCCGCGATATCTCCAGGCTGGATGAATTCATGCAGTTATTTGTCCAGAGCGACGAGATCGAGCTGATCGGCGTCGGCGCATCCAAACGCGGCGGTCCGGAATGGTTCCAGGGCCTGGCCGCGATCCGTGAGATCATCGAGGGAGACTGGACCTATTGGGGCGATGTGCGTCTCAACCTGGAAGGCGCCAAGATCACCGTCCGGGCTCACGCCGCCTGGCTTTCCACTGACGGAGTGCTAATCTCCAATCAGGAATATGATAAGGCCTTGCCCTTTTACGTCAAAACGATGAAAGAGCTGCTGGAAAAAGATGAGCTTAGTCTGGATGCCGCGAGTCGCGGAAGCCACTCAATTCGGCGTGAACCGGATGCGTGACCGCATTTACGGCGTGGGTTATCCCTGGCCGTTCACCTTCACCGCCGTGTTTGTGCAAAACGGAGAAGACTGGCGCTTCCACACCATTCACTGGTCATTTCCCAGCCAGCTAAAGGAGTCATTGAGATGCAAAAAGTCCAACTACCTCTCAGCGATGACGTTGTGCGCAGCCTGAAGGTCGGCGATCCGGTGGCGCTCTCCGGCGTGATGGTCACCGGGCGCGACACGGTGCACAAATGGATGATCGATACCTTCATCAAGAAGACCCGCCCGCCCCAAGGCGATGACCTGGAAGTATACGCAGCCATCCAGCCGCTGCTGCTGGCAGCGTGATCTATCACTGCGGGCCGGTGGTCGCCGGGCTGGATACGAAGAATTACCGTTTCGTCGCCGCCGGCCCAACCACCAGCATCCGTGAGGAGCCATACCAGGGCGAAGTGATGCGCCACTTCAAGATCCAGGGCGTGATCGGCAAAGGCGGGATGGGCACGAAGACGCTGGCTGCCTGCCAGGAGGTGCCGGGCATGTACCTGCATGCCATCGGCGGCGCGGCGTCGCTGATTGCCCAGACGGTGACGAAAGTATTGGGCGTGTACAAGCTCGATTTCGGCGTCCCCGAGGCGATGTGGGTGATCGAAGTGCAGGATTTCCCGGCGGTGGTGACGATGGACGCCCACGGCGGCAGCCTGCACGCCAAGGTGGAGCAGCAATCCAGAGCGGTGCTGGAAGAGCTGCTGGCCAAAGCCTGACCTGTGGTCCAGTACACGTCGACAGAATGATCCTACAGTTCAGGATTCCCAATATGGATTGGATCGAACAACGCTTTCACTTCCTTTTTCGCTCTTCTAAAGGGCTGGTGCTGGTTAGCGATCGCCATGATCGCCCTCGACACGCGGCCTTCTTTGGCATGCTCTCCGGGGCCAATGGATCGAATTCGGCATCTCTGCCTGGTGGACGAAAACCTTCGGGCTCAGCCTGATTCCCAGGAGAGCGTATCGCTTTTTGCGGGGTGGCAGCAAAGCTGATTACGCGTATAATCTACGCATCCAGGACATCCAACAGCGCCGGCCTGATTACGACAGCCCCGGCGTCGGC
This sequence comes from Terriglobia bacterium, assembly GCA_963699985.1. GTDB lineage: Bacteria > Acidobacteriota > Polarisedimenticolia > Polarisedimenticolales > CAVOVZ01 > CAVOVZ01. The sequence continues at coordinate 14,891 of CAVOVZ010000013.1, forward strand.
TTTCGCTGCATGCGTTCGTTAGAATGAATATTACCCAGCCACCCGCCAAACCGCAATCGAAAATCCGCGATATTTGAAATCGCGTTACTGGCCACTGATCAAGAGCCTGCAAACCGGGCTGCTGCTCACCACCGGCCTGGCGGGCTACATGAGCGCCCGCTGTCCGGTGATCCACTGGACGACGCTGCTCGGGCTTTCGGGCAGCCTGTTCCTGGCGATCAGCGGCAGCACGATGCTGAATATGTGGTACGACCGGGATATCGACGCCAAAATGCAGCGCACCTGCAACCGCCCGCTTTCTGCCGGATCGATCAGCCCGCAGGAGGTGCTGCGGATCGGGCTGTGGTTGTCGCTGTTGGGGGTGGCTTGGGCGGCGGCGATGGACGCCCTGTACGGGTTGATGGTTTTCGCCGGCTGGTTCTTCGACGTGGTGATCTACACCATGTGGCTCAAGCGGCGCAGCCCGTGGTCGATCGTGTGGGGCGGGATCGCCGGCGGGATGCCGGTGCTGGCGGGGCGGGCCCTGGGGCTGGGCGCCATCGACTGGATCGGCCTGACCCTGGCGCTGGCGGTGCTGTTGTGGATCCCCACCCACATCCTGACCTTCAACATGCGCTACTTCGCGGACTACCAACGCGCCGGCGTGCCCACCTTCCCTTCTCGCTATGGCTTCGCCGCCACCCGTACCATCATCGCCGTTTCCAGCGTGCTGGCAGCGCTGGCGATGGGCCTGGCAGCCGTGGCCATCGGCGTGACCCAGGGCTTGCTGCACGTCATGGGCTTGCTCTCCGGCGGGTTGCTATTGCTGGCGGTGTATAGCCTGCTGCGCCCATCCGAAAAGGCCAACTTTACCCTGTTCAAATACGCCTCGCTGTACATGATGTTCACTATGCTGTTGATTGCCCTGGTGGCGCTGTGAGCAGGATATACAAACACAGGTCTTGGAGATCTTGTGGTCTTGAACGGAGAAAAACAATGCTCGGCCAAAATCCTGCGTACCATCGTTATTTTGCTCCTGGCCTGACGGCCGTGTTCTCGTTGCTGGGCGGCACCGGCTCAACCTGCGTGGCCTTTGCCGCAGAAAATTGCCCTCCATGACGGCCATGCGCCCTTCAAGTGGCTGTACATGCTCTACGTGCTCACCACCCTGGCCGCCTCGGTCTATGCCATCTACGCTACGGCAGAGATGCTCAAAAACAAACCCAACGCTTATCGCGATGCGATCATTGCACTGGCTGCCATTCTGGCCTTGGGCATCGCCCAGGTAGTCACTTCGCGCCGCTGCGGGGTAAATCCATGCCCAACGACCTGCCGCGTTTACATGAGCGCCTTCACCTTGCTGGTCTTCCTGCTCCTGCGCACCCCGCGCATCTGGAACCAGCTGGGCATGGGCAGGCCTGGGAACAACCGGGGCGCCGCGACGGGCGTGACACTGTTGCTGGCCGGCGCCGCCATTCTATCCGTGCAGTTCTGGGCCGGGCCGGCACACACCTTCAGTGGGTTAAACTTTGCCGATGTGTGGCACAGCCAACTTTCTGTGCTGGGTTGGGCGCTCCTGGGTGGCGGCTGCCTGGGGGTAGTTTTGGGTATCGTCTATCCATCCTACCAGCCTGCCAAAACTGTCGATGGTTGCCTGGTTACGGATTGACCAGGTATCGATCCGATTAAAAACAGACAGCCGCTCGATTGGGCGGCTGTCTGTTTTTATCCTATTCAAACATAAAACCGGCTATGGAGTGCAAATCTCCAGATTTGCATCGTCGATATACATGGCCGCGGTGCCCTCCCCAACCATTATTGAACGTACCGAGCTGCAACTTGATGGTTTGTCCAATGAAGTTCTGCAACGAAATGTCAGCCAGCATCCAGGTCTGATTGTTGGATAGGTTCCATACCTTCGTTTCCCAGACATCATCCCAAGGGCTGAGCACCAGCACATACTGTACATCGCTCAAATCCGGGCTCAGTTCCAACGGTTTGCCCAACTCCGGCTTTTTCGGCAAAGCGCCCTCTGGCGCCAACCCGCCCCCGGTGCTGATGGTGTAATTCCAGAATTTAATCTTCGCCGAGGTGGCGTTGTAAGGTACGGTGAAGACCGGCGAACGAACACTCGAGTAGCTGAACAGATTGAGGCCGGGTGTGAATATGGGTCGATACCCGTCGCGCCGAGTAGAATTGGCTGTAGTAACGCCAGTTCGAATATCCCGCGGTGTAAACCGTCGGCGGGAAATACCACCATCCCAGGCCTGGATTGAATTGACTGTTCTGCAGTGCGTAATTTTGACAACCTGGTGTACTACCGGGCGGCGTGTTCATCGCAATGGGCAGGAAGATTTTCACCGTCCCCAAAGGGCCGACCGTAATGAGCACAGAACCGTTCTGCACAATTCCTGGCACTGGTGTCCCGCTGGTATTGAAAAATACCGGCGGCTTTGTCGTGGAGAAGCCTGCTATCGCCGAAGTGGTACTTCCAGGTGATTTGGTGCGCAGCTTGATCGTGAAAATCACGCTGTCGGGCAACGCCTGCTTGGGCGTGCCGCCGTAGGCCACGGTGCAATCGAGTTCCGCGGAGGTGTTCGCCGTGTTGGGTGTGCAGCTTCCGTTGAAAGCCTGCCGGCAAACTCGGCGTGATCGCCGAGGGCACTGTTTGGTCGAACCATAGCCAGGTCTGATCATAGTCGATCGAGAAGGTAAGGTCGGAAATCGAACTATTATTCGGGCTGAAATGGACCGGCACCGAAACGATGCTGTTGGGCGTGGATGGGATGCCCGACGCTATCCACAGCTTTGGTTGGCAGCCAACACAGCCTACGTCGATATACACCGAGCCATCCTGGGTGCTGCCGGCCACGCTCGTTCCGCTCGTGCTGCCGAAAGATGCCGGGTTGGTGCCTGAGAAACCGACATTCGCTGCCAGGTTGACCGCCGGCGCTTTGGTGCGCAGCTTGATCGAGGCAATCACGCCATCCGTCAGCGGCTGCAATGGCGGGATCGGGTAAAGAACGTAACAGTTGATCTCGGCAAACGGATCGCTGGTATTCGGCGAACAGCCGCCCACAAAACCGGCTGGCAGGCTCATCGTCACCGACATCGGCACCGACGGATCGAACCACAGCCAGGTCTGGTCATAGTCGATTGAAAAGATCAGGCTGGAGATTGAATTACCGTTGGCAGTGAAATGCACCGGCACAGTGACAATACTGTTGGCCGTAGCCGGGATATTCGACTGGATCGAAAGCAGCGGGCCAATTTGCGGCGCTTCTGGCCCATCCGGCTTTGCCGGTGAGGCCGCTACATCCGGGGCAATCGCCAGCGCTAATAGCCCCACTGCCAGCAAGAGCAGCGGCGCGAGAGCGCCAGAAAAACCTTTTGGGCTTTGGGTTTGCACATAAACAAAGCTCCTTTACTTGAAGAAATCCTGTGCCCGGGTACAGTGCAGCCAGCACGACGCACCCGGCATCTTTTGCTTTTTCTTTGCCCTGGGAGTTGTGCAGCGCTAGATGCCGCACAACTCCCAGGAAAATGATTAGCGGATCGTCACTGGCAGATACAGGTATTTCACCAGGAGCGAGATCCACACTGAACCATCTTGCAGAGTCCCGCCGAGGCTCTGGCCGGATGTGCTGCCAAAAGACGCCGCCGGATCTTGCGAATAGTTCACGTGGGCCAGGAAATCGCCCGGTGGGTTGCTCACTTAAACGTCACGAAAACCAGCGCACCATCTTGCAATTCGACAGCCGGCGAGCCCAAGTTGAAAGCCACAAAATCCAGCTCACCATCCGCATCCCCCGCGTCGAAGCTCACCGAACCGGTAAAGCCGGCCGGCAAATTAAGCGCCACCGCATCCGGAATGCCGTTATGGTCGGCGTCGGTTGGGTCCACCGACAGCCAGGTCTGGTCATAGTCCAACGAGAACACCAGGCTGTTGACCGGATTGCCTTGTTTGGCCAACATCACTGGAACCGTGACTTTGCTGCCCGGCTTGACCGGCAGCATGGCCGGCATATTCAGCGACAGGCTGGCGCCCGGCAGCTTTGGCTCGAATGCAGCCATACCCGACGCCCCGCCGCAGGTGCCTCCCCAACTGAGCAGCACCGTGCATGACAAGTCGCCGGAGTCAACCAGGTCATCCTGGTTGGAGTTACACCCCACCGGATTGCCCGGGAAGGTGCCCTTGGGTGTATCCACCGGGTACACGCCATCGCCATCGAAGATTTCCAGCACCAGGGCGCTCAGATCGCCAGCATTGACTGCTCCGTCTCCATTGCAATCACCCGGGCGGCCATTCTGGATGGTAACGAAGCCATCGATGGTGCGCCCCGGATGCTCTGGCCATAGGAGCCAAAGGAGGGCGGCGTGGTGATCGAGAAGCCCACCCGGGCCGTGTTGCTGGATCCAGGAATGGCCTGGCAGGTCGCCTTGACTTTGAACTGGATCGTCACCAACGTCCCATCGGGCAGATAGGAGCGCGGCGCTACCTGGTCGTAGACCGAGATATCGATCTCGCTGTTCACATCTGCAGCATTGTAGCTCCAACTGGCCAGGAAATCCGAAGGCGTGCTGAACACCACCGCGCTTGGCGATGAGGGGTTGAATTCCAGGCAGTTTTCATCGAAGTCTACCGAGAAAGTGGTGGTATCGATGTTATACCCATTCCGCGAGAACACCAACGGCATCGACACCGTCGCCCCGGGGTTACCCGGCACGTTGCCCGGGATGCGCAGGAAGATCGGCGTCTGGTACATCATATCGTACACGAACACATCCCAGGCGCTGTTGGTATCGTTGCCGACCAGGTCGCTGGCTTCGGAGGGGAAAGCCACGTAGCCGCCCAGCGAGGCCATCGCCGGCGCCAGGGATTGGCCGTTGGCGTCGCCACGCCCCGTATCCAGCGAAATGCGCTGTGTCAGGCCGACGTCGTAGATGCCATAGGCCGCCAGGCCGCGATCGTGCAAGAACACATCCCGCTGGCCGTTGGTGTCGGTCAAGAACGCATCCAGGTTCGACGCATTGGACGAGAAAGTCACATAGCGACCGTTACCCGAGATGGAAGGATTGAACGAATGGTTATTCGCCTGTCCACCAAAGAAACTCGTCGAAATCCGGGCGTTGGTGGGCATGTTGTTGGCATCCAGGACATTTTTATCCCACACGTAAATATCCGCGTAGATATTGGTGTCCAACCCGGCGGCGAGTAAATCCGTCGCAGCGCGAGGCGAAGGCCACCTGCTCGCCGCTGGCCGAGATGTACGGGTAGTACGACTCGCCCGTATTGGGCGGCGCCGGCGCCAGGGTGGTGGCGCCCATCGCGCCACCGATGCCGAAGATGCTGCCCGGAATGTAAGACACCGGCGTGATCACCCCGGTCGCCCATTCGGCGATGAAGACATCCAGTCCCGGCACGGTCGGGTTCATCGGGTCGACGTTGCCATCGGCAAAAGCGGCCGCGTTGCCTGCCAGGTTCGGGTCACGGCTGGCAAACGCCACCAGCCGGCCATCCTCCGAAATGGAGGGTGTTACCGACTCGTAAAGCAATTGCCGCGGGGGAGTTGTCGGCGGGTTGAGCGAGACGCGTATCGTCTTGGTGGTGCCGATCAGCGGTGTGCCAGGATCGGGATAGATCACCTCATGAAAGGCGCTGACCTCGAGAAGTTGGAGCGCTTCTCGGTTTCCTGGGCCAAGTTCACAGCAACCGCCGGCGCCGCCAACGAACGCCAGCGCGCAGAGCGCAACACATGCCGGCGATGTGAATTTTTTCATCGAGCCTCCTTGGTTTTCCTGACCGCCCGGATCGTCCTGATCTCGAAGGGCTTCAGGGCCTGGAGATGGAGGATTTTACCATCCCCGGAGATTTTTGCCAACGGCCGTTCGATCAGGTCGGTCTCCTCGAACTCGGGATTCCAGGGGAACTCGAGGACGGCGTCCGTCTCCCTGCCGAAGGCCTCGTAGACGCGGAAGACAAGGCCGTAATTATAGTAGCCCATTTCCTTCTTCACGGCGGAGAGAACGACATTGGCGGGTTCGACGCGCGCGAACGTCGTCGCGGCGGCCAGGGGCCCGGGGTGATTCATGGCCAGCCGCGCCAGGAGAGGCTGATTGTCACTCCTGGGCCCGGCGGTGCAAGCCGGCCTGCTCCCAGTTCCCGGCGTGGGGATACAGCGAATAGAGAGTTTCGCTCTCGCCCCGGTCCGCCTCGGGGTCGGGGTCGGTCGGGCCGTGGACGAGCGAGATGCGCATGGCATTCTCGCGACGTTCGAACCCGTACTTGGAGTCGTTCATCAGGCTCAAACCGTACTCTCCGGAACCGTCAGTGAGGTCCACCCAGCGGATCGCCGGAACCTCTGTCCCGTCAACCGGCCGGGAGACATGTCCGTAGGGTATCTCGAAGTCGGCCCGGCCGTTCCGGGCCGCCGCGGGAAAAGCGGCTTTGATCATCACGTTTCTTTCCTGCCAGTCCATCCGGAGGCGGCAATCCAGCCGGGGAATGCCAGCATAAAGGATCAGGTCCTGCGTAAAGGCCGAGTCCCGAAACCTGGTCCTGACCCGAACGGTCGGCCTCACCGGTCCCTTCTCGATGACCTCGACCTCCGCCCCGCTCTCTCCGAGAGAGGCGATGGTCCGCCCCAACCCGACCTCCCAGGCGGACATGATCTTCGGTTGGATGGCGATCGCTTCGAGGACGTTCCCCCGGCCCGGACAGGAACTCCCGGCCGCCGCGCTTGTCCACGAGACTCGTCATCCATCCCCGCCGCGGGTCGAGCGCCGCTTTCAGGAATTCGTTCTCGAGAAGCGCCGGGCCAGCCCGAGAGGGACACCGGAAACTCGGGGGCCTTGTCCGCTTCCAGGATGCGATATGTCCTGTAGCCCAGCGAAGGTATGTTTTCTGCGATGAAGCAGACCCCTGGCCCGCCGAACGTCCCCCTTCTGCGTCTGATTGGAGAACCTGGTGGGCAACTTCCCTGCCCTGGTCGTCGACGATCTCGAGGCCGGCCGTCGTTGGGGAAGAAGGAGATATCGGCTTCGACCGGGTCCGTCCAGGGCCCAGGCCAGGGCGTTATAGACGATGAGCGGCCGCCCCTCCCCCCGCGTGTCGATGGCGTTACTGATCTCTTCGAGCAGAATTCAAGCGCCCGGCTGGCCCCGCTTCCCGGCCTCGCGGTAGTACCTCCGGGTTTCGTCGTAGACCGGGCCGATGCTCGAGCCGTCGAGGATGTCGTGGAACTGGTTGCGGAGGACGATTTTCCAGGCTTCGTCGAGATCCCGTTCGGGATAATAGCGCGAAACCCAGAGAGGCCGCGACGGCCGAGAATTTTTCGGCGGCAACAAGAAGATGTTCGCCCGCGCGATTGCCTTTTTTCGCTTCGACTTGGGTCGTATAGCAGGCCGGGAAAATGAAATTCAACTCCCTGCTGACGGTCGGGAAGTCGAGCTTGGCCGCCACGAGATTCGGAAATAGCGCTCGGGATCGGCGAAAATGATGCGGGGCTGGTTCTTGTCTCTCCCGTATTGCGGATCGCCTCGAGGTCCGAATCGCGCGGACCGCCGCCATGGTCGCCCTCTCCGAACAAGAGGAGATAATCCTGGAGCGGCGTAGTTTCGGCCGCTTCCAGACGATCTGGTCCGCACGCCCTTTTGAGGCTGACTAAATACCAGCCGGGGGGAACGTAGGCCAGGACGCTCGAGCCGTCCTTGCCCTGCCAGCGAAAGAGGGGCGTTTTCTCCGGCGCAGCGTTCGAACACGTAGGACGTGATCCCGGCCTTGGTCAGGATCTGGGGAAGCTGGAAATTGTGCCCGAACAGTCGGGATTCCATCCCAAGTTACATCGAATCCGAATTTGTCAAGAAAATACCGTTTGCCGTAGAGGAGCTGGCGGGCCAAAGATTCGCCGTCCGGCATGTTGAGGTCGGGCTCGGCCCACATGCCGCCGACCGGGATCCGGTGCCGCTTTGACCCTTTCCCGGATCTTCTCGAAGAGCCCGGGATAGTTCTTCTTCGATGGCTTCGTAGATTGCCGGTTGGCTCTGGGCGAAGGTCAAGCCCGGCAGTCGCCATCCGGGCGAGCGTCCCCACGAACGTCTGGTGGCGACATCGTGGACCGTCTCCTCCCAGCGCCAGAGCCAGCTCAAATCGATATGGGCATGGCCGATGAGGTGTGCCGTGTAATCACGGGGCCGTAAGACCCCCGGAGCCATCCTTTGCCGCCTTTCGGGCAGCCGCGGTTCCCGACGCCGCCAGGAGCGCCAGGATAGAAAGTCCTGTCCGGAACCATCGCTTCATTTGCCCTCCTCTCTTCCGGGAGTTTGGTTATGGATTCTTGCCGGTGGCGACAGGGCGCTCATTGTGGAAGATGCGCGGGAAGACGGCGATCCGGAGACGGGCGCAGCCCATGGGTACGAGCCGCACCTCCTCGGCCGCCCCTCCCGGCCGCAGCGGACCGGCCGGCATCTTTCCGGCCATCCTGCCTTCCCACTTCCAGTCCGGGAGGCGCCTGGCCTTGGCTTTGAGGACAATCGGGGCCGCTTCGAGCGCGAAGGGCTGATAGGCCGGCGCCCCCGCGCTCTCCACGGAGATCGCCGCCTCCGGGCGGGCCGAGTCGACCTCGAGCCCGTAATTCCAGGGGGTCGTGGGCAGGACCTCCAGGGCCGGCCACTCCTCCGTGCCGGCGTATCTCTTCCACTCTTCGCCGATTTTAGAGAAAACCAGAGCGGCCCGCGGCGGAGCGGGACGGCGTCCGCCCATTCGGGCCAGGCCTTCCGGCCTCGATCCGGGGCGGACATCGAGGCGGACCTGGTCGCCGTTTCTCCAGCAGCGGCGGATCAGCGCATAGTGGCCGGCCGGGAGCTCGACGGACTGCCTCTCCCCGTTGATAAGCACCGCCGCGTCTTTCGACCAGTCCGGCACCCGGAGATAGAGCGGGAAACGCACCTCCCGGTCCGTCCGGACGGTGAAGTCGATGACCTCCCCGAAGGGATACCACGTGTCCTCGGCGATCCGCACCTCGGCGCCGCCGGCGACCTTGGCCTTGACCTCGCACGGCGAGTACAGCGCGGCGGCCAGCCCGTTGTCCGCCGTGGCCAGCCACAGGTGTTCGGTGAAGTAAGGCCAGCCGAAGGCCACGTTGTGCTGGCAGCAGCGGAGGAATGGGGGTCATAGAGACGAGCGTGCCCTCGTTCTGGAAGTCGTGCTCGGCCCGAGCTGTCGCAGGAGACCAGGTTCGGGGCGGTCAGGTAATGCAGCGCCTTGAGGTCGGGGGTCAGCGCGCGGGGAGGGAATTGAAGGCGATCTCCTCGCAGCGGTCGGCATAGTGCGCATCCCCGGTGATCGTGAGCAGGGCCTCGTCGCTGTTCATGAACTCGACCATGGTGCAGGTTTCGGCGCCCTGCCGCGGGTCGCCGTAGCCGGGCCGGAAGTTCTCATCGGCTCCGAACATTCCGCCCGGCTGCCTGGCCGTAGGCGTCCATGACGAAGCGGTAGTTCTTTTCGACGATCTCCAGATGCTTTTCGTCCCCTGACTGCTGGAAATAAACACCCGGATAGCGGAAGCCCATCGCGATATTGACCCCGTGGTAGAAACCGCTCGGCTCCCAGCTCCTGTCGCGGTCCGGGTTGATGATGGCGGTTTCCCAGTCGGCGGTCCGTTCGTAGAGCCGGCGGGCGAGGTCCAGGAGCCAGGCTTCGCCGGTGCGGTTGTAGAGCCAGTACACACTCTCGAGGTTCTCCCCTCCCCGGAGTTTCTGCCAGCTTCCGGGAAGGAGCTCGGCCGCCGGGAGGCTGGATTCGAACCTGAAATATTTCGTCAAAGAGGAATGACCCGCGGGTCGCCCGTGGCCTCGTGGAGGCTCTGGGCGCACGCGAGCACGAGCATGTTCGGCCAGAGGTCGCCCTTGGCCCTGTTTTCAGGAGGGCCGAAGAAACCGTCGGCCTGCTGGCTCCCCAAGGCCCGGTTCAGCCACTCCCCTGCCGAAGCGATAATCTCCGGGTCCCTGAGCAGATACCCCAGGTCCTGATAGCCTTTGAGCCAATAGGGCATTTCCTCCCAGCCTGCGCCCTGGAGCGTGATCCAGCCGCTGTCGCCGTTCAGGAACCTGCTCAGCTCCTGGAGCCGTCCGGTGAGCCCGGCGCGCATGAGCTGGAGCTGACTGAGGAGCCAACCTTTGGGCTCTATGGCACCGATCGGCAGTTTCACGAGCGGCGATGGCGTCAGGGGCGCCCGGTTGGATATGTAATGGGAGTTGGCTCCTGAAGCGGGCGGGCGCTTGACCGCCGAGATTTCGGGGGCCGGCCCCGCCTTTCCCGCAGCGGCCAGGGACGCGAGGAACACGAAGAGCACCAGCCGGCGGGCCTGGGAAAATTTCATCGCCGTCTCCTTCCGCGGGGCGTTATCGGTCCTGGAATCAGGCATTGGTTTTTTTAGAACGCAAGATAGAGGACCCGGTTCCCCCTCCAGGCGAGAAACCTTTCGAAATCGGGGAAGCTGATGCCCACGGTGGAGGTGTTGACGTTGGGATGGAAATTGACCGCCTTCATCGTTCTCAAATCCTGGTCGACGACGACCACCACCTCCCGGCCCGCGTCGTTGATCAGCCCGAACGGCGAGACCGACCCCGGGTCGAGGCCGAGAAACCTCCTCAGCCTCTCGGGCGAGCCGAAGCTGAGCCGGTCCTCGTCGAGCCTTCCGTTGAGCTTCCGGAGGTCGGCCTGCTTGGAGCTCTCGATGATGACGAGGTAATGACGGTTTCCTTTCTTGTTCCTTAAAAAAAGGTTCTTGCAGTGAGCGCCCTCTATTCCCGTCCAGTGTTTTTCAGCCTCCTCAACGGTGAACACGGGCGGATGCTCGTGGCGGACCCAGGCGATGCCCAGCTCCTTCAGCGCTTCGTAAACCCTGGCTTCTTCGGGAGGGACGCTCATCCTGGAACCTACCTCCCCGGCGGCGCCGTTCCCGGCCGCCAATCCAGGATTGAGGCGGCGACGACGTTGGCCACGCGGCTGCGCATGGCCAGGACCGAGCCCTTGTCGTCCGGATGGACGCTGTTCGTCAGGAAAATGATGTAGGTCCGCGTCTCGGGGTCGATCCAGATCGAGGTCCCCGTGTAGCCGGAGTGGCCGTAGGATCCGGGTCCGAAAAGGTCGCCGCGGTTCGAGCTGTAAGCGGACAGGATGTCCCAGCCCAGGCCCCGTCCGGCGAAGGCCGCCTTGGGCCAAACCGACGTCATGCGCGCCTCGGCCAGAGGGCCCAGGATCCTCACCCCCCGATACTCCCCTCCTCCGAGCATCATCCGGGCGAACACGGCCAGGTCATCGGCGGTCGGAGAAGAGGCCCGCGTTTCCCGAGATGCCGCCCTGGAGGCGGGCCAGGGGGTCGTGGACTACGCCGCGGAGGGGTTTTCCGTTTATGACCTGAGTGGGGACGCACAGGTCGAGGTATTTTTCTTCCGGCGTATAAAATGTGTGGTCCATTCCCAGCGGCTTGAAGATATTCTCCCGGCTGAACTCGGCGATCGTCTGTCCCGTGATTTTATTGAGGATATGAGCCAGGGTGATGTAGCCGAGGCAGCTGTAGTGGAAAGCTTGTCCCGGAGGGTCGGTTTTCTTCAAGCCTGAGATATAGTTGACAAGCTGCTCCGTGGTGCACGGCCCGCCGAAGTATTTTTCGACTTCGGCGGCGTCGGCGTAAGGAGGGAGGCCGGAGGTGTGCGTGAGGAGATGCCAGAGCCTGGCGTCCTCTCCGGGTTTTCCCTCGGCGTCGGCAAAGGCCGAAAACTCCGGCAGGTAGCCTTTGACCTTCTCGTCAAGGCTGAGCTTCCCCTGCTCGACGAGGATCATGATCGACGTGGCGGTGGCCACGGGCTTCGTCAGCGAGGCCAGGTCGAAGATCATGCCGGGCTGGATCTTCGAGATGGTCCGGGACCCACTGGCTTTCACCGAAGGCTTTCCGGTAGACGGTCTTTCCGTTCCGGCCGACCAGGAGCACCGCGCCGGGAAAATCTTTCCTGGAAACGGCCTCCCGGACGATCGTGTCCAGGCGCCCCAGGCGGGCGGGGGACATTCCGGCGTCGGCCGGCCTGGCCACTCCGCCCGCCGCGGCCCGGCAGGCCGGCCAGCCGACGAGCATGGCCGCGGCGGCGAGAGCTGCGGATATCAGCCTTTTCATGAGGAATTCCGGCCGGTCACTCCAGGTTCATTATCATTCAACATTCGGCGGGAGTTTGCAAGGGCGTCAGGGGATGAGATCAATCGCGGGCGGAGGCTTCGCCGGGGACGACCTCGAACTCGAGCTTCTCCGTCCGCCGTAAGGCCTGGAGGCGGAGCGGCCGGCCCACCGGCCAGCCGGCCAGGAACCGGAACAGGTCGTCCGGGCTTGTGACATCCACCCCGTCGATGGAAACCAGGATATCACCGGGAAGAATCCCGGCGCGCTGGGAGGGGCCTCCCCGGTCGAGTGAGACGACCTCGACGCCGAAGTCCTTGTTGAGCTTGTGGAACCGGACCACGCGGCGGTCGAGAGTCCGGCGATATCCGATCACCCCGAGGTAGCTTCGCTCGACGCGGCCTTTGGCCAGGAGCTGCGGAATGACCGTCCGGGCCGTCGCCGAAGGGATGGCGAACCCGATGCCCTGGGCCATGGCGATGATCGCCGTGTTGATGCCGATCACCCGGCCGCGCGAATCAACCAGCGGGCCGCCCGAGTTGCCCGGGTTGAGGGGGGCCGTGTGCTGGATGATGTTTTCAATCAGGCGGCCGTCCTGGCTCCGGAGCGCCCGTCCGAGAGCGCTGATGACTCCGGTCGAGACCGTCGATTGGAACCCGAAGGGATTGCCCACGGCGATGACCAGTTGGCCCACGCGGAGCGCCGACGAATCGCCGAGCTCGGCGTAGGGAAATCCCGCGCCGCTGACCCTGATGACGGCCAGGTCGGTCGGGGGATCGCTCCCGACCACCAGGGCGTCGAGCTTCCGCCCGTCGACAAAGGCGGCCTGGATCTCGCGCGACTGGGCGACGACGTGGCTGTTGGTTACGACGTAGCCGTCCGGCGTGATCACGAACCCGGAACCCGCGCCGACAGCCTCAAAGTCCGCCCCGGCGCGTCCCTGCCCGGTCGAAACGCTGATGATCGCCGGCCCCACGGCCTCGACCACCGAGGTCACGGCCCGGGAGTAGGCGTCGAGAAGCGAAGCGTCCTCGGAGCTCCCCGCCGCTCTGTTTCGGTCCCGGTCAGGCGGCGTTTCGCCCGCTCGGGCTTCCCCGCTCAGCCAGGCGAGATCTCCCTCGGATCTCCTGGTCATGGCCCGGTCTCATCGCGGCCAAAGCCGTCTTCGGCGCGCGGGACGATCCTCTCGATGGCGTCGACCAGGGCGTCGGCGTCGGCGGGGCTGTTGTAGTGGGCGAAGCTCGCGCGGCAGACACTGTCTTTGCGATAATGGCGATAAAAAACGGCCGAGTAGTGGTTGCCCTCGGCGGTCTGGATTCCGGCGATTTCCCAGAGGCGCCGCTTGATGTCGCGGCCGTCGAGGCCCGGGATATCGAAGGCGAACGTCGGGTCCCGGAGTTCGGCCTCGTCGGGTCCGGCGACGCCGTAGAGATGGAACTCGTCCGGCTTGAAATTGCGGAACCCCACGAGAATCTTGCGGGACAGCTCGCGTTCATAGGTCGATACGGCCGTCATGGTCCGCTTGAACTTGGACCGCCTGTCCTCGCCGGCGAGCTGGGGGTCAAGCTCATCCGCCAGCCACACGATGTACCGGAGGGACGCGCCGAGCGAGGCCAGGGCGGCATTGTTCAGGGTTCCTTGCTCGAACTTGAAAGGGGGATCGTTCTTGTTCGTTTCCACCCGGAATGGCTTCATCCTGTCCAGGAGGTCCCGCTTTCCCCACATCACTCCGAGCATGGGTCCGAACAACTTGTACCCGGAAAAGACGAGCAGGTCACAGTCCAGTGACTGAACGTCGATGGGGCCGTGAAGAGCGTGGTGGACGGCGTCGACGCAGACCAGGCACTCCGGGGACTTTTTTCTGATTTCCGGGATCAGCGTCGCCAGCGGCACGATCGTCCCCAGCGCATTGGAGGCCATGGTGACCGCCACCAGCGCCGTCGCCCCATCGACCAGGGACAGCAGGTGGTCGGCATCCAGCGCGCCCGCGTCCTGGATTCGCGCCCGGCGGATTTGAGCGCCCCACCACTTTCCGCCGACTGATTCCCAGGGGGAGATGTTGGCCAGGTGATCGAGGTCGGTCACGACCAGGTTGTTCTTGGCCCGGATCAGGCCGCGCATGGACAGGGCGGCGTTGAACAGCGCCTGCGTCGATGAGAAATGAAAAGAGATCTCTTCCGGGTCGCGGGCGTTCAGGAAATCGGCCGCGATCTCGCGAATGGCTCCCTGAAATTGCGCGGTCGTGATTTCCGCGGGGAAGACTTCTCCGGGCAGGGAGTTCAGCCAGGTCGAGGCCTGGGCGGCGGCTCTTGACGCCGTATCGACCACCAGGGTCCCGGCGGCGGCGTTGAGATGGATCCTGGGATTTCCGTGGATGTCCTTGTAAATCTGGGGGAACCTGGCGCGAAGGGTCTGATGGATGGCCAGGAATTTTCCGAAGGACGGCTCTTCCCACACAAGTACTTTTTAGCACACGCGGGGGACCAAGTCAAAAACCGGCCGGCCGCTCACCAGGCGATGCCGTAGTCCTCGCCGTAGTTCGACGAGCCTCCCCAGAAGGTGCGGTGGCCGGTCGAAGAAAATAGCGTCGATCGGGCCGGAGGTGTATTTCTTGAAGGTGATCTTGTAACCCATGGCGGTCAGCCTGTCCGCGACCTCGTGCGGTGTCCGCTCGTTGAGGTCGATCCGCCCGGGCAGGGACTCGTGAAGGCCGAAAGAACTCCGCATCTGGTAGCTGTTGACGTTTGGGGCTTCGCAGGCCTGCTGAACGTCCATCCCGAACTCGACGATATTGAGGAAAAACTGGAGGAGGTTCTGGTCCTGCGTGTCTCCGCCCTGGACGGCGAACGAAAGATACGGCTGTCCGTCCTTGAGGGCCAGGCTTGGCGTGAGTGTGGCGCGCGGCCGCTTGCCGGGGGCGACGACATTGAAGGGGTTTTCGGCGGGGTCCAGGACGAAGCTCTGCATCCTCTGGCTCATCCCCATGCCGGTGCGGCCGGCGATGCAGGCCGGGATCCAGCCTCCGCTCGGCGTTACGGAAACGACCCAGCCGGCTTCGTCGGCCGCCTGGATCGAGGTCGTCCCCCTGAAAAAAGCGCCATAATCCCCGGGACCGGCCTGGGACCGCTCCCCCCATTTTTCAAGCAAGCCCAAGTATGGATTCCGGCCTCCCTGGAACGGATAGGGGTCCCCGGGGCCGGCCAGCGGGTCGTTGGCCTTCCAGTTGACGCGTTTCATCCTCTCTCGCGCGTAGTCCTTGGACAGGAGGCCCTGGAGCGGCTCCTCGGGCGGGAAATAGGGGTCGCCGTAATAGAAATCGCGGTCGGCAAAAGCGAGGTTCATCACCTGGTAGAGGGCGTGAATGTATCCGGCGCTGTTGAATCCCAGGGATTTGAGGTTGAGGCCCTCCAGCATGTTGAGCGCTTGGAGCATGACCGGTCCCTGCACCCAGCAGGTGAGCTTATAGACGTCGATGCCGCGGTAGGTCGTCATGACCGGCTCTTCGAGATGGACGCGCCAGTTCGCCAGGTCGGCCTCGGTCATCAGCCCGCCCTGCTCTTGCGCCCCCCTCACGAACTCCGCGCCGATATCTCCCTTATAGAAACGGTCGTAGGCCGCATAGATCGCGTCCTTGCGGGGCTTGCCCGCCGCCAGGGCTGCCGCCTCGGCCTCGATGAGCTTCCTGAGTGTCTGCGCGAGGTCGGGCTGCCGGAAAACCTCTCCCGGCTCGGGGGCTTCCCATTCCTGTCCCTCGTGGGGCAGCAGCACCTTCCTGGAATACGGCCATTCCTTGAGCTGTTTCTTGTTCTTTTCGATGCTCTTCGCGAGCTCCGCCTCGATGGGATAGCCGTCGGCCAGTTCGATCGCGGGCTGCAAAAATCCTTGAGGGACATGGTTCCGAATTCGGCCAGCATGACCATCAGCCCGCCCGGCGTTCCCGGGGTGACGGCCGCCAGCGGGCCCGACGTCGGAGGATACCTGAGCCCTTTGGAGCGGAAGAATTCGGCTGTGGCGCCGGCGGGCGCGACGCCCAGGGCGTTGACGCCGACGACCTTTTTGTCCGCGGATTGAAGATCAGGGCCTGGGTCTCTCCTCCCCAGCTCAAGGCGTCGTACATGGTCAAACGGCGGCGAGCATGGCGCAGGCGGCGTCGACGGCGTTGCCTCCCCGGGAAAAAACGGGCGCCCGCCGTTGCGGCCAGCGGCTTTCCGGTGATCGCCACCCAGTGCTTTCCGTGGAGGACAGGCTTTTCGGTCCGCTGGGCGCCCGGTGATATGAGCGACAGGGCGGGCAGGATGATGAGAAACAGGAAGACCGGGAGCGCCGTCCCGGCGACCGCCGCGATGTGCCGTGTTTCGGTCATGGTTCCTCCTCGGGCTTGAATCACCCCGAAGCTGGAGCTTGGGGAGGACGGGATCTTAGTGGCGCTTCTTGTAAACGTGCTCGAGAAGGCTCACCCGGTCATCGGGCGTGAGCTCACTGAACTCGATGCCCATCTCGAAGAGATCCTCTTCATAGACGTTGCGCGACCATCGCACCACGCCTTTGACCTTGATCAATCGCCTGCGGCCGGAGAGGATGATCTCGAGCCGCACCCTGGTGCCGGCCTCGAGCTTGACGCCGGCCATGATCCGGACGCCGCCGGGTGAGATGTCTTTTGTCAGGGCGTTGATCGGGGGGATTTGGGCTAAGGGGTTCTCGCCCGACAGTATCTCGACCTGGACCCTGTCTTCTTCGTCGATCCGGCTGTCGCCGCGCCTCCGCTCCGGCGAGGGTTGGGAATCTTTCTTTTCGTCCAACGGGTTCCTTCTTTTCTTCTTTTTAGTCGCGCCCGCCGGCTTGCCGCGGAATCGGACCACCCGCCGCCGCTCGATCCGCCGATGGCACGCGGATAACTATACCAGCACAAGACCGGAAGTGCAAGACAATCCGTTCGCTGGGGCGATTTTCACACTGGGAGAACTAAAAGCATTCATGTGCCGGGGAGCAATATAAATACTATTAAATCTATAAAATACATTGATTTTATCGGATAAGTATGTTATAAATGTTTGGGTTTCCTGTTTAGCTGGCTGGGCAGGGTCCCGCCATCCCAAAACCCCTCCTTTTGCTAATTCCCCTTACAGCCAGCACCCTCCTCCTCTCGTGAATGCAACGAATTGGCCATAATCTTAGTTATCCTATATAATTAGTAGGAATTAGAGGAGCGAACATGTCTCAAGAACAGATAGTTCATCCGAGGGTTTTCTCCTTAAGGACGGCGGACGACGAGGGTCCGGCGCTATTCGAGGAGAGTCATCCTCCGGCCCGGGCCGAAGCTAACAACCCGGCTGAGGGTTGGGGTTCCGGGGCGGGGAAACCGGCCGTCCGTCAGGCAGCCGGCTCCGGAGGCTATGGGGTCGATCATTACCCTGACCTAGTCAGGGTATATCTCCGCGATATGGGAAGGATTATGCTCCTCACACGCGAGGGGGAGCTCGGCCTGGCCCGCCGGATCGAGCAGGGCTGGCAGACGGTCTGGAAAGGGTTGTTCCAGACCTCCTTCCTGGTCGATGAGCTCCTGAAGATGGCCGCCGTCCTCAGGGCTGACCCCGGCACGTGTCGTGAATACCTGGATCTCAGCGAGGTTGAGACCGGCGACGGGAGTTTCGAGCGGCATTACCGGTCCGTTTGCCGACGGCTCCGGTCGATCGAGGCCTCGAGCGAGCGTCTGAAAAAGCTCCCGGGTAGGAACGGGTCAAGGGCGGCCCGCGACCGCGAAGCGGCCCGGCTCGGCAGGCTCATCAAGGGACTCAACCTGAAGCCTGAATTCGTGGAGCGGTTGACCGGCACCGTGGAGGCCCGGCTCAGGGCCGCGATCGCCTCCGGCCCGCGGGTGAGGACGGCGTCGATGAAACCGGTCCTCCGCCAGATCGTCGAGGCCCGCCGCGACGCCGAGGGAGCGAAGAAAGAGCTCGTCGCCGCCAACTTGCGTCTCGTCGTGTCCATCGCCAAGAGATACCAGAACCGGGGGCTGGAGTTTCTCGACCTGATCCAGGAAGGAAACATCGGGCTGATGCGCGCGGTGGATAAGTACAATTACCACTTGGGGCATAAGTTCTCCACTTACGCCACCTGGTGGATCCGGCAGGCCATCACGCGGGCCATCGCCGACCAGTCCCGGACGATCCGCATCCCGGTTCACATGAGCGAGACCTCCGGGTCTGGCCAAGTCTACCCAGGCGATATCAAGGACAACGGGCCGCGAGCCCACCGTCGAGGAGATCGGCAGGCCTCGCGGCGTCCCCTAGAAAGGTTCGCCAGATCCTGCAGACCACCCGTACGCCGTCTCGATCGAGACAGCCTGTGGGCGAAGCCGACGAGAGTCGTCTCGGCGAGTTCATCGAGGACCGGGAGTAGGCCCCTCTCCCCCGGACACGGTCATCCATGCCAGCCTGCGCGAGCAGATCGGCGAGTCCCTGCAACGGCTGAGCGACCGGGAAGCCGAGGTCATCAGGTTGCGCTTCGGGCTGGGCGATGCGGAGACCACACCCTCGAAGAGGTCGGCAGACAGCTCCAGGTGACGCGGGAGAGGATCCGCCAGATCGAAGCCAAGGCGCTGCGCAAGCTCCAGGACCCCGCCTTCTGCGGAAAGCTCCGGAGCTTTTCCTGAGGCGCGCGAAACGCCTTAGGTCACTAATTTACGCACGTATTGGATGGCTTGCATGCCGGCCACGGCGCCCTCGCCGGCCGCCGTCACCACCTGCATCCCCCCGCAGGTGATGTCCCCGGCGGCAAAGACGCCCTCCAGGTTCGTCCTCTGCCGGCGGTCGACGGCCAGGCACTGCCGGTGGTCGAGCTGAAGGCCTGTCTTCGTGAATAAGGACGACGTGAGGTTCTCCCGGAAAATGAAGAGGGCGGCCGCCGGGATGATCTCCCGTTTTCCCTCGACCTCGATCTCGATGGCCTCGACGGTCTTGGCGCCGATGATCTCCTTGACCCTGGCTCGCCAGTGCACGGGGATCTCCTTCCGGCGCATCTCCTCCAGTATCTCGCCCGGGATCGTGGACGGCTGGGGCTCGCCCGGGATCCAGTGGACCCGGCTGCCCATGGCATGAAGGCCGAGCACCTCCTCGGCGGCCTCGGTCGAGGCCCCCAGGGCGCGACGACCGAACCCCTGTAGAGAGGGCCGTCGCAGGTGGCGCAATAGCTTATCCCCTGCCCGAGAAATCGCTCTTCGCCCCGGATCAATCGTTCCCTGGGGACGGGTTTTCCGGTCGCCAGGATTATGGCCTTGGCCTCGTACAGATGTTCCCTCGAGACCACATACTTCGTCGGGCCGGACAAGTTGAAGTCGATGGCCTCCTCCGCAATGAGCTCGGCCCCGAAGTGCTCGGCCTGGGCTCTGAAGCTGCGCAGAAGCTCGGCGCTGTCGATCGGAAGAAACCCGGGATAGTTCTTCGAGCGTGTACCCACGGCGAGGCGGGACCGTCCGCGGCCTTCCAGGATGAGGTTTTTCGGCCGGCCCGGGAGGCGTATATCCCGGCCGTATAACCCGCCGGGCCTCCCCCGACGATCAGGATCTCCGTATTTCGGTTCGTCGAGTTCATGGTTCCCTCGATGAATATTTATTTTATCTTCGGTCCATATCATGGGAAAGATTTTCTTGAGCTCAACCAGAGACTCGGGGAGCAGTGCGTCCAGCCCGACGGGCGACCATTCGGCATACCGATCAGCCAGTTTCCCCCGGTCTCGTACGAGGTCCGAGACGGAGCCGGTAGACGTCCGGCGAGATCCGGACAAGCCGCCGCAATGCTTCGGCTCCGCCCGAGGAGAGGGCCACCTCGGTCTCGAATGGTCGGCCCTCTCGGCGCTGAATTCGATGATCCGGGCGCTCAGCCTGTGGACGACGATGCCCGTCCGGCCCGCGAAATAAGCCGCGAGGAGAGCGCTGAGTCCGTTTTTGTCGCGGCCCTCAAAATCCCCAAAATCCTCCGCCAAATAAGCCAGGATCGGTTCGAGATCCTTTTTCGGCCAGAGCGGACCAGATTATCAACGGTTTCCAGAACGATGTCTTCCTCGGTTTTCCGACGGCAGGAAGGCCAGGAAACAGGACAACAAAAAGGACTGAAAAGAAGACGTCCTGCGTCTCAATCGGACTCATATTGTTTTAAAATTCGCGAAGAAAACGGCTTCCATTATAACAAAATGAACGGCCGGCCTACTCGGCTGGTTCCGATCCCGTCCCAGCAATACGTGCAGAGCTTCTCCTTGGGCAGGCCGATGGCCGCGACCAGGTCGTCCAGGCGCTGGTACTTGAGCGTGGTCAGGTTCAGGCGCCGGCGGATTTTCTCCTCCATGGCCCCGTACTTCTCGGTCGCCGTGCTCCGCAGTAGGGCTTCGAGGTCGCGGGGTGGTCGCCCTCGAGCTCCCGGATGGCCCGGCGGGCGGCCAGGTCCATCTCCGAGCGGGAGCGCGAGAAGTTCAGGAACTTGCAGCCGATAGACGAGCGGCGGGCAGGCCGGCCGCATGTGGACCTCCCGCGCCCCGGCGTCGTAGAGCCGCTGGATCGTGTCCTTGAGCTGGGTGCCGCGGACGATCGAGTCCTCGCAGAACAGGAGCCGCTTGCCCTGCGATGAGCTCCCGGATCGGGATGAGCTTCATCCGGGCCACCAGGTCGCGCGACGTCCTGGTCCTGGGGCATGAAGCTCCGCGGCCAGGTGGGGGTGTACTTGACGAACGGCCGCCGGTACGGGATGCCGGCCTCGGCGGCGTAGCCGAGCGCGTGGCCGATCCCGCGAGTCGGGGATGCCGGCCACGAAATCGACCGGCGACGTGGTCCCGCCGGGCCAGGGCGGCGCCGCAGCGGTTGCGGACCTCCTCCACGTTGATCCCCTCGTAGCTCGAGGCCGGGATAGCCGTAGTAGACCCAGAGGAACGCGCAGATCTGCAGCTGTCGCCCGGCGGCGGCAGCCGCTCGACGCCGTCCGGCGGTGAGCAGGACGATCTCGCCGGGCCAGGTCGCGGATCGGTCTCGAAGCCCAGGTTGGGGAAGGCGCAGGTCTCCATGGTCGCGGCGCATGCGCCCGTCCTTCCGGCCGAGGACGACCGGCGTCCGGCCGCAGCCTGTCGCGGGCCGCGTAGATCCCCTGTCTCGGTCAGGAGGAGGAGCGAGCAGGAGCCCTCGATCGCCTCCTGGGCGCCGCGATGCCCGTCCTCGAACGTCTCCTCCTGGTTGATCAGCGTGGCGGCGAGTTCCGTCGGGTTGATCGCCGCCGCCGCTCATCTCGGCGAAGTGCATGCCGCCGTCTGCCGAAGGCCTCTCGGCCAGGGCCTCGGCGTTCTTGATCACGCCCGACGGTGACGATGGCGTAGTGGCCCAGATGGGAACGGATGAGCAGCGGCTGGTCGTCGTAGTCGCTGATGACGCCGATGCCCCGTCCGCCCGTGCAGCCCGGCGAGGTCGTCGTCGAACTTGGACCGGAACTGGGCGTTCTCGATGTTATGGATGACCCGGGCGAAGCCATCCGGTCCCGCAGACCGCCAGGCCGCCGCGCTTTGGTCCCGAGGTGGGAGTGGTAGTCGGTTCCGTAGAAAAGATCGCTGACGCAGTCGCTCTCTCGATGCCACGCCGAAGAAACCGCCCATCTCGCTCGACCTCATGGTCTTCTGGTAGAGTATGCGGCCGCCGACGATCGTCATCACGACTCGACGCCGTGAGGATCTCTTCCTCGGGCACGGTCATGATGTCCTTGGAGAGGACGGTGATGTCGGCCAGCTTGCCGGCGGCCAGCGAACCCAGGAGGTCTTCCTGGAAGCCCGCGTAGGCGCCGTTTATGCGTGTAGGAGGCGAGCGCCTCCTCCCGGGTCAGGCGCTGATCCGGGAAGAAAGTCCGGCCGTCCTTCAGCTTGCGGCTGACGCTGGCATAAAAGACTCGGGATCGGGTCGACGTCCTCGACCGGCGCGTCCGTGCCGTTCGAGATCATGCCCCCGACTTCATGAGACTCCGCCAGACATAGGCGCCGTCCTCGGCGCGCTCTTCGCCGATCTTCTGGATCACCCAGGGCCCGTCGGAGGTGCAGTGGATCCCCTGCATCGCCGCGATGACACCCAGGCGGCCGAAGCGGGGGATGTCGGCCGGCGGTCAGGTGCTGGGCGTGCTCGATGCGCCAGCGGAGGTCCTTTTTCTCCGGGTGGGCGGCGAAGGCCTGCTTCGTAGATGTCGAGCGTTTCCCGGTTGGCCCGGTCGCCGATGGCGTGGGTGCAGAGCTGGAAATCGTTTTCGATCGCCAGCCGGGCGGTCTCCTTCATCGCTTCGACGGGCATCGTGTTGAGGCCGGTCGATGCCCGGCAGGTCCGCATAGGGGTCCAGCAGCCAGGCGCCGTGGGCGCCCAGGGCGCCGTCGATAAGCCGCTTGATGGAGCGGACGGTCAGATGGTTCTCGCCGGCGCCGATGATCCGGTATTGCGTCAGCTTTCCGCCGAGGAACGAGTTCCCGGCGCTGATCATGGCATAGAGACGGACGCCGAGCTTGCCCTGCTCGGCCAGCTTCTTATAGAGGTCGATCGTCCCGTACGAGCCCCGGCGTCATGGAAGCTCGTCATCCCCTTGGAAGGCATTCCTGGGCGGCCAGAGTCGATCACCTCGATCTCGTTCCGCCACCTGCTCTTCGGGGCTGCGGTTTCTGCAGGTTCTGGGCGTAGGCCCGGCCGACCAGGCCTTGGGCGGTTTCCCTGAAGGCGCCGATCGGGTTTCCCTGTTCGTCCCTGACGATTTCGCCGCCGCCGGGAGTCGGGCGTTTTCGCGCCGACTCCGGCGAGATCCATGGCCTTGGCGTTGGCCAGGCTGGAATGTCCGCTCGCATGAGTCAGAAGGACGGGGTTGTCGGGCGACACCTTGCTCAGCGCCCCGTGAAACGGCAGGCCGTCGACGTTCGGCTCGGGCCTCTTGTCCCACTTTTCCTGGTGCCAGCCTCTGCCCCGGATCCATTCGCCGGGCTTGGCGGTCCGCGCCGCGGCCGCGACCATGGCCACGATTCCGTCCCAGTTGTTCGCCTTCGTCAGGTCGAGGCTCATGCCGGGATTCGCCGATGCCCGTGAAATGCGCGTGGCTGTCGATGAAACCGGGGATGGCCAGCCGTCCCTGGAGATCGATGACGCGCGATGTCGCGGCGACGTAGCGCCGGATTTGCGCGTCGGTCCCGACGGCGATGATCCGGTCTCCCCGCACGGCGAGGGCCTCCGCCGACGGATGGTTTTTGTCCACGGTGACGATTTTTCCATGGAGGAGGACCAGGTCGGCCGGGAGTCTCCGGCCGGGCGTAAAGCATGGACCCGGCCAGCAGGACCGCCGCTCCGGCCGTCAGCCGAATTCTCCAACGGTTAACTTTCATGGTCGCTCCTCCGGCAAGGCTTCGATCTCGGCAGAAAAAGCATCCTTGGATACGGGCGATAGGTTAACCCAACCCGGGGAAAATGACAAATGGCGCCGCGCTGATTATTCTTGCCTTCCGGCCTTCATCCAGACGGTTCTGAGCCGCGCCAGCTCCACCCCGTCCTTCTCCCTGATGACCTGGTGGATAAACGCGGGTCCGGCATCGGGCGGCCCGGCCTCCGCCCGGGAGAGAACCACGTCCCCGTAGCGGGCTTCCCCGCGAAAATCGGCCTCGATTTCGGCGGGCCGGGAGCGGGTGATGACCTCCGCCGGCGCCGCCTCGACGGCCCATTCGATGTAGACAACGTGGTCGGCGTGCCTGTTCCAGTCGAGGTCGCCCTGTCGGACAAAGAAGGTCCTCTCGAAGTCCGTTTTGCCCAAAACGGGAAGCGGCCGGAAATCGTCGGCCAGCGCGCGCACCGGGTTCTGGGGAAATCTCTCCAGACGCTCCTCCGGCCGGACGGGCTTTTTGGTGGCGATGTCGATCACCATCCAGGAGCTGGTGGCCGAAGCGATGATGTTGCCTCCCTGGTCGACGGCTTCGAACTCGCGGAGCGCAAAAAGGTGCTGGCGGGTCGAGGGCCAGGTCCTCATCCGGACCATCTCTCCCCAAACGGGGTAGCGGATGATCTTGACGTGATACCTTGATAGCACCCAGGTGAGATTCTGCTTGAGGAGTTCGGCGACCGACACACCGAGCACCGCGGCGTGCTCGCCCGCCGCTTCCTGGAAATAATCCAGAAAGCCGGCCAGCCTGATGACGCCGAACGGACCGGTCTCGCTGGCCCGGACGGTGAATCGAAGTTCGTGACGGTAAGGAGCGTCCGGAGACGCGGGCATTATGGCCATTTGTACATGAGATCCTTTCCGACATGGTAGGTGTAGGGCAGCCCGGAGTTCTTCCAGCCGCCCACTGTCCTATGGCCCCGGGCGTCTTTTTCGCCCTCGAAGCCGTCCTTGATACTGTAAACGCTGGAGTACCCCGCTTCCCGGGCCAGCCGGGCGGCCTGCCGGCTTCGGCCGCCGCTCCGGCAGATGAAGATGAGCGTTTCCTGCGGCTTGTAGCGCGCCTTGAGATCGTCGATAAAATGCTCGTTTTTCACCAGGGTTTGCGCTTTTTCGTCCCAGAAAGTGAGCGGCACGTTGGCGGCCATCTCCGGATGGCCGACGAAATAGTACTCGGCGATGCAGCGCACGTCGACCAGCCGGAACGCCGGGTTCCCGGTGATCATCTTGTAGGCTTCCCGGGAATCGATCTCGGGGATGTCCTGGGGAAATAGCGCCGGTCCGGCCAGGCCCAGCAGCAGTCCCGACAGCAATAGAGAATTTGCGATTTTCATCTAAGAACCTCTCCGATTAAAATATAGCAGAAAGGCGGAGGCGGGGAAACCCCGGCGCGCGGACCAAGAGCATCGCGTCGATCAGATTTTTCCAAGGATCCGGTCCGCCGCCAGGCGGGCCGTGTGCATCGAGGTCGGGACTCCGCCGAGGAACAGCTCCGCGGCCGCGAAGATCCCGGCGAGCAGGAGATGCGGGACGGGCGTTTCGACCAGGATCTTTTTCCCCAGGGCTTTCTCGTAGTCCGCGCTCCACGTCCAGCCGGCGATGGCGCCCCGGTGGCGGTTTCCCCAATCCTCATAGGTGAGCGGCGTGGCCGCGTCCATGACCTCGACGGCCGATCCCAGGCCGGGAAGCAGCAGGCCGGCGGTTTCGATGAGTTTCCAGGCGAGCCGCTTTTTATATTCCGCGTAGTCCCCCGTCCGCGTCTTGGGGCCGGTCCGGAACCGGGCGAAATGATCGTAGGCGAAGCCGGCCCCCAGGATGATGGAAGCCTTGCCCTCGGGCACCAGCGCGGGCGCATTGTCCGACCACAGGCAGACATCGATTTCGCGGGCCGCGAAATCCTCGGGGCCGGCCGGCTCACGGCCGGCCGGGGGCTCGAGCGCGCGGAAACCGACCCGCGTCGCCGTCATTCTCCCGAGGTCCACCCGGCGGGGGTCGACTCCGAGATAAACGCGGAGCTCAGAGCCCGTGTACGGCGTGTCGGCGACGGCGCGCCGGAAGTCCTCCGTCAGGATTCCGGGTTCGACGAGACCGAGGAGTGTTGCCTTGGCATCGGCATTGGAGACCACCCACCCGGCCTCGTGCTCGGCTCCATCTTCTGTCCGGACACCCGCCGCTTTGCCGTTGCGGACCAGGATTTTTTGGACGGGCGCCGACAGCCTGATCTCTCCCCCCTGCGCAGCGACCCGGGCTGCCAGGAGGCCATTCAGGCCGTGAAGGCCGCAGGACGGAAACCAGATGCCGACTTCGGACATGACGTTCCACATGAACCCGAGGCCGAGCATCGACATCTCGGGCTCCGACATTCCCTGCGAGCCGAGGAGCCGGATCAGCCGTTCGTCTCTCAGATGATGGCGGAGGCGGCCGAGGCAGGGTGCGAGGGCGAGCTCCCGGGCGCGCGCCAGCCGTCCCGGCGCGCCGCCGGACGGCACCGCCTCCGGCCGGGGCGAGGTCACGAGCCGGTATTCGGGATGCCAGCCGTCCACATCCCGGGCCAGCGAGACCGACTCCTCGAGCTCGACGAAGAAGCCGCTGATTCCAGCCTGCTCTTCGGGGAATGCCCGGGAGAGTTCGCGCTTCAGCTCGGATAGAGGCAGGGACAAGCTGATGTCCCACCCCGGCCCGGCGAGGGCGAAATGGTTCCGCCTGAATTCAATATGGCCGGCGATCCCGGCATCGTCGAGAAAACCCCGGACCCGTTCGGGAAGCTGAACGAAAGCGGCCCCATGGGGAAGCCGAATCCCCGGCGCCAGAAGACGTGGCTCGTGCCGCCGATGTGAGGGCTTTTTTCGAGGACCAGGACCCGCCGGCCCCGGTTCACCAGGTTGGCGGCGCAGCTCAGCCCGCCGATGCCGGCGCCGATGACAATCACATCGTATTTCATGAGGTCAGAGGAAAGACCATGAAAATCAGCAGGTCCCAGAGCGTATGGCTGACCGCGTTAAGGAGGACGGACCCGAAACGATGGTAAAGGAATCCCCAAAAAAGCCCGGCGGCGGCCGCGGCGAGCACGAGCATCGCGTTGCCGCTCCCCGCGTGGACGGCCGCATAAAGCGCCGCCGCCAGCAGCCAGCCGGCGGGAAACCCCCATCTCTTTTCCCAATGCCGCTGGAGGAATCCCCGCCAGATGATCTCCTCGCCCGGCCCGATGAGAAACAGGATCAGCAGGCCGACCCGCGCCGGCGAGGCGCCCGCTTTGAAAGCGTAGACCCGGCCGATGTCCGCGGCGGCCGAAGGAAAAACAACGCGGGCGAGATGATTCATCCCCAGGAACGCGATATAAAGCAGGACCGCCGTGAGCGCCCCCAGCAAGGCTTTTTTCGCGGGCGCGGTCCTCCAGTCGTCCGCTATGATCCTGGCGTAAGACCTGTCGAGGGCGAAACTCAGCCCGGCGACCAGCGTGACGGCGGCGCTCATCCACCACCAGAAATCAAACCGGCCCACGCCACCCACCAGGAAAAGAGGAAAAAAGCACAGCGCGGCCGCGCCCGCGAGAAAATTGTCTTTCCGGGACATCGGACGGGAACGCTCCGTGTCAGAGACCTTTGAGGGCCAGCCGGACCCAGAGCGACGCGGTGCAGAGCAATCCGAAAAGGAGGTTGTAGTCGGCCGTCGCGCCGTCGAGGATGATGAAATCAAGGGGCTTCCGCGGGGCCCGGCGATGGCGGGCGCGGCGGCTCAGCTCGAGGGCGCGGGGCAGCGCAAGGAGAGTCAGGAGAAATGTGACCGGCAGGCGCGGCAGCCGTCCGGCGGCGCCGGGCAGGAAAATCAGGGCCGGCAGGATTATGAACGGGCCGAAGATGAGCGCCTGGTAGTATCTCAGCGAACCCGTGTCGCCCAGGAGACCGGCGAT
This sequence comes from Terriglobia bacterium, assembly GCA_963699985.1. Classification (GTDB taxonomy): domain Bacteria; phylum Acidobacteriota; class Polarisedimenticolia; order Polarisedimenticolales; family CAVOVZ01; genus CAVOVZ01. The sequence continues at coordinate 42,370 of CAVOVZ010000013.1, forward strand.
GGTGGTCACCCGCTTTTCAGTGTCGGATATTGAATCGCGCCAGTTGTTGGCGTGGAGAATGCCGATGACGAGCATCGACATAGGTACGGTCCAGACGACCGGGACCCAGGAAAACGACTTCGTCTGGACCACCCAGGCGCCGAGCGCCCCGAGGATGCCGAAGTTCAGGAACACAGCCAGGTCACCGAGAGCGTGGTATTTGAGGACCGTGTAAAAAACGCCGACGGCGATCCCGATCCCGCCGATGACGAGCAGCGTCCAGCCCGTGGTCGCGGCCAGGAAGAGCCCCAGGGCGGTTCCCGTAGCGAAAAGGACCGCAGCCCCGCGCGTCGCTGCGGTGGGCGAAAGCCAGCCCCGGACGACGGCGCCGCTGACCGGCGTAACGTCCTTATCGAGACCCCGCCGGAAATCGAAGACGTCGCTCAGCATATTGGCCGCCGCATGGAGGACGACCATCGTCAGGAGAGACAGGAGGAACCGGAACGGGTCAAGGCGGACCCCGCCGAAAACGACGGCCAGGGACGTGCCGAAGACGACCGCCATGGACGAGGCCGGGAACGACCAGGGCCGGGCGGCGGTTATCCACTTCTTGACGGTTGACGGCGACGATCCGGTTGTGCATGAGCGCCGCCTACTTCAGGAGCGTGCCGCTGTCCCCCACCCGCCAGCTCCCGCCGATTTCTACGTAGAGCACCGTGCGCTGGACGTCCTGCTCTTTTTCGTTCTTGTACTTGAGGTCGACGAGCATCCAGTCTCCCAGGCCCCATAGGCCATGTTGAGGGCGGCCTCGGTCGGCCGGGCGAAGTTAGTCCCCCGGAACCGCTTCAGCAGGGCTGGGTCTTGGCCGTAGTTCCGGATGTAGACGGGGAAAATCTCCTTCTGCTCGGCGTCGTTCTTGATGAATTCCTCCACGTAGTTTTTGGGCGTGTAGCTCTCATCAATGGTCGTCCACTCGAAATCCTCGGGGCGGGCGCCGCGGCCGCAATTCGACAGGCCCGCGGCGATGACCGCGGTGACCGCGACAACGGCGATGACCCGAATCTGGAACCTTCTCATCTCGGCCTCCTGCGCCTATTGTGCCACAGCGCCTTCCTGGAAACAACGCCCGCCGGGATCGACTGCGCTGTGAGAGGGAGTTCACCGGGCGCCGCCGCCGCCCCCGCCCCCTCCCCCCCCGCCACCCCCGCTGAAACCGCCGCCGCCGCCCGAGGAGTAATGCGCGGCCGAGGTGCTGGCCTGCTGGATGGTGGTGGCCATCGTTTCGATGCTGTGGGCGATGCCGGCCACGCGGCCGACATCCCCAGCCCGGGAACCGTCGAACCCGGCGTACCAGGCAGGAGCCGCCGCGCGTTCGTCGGCCAGGACGACCGGGCAGCGCTTTCAGAATTTTTTTAGCGTTCCCGAAGATGATGGCGAAGACGAGATAGCTTTCCCAAGCTTGTAGGCTTCGGCCGGCGTCTCCTGAAAATCGGAAAAATCATCCAGGAAGCGCTCGAGCGCCCTCCAGAGCTCGTTTTCCCGGCCCGATCGTGGCAGCGCCGCTTGAGCCGGGGGCCGAGACCGCTCCCAGCACGGCCATCAGGGGATTGACAGTGAGGATCGATGGCCGGGACCGTGGCCGCGATGAAGATTTCCGGGCGCTCAGGCTCTCTTTCTCGATAAACCCAAAGTGCCGGCCTCGCGCCGGATGTCCTTCACCCACTTCTCGTACCACGACTGGAAGGCCCGCGGGCTGCTTCTTGAAGAATCCTTAAGGTCGTCGAGCTCGAGGGTTGCGCCCGTCGTCCCGCCGCCGTGGGCCAGCAGATTTTCAAAGAGGAGGTCGAGGAGCGCTTTTTCAAAGGGCAGGACGTCCGAAGCGCTCGCGTAATCTTTCTTGAGCGTGATCGAGGTTTCCTGCTTTTCTCGCGACCCAAGAAGGCCGCGGCTTTCGACCAGGCGGTCCGCGAACTCCAGATAGCCGCGCCGCGCCAGGTCGAACAGGGTCGCCGTGAAGGAGCGGGGTGGTGGGCGCGCCCCCTCCCTGAGAAGCACCTCGACAAAAGCCGGCCGGAGGTCCGAAGGGGGCTCACGGAAATAAGGCGGGATGTCTTCAAAGCGGTAATCCCGGCCGATTTTCTTCCAGGACTTCAAATAGAGCAGAAACCAGAGAAGCGATCCGGCGACGAGCCCCACCGCCCAGGCGGCGATGACGATCACAGGTTTTTCGCCGGCGGACCTGTCTTTCCTGTCCGCGCTGCGCCTCCTCGATGGTCTGCCGGACAAACCCCGCCTCCTCATTCCGGATCGCCTCCCGGCTCACCGGGACGAGGCGATGCCGGCCACCATTCCCGAAGGCCAGACCAACCGGATCTCCATGAACTGATGCGCGCGGACGCGGGTGGTCGGTGTACCTGGCCGTTTGCGGTGTCGATGATCTCGGCCCAGCCGGATAGCGGCCCGTGGCCGTAGACAAGAAGGTCTTCGAGCCGGGGCGCCGGTTCGGGAAGGCTCACGGTCACGGTCACGTTATCCGTGGGCCGGTCCCAGCCGTCGCCGATGACCTGCCAGTAGAGCTCGGAGACATCGGGATAGCTGATGATGCCGCCGCGGACACGATAATGGATGTGGAAGGCGGTGCTCCGTCGGCCGCCCAAACGACCATCTCGGCTTTAGTGACGCCCCCGGAGACTCGATTTGACCTCCAGGGGGCTCCTCTTTCGTCCTGGTCCCGGACTTCGAATTCCTCGCATCGATATCATAGCCATAGCCCTTGCGTTCGACCGCCACGGGAAAAGTATCCAGGCGGCCGAAAAGCTTCCCTCGAAGTCGAACGTCCGGACCTCGTCGACAACAAAGGAGCCGTCGCGCCCGAGGTGGACGAGCACCCTGACATCGGGGAAATAATAATCTTTGGGGGCGCCTGCGAGCCCGGCAGGACCGACGTCGAGAGAGGCCAGGATTATCAGGCCGCAGGAGGCCCTGCATTCGACCCATTCTGGGATCCGAGTGCCTCATGTAGTAGGCCGGCCCCTCGGAATCCAGGGGTTTCATCGTCACCGGATTGCGCTTGGCTTTCCAGGCCCGGGCTCCCGAGGCGGGCAGCCGGCTGGTCACGGTGGAGCCCTCCAGGGTATTGCCGACGATCCTTCCGGTCAACGTCATCGTCTGGGTCTTGCCGCGCTCCTCGCTTTCGGCCTTGAACTGGAGCTCGTTGCCCTTGAGGCTGACGTCCCGGAGGCTCCAAGCCCGTCCGTCGACCTTGAGTTCCCCGGCCGGCCACTGGAAGTGCTGCTCCAGGTTCAGCGCGCAGGCGACCTTCCGGTCGCCCTCCGCCCAGGTCCATTCCCAGGCGCCGGACACATTGGCCGGAACGATCCAGAGATAGACATTGTGCGACTGGTTGTTGACCATGACGATCGCCGAGTCATCGGGCTTCCAGGTGTCCATGGCGTAGTTGTGGGAAACGATCCGGGTTCCCGGCCGGAGCTGGGTCAGCAGGTTGGGCCGCAGCCGCAGGTTCACGGATGTCAGGAGATAAAGGGAGACGACGGTGGCCTCGTGGAAATCGGCCTCGAAGAGGTCCTGTTCCAAAAACTTGACGAGATGGCCAACGTTCGGCCTTGGCCGCGTTTTCCTTGCTTTCCTTGATACGCTCGGGGTCGATATCGATGCCCACGCCCCTGGTCCCATAGAGCTCCGCGGCCGTGATGACGATGCGTCCGTCCCCGCAGCCCAGGTCATACAGCAGGTCTCTTTGGTGACTTTCGCCATCCGGAGCATCTGGCCACGACCTCGGGCTTGGAGGGAACATACGGAACATCCAGAGGCTTGTCCTGATACGGGAATATGGTCTGGCAGGAAAAGCGGACCGGGCAAAGCCAGCAGGCATAGGATGATGGCGGCGGCCAGGCGTTTGTTCATCGGACCTCCTCTTGGCGCGACGCGCCCGAATTTCGACTCAATCTACCTTTGAATATAGAAAATAGCGGGGGGTCTGTCAAATTCGCCGCGCCAGGCCGGCCATGGTTGACATTGACCGGGCATTCCGTTAACTTCAGAAAAAATCGTTCGAGGATGTCCGCATGCGCGCTATGAAATGTATCGTCGCTCTGATTTTGATCCCGGTCGTCGGCGTTGTTTCGGCCGGCGCCCTGGAGCGGGTCGACCAAGCCCAAGGAGCAATTTGGCTTCGAAATCGGCGCGGACTATAAGCTCGTCAACTACACCGGGCTCCTCGCCTATTGGCAGAAGCTGGACCGGAGTCGGACCGGTTGCCGCTCGAGACGATCGGCAAGACCGCCGAGGGCCGGCCGATGGTCATGGCCGTCATCACCTCGCCCGCGAACCACAAGCGGCTCGGCCGCTACAGGGAGATCTCGCGCCGCCTGGCCCTGGCCGAAGGGCTGAGCGAGACGGAGGCCCGGGCGCTGGCGGGCGAGGGGAAGGCCGTCGTTCTGATCGACGGCGGACTGCACGCCACCGAGATGCTCGGCTCGCCAGCAGCTCATCGAGCTGGTCTGGCAGATGGCGTCAGCCGCGACGACGCGGAGAGCGGCGGATCCTCGACAACGTCATCCTGCTGGCCTGCCCGTCAACCCCGACGGCCTGGAGCTCGTCGGCCGACTGGTACATGCGCAGAACGGACCCGGCAAGCGGACCATGACGGCCTCCCCGTGCTCTACCAGAAATACGTCGGCCACGACAACAACCGCGACTTCTACATGGTCACCCAGCCGGAGACCGAGGCGATCTCCCGCGTCATGTACCGCGAGTGGTTTCCGCAGATCGTCTACAACCACCACCAGACCGGCCCGGCCGGGACGGTGCTCTTCGCGCCGCCGTTCCGCGACCCGTTCAATTACTACTTCGATCCGCTGGTGCCTGCGGGCATCGAGCTGGTCGGCGCCGCCATGCACAGCCGGTTCGTCGCCGAGGGCAAGCCGGGCGCGACCATGCGCAGCGGGGCTGCCTATTCCACCTGGTGGAACGGCGGCCTGCGCTCCACCTCCTATTTCCACAACATGATCGGCATCCTGACCGAGACGATCGGCAGCCCGACTCCTATGCAGATCCCCTTCGTCCCGCAAACAGCTTCCCAAGAACGACCTCCCGATACCCCATCGCGCCGCAGAGATGGCATTTCCGGCAGTCGATCGAGTATTCGATCACCGCCGACAGGGCGATCCTCGACCTGGCGGCCCGCATGCCGCGAGGAACTGCTGCTGAAAGCTATCAGCATGGGCCGGAACACCATCAGCGAGGGAAGCCGGGACAATTGGACTGTGACGCCGGACAAATTGGACCGTGGTCGACGCAGCCGCCCTCAAAAAAGGACGAAGTCAAGCCGGAGGGACACGGCGCAGGGGTTCCCGCTGAAATTCTATCGACATGCTGCGCGATCCCGGCGCGCGCGACCCGCGGGGCTTCATCCTGAGGCGGGATCAGCCGGATTTCGGGACGGCGACGAAGCTGGTGAACGCGCTCATCAAAAGCGGCGTGACCGTTCACCGGGCGGCGCGGCCGTTCGAGGCCGGTGGCCGGTCCTATCCCGAGGACTCCTACGTCGTCAGCTGCGCCCAGGCGTTCCGGCCCCACATCCTGGCCATGTTCGAGCCCCAGAATCACCCCCACGACGTTCCCTATCCGGGAGGCCCCCCCGTGGCCCCCTATGACAGCGCCGGCTGGACGCTCGCCTACCAGATGGGGGTCGAGTTCGACCGGGTGCTCCAGGCCTTCGACGGCCCGTTTGAAAAAATCAATGGCCCGGCCCGTCTGTCCCCGAGGGGCGGGTGGCGCCGGGTCCAGCCCGGCGGGCTTTCTCCTCGACCATCGGGTAAACGATGTCTTTATCGCCACGAACCGCCTTCTCAAAGCCGGCCAGGAGGTCTATTGGCTTCAGAAGCCGTTCGCCGCCCGCGATATCAGCTGGCCGGCCGGGACGGTCTATGTGCCGGCCCAAACCGGCGCCCGCGACATCCTGGAGGCCGCGGCGGCCCCGCTGGGACTCAGGGTCCAAGGGGTGGACGCGGCGCCGCCGGGGCCGGCGCTGAAGCTCAGGCCGGTGCGTCTGGGACTGTGGGATACGTACGGGGGTTCGATAGCCTCCGGCTGGGCGCGCTGGGTCCTCGAGCAATTCGAGTTTCCGTATGAAGTGGTGTTTGCCCAGACTCTGGATGCCGGCAGCCTGGGCGCGCGGTACGACGCGCTGATTTTTGTGGGCGGCGCGGTTCCCCTTCGTGACCGCGATGCCCCGGAGGACGGGCGGCCCGGCGAGGCTCCCAAGCCCGAGGATGTTCCCGAAGCCTACCGGGGCCAACTCGGAGCCGTCACCGTTTCCAAGACGGTCCCCGAGCTCCGCCGTTTTCTGTGGGAGGGCGGGACAATCCTGGCCATCGGGACCTCGACCGTGCTAGGTTCTCAGGCCGGGCTCCCGGTCGGTGATGCCCTCGTCGAGAAAACCCCGGACGGCAAGGAGGCTCCCCTGACCAGGGAAAAATATTACATCCCCGGATCCATCCTCCAGGCGAGGGTGGATACGGCCAGCCCTCTAGCCTACGGCCTCACCGAGCGGACGGATTTCTTTTTCAACAACAGCCCCGTTTTTTCGATCCGGCCCGAAGGGCGCCTGGCCGGCGTCCGGCCGGTGGCCTGGTTTGACGGCCCGTCTCCCCTGCGAAGCGGCTGGGCCTGGGGGCAGGGTTACCTTGACCAGGCCGCGGCCGTCATCGACGCCCCCGTCGGACGGGGCCGGCTGTTCCTCTACGGACCGGAGCATTCTTTTCCGGGGGCAGCCTCACGGCACCTTCAAGCTGCTGTTCAACGGGATCTATTATGGGCCCGCTGCTCCTGTCCGGTTGGGGCCTAGTCCCTGATTCCCGCCAGGTCGAGAAAGAATGCGTATTCGAGCGCCGTTTCACGGAGGCTGCGGAACCGCCCGGAGGCGCCGCCGTGCCCCGCGTCCATATTCGTATAGAGAAGGAGCGGCCGGCCGTCGGTCTTCATCGCCCGCAGCTTGGCCACCCACTTGGCGGGCTCCCAGTACTGGACCTGCGAATCGTGGAGGCCGGTGGTCACGAGCAGGGCGGGATAGTCCTTGGCGGCCACGTTGTCGTAGGGAGAATAGGACAGCATGTAATCGTAGTACTCCCGCACGGCCGGATTCCCCCACTCGTCATATTCATCCGTGGTGAGCGGAATGCCCGGGTCGAGCATGGTGGTGACGACATCGACGTAGGGCACCCGGGCCACCACCCCTTGAAAAGGTCCGGCCTGAGGTTGACCACGGCGCCCATCGAGCAGGCCGCCGGCGCTCCCGCCCATGGCGAAGAGCTTTTCCGGACGGGTATATTTCCGGGCGACCAGGAATTCCGCGCAGGCGATAAAATCGGTGAACGTGTTTTTCTTTTTCAGGAGCTTGCCGTCCTCGTACCAGGCGCGGCCCATCTCCGACCCGCCCCGGATATGGGCGACGGCAAAGACGAAGCCACGGTCGAGGAGGCTCAGCCGCGAAGCGCTGAATTCATCCGTCTCGCTCGCGCCGTAGGACCCATAGCCGTAGAGAAGGAGCGGGGCCGTCGCCGTTCTTCCGGAAGGCCGTCCGGTAGACGACCGAAAGCGGAATCCTCGCTCCGTCCGGCGCCGGGACGAACAGCCGCTCGGCCCGGTAGTTTTCGGGCTTGAACCCGCCCAGGACCTCCTGCCGCTTGAGCAGCTTCTTCTCCCCCGTCGCCATGCTGTAATCATAGACGGAATCGGGTGTCGTGAGGGAGGAATAGTCGAAGCGGAGCCAATCGGTCCCGAGCTCGGGGTTGTCGCCGACCGAAGCGCTGTAAGTCTCCTCGCCGAAATCGACCGCCCGCTCGGTCCCGCCGTTCCAGCGGATGACGCGGAGCCCGGTGAGCCCCGATTGCCGCTCCTCGACGACCAGGAAATTCTCGAAGACCTCGAAGTCCTCGAGCAGGACGTCGTCCCGGTGGGGAATGACCTCCGTCCAGTTGTCTTTCGTCGTCCGGCTCAAGGGCGCGGCCATCAGCCGGAAATTCCTGGCCTGGGCGTTCGTCCGGATGTAGAACTTGTCCCCGAAGTGGTCCGCGTGGTATTCCAGCCCGCGCTCCCGCGGCTGAATGACCCGGAATCCGCCCTCCGGCTGGTCCGCGTCGAGATACCGGTATTCCGTGGTCAAGGTGCTCTCCGAAGCGATGATCAGGAACTTCTTCGATTTTGACCTGAAAACGCCGGTCGTGAAGGTCTCGTCGGCCTCGACAAAGACCTCCGCATCCGTCTGCGGGTCGGCTCCCAGGATGTGTCTCATGACCCGGTACGGGCGGAGCGTCGTGGTGTCTTTCAGGGTGTAGAACACGGTCGCGCTGTCGTTGGCCCAGGCGGCCGGCCCGTCCGTGTTCGGAATCGCATCCGCCAGAGTCTCGCCCGTCTTGAGGTTCTTGAAATGAAGCGTATAGAGGCGGCGGCTGACCGTATCCACCCCGTAGGCGAGAATACTTGTCGTCCGGGCTGACCTCGAGCCCGGCCGCGCTGAAAAAGGGATGTCCGGCCGCCAGCCCGTTCCCGTCGAGCATGATTTCCTCCGCGGCCTCGAGGCTTCCCTTCTTCCGGCAGAAGACGGGATAATCTTTCCCTCGTCATAACGCCGGTAGTAATAATAGCCTCCCTTTCTGGACGGAACCGACAGGTCGGCCGGCTTAATCCGGCCGGCCATCTCCCTGTACAACTCCTCCTGCAGGGGCTCGGTCGGCTTCATCACAGCCCTGAGATAGTCGTTTTCCGCCTTGAGGTAGGCGATGACTTTGGGATTGTCCCGCTCGCGCAGCCAGTAATAGCTGTCCACCCGGGTCTGGCCGTGAGCGGTCAGCTCCTGGGGAATCTTTTCGGCGGCGGGCGGGACGGGCCCGGTCCGCCGGCAGGCGGCCGTCAGGATCAAGCCGGCGGCCGCCGCACAAATCAATAGACGCGTTGGCGTTCTTGATTTCATCCAAGCCTGGATCATTTTAAACTCCTCGGTCCGATTGGATTGAAGAGACGGCTCGCGGTCCGGCTGCCCAGTGCTCGTTACAATCTCTTTGACGAACACGTCCTTGAAATATACCGGAGCGATGCTGTCGTGGTTCTGGAGTCCGAGATAGCCTTCCAGGCTGAAATCCTTGATCTTGCCCCGGGGCTCCATGTCCCAGTTGACGACGGGCAGGCCGTTGACCTCCACCTGGATATTTTTGCCGCGGCAGGTGACCTTCAGGTGGTTCCACTCGCCCGTCGGCCTGGCGGCGTCCCGGCCGGGCGCCTGCGCATCGTAGATGGCTCCCGTTTTGTGAATGTCTTTCCCCTCGTCCGAGATCTGGACCTCGAAGGAGTGGTAGATGTAGTCGTCACTCGCGGGCACCTGGGGAACCCGGACGAACACGCCGCTGTTGGTGTTTTTCTGGGCGCACTTGTAATCCAGCTCGAGGACGAAGTCCCTGTATTTTTTAGCGGCGTACCAGAGGAGCCCCATGCCCCCCTGGGATTTCAGGACGCCGCTCGTCTCGTCGAGGTCGAAATAGCCCGGGCCGTAGTGGTTCCAGCCGTGCTTGGAATAGCGCCAGTCCGACCGGCGCAGGATCTGCTCGTAACCCTCGTAGTAGGTGATGCTCTTGATGTAATCGAGGCCCTTGCGAAGCGTGGGCTCGGGCGCCAGCACCTCGGCCTCGTTCTCGAACTCGATGGTGAGAGACCCGCCGTAATCCTGGAGGGTCAGCTCGGCCAGGATGTCGCGGATGTTGGCTTTGCCCTGGCCGAAGGCCACGTCATCAACGCCCTTGGCCGTGCCGAAGTCGCTCCTGTCCTTGATGTGGACGTCGGTGATCCGGCCGCTGAGCATCCTGAGGCAGTCCACCGGGCGGAGCCCGCCCCGCATCCAGTGACCGGTATCGGCGCCGGATCCGATCCGCACGTCCCGGTCTTTAATGCGCTCGAGGACGGTCTGGGGCCTGGCGTATTTCGATGGCTCCGGGTGGTCGTGGATCGCGATTCGGATGTTGTATTCCTTGACCAGAGGCTCGAGGATCGGGTAGTCAGCATCCTGGGGTTCGGTCTCGATTGTCCGGATGCCCATCCGGCGGGCGAAATCGAAGACCTGGCGCATGCTGGATTCAGTCCGGCCCATATCGACGACGCCGTAGCCCACGATTTCGAGCCCGGCGTCGGCCGCCGCCTTCTTGACCTTTTCTATCTGGGCCGGGCTCAGGTTGTGGTCGACCTTGAGGTCCTTCTCCTGGGGCGAAAAGGGCTGGCCCGGGTAAGCCTGGAGGTACTTCAGCCCGAGCGACTTGGTCTTCTCGACCGCCTCCAGGAAGGTGTATTTCCGGTAGGTCCAGCACTGCATGGCGACCGGGAACTTCTTGATGCGCACCTGGCTATAGTCCTCGCTCGTCTGCGCGGCGAGCGAGCCGCCCCGGCCGGTCCAGAAGGCCAGGGCCAAGATGAATACCCATCGTGTCCTCATGTGTCCTCCGTTTCGAGATTTTAGTTTTCGATTCCGTCACGGCCGGCCGGCGTTGTCGAAGCCGTCGGGCCGCTCAAGCGCCGGCCGCGGCCGGCTTTTTTTCCTTGAACAACACCACAACTGGTGGTCCCCGCCGTGGGCGTCGCGATGCCGGAGGCTTCGTCGATGAAGGGGCAGCTCTCGTCGATCCCACCCGTGGAGTCGAGCCGCATAAGCAGAGGCCCCCGCTGCCGGGCACCGGCCGCCCGATGGACGCCGCGACGGCGAGCCCGTCCGCTCCCCTCGATTCCACGCGGTCGATTCTCTCGTTCGACCCCACGCGGTAGTGCTTCTGCCAGTCGGGGGCGCCCGTCGCCCGGAGCTTGAGCAGCCAGGCGTTTTTCAGATCGCCGAACGAGGACGACTCCCCCGCCAGGACCTGGAGTCCATCGGGAGTGTCTGCGATGTCGTTGGCCACGTCCGACCCGCTGCCGCCGTACGCCTGCTGGGACACCACGGCGAGCGAGCCGTTCAACCGGACCACCCAGGCGTCCTCCAGACCGGCGCCGAAGGATGTCGTGGATCCGAGAAGGTCCAGCCCTCCCTGCGGAGTCGGGTGGACGGACACAGGGATCTCGCTTCCCGGCCCGCCGTAGGTCCGCTGACTGTACAAGAACCCGTCCTCGCTGATCTCCAGGAGCCAGAAGTCCGAGCCGCCCGCTCCGTACGAGGTGGTCGAGCCGAGGACCCAGAGCGAGTCGAGGTACGTGTCGCGCTCCATGGTCACGGGAATGTCCGACCCCGCCCCCCCGTGGGTCCTGCTGAAAGGGAGGAGGTTCCCGGCGGGGTCGAAGCGCAGGACGAGCAGGTCCTCGGCGCCCGCTCCGAACGTGTCGGTCGATGCCGCCACCACGAAGTTCCCGCTGGATGCCTCCGCCACGCCACGCCCCTCTTCGGTCCCCACTCCTCCGACCGCACGCTCCCAGAGGACGTTGCCCGAGGCGTCCAACCTGAGGACCCAGACGTCCTTTCCTCCGGCCCCGAAGGACGACGTCCAGCCGGTCACGATGTAGCCGCCGTCCCGCGTCTGCCGGATCGCGGTTCCGACGTCGTCGGCCGCTCCCCCGTATGCCTTCTGCCAAATCGCGCCCCCCGCCGGGTTCGTTCGGACCACCCAGATATCGGTCCCCCCCATACCCCACTGGGACGTCGAGCCGACGGTCACGAACCCGCCGTCCGACGTGGCCCGGCTCGAGACCGACTCGGCCGGGGCGAAGCCTCGGAGCGTGCGGGACCACGTCTCCTGGCCCCTCGCGGTGCCGGACGACGAGAGCATGACGGCGATGGCGCAGATCCAGAACCCTGTGTTGACTGACCCGTTGCGAGAAAACATGGCGGTGACCTCCATGCGGTCGGGCGTCGCGCCGGCCAGGCGTACCCCGGCGAGGTCCCCTGGACCGGTGTGGGTTCCTCATATGGTCCGGACCGTCCGGGCTGTCAATGGGTTTCTGGGGCTGTCCAGTGCATCTTGCTGTGTTCGCGTCCGCCCGGAAATGCGCTGCGCCGCAGAACGCCTGGCTGGAGGAGCACGCCGACGCAGGGGGAGACCTGACGCCGGCGCGGTGACGCGCCGCTCGTTGAGCCACGGACGCGGCGCGATCGGCGATCCGAACGCCGGGTCATCCTCCCGGCTGCGAGAACACGTCCTTCAGGAGCTTGGTGACGCGCGCGGCGGGATCCTTGCGGATCTTCTTCTCCTCCTCGCCCAGAACACGGAACAGGCCGTCGAGCGCCTTCCCGGTCACGTACTCGTCCAGGTCGAGGGAAGGGCTGCTCATGAACGGGAGGGCGGAGTAGCGACCCACCAGGTCCTGGTAGCGCTTCGTCGCCCCGACCTCGCCGAGCGACGACGAGACGAGCGGCCGGAAGGCCGCCGCGAGGCGCTCCGACGACTTCGCGCGGAAGTAGTCGGTCGCGGCCGTGTCGCCTCCGCGCAGGATCTGCTTCGCATCCGCGAACGTCATCTGTTTCAGCGCATCCTGGAAGATCGCCTTCGCCGAGGGCGCGGCGCGCTCGGCCGCCCGGTTCATCGAGAGCACGAACGCGTCGATCTCCGTCCCCAGACCGATCGCGCGCAGCCCCTTGTCGAGCTTCTGCAGCTTCTCGGGCATCAGGATCTTGATCGCCTCGTTGTTGAAGAAGCCGTCCGCCTTGCTCGTCGAGGTGACCGCATTCCCGGCGCCGATGTCCAGCGCCTCCTTCAGGCCCGCGGCCACCTTCTCGTCGGAGGGGGCGCCTTTCTTCAGGATCTCGTCGAAGAGCCCGGAGCGAGCCGGTGATCCGGCCAGGACCGTGGCGATGACGACGATGACGCATGCCGCTGCGGGCTTTCGCATGGCGCTGCCTCCGTGCCGGCGTTCGGCGAGGGCAAATCCGGAGTGCGAATCTACTCCGTTGCGGGATCGTGGGTGTGGCCGAACGTTTCCCGCGTCCGTCCGGGAGTCGTATCCCCGCTCCTCGAGCCGTGCCGGTCGCCGACTCGAACACCGATTCGGCCGCGCCGCCGCCACCTGCTCATCATCCCAGCGTCGGCTCCGCCGCTCACGGACGACGGTTCAAGCGAACTGCCGGGCGTTCCCACGATCACGTCCTGCCGTACGATCGCCGTCGCCCGCCGTGGATCAGGGCGGAAACGGGAGAAACCATGCGCGTCTTCGGGATCGGCGATCCTTGCGTCCATCACGACGAGTGTTGCGCGTTTTCGGACATATGCTGGACTTTTCGAGTCGACATCGTGCCGTCGGATCGGACGTCTCAGCGGGCGGCCCGGGAGCGCGCACTCCCCGGTGCAGCGAAAGGGCCGTTCATCCGGGCGATCCGCCTCGAGGCCCCCGTCCGCCGGTGAGTTTGGACGACCACAGCGGACCGGATGCGGCACCGACTCGCGCCCGTCGCAGCAGCTCGCGGGGCGAATACTCTTGCCCGCCGACAAAGACCTTCTCGATCCTGCGCACGTTCGCGATGTCGCTCGTGGGATCGGCATCGAGCACGACGAGGTCGGCGCGCTTCCCGACCGCCACGGTGCCGGCCGTGGCGAGGAGCCCCAGGGCCTCCGCCCCGTTGCGGGTCGCCATCCGGATCACCTCCGCGGGCGAAATGCCGGCCTGGACGAGCAGCTCCATCTCGTCGTGCAGGCTGGCGCCCGGGACCACGAGGGGATTCGGGAAATCCGATCCCGTCGTCAGCAGAGCTCCCTCATCGTGGTACCGCTTCACCAGCTCGAGCATTCGCGGCCACACGAGGGCGCCCCGCTCGAAGTCTTCGTGGGTCCAGGAACCGAGAGCACCCTGCCAGGTGTCGAGCACCTCCCGCGGTGTCAACCGCAGGTACGGACTGTTCCGGTACCGCGGATCGCGCCCGCGGAACTTGGTGACGTACGCGACGAGCGTGGGATCCAGGGGCGTGCGCGTCCTGGCGACGGCCCGGATGGAGCCCTGGATCTCGGGACCATCCAGATCGATCCACGCGAGCCAGTCGATCCTCGCGCGCAGCGGGCCGACCTCCCGACGTCGCTTCAGGTACTCCTCTCGCCGTTCGGGAGGCAGGAGTCCGGGTGTCCAGGTCGCCGCGTGCGTGATCGCGTCGATTCCCGCCGCCACCGCCTCTTCGGGTGAGGTGGCGTCCAGATGGCCGACGACGCGCAGGCCGTGGGCGTGCGCTGCCTCGGCGGCGGCGCGGACCAGGCGCGGCGACATTCTCGGGTAGACCTTGATGGCGTCGACGCCAAGGCTCGCCTGCCGGTTCACTTCGGCGCGCACCTCCCCCGGGTCACGATCCGCTCCCCAATCGATCGGCCGTCCCGCGGTGAGCATCCGCGGGCCGAGAACGCGCCCGGCCGCGATGGCAGCGCGCAACTCGACCGCGGCCGTCTCGGGCGCCGCCGGATTCAGAATCGTGGTGATCCCGTGAGCAAGGAGGATCTCGAGAATCCGTTCCGAGGTGGCCCGGTCGTAGCCGGTGAAGCGCTCCGGATCGCGCAGAAACGTCGCGTGCGCGTGCGTGTCGATCAGCCCGGGGAGGACGAAACGTCCGTGCAGGCGCTGCACCCGCCACCCCCGTTGCACCTCGACTGCATCGGTGGCTGCGACCTGAGTGATGGTTCCTCGCGTGATGACGACGGACATGCGGGGGCAGGGCGAGGAATTCTCACCGTCCACGACCGTCACGTCTTCGAGCACGAGCGAGGGGTCTGGGGGCGGCCTGCGGACGCCGTCCACGTCTGCGGTACATCCCGGGAGCAGCAGGTTCACCATCAGGACGGCGATCCGCATCCCGGGAACCAGTCCTGCGATCCTGTCCCGACCGTCGTGAGTTGTCATCCACTACCCCCTCCCTGGGGATAGCGCGTTCAGCGACCAAAGACCAGTGCGTCCGGGATCTCGAAACGCTCGGGGCCGATCTCCATGATCGTCAGGTCGCCGTTCCGCTTCAATGGCATGGCGTCCCGGGAGTCCGACGAGTCGGCTCGCCGTTCTCGAATTCGGCCAGGCAGGCCGGCGAAAGGGAGAGTGGATTCATCGCGAACAGGAGTCCTCCTCGATCCGGGTCCGAGGTGTCGGACAGGTGATGGTACCTCGCAGTCTCGCGCGGTCGAAACACACGGCGACTCCGGGAGCGGGAGGACCTGGTCCGAACTCGGCGGGGGTCCGGCGGCGGCGACTCGGCCGCGACGAACATCCGCTGGCGCGGCACACCGTCGCGTGAGCCCGGCATCCCGCTGACCTATCATGAAGTCGTGATCGCTCCCGGCGAATCCGACAGCGCTCCTGGCGAGCCCTTCAGCGCCCGAGGAGAGAACCCGGCCCGTCCCCCGCGCCGGGACCTGCCCCGCCGCCTGCCGACCCCGCTGCGCTTCGCCCTCCGACTCTTCTGGACGTTCGCGGGCGCGTTGTCGTTCGCCGTCGCCATCGACGGCTTCCTGCGGCCCAACGGGCTGCTCTCCGGCGGCGTCACGGGAACGGCGCTGCTGGCGGCGGAGCACGTGCGCATCCCGGTTGGACTGCTCGTGCTGCTGCTCAACCTGCCGATCTTCCTGCTCGGCACGCGCGTGGTCGGCAGGCGCTTCGCCTCGTACTCCGCGCTCGCCGTCGTGACCTCGTGGCTGCTCATCGACCACGCGCCGATCCGTCCGCTCACGAACGACCCGCTCCTCGCCGGGATCTTCGGCGGAGTCTTCAGCGGGCTCGGCACGGCCCTCGCTCTGCGCGCAGGCGGTTCGCTCGGCGGGTTCGACATCCTCGGCGTCGTCGTCAACCGGCGCTTCGCGTTCGGCGTCGGCGAGGTGCTGATGGTCCTCAACGGCGCGCTCATCGCGGCCAAGGGGATCCTCGGCTCGCCCGAGCTCGCGCTGTACACGCTGCTCGGGATCTACGTCACCGGCCGCACGCTCGATTCGCTGCTGGCCGTCCGGCCGCGAAAGGCGTTCCTGATCGTCTCGCGATCCGCCGCGCGGATCCGTCAGCGCATCCTCTCGGAAATGCGCCGCGGTCTGACGATGCTCCCGGCCGCCCGTGCGCCGGGAGGAGAATACGCGCCGAGGGGGCGCGGGGAAGCGAGTTGACGTATTGCCCCTACTCGGACGTAGAGGAGAAAACGCAGGTTGAAATCGTCATCCGTCGAATGCATCTATCTGCATGCCTTCGAGATGGGATCGGAGACCCGTGGAGGCATTGGACGCTGGATCGGCCTCTACAACCAAGAGCGGCCTAACTCCTCCTTGGGTGGTCGAACCCCCGACGAGGCCTATCGCGGAAGCGATCCGCTTTGCTGGGCGGGGCTCCGCCCCGATTCCGGAAAAGACCAGACGGCGGATTGCTCACTCAGCACTGAGCTCTGAGTGAGCAAGTTCGTCATCGAACTTGCGGATCGAAGGACTTAGCCATGCCGCCAACCTGTCCAGGGTTTGGGGTCCACCTCTCTGGATTCCTGGTCCGGGACAGTGGCGATCATGGACCCGTGGGGCCGCAGGGCGGCCGCCCGTCAGGAGGGAGGGTCGGGCGCTCGTCGGCAGCCGGGTCGCACGGCCGATGGAGGGGGGATGATGAACGGACGGCGAACGTCACCGCTCACACGCGAGCAGGTTCCGGATCGATCCGCGGACGCTGAGACACGCGGCCCCGCCGCCGAGCGGCGAGGCGCCACGCCGGCGATGATTCTCCCGGCCGACCTGGCACCCGGCTTGGACCCTGCGCCGGTCCGCCGCAACTGGATCGTTCCGTTGCTGTGCGCCCTCGTCGCGGCGTTCGACCTCCACGCGCAGACGCTGGCCAACCCGGGGTTCGAGATGCCGTACACGAACCATCCGCCGACCTCGAGCTGTCCGCGCATCGGCGGGCAGATCGCCGCGGGCTGGATCGACAATTCCTGCTGGACCGGGAACGAGACGGCCGACGTGACGTACGCGCGGGAGACGGTCGGAGTCCACGGAGGGGGATCCAGCCAGCGCATCACGTCGCGCGGGGGGATCATGCAATTCGCGCAATCCCTCGCGGTGCAGAAGGACAGGATCTACACCCTGACGATCTGGATGCGCTCGTCCGCCACGCTGCCGGTGAACGTCATGCTGCGGAAGCTGGGTCCGCCCTACTCGGCCTATGCCACCGCGACCTTCGATGTCTCTCCGAGCTGGACGCAGTACACCGTCCGGGGCATTGCCGCGGACGACGATGCGTTCTTCATGGTACGCACGGAGGTCGCGGGAACCCTGTGGGTGGACGACGCGACGATCGCGTCGGCGCCGTTCGCCCTCCCGCTTCCCGACACGCCGGTACCGCGCTCCTTCGTCGGCCTGCACTTCCACGATCCGTTGATTCCGTGGCCGCCGATTGCTCGGCTGAGCGCGGTGCGAATCTGGGACGCGGACGGGATCGGCGCCTCCGACTGCGCGCAGTGGGCCTGCATCCATCGCGGACCCGGACAGTTCGACTGGGGCTCGCTGGATCGGCACGTCGATCGCGCGCTCGCGAGCGGGGCGGACGTGCTGTTCGTCCTCGGCCGCGGCCCGCAGTGGGCGTCGGCTCGGCCGAATGAGCCGAGCCCGTACGGCCCCGGACAGGCGGCCGAGCCGGCGAGTATGCAGACCTGGCGCGACTGGGTCCTCGCGGTCGGCACGCGCTATGCGGGGAGGATCCGGTACTGGGAGACGTGGAACGAGCCGAACGACTCCGCCTTCTTTTCCGGCACTCCGGAAACGCTGCTCGCGCTGAGCCGTGAGGCCCACGCGATTCTGAAGAGCATCGACCCGAGCAACCGCCTGGTGAGCCCGAGCCCGTACGACCTCGGCTATCTCGATCGCTACCTGTCGCTGGGCGGGGGGATGTACGCCGACGTGATCGGCTATCACTTCTACATCATCGGCAGTGCCCCGGAAATCCTCTACACCAGCTATCTGCCCAACGCTCGGCTGATCCTCCAGAATCACGGCCTCGACGATCGGCCGCTGTGGAACACCGAAGCCGGCTGGTTCGCCCTGCCGGAGCTTCCGGACGAAATCGGTGTTGCCTACGTGGCGCGGTCGTACCTGCTGAACTGGGCCCGAGGGGTCGATCGGTTCTACTACTACGCGTGGGACCAGTTCCCCGCCGGGATCGAGCTTTCGTCCCCTCCGAACTTCGACGTCCCGACGGCCGCGGGGGTGGCGTATCACCAATCGACGCGCTGGCTCGTCGGATCGCGCATGTCCGGTCTCACCGTCGATCCGCAGGGGACGTGGATCGTCGAGCTCTTGCACGCGAACGGCACCACCGGCCGGGTCGTCTGGAATCCGGCCCGCTCCGCCGCGAACCCGCTCTCCTTCCCCGTCCCGCTCGGGTGGAACGTGCGGTGGCGGCGGAACCTCGCCGGCGTCGTGGACCCGCTCCCCCCCGGCGCCTCGATTCCGATCGACGGGCGTCCGGTGCTGCTCGAAGCGGCCATCGATCTCGACGCCGACGCGGTCGACGACCTCGACGACAATTGCCCCGGCGCCGCCAACCCGCCGCAGGCGGACGCGGATGCCGACGGGGTCGGCGACGCCTGCGACAACTGCCCGCAGCTCTCGAACCCGCAGCAGCAGGCCGTTCCGTTCCCTTCGACCATCTCGGCAGCGTCCGTCTCGCAGTTCTGCTGGACCGGAGCGGCCGATGTCGTCTGGGTCGTGGGCAACTTGGCCGAGCTCAGCAGCTACTCGATCCTCGCCTCGGCCGGCGCGACGAACGCCACCTGCGTCTCGCACCCGGTGCTTCCGACGTCCGGCTCCGGTTTCTACTACTTGCTGAGGCCAGACTGCGCGGCGGGAAGCTGGCAATCGACGATCGGCGCGGAGCCGGGGCGGGACACCGCGCTGCCGTGACCCGCGGCGATCCGGAAAGACGGATCCGGTCAGCGCTTCCGCGGCTCCGCAGCATCCCCAGGTAACGCTCCGACCCTCACCCGTGGCTCGGGTTGCATTGAGCGGTGTTCACCGCATCGAGGAAGCTCATGAGACTCGTGACGATCGCTCGTGCAATCGGCGTGCTGGCAGGGATCGTCGTGATGACGCGTGCGCATGCGCAGTGGCTCGACGAGCTGCCCCTGGATGTCGCCTCCGCGTTGTTGTGGCGCGGCGATGTCGAGGAAGGAGCGCTTTCCGATTGGACCTATCCGTCCTTCCAGTACCCCGGCGGCGGCGTGTTCAACACCGGCGTGCCGCCGGAGGCTGTGTCGGTCGCGTCGTCCGACGTGGCGCACTCCGGGGTCTATTCCGCCCGCGCCTCGATATCCGGCGTCTATCGGGCGCAGAACGGCAGCCGGGCCGTCCGGTTGTTTCGCTGGACCGATCGTCCGTGGGACGACGGCGGCGGGTATTTTCCGGCGGTCGCCTACTACAGCACCTGGGTCTACTTTCCCCGCACCTACAACCCGAACAAGTACCCGCCGTGGGATCCCGGCGACGGGGGATGGTGGAACATTTTCCAATTCAAGTCCGACGACGCGAGCGGCGTGAGTCAGCCGATCTTCACGCTCAACGTCGATCACGACGACGCCACCGGAAGCATGCGGCTCTACCTGTACACGAACTACAACGAACCCCACTCGTGGGCTGCCGCCGTCCCGCTCGCGCTGCCGGTGGGCCGATGGGTTCACATCGAGGCACTCTATTCCCAGTCGGCGGACGATTCCGGACGCGTCGCCTTCTGGCAGGACGGCCGGTTGTTGTTGCTGGTGCCGCGCGCGCGGACGATTCTCGCCCAACCTGCGACCTGGAGCATCAACAACTACACCGATCACATCGTCGGTGGACCTGTCGACGGGGCCGCCACGGTCTATTTCGACGACGCCGCGGTCGGGGTGAGGCGCATCTCAGGGACGTTCGCGCCGCCGGTGGCAGCGATTCCGGATGGCTTCCGGGCGGCGGGCCACGCGATGTACGCATCGCGGGCCGCGGGAAGCGCGGTCGACCTGCGCTGGGACGCTTCGAGCTGCCCGCCGCCCCAGCGACACGTGCTGTATGGCTCGTCGAGCGAGCTGGCGCGGTATGGCTATTCGAACGCGGTCTGCGCGCTCGACGATACCGGTCATGCCACGATCGGGCTTCCCGATCCGGCGGCCGGGCAATTCGTCTGGTGGATCCTCGTCGGCGGCGACGGACCGACCGAGAGCCACCACGGTTTCGACTCGACCGGACTCCCGCGCCCCGCGCAAGCGGGCGGCCTGTGCGGGCTGGTGCAGCAAGGCGAGACGAACGGCTGCCCTCGATGACGCAATCGGCCGCGGTGCTGGAGCGGCAGCGGGAGCGCTGCGGTCACCGCGCCGTCGCCTTCCCCCTCGCAAGCAGCACCACCATCCAGACCACCGTCACGATCGCCACCACGAGCAGGACCGCGAAGATCGCCATCGGTCCCCACTGCGGGACCACCCAGGGCACCGCGGAGTAGCCGGCGATCTCGAGAGCTGCGAGCCGAACCTGGTCGCGGTTGAGGATCATCGCGAGCAGCGTCAGCGCGAGGCTTCGCGCCGCGACCAGGATCATCCGCGCCGGGCGGGGAGACTGGACGGCCAGCCGGCCGAACACGAGCGCGACGAGCGCGAGCAGGACTCCCGCACCGAGTGACGCGGTCGCGAAGGCGCTCCCGCCCATGAATCGCAGCAGTGTCTCGCGGGAGAGCGTCACCAGCCAGCCCAGGCCCGCGGTGACGTTCACCGCGGTCGCGATGGCGAACCACAGGGCGCCGTGGCGCGCGGCCCACGAACCGAACTCCGGCTCGCGGCGAACCCGGGACAGGCCGAGCAGGGCCACCAGCATGCCCGCGACCGCCGTCGCGCCCAGCGCCATGTGGAAGAAGCGGAACGGCACCGTGGGGTCGTTCGGCCTTCCCTGTCGCCCACCGCCGATCGCTCCCGCGAAAGGTACCGGGGTTCTCTCGACCGACGCATAGGCAGGGATCGGAAGGCGCTGAGGCCGCACGGCCCCGGGGGGAGGCGTCTGCCTGACTGGCACCGGAGAGGGCCGCGGTGCCGGCGACCGGGCCGCAGACAGCTTGAAATCCCCCGTGCGCCGGGAGGAGAATACGCGCCGAGGGGGGGAGCGAGTTGACATAGTCGCCCCTACTCGGACGTACTCGGACGTCGAGCAGGAAACGCAGGTTGAAATCGTTATCCGTTTCCAGTGTCCACCAATCCTCGGGGTTCCCCCGACCCATGACATCCGGCGAATCAACGGTTCGAACGTATCGGCCGGGAGGAATCGGAATGGCAGGACACCGCCCGTCCAGGTTGCTGCGACAGGTGCCGCGCAGCGACTTCCTTGGCGGTGATCGGGAGGAGAATCATGAGAACGGTTCGAGGTTCGATGTTCGTTCTGGCGATCTGGTTCCTCTTGGCCGTCGCGATGCCGCTTCGGGTCCAGGCGGCGTGCCCTCGGTCCGCCTGGGCACGCATCGCCCAGAACGGGGATTTTACCTACAGATACCCATACAGATATGTCCTCACCCCGGACTATTACTTTCACTCGCCTCAAGGCAGCTTCTGGGCCCTCGGCTGGGGAGATCCGCTGCCCGGCGCAGGCCACGACAACGGCGCATTCCCGGCCCATAGACCGGGAACGTGGGACGGCTGGCTGGTTGGGGCCGGGAACACGGGTATCTTGGCCTATCTGTTTGGCGAGTGGGTAGATCCCCGAGTCGACGGTTGCGTCATGCTCCCACCGGTCCCGCAACCGGCGAAGGTGGTCGTCGCCCTCTCGGACGGGACTCCATGGACAGGGCTCTTCAACGTGTCGTGTGCCGCATGGAGGCCTTGGTGGTCGTTCGACTTCGCGATCTCCCTCCGGGACGACATCCGTCTCGTCCCGATCCCGCGCATCGTCGAGTCCCGTTGCTCGCGCGATGGAGGAACCGTCTCCTACACGCTCAGCCATCGGCCGCTGGTCGGCGGGGTCCAGCCCGGGGACTGTGGGACTGAGACGCCGCTGGTGACCGGCTATCGGGTCTACTGGCGGGCCGTTCCCCGCGGCGCGACGCCGCCTGCGGGGCGCGAGCGCGGCCTGTGGGACCTGCTCGCCGGCCCGTTCCCGCTGGACACGAACGGGACCGGCTCGCTGCCGTACATGGCGGACGACGACGTCTACTTCGCCACGTCCCTTGTGTTCGACAGCGGCTTCGAAACAGCCCATGTGTCCGAGTCGACGTTCACCTCCCAGTGCGCGCCGATCCTCGCCGATCCGCCGAGCAACAATATCTGGCGGCTCAAGCGCTCGGCCGAGCCGGCCCGGGAGGAATAGGCGGGCGCAGTTGCCGCCACGCCGAGCCGCGTTCCGTTCCGGCCGGTCCTGGTGCCGCCGCCGCGATTCCATCTCGTACGCTTCTACGGCATCCTCGCTCCCGCTGCCAGCCGGCGCGGCGCAGTGGTCCCCGCGCCCCCGGACTCGGGACGACGGGAGGAAGAAACGGTCCGCATCCCGGAAAGTGGCGGCCAATCCGATCGGCCGAGGCGCACCGGGAGGACGCCCTGGGCGGCTTTGCTCGAGCGCGTCTCTGCCGTCGATGCCCTGACGTGTCCCCCGCGGGTCGCCGACACGCATTCTTGCCGCGATCCAGTCTCCCGCGGCCATCCGCGCGATCCTCGAATGCCTCGGCCTTGCAAGTCTTCGTCCCAGATACTATATGGCCCCATCCCGGACGTACTCGGACGTGGAGCAGGAAACGCAGGTTGGAATCGTCATCCGTAGCCTCTCGTCTGGCGAGCGACCACGCGAGCGGCACGTGGCCCGATGCGGCACGATCGCCGCACGAGTGGCCGTGTCGGTGACTGCGCCCGTCGATGTCAGCGACCCCCTCACGCAGAGCCACTCGTGCGAGAAGCAGGAAGAGAGCGTCGAAAGGGTCGTCGACGATCGCGATCCCGTCGCCGCCGACCCACGCCGCAATCTTCCCTCCCGCGCCATCCAGCACGCAGACGTTCCCGACGAACCTGGTCGCCGTGTTCTCGAGCTCGCTGCAGTCGGGGTCCTCCCGTGCTGTGACGACGGAGGTGGAGAACGCGAGAAGAGCGGGGACGAGCGTTCGCAGATGAGGCTCGGGACCTCCCGATCGGCGGAGCGCGTCGAACGCGGACCGGATGCCCAGGTCGTCCCCCTCCCCTGCGGATCGTACGGCCGCAGGATCGCTCTCGCGACTCCGTGGCGGCGTGCGCATTCAGGGTACGTGGACGGTAGGAGGGGAGGACCATGAGACGGGTGGCGCTGTGCCTGATGCTGTCGGCGTTGATCGGTTCGGGCTGCCTGCACCACGGGATGAAGCCCACGGCGGGTCCATCGGTCCGGCCGGCGGGGGAGGAAGCTCCCGAGACGACCGCCGGAGGGCTGGCGTCTGCTCCGTCCTCCTTCGGCCCCGGCTGGGCGGATGTGGACCGTCCGCCGCCCCGGCCCGAGCCGCGGCAGATCCCCGTGGGTGGAGCGGAGGAGACGTTGACCGGGCCCAACGTCCGCGTCACACAGTTGGGCGGCGCGTCCGAGTCGGAGACGGCCATCGCGGTCAACCCGACGAACCCGATGAACCTGATCGTGGGGGCCATCTGCGGCGGGGATTGCGCCTACTCATCCCTCGACGGAGGGCAGACCTGGACGCAGACGCGGTTCACGGCGCCGTTCACGAGCGGGGGCGATCCCGCCGTGGCGTTCTGCGGGGACGGCTCCGCCTTCTACGTCGAGCTCGGGTTCGGGTTTGTCGGGGGAGCGAACTACCGGACCGGCCTCTTCGTCTACAAGTCGACCGACGGAGGGCAGACATGGTCTCTACCCCAGACGATCCTCGATCACACCGGCACCCTGAGCTTCGTCACGGACAAGCCCTGGATCGCTTGCGACTCGACCGGTTCCGCCTTCAACAACCGGGTCTACGTCGTGTACTCCGACCGGGCCGGATCCCTGGCCTCGGGGATCATGCGTGTCAAACGATCCGCGGATTCCGGGGCGACCTGGTCCGCTCCGGTCGTCGTCTCCCCCGCAGCGCAGCAGAACCAGGGCTTCCTCGCCATCGGCCCCTCGGGCGAAGTGTACGTCGCATGGGACTGGGTTCCGCCCGGGGGGTACAACGCCGGTGCGATTCGGTTCGACAAGTCCACGAACGGCGGGGTGTCGTTCGGAGCCACGGACGTGGATGCCGCTACGTTCACCGGCATCGACGCCGATCCCAACTTCCGCCGCCTCACCTATCCGACCATGGCCGTGGACCTGTCGAGCGGTCCTCGCCGCGGCACGATCTACATCGCGTGGTCGGACCAGCGCTCCGGAGACCCCGACATCCTCCTGACACGCTCCGCCGACGGCGGCGCCACGTGGAGCCCGCCCGTTCGCGTGAACGATGACGCCGTCGGGAACGGGGCGGAGCAGTGGGCCCAGGGGTTGACCGCGGATCCAGATGGGCGCGTCATCGTGAGCTTCTCCGATCGCCGCCGATTCATCGGTGGGAGCAGGTACGAAGTCTGGGGGGCGATCTCGCGAGACGGTGGACAGACCTTCGACACGAACTTCCTCATCGCCGACACGCCCTCCCAGGTCCCGTTTCCGATGTTCCTCGGGGACTACGACGGAGTGGCGGCGACCTCCGACCACCTCTACGCCACATGGGCGGACCAGCGCCCCGGGTTGACCGATGCCCCGGACATCTTCACCGACGTGTTCCCCAACGCGTTCCACTACGACGAGGTCAAAGGCGTCGTCTGGACCGGCGAGAGCGACATGCGCTTCGACACGCAGGACGCCCGTTTCGGAGTCGACCTGGGCTACGACGTGGTGAGAGGCCTCTTGAGCGAGCTCAGGTCCGATCACGGGTTCGGCAGGGCGACGTGCCTCGCTTCGTACTGGTCGGCGCCTCCCTTCGTGGACGCCGGCGCGCCGCCCGAGGGCGACGCCTACTACTACCTCGTCCGCGCGCGCGGCCCGACGGGGGTGGGGACCTACGGCGACGGCTCTCCGGCGCGGCCCAACGTGAGGGACCCTCTGGACGAGACCCTCGGCACGTGCCCTTGACCCGCGGGATTCGGCAGCTGTCCCCGATTTGTTCTTGCCGACGAACCGGAGGAAGAGAGTCCTGATGTTGGTTGCCATCCCGTCCCCGTCCCCCGAATCCAGAATCAGGGGGGAGCGAGAACATGAAAGCCGCGCGCTTCATCGCAGCCTTCATCCTGGCCATCCTTGTCGTCTATTTCGTTCGCCGGGCACCATCCCCAGGCACCGAGGGAAGGAAGATCTCGGGCCGGCTCGAAGGTCCCTCGCGGGATGTCGCGGCTTTGACGCGTGTTCTCGAGAGACCGGCCATCCTGGTGCGCCATGCCCAAACCACGGAAACCTCGTTTTTCGGCGGCGCTCCACCGGCCTTTCCGGGGTTCACCTGGCCCGCCCGCAGCGGCCGGCCGCTGGGGTTTCTGGCCTGTATCGATCTGGCCGCCCTTCCCGCCGGCTCCGGCCTGGACTGGATTCCGTCCGATGGACGCCTTCTCTTCTACTACGACATGGAAGAACAGCCCTGGGGTGATCCCAAAGACCGGGATGGATGGAAGGTCCTGTACGTGCCTGCTTCGGCTCCAATCAACGGGGAGGCGCCTCTGCCCGCCGGCCTGAAACAGGAATGGCGGGTCGAGCGTCGGTTCATTCGGTTCGTCACGGCCTCGCTGCCGCCCCCGCCGGACGACCCGGCGATCGAGGCCCTGAAACTGAGCGATACCGAGACGGACCGCTATCTCGAGCTGTCCGCCCAGCGATACGGCGCCTTTCCCCATCATCAGATCGGCGGCTTCCCGGATCCCGTCCAGAATGACGACATGGAGATGGAATGCCAGATGGCGTCCAATGAGCCTCATGGCGGCGACGAAAGCGGAGACCGGGCAAGCGGAGACCGAGATCCGACGGCGCCTGGAATCCGCGAGGGCGCGGGTGAGTGGAGTCTGCTGTTCCAGATCGATTCCGACGACGAGCTGGATGTCATGTGGGGCGACGCGGGCATGCTCTACTTCTGGGTCCGCCGCGAAGACGCGCGCAAACACCATTTCGACGGGGTGTGGATGGTTCTGCAGTGTTCGTGAGGGTGGCGATCAACCCGGCATGGGATCCCTTCGGTCCTGATGGCGCGCACGAGGCTTCGGGAGTCCGTGCCGGGATCGGCCCGGCGCTTTGCATCGAGATCATGGAGGCGCACGGCGGTCACGTGAACCTGCAGGACCGAGAGGGCGGCTGCACCGTGGTAGCCTGCCGGCTGCGCGAGGCGTTCTGATCGGGGCGACTCGCCGCACGGGCAGGCACCGAAACGCTGCGCTCCGCATGCGTGATCGCGCCTGGCTTCATTGACTTGCATCTGCTTTCGGCCGGAAGAGATCGGAAGACGAGCGAGAATCCCTCCTCGCTCTGATCGCTGAGATTCGAATCCTCGCGGAGTCCGTCCTTTGCGAAGACGCGGCGATAGAACGCCATCAACTCGTCGTTGCCGAGCGCGGTGTCGAAGCCGATGCCGACCTGTTCCTCGTTCTCTCTGGAGACGGATTCCACGTAGTGCTCGATCCCTTCCGGAACCGGGAACACCCTGTAGCGTGCCGCCGACACCGGCGCCGGAAGACCGCTCCCGTCGTCGCCGCCCATGCCACTCTGGATCGCGGCGCGGAGGGCCTCCGAGACCGCCGCGTCACCGATCAGCGTGAACGCCGCCCAGTCGACCGGATTCCGACACTGGTTCATCGTGGACAGCATCGCCAGGCGAAGCGCTCGGGCCTTGTCCGCGCCGCGCTCCAGGCCCTCGTAGAACGTGCGCATCAGCGACATCGTCGGTGCGCCCGGCACCGACCAGAGCGATACGGGCACGCTGGACGCGCCGGCGCCGA
The DNA here is from genome assembly GCA_963699985.1 of Terriglobia bacterium. Taxonomy (GTDB): domain Bacteria; phylum Acidobacteriota; class Polarisedimenticolia; order Polarisedimenticolales; family CAVOVZ01; genus CAVOVZ01. The sequence continues at coordinate 69,212 of CAVOVZ010000013.1, forward strand.
TCAGGGCCCGCGACAGTCCTGCCACTCCATCCCCCGTGATCTTGCCCAGCCCCGTGTCGCACGCGCTCAGGACGACCAGCTCGGCGTTGAGCTCGAGCGCGAGCAATTCTCGCGCGGTCAAGAACCCCCCGTCGCCGTCGGCCGGCGCCAGCGCGAGCGAGCTGAACTCGCCCCCGACGTCGTCCAGGATGCGGTGCGTGGCCAGGTGGATGATCCGCGCCTGCGGCATGCGACCCACCGTCGCCTTCTTCGTGGCGTCCTGGCCGACGAGAACCCGTGCGCCGGGAGGAGAATACGCGCCGAGGGGGCGCGGGGAAGCGAGTTGACATATTGCCCGATCCCGGACGTTGGCCGAGGGGCTCTACTCGGGAGGGGGACCGGAGAGGCCGTTCGATTTTCCTATCCGCCGCACCTGTTCCTGATGGAGCGCCAGTCGGCCGAGCCGAGCGGCGGGGATGAGGTCTTTCACTACGTCGACTCCCCCGCGGACACGACGCAGGTGCTGGTCGAGCGAATCTACAGGTTACTCGACAAGAAGCAACGGCACATTCGATTGCCGCTGGCCCTCGCCTCGACGCTCGCGGTGTTCGGCGACATCGCATCCGCCGTCACGCGCATCGATTTCCCCATCACGAGCGCCCGGGTGCGGAAATTCCGCAGGTCGACGAACTTCAGCGCCGAGCGGATCCGGAGCCTCGGCTTCGAGCAGCGCGTCACCAACGAAGAGGCGGTGCGCAGGACCGTGGAGTGGTATCTCCGGAATTTCGCGCGTCCGGGGGGGATGAGCATTCCCCGCGAGCAGACCTCCTGAGGGGCCCTGCGCCGGCGGAATGCCGCGCCAGCGCTTCCCTCCGTGCGAGCCTTCCCGTGGGGGTGAACCGCCGGGCCTCACGGGCACGCGCGTGCCGTGATCGCAACACCGCCGGAATCGGCTCCCGCTTCGCCCGGCCCGCAGGCGTTCTCGGCGCGGATCAAGTAGTAGCGCACGCGTCCCCACAGCGGGGACGTGGCGTCGATCGTCCGCGTGTCCGCGCCGTTCGATTCGACGCAGATTCCCCCCGCAAGAAAGTCCGACGCCGTCCCGGATGCGAGAGTGTCGTACGACAGAGCGGTGGCCGCGCCGGCCACCAGGGGTGGGAGCCACGTGAGTGTGGTGACCCCCATGGCCCGGTTGTGTGACAGCATCAACGATCGCGCCTCTCCCGGCGGCGACCAGCTGAGAGCGTCGAGATCGCTGCAGTCGCCGATCGCCCCGCCCGGGCAAGAGGGATCCGGCAGCTCGCCGTACCCGTCCCCGTCGGCATCACGGCAGCCTGGAGTGCGCAGGTCCGACTCCGTGCGGTTGTTGTACGCGAGCGCGAGCCACGGCGAGCGCGGGAAGAACGGCGAGTCCGTGGCCAGCCTCATGCGCCAGTGATAGTGCCGCCCCGGCTCCAGCCCCGCCACGATCTCGTCGAGCCCGACGGAGCTTCCGGAAAACCCAGGCGCGCCCGTATCCTGCGAGGATCCTTCGACGAGCCCGCTGCCGTCGAAGGCGACCCCCAAGCGCTTCACCTCCCCCTGCATGCGCACCCGGCCGCGGCCCCCCGGATTCCGGCCGACGCCCCTCAGGCGGAACGAAGTGGACACGTCCGACCGGCCCAGGAGATCGATCGGTGCCGTGCCACTTGCAAGTGCCTGGCGCGGGATTCGATCGAGACCGTCCCCTTGGTTGCCGTAGTAGACGAAGGCCCGCCCCTCGCGTCCCTGATCGTTGCCGTAATTGCGCGCGCCGACGATCACGTCGGAGTAGCCGTCGCCGTTGGTATCTCCGGCCGACCCCGCCGACAGACCGAAGTAGGCGTTGCGTTGGTTGCTTTGCGCGATCCACGCGGGCGTGGTGGCGGGGCCGGCGGCGGATCCGAGGTAGACGAACGTGCGCCCCTGGTCGTCCTGGGTGCCTTGATCGTAGAAACCGGCGCCGACGATGATGTCGGAGAATCCGTCGCCGTTGACGTCCCCTGCGGCCGCGACCGGGTCTCCAAAGCGACTTGCGAACCCGGTGTCGGGAGGTTCGTCGAGCTCGACGGTCCACGCGGGAGTGGTCGCCAGGCCGGCAGCGGAGCCGAGATAGACGAGGGCGCGCCCCTCCCCGGTGTCATCGAGCGCATTGAAATCGTCGGGGGCGCCCACGATGATGTCGGAGTATCCGTCCCCGTTGACGTCGCCCGCCGATGCCACCGAGTCGCCGAAGAACGAATTCTCCTGATTGCTCCCGAGGTTCCACGCGGGCGTGGTTCTCAGGCCGGAGCCCGAGCCGAGGAAGACGTATGCACGCCCGGCGCTTTCCAGCCCGCCGTCCCACCCCGGGGCGCCGACGATGACGTCGGAATACCCGTCTCCATTCACGTCCCCAGCCGTGGCGACCGCGTCGCCGAATGAGGCGTTGAAGGAGCTGCCGTGCGCGGTCCATGCGGGTGTCGCGGCGAGGCCCGAGGCCGAGCCGAGATACACGAGCGCCCGCCCCTCGGCCCCGGCGACGCGGTCAAAACCGGGGACGCCGACGACGACATCGGAGAATCCGTCGCCGTTGACGTCCCCCGCGGTCGCGACCGAGCGACCGAACTCGTCGCCGAGCTGGTCGCCCTCGGCGGTCCACGCGGGTGTCGCAGCGAGGCCCGATGCCGAGCCGAGATACACGAGCGCCCGCCCCTCGGCCTCGGCGGCGCGGGAAGAGCGAGGGACGCCGACGATGACATCGGAGTACCCGTCGCCGCTGACGTCCCCCGCGGTCGCGACCGAGCGACCGAACTCGTCGCCGGGCTGGTCGCCCTCCGCGAGCCACGCGGGGGTGGCGGCCGGCCCCGACGGCGAGCCCAGGTAGAGATAGGCGCGCCCAACCTGCTGGCCCTGCCCCCTGTCGTAGAGGATGGCGCCGATGACGACGTCGGAGTATCCGTCGCCGTTCACGTCTCCCGCGCCTGCGACCGAGAATCCGTATGCGGAGCCGTTCTGATCGCTCTCGGTGGTCCAGGCGGGAGCGGCGGCGAGGGCCGCTGCCGAGCCCCGATAGACAAAGGCCCTGCCTTCGTCCGCCTCGCCGTTGTCGAAGAACACCGCGCCGACGATGACGTCGGAGTATCCGTCGCCGTCGACATCGCCCGCGGTCGCGACCGCGCGGCCCATGCGGGCGCCCGACTGATCGCTCTCCGCGGTCCACGCGGGAGAGGCTGCCGGACCCGAAGGCGAGCCCAGGTACACGTAGGCGCGGCCCTCGTCCGAGGCGCCATTGTCGTGCAGCCACGCTCCGACGATGACGTCGGCGAATCCGTCGCCGTTGACGTCTCCGGCCGTCGCGACGGAGCCCCCGAAATACGCGGTCGCCTGGTCGCCCTCCGCCGCCCAGCTGGGAGCGGCAGCCAGTCCCGACGCGGAGCCGAGATACACCAAGGCGCGCCCCTCATCCGACTGGCCGTTGTCGAAGCCGAACGCCCCGACGATGACGTCGGCGTAGCCGTCCCCGTTGACGTCGCCCGCAGCAGAAACCGAGATGCCGAGCTGGGCGCCTGCCTGGTTGCTCTCCCCCGTCCAGCCAGGAGTGACGACAGGACCCGAGGCCGAGCCCAGGTAGACGTGGGCGCGGCCTTCCAGTACCTCGCCGTTGCCGTAGCGGGGAGCCCCGACGATGACATCGGCGTAGCCGTCGCCGTTCCCATCTCCCGCGCCGGCCACGGACTCGCCGAAGTAGGCGCCGGCCTGGTCGCTCTCCGCGGTCCAGACCGGCGTGGCCGCGAGACCGGAGGCGGAGCCGAAATAGACGAAGGCGCGGCCCTCGTCGGGCTGTCCGTTGTCGTACGCATTCGCTCCGACGATCACGTCGGCGTAGCCGTCACCGTTGACATCCCCTGCGGTCGCGACGGAGTAGCCGAAGGAGGCGTTCCCCTGGTCCCCCTCCGCCGTCCAGGCCGATGTGGCGGCCAGGCCCGAAGGGGAGCCGAGGTAGACGTACGCACGCCCCTCGTCGACTTGCCCGTTGTCGTACTGATAGGCCCCGACGATCACGTCGGCGTAGCCGTCACCGTTGACATCCCCTGCGGTCGCGACGGAGTAGCCGAAGGAGGCGTTCCCCTGGTCGCCCTCCACCGTCCAGGCCGGTGTGGCGGCCGGGCCCGAAGGGGAGCCGAGGTAGACGTACGCGCGCCCCTCGTCGGTCTGCCCGTTGTCGTACTGGTAGGCCCCGACGATGACGTCGGAGTATCCGTCGCCGTTGACGTCCCCGGCGGTTCCGACCGAATAGCCGAAAGAGGCGCTCGCCTGGTCGCTCTCGGCGCTCCATGCCGGCGAGGTCATCAGGGGATCGACGTGCAGCGGATAGACCGCGCCCCGGTCGTCGATCCGGATCTCCAGACGTCCGGGCGAGGCCGCCAATCGCGCCGGCACCGCCTCACCCGTGGTGGCCCGTACCTGGAGCTCGCCGTAGCGCAACACCGGCTCGCCGCTTCCCGTCTTGAAAAGGACCGACTGTCCATCCTCGGTCGGATACGCCAGCAGCCCACCGCCGAGTTTCATCGTCAGGACCACGGGACCGTGCTCCGCCGCGGCCTGCGGAGGCTTCGGAAGCGTGAACCCCTGCTCCACACCTCTCTCGTCGTTCGCGTACCACTCGATCAAGCTCCCACGGTCCATCGTGACCCGGTCGCCCGCCGCCGACAGCGCCGCCGGCTCGACCGGTCGCACGTTCATGCCCCGGCCGTACCCGGTCAGCGTCAACCGAAGAAGCCATCCTCCAGCCGCCTCGTCCGCGCCCAGCGAGCGCGACACGACTTCGATCCCATCCGCGGTGACGAGGCTGCGCAGATCGTGCGCGCGATTCGGGGCCGACCAGAAGCCGTCCGGCCGGGGAGCATACCGGTATTCCGAGAGCCGCAGGTCATGCCGCACCGCGTCGAGCCAATCCTCGCCCGGCGCCAGAGCCGACCTCGCTTCGATGGCGGCGGCTTCCAGCGACGGGACGCTCCCGACCGAGGCCCGTGGTTCCTGAGCATTGGAGGGAATCACCTGCAGGGCATACGCGATCAACGTCACGAAACACAAACCGAGCCGCCGCGTGTTCATCACATGCCTCCCCGGGGCGGGTCGGGCAGCGCCCCTTCGTCGGATCCCCGAAACCACATCTTTCTTACGCCGCCCCGGGTCGACCCGTCAACAGGGTCTCGGCGATCTTGCGGATCGAATTGGTCCCCTTGGCCCGGTGAATTCCCGCTTCGCCGCTGAGACGGGGAGCCTCTTGGCGCCGCGCGGGGAACGGGGCGCTCCTGGCGGTACCAGTTCGGAGCGAAGGCCACGGGAGGAGCCCGCGAGGTCGAACCACCGGAACCCGGCGAGATCGTTGCGATCCTGTAGGTGGGTGGCCTCCTCCTGTGGCTCCTTCGAAACAGCGGCTCGGGGGCTTCGCCCCCGGACCCGTGCGCCCATCAGCGCACAGCACTTGTGGGGTGCAAGTCCCCATCCGGGCAGAGGCTCTCCGGCCCGGTATCCGAACCCGACTGCGAAGCCGCCCTCCCGCCCTCCGCGACGCCGGCGGACCGGCGTCGCTCCGGTTGGGTTGTTTCTTCCTGAGGTGTCGGGTTGAACGCCCGTACCGCGCTACCGAGAACTCCGTCGCCCTCGACCGCCAAGAGCCTCCGGCCGCTCCGGAGCGGGTACAATCCGCTCCGTCCTTCACCACGGGGCGGGCAACCATGGGCGTGCAAATCCGCTGGGCCGTCCCGAGGGCGGTCGTCGTCAGCCGCGCCGCTCTCGTTGCCGACAACCTCGCCGTGCGGCGGCGGATTGCGCTCCTGCAGCGGCCCGCCCATCGTCGACGACACCGTTCTGGTGACCGTTCGTCGTGGATCTTGCTCTCGAAGCTCTGGCAAGGCTGGCGCTCTGGCGTGCCGGGAAGGGTAAGAACTGCCACGCACCGCCGTACCACATCGTCGCGGCGAGAGCCTTGCAGCTCATGCAGGACATCGGCGGTGGCGGGATCACGTCGCTGGGCGACGCCGCGCAGTTCGACGAGGCGACGGACCGTTTCGTGCCGTACACTGAACGCCTGAGCGCTGGTAGTCTGTTCGCTCTGGCTCGTGGCCAGGCGGATCTCGTTTCCATGAGTTCCTCAGTTCCCCACTTCGCGTCTCACGATGGGTCCTTGGATCCCAAGACGCAGGAGGAGACCAGGAGATGAAGCTCATTTCGAGATTGGCGATCGTCGTGACGGCAGCGATCGTCACCGCGGCCGCGATTCAGCCGGCCGGTGCGGCGTGCACGGTGATTTCCTTGATCCATCAGAACGGCTCGAACGGATCCGCTGGATACATCGAGAGCCCGGGGCTTTCGAGCGTGTCGTCCTTCAAGGGCACCTTCTGGGCGCTCGGCTTCGGAAGCCCGGACGTCGTGCCCGGTCACGACAGCGGCACCTGGCCGACCAGTTCCTGGCTGTTCGGTTTCGACTTCTTCGTCTATGTCAATGGAGACTGGAGCCGCTCCCAGGCGATCGACGGGTGCGCGAGCACTCCGCCGGTGCCGCAGCCGGGAAAGACGGTCGTACTGCTCGCGGATACGAACGCAAACGGCAGCAACGGCTACTTCGTGGCTGCCTGCGTGACGAAGAACCTGGCTGGCGACTACAACTTCCAGGACGTGCATCCATCCGGCCTCCGCTTGGCCCGGATTCCTCGGCCCATCTTCGTCGCTTCGGCGCGTGCCGGCACGGCCTTGAATCTCACCCTCAACCACGAGGCGGTGGTGGGAGGCGTGCAGCCCGGTGATTGCGGCGCAACGCTGATCCGCGGCTATCGGGTGTATTCACAGGCGGTTCCGCGCAACGCGGCGGCGCCGGCGAGCCGCGACAAGGCGCAGTGGACGGCGCTGACCACGGAATCCGCGATCGGCGCCAACTCGGTGGCTTCGATCGACTGCTCCACCGACTCGGACGTGTACCTGGCCACGGCGCTGGTCTTCGACAGCGGCGTCGAGACTCTCTACGTCTCCAGGAACTCGACGGTGGTCCAGTGCGGTCAGACGCTCGCGGATCCGCCGGGCAGCTTCAAGTTGCTCAAGAGGCCCCGGACGCCGCTCCCCACGCAGTAGTCGTTCGGTTCGAACGCAACGCCTTCGGAGGGGCTGTTCCAGTGTCGCCACCCCGAACATCGGAATCGGCCACGTCTTGTTGACCGCTCGTTCCGGACCTTGCTCTCGAAGCTCTGGGAAGGCTGGCGCTCTGGCGCGCCGGGAATGGGCAAGAACTTCCACGCGGCGCCGCACCACATCGTCGCGACAAACGCCCTGCATCTCATGCAGAACATCGGCGGTGGCGTGATCACGCCGGTGGGCAACGTCGCGCAGTTCGACGAGGCGACGGACCGTTTCGTACCGTACACTGGACGCATGAGCGCTGGTAGTCCGTTCGCTCTGGCTCGTGGCCAGGCGGATCTTGTTTCCGTGAATTCCGCAGTTCCGCAGATCGCGTCTCACGATGGGTCCTTGGATCCCAAGGCGCAGGAGGAGACCAAGAGATGAAGCTCTTTTCGAGATTGGCGATCGTCGTGACGGCAGCGATCGTCGCCCTGGCTGCGATTCAGCCGGCCGATGCGGCGTGCGGGCTGCCTGCCTTGATCACCCAGAACGGTACGAACGGATCCTATGGATACATCGAGAGCCCGGGTCTTTCGAGCGTGTCGTCCTTCCAGGGTACGTTCTGGGCGCTCGGCTTCGGAAGCCCGGACGTCGTGCCCGGTCACGACAACGGGACGTGGCCGGCCAGGTTTTGGCTCGCCCCTCCGGACACCCGCGTCTACCTCAGCGGTGACTGGGGCGCTAGCCCGGCGATCGACGGGTGCGCGAGCACTCCGCCGGTGCCGCAGCCGGGAAAGACGGTCGTACTGCTCGCGGATACGAACGCCGACGGCAGCGACGGCTACTTCGTGGCTGCGTGCGCGACGAAGAACGCGCGGGGCAACTACAACTTCCAGGACGTGCATCCGTTCGGGCTCCACTCGGCCCGGATTCCTCGGCCCATCTTCGTCGCTTCGGCGCGTGCCGGCACGGCCTTGAATCTCACCCTCAACCACGAGGCGGTGGTGGGAGGCGTCCAGCCCGGTGATTGCGGCGCAACGCTGATCCGCGGCTATCGGGTGTATTCACAGGCGGTTCCGCGCAACGCGGCGGCGCCGGCGAGCCGCGACAAGGCGCAGTGGACGGCGCTGACCACGGAATCCGCGATCGGCGCCAACTCGGTGGCTTCGATCGACTGCTCCACCGACTCGGACGTGTACCTGGCCACGGCGCTGGTCTTCGACAGCGGCGTCGAGACGCTCTACGTCTCCAGGAACTCGACGGTGGTCCAGTGCGGTCAGACGCTCGCGGATCCACCGGGCAGCTTCAAGTTGCTCAAGAGGCCCCGGACGCCGCTCCCCACGCAGTAGTCGTTCGGTTCGAACGCAACGCCTTCGGAGGGGCTGTTCCAGTGTCGCCACCCCGAACATCGGAATCGGCCACGTCTTGTTGACCGCTCGTTCCGGACCTTGCTCTCGAAGCTCTGGGAAGGCTGGCGCTCTGGCGCGCCGGGAATGGGCAAGAACTTCCACGCGGCGCCGCACCACATCGTCGCGACAAACGCCCTGCATCTCATGCAGAACATCGGCGGTGGCGTGATCACGCCGGTGGGCAACGTCGCGCAGTTCGACGAGGCGACGGACCGTTTCGTGCCGTACACTGGACGCATGGGCGCTGGTAGTCCGTTCGCTCTGGCTCCTGGCCAGGCGGATCTTGTTTCCGTGAATTCCGCAGTTCCGCACATCGCGTCTCACGATGGGTCCTTGGATCCCAAGGCGCAGGAGGAGACCAAGAGATGAAGCTCATTTCGAGATTGGCGATCGTCGTGACGGCAGCGATCGTCGCCCTGGCCGCGATTCAGCCGGCCGGTGCGGCGTGCCTCACGCAAGGGTTTATCCACCAGTACGGCTCGGATGGAACCGAGGGGGCCATCTCGAGCCCGGGTCTCTCGAGACAGTCCTCCTTCAAGGGCTCGTTCTGGGCGCTCGGCTTCGGAAGCCCGGACGTCGTGCCCGGTCACGACAACGGCACTTGGCCGAGCAGTTCCTGGCTGTGGGGTCCGGACGGTGCCGTCTACCTCCTGGGCGGCTGGGGCGACGACCCGGGGATCGACGGGTGCGCGAACACTCCGCCGGTGCCGCAGCCGGGAAAGACGGTCGTGTTGCTCGCGGATACGAACGCCGACGGCAGCGACGGCTACTTCGTGGCTGCGTGCGCGACGAAGAATGACTTCGAAGCCTACAACTTCCAGGACTTGAACCCGTCCGGCCTCCGCCTGTTCCAGATTCCGCGGCCCATCTTCGTCGCTTCGGCGCGTGCCGGCACGGCATTGAATCTCACCCTCAACCACGAGGCGGTGGTGAGAGGCATCCAGCCCGGTGATTGTGGCTCGCCGCTGATCCGCGGCTATCGGGTGTACTCGCAGGCCGTTCCGCGCAACGCGGCGGCGCCGGCGAACCGCGACAAGGCGCAGTGGACGGCACTGACCACGGAATCCGCGATCGGCGCCAACTCCGTGGCGTCGATCGACTGCTCCACCGACTCGGACGTGTATCTCGCCACGGCGCTGGTCTTCGACAGTGGCGTCGAGACGCTCTACGTCTCCAGGAACTCGACGGTGGTCCAGTGCGGTCAGACGCTTGCGGATCCGCCGGGCAGCTTCAAGTTGCTCAAGAAACCCCGGACGCCGACCCCCACGCGGTAATCGTTCGGTTCGAACGCAACGCCTTCGGAGGGGCTCTTCAACGCCTCCTGCGCTCTTCAGAAACAGATGCTCGGGGGCTTCGCCCCCAAACCCCCACTCCCGCCCTCCACGACGCCGGCGGATCGGCATCGCCCCGGTTGCGCTTTTTCTTCCCGAGGTGTCGGGTTGAGCGCCCGTACCGCGCTGCCGAGAACGCCAGCGCCGACTTCAACTACAAGGACTCGCTCGGTGGCGACATCGACGTCGCTCCGACCCCGCGCATCGTCGAGCTCCGCTGCGCCCGGAGTCAGGGAATCGTCGCGTGCCTGCGCCATCACCGCCCGCTCGTCGGCGGAATTCAGCCCGGCGACTGCGGGACCGACGTGCCGCTGGTCACCGATATGAGGCGTGCTGGCGATCCGTTCCGCTCCGAAGCAGCCTTCCGGCTGGCCGCGACCGCAGCTCGTGGAGCTTCCTGACGGGACCCGTGCCGCTCAGGGCGGACACGGAGGCGACGCTGCCCTGGAAGCCATCGGAAGACGTCCGTGCGCCGGGAGGGGAATTCGCGCCAGACGGGCGGAGGGGTACGAGTTGACATCTTGCCCCTATTCGCGGGTATTCCGGCCGGACGATCCCGCTTCGAACCCTCTCGCTCCGGGGGAAGCAGGAACGGAGGCAGCCATCCAGTCATCCGGTCTTCCTCCGTTTGCCGGGCACCGAACACTCGAGCCGCGGGTTAGAATGCCCGCCATGCCAGGTCGCGAACCGCGAGCGCCGCGAGCGTTCATCAACTACAGGGCGAAGGACACGCTCCACGTCGCCGACGCGCTGTACCGCGAGCTGAAGCGGGAGATCGGCGAGGATTCGGTGTTCCTGGATCACCGGAATCTGGAGCCCGGCGAGCCGTATCCGGCGAACCTCGAGACGGAGGTTCGAAGCTCGGCCGTCGTGCTGTCGCTCATCGGACCCATCTGGCTCACGGTCCAGGGCGAGCACGGCGTCCGAAGACTCGACGAACCGGACGATTGGGTTCGCCGCGAGCTCGAGCTCGCCCTCGAACTCGGCATCCCCATCATGCCGGTCCTGATCGATGGAACCCCCCCGCTCTCGAAGGCCGCCTTCCGGACGATCCCCAAGCTCGAACCGCTGGCGGAGATCCAGGGGCTTCGTTTGGAGTCCAGGGACTGGGACGCTCACTTCGATCGACTCGGCGGCTAGCTCGAAGAGCACGGCTTCCGGCGAAGACCGCGGGCGCCCGAAACCGGCACAGGAGTTCCGAGGCGCCCCTTCGCGAGCACCGTGCCTCCACGGGGTCGGGCACCGTTCGAAGGGCGCAGCGACTTGCTCGCGCACTTGTCCGGAATCCTCCAGCGGTCCGATGCCACGGAGCTGATCGCGCTCTACGGTCCTTCGGGCGTCGGCAAGAGCGAGCTGGCGCGCGAGTATGCTCGAGCCCACCTCTCGGAGTATCCAGGCGGAACGTTCCTGATCGGCTTCCGCGCAGGAGGGATCCCCGCCGATCTGGAGTCGCTGGGAGCGACGATCCTCGGGCTGGCGCCGCAGCCGGGCCTGTCGCCCGAAGACCGCTGCCTCCGGGCGCTGCTGGGCCTCCGTTCCGATCGCTGCCTCCTCATCTACGACGATGTACAGAGGCCGGAGGACGTCGAGCGCTGGCTCCCCCCATCCGGCATGCTGGGTCACATCATCGCCACGACCACGAAGGCGGACTGGGATCACCGATGGCACACCGTTCGGGTCGGGCTCCTGGCGAAGGACCCCGCCCGGATGATCGTCGAGCGGATCGCGGGAAAGGAAGTTGCCGGACTTCACGGTGGAAGGCTCACCCGCCGGCTGGGATCAGGTGGACAAGATCCGGCTTTCGCCGTGGAAGGGCTCGAATCAGGACACCTACCTGGCCGCGCGCGAGCTGCGGGCGTCCGCGCCGGACATTCTCATCGTCCGCGACGAGCAGTCCGGCGATCCCCAGACCGTGGACGGGACCGTGCAGCGGCTCTCGAACTGGCTGGAATCGTGGGACATGCGCCCCGGCGTCCTGAGCGGCGCTCGACATAGTGCCCCATCCCGGACGTTGGCCGAGGGGCTCTACTCGGGAGGGGGACCGGAGAGGCCGTTCGATTTTCCTATCCGCAGATGGCCTGAACCGTCGAAGAGCGGATGCGCGCTGGCCAACCGTTCGGGAGCGGAAGATGCCTCTAGACCGCTTCATTCACGAAGGTCCGTCGCGAGACCGACTTCGGCGAGCTCAGTCGAGCCGTGGCGACGGCCGTGATGACGGGCATCCGCAGGGGCGAGGACCCGAGACGTACTGGAACAGTACGTCGCAGGGTCCGAGCCCCGAGGACGCCCGTCAGCATGGCCGGATCCGCGGTCGCAGCAGGAGCTTCGTGAATCATGCGGGCCAGGCGGTGGCGTCAAACAGGAGCGTCCTCCGGGTTCGCTTCGAGCGGTGCTGGCCGGCGGATAGCGGCCGAAGTAGCGGTGCAGAAGCGTGGAGGAAGGGACCTACAGAATCGCGACCACCTTCTGCTCTCCTCCTGCGACCTGGGACCAGGGATCAGTAGTGAGACGCGATGTAGGGAACTGCGGAGTTCATGGAAACGAGATACACCTGGCCATGAGCCAGGGCGAACGGAACACCAGCGCCCATGCGGCCGGTGTAAGGGACGAACAAGTCCGTCGCCTTGTTGAACTGCGCGACGCCGGCCACCGGCGCGATCACGCCGCCACCGATGTCCTGCATGAGCTGCAAGGCGTTCGCCGCGACGATGTTGTACGGCGGGGCGTAGAAGTTCTTGCCCGTTCCCGGCGCGCCGGGAGCGTCCAGACTCGTGACGTGCGCCGGATCGTGCGAACCCACCACGACGTAGTTCGTATTGGCGTTCATTGCCACCAGGTAGCCCTCGCCAGCCTGCAGAGCAAACGGCGTCCCAGAACCTAATCGACCCGTGAACGGCACGAACAGGTCCGTCGCCTCATTGTAGCGAGCCACGTAGGCGACTGGCGTGATGGATCCACCGCCGATGTCCAGCATGAGCTGACGCGCGTCGTTCAAGCCGGCCTGCCGGATGTACGGGAGAGAGAGCGTGTTCTTGCCCGTGCCGACGCCGCCAGTCGCCGCGCTCGAGGTGAGCCGGTAATTCAGCTTGAAGCCCATGTTCGAGGCCAGGAGGCCGCCGGCCGCGGCGACAAAGCAAACCGCAGCTGCTACCGCGACAAACACATTTCTCTTGCTCATTCAAACCCCTCCTCAGGTTCGTGCCGCGCGGGGCGAGACGCCCAGGATCCCATCCTCAACATCGTCCCCGACGGGCGAAAACAAGAAGCGCTTCGTACGGATCACGATTTCAACCTGCTGCACCGCGCCACCGATTCCATGAGCCGCCCAGCGAAGTAGCTCGCCCGGCTTCACGCCCCTCTTCTGCCTCCACCCCACCCATCCGGAGGTTCCACGTGCCGGACTCGGTGGTTCGCCGGAACGTCGACCTGCCCAAGAGCTGGCTCGCCCGCGTCCGCTCCACGACTGTCCAGGCGATTTCCCTGGCCTACTTCTTCCCAACTTCGCCCGAGGCATCGCTGCCAACAGCATCAACAAGAGGATACCCCACCAGGCCGAGGTCAGCCGGCTCCGGCAGGAGATCGCCCCCCTGACCGAGGAGATGCGGATCGAGGACGCACGGATGGAACGTATCCCGGCTCGGCGTCGCTCACACCATCTTTCGACCGCGGAAATCGAGCGTGTACTTCCGCTGGCGCGCGTCCGAGAAGCCGCCGTTCCCAAGAGCAAGAACGGCCGTCGAGCCCGAGCCCGACGGCCGCGATTCCATCGGTCGAACGGAAGGCTTCAGGCCGGCTGTTTCCCCGGCGCGGGAAGGACGCCCTTCCGCTCCCCGGGTCGCGTGCGTGCGGCCGCCTCGTCCGGGGCTGCGACGGGAGCGTCCGCGCTTCCCGGGCCCTCGGTCTTCGCCGACAGGCTGTCGCCGCGCACCAGCGCATGAACCTGCTCGCCGTCGAGGACCTCGCGGTCGAGCAGCGCCTCGGCGATCCGCACCAGAGCGTCCCGGTCGTGCTCGATGATCCGGCGCGCGGTGCCGTAGCCGACCGAGACGATGGCCTTGACCTCCTGGTCGATCACGCCCGCCGTCGCCTCGCTGAAGTCCCGGTGCTGGGCGATCTCGCGACCGAGGAAGATCGCTTCCTCCTTCTTCCCGAAGGTGAGGGGGCCCAGCGTCTCCGACATGCCCCACTCGCAGACCATCTTTCTCGCCAGATCGGTGACCCGCTCCAGGTCGTTCCCCGCGCCCGTGGTCATCTGGTTGAGGAAGATCTCCTCGCTCACCCGACCGCCCATCAGGACCGCGATGGCTGCCTCCAGGTACTGTCAGGAGTAGTTGTGCTCGTCGTCCTCCGGCAGCTGCTGGGTCACCCCCAGGGCGCGGCCGCGAGGGATGATCGTCACCTCGTGGAGCGGGTCGGCCTCCGAGAGCATGAGCGCCACCAGCGCGTGGCCGGCCTCGTGATAGGCGGTCGCCTTCTTCTCCTCGTCGCTCGGTCCAGGGGCGGGTCGCCACGGGACCGCACACCGGAGCGAAGGTCGCGCGGCTCGGCGACCGGATCGAGGTCGAGGACCTTGGCGGATCTCGAGGCCCACGCTGCGCCGAGGTCGCAGGCGTCAGCGTGCATGGAAACGTAGCGATCGCGGCGCGAGATAGGGCTCGGCTGGAAGAGCTCCAGCCAGACTGCGTCTACGCGAGGCCGGATAGGGTGGCGCACCGTGGCGATCACGCTCGCGGTGCATCCGTGGCACGGCGAGACGGTGGTCGTTCTGTGCGGCTTCGGTCACGGCGCGGTCTGGGTGGAGCGTGGCCGCGGAGACCGGCGGATCATCCCGCTTTCTTGGACATCGTTGCTCCCGCGCGCTCCGTGCCGGCTTGCTGACGGCCGGACGATCCGGGTCTGTCCCGAGGCTGCGCTCGAACTGAGCCGATGGGTCTCCGCCCGACGGACCCCGTCGCGGGAGACCGGAGGATGCTGAGCACTTTTTTCCACCTACCCTCTGGTGCCACTGATCCGATTCTGGCAGGTTTCCAGGCGTCCGGGCGTAGGACGGGATCGGACACGAGGCCTGCTTCCTGTCCGTGCGCGCATTGCGTCAGGCAGGGCGATGGACGGTTCGGCTGGGAAGGACCGCGAAGGACTGGTCGCCGCCGGGCCGATCGTCGACGGCATCACGATTCGCGGTCGCACGTTCACTCCCGACGAGCTGGTGGCGGTCAAGGCACTCGTCGAGTCCTCGCCCGAGGATCATGGGTTCGCGCTCTCCAAGCGGGTTTGCCAGGCGCTCGGGTGGATTCAACCGAACGGACGCTTGAAGGACCGCTCCTGTCGAGACGTGCTCGCCCGGCTGCACGACCTCGGGTATCTCCGTTTGCCACCTCCCAGGCGTCCACCCGTGAGCCGGAGACCCGTGCCGATCACGGAACGATCAGTGCAGCGGGTCGTACGCGTGTCCGCTCGCGCCGGCCTCCAACGGTACTTCCTGCGATGACGGGAACTCCTGCACGACCGCCGACGCATGCGCCGGCGGGACCTGCCAGGGGAGGCCACTCTCCCCCGCCGAGGTGGACGAGAGTCTTCGCCTGAGCCGCAGCGGGTTGGACACCTGGCTGCAGTGGAATCCGGCGGCCCGCTCGACCTCTTCTTCGGTGTTGCGGGGCTCCGCGAGCGCGCTTCCCGTCGGGCCGGGCGGAGGCGACGAGTCCTGCCTTGCCGTGGGGGTGCCGGTGGAATCCTCGAGCTGGCCCGATGTGGAGTCACCTGCCCCCGGGAGCGCCTTCTGGTACGTGGTGCGCGGCGACAACGCTTGCGGGAGCTGGCCGTACGGGTTCGCCGGGACGCACGGCTCGCCGTCCGCTCCGCGCTCGAGCGTGACCTGTCCGTGATCGGATCGGGCCAAGACGATCGGCACGCTGTACCAGGAAACCGGGATCGTCCTCAGGATCGAGGCGGGGATCCACCTGTGCCTACCAGAAACTCCGTTGCCCCTACTCGGACGTGGAGAAGGAAACGCAGGTTGAAATCGTCATCCGTGGGCGATGGCCAGCACGTCGTCTCCGACTAGGAGCAGCTCCCTGCCGTCGGTCGACCAGTGGGCGAAGGGCTCCATGCCCGCCTGGACTGCACTCGATCGGGTGTCCAAGGGGGCGGAGATTCTTCACGGACACGGGTTCGTATTGGGGCGCTCCCCCGCGCTGCTCGACCCCAGCGCGCCTTCGACTCCGTCCGTCAGGCCGGTGACGAGCGAGAAGGAAGCATGTCCTTCGGTCGGATTCGTAGCGTCGTTCACGGCAGTCGCGAGCTTCCCGCAGATTCGAGAAGCGCTGGCGTTCGATCCCGGAGCCTGGGTGTACCCGCCCGACTCGCGGAGCACGTCGAGGTCCCCGAAGTAGACGTTCCACGATGTCGGCCCCTGCTCCGCCTGCCAGCGGACCGTCGTCTCGTCCTCGCGCCACTCCCAGATGACGCCGTCGTCGAGATCGCACGCGTCGCCGACCCAATCCTGGTCGCCGTCGGATTGAGACGAGTTGAAATCGGACGGGCAGTTGTCGCACGCAGTTGCCACACCGTCCCCGTCGTCGTCGGGATCGGAAGCCTCGCACGGCGCCGTGGCGAACAGGCGGGCGATCCGGGAGATCGGAACTCCGTTCACCGCGGTGAAATCACCCGCGATCAACACCCGCTTGTCCGGTTGCAGCACGATGGATCGCACGTCCGCGTCGGCGCCGCTCATTCCGTCCTGGAAGCTCGTGTCGAGGCTTCCGTCGGCGTTCAACCTCGCGATCCGCGTGCGGCTCATGCCGTTGACGTCGGAGAAGTGCCCTCCGATCAACGTTCGTCGGTCGGGCTGCAGGAACAATGCGCGGACGACGCCGTATCCGTCGCCTGCCGCCAGCTCGACCTGAAAACTCGCATCGAGACTGCCGTCGGCGTTCAGCCGGGCGACGCCACCCCGGTACACGCCGCTGATGGTCGGGAACGCTCCGCCGATCAGCACCTTGCCGTCGGGTTGCAGCACGAGCGACTCGACCGAGTGGTTGCCGGGGCCGACGCCCCAGCCCGCGGAATCCTGAAACGAGTTGTCGAGCACGCCATCCGGGTACAAGCGCGCGTAGCCCTTGCGATTGGTCCCGTTGATCTGCCTGAGATAACCAGCGATGAGGACCCTCCCGTCGGGCTGCGTCGCAGTCGCGGCGAGGTACGCGACGGCCTGGCCCATGAGCGTGGCGGTGAAGCCGGGGTCTTGCGCACCGTTCGCTTCGAGTCGAACGACCGCAACGCTGAATGGGACCGTGGAGCGCCCGGTCACGATCTTCCCGTCCGGTCGCAGCTCGAGCGAGCGGCCCTTGCTGTTCGCCGCGCCCATGGCGTCGAAGCTCGTGTCGAGGCTGCCGTCCGGATTGAGCCGCGCGAAGCCACGGCGGTCCGCCCCGTTGACGGACGAGAAATTACCCGCGATCAGCACCTTCCCGTCGGCTTGCAACGCGACCGACGACACCCAGCTCGGGCTCACGCCCGCCATGGCGTTCTGGAAGCCGCTGTCGAGGCTGCCGTCGGCGTTCAAGCGCGCGATGCCGCCGCGCGCGACACCGCCGACCGCCGTGAAGACTCCTCCGAACAGGATCTTGCCGTTCGGTTGCAGCGCGATGGAGAGGATCTCGCCGTTGATGGAAGGTGGAGCAAACGCGGGATCGAGGTCTCCGGCGCGCGGCTGCAGCGCATGAGAGCAAGGAAGCGCTTTCATCAGGCTCAATGCAACGAGGAGCAATGCCGGGATTCTCTCACACCGCCGCAGCCACGAGCACATGTCCAACCTCCCTGTCCCTACGGACACGGATTCGCCTTCGGCTGCTCCGCTCCACTGCTGTCCTGCCCCAAGCTCCCCTCGACGCCGTTCGACTCCCCCATGATCAGCGTGAAGACCGCCTTCCCCAACTCCGGATCGTCGAGGCCGGCGAGCCAGCACCCCGACATGCCGCGGAAATGCCGGGCCGATGGACTCGCGCCCGGAGCCTGCGTGTAGACCGCGGTGGACCGCAAGACATCGAGATCCCCCTATCACCTTACCAGCCCGCGCGTCCCGCTGCCGCTCGCCGAGCGTCTGGTGCGGACGATGCAGCCCGCCTCCCTGCGCAGAGCACTGCAGCGGCCGGGACGGATAACGGTTCTAGCCTGCGTTTCCTGCTCCACGTCCGAGTACATCCGAGTACGGGCAATACAGTACTTGGGACGAGAACTTGCTCCACTCGCGAAACTTCTCCTCGCAATCGCTCAGCTGGTCAAGCCTCCCGTTCAGGCGGCCTGCAACTCTTTGGGAAAATCGTGCAGGCGCACCCGGATCGCGGCCGACATGAGGCGCGCTCCCCGCGGGGTGATGCGGTAGCGGTAGCTGCGCGGAATCTTGGCCAAGAGCCCGTGACCGTGCAGCTTCGCCACGGCACGTGAAGTCCGCGTGCAGCGCCGGCGGAGCTCCTCGTCGTCCCGCGGTGCCTTCGGGCAGAGCAGCGCGGTGAGGTCTCCGTTGCGAAGTCCGCGCACCTGGTGCTCGCCGTGCAGCACCGCCTGGAGCGGATGAGGGAGATGAACGCCATTTTCAGCGAGGCGGGGATGATGGAGGACCCCGAACTCGAGTCGGTGCGCAGCGACCCGCGGTTCGCGGAGCTGCTGACGAGGCTCGGCTGATCGGGGCGCGCGCTCACCGCGAAGCGCAGGCGCGTACGACCCTCGGATGGCACGCCGCGCCGCCCTGCGGGCGCTCCACGCCGGCGCTGCTCTTTCCGTAGGATCCCTCGAGCACGCCGTGGGCGGGCACCACGAGGTAGTAGGTGCTCCCGCCGGGCATGCCGAGGTCCACGGTCTGCGCCCCGAGCGTGGTGCACAGTCGTGCGGCATGGCTCGTGAAATCGCCGAGCGCTCCCTCGTACACCTCGTAGTCGTCGTCCTCCGGGTGACAGGAGGCACCCCAGGCAAGGCGGAGGTTCCCGGCGGGGGACTTCCCGAGCACGAGGTCGTGGGCAACTGCCCCCGCTCCGACGCACGGGGCCAGGGGGACCGACTGGCATGCGTCCGGAACGTGGTTGCCGTCGCAGTCCTGGCTCGCTCCTGACGAGATCTCGGCGTCGTCCGACACGCCGTTGCCGTTGCAGTCGGGGAAGAGGCGCACGTAGTAGACGTCCTGCTCGCCGTTGAACGTGGCAGCGTAGGCGACGTCCGCGCCGGTCGCGTCGGAGACGATGCCGAGGTAGTCGCCGATCTTGTTCTGCCGCGGCCAGCCGACCGTGCTATCGAATACGGGGCTGACCGCGACGTTGATGGACCAGGTCAGGCCGGTGTCGTGGGAGTACGCGTAGTAGAGCTGCGAGAGGGTCGCAACGCCGCTGTTCCTGGTGTCGTTCCAGACCACGTCGAGGCGGCCGTTCGGCGCGACGGCGAGCGCGCCGAACCACTGCCAGTTCAGCGCGGAGAGATCGTCGTTCACCCGGATCGCCGGGCTCCACGTGACGCCGCCGTCCGTGCTCCGGCTCAACAAGACGTCCATGGGGTCGGTGCCGGGGGCGCCCGCTCCGGACAGTAGGGCGTAGACGTAGCCGCGCGTCGGACCGGTCGAGCGGTCCACCGCGACGTTGCCCTGACCGAGGAGGCCCCCGGGGTTCGGTGGGGCCTCCACGATCATCGTGCCGAGCGACATCTCCGCGGCCTCGAACGTGGGCACGACCGCGGGGTTGCGCGCGTTGGTCGATCGCGCCACGACGAACGCCGAGGGGCCGGCGCCCTGGAAGTCCACGCCCGACACGAACAGCTCGCCCTCGGCCCCGACCGCCATGGTTCCGAAGAACGGGGACCGGGCCACCCGCACCGGCGTCTCGAAGCTCGCGGCGCGGTTGGGGGAGCGCGTCAGGATGTTCTCTCCGCAGCAGGAGGCGCCTGCCTGCCACACGCCGTAGACGAAGCCGTCGCTCGCGCCGCCGGAACGGTCCACGGCGAGCCAGTTCTTGTCTCCGCCGAACTCGGCAACGGGGGGAAGCCACGACACGCCGCCGTTCGTCGATCGCCACACGTCGACGTTCGGGATCCCGCGCAGGCTCTGATAGTAAAACGTCCCCAGCGCGTCCACGTCGACCACCGGGTCGCTCCGGAACACCCCGTTCTGGAGCACCCCCGGGAACACCCAGGTCGTCCCCTTGTCGAATGTGTACGCCCAGCCCGCCTCGCGGAAGTCCGAGTTGATGGAGTCGAACTGCCGCCAGACGACGACCATGTTGCTCGGGTGGGTCGGATTGGTCGCGATCGAGGGCTCGTTCGCGGCGTCGCCCACGATGTTCTGCCCGAGGCCGTCCACGTTGACCTGGATGCTCTGGTACGAGCCGAGCGCGACCCGCTTCCCCGGCGAGCGAGCCTCCGGGTTCTCGCGGGGTGCATGCGCCGCCGGCGGATCGCGGGGCACCTCCTCGAGGGAGCGAGGCACGGCGACGGCCGTTGCCGGCGCAAGCAGCGCCAGGGCGATCGCGATGGGATCGATGACCCGCAGTCGTGACACGATCCACCTCCCACTCATGGGCACGTGGCGCTGATCCGTGCGGGCCCGTTCTCGCTGGGTCCGGGGTTCGCGTGGGTGAGGCCGTACGTCCCCGTACCGCACGACCCGAGCGCTCGCACGACGTAGAAGGACCCACCCGGAAGCGGCGCGCCTGGGTCCTCGAACGACGGCGTTCCCACGACGGCGAGGCACTGCTCGTCGCCGCCGCCGGGCCCGACCGGGAGCGCGGGAATCGAGCCCCGCACGACGTCGTAGGCGACGGCACCCGGGAGGGACGCCCAGACGAACCTGCTCCGGTCCTGCGCGACGAGGGACGCGATCTCGCCGGGAGGGTCCGTCGGGTCGGACGGCGCGCAGTCGCACGCGTCGCCGACGCCATCTCCGTCCGCATCCACCTGGTCGGGATCGCACGCGTCGGGGCAGTCGTCGCATGTCGAACCGATCCCGTCTCCGTCCGCATCGTCGTCCTGGAGCGGGTTCGCGAAGGTCGGGCACGAGTCCATCGCGTCGGCGATCCCGTCGCCATCGGAGTCGGCCGCGGGAGCGGCGGCGAGCAGGAGCCCCTGCGGCATCCGGGGCGTGCCCCCCACGAGGAGGCGCGCGAGGCTCGCGCGAGGCTCGCCGCACGGCTCGCCGGCACAGCGGAACGACGAGGCGCCCGCGAACAGCGGGGTCGTCCGCGACAACACGTCGTCACGGACGCCGTCGCAGTCGACAGCGACCGGTCCCGGGGCGGCCGCGGCGGCCTCGACACCGAGCGGCGGATCCGCGGACCAGGGCCCGGCGATCACGAAGGGCAGCGCGGGTACGCCCCATGCGACATAGTCGAACGTGACCGGGCCGGGACAGGTTGCGCCGCCGTCCGCCAGCGGCACCAGGGTGACTTTCGGGAAGAACTCCAGGTTCGCACTGAACGTGCCACCGCTCCCGGCGCACGCGCCGCGCACGAACTCCACGCTGCCGACTGCGGGGAGGGCGCTCGGCGAGTTGCAAACGTGGACCGTCCAGAGCGTGTCCACGGTGCCTCCGCTCCCGTCGAAGTACGACACGACGATCGGCCGTTCGCTGCGAAGCGACCGAGCCGCCAAGCGCGCGGGCACGCTTGCGCTGTCGCCCGGGTTCGGGAGAGTCGCGGACGCCATGAGTTCGAGGATGGTATCGGCGCCCGCCAGGTCCGCCGAGGCCGCGAGGGGCTCGCCCACCAAGGGGATTCCGACCTGCATCCCCGCCGAGCAGAACTCGAAGGTCGGGTCGCACGAGGACGAAGCGGGCACGCAGCGAGCGCCGTTGTCGTCGAGGTCGAAGTAGATCCCGATCGCGTTGAGATCGTCGCCCAGGAGGGTCGTCCCACCGCCGGGAGTGACGAACAGCAGGCTCCCGGCGTCCACCCGGCTCTCGACCGCGCGTCCCTCGAGGTGCAGGTAGAAGTTCGCGAGCCGCGAAGATCCCCCGAACGACCGTGCGTCGGAAGGCTCGAAGCTCCCGGTTCCGTTCGCGTCACGGTAGTAAGTATCCGCGCTCGCGCCGATCGCGACCCCCTGCCCGGCGAAGGCGACCGTGACCGCGCCTCGCGCAACCGGCAGCCCGGTGCCCCGATCGAGGAACGTGAGCTGCACGCCGATGTCCGGATCGGAGAGCGGCACCGCAGGGTAGATGGTCGCCTGCGCGATCCGCAGGCCGACCGGCAGCGGGTCCGGCCCCAGATCGATCGATTTCTCGGCGAGGAGCCCGGAGTGCACCGGGCTCGCGCCCGCGTCGAAGACGTCCCAGATGCGGATGCGCAGCACGACCGCGGCCGGGGCGGTCACGACGAGCGCGGTCTCGATCCGCAGGAGTTCGAGCGGCCTTCCGTTCGGGACGACCGTGAGCGACTCGTACACGTCGTTCGGGTTCGCGCCGGAGCGGAAGAAGGAGGACGACTCGTTGCGGTAGATCGTCGCCGAGTTCGCGGCATCATCTGGCGCGAGCAGGGGCGAGCGCGTCACAGCGACCGGCACGACAGAATCGGGAGCCGGGGCGGCGCTCGCCAGCAGCACCGCGAACAGCGAGACACCTAGAGAAGCGATCGCGCGCATGCGTGCGGTTCCTCGTTGTTCCTGGGTATACGTCGAGACGGCCGGCTCGGCAACTCCCAAGATCGCGAGTGCGGGGAGTGCATGGCTGGCCAGCTCGTCTCCGCTCCTCGACGGTCCAGGCCACTTGCCTCGCGCACTTCTCCCTCACCCACGCCAGGGGTATCGCCGCCAACTTGCTCGCGGCCGGCTCCGGAGTGGCCGGCCTTCCTGACTACTGCGGCGGTGAAACGGTGGCTGAACAGCGATGAAACGCGGTCGCGATGTGTAACGAACCTCGTCGTTCGCGTTCGAGCCGGCGCCGTGCTCGTACGCGATGCGGATCAAGACGTTCTTGCCGGCGTCCGCAGTCATGTCCAGCGTGAGTCGCTGGGGAACTTCGGGCTGCGACGGCAGGCCCGGCACCTCGGAGTGCGGGCTGCCACAACCGTCACGCGCGTCCAAACGGCCGACCACGGTACCGTTGACGCGAACCACCGCTGCGGAGTCAGAACTGGTCCCATCGCAGGAGAAGACCTCGAGGGTGTCTGCCGACCGGGGAAAGATGGCACCCTCACAAGATAGTCGAGGGTATGTGGAGAGTTCTCGCCGAACGGTCGCAACAGCATCTCGACACGCCTGTCGGAAGGGGTATCTGAACCTCCCCCGATTCGGTGGACACCGTTGATCGCAACGAATGCTCGAGCTGAGGATAGCAGCAGCAGAGCCTGTGGTCGCTGTGGAGCCGCGAAGTGGATCCAAGGGCTGTGGGAAACGCTCGGCGTTTTCCACAGGCCGGCAGCGTCCACAGGTGGCTCGCCGCCTCGTTGACGATTCGGTGGCGTCACGTCGTCTTCACAGCGGCTTCGTAGTGGACCGGACTGATGTACCCGAGCGTGGAGTGGAGTCGCTCGCGGTTGTAGAACACCTCGATGAGATCAAAGATCTCCCGGCGAGCGTCATCGCGGCCGCGAACTTCCCAGTCCAGCAGGAGTTCCTTCTCGAGCGTGGCGTAGAAGCTCTCCGCCACCGCGTTGTCCCAGCAGTCGCCGCGTCGACTCATGCTGGCCGTGATCTTGTTGACTTCGAGGAGTCGTCGGTAGTCGGCGCTCGTGTACTGGCTGCCCTGGTCGCTGTGATGAATCAGCCCCGCTGGCGGACGGCGACGCGCCAAGGCCATCCTCAATGCAGCCACCGTGAGATCATCGGTGACCCTCTCGCTCATCGACCAGCCGACGACGATACGGGAGTAGAGATCGATCAGAACGGCCAGGTACAGCCAACCTTCTCGGGTCCAGATGAACGTGATGTCCCCGACCCAGGTCCGATTTGGCTCGGCAGCCGAGAACTCCCGAGACAGCAGGTTGGGCGCGACCGGACGTCGATGGTTCGAGTTCGTCGTCACCCGGTACTTCCATCGGTGCTTGGAGCGAATCCCGTCCACCCGCATCAGCCGCGCAACGCGGTTTGAAACGGGCTCTTGGGGCGTCCGGAGGGTTCGATGGATTCGCGGACTTCCGTAGGTTCCACGACTCTCGCCATGGATCGCGCGGATCCTGACCAGCAAGCGTTCGTTGGCCTTGGCGTGCGAACTCAGCGGTCGACCCGACCAGGCGTAGTAACCGCTCCGTGCCACCATCAGAACTCGGCACAGCACGCGGACGGGGTAATTCACCCTCTCCACATCGATGAACTGGTATCTCATCGACTTTCTTTGGCGAAGAAGATCGCCGCTTTTTCTAGAATCTCGCGCTCCATCCTCAGCTGGTCGACTTCCTTCTTCAGCCTCCGGATCTCGGCCTGCGCGGCGGTCTCACGCACATGCTGACTCGGGTCCAAGACCGCCTTCTCGTACCGCACGCGCCAGCGATGGAGCTGGTTCGGGTTCACGCCCAGATTCTCGGCGATCTCGCCGACGGTTCGCTCGCCGCGCTTGAGCAGCAAACGAACCGCCTCGATCCTGAACTCCTCGGAATGCTTCCGTCTCTTGACCATCGTGGACTCCCTTCCGAGGCCATAATGCCTCTTGCTGGGGTGTCCACAAAGTCAGGGGAACTCCACCGGCGCAGTCGTGGCCGGACAGCCTGGGGGAGCCGGACCCGGGAGCGGCGTTCTTCTACCGGGTGACCTCGAAGAACCTCTGCGGCGAGAACTCCGGCACTGACTCGCGCGGCATCCCGAGAGCCCCGGGCGCGTGCCCCTGAGTCGTCCGAGGGAGCCGGCGGCAGGCTGCGTCGACGCTCCACCCGATCTCCCGGGCGCGCCGTTCCGCGATCGGACGGAGGGAGCGACCAGCGCCCGATGACGGCGGGGCGCGTCGCAACGCAGCGCCGGCCCATCGACTTCGGGTTGCCCGCCGGGTCCGAGGCTCCGGGTAGCGAATCTTCGGTGGATCGGAAGGGAAGTGGCCGGAGCGCCCTCCACGATTCCCGGTGTGGCACCTCACGGAAGGACGGTGAAGCCTTCTCGTCGGAAGTCTTCGTCACAGGCAGCGGCGCGGTCGATCCCCAGCCGGCGCATCATGACGAAGGACACGCAGTCGGTGAAGCTGTACCCCTTGTCCGTGCGCTCGCGGAACAGATCCCATGCAGCGGCCTCGTCGGTCGCCGTCGCGCGAACCAGATCTGCCGTCGCCCCCCCACGCAACTGATTCCCGACACGCACCGCCGCTCCATGCCCCAGGCGATACCGGCACAGCGTGACCGTCTCGTCGAAAACGAAGTTCGAGCTGACCAGCCGGCCCCCGGCGGACTCGAGCACGTCGCGCACCGCGTGATGGTCGGGGTCGCGACCGTTGACCAGGGCGAACCAGGCGCTGGTGTCGACGAACAGGAGATTGCTCACGGGCGATCGTTTCGCGGACGGTAGAGCGCGTCGTCATGGTCGCGGCCGCGGCAATCCGGATCGTCCCCGATCGCGGCGATCTCCGAGAGCTTCGTGGCGGGGGATTCCTGCCCTCTGTCCAGGAACGCCGCAACCGCATCGCGGACCAGGCTGGAGAGGGTTCGTCCCTGCTTCTCGGCGAGGCTTTTCATTCTTTGATACTGCCAGTCTTCGAGGAGGATCTGGGTCCGCTGCATTGCGCATTACACCATACACCTCCATGCGCGACCGATGCAACCCCCTTCTATTCGAATCGCGATGCACGAGGGGAATGTCGAGCACATCCCCTATCAGTTGTCCATGACGCCTCGGGGCATCGCCCGAAAGCGATGAAAACCCGCGGGAGATGCAGGCCGGTCTGCCGGACTGCACCGTACGCGGGGCCGGGGGTCCGGGGGCTGCTGGTCTTTACCCATAAGTCCCCCCGCTGGACACGGGTCAGGACGAGTCTGGGGGCGGCGCCGTCAGGGCCGTGTAGGTGGCGGCGATGTCGTCGAGCCGCTGGAGGCCGAGCCAGAGGGTCTGGGTTCCTGGCTCTCCGTCCGACTTCCGGCCGAGGAATCCGCCCAGGCCCGCCACCATGTGGATCGCGTCGCGGAGCGACGGCGGGGTGGGAGGCGGAGTCGGCGTCCCGGAGAGGAAGCAGAGCAGGGCTTTCCATTCGGCCTCTTCGAAGTAGACCGTGCAAGGGACGTCAGGAATCTCTCGGCCGAGCTTGGCGAGATGGAAGATGCGCCACCCGATGACCAGATCGACCGCGATGCACGCTTTGAGGCTGTGCGCCGAGGCGAGTTGGCGATTCTCGATTCGGCAGCCGCTCTTGAGCGTGCGGTGATAGACCTCAATCTGCCAGCGTAGGGCGTACCAGGAGAGCGTCTCGGCAGCCTGCTCGAGGGAAGTCACCGGCATCGTCGTGAGCAGCAGCCACTCGACTGCTTCGCCTTGGGCTGGCTGGCTCTCCTCCGTGGCGGCAATTGCCCACAGCTTTACGGCAGTCTTGTGCCTGGAGTCCCGGGGCGGACGGAGCAGAACTTCGGCAAACCGCAGTTCCAGCGTCGTGTCTCGGCGACGGCGCAAACCGCGTCGCGGCACAACGAGCGGAAGCGTGCCCATCGAGGAAAGTGCTCGGATATGCTCCCACAAGAATGCCACTTCGCCTGTGCTGGCGTTGATCTCGATCTTTCGCGGCGCTGTGGCTCGAACGAGAAGCTCCGGCTGCTCGTCGCTCTGCCGCGCACGTACAAAGAGATCAAAGATGTCGGCTTCGCGGTCGGCCACGCAAACGAGACGAGTGCTTGGGAGTCGCCGCTGCGCTTGCGCGGTGGCTTCGTATCCGACCATCCACTTGCGGCTTTCCTTTTGGTCGATCGGAAGCCTCTCCCGCTGCTTGCTGGTCCCATGTTTCTTGGGATCCCGCGCCCAACACTGCGCGTTGAGCAGCCCTAGCGGAGTTCCCCCTGGGCTGAGCAGGAGCGTACTGTGGACGAAAAGACCGCGCGTGGTCTGTGCACCATAGCTGCCGATCGGCCCGAGATCCTCGCAGGTCGAGTGCGTCGTGTAGTTCAAGGCCGTAGTGTCCTGAATGGCCAATACGAGCGGGTGCTGCGCGGCCCGACCGAGCGACGACTCGTAGTGCGGCTGCAGGATTGCTTCCATGCTCACCTTCCGGTGTGCACAGAACCGGTAAGCGGCCTTCGTCTTCGCGCGGCTACCGCACGCCTGCGCAACATTCGCCGTGGGCCGTGCGTAAAAGTCCCGCGCGATCGACAGCAGGCGCTTGTTGAGACGCTCGTCGGGTAAGATTGCCTCAGCAAACTCGACATCCGCCCAGTCTCGATCCGTCGGAAGCTCGCGAACGGGCTCGACGCACAACTGCTCCTTCGCCGCCGGGTCGAGGGGCAAGATGAAGACTTCCTTCACCCCGCACTGCCGCCGACGATCGCGGTCCTGGCGGCCTCGACCGGCCGTGGCGCCGAGCCGGATCCAACCCGCCGCACGATAACACGTGCCCCCGAACCGATCCGGGTCGACAAACGATTCAACCAACAGCGGCTTGTAGCCGTAACGATCCTGCCAATCGGCAGCCAAGCGCGCTGCGCATCGCGACAGCACGTGCGACGCCAGATTCGGGATTCTCGGAACGAGTAAAAAGCGGCTGTTGGCCACCACGAACTTGAGATTGCGAAGGCGGGCTCGCTCGCTCCAGCCAATCCAGCGATCCCGGGTCCCAAGCCGCCACGCGCTCGCCGAGAACGCCAGCGCGCCGAGTAGCCCCTCACGGCAGCGGACGAGGTAGCGAACCCGTCGGTCCGTGATCTTCCGGCGCACTCTCGACAGCAGCGGCTCATGCGGAATGCTGTCGTAATACGCTTTCAGATCCGCGTCCACCACCCAGACTGTTCCCGCCTCGAGGTGGCCGAGCACCGCCGCCAACGCGTCCTGGGCGCTGCGCTCAGGACGAAATCCGTGGCTGTGCTCGCTGAACGTGCTCTCGAAGATCGGCTCCAGGACAAGCAGCAGCGCAGCCTGTACCCCGCGGTCGCGCACCGTCGGGATCCCCAACGGTCGCTGCTCATCCGTTCCCGGCTTGGGGATCCACGTGCGGCGAATCGCCTGCGGCCGGTATGTCCCGGCCTGCCATGCAGACTGCAGCCGCGCGATCTCCTCCCTGGCGTCCTTTGCTCCACCGGCTTTCACCGGCTTCCTCGCTCCTACGACGCCTCTGCCATCTGCATGCCCGGCTCGCGCCGGCACTGCCGCATGCAGGTTTCCCCAGTCCACGCACTGCACCTTCCAGACGTCCCACCGGCAACCACCTCACGACCATCGCGCACCCCTTCACCGGCTACCCATCGTGGTGCACGCTGCCGCTCGAAGAGCGTTGGCTTCGCCTGTACCCGCCAGCTCGCCTGGTCATGCGGCCGAATCACGTTCGTCCTCCTGCGGGCCATCCGTTCTCCTCCCCCTGCTCTCCACGTCGCCTCGCGGCTTCGCAGTCGGGTTCAGATACCGGGCCGGAGAGCCTCTGCCCGGATGGGGACTTGCACCCCACAAGTGCTGTGCGCTGATGGGCGCACGGGTCCGGGGGCATGCCCCCGGTGTTTTCACTCTAGCAACCGAAACTCTCCAACACGCAACTCGTTCAATCCAAGGAGCATTGTGCGAGTTTCGGTTGCTGTCCCCGATTCGCAGCATCGTCTCCTCACTTTCCTGTCGTACACCCGCTCGAGCCGCTCGCGTTGACAGTGACCTTCGGCCGGGGCGATACTCAGGCGCTTCGATTGCGCCGAGTGGAAGGGGCCGGTCCTCGACCAATCTTCCGACGGCAGTCGAGGAGTGCTACCGGATGACTGGCCACGACGCCCCGGCCCTCCAACGATCGTGCGGTGAACCGGTCCCGCGCGCCGTCGCGCGGTTCGCTGCGTTCGCGAGCCTCATGGTCATGGCCACCGGAGTTCCGCCCCTCGCCGCAACGGCTCGCGCGCCCCTCTGGACCCGCCTCGAGGTCGTCGAGAACACCGCGGAAGGCACCGCGATCGAGCGCTGCCAGGTGGAGGGCACCCTCGGCCACGGGTCTGCGACCCGCTGGCGCGTCTTCTACGGCGAGGCACGCGCGGCCGACCCGGGCACGGGCTGGTCGGCGATCCGCACGCGGAGCGGCTGCGCGCAGGTTGCCTCCGACGGCGCCCCGAGCCCGTGGACGTTTCGCGGGTCGCCCTATCTCGTGGCCGACCTCTCGCTGGGGTCCGCCGAGATATCCGACCGCGAGCTGCGCGTGGAGGTGGCGCTGAAGGTCCGAAGGCTCTCGGGCTTCGCGGAGAACCGCGCGCCGACCTACGAGACGACGACCGAGAAGCGGGTCCTTCACCTGCCGAAGGGGGGCAGCGCGGTGATTCCCGTGCTGGTGGCGAACCAGAAGGAAACCGAAGAGTTCCGGGTGCGCGAGATCGTCTTCCGGTTTCGCGCAGCCGTCCCCGGTTCCGGACCGCCAATCGAGTACGGGGAGATCGCCATCAGCGCCGACGTACCGCGAGCCGAGATCCTGCTCGACGGGGGTTTCGTCGGACGGGTCCCCTACGAGGGGCCCCTCAGCCTCGGCGCAGTGCGAGTCGGCGACCGGGAGATCGTCGTGCGGGACGCCTCCCTCCGCACGAAGCGAACCGTCGCGCGCGTCGAGAAGGGGCGCCGGACCGCCGCGTCGCTCGAGCTGCTTCCGGAATCCGCGGCCACCCCACCGGGCGAGATGCGGTCGTTGGGGCCGAATCCCCACGGCGGCCAGGAGCTCTGGCGCGACAAGGACCGGGCGATCGTGGTCCGCATCCCGGGAGGCGAGTTTCGCATGGGAAGCCCCGAGGGTGAGGGGGAGCCTTCCGAGCATCCGCAGCACCTGGTTCGCATCGGAGACTTCCTCCTGGACAAGACCGAGGTGACATGGGGGCAGTACCGCCGGTTCGCGACCGAGACGGGACATCCCCTTCCGAAGTCTCCGCCGGTGTGGGGATTCCTCGAGGACCTCCCGGTCTCGGACGTGACGTGGGACGATGCGCGGGCGTACTGCACCTGGGCCGGAGGCCGGCTCCCCACCGAGGCGGAGTGGGAGCGGGCGGCGCGGGGCGAGGACTCGCGCCGATACCCGTGGGGCAACGACTGGACGCCGTGGCGCTGCAACACCCGCGACGGAGGGCGCCACGCACCCGCGGCCGCCGGCGCGTACGTGGACTGCGTGAGTCCCTACGGAGCGCTCGACCTGGCCGGAAGCGTCTGGGAGTGGTGCGTGGACGTGTACGACGAGGTGTACTACGCGAAGAGCCCGGCGGAGAACCCGCAGGGACCGGAAAAGGGAATGCTGCGGGCATCCCGCGGCGGGGCTTGGATGAGCCCGTCCGCGTGGGTGACGGGCGCGCATCGCCAGGGGACGGACCCGGGATGGCCCGATTCGATGCGGGGCTTCCGGTGCGCTCAGGACGATCGGGGAGGGACGGCGCGTTGAGATCGCCGTGGATCTCGATCCTGATGGTCGCGATGCCCGCGCTCAGGGCGACGCCCGCCGAGCCGACCCGTGCGTTCTCGGCTCCCACCTCGCGCATCGAGGTCCATGTCGAGACCCTTGCCAACCACGAACGGGGACCTGCGGAGCCCTGCAAAGTCGTCCAGCCTGCGGGGGATGGTCCCCTCCTGTACTGGAGCACGTTCGGCGAGGTCGAGCGAGAGAAGCAAGGTGAGGGCTTCGCGGTGGCCCGGGCGGTCAGCCGCTGCGGCCCCGGCGCGTTCCCCGGCGTCGCCTCGCTCTCGCAGCCCGGCGCCGGACCCGTGGCGTTCCTGATCCTCGAGACCTCGGCGACGGCGGTCTGGGACCCCGGGGCGATGGATCCGGGGCCGGTGCCCACGGCCCAGGTCGTGCTCACGCTCACCTCGAGGAGGCTGAGCGGGCTCGCACCGGACGGGAAGCCGGTCTACAGCGATCCCGTGATCGACCAGCGCTCGGCTCGGCTCGGAGAGGGGGAGGAGTTCGACCTCCCCGTGCTGGTGGCCCCCGCAGGAGAGCCTCACCTCGCGGGCGTACGCGAGGTCTTCCTGCGGATTCGGGCCCCTTCGGCGAGCCGGCCGGGTGCCGCGCAGTACGGGTCCCTCGCGGTCATGGAGGCGGCCGCGGGCTCCGATGTCCTGCTCGAAGGCGGCGTGGTCGGCCGTGCAGGGTCCGACGGGACCCTGCTCCTCGCGAGCGTCCCTGTGGGTCAGCGGGAGGTCGTCGTTCGCGGCGCGTCCGGGCCCGGCGTATCCCGTTTCGTGTCGGTCGTCCGCGGCAGGACCGTCGTCGTCTCGCCCGACGAGTCGGTCGGGCGCCCACCTCCGTTGCCCGCGTGGAGTGCGGCGGGCAGGAACGCCCAGGAGGCACCCGAGTTCCGACGGGCGCGGGACGGAGCCGTCATGGTCCAGATCCCGGGCGGCGAGTTCTTGATGGGGAACCTCGAGACGGAGGGGAAGCCCGCCCCCCACACCGTGGACGTCTCGCCGTTTCTCATGGACAAGCTCCCGGTCACGGTGGGCCTTTTCAAGCGCTTCGCGGCCGCCACCGGGGTGCCGCTTCCCCCGGACCCCTACTGGGGCGTCCACGACGACTCCCCCGTGGCCTTCGTCAGATGGGAGGAGGGACGAGCGTACTGCGAGTGGGCCGGTGCGCGGCTCCCGTCGGAGGCGGAACGGGAGAAAGCCGCGAGGGGAACCGACGGCCGCCTGTGGCCCTGGGGCACCGAGCCGCCAAGCCCCGAGCACGGCGTCTTTCGCCGCAACTGGGGCCGGGAAGGGAACGATACCGTCGGTATCCGGCCCGCCGGGGCGAGCCCCTACGGCATCCAGGACACCGGCGGGAACATGTGGGAATGGTGCGAGGACTGGTACGACCCCGACGCCTACGCCTCGAGCCCGAAGAAGGACCCTCTCGGCCCCCGGACCGGCCGGGCGCGCGTGGTGCGGGGCGGGTCGTGGGACAGCCGCCCCACCGTGCTGAGCGCTTCCTGCCGAAACTGGGGCTACGTCGGCTACCGCGAGGGAGACTTTGGGTTCCGCTGCGCCGCGGATCTCCCCTGGTGACCGTCGCAGCTCCAGCGAGCGACGCCCCGACCGAAGGTCACGGACACGCGTTGGCCGAGGCCTGGATCTCGGGATCTCTCGATCCGACCTGAGATGGACTGCCCGTGTCGTAGCTCCCCGCGCCGACGCAGTTCACCGGCCGGACGAGGTACCAGAGAGCATCCGGAGTGGGGGGCGGACTCGGATCCTGGACGGATGCCGCTGTCCGGTCGTTCGCGACGCAGTCGCTGGTGGCCGTCGTGAAGTCTCCTCGGGTGGACCTGAGCAGGCTGAGGACCCCGCGCACGACATCGTACGAAGTCGCCGAAGGAACCATCGACCAGGAAAGTAGCGTGCCGCCCGGCGCCGGCCCCAGGCGGAGGACCGGGGACCCCGCCGGCGGCAGCGTGACCCCACCGTCGGGCGGGCAGTCGGGTCCGGTTCCCGTGCAGCTCTCCGCCACGTCGCACTGGCCCGCGACGGGGCGGCACATTGTGGTCGCGGAGACGAAGGTGTCAGCCGGACAACCCGTGCTCGTCCCGTCGCAGCTCTCCGCCACGTCACAGATGCCCGCCGAGGTTCGACAGACGGTCGTGGCCGGCTCCAGGGCATCGGCGGGGCACGCGGCGCTCGCTCCCGTGCAGCTCTCGGCCACATCGCACGCGCCAGTGGCCGGTCTGCACACCGTCGTCGATGCAACGAAGCCGTCGGCGGGGCATGCCGCGCTGGAGCCGGTGCAACTCTCCGGCACGTCGCAGGCACCTGCCGAACCACGGCATTCCGTCGTCGCTGCCTGGAGCCCGTCGGCAGGGCATGAAGGACTCGCGCCCGTGCAGCTCTCCGCCGCGTCGCAGGGACCAACGGCCGGGCGGCACACCGTTGTCGCGGAGACGAAGATATCGGCCGGACAGCTCACGCTGGTCCCGTCGCAGCTCTCCGCCGCGTCACAAGAACCGGCCGATGCTCGACAGACGGTCGTCGCGGGCTCCACGGCATCGGCAGGGCACGCGGCACTCGACCCCGTGCAGCTCTCCGCTACGTCGCAGCCTCCCGCCGGCGGACGGCACACGGTCGTCGCCGTCTGGAATCCGTCCGCAGGGCACGTTGCGCTCGATCCGGTGCAGCTCTCCGCCACGTCACAAGGACCCGCGGAGGCACGGCATTCGATCGTTGCCGCCTGGAAGCCATCGGCAGGACACGCCGCACTCGCTCCCGTGCAGCTCTCGGCCACGTCGCAGGGACCAACGGCTGGGCGGCACACCGTCGTTGCGGAGACGAGGGTATCGGCCGGACAGCTCACGCTGGTCCCGTCGCAGCTCTCCGCCGCGTCACAAGAACCGGCCAATGCTCGACAGACGGTCGTCGCGGGCTCCACGGCATCGGCAGGGCACGCGGCACTCGACCCCGTGCAGCTCTCCGCTACGTCGCAGTCTCCTGCCGACGGACGGCACACGGTCGTCGCCGTCTGGAATCCGTCCGCAGGGCACGTTGCGCTCGATCCGGTGCAGCTCTCCGCCACGTCACAAGGACCCGCCGAGGCACGGCATTCCGTCGTCGCGGCCTGGAACCCGTCCGCGGGGCACGTTGCGCTCGACCCCGTACAGCTCTCGGCCACGTCGCAGACTTCAGCCGATGGCCGGCACACGGTCGTCGCGGCCACGAACCCGTCGGCAGGGCATGAAGGACTCGCGCCCGTGCAGCTCTCCGCCACGTCGCAGGGACCAACGGCTGGGCGGCACACCGTCGTTGCGGAGACGAGGGTATCGGCCGGACAGCTCACGCTGGTCCCGTCGCAGCTCTCCGCCGCGTCACAAGAACCGGCCAATGCTCGACAGACGGTCGTTGCGGGCTCCACGGCATCGGCAGGGCACGCGGCACTCGACCCCGTGCAGCTCTCCGCTACGTCGCAGTCTCCTGCCGACGGACGGCACACGGTCGTCGCCGTCTGGAATCCGTCCGCAGGGCACGTTGCGCTCGACCCCGTGCAGCTCTCGGCCACGTCGCAGACTTCAGCCGATGGCCGGCACACGGTCGTCGCGGCCACGAACCCGTCGGCAGGGCATGAAGGACTCGCGCCCGTGCAGCTCTCCGCCACGTCGCAGGGACCAACGGCCGGGCGGCACACCGTCGTCGCGGAGACGAGGGTGTCGGCCGGACAACCCACGCTGGTCCCGTCGCAGCTCTCCGCCGCGTCACAAGGACCGGCCGATGCGCGACAGACGGTCGTCGCGGGCTCCACGGCATCGGCAGGGCACGCCGCGCTCGACCCCGTGCAGCTCTCCGCTACGTCGCAGTCTCCTGCCGACGGACGGCACACGGTCGTCGCCGTCTGGAATCCGTCCGCGGGGCACGTTGCGCTCGACCCCGTACAGCTCTCGGCCACGTCGCAGACTTCAGCCGATGGCCGGCACACGGTCGTCGCGGCCACGAACCCGTCGGCAGGGCATGAAGGACTCGCGCCCGTGCAGCTCTCGGCCACGTCGCAGGGACCAACGGCCGGGCGGCACACCGTCGTCGCGGAGACGAGGGTGTCGGCCGGACAGCTCACGCTGGTCCCGTCGCAGCTCTCCGCCGCGTCACAAGGACCGGCCGATGCGCGACAGACGGTCGTCGCGGGCTCCACGGCATCGGCAGGGCACGCCGCGCTCGACCCCGTGCAGCTCTCCGCTACGTCGCAGTCTCCTGCCGACGGACGGCACACGGTCGTCGCCGTCTGGAATCCGTCCGCAGGGCACGTTGCGCTCGATCCGGTGCAGCTCTCTGCCACGTCACAAGGACCCGCCGAGGCACGGCATTCCGTCGTCGCGGCCTGGAACCCGTCCGCGGGGCACGTTGCGCTCGACCCCGTACAGCTCTCGGCCACGTCGCAGACTTCAGCCGATGGCCGGCACACGGTCGTCGCGGCCACGAACCCGTCGGCAGGGCATGAAGGACTCGCACCCGTGCAGCTCTCCGCCACGTCGCAGGGACCAACGGCCGGGCGGCACACCGTCGTCGCGGAGACGAGGGTGTCGGCCGGACAGCTCACGCTGGTCCCGTCGCAGCTCTCCGCCGCGTCACAAGGACCGGCCGATGCGCGACAGACGGTCGTCGCGGGCTCCACGGCATCGGCAGGGCACGCCGCGCTCGACCCCGTGCAGCTCTCAGGCACGTCGCACGGCCCCGCCGCCGGGCGGCATGCGGTTGTCGCTGCCTGAAACTCCTCCGCAGGGCACGCGGCACTCGACCCCGTGCAGCTCTCCGCTACGTCGCAGTCTCCCGCCGATGGTCGGCACACGCTCGTCGCCGTCTGGAATCCGTCCTCAGGGCACGTTGCGCCCGACCCGGTGCAGCTCTCCGCCACGTCGCAGGGGCCCGCGGAGGCGCGGCATTCCGTGCTCGCCGCCACGAATCCGTCCGCGGGACACGGCGCGCTCGAACCGGTACAGCTCTCCGCCACGTCACAGCTTCCCGCCGACGGACGGCACAGGGTCGTCGCCGCCAGGAATTCGTCCGCGGGGCAAGCCACGCTGGAGCCGTTGCAGCTCTCTTGTGCATCGCAGGGACCGGTGACCGGGCGGCACACCGTCCCGGCGGGCGCAATGACGTCCGCCGGGCAGGTCTTGCTGGTGCCGTTGCACGTCTCGGCGACGTCGCAATCGCCCGAAGCCGCTCGGCAGACCGTACCGGCCGGAGCGACGACGTCGGTCGGGCACGCAGCGCTCGTCCCGGTGCATTGCTCCGCCGCGTCGCACAGGTCCGTCGGGGCACGGCAGACCGTCGAGGGGGGCGCGAAACCGTTCGCCGGGCAGTTGCCCGTGGCGTCGCACGTCTCCGCGACGTCGCACGGGCCGGCCGAGGCACGACACACGGTGGTCGTGGGAACCGGAACATGAACGCACCGGCCCAGGACGCAGGAATCCGTCGTGCACAAGTTCCCGTCGTCGCAGGAGGCGGGACAGACCGAGAACGACCCGTCGTCCGCGAACTTCACGGCGCCCCCGATCCGCGTCAGGTCCAGGTTGAGGGGCATGCTGCTGCCCGTGCCACCGATCACGCTGAACGTGAGGGTCGCCACCGGTCCGGACCCGCTGATGGTGCTCGTTCCGAAGAGCTGGATCTGCAAAAGGCCGGGCGCCGCGTGGTTCCAGTTGAGGGTGAGTGGGCTCGTCAGGGTGGTCTTCGCGACGTTGGTGACCGTGGCGATCGCCTGGTTGTACCGGAGCCTGAGATCGATCCCGTTCGAGGTCGAGAAGCTCGTCGCGGAGATGCTGAGAGGGATGGTCGCCGAGGGCTGCGTCTGGATGTCGTCGAGCATCGACAACGTGACGTCGCTCGTACCCACGACGATGTCCTTGACGATCTGCGTCGTGCTGGCGATGCCTCCGCTGTTGAGGGCCGCCGAGTCCCAGGTCAGAAGGGCGGAGCTGCCGGCCGATCCGATGACGCGGAACGCGACCCACGCCACGTCGTCGGTCCCGGCGAGCGGCGTCGAGCCGGTAAGGTGGATCTCGACGGTGCCCGGGATCGTCAGGTTGTAGGTCAGGGCGAAGCTGCTGGTGAACGCCGTGCGATAGACGGCAGTCGGCGTGACGACCAGGGGGTCGTAACGGAAGTAGAGATCGATGGATGTAACGCCGTCGGCGGGGCTCACGTCGATCCGGGCCGTTTGGTCCATCGCAGGCCCGGATCTTTCGAAATTGGACTGGCCGTAGAGGCGCACCGCGCTCACGGCGAAAGCCGGTGCGCCCGAGAATGCCAGAAGGAAGGTCAGCAGAAGTGCGGCCGCTGTCCCGCCAAAGCGGAGCCGGGCGTTGAGCCCGGCTCCTCTCCTTCGGTCAGATGCGTCGCCGGCGGTCCGCCTCCTGCGAGCCTCTCGACCCTGGTTCGCAGGCGTCGCCGACGCCGTTCTGGTTGGAATCCGCCTGATCCGGGTTGTAGACCGTCGGGCAGTTGTCCACATTGTTCGCGACAAGGTCCCCATCCATGTCGGGATCGCAAGCATCCCCCGGCGAATCGCCGTCCAAGTTCTCCTGGCCCGGATTCCAGACAGCGGGACAATTGTCGCACGCGGTGCCGACGCC
Source organism: Terriglobia bacterium (assembly GCA_963699985.1). Classification (GTDB taxonomy): domain Bacteria; phylum Acidobacteriota; class Polarisedimenticolia; order Polarisedimenticolales; family CAVOVZ01; genus CAVOVZ01. The sequence continues at coordinate 106,148 of CAVOVZ010000013.1, forward strand.
ATCGATGTCCGGATCCGCCTGGTTCCCGTTCGAGACCGCCCAGCAGTTGTCGCTCGCATCCAGGATCCCGTCACTGTCTGCGTCGGGACTGGGAAGCGGGCAGGGGTTCGTGTTGGGCCTCTCCGCAGCCGCGCTGTCGTTCCCCAGGGACGACTCGTCGCAGGCGCTCGCGCGCGTCACGAGGTAATAGAAGAAGCGACCGATCGGCGGGTTCTCCGTGTCCTGCACCGAGCTGCCGCCAACCGTCGTGGCCAAGCACGACTGGTTGTACTGCCAGGACGGAGTGGGCCCGTTCCCGCCTCGGTAGAGGTTGTACGGCCCGGGCGCGTCGTTCCACGTAACGGTCGCCTGCACGGGGGACTTGTTGACTCTCACCGAGTTGTTGATGACGGCCGGCCTCGGTGCCGTCGTACCGACGCACTGCCCCGAGCCGTCGCAGAGGTCCGGAGAGGTGCAAGCGCTGCCGTCGTCGCACGGGGTATTGGCCGGCGGGAAGACATCCGTAGGACACGTCGCGCCCGAGCCCGTGCAGCTTTCGGCCAGGTCGCACAGGCCGGCGGCGGGCCGGCACACGGTCGTCGCGGAGACGAAGGCATCGGTCGGGCAGGTCACGGCGCTGCCGTTACAGCTCTCGGCGACGTCGCAGATCCCCGCCGAGGGCCGACAGATCGTCGTGGCAGACGCCACGGCGTCACCAGGGCATGCCGCACTCGTTCCGGTGCAGCTCTCGGCCACGTCGCAGGGACCGGCGGAGGCGCGACAGCTCGTGGTCGCGGAGACGAAGGCGTCGGTCGGGCAAGTCACGGCGCTGCCGTTACAGCTCTCGGCGACGTCGCAGATCCCCGCCGAGGGCCGACAGATCGTCGTGGCAGACGCCACGGCGTCACCAGGGCATGCCGCACTCGTTCCGGTGCAGCTCTCGGCCACGTCGCAGGGACCCGCGGAGGCGCGACAGCTCGTGGTCGCGGAGACGAAGGCGTCGCTCGGGCAGGTCACGGCGCTGCCGTTACAGCTCTCGGCGACGTCGCAGATCCCCGCCGAGGGCCGACAGATCGTCGTGGCAGACGCCACGGCGTCACCAGGGCATGCCGCACTCGTTCCGGTGCAGCTCTCGGCCACGTCGCAGGGACCCGCGGAGGCGCGACAGCTCGTGGTCGCGGAGACGAAGGCGTCGCTCGGGCAGGTCACGGCGCTGCCGTTACAGCTCTCGGCGACGTCGCAGATCCCCGCCGAGGGCCGACAGATCGTCGTGGCAGACGCCACGGCGTCACCAGGGCATGCCGCACTCGTTCCGGTGCAGCTCTCGGCCACGTCGCAGGGACCGGCGGAGGCGCGACAGCTCGTGGTCGCGGAGACGAAGGCGTCGCTCGGGCAGGTCACGGCGCTGCCGTTACAGCTCTCGGCGACGTCGCAGATCCCCGCCGAGGGCCGACAGATCGTCGTGGCAGACGCCACGGCGTCGCTCGGACATGCGGCACTCGTTCCCGTACAGCTTTCCGCGACGTCGCAGGGACCAGCGGAGGCGCGACAGCTCGTGGTCGCGGAGACGAAGGCGTCGCTCGGGCAGGTCACGGCGCTGCCGTTACAGCTCTCGGCGACGTCGCAGATCCCCGCCGAGGGCCGACAGATCGTCGTGGCAGACGCCACGGCGTCGCCAGGGCATGCCGCACTCGTTCCGGTGCAGCTCTCGGCCACGTCGCAGGGACCAGCGGAGGCGCGACAGCTCGTGGTCGCGGAGACGAAGGCGTCGCTCGGGCAGGTCACGGCGCTGCCGTTACAGCTCTCGGCGACGTCGCAGATCCCCGCCGAGGGCCGACAGATCGTCGTGGCAGACGCCACGGCGTCACCAGGGCATGCCGCACTCGTTCCGGTGCAGCTCTCGGCCACGTCGCAGGGACCCGCGGAGGCGCGACAGCTCGTGGTCGCGGAGACGAAGGCGTCGCTCGGGCAGGTCACGGCGCTGCCGTTACAGCTCTCGGCGACGTCGCAGATCCCCGCCGAGGGCCGACAGATCGTCGTGGCAGACGCCACGGCGTCGCTCGGACATGCGGCACTCGTTCCCGTACAGCTTTCCGCGACGTCGCAGGGACCGGCGGAGGCGCGACAGCTCATGGTCGCGGAGACGAAGGCGTCGCTCGGGCAAGTCACGGCGCTGCCGTTACAGCTCTCGGCAACGTCGCAGATCCCCGCCGAGGGCCGACAGATCGTCGTGGCCGCTGCCACGGCATCGATCGGACATGCGGCGTTCGTTCCTGTGCAGCTTTCCGCAACGTCGCACGGACCCGCGGAGGCGCGACAGCTGGTCGTGGCCGCAACGAAGACGTCCGCAGGACAAGGATTGCCGAGGCCGTCGCAAGTCTCGGCCACGTCGCAGGAGCCCGCAGCGGCGCGACACGTGGTCCCGACCGGAAGCGCCGTGTTCACGCACTGACCCATCACGCACGAGTCCGCCGTGCACGCGTTCCCGTCGTCGCACGACGAGCAGACGTAGAACGTGCCGTCGTCGAGGCAGGCGGGGACCTCGTTCACCTCGCCGAAGGTCACATCGAGGGCCGTGTTGCTCCCGGCAGGCCCAATGACGGTAAAGTCGATGTAGGCGAGGGTCTGGTTGCCGCTGATCGCGGTGGTCCCGAAGACCGAGATGCTGGCCCTGCCCGGCGTGAGCTCGAAGTCGATCCCCCAGTCGCCGGGGAGGCCCGGCGCCAGAGTCACGGTCACTCCCGTCAGTACCGACGGATCCCACTGCACGACCGCGTTGATGCCGATCGTGCCCGCGGGCAAGTTGCCGGTGAGCGGCACCTGCACCGTGGAGCCCGAGGTGCCGTTCGCGTCGGCAGGCATCGAGAGCGTCGCGGTCGACGAGCTCAGACAGAGCTGCCCGTCCTGGGAGGACGAAGGGATCTGTCCCTCGTTCAGATCGTGCAGGAGCCAGGTCAGGGGGGACACTGCGGGAGGCGTCCCGACGCCCTGGAAGTACACGATGGCCGCGGTTCCCGACCCGGACAGCGGTCCCAGACAGGAGATCCCGATGGCGACCTGGCCGGCGACCGGGATGTTCCAGTTCAACGAGCACCCACCGCTGGTCAGGCCGCCCAGGGTCACGTTCACCGGCAAGAACAGGGCCGGGTTGTACTGGAGTACGAAGTCCATCCCCTCGACCCCGTCGGCCGGGCTGACGGTGATCGGCACCGCGACCTGGGAGCCGACGCAAACGCACGACACCGGGGGAACGCTGACCAACGCCCCGCTGACGGCTCGGAACAGCCCGTCGTCGAGACACGCGTTGATCTCGTTCACCGCCCCCGAGAGGATGTTCAGCGGCGACACCGCGTTCGGAAGGCCGATCACGTTGAACTTGATCAGTGCGAGCACCTGAGGGCCGCTGATCGGGATCGTGCCGAAGACCGAAATGCTCGCCTGGCCCGGAGTCGACAGGTCGGAGTCGATGGTCCACGTCGGAGGGAGGTTGGGTCCCAGCGCGACGGAGATCGCCGTCAGCACCGCGGGATCCCACGTCACGACCGTATTGATGCCGATGGATCCGAGCGCAAGATCACCGCTGAGCGGAATATCCAGCACGCCGCCGGATCCCCCCAGGACCAGCGGGGGCATGCTCAGCGTCGAGCCGCCCGACACCACGTTGATCGCCCCGTTCTGGTGGGACGACGAGATCTGCCCTTCGTTGAGATCGTGCTGGAGCCACGTCAGCGGGGTGCTGGCGGGCGCGGCCGCGATGCCCTGGAAGATGACGTTCGCAACCGTTCCCGACCCCGACAGCGCGCTCTGGCAGGAGATCGCGATGGCGAGCTGACCCGCGGCCGGGATGTTCCAGTTCATCGCGCAGGTGTGCCCGGCGGTGAGTGGCCCGAGAACGACGTTCGTCGGCAGGACGACCAGGGGGTTGTACTGGAGCACGAAGTCCATGCCCACGACGCCGGTTGCGGGGGACACGTCGATGGGAACCACCAGGTCGGCGCCCTGGCAGACGTTGGAGGAGATCGGCACGCTGACGATGGCGCCGGAGACCGCCGTGAAGAGCCCGTCCTCGAGGCAGGCGTCCACCTCGTTCACGGTGCCCGCCACCAGGTCCAGCGAGGTCTGAGTTCCGACGCCACCCACCACCTGGACCTTGATGTTCGCCAGGTGCTGCGGCCCGCTCAGGGGCGTCTGGCATGCGATGGCGACGAGCGCCACGCCGGCGCTCGGAATGTTGACATCGAACTGGCAGTCGCCCGGCAGGGACGCGGAGATGGACGCGCTGATGCCGGTCAGGACCGCGGGATCCCAGTGCACCTCGGCGTTGATCCCGATGGAGTTGGGCGCCAGGTTGCCGAGCAGCGGCAGGTTGACGATTCCGCCCGAGCCCCCGATCACCGTCGCCATCAGAAGGGTCGAGGAGCCGGAGCCGATCGTCACCGAGCCGTCGGCCGTCGCCGTGATCGGCTGCTCGTCGAGGTTCGCGGCCAGCCAGTGCAGCGGAGAGCTCCCCGAGGCGGCGACGCCTTGGAGGTACACGTAGGCCACCGTCCCGGACCCCGACCGAGGGGTGAGACACGAGATGGCGATGGAAAGCTGGTCGAGGCCGATCCCAACCACGTTCCAGTCGATCCTGCAGCCGGCGGTGATGGCCGACGTGACCACGTTCGTCGGCTGGATTTTGGAGGGGTCGAACTCGATGAGGAAGTCCATCCCGATGGCGCCGCCGATCGGAGCGACGTCGATGGGTACGGCGATCGTCGCGCCCTGGCAGACGGTGGAGCTGGGAGGCAGACTCGCGCCCAGCGGGAGGAAAGGCACGGGCGGGTTGCTGGGAAGCTTGTCGGCCTTGGATGCGAAAGTCGTCGCTCCGGCCCTCGCGGCGCTCCCCCCAGGTGCTGCCTGGGCATTCGAGGTTGGGAGGGCGGTCGCGGTGGCGAGAAACAAGCCAGCGGCCAGCGCCGCGATCACGGTCCTGCTCCGGATGCCCTCGAGAAGAGACAGCGTCGGACTCAGCATCAACCTGGATGCCCGTTTCATAGCTCTATCTCCGGGTGGTCGCCGCGAGACGACCATGGACAGGGTCTGTCAGAAGCACCCACGCGCCGCCCGCCATCGAAGAAGCTCCCGGGAAGCAAGGAGGGCCTCACTTCCCGGGAGCTTGCCATCGAACGAAACTACTCGCCGTTCGCCGGGGAGTCGGATCCTCTCCACGGCGTACGCTGCTTCAGCCGAATGGGCTGACGCGGGTCGGGCGTCACGGGCGTCTCGGGATCCGCCGGCGCGGACAGCCAGAGGAGCTCGATCGCGCCTTCGTTCGCCACACCGGTCAGATCCAGCGGCAGGCCGGTCAGCGCGCCGTTGATCCTCATCCGGACGACCAGGAAGTCACCGGTGCCCTGCATGGGCGCCGGGCAGTACAGCGCGATCGCGTGCTCGCCGGCAGCCGTGTTGTTCACGTCCATCGCGAACAGCTCCGCGAGGCCCACCGGGGTGAGGCTCTCGATGGTGACGATCGCCGGGTCGTACTGGAGCGACAGATCGAGAGAGATGATGCCGTCCGCCTGGGCCAGACCCAGCACCATCTCGTAGGAACCGTCCTCCAGCAAGCGAGGCGTCTGCGAGACGTAGGCCGTGGCGGTGGCGTCAGGACCCGGGACGATCTGCTGGACCCGAGTCGGATCGAGCGCCAGCCACCTGTCCGGCATGGTGCTTCGCGGGCTCGCGAACGGGTTGCTGGGCCCCACCCAGCTCATCGAGACGTCGCCATACTCGACGCCGACGAAGTCCGCATTCGTCGGGCCCGGGGTGAAGTTGACGATGAGAGCGCGGTTGATCGGGTCGAAGAACCACGAGGCCCCGCCGAGGGCCGGGAAGCTCGTGATGATGTTCACCGCCCTCTGGGAAACGAGCGCAGCGTCGAAGGCGGAGATCGTTCCGTTGGCGGAGACGTCACCGGCCTTGAACTGCCTCGGTGTGAACGGCGGGGGCAGGTTCACCGACCGCTTGGAGATCAAGCTGGGATCGGAGGAATCGAGCCCAGCGAGGATGTCGTTCGCCGTTGCGCTGCGGGTCGGAGTGTCGGTGATGTTCCCCGCGACGTTGCTGAACGAGTAGGTGCCGGCGGCGGGGACGGGACCGTTGCTGGTCAGCGTGGAGCCCGTGGCCCCTCCCGTCAGCGTCATGGTCGCGTTTCCGACCGGGTTGGACGGATCGCCGGTTGGCACGTCCGCACCCGCGACGATCTTGTTGTAGAGCACGACGCCGCTGATCCCGCAGATCGGATCGTTCCCGCACCCAGGCCTGGCCTCGGTACAGACGTCGTTGGTGCACGGGTTCCCGTCGGAGGGACAGGTGACCGCAGTGCCCAGACAGTTGTCGACACCGCCCTGGCAGCCGTCCGGAGTCGCCGGCGCGCCCGTGTAGCTGGTGCAGACGAGGTTGTCGGTGCACACAGCGCCGGCGGCCTTGAAGAGATCGGTCGGACATGCAGCGTTCGTTCCCGGGCAGCTTTCGGCCAGGTCGCACTGACCCGTCGCCGGACGGCAGACCGTCGTCGCCGGAACGAAGGCGTCTGTCGGGCAGTCCCCGCCCGTTGCGGGCAGGGCGTTGACCCGCATCGCCGGGTGGTACGGGAACCACTGCGTGTCACGACAGAACGTCCCGCCGGGGCACGGCGGCACGTTGGTGCCGTTGCTGTACCACGCCACGGTGGACGTGTTCCAGAACAGCGCGTTGGTGTCGGTGTCGGTTCCCACGGGAACGGGGCCGTCGGCGCCGGGATCATTTGGCGGAAGATTGTTGAGGTACCAACGCAGCCCGACGTTCAGGGAATCGTACGGACCAGGAACGCCCAGCGGCGGCGAACCGTAGGTCTGGGTGTTGTAGGCGATCCCGATGATCACCTGGTTCCGTGGGCTGACGTCGAAGTTCACGTGGAACGTGATGTCGAACGCCATTCCGTTGTAGCAGTTGTTATCAGCGGCCCTCCAAGCTGTGCCGCCGGGACACGTCGGATCGGCTTCAGGTCGCCACGGAATCGTGAACGTCTGCGTCACGGTCTTCAGCAGCGGCCCAAGCGTGTTGCCGGGACCCAAATCGTAGATGTTCAGCGTGATCGGGTGCGTCCAGCTGCTGGGGTTCATGGCCGGGTAGGTCGAGTGAAGAGCCCAGGCGCTCATCATCACCGTCACGTCCGTCACCCACCGGTTCGTGCCGGCAAAAGTGATGTAGTCGCCGAATTCACTCGTCTGGGTGGCCTGGTATCCCAGGCTCGGACGGTTGTAAGGCAGCGGTGGGCCGGGGATGCTGTCGTAGATCGTTGCCCCGGGGCCGCCCGCGCAACTCTCCGCCACGTCACAGACACCCGCTGCCGCGCGGCATACGGTCGTCGCCGGCAGGGTCGCATCCGCGGGGCACGTGACGTTGACCCCGTCGCAGTTGTCCGCGACGTCGCAGGGACCCGCCAGCGGACGACAGACCTTGCTCGTGGTCGAGATCAGGTCCGCCGGGCACGTCGCACTGCTGCCCGTGCAGTTCTCCGCCTCGTCGCAGATCTCCGTCGCCGGTCGGCACACCAGCGTGGCGGCCTTGAACGCGTCGGACGGGCAGGCGACGTTCGTCCCGTCGCAACTCTCCGCCACGTCACAGAAACCCGCGGTTGGACGGCAGATTGTCGTCGCGGGCAGTCGGTCATCGGTCGGACACGCCGGCCCGGTTCCCGGGCAGCTCTCGGCCACGTCGCAGCCGCCAGCCACCGCACGGCAGATCGTCGTCGCCGAAGCGAACGCATCCGGCGGACACGCCGGCCCGGTTCCCGGGCAGCTCTCCGCCAAGTCGCAATCGCCCGCAGCCGGGCGGCACGTCGTCGTCGCAGGCACGAACGCTTCCGGCGGGCAAGCCCCCGCCCCGTCGCAATTCTCGACGATATCGCAGGCGCCTGCAGACGCCCGGCAGACCGTCGCGATCGGCTCGTTGTTGACCTGGCACGCGCCTGCTCCGTCGCACGTGTCCGGGTTGTCGCAGACGGTGTCGTTGAAGCTGCCGCAATGGGTCCCGGCGCTGGCATTCGGGTTGACGCACACTCCGCTGCCGCACTGATCCCGCGTGCATTCGACGCTGTCGTTGCAGCGCGCGGTCGGCTCGAAATCGTACGTCTTGTTGACCCCGAGAACGCCGACGATCAAGGCGTCCGCGTTCCCGTCGAAGCCTCCCGGCTGGCCCGAGGGTCCCACTCTGAAGAGGAGCTTCCCAGGAGCACGGTTCCCGCCGCCGATGTTGGCGTGGATGACGGCATTCGGGTAAGCCGCGGTCACCTGCGCCAACGTGCAGCGGTTCGCCTGCGTACAGGGGATCGCTTGGCCGATGGCTCCGGTGGCCCACCAGAAGCCATTCTTCGCGTCCCATGTCTGCCACGTGCCCTGAAGAACCAGCCCGCTTTGCGGTGGGACCGTGTTGTATTGCGGCTCGAACACGAGTCGGCCCTGCCACCCGTCGTTCCCACCAGCTCCGTCGTAGTCAACCTCGAGCTGCAGCATGACCCCCTCGACGTTGTTGACGTCGACGGAGGTGCGGTAGGTGCTGTACTGCAGCGTCGTGATATCCGCGAGCGGGGTCCCAGCATATCCGCTCGTGGCTACGACCTGCCGGTCCGTGGCGCCAGTACTTCTCAAGCGCACGCTTCCCGTGCCGAGCGGCGGAGTCGCAGGACCGGGCACAAACGTGCCGGTCCCTGTCGGCGTATCCGTCGTGTCGTTCCAGAAGAACCATCCGTTCAGGTCGCCCAGGGCGACCGTGGTGGCGTCCGGAAGGGCCGTGTGCACGCAGGCGTTGGCCGTGCAGGTGTCGGTCGTGCAGTCGTTGTTGTCGTTGCAGAGATCCGTGGCCTCGAAGTCGTACGTCGTCTCGACTCCGAGAACGCCGACGATCAGTGCGTCCGCGTTCCCGTCGAAGCCGCCCGGCTGGCCCGAGGGTCCCACTCTGAAGAGGAGCTTCCCAGGAATCCCAGAACCGGAGATGTTGGCGTGGATGATGGCATTGGGGTAAGCCGCAACCACCTGCGCCAACGTGCAGCGGTTCGCCTGCGTACAGGGGATCGCAGCGCCGATGGCTCCGGTGGCCCACCAGAAGCCATTCCTCGCGTCCCATGTCTGCCACGTGTTCTGAACAACCAGCCCACTTTGCGGTGGGACCGTGTTGTATTGCGGCTCGAAATTGAGTCGGCCCTGCCACCCGTTGTTTCCAGCAGGTCCGTCGTAGTCAACCTCGAGCTGGAGCATGGCCCCCTCGACGTTGTTGGGGTCGACGGAGCTGCGGTACGTGCTGTACTGCAGCCTGGTGATATCCGCGAGCCTTGTCCCACCATATCCGCTCGTGGCCACGACCTGCCGGTCCGTGGCGCCAGTACTTGTCAAGCGCACGCTTCCCGTGCCGAGCGGCGGTGTCCCAGGCCCGGTCACGAACGTGCCGGTCCCCGTCGGGGTATTCGTCGTGTCGTCCCAGAAGTACCATCCGTACAGGTTGTTCGACGAGACGGTCAACAGCGCCGGACCGCCGCAGACCCCGCTCGTGCACACGTCGGGCCCGGTGCACTGGTCGGCGTCGTTGCAGGCGGTGCCGTCGGGCTTGAGGACATCGGCCGGGCACGCCACGCCGCTTCCGGGACAGCTCTCGGCCAGGTCGCACTGACTCGCGGCCGCACGGCATGTCGTCGTGGAGGGCAAGAAAGCGTCGGCAGGGCACGCATCGTTGATCCCGTCGCAGCTGTCGGGCAGGTCGCAAGGACCGGCCGAGGCGCGGCAGATGGTGGTCTGCGGCTGCTTGGCATCCGGCGGACACGCAGCGCTCGCTCCCGTGCAGCTCTCCCCGACGTCGCACGGCCCCACGGCGGGACGGCAGCTCGTCGTCGTCGGCACGAAGCCGTCCGGCGGGCAGACGCCCGCGTTGCAGCTCTCGGCTACGTCACAGTCGCCGGCCACTGGCCGGCAGATCGTGGTGTCGGGCCGCGCAACCGCGTTGCAGCCCGAAGTCGTGGGCGAGGTGCAGACGATCTGCCCGACACCCTGGCAAGCACCGACGCCGGCGGTGCAGGCGGCGCCAATGTTGAAGCCTTCATCGGAGAGGCCATTGCAGTTGTTGTCGCGCCCGTCGCACAGCTCCTGTACTGCCTCAACCACGCAGGTGACGGACGGAGTGCACCCCGGGGGGTATGCAGGGTGGACGTCGATCCGGTTGTCGTCGCAGTCCTCCGGAACGGGGACGCCGTCCCCGTCGTTGTCCACCGCGAGGATCGCGCCCGGCCCGTCGTCCGGCACCGCCGCCTGCACGTTTCGGCGCCCTGCAGCATGGCTGGCGAGGGGCAGGATGAGCAGGCACATGAAGAGTGCGAGCCACCTACTACACGAGAGTATCCGATCCGTGCGTATGCGATGCATAGTCCATCCCCTCCCGCTCCCGGAGCGGCAACGGCTTCTTGTCGAAGCGCCAGTCGATGCATGGGTTCTTGCGAACTCAGGCAGGAATAGTTCTCGGTCAATAGACCTGTCGATCATGGCTGTGAACCCCCCCAACCCTCAGACTCTTGTCCTATACCCGCCGGGTCCCGCGTGCACCCGGGGTCCTACGGTCCTGAACAGCAAGTACCGCGCCGGTCCGCCTCCTCCTGGAGAGGTGCCCCTAAGTCCATTGTCTCCTTCGCATTGCGATGGGTGCCCTGCGGGTGCACGCGAGTGGGTGCCCCCGAGGAGTCGCGGGAGGGCACGAACCTCGGCGGGCGTTTCGCGCGACGGCACGAATCGCAGCGGGATGGGTCGGCGTCCGGCGCGCTGGGGTCGGGGACAGCGGCACGTTCCACGCTGTCCGAGGCTCCAATCGGGACGAGAGAGAGAACGGAGCCAGTACCTATCTTCGCTGTTCTCTCTTTCCGATTGACATGAGCGCTGCGGATGGGTTACAAGAGCGAAAAGGAGGTGCCAAGGGGATAGGCACCGACTGCGCCACGGGGACGCGCTGGGAACCACCGGAAAGCCGATCGTCGAGTGGCGGCAGGCGAATCGTTGGCTCTGGCGTCACTGGGGAATGGCTTCCGAGCGTGGGGCGTGGCCGCCGGCCTTCGCCGGTGACCTCGCGACTCGAGGTCGGCGCGTCTCCGGGATTGTGTGCGGTCGCACGAGGGAAGGGGTTTCGCATCGCCGAGATCGTCGTGATTCGTGGTGGGATCCGGGCCGCCAGGCACGAGCTGGCGGAACGGGGAACCGTCATCGGCCGGGCTCCCGGGTGCGATGTGTGTGTTCCGAGCGATCCCAGGGTCGCGGCCGTTCATGCGGAGATTCGATCCGAGGAGGGTCAGTGGATCCTGATCCGGTCGACGGTGCGGAACAGCCTGATGCTCAACGGCCACAACGTTGAGGCGCCGCTTCCCCTTCGGTCGGGGGACCAGATGACCCTTGGGGAGACGAGGATTCTTTTCGAGGATCCCGAGGAGAAGAAGCGGTCACCGCGAGGCGGTCTCGAGCCCCGCCCGGCCGGCGGACCGGACCGGGAGTGCTGGCTTCCTTCCGGCAACTCGAAGGTCATCCGGGACTTCGTCGAGACCCTGCGGCGCTTCGCGTCATCCGATGCCACCCTTCTCCTCCTGGGGGAGACGGGTACGGGCAAGGAGGTGGCGGCGCGCGCGGTCCACCGGTTCTCCGCTCGCCGGAACCATCCTTTCGTCGTCGTGAACTGCCCCGCGCTGCCCAGCTCCCTCGTCGAGTCGGAGCTGTTCGGCATCGAGCGGGGCGTGGCCACCGGGGTCGAGCCCCGGAAAGGACTCCTCGAGTCGGCGAACCACGGGACCCTCTTCCTCGACGAGGTCGGCGACCTCGAGCCGGGTGCGCAGGCGAAGCTGCTCCGGTTCCTGCAGGAGCGGACGATCGATTACGTCGGCGGGAGGCGGATCGTCCACCTCGACGTGCGCGTCGTGGCGGCGACGCACCACGATCTCGACGCCGACGTCGCCGCCGGCCGCTTCCGGCTCGATCTGCACCACCGTCTCAAGGTGCTCACCGTGCACGTTCCGAGTTTGCGCGAGCGTCTCGAGGATATCCCGCTGCTCATCGACGAGTTCCGCTGCGGAACGTCGGGCTCGGTGCCCAGCGTCAGCGCGGAGGCCCTGCGGCTCCTCGAGGGGTACGACTGGCCGGGAAACGTCCGCGAGCTGCAGCATGTCGTCCAGTCGCTCGACATGCTCGTCGAGGACGGCGCGATCCGGCCCGAGCACCTTCCCGAGGAGATCCGGTGCCGCGGACGCGTCGAGCACGGAACGCTCTATCGGCAGGTGGTGGAGGAGAAGGGCTCCTTCTGGGAGCTCGTCCAGAAGCCGTTCCTCCGCAGGCAGCTGTCGCGGGACGAAGTTGGCTGTTTCGTCGCCCGAACCTACGAGGAGGCGGGGAGGTCGTACCTGAGGCTCTCCCGCCTGCTGCACATCGAGGACGACTACAAGAAGCTGGTCGATTTTCTCGGGCGTCACCAGCTCGGGGTCGCGAAGCGCGCGACGTCGGCGCCGGCCCGCCCCGCGCGAGCGAGCGGGCGGGGCGAGGTCGGCGCCGCGACGGGAGACCTGCAGCGCCCCGTCGCGCCCAGCGGTGCCAATCGCCTCCGCGGCGGAGCGCGGCCTGACCGCTGACCTCGCCCGGTCCGGCGGGCGATCGGCCGGGAGCGTTGGGCTGTGTCCGAGGCCTGGCTCCGTGCCTCGGGCCGAGGCGTCATGACCAGCACGGCGGGCCCGGCGAGGCGCGGGGCATCGCGCTCCCGTTCATGGCCGTGCCGCTCGGAACCTCGACCGGCTGGAATCACGAGCTCGTCGACCGCGGCGGATTCGGCTACCTCGGCGGCTTCACGGGCAGCTTCATCCCGTTTGCGTTGAACGAGGCGCGGCGCAACGCGACCGGCGACACGCGCCCTTCCCTCGCCGAGCGCTACACGGACAGACAGGATTACCTCGCGCACATCGAACAGGCGGCTCGGGCCCTCGTCTCGCGCCGGTTTCTGATCGCCGCCGACGTGCCGTGGACGGTGGAACGCGCCGGCCAGGAATGGGACGCGGTGGTCGCGCTCGCGACGGCCGGCGTCCCGAAGAACCCGTTCGAGGCGGATGGACTTGCGGCGGGGTACGGGAGTCGACAGGGTCTCGAGACGGCGGGCGAGGACATCCCGTGCGCCGGGAGGAGAATACGCGCCGAGGGGGCCGCGGGGGGCGGAGGGAAGCGAGTCGACATATTGCCCCATCCCGGACGTACTCGGACGTGGAGCAGGAAACGCAGTTTGAAAGCGCTATCCGTTCGGACGTGGAGGAGAAGATGCAGGTTGAACTCGTGATCCGTCGGCTCGGCGACCCCTCGATGAGCGCGAGAAATTGTAAGAACCTCTCCTCGCTCGCTTCCTGCGCTCTCGCCTTCAGTGACCGCGGAGTTGTCGATGTCGAGGCATGGCAGGAATGGCGATGCCTTCCATAACAGGGCACTTCGTGGTGGGCGCGAGTCTCGCTCTCCCTTGTACCGCTTCCCCCTCCGTGACCAGGGTGGTGAGACCCTTCGGCGTCGTCCTGCTGGCTGGCCTTCTGGCCACGGCGCCTGACCTGGACACGATCTTCTTCGATGTCGTTCCCTATGGCCATTTCTTCGGGCACCGGGGCTTCTTCCATTCTCCGTTGTTTGCGGTTCTTCTGTCGCTCGTGGTTTCGACGATCGTGTTCGCGATCGCGCGGCAGTTCACGGGACTCGCATGGCTCACGGTGTCCCTCGCGCTGTCCGTTTCCGCGGCATCGCACGGCTTCCTCGACAGCATGTCGGATGCCGGTCTTGGCGTCATGCTCCTCTATCCCTGGTCCGAACAGAGAGTATTCCTGAGCTGGCGGCCTTTCTACACACCTCCCATCGGACCGACGGGATTCACTTGGCCCGTACTGGTGCGGACGCTGCGGTCCGAATGGTGGCTCATGATGGGATGCGCCACGATCGGCGTTCTCTCGCGACTCGCCCTCGTCCATCTCCACTCGACGCGGCGATCTCCAGGTAGCCTTGGCGCTCCCAACTCCATCGCGTCGCCCGTGTCGCCCGAGGAAGATCGGAGAGACTCATGAGATCTGCAGAGACGCCATGCGCCCGCCGAGCACCCAGGGAGGCGGATCGCGGATCGAAGGACTTGGGAACCGGGATGTACCGCGCCCACCGTGCTCGGCGTCGTCGATCGGTGCGGGTCACGCCGACGGCGAAGAGGGGGCGATGCACCGCTCCGTCCAATCCACCCATCGGTGAAGCCGGCCCAACCAGCGATAGCCCTCTGCGGGAGCGTGGATCAGGATCTCGCCGCCGGGCGGAACACCTCCCGCGGCGGCACGCTCGGCGTCCTCCGCATTCGGGTAGGAGACGCGAAGCGCCCGTCCGAACTTCCGGCTCACGATCTGCGACACCGAATGGCGGCCCTCGGGCGTCCGCTCGTCCCCCTGCTGCTCCTTCCGTCCCACCGGATTCGCTCCGAGGGCGATGCGGTACGACCGAAGCGTCTCGCCACCCCGCAACAACGTGAGGCGCCGAGCCGCCTTCTCGACCAGGATGCGGTCTGCCGGCCCGATGTTTTCGCCGCTGCCGCCCGTCGCGCTCGCGAGGATCCAGGCCGCCGCGAGGACTCCGGGAAGGAAACAGGATAAGGACGAGCACGACTCGTTTTCGGTCCATCGCTCGAATCTCCCCACGCCGCCTCCAGGGCCCTGCGCGAACACCACCCTACCGGAAATGCACGTGGAAGTGGTCGTCGTGCCGGGCAGCCTCGCAGCCCTGAAACCTCACCTTCGGGCTCCGGATCCCGAGCCGCTCCTCGAGGTGCGGCTCGAGCAGGATCTTCTCGACCTCCGGGCAATCGGCGAAGGCAAGGATCAGGTCGCGCGTCGCGGCCTCGTCGAGTTCGTGACGATCTCCGAGCCACTGGAGCCAGGGGAAGTCCCACCGCAGCCACCCTTCCCGGCCGTCGCACGGAACACCGCCTTCTGGGCACGCCGCGCTCCCCGCAGAGCCCCGCGGCTGACTCGAGACCTGGAAGCAGACATCGTCGTCATCGGCGGGGGCATCACGGGCCTTTCCTCGGCGCTCGCGCTGCGACGCAACGCACCCGAGAAGCGGGTCGTCGTGCTCGAGGCGTGGGGTATCGGCAATGGCGGCTCGGGGCGCAGCGGCGGCTTCCTGCTCTCCTGGCCCTCCAACGAATCCATGTGTGTCGCGAGCACGCCCCAGCTTCACAGGCGCCTGTACGAGCTCACGGTGAACGCGATGCGCGAGGAGGTGGCGCTCGCGCATGCCGCCGGCTTCGAGACGGAAGCGGAGCTGAAGGGCGTGCTCATGACACTGCGCCCCGGCGACGTCGACGCGGCGCGGGCCTATGTCGACGAGGCGAAAGCAGCCGGTGTCCCGATCGAGTTCTGGAGCGCGGAGAAGACGCGCGCGACGCTCGGAGTGACCAACTGCGCCGGTGCGCTGTTCGACCCCAACAGCAGTCACGTCGACCCGATGCAGCTGACCCTGGGGCTCGGCGCTGCCGCGGCGGGTAGCGGGGTACTCATCTTCGAAGACACTCCGGTGGCGGAGGTCAAAGAGGGTGAACTGCTGCGCCTGCACCTGGCGGGTGGTCAGACCGTGAAGGCGCCGGCCGTCGTGCTGGCAACGAACACCTGGACGACGCAGCTCGGCTTCTTCCGCAACGCGATCTTTCCGGCCCACAATTACATGGGGATCACGCCGCCGCTGACCGCCGGAGAGCTGGCGCGCGCGGGGCTGCAAAGCCACCTGCCATTCACGGATTCGCGCACCAACCTGATCTACATGGGGCTCACGCGCGAGAACCGCTTCCGCATCGGCGGCGGCCACTCGGACTACAGCTTCAACAACGGAACGGAAACGAACGGGAACGCCGCACTGGTCACGCCGGGACTGCGGCGCGAGCTCGGGGCGCTCTACCCGAGCCTCTCGGAGGTCCCCTTCGAAGCGGTGTGGGGAGGCGTCGTCGACTGCACCCTCGACAACGCCCCTTCGGTGGGGGTCACCGGCGATCACAGGAACATCTACTACGGCCTCGGTTACTGCGGCCACGGGATGGTGATGGCGTTTCTGGCAGGCCGGATCATCGGTGACCTCGCGACCGGCAGAGCAGCGGCATGGACGGACGTGCCGTTCATCAACCGGAAGATGCCTTACATACCCAACGAGCCGTTTCGCTGGCTGGGCGCGAAGGGGTTCATCGCCGCGCTCGACCTCGTCGAGTAGTGGAAGCGACAAAAGGTGAAACGGACGACGGCCTTGGTCGCCGCATCCCTCGTGTTCCTCATCGGTGCAGGGTGTCCCGAAGAGCGCTCATCGCTCGCCGCCGAACCCCGGGCCGGGGCGGTACCGCCTGCGTATGCGGGTGTCTGGTTCACGCCGGACGAAGAAGCCAAGGTACTCATCACCGAGCAGGGAGGCTGGTCCTCTACGACCTCAGCTCCAGCTACTTCGAGGGCACCACATGTCCGTTGGCTGCGCTGGGCTACAACCGCGATGGCAAGAGGGGGAAGCTGCCGGTCAACTATGGCCTGGTCACCGACCGGCGTGGCTGCCCTGTTGCGGTCTCCGTGCATCCAGGCAACACGAACGACCCCAAGACACTCCTACCCCAGGTCAAGACGATCCGCGAGAGCTTCGGCATCGAGGACCTGGTCCTGGTTGGAGACCGCGGAATGATCGGGCAGAAGCAGGTCGACGAGTTCATGAAGGTCGAGGGCATCGCCTGGATCACGGCACTGAAGACCGGAGCGATCCGTCAGTTGTTGGAGGGAGGCCACTTGCAGATGCGGCTCTTCGATGAGCGCAACCTGTTCGAGCTCGCGCACCCGGACTTTCCCGCCGAGCGGTTGGTCGTCTGTCGCAACCCGGCTCTGGCTCGCCTGCGCGCAGCCAAGCGAAGATCGCTCTTGGAAGCAACGGCCAAGGAGATCGAGAAGGTCCGCGCTTTGGTGGCTCGTGGCAAGAGCAAGAACCTCAAGACGAAGGGCGAGACCGGCGTGCGTGTGGGGAAGGTGGTCGACAAGTACAAGGTCGCCAAGCATTCTTAGCTAGAGATCGACGAGGGGCGCTTCGCGTTCCGCATCGACGAGGAGAAGGTCGCTGCAGAAGCAGCCCTGGACGGGATCTATGTGATCCGGACGAGCCTCTCGAAGGATCGAGTGAGCGCCGAGGACACTGTGCGCAGCTACAAGCTCCTCAGCAGCGTCGAACGAGCCTTCCGCTCCATCAAGACCCTCGACCTGAAGGTCCGGCCCATCCACCACCGCCTTGCGGACCGCGTCCGGGCTCTCATCTTCTTGGCGATGCTCGCCTACTACGTGCAGTGGCATCTACTCGAGGCCTGGCGCGAGCTGCTTTTCAGCGACGAGGACGTGGAAGCCAAGCAGACTCGCGACCCCGTCGCCCCCGCGCGCAGATCCGACAAGGCCATGGGAAAGGTGTTCGCCCGAGTCCTCGACGATGGTACCCAGGCTCACGGCTTCCAAACACTCCTCGTCGAGCTGACCACCATCGTCCGCAACACTCGCCGACGTAAGGGCGGCACCCAGGACGAGCCGACGTTCTCCGTGACCACGACGCCAAATCCCAAGCAGCAGCGAGCGCTCGACCTCGCTTCTGCGATCCGCGTGTAGCCAGTATCCTGCACGCCGTCCGGCGGTCATCTCGTTGATTGCAAGACAGTTTGCGCTTCCACTCTTCAGGAACTTCGGTTTAACTCGAACGAGAATCCGTCGGCCCGACCGACGGGAGGCTCAACGGCGGGCGTCCTCAGCGGACGCCCGCCGTTCGAGAGCGGAAAGGTGTCTACACCTTGCGCCGGCCGGGCCGGCTCATTCGCAGATCACCTCCATGGAGCCGCTGCAGTCCGTGCTGATCTGTCCGGTCACGAGCTGTGATTCGTTGCCGAGATCGTCCAGCACCTTGAGTCCGAAGAAGTAGCCGGTGCAGCTCGGAAGCGACGTGAAGCCGAAGCACTCCGTCGAACCCGGAAAACCGGGAGGTCCCGTGGGGACGATCGTCGCCTGGGAGAAGTTGGAGGCGTTGATGGGAGTCTGCGACTTGCGGAAGTCGTACGCCGAGGCGGTCCCGCTCGTCCCGTCGTCTCCTGGAGCCGCCCAGGACACGACGAGCGTGGTCCGCCCGGCGTCGAGGATCAGCGCTGGCGCCGCGGGTGCGGTGACGTCCTGCTGCGAGATCGCGTAGCGTAGGTTGCCGCTGGGCGTGTCGAAGTATGCGATGCGATCGTTGTCCGCCGCGTCCACCGCGATCGCGGTCGCGGCCGGGGTGTCGCCCGAGACGTCCACCACGTCGAGCTGCCACGCGCTCCCGTTCCACTCCGCGACCTTGACCAGGCCGTTCGCGAGATAGCTGATGCGCGGGCGAGCCGCGGAGTCGAGTGCAATGGAGCTCCAGTTCCCGACGTCCCCGACCGAAGCATCGACGACCTCGACGCTCCACGTCGATCCGATCTTCTTCGCCATGCGCAGGCTCTTGCTGGTCGCCGCGTAGAAGCTGATGCGCGGGTTCCCCGAGGAATCGATGACGATGGAGCTCCAGTTCGCGCCGTCCGTGCCCGCTACGGCGTCGTTGCTCCAGGTAAAGGACGGGAACGTTCCGGAGGCGTACAGATAGCGGAGCTGGGTCGGGTTCGTGGTGCTGAAGTAGGAGATCCGGGGCAGATTGCCGTACATCGCGAGGCTCGGGCTCGCCGCCCCGTTCAGCGAGTAAATCTGGGACCAAGTGCCCGACTTCGCGAAGAGGCGCACGCGCGTCGAGGAGCAGTCCTGGATCGCGATGAAGGGGCGGTCCACGGTGTCGAACGCCAGCGAGACGGGAAGCGTGCAGCTCGTGTCCGCGACGTCCTCCTTGACCCACGCGCCAGCCGACTTGTAGGCGTATCGAAGATAGGTCCTCGTCCCGTCCATGTACGCGATGCGCGGGCTGCCGTCGGCTCCGAAGGCGAGCGAGGCGTACCAGCCGGTTGTATTGACGGCATCGACGGTCTCGATGGTCCAGCTCGTGCCGGAGCGCAGGGCGAACTTCAGGTCGCCGTTCGTCCGATCGAAGTAGGCGATCCCGGTCCGCCCCCAGGGATCGAGCGCGATCTGGGCGAACTCGCCTACGATCTCAGGCGCGCCGTCCACCGTCATCGTGAGCCAGGCGTGCTGCTGGGGCGGGTGGATGCGCAGGTATGCCCCCGTCTGCGCAAAGGACGCGGGTGTGCCGACCCGCTCGATTCGGACGCGTCCGCGCCCGGTCGACCAGTTCGCGGGCACGCTGATCGGCACGTCCTGCTGGGACGTGGAGCTCACGAGCGTCGTGTAGTTCGCCCCGCCGTCGTGAGAAATCTTCACGCTGATCGGTCCGGCGCCGGTCCAGCTCACGGTCTGCGACGAGCCCGGCACCCAGGCCTCGCCTCCGACCGGGTACACGAGCCCGAGCGGCGCGGGCTGCGTCTCGTCCGTGATGACGATCGGCGTGGTCTGGGGCCAGGTCCCCGGTCCGATCTGCCCGAAGAGGTTCTTTCCCCAACCGTACACGATGCCGGCGCTGTTGCGCGCGAGGGAGTGGTCCTCTCCCGCCGCGACCTCGACGATCCCCGAGAGGGCCGCGATCCGCGCCGGGGTGCTGCGGTCCGTCGTGGTGCCGTCACCGAGCTGGCCGGCGACGTTCTGCCCCCAGCTCCAGACCGTTCCATCTCCGCGAAGGGCCAGGCTGAAGCCGGAGCCTGCGGCGATCCGGGCGACGCTGGCCATCCCGGAAACGCTGACGGGGCTCGTGCGCTCGGTGGTGGTGCCGTCGCCGAGTTCGCCGTAGTAGTTGTGTCCCCATGCTTTCATCGTGCCGTCCGCCATGATCACGATCGTGAAATAGGCCCCGCAGGACGCCCTCTTCACCCCGCCAAGCCCCGGAACCGGTCCCGGTGTCAAACGATCCGTGTGCGTCCCATCGCCGAGTTCTCCTTCGGCGTTACGCCCCCAGACGAGGACGGTTCCGTCGCTCTTCAGCGCGAGGCTGTGGTAGGCCCCGGCTGCGAGCGACGCGACGCCAGACACCCCGGGGAGCTGGAAAGGAGACAGTCGATCGACCGTGGTTCCGTCACCGACCTGTCCTCCCCAGTTGTCCCCCCAGGCCCAGACCGTCCCGTCGCTCTTGAGCGCGAGCGTGTGGCTGAATCCGGACGCGATCGCAACGACTCCCGTCAGTCCCGGCACCTGGCCGGGGAAGGTCCGCGCGGTCGTGGTGCCGTTTCCGAGCTGTCCCTGCGAATTGTCTCCCCAGGCCCAGACGGTCCCGTCGCTCTTCAATGCAATCGTGTGGAAGACGCCGGCCCCCACCTCGACGACGCTGGCCACGGTGCCGGAGCGCACCGGACCGTTCCGATTCGTGAGGGTAGAGTCGCCGAGCTGACCGGTCGTGTTCATGCCCCAGGCCCATACGGTCCCGTCGTTGTGGGCCGAGACGCTGTGGGCGTACCCAGCATCCAGGCTGATCGGCGCCAGGGACGGCGGGTTACAGCGTCCCGTGAGGACGGTGCAGCGGTCTCCGGCGACGCAGTCCGCGTCCGATCGGCAGAGGAACTCGTACTCGAAGTCGAACGGGTTGGCCGTGCAGCCCTGAACCGAGACGCCCCGGAAGTCATATCGGTCGGTCGGCGTCAACGTGTAGGCTTCATTGTCGACGAGGCACCAGTCGGCCCAGAACATCGTCGGGTCGTTGATGTACACCTCGACTGCCTGCCAATCGCACCCGGTAATCGACATGGCCGAGCACCCGGGGGTGTGCCCCCCTCCGTGCATCACGATGTTCGTGGGAGCCGCGCGCGGGAGCAGTTCCTCGTTGCGGAGGATCTGGCAGGTGTAGCCGTCGACCATGCATCCCCCGGCGCGACCGCTGGCCAGGTGGGAATTCGCGACGGTCCTCGGATAGTACGGCGCGGCGGCGCACACGTGCATCGCGCAGCCCGCGGCCCCCGCGTTCCCGTCGTCGACGGGCTCCTCGATGGCAGTATCGGTGGGACTCGGCAGGACGACCGACTCCGTCGTCGTCGTTTCCAGACCGCGGCGGCCTGGCTCTTCCGGCGCCAGAGTGTCTTCCACGTTCGGGGTGCCCGCGACGACCTCGAGCGCTCCCGTCGGACGCCCCACCGTCTGCGTGAAGTTGCCGGTCCAGCTCCCCTCGTTCGCGTTCACCGTGAGCGTGTAGGAAACCACGCTCCCGCAGGTGAGGGTTTCCGGGAACCTGACGGTGAAGTGCGGCGTCAGCGAGAGGCCCAGGGCGCCCGCGTTGATCGTGGAATAGCTCGCAGTCGCATCCAGCATCACCACACCCGACACGGTGGGCGTCACGGTCGCGGTCACGCCGGTGAGCGAGGTGGTCCCGTCGTTCCTCAGGGTGACGCTGAACTGGACGGTCTCGCCGGCATCGAGGGTACCGTCGCCGTCTCCGGCGCCTCCGCTCGGGCAACGGTCCGCCACGCGGGCGTTGTTCGAGTAGACCGCGTGCGGACCGCCCGCCTGCGCGGTCCTGCAGGTGCTCAGCGTCCCCGTGCATGCCGTGTTCGCCCCGATGGGCTGGATCGCATAGTAGAGGGGAAGGCCGTTGGGCAGGTTCGTGTCGGTGTAGGCGGTTCCCGCAACATTGCCGATGACGTTGAAGCCCCACCCGCACCCCTGGTCGTTGCGGAGCACGTTGTACGACGAGGCACCTGCCACCGCCGTCCACGAGAGTGCGATCTGTCCCGGCGTCGAGGTCGTCGTCAAGGTGGGCGCCGCAAGCGCGGGGCACGAAGTTCGGTTCTGGTTCGTGGCGTCCCCCGCCAGGCCGCACGGGATGTTGTGGCGGTTGAAGGCCGCGAAGATCGCGGCGGCGTGCGGCGTCCCGTTGGCCAGGTTCCCGTCGTCGTCGTCGACGACGCGCATCTTCGAGTACCACGAGTTCGCCGCGCAGCTCCGGCTCGTGACGGGGGTGCCGCACGTGTAGGAGTTGCCTCCCGACCCGGTGCGCGACCTAAACCAGAGCCGATCCACGAGCTGCCAGGCGGTTTGCGCGTCGAGTCCCGCCGCGGGCAGGTCACGCACGGCGAGGTCCCACAGCGCCTCGGCACCCGGGTACGACTCGCAGTGCGGCTGCTTGCCGCAAGGCCCAGGAATATCGTACGGTCCGGGCGCCGGGCAGTTCGCCAGAACCCACTCGGGAGTGGTCGGCGCGTGATTCGCCTTCTGGTTCCAGTCCTGGTCGCGGACGCCCGTGCAGGCGAGGCACGTGTTCCCGTTCCCGCTGCAGTTCGTGGACCGGAATCCGCGGCCGATGCACGATTTGTGGGTCAGCAGAAAGGAGGTGATGTCGGCGTACCCCTCGATCGGATTGTCCCAGCCTCCGCCGTCGTTATAGTCCAGGCCATGTCCCCATTCGTGGAGGAACACGCCGGCGATCTCGCCGGTATTCCGGCAGCCGCCGCCCGAGCGGTAGAAGTTGACCGAGCCATCGTAAGGGCTGAAGTTCGCGTTACACGTGAGGTTGATGTTCACGTTGTCCGTGAGCTGCCGGGTGAGCCAAGCGTTCGATGGAAGCCAGGCCCGCCCGTGCTCCGCGATCCTGTTGAGATGATAGAAGGAGCTGCGCGCCGCATGCGTGTCCCCCGAGCTCGTTCCCGCGGGGACGGCGCAGTCGGTTCCGGCGCTCGACTCGAGGTCGAGGTCCGTGTCGCAGAGCGTCGAGATGGCGATCGCACCGCAGGCGTCCACGACCCGCACGTACGGGCCCGCGAGCGTGGTCGTGGCGCTGGAGCCGCCCGGCGTGCAGGCAAAGAACCCGAGGCTACCGGCGGTTGCGTTCGTGGCGCCGATCGTGATGTTCGCGTACGGCATCGGGAAGTTGGGCTGCTCGCACCCGTCGGGGCACGCACCGTCGTTGCTGAGCGGGAAGACCCCTCCCTTCGCCTGCGCGTACTGATCGAGGTCGTAGAACGCGAGGATCTTCCCGTCGTGGGCGTCGACCAACCCGACCCACGACCCGAACTCGCCCTCGACGCGGAGCATGATCTGCCAGATGAGGCTCGTCTCGTACCCGGTTCCGATGGCGCCTTCGAAGTGGTCCGGTGCGGACCCCGAGGCGGACGAAGGGAGAAACGTCAGCGTGACGGGACCGTGAAGTTTCACCTCGTCCTTGTTCGTCACCCCCATGTGGGACAGCAGGAGGGCCAGGGCGTCCTCGGCGACGACCGAAGGAGCCGCATCCGTGGTGATGCGGCTCCAGCGGGTCGCGCCGAAGGCGATCAGGTTCCCGTGCCCGACGTGGAACAAGTAGCGGTCCCCGGCGACCTGGATTCCCGCCACCTGCCGGTCGAACGTCACCTGCCAGAGATCGGGGGTGATCTGTCCCGAGGCGTCGCGATTGAGCACGAGCTGATCGGTCCTGGCCCCGAGCGTCGCCACGTTCTTGTCCATGAAGCGGCGCAGGGAGGCGGCGAGCGCTTCGAGCGTCACCGGATCCGCGGATTCGAGCGTGTTGCCGCTCCCCGGAATCAACGGGATGCCTCGCCCTTGCACGAGCAGAGGCACGCCGGAGCGGGCGTCGATGTGCACGTCCCAAGCCTCGCCGTTCGCGACCTTGAAGGATTCCCAACCGGCACGTAGCGACTCAGGCACCAAGGCCAGCTCGGGGGACACGGGCGCCGGCGATACCAGGACGCTCGGATCCGGGACTCCGACCGCATCGAAGCGGCCCGGGTCCTGGCGTTCGTCGAGCGCCCACGCCGTGGGAAGGGCCGCGAGGAGAGCGACGGTGATGAGTATGGGGGCGACGGCCTGGCCCCTCGAGAAACGATGGCGAATCCTGACTGAGTTTCTGCGATCCATGGTCCCCTCCCGGTTTTTCCCATTCGTACGGGCGGCCACATGGCCGCGCATGGTCTTGGTCTATGGGGTTGAACGGACAGGAATGCGCGGGCCGAAAAAGAAAATGGCTCCTCTGGAAATCCCGCGATGGCGCGGGGTTCTGAAAGAGGATTCGCGTTTTCCCGAGGTAGTTCGAGCCTCCGGCTATCCGGAAAGGGACCGAGCCCAGTGAGGGAACGACCAGATTCCGACCTAATCAGCAAGGTCTTTTCTGGAAAATCGATGCCAGCCGACGGTTCCCGCGCATCCGTTTCCAACCTTCAGTGTGGATTGGGTTTAGTCCCTCCAGCGTTCCGGCCCTACCGCTCGAAAAACCCGGCCGTCACGGGAAATCGAGAGGAGCCAGAAAAAGAAGGTCAGGGATGGGCCATGAGCATCAGTCTGTCACCGCCAAACCTCCGCCGTCACGGAATTTCGAGAGGAGCCCAATTTGTGATGAGCGGGAACATCCCATCGGTGCGTTCATCTTGCTCGAGAACTTCCGGGCGCGTCTTCAAGCTGACGGAGAACCGTAGGCGCTCCTTTCGCAGATAGCGCTTCTCTGCCCCGGGTCGTCCACGACGCTCCTGTCGGAACACCGGCTCGCGTTCCTCGACGACGCAGCTCACCCACCGCCTGGCTCAAGTTCCTCGACGATCTGCTGACCCACTTCTTCGACACGGTCCGGCGAACGACAGCGCAACGCTTCCCCTGCAACTTGGTCTGAAGCCGCTCGATCCCCGCCCAGGCTTTCTCGATCCGCGCTTGGCGTGCCTCGGCATCCTGGGCAGCCATGAGGGAGTTCCACACCCAGACGATGCGGTACCCCTCTCGGGAGGGGAGTTCCGCCTCGACCACCTTCCAGACGTCCTCCGGGCCGCTGCGACGTCGCGGGTTGGGGCGGCGAATCGCCTCTTCCCAGGGAGGGTCGTTGACTTGGACGAACTGTCGAAACCAACGGTCTTCTCGCCGGTTACGGGGCAGGACGGTGATGAACCGGCCGCCATGCTTTGCGATGTGCGCCAGACTGGCCCGTGAGCAGAGCTTGCCATCCGCCACGTACAGAAAATCGCTCGCGCCGGCGATGCGACACAGCGTCTCCCAGGTGTCGATGTGGGTGGTCGAGTCGGCGGTGTTGCCGTCCACAGCCTCGTAGTGGATGGGGACCGCCCCGTCCGCCGACACGCTCAAGACGAACAGCAATTGCTTGCGATGGGCCGATGATCCTTGTTATGGCCGTAGGTCACGTCGAGGGTCGGCTGGCCACGGACCAGGTGCCCGTCCGCCCCCGCGTACTGACCGGAGAAGGTGATGGTGGTCGAGTCGTTGTGCAGTTGGTCCAGATCGATGTGAAACTCCCGGATCGTCCGCAGGACCAACTCGGTCATCAGACTGGCGCGATCGGCCTGGAACAGCAGGTAGAGAGCGCGACCCACGCGATCGTCGATGAAGACGACGGGTTGCACATTGGCTCGAAGTCCGAGCAAGGCCGGCTCCACCCGGGCGGCCCATTCTGCCTGGGTATACAGCGGCCGGCGCTCGTTGAGGATGAGATTCCGGAGCAACAAACCCAGGACCTCGCCGGGGGCGAGCTTGGACCGAACATCGGCGACCGGGAGCGTCTTCTCCAGGAGAGTACCCGCGTGCAGGCGCTGAAGCAGGGCGTTGACGATCGGGAGGCCACCGAGCCAGCGGGACTCGGGGCGGAAAGAAGATCGGCCTTGACGTTTCATGTGTCTAGCAGCATCATGGCTGCTAGGCATATGTCAAGAGCAAATGTGAAAGCGGAAGCCCGGTACGAGACCCTCAAGGCTGAGCTGGTCCGTCTCGGCCTGGTCCGGCCCGGGAGCCTGGTCGAGCGGTACATGCCCTGCGGCAAGCCAGGCTGCCGATGCATGGGGGATTCCCCGGTCTTACACGGGCCCTACTACCAATGGACCCACAAGATCCGGGGCAAGACGGTTACGGTGCGGCTGACAAGGGCTCAGGCCCAACGGTGCGCGGAGTGGATTCGCAACCACCGTCAGATGAAGAAGGTGGTCCGCAGAATGGAGACGCTATCCCTCAAAGAGACCGATCGGATCCTGCGCACGATATCCGATTCCTGACCTGCGGAAAGTAGGTGATGAGGGCACGGCGTAGCCTTCGGGGAAGAAGACGTGACGGACATGCAGGGCCGCCGACACGACGAGGTTGCCGCGGGGAGTGACTCGATCGAGATGGCTGCGAGGAACTGTGGCGCTGAGCTGGTCCCCTGAAGCTTGCGGATGAGCCGAGACAGTCGTGCGCATCGTCGTCGGGCGGCGGGCCCGCAGGAGGATGCGGCGTGGAGCCGTGCGGCGAGATCGCGGTTGCGGAATCCGTGGATCAGATGCTCCCCAGCGAGTTCAGAAGCGCACGATCCCCATCGCACTCCCCCTCTGTCGAACGCCGACGAGCCGGTCGCCGACGGATGAGTTCTTGGGCCATGCGCTTTTCAGGGCCCATTGCCGAACCACATTTCTCGACGTAAAATGTGGCTGTAACGGAGGGCGCGATGGGAATGAAGAAGACGAATGTCTTGCTGGACGAAGAACTCGTGGAGTCCGCCAAGGATCTCACGGGTGCTCGATTCACGAAAGACGTGTTGGATCTGGCTCTGCGCCGACTGGTCCGCAACCTCCGCCGCCGGCGCATCCTGGCGCTCGCTGGAAAGGTGAACTGGGAGGGTGACCTCTCGGTGATGCGGCGTGGTCGGCGGCTTGCGTGATTGTCATCGACACGAGCGTGTGGATCCCGCTGCTGAACGGAGTCGCTAGTCCGAAAGCGGAGCGAGCGCGGGCGATCATCGAAGGGCCGGAAGACATCGGTGTTCCAGGGATCGTTCTCGAGGAGATCTTGCGCGGCCTGAGGAGCGTCTCGCAGTTTCGCAGAGTTCGCGATCTCCTGTTGAGTGACTTCACGTACCTCGAAATGAGGCAGCCGCTCTTTCTTCGATCGGCCGAGATCTATCGAACGCTGAGAAAGAAGGGCAAGACGATCCGTAGTCCAGCCGATTGCTTGATTGCTGCCTGTGCGATCGAAGAGACCGCCGCGCTTCTGGAGGACGACGCCGACTTTCGGACGATCGCGGAGGTGTTTCCACTGACCCTGCTCGGGACGGCGTGAGCGGTTCCACCACGAGACATCAGCCACCCTCCGCTCGGATGCGCGTTGGCGCCCTCGAGCACGATCGTCCCCGATCCGCTTCGCGGGGACCTTTCGAACTACACCCTGCACCCTCCGGTCGGACCTCGCGGACCGCCCCTGCGCTTCCTCAAGTCACCGGGCAGGCGGCCGATGAAACGTACGCGCGGCAGCGGTGGAAGCCGTGGGGCGTGCCGTGCCCGCGCGAATTCGAGATGGAAGCGGGGTTTTGCAGGCCGGAAAGGCGCTTTTCCGCGGGTTCCGTGATCGGTCGGCGCTCGGTCGAAAGCCCGGCGAACTCGGGATCGGGTCGCGTCTTTCGACCCTGAGGGCGTGAACCGCGACGACTCGACGCTGGAGGAAACATGGGGCAGCCGACGAGAAGGGATCTCGGAGGCCGCAAGCCGTGGCAGGCGGACTACGGGCTCGGCGAGCACACCATCGACTGCGACCAGCTGGGACTGATGGACGAGGAGGCGCTGACCGAGCGCTTCGTCCGGACGTTCGAGGCTCCCGGCTACCGTCCGCCGCGGCTTCCCGAGGTCGCGACCGAGCTTCTGGCGCTCTCGCAGGACCCCGATGCGGACTTCGGCAGGATCGAGTCCCTGCTCCAGCGGGACGCCATGCTGGCCGGGGAGGTCCTCTCCGCGGCACGGTCGGCCTTCTACGCTCGATCCGAGCCGGTGGTTCACCTTCGCGCCGCTCTGGCTCGCGTCGGATTGCAGAAGCTGCGAGGGGTCGTCGTGCAGGCGGCCATGACCCTGCGCGTCTTCCGTTCCGCGGCCTACCGGGGCTGGATGGAGCGTGTGCAGGCCCACTCCCTCGCGACGGCGCACGTGGCGCGGCTGGTCGCGCGGCGTACCTCCCTCGCCGAGGAGCAGGCCTTCCTGTGCGGGCTCCTGCACGACATCGGTGCCGCGGGGATCCTGCTCGTCCTCGGCGACGTGGCCCGCGGGAAGCAGCCGCCGGACCTCGACGTGCTGTGGCCGGCCATTCACGGCGCCCACGCCAAGTCCGGGGCTCGCATGATCCAGCTGTGGGGACTGCCTTCGGAAATCGGGCTGGCGGTAGAGGCTCACCACCAGGTTCTCGTCGGAAGAGTTGCCCAGCCGCTCGCGGCCGCCGTATGCGTCGCGGAGGCGCTCACGGCGGAGCTGAACATGGCTCTCGTCCCTGCGGCCCCGGAGCGAGCGCGGAAGCCGGAATTGGCCGATACCGCGTTCCTGCTCCAGGGCCGGATCGACCAGAGCGACGCCGTGACTCTCGAGCGAGCCCGGAGCGCCCTGCAGCTCACCGACGCGACGATCGGTCTCGTCCGCTCCGACGCGCGAGAATGGGCCGGCCTGGAGGAGATCCCGGCGCGCGGCTAGCCCGCTTGATTCACGAAGGTCCGTCGCGAGACCGACTTCGGCGAGCTCAGTCGAGCCGTGGAGACGGCCGTGATGACGGGCATCCGGAGAGGCGAGGACCCGAGACGTACTTGAACAGTACGTCGCAGGGTCCGAGCCTCGAGGACGCCCGTCCGCATGGCCGGATCCGCGGGCGCAGCAGGAGCTTCGTGAATCATGCGGGCCAGACGGAACCTGCCGGCGAGATCCACCGGTCGCAGCGCTACGCTCGCGACTGCGGGATCCTGATGCTGGACATCGACCACTTCAAGAGAATCCACGACCGCGACGACCAGCCCCCCGTCGGGCTGGGCAAAGCCACGCCGTCGATTCGAGGGGCCGCCTCGGCTCCTACTGCTGCATCGCGGCGTAGAGTGCCCGGTCGTACGGTTGACGCTCCAGCCATTCCGCGACCTCGGCCATCAAGGACTCCTCGTCGCGCGCCAGCTCGGATAGGTCCGCAGCCGCCCGCTCCCGCTGCGGGCGAGTTCCTTCGTTCTTGATGACGACCAGTGGGAAGAGAATCCAGCGCGTCGACGACGCCCGTCTGCACGCGCTCCATCGCCCAAGGCACTTGCATGGCAACGTGACGCGGACCCGCGCTCGGGCCGGAGAATGCGCGCCGAGGAGGGCACGGGGACGGTGGTTGACGGATTGCCGTATCCCGGACGTTGGCCCCATCTCCTCCATGAACACGCGCTCCTGGCCGAGGTTCCTCGCTCCCCACGCTGGTGCGGACCCGTTTCGGTTACCCGGTGATGAGCGCGGCGCTGTCCATCCGACACGAGGAACTCCTGCTCGGCCATGCCGATCCCGCCTGACCGGCCACGATCTTCTCTGCAGAACGCGGAGAAGCGACGGAGAAAGGAACGAGCCGGCCTGCTCCCGCTCCCGGATCATCTCGTCGTAGGAGGCGTACCGCCGGACTCCGCCCACGCGCCGCACGGGCCGCAGGCGATCGGCGAGGTTCATCAAACCGACCGCGAGACGCAGGTTCTGCGGATCGAGGGGCCGGCGCTCGGGCGGCCCGGGCATCTGCTCGACCGAGCGGTACTTCGTGACGCCCATCACGGCTCCTCGTCGAGGCCGAATCGCTGGCGGATCGATTCCGCGTCCGGCCGATCCTGCGGTCGGATCGTGTCCTTCTTCATTCGATAGAGGGTGCGCGGGGTCGTGACCCGGATTCTCACCCCCTCGACCACCAGATCCTCGGCCTGCAGGTCCTCGAAGCGGAAGGCCTCCCCGAGGCGCGCGAGGAAGTCCAGCGTCTAAGCGGCTTGCGGCGGGATGTACTGGATGGCCGGGTAGCTTCCGGCCAGATCCTCGGCGGTGATCAGATCGACGTTCGGATCGCCGTCGAAGAGCGCCTTCAGCGCCTCCCGCAGGCGCTCGACGTTGGCCGGATCGGGGGACACGAAGAAATCCATGTCGCGCGTGGCGCGGACGAGGCCCTGGGCGGCCATGGCCATCGATCCCACGAGGATGTACTTCACGCCGTAGCGCTCCAACGCGCGCAGGATTCGCAGGGCCTCCTCGAAATCCACGAGTGTCCTCCGCTTTCCGGCGGTCGATTATACGCTCCGCCGGTGGCGCGAGTACCCGGCAGGTTGCGCGTCACGACGGTTCGGCCATCGTCCGACCGCGGCGAGAAGGTCCAGGAGAGCGGCCTGCCGAACGTCTTCGTGCCGCGGCTCGACCATTCCGTCGGAGTGGAAGCGCTGCCGATTCTCGGCAGCGGCAAGCTGGACCTGCGCGAGAGGAGGAGAATCGCCGCCGCAGCCCTCTCCTCGCAAGGCACGGCCGTCCCGGACCGGGGCTGAGCCACCCGGCTCGAAGGCCGAGGAGCGGACGCCCCCGCGCCGACCTCGCTGCGACTTCGAGGTTTCGCTTCGATGTATCCTCGGAGCCGCATCCTCGGAAGGAGACGCTGCCGTGATCGATTGGCGGGCCGCCACGCGGGCGCACGAGCGCCTCGCGCCGAGAAACGACAGGCTCCTGCTGTCGTTCGCGCTGGCGAAGCTCGCGGTGCAACTTTCGGTCATCCGGGGGTACGGCTACTTCCGCGACGAGCTGTACTACCTCGCCTGCTCCGACCGGCTCGCGTGGGGATACGTCGACCACCCGCCGCTCTCCATCGTCCTCCTGCGCGGGGTCCGGGTCCTCCTGGGGGACTCGCTGCCGGCGCTGCGCCTGCTTCCCGCGCTCGCCGGAGCCGCGACGGTGTGGCTCGCCGGGTGGATCTGCTGGCGGATGCGGGGCGGACCGATCGGCCAGGCCCTGGCCATGACCGCGGCGATCGGGGCTCCCGTCCTTCTCGGCGCGAACCACGTCTACAGCATGAATGCCTTCGACGTCCTGTTCTGGACTCTCGCCGCCGCGATTCTCGTCCGCGTCTTCGACGACGGCGACGCGAAACTCTGGCTCCTGCTCGGTGTCGTTCTCGGCCTGGGCCTGATGAACAAGATCAGCGTCCTCTGGCTCGGGTTCGGCCTGGTCATCGGACTGCGATTCACGCAGCAGCGCGGCTGGCTGACCACCAAGTGGCCGTGGCTTGCCGGAACGATCGCGTTCGCGATCTTCGCGCCTCACGTTGCCTGGCAGGTCCAGCGCGGCTGGCCGACGCTCGAGTTCATGCGGAACGCGGTCCAGATCAAGATGCAGCCGATCACGCCGCCGCAGTTCCTGCTCGAGCTGCTCCTCGAGCTCAACCCTGCCGCGCTTCCGGTTTGGCTCGGTGGACTCGCCTTTCTCCTGCTCGCTCCCGCCGCGCGGAAACACCGCCCGCTCGCACTGATGTTCCTGGTGATCCTCGCGCTGCTGATGGCCTTTCGGAGCGTTCGTCCCTCCTACCTCGCCGCCGCGGCGCCGATGCTGTTCGCCGCCGGAGGGGCTGCGATCGGACGGATCTCCGCGCAGCTGCGCGGACGCTGGCTGGCTCCCGGCCTGCTGTCGATCGCGGCGCTGGGGGGTGTGGCGCTGGCTCCCATGGCTCTCCCGATCCTGCCGGTCGCGAGCTACGTGCGATACGCGACCGCCCTGCGCGTCTCGCCCGGAACGAACGAAAGGCTCGCGGTCGGCCCTCTCCCGCAGCATTTCGCCGACATGTTCGGCTGGGAGGCTCTCGCCGATGCCGTGGCCCGGGCGTACGAGGGCCTTCCGCCCGAGGATCGACGCGATGCCGCGC
Organism: Terriglobia bacterium; assembly: GCA_963699985.1. Taxonomy (GTDB): domain Bacteria; phylum Acidobacteriota; class Polarisedimenticolia; order Polarisedimenticolales; family CAVOVZ01; genus CAVOVZ01. The sequence goes on from CAVOVZ010000013.1 coordinate 137,808, forward strand.
TCTTCGTCCAGAACTACGGCGAGGCAGGCGCGGTGGAATTCTTCGGAAGGTCCCGCGGCCTCCCAACGGTCCTGTGCCCGCACAACACCTACTGGTACTGGGGATCCCGATCGCTCTCCGCGAAGGTACTTGTCGTCCTCGGAGGAGACGAGCAGGACAATCGGGAGAACTGCCGGGAGCTCGAGAAGCTCGGCTCCGTGGAGTGCGGATCCTGCATGCCGTACGAGAACGGCCGCGCCATCTACCTCTGCCGCCTGCGCGCGCCGCTCTCGACGCTCTGGCCCCGCCTCAAGCGGTTCATCTGAGAGACCGCTGCCATGCGCGGCGGCCGTTCAGCTGCTGGCGGACGTGTACTTGCTCAGAGAGGTCAGCCACACGACCCGGGCGACGGCGGCGAAGACCACCGAGCCGGCGACCGCGCCGAAGAGAGCCGGCGCCGACAGCTTCCCCAGGAGCGCGAGCGCCGGGTAGGTGGTCATCAGCGCGAGCGGAATCACGAACGTGAAGAAGAGGCTGAGGGCCCCTCGAAAGATCGAAGACGGCCAGCGCGCCGCGTCGAAGATCGAGCCGAACAGGAACGTGAGGTTGTCGATGCGGACCACGTGGAACGCCGCGCTCACGGTGAGGATCCAGAGCGAGTAGAGCAGCAGGCTGGAGCTCGCCAGCAGCACGATCGCTCCCGCGACGTCCAGGAGCGAAGGCCAGCGGTGGAGCTGGCGGAACGCGTACGCGAAGATCGCCGCCGCAGTCAAGATGTTCGTGGCCCGCCAGGGCTGGAAGCGAGCCGTGGACACCAGAAACTGCGCGTCCGCGGGCTTGAGGAGCACGAAATCCAGGGTTCCCTTCCGGATGTGCTCCACGACGCTCGTCAGGCTGGGGTTGATCGCCCCCTCCAGTACCCCCTGGAGCAACGTGAACCAACCCACGACCAGGAGCGCCTCGCCGTACGACCAGCCCGCGACCGTCTCGCGTCCGCGGAACGCCAGGACCAGCGGCACCAGCGCCGTGAGCGCCCACACGGCCTGGAGAATGCCCTCGACGAAAAAATCGAACCGGTACTGGAGGACCGCCAGCGTCGAGGCGCGCAGCTGGACGCCGAAGAGTCGCAGGTACCGCAGCGGCCGCACGCTCATCCCCCGAACGCCGCGAATCGGCGGAGCCCTCCCCGCCAGAGGGCGAGGGATGCGAGCAGAAGCGCCACCACCCAGGTCCATTGCCCCGCGAGGAGCCGGAGGGCCGCGGGGAGCTGGTGTGCTGACGTGATCACCTCCACCGGAAACCCGACCTGGTAGCGGAACGGCAGGACCTGAACGAACGCGCGCGCCCCGGGGGGGAAGAGCTCCACCGGCACGAGGTACCCGCTGAACACGAAGAACAGCGCGAGCCACACGTCCATCGCCTTGATGCTGCTCTCGAGATAGAACGCGAGGCTTCCGATGGCAAACCCGGCGAGATACGAGATCAGCCATGCGCCCAGCATGGACGCGCACCAGACTCCCCACATCCGGGGATCGCGCGGCAGTACGTGGGACCCCACCACGGCGAGGCCCGCCGCCGCCATGGGCACCGCGACGATGAGGCGCAGCGGCTGCGCGGCCAGGTTCCCCGCGGCGAACGTCACCATCGGGTGGATCGGACGCAGCAGCCGCATCGCGAGCGTTCCTTGACGAATCTCGTAGTTCATCTCCCACGCCACCCACGAGCCGGTGAGCTGCCGGACGACGAAGGTCGCGAGGAAGTACGCGGTGAACTCCCGCTGCCCGAACCGCCCCACCGGCCCATCCCGCGCCACCGCGATCCAGAGCGCGAGCATGATGAGCGGCATCGTGGTGGAGAGCATCCAGATCAGGAACTCGGCGCGATACGCCACCGCCTGGGCGAGCCCGATTTTCAGGAGCGTCGGGGAGGCCCGCAAGGTCGCCGCCACGCGGCTCATCTCAGAGCACCTCGGGAGCGCTCGTCGCACGTGCCGCGCGGCTGCGGGAGAACAGCTCGCTCATGACCTCCTCCAGCGGTGCGTTCTCGACCGTCAGGTCCCGCACGGGCAGGGACTGGAGGGCCCGGGTCACCGTGGAGCTCACGGCGTCCTGATGCACCTGGAGAACCGCCTCCGCCGAGCCGTGCGAGACCACCACCCCGAGGGCGTCCAGATCCGCCCGGTCCACGGGTCCCTTCAGGTGCAGCACCACGCGCTTCTCGGGACGCACGCGCCGCACCAGTTCCTCGAGACCTCCGTCGTAGGAGAGCGTCCCCTTGTCGATGACGATCACCCGAGGGCATAGCGCGGCCACGTCGTCCATGTAGTGGCTGGTGAGGAGAATCGTCGCCCCCCGGCGCTCGTTGTAGCTCTTGATGAACGCGCGGATCGTCGCCTGCATCGACACGTCGAGGCCGATGGTCGGCTCGTCCAGGAAGAGGACCTTCGGCCGGTGGATGAGCGCGGCGGCCAGCTCGCACTTCATGCGCTCGCCGAGCGAGAGCTGGCGCGTGGGCTTCGAGACCAGCTCGTGGAGCTCGAGCAGCTCGGTGAGCTCGGCGAGCGTCTCGCGGAACTCGACGCGCGGGACGTCGTAGACCGCCCGGTTCAGCTCGAACGTCTCGCTCGGGGGCAGGTCCCAGAGGAGCTGCTGCTTCTGTCCCATGACGAGCGTGATCTCGCGGAGAAACGCGTCGTCGCGATGCCGGGGGACGTGGCCGTCCACCGCGATCTCTCCCGAAGTGGGGTGCAGCAGTCCGGACAGCACCTTGAGCGTCGTCGTCTTGCCCGCCCCGTTGGGTCCCAGGAACCCGACCCGTTCTCCGGGACCGACGTCGAACGTCACGCCGTCCACGGCTCGAACGGTGGTGTACTGGCGCCGGACGAGCGACCGCAGCGCCGCGCGGATCCCGGGCGGTCTCTGGTGAACCCGGTAGTGCTTTCGAAGCTCGCGAACGGCGATCATGAGTGGTCGAGTATATCCGTCCGTCGGCGGGCGATCCCGAAGTCGTCGGGAGCCGACAGGGATTCAGACGGGGCGGAGGAGAATCGGCGAGGGGAAGATCAGGGAGAACCGGAATCCGGCTTGGACGAGAACCAGCGAGAGGGGGCACGCCAGGAGTCCTTCGGCCACCAGGTCGGATCGGTCGGCGTCTTGTACCAGCGCACGGGGTTGAAGCCCGTCACGTCCTGGGAGGCGCGAAACGCCGACGTCGGGGCCCAGACGAATGGCGTCGGCGCCTGGAACCACTTCGCCGGGTGGAAATCGGAGACGTCGGCGCCCAGGCCGCTCGCGGGGATCCAGTCGCCCCGCACGGCACCTTCGCGAAACTTCGCCGGATCGCGGCCGAACGCCGCGAGCTGCTCGCGGGCCTTCGGGGGCCGGATCGGCTCGGGCCGCCCCGCGAGCGCCAGCGGAGCGGTTGGGCGCAATCCCGTAGGCGCGGCGTCCTCCCCGCCGAGGAGCGCCACGCTCTTGGTGATCTCGACCGGGATCGTGACGACGTCCCCGTCCTCGTTGGTCAACAGGTAGAACCCGTCGGCCGTGCGCTCGAGCGTCTCTCCGGTGAGCACGCGGCCGTCCTCGAGCGTCAGCTGCGCCCCGGCCCACGCGGCCGGAATGGCGAGAAACGCGGCGAGAGCGATGACCACGGAGGATCGTTTCACGCGAACCCTCGATTCGCAGTCAGGATAACGCCCCCTCGCCGCGATTGCACGCCGGGTCCCCCGCACGCGCGCTGCGGTCACACGAGGAGCTGGACGTCGGCGGAGCCGGCGAAGTCCAGGAACGCGGCGGCGCCGGCGATCCTGGATCCCTCGATCAGGTCCTCCTCGCGGATCCCCATGAGCCCCATCGTGGTGGAGCAGGCGAAGAACCGTACGTTCAGGCCCCGGGCCATCTCGAGGAACGCCGGCAGGTCGGGCATCCTGGCTCGGGCCATCTTCCTCTTCATCATCCAGGTCGCCACGGCGGTCATGCCGGGGAGCGCGCCGACCAGGCTGGGAACCGGCCCGGCCATCGCCGGGTTGCCAAGAAGCGACACGCGGAGTTTCCCGATCTTCTTCCTGTGGAGGATGTCGAGGCCGTAGAACGTGAAGAAGATGCCGGCCTCCCAGCCCATGCTCGCCGCCGTGGTGGCCAGGATCAGAGGCGGATACGCCATGTCCAGCGTTCCCTTCGAGGCGACCACGGCGATCCTCTTCCTGCGTCCGGGGGCGGCTCTCTCTTTGTCGCCGCTCATCGGTCCGCTCCTCTGCGCAGCAGGAACGTGTGCACTCCGTCGCTCGCTTTCGCCCGGAGCAGCTCGTGAGTACCCTGCGCGGCGAATGCGGGGAAGTCGGCTACCGATCCGGGATCGGTGCAGACCACCCGGAGCAGGTCGCCCGGCCGGAGGCGGGCCAGCGCCTTCGACGTGAGGTACACCGGAAGCGGACAGAGGAGTCCGGAGCAGTCGAGCACCTCCGCGGCTTCTTCCGCTGCGGTTTCGTGCGGGCCCTCTCGGGGCGTCATCGTGCCACCTCCTTCTCGTCGTGCGGCGAGTCAGCGCACCGGCGACGCGGAATCAGGATGCCTCGAATGGCGAAACCGGTCGACCGGCGACTTGACCCCTTTCGGCGCTTCCTGCTAAACTCGGAATCGTTCCGAACAAGTCCCCTGCTCGAGGCGACCACGAGCGCATGGACGAGACGAATCGAAGGGCGAAGCGACTGCGCGATGCGGGGCTGCGCGTGACCGCCCCGCGACTGGCCATCCTCTCCGAGCTCGAGCGCAACCGGACGCACCCCAGCGCCGAAGAGGTTCATCTTCGCGTGAGCGGCCGGCACCCGTCCCTTTCGGTCTCGACGGTCTACCTGACGCTGGAAGCGTTCGTCCGCGCCGGGCTGGCGAGACGGCTGCCTGGCCAGGACGGCCGGCTGCGAGTCGACGGGACCGATCCCGATCACGACCACGCGGTCTGCCTGGGCTGCGGGGAGATTCTCGACGTCCCGCGCGCGCGAGCCCGGAGGCCGCAGGTCCGCTCTCGTCTGCCTCACGGGGTCAAGATCCTGGACGCGAGGGTAGAGTACGAGGTGCTCTGCGCGCGCTGTCAGCCGGAGAGCCGGGTCCGCGCACGGAGTTCCCAGGGGCTTCACCGCTACTCTCGAGACCACTGCAACCAACCAACGTCCAAAAGGAGACAGCCATGGCCCAACTGAGAGGATCGAAGACGCAGGAGAACCTGAAGTACGCGTTCGCCGGGGAGTCCCAGGCGAACCGGCGCTACCTCTACTTCGCGAAGGCCGCGGACATCGAGGGATACCCGGAGGTCGCGGGGCTCTTCCGTGACACGGCCGAGGGGGAGACCGGGCACGCCCATGGCCATCTGGAGTACCTGAAGAAGGTCGCCGACCCGGCCACCGACATGCCCATTCGCGACGTGCCGGACATGCTCAAGTCGGCCGTCGCCGGGGAGACCCACGAGTACACCGACATGTACCCGGGCATGTCGAAGACCGCACGAGAAGAAGGCTTCGCCGAGATCGCCGACTGGTTCGAGACGCTGGCGAAGGCCGAGCGCTCGCACGCGGGCAAGTTCCAGAAGGCGCTGGAGACCTTCTGATCCTCGGTCCCGAACCGGTAGGCCGGGGCGGCGCATCGCGTCGCCCCGGCCCGACTCCCCTCCCCCACGCGAAGCACGAGCCCCGGAGGCGACCATGTCCGAACACGAGCCCACGAAGCCAGACGGAGAGACGATCCGGTACGCGCCCACCGACGGCCTGACGTACAACCCGAACGACCCGAAGTACTGGGACGCGCAGGCGCTCGACAAGGAGATCGTCCGGACGTTCGACCTGTGCCACGGCTGCCGGTTGTGCTTCAAGTTCTGCCAGTCGTTTCCCACGCTCTTCGACGCCGTGGACCGGCACGGGGACGTGCGCCGGATTCCCGAGTCGACCCGGCTCCGGGTGATCGACGAGTGCTTCCAGTGCAAGCTCTGTTACACGCAGTGCCCGTACACCGAGTCCGAGGGGCACGAGTTCAAGCTGGACTTTCCCCGCCTGATCCAGCGCGCGAACGCGGTACGGCGCAAAGAAACGGGAATCCCGCTGCGCGAGCGGATGCTCGGCAATCCGGACCGGCTGGCCCGCCTCGCCCGCCCGACCGCCGCGCTGGCGAACTTCGCGAACACGTTCCGCCCCCACCGAATCCTGATGGAGAAGCTCATGGGCATCCATCGGGACAAGCTCCTGCCCCGGTTCGCCTCGACCTCGTTCGGGAGCTGGGTTCGGCGCGAGGAGGCTCGCGCTCCGGTCCGCGAGAGCGACGGCGACCGTGTGGTTCTCTTCGCCACCTGCTTCGTCGAGCACAACCGCCCCGAGGTGGGACAGGCCGCGTACCGGGTGCTTCGACACAACGGCTGTCGCGTGGCGTGTCCGCCTCTGAACTGCTGCGGGATGCCCGCGCTCGATGGCGGCGACGTTGCGTTTGCCATCCGCCAGGCGCGGGACAACGTCCGCCTCCTCCTCCCGTACGTCGAGCAGGGGTACGCGGTGGCGGTGCTCAACCCGACGTGCAGCCTGATGCTGCGGAAGGAGTACCCGGAGATTCTCGACGACCCGAAAGACCGGGGTCTGGCCGAGGCGGCGCGCAAGGTGGCGGCGGCGACCCGGGACGGCTGCGAGTTCCTGTTCGAGCTTCGCAAGAACGGCCGATTTCTGGAGGACTTCAAGAGCACCCCCGCGGGGAACGTGGCCTACCACGCTCCCTGCCACCTGCGGATGCAGAACGTGGGCTTCCGGGGGCGCGACCTGATGCGACGGATCCCGGAGGTCAAGCCCGTCGTCACCGCCGAGTGCTGCGGGCACGACGGCACGTGGGCGATGAAGACGGAGTACTTCGAGCTGGCGATGAAGAACGGAGAGAAGGCGTTCGAGGGGATGCGCTCGGCCGAGGCCGAGGTCTGGACGACCGACTGCCCGCTGGCCGCCGTCCAGTTCGAGCAGGCGTGCGGTAAGAAAGCGCTGCACCCCATCGAGGTTCTCGATCGGGCCTACCGGGAGGACGGCTTCGCGACGCGGGTACGCCCCTCCCCCGATCAAACCGGCGCGTGACGCACCAGGAGACAGCCATGGATTCCTTGACCGAGCGGGACGTTCCCAGCGGGGAAGAGTACGAGTCCATGCGTCCCGATTTCCGGCGACGCATCATGGTGAAGAAGGGCAAGCGCCGCGTGCTGGTGGGCGATCACTGCTCGGTGCATTTCGAGTGCCGCGACACCATGCACTACCAGGTGCTGGAGATGCTCCGGGCCGAGGACAGCTGGCGCCGTCCCGGCGCGGTGGCGGGCGAGCTCGAGGCGTACAACCCGCTGATCCCGCGGCGAGGCGAGCTGTCCGCCACCGTGATGCTCGAGTACGCCACTCCCGAGGAGCGTGCAGAGCACCTGCCCAAGTTCGTGGGGATCGACCGACACGTCTGGCTGGCGATCGGCGATCTCACTCCGGTGCTCGCCGTTTTCGATCGGGGACAGATCGACGATCGAGGAGTGTCGTCGGTCCAGTACGTGAAGTGGAGCCTCGACGCCGATCGCGTGGCGCTCCTGGGGCGCGACGGAACCGTCGTCCGCCTCGTCTTCGACCACCCGGCCTACGCGGCCCAGGCGGTCCTTTCGGAAGAGACGCGCAGGGAGATCATGCGCGACCCGCTCTGACGCGGGCTTCCACGATCGCCGGTCATGCAGCCCGTTCTCGCCTACGTCGAGCACAGTCTGCCCGGGGAGACTCCCGAGGCTCGAATCGAGACCGCCCGCCGGATCGGTCTCGCGCTCGAGGTGGCGAACCGGAACGGGATCGACCGCGCCGCTCTGGGTCGCTGCGGGATCACGATCGTCACCGTCCAGGCGTACGGGATGCACGACTCGCATCCCCTCCACCCCGATCCGGCACGCCACGAATCGGCCGTGCACCACGTCCTCGAGACGATCGACCTCGCCGTGGCGCTTCGCGCTCCCCGCGTGCTCACCGCGTGCGGGTTCGGGAGCGCAGTCCACACGGATCCGTTCGGAAGCTGCGTTCGGTTCTTCCGCTCGGTCGCAACGCGCGCGCGGGAGCGCGGGGTGCGGATCCTGATCGAGCCGCTCAGCCCGCTGCGCGCTTCCGCCATGACCGATCCCGACGAGATCGCGGCGCTCCTCGACGAGCTCGGCCAGCCGGAGATCTTCGGCACCGCCATCGATACCGGACACCTGATCGACGGTGGAGGAGATCCATCGGACATCCTCGCCCGCTGGCCGCATCGGATCGACGAGATCCAGCTGCGCGGCGCCGGATCTCGGCCGCCGGCACCGGACCTCCCGATCGACGACTGGTTGAAGCTCCCGACGCCACCGCCCGCCACCGTCGTAGTGGAGCACGGCCTCCCGATCGATCCGGGGGACCTTGGCATCCTGGTCGGCCGCCTGCGCCGGGCTCTCGGCAGTCGGAGCGCATGACCCGAACTCCCCGGCCGCGAGAACTCGTTGTTTCAGAGGAAACGGGGACTGTCCCCATTTGTTTCTCGACCTTTTCCACGCATTGGGGTATACGGGAGGAGTTTCTCCGTGGGATCCTGTTCGCCGCGTGCGAAGGAGGAACCTCGTGAAGCACCTGGCGCCCATCGTCCTCGGCTCGCTCCTTCTGTGCATGCTCTCGATCCCCGCCGAGGCCGCGGGCTGGTCGGACGATCCGACGAAGAACCTCGCGATCGCGGACCTGGGCGGGGATCAGGTGATCCCCCTGGTCGCCAGCACGTCGGACGGAGGGATCTACGTCGCCTGGTTCGACGACGCGTCCGGCAACTACGACGTCTATCTGCAGCGGCTCGACGCCTCCGGCAACGAGCAGTGGGCTCACGACGGGATCCGGATCAGTGACCACCCCCAGGACACGGCTCTGTTCGGGTGGGACATGATCGCGGACTCCCACGACAACGCGGTGCTCGTGTTCTCCGACGTTCGAGACGGAGGCGACCTGGACATCCACGCGTACAAGATCGACCCCGCGGGGCAGTCCCTGTGGGGACCGGACGGAGTCACCCTGTCGGACAACCCGGACTTCGAGCCGCGGCCGCAGGTCGCGGAGGCCTCGGACGGCGACTTCGTCTTCGTCTGGCAGCGCGATCCGGACTCCGGAGACGGCGACATCCGGATGCAGCGGCTCTCCCCGGCGGGAGTTCCCCGTCTCGCGAGCGGCGGCGCTTCGGTTGTGAGCGAAGCCGGAAAGGATCCGGCGTTCGTCGCCATCGCGCCTTCCGACGACGGCAGCGTGACCCTTTGCTGGCTGCGGGACATCCGGAGCTTCCTCAGCCGCCGGTACCTGCGCGCACAGAAATTCTCGGCGACGGGCTCGCCGCTCTGGCCCGCGCCAGTGGAGGTGTACGACCTGTTCTCGCTCCCCCTGGGCTACGGCCCGGACATCCAGGCCGACGGCGCGGGCGGCGCGCTGCTGCTGTGGCACCGAAGCGACGGCTCCTTCTACAACTCGTTCGTGCAGCACCTGGACTCGAGCGGCGTCGAGCTCTTCCCTCACGAGGGAGCCTCGGTGTCCACGACCGCCGGAATGCATCACCTCGACCCAACCCTGTCGTATCTGCCGGCGACGGGAGAGTCCTTCGTCTTCTGGAACGAGCGGAACAGCTTGCAGTCCCAGTGGGGGATCTACGGCCAGAAGCTCTCGCCCTCGGGCGCGCGAATGTGGGCACCGGGCGGCGTCGTACTCCTCCCGGTGAGCACGCAGTACAAGTCGTTCCCGCGCAGCGTCCCCGCTGCGGACGGCGCGATGGTCTTCCTGACCGACCAGCCGGGAGGCGTCGATCGTCTCATCGGAATGCGGGTCAGCTCGACCGGAGCGCAGGTGTGGCCCGGATCGGTCGTCGTGGTCTCCTCCGCGCCGGGAGGGAAGGCCCGCTATCCGGTGACGATGGGCCCGGATGGTGTCGCCAAGCTGGTGTGGGAGGACGAGCGGAACCCGACGACCGACGTGTACGGGCAGAACGTCCGGCTCGACGGTACGCTGGGGATTCCCGCCGGCGCCGGAGCCGTCGAGACCCTGCGCGTCGACCGATCGGTCGTCCCCGGCGACCTGAGGCTCACGTGGACTCCGAGCTGCTCGCCCGCGGCAACCAACTATGCGATCTACGAGGGTCTCCTCGGCAGCTTCTACAGCCACGTCATGAGGTCGTGCGACGACCTGGGCTCGGATCGGGCGGAGGACGTCCATCCGGCCGCGACTGACGCGTACTACCTCGTGGTCCCGACTCGAGCTTCCACCGAAGGGTCGTACGGCACCGATGGCGACGGAGTCGAGCGACCCGCCGCCGCGCCGGGCCAGCAGTGCGCGCCCGCGCAGGTCCTGACCCCATGTCCTTGATCGGGTGATCGGCGGGCACGCATCGCCGGCGATCGCAGGATGGGACCGTGACGAGGCCGCCCACGACCCTCGCGACCCGATTCCTCAACGAGCACGGGGTCGCGTACACGGCTCACCTCTACCGGTACGAGGATCGCGGCGGCACGCGCGTCTCGGCGCGGGAGCTCGGCGTCCCGGAGCACCAGGTGATCAAGACGATCGTGATGGAGGACGGGGACGGGAATCCCCTGCTCGTCCTCATGCACGGCAATCGCGAGGTGAGCACGAAGGCCCTCGCGAGGGTTCTCGGATGCAAGTCGATCGCACCGTGCCGCCCCGAGATTGCCTCGCGCCACACGGGCTACCTCGTCGGGGGAACCTCCCCGTTCGGGACCCGGAAGCGCCTCCCGGTCTACCTGGAGCGGACGATCCTCGATCTCCCGAGGATCTACGTGAACGGCGGAGCGCGGGGATTCCTCGTGGGGCTGGCGCCGGCCGAGATCTCTCGCCTGCTCGATCCCGTCCTCGTCGAGGTCGGGATCGAGAAGTGAGGGAGCATGCCGAGGTCGGTCGGCTCCCCGTGGCCGGCCCGAGTCGGCTCGAAGTCCCTGGTTTCGGAGGTTTTCGGTAGGAGTTCGGGGATTGCAACTCACTCGGAATCGGCGTATTCAACCTCTGAGAATGCTGCTCTTTCCTGGAGGTGGTGTCATGAGCCCTCGCCTCGTCATCGCTGCGGTCGTCTCGGTGCTGCTCGCCCTCGCTCCCACCGGGAGGGCGTCCGCCCAGTCCTGCACTCCGGATCCGTTCGAACAGGACGACGCCTGCTCCGCCGCAACCGTCGGCCTCGGCGGCGGCTCGATCCAGAGTCGCGATTTCTGCGACGACGCCGAGGACTGGCTGGTCTTCCACGCCTGCGCCGGGCGGAGCTACACCATCCGGACTTCCGGGCTCGGCCCCCTCGCGGACACCGTCCTTGAAATCCACGACCCGTCCTGCCTCGGCCCCCTCGCGCTCGACGACAACGGCGGCGGCGGGCTGGCATCGCGGATCGATTGGAGCCCGACGTCCGATGGTGTCTATCGGGTGCGGGTGCGTCAGGCCGACGCGAGTTTCGGCGCGGACCGCGGATACGACGTCTCGCTGACCGGCGACACCGCTCCCTGCTCCACCTGGGCGCGCAACTACGGGACGAGTCAGCGCGAGGAGGCCGATTTCGCGGAGCCGACTGCCGATGGAGGCTTCGTCGTCCTCGGGTCGGTGGACGGAGACCTAGTGGTCCTGAAGCTCGACTCGACGGGGGCGGTCCAATGGCAGAAGCGGCTCGGCGGCTCGGGCTACGAACTCCGAAGGCGATCCGGGAGGTCGCGGGAGGAGGCTACGTCCTGCTGGCCACAACCCAGTCGTTCGGGGCGGGCTGGATCGATGTCTGGATCGTGAAGCTCGACGCCGCGGGTGGAGTCGTCTGGCAGAAGGCGTACGGAGCGGCCGGTGCCGACTATGCCGCCGGGATCGAGCCGGCGGCCGGAGGCGGCTTCTGGCTCGGCATGACCTCCGGGGACAACGGCGTGGTACTGAGGCTCGACGACTCGGGCGGCGTGGTGTGGCAAAAGCGGTACGAGATCGCGAGCCAGCCGTGGACGCTCCAGTCGCTGGTCCCGACCTCGGACGGAGGACTTCTGCTCGCGGGCGAGCGACGCGTCTCGGACATCGTCACCTGGTGGCTCGATCCGCTCATCCTGAAGCTCGACGGCTCCGGTGCGATCGTCTGGGGGAAGCGATTCAGCAGCGGGAGTCACCACGGAAACCAGCTCCGTGTGGTCGAGGGTCCGGCAGGAGGCGCCGTCGCTCTGGTGTCCATCTCCTACGGTACGAGCTCGGCGACGGATCTGGTCGGGCTGGACGCAGCCGGAACGGCGATCTGGAAGCGTCGTCTGGCGACGCCGAGCTGGGCACAGTCCCTGTGGCGCACGCCGGACGCCGGCTACGTCGTCGCGGTATCCACGCAGACCTCGTACGGCTCCGTGGTCGTCAAGCTGGACGCTTCCGCGAACGAGGAGTGGTCGCGGGCCTACGACCGCGGCGGGGTGGCACAGTTCCGCCCCGTGCCCGGCGGAGGGTACGTGCTGGGCGGAACGACTTCGTCGCTCGTCCCCGCGGGGCACGACGCGGATCTGTGGATCGCCCGCACGGACGACTCGGGCCTGACCGAGTCGCCGTGCCGGATCAGCCAGAGCGTGACCGGGCTTGCATCCCCACCCCCCGTGGTCCAGGGAGCCACGGACACGGCGCTGGCGCAGCCAGGCGCCGTTCTGGTGATGCCGACGACGGCAGCCGTGCAGGCGTACGCTGCGACCTCCGGCGAGTGCGTGAACGCCGATGACGACTCGGACGGGGTCCCGAACGTTTCCGACAACTGCCCGGACGTCCCGAATCCGCTCCAGGACGATCTGGACCAAGATGGGCTCGGTGACCTCTGCGACGCCGACGACGATGGGGACGGCGTTCCGGACACACAGGACAACTGCCCGCTGGTGTCGAACTCGAGCCAGGCGGACGCCGACGCGGACGGGGCCGGCGACGCCTGCGATCCCTGCCCGCTCGATGCCGGGAACGACGCGGACGGCGACACGGTGTGCGGCAACCTCGACAACTGCCCGCTGGTCTACAACCCCACGCAGGCGGACGCCGACGCCGACGGCATCGGCGATGCCTGCGACACGTGCCCGAGCGACCCGGGAGGAGGCGGACTCGGCTGCTCCACCTGGGCGCGCAACTACGGGACGAGTCAGCGCGAGGAGGCCGGTTTCGCGGAGCCGACTGCCGATGGAGGCTTCGTCGTCCTCGGGTCGGTGGGCGGAGACCTAGTGGTCCTGAAGCTCGACTCGACGGGCGCGGTCCAATGGCAGAAGCGGCTCGGCGGCTCGGGCTACGAATCTCCGAAGGCGATCCGGCAGGTCGCGGGAGGAGGCTACGTCCTGCTGGCCACGACCCAGTCGTTCGGGGCGGGCTGGATCGATGTCTGGATCGTGAAGCTCGACGCCGCGGGTGGAGTCGTCTGGCAGAAGGCCTACGGAGCGGCCGGTTCCGACTATGCCGCCGGGATCGAGCCGGCGGCCGGAGGCGGCTTCTGGCTCGGCATGACCTCCGGGGACAACGGCGTGGTGCTGAGGCTCGACGACTCGGGCGGCGTGGTGTGGCAAAAGCGGTACGAGATCGCGAGCCAGCCGTGGACGCTCCAGTCGCTGGTCCCGACCTCGGACGGAGGACTTCTGCTCGCGGGCGAGCGACGCGTCTCGGACATCGTCACCTGGTGGCTCGATCCGCTCATCCTGAAGCTCGACGGCTCCGGTGCGATCGTCTGGGGGAAGCGATTCAGCAGCGGGAGTCACCACGGAAACCAGCTCCGTGTGGTCGAGGGTCCGGCAGGAGGCGCCGTCGCTCTGGTGTCCATCTCCTACGGTACGAGCTCGGCGACGGATCTGGTCGGGCTGGACGCAGCCGGAACGGCGATCTGGAAGCGTCGTCTGGCGACGCCGAGCTGGGCACAGTCCCTGTGGCGCACGCCGGACGCCGGCTACGTCGTCGCGGTATCCACGCAGACCTCGTACGGCTCCGTGGTCGTCAAGCTGGACGCTTCCGCGAACGAGGAGTGGTCGCGGGCCTACGACCGCGGCGGGGTGGCACAGTTCCGCCCCGTGCCCGGCGGAGGGTACGTGCTGGGCGGAACGACTTCGTCGCTCGTCCCCGCGGGGCACGACGCGGATCTGTGGATCGCCCGCACGGACGACTCGGGCCTGACCGAGTCGCCGTGCAGGATCAGCCAGAGCGTGACCGGGCTTGCATCCCCACCCCCCGTGGTCCAGGGAGCGACGGACACGGCGCTGGCGCAGCCAGGCGCCGTTCTGGTGATGCCGACGACGGCAGCCGTGCAGGCGTACGCTGCGACCTCCGGCGAGTGCGTGAACGCCGATGACGACTCGGACGGGGTCCCGAACGTTTCCGACAACTGCCCGGACGTCCCGAATCCGCTCCAGGACGATCTGGACCAAGATGGGCTCGGTGACCTCTGCGACGCCGACGACGATGGGGACGGCGTTCCGGACACACAGGACAACTGCCCGCGCGCGTCGAATCCGAGCCAGACGGACTCGGACGGCGACGGGATCGGTGACGTCTGCGATCCCTGCCCGCTCGATGCCGGAAACGACGCCGATGGCGACACCGTCTGCGGCAACATCGACAACTGCCCGCTCGTCTACAACCCCACGCAGGCGGACGCCGACGCCGACGGCATCGGCGATGCCTGCGACACGTGCCCGTTCGACGCGGCCAACGACGCCGACCGGGACGGGCGTTGCGCGAACATTGACAACTGCCCGACGGTCGCGAACCCTGGCCAGCAGGACGGCGACGGCGATGGCCGGGGCGATGCGTGCGACAACTGCCCGACCGTCCCCAACGCCGACCAGGCAGATCCCGACGGGGACGGCCTGGGCAGCGCGTGCGATCCCTGTCCTCTTTCTCCGGACAACGACGTGGACCACGACGGGCTCTGCGGCAACGTGGACAACTGCCCGCTCGTGGCGAACCCCGGCCAGCTCGACGCCGACGCCGACGGGATCGGCGATGCCTGCGACGGCTGTCCGCTGGACCCGCAGAACGATCGGGACGGCGACCGCGCGTGCGGCAACGCGGACAACTGCCCGACTGTCTTCAACCACGCCCAGCGAGACCAGGACGGGGACGGAATCGGCGACCTCTGCGACGTCTGCCCCTCCATCTCGAATCCATCGCAGCAGGACGCCGACGGTGACGGCGCGGGCGACGCGTGCGACTGCCAGCCGCAGGACCCGGGCGACCGGCGTCCGGGCGACGTGACGGGAGTCCTCGCGCAGAAGGGCGCAGGTGGAACGCTCACGCTTGACCTGGATGCAGTCGGGTGTCGAGGACGACGCGTATTCCATCACCAGGGGAACCATCGCCTCGCTCGCCCCGTCGTCGTACGGGGACTGCGTGGCGACGGGTGTCCTCGTGCGCTCGCACGCGGATGCGGAGAATCCACCGGCCGGGCAGGGGTTCTTCTACCTGATTCAGGCCCAGAACTTCGACTGCGGCTCCGGCCCGCTCGGGTACACTTCGGCGGAGGCGGAGAGGGTCAACGGGAGACCGGGAGCCTGCATCGGAGCATCTCACACCGACGTGCACGCCAGCTCGGACACGAAGGTCTACGGCACCGTGAACGGATCCTATTCGAGGACGCTCACCTCGGACGATCAGGTCCAATCGATCCGGGAGGTGCTCTCCTCCGGCGGCGGCTCCTCGCGGTACAGCCGGCTGGAGCACAAGTGGACCTTCGCGGTGCCGGCCGGTCGCCGCGTCGAGCTGCACGCGGAGGGATTCCGGACCGCGAGCAGCGACGGCGACGACTTCGCCTTCGAGTGGTCGACGAACGGGACCACGTTCAACCGGCTGTCGATGACGAGCCTGCCGCTCGCGGACGGCGACGCGGACCTTGCGGGGATGTTCTCGACCGCCGTGTCCGGAACGGTCACCGTCCGTGTCGTCGATACCGATCGAACTCCGGGCAACCAGCTCCTCGACACGGTGTCGGTAGACGAGCTGTTCCTGCGCGTCGTGCACTGATCCCGGCCCGTTTCGGGGCCGATCGGATCGAGCGCCGGCGCGCAGGTGCCGGCGCCCGATCTCGATCCCGAGACGGAGGGAGCCGCGTCGAGGCTCCCTCGCCATCGCCGTGGGCCGCCCCCGGAGAAGACAGGCGCCGGCCATGGTCTCGCTCTGCGACTACGGACAGGTGAACTCCAGCGATCCGCTGCACCGGGTCACGACCATTGAGGTTGCCAGAGGAGCGTCGTTCCCGACATCGTCCACGACCCGAATCGCGAAGTAGTAGGGGGAGCACGGGTTCAGGCTTGCGGCGCTCGCGCAGCCATCCGGAGACTCCGGGGAGACGTTCGACTGAATCACGGTAGCGTACGGAAAGCTCAACTCGTCGATCGGCTGGCCCGAGATTCGAACCTCGGCGTTCCAGGGGATTCCCGACGCGCCGTCGTCGCCGGTACCCGACCACGTCAACACGGCCGTCGTCTTTCCTGCCGCCCCAATCAGCGTCGGGGTCGCGGGAGCGGCGACGTCCGGCTGGGAGATCGCGTACTTCGGGTTTCCGTTGGCAGCATCGAAGTAGGCGATCCGGAGGTTGCCCGCATCGTCCGCCGCGAGCGACGTCGTGCTCGTCGCCTCGACGGCGCCGTCCGCCACGTCGAAGCGCCAGGCGCTGCCGTCCCACTCTGCGACCTTCGGCAGACCGTTGGCGAGGTAGCTGATGCGCGGACGTCCCAGACTGTCCAGAGCGATCGAGTTGCCCGCTCCGTTGTCTCCCGTCGACGCGTCGACGGTCTCGACGCTCCAGACGCCGCCCGTCTTCTTCGCCATCCGCAGGCTCCTCGTGGTCGTCGAGTAGAAGCTGATCCGCGGAGTGCCCGCGGAATCGATGGCGAGAGAGCTGACATCGGCGCCCGCCGTGTTCGGGATGGCTTCGTTGGTCCACGTCCAGTACCCGTACGGCCCCGATGAGCGAAGGTAGTGCAGCTCGGTGGGATTCGTGTTGTGAAGGAAGAACGAGATCGAGGGGTGGTCGTCGTGGATTCTCAGAGAGGGGCTCGCACCATCGACTGCCTGCACCTCCACCCAGGACGGGGCCTTCGCGAGCAGGCGGACGCGAGTGGAATTGCAGTCGGCGAGCGCAATGAAGGGCTGACCCTGGCTATCGAGCGCGAGCGACGTCTTGAGCGTGCAGCCCACGCCGGTCACGTCCTCGGTCTGCCAACCGTGGCCAACCCTGCGGGCGTACCGGACCTCGAGACGCGTCCCATCCACGTAGCTGATGTGTGCGTTCCCGTCGGACCCGAAGACCAGCGAAGGGAACCAGCCGCTCGTGACGGCTCCGTCCACGGTCTCGGTCCACCACTCCATGGTTCCGTCGGGCGAGGTGTGGCGACGTGCGAACTTCAGGACGCCATGGGTCCGATCGAAGTAGGCGATCGAGGCGCGGCCCCATGGATCGAGGGCCATCGAGGCGAGCTCGCCGGCAACCCCGGGAGAGCCGTCCACGGTCGTCGCGAGCCACGGGTGCTGTTGCGCCGCGAAGATCCGCAGATAGGACCCGGTCTGCGCCGTCGACGGAGGCGACCCGACGCGGACGATCCGCACGTGACCCCGGGCCGTCGTCCAGCCCGAAGGCACCTGAATCGGGACGTCCTGAAGGCTCGTCGAGCTCGCGACGGTCGACCAGGTCGTTCCGCCGTCATGGGACATCTGCACGTTGATCGGACCGGCACCGGTCCACCTCACGAGCTGCGGCGTTCCGGGCTGCCACTGCTCGCCCCCCGTCGGGTACATCAGACCCAGGGGCGGCGTCGTCGACTGGTCGCTGACGAAAACCGGCGTTCGCTGCGGTGAGGGTCCCGATCCGACCTGGCCGTAGGCGTTGCTGCCCCAGCCGAAGATCTGCCCGTTCGACTTCCTTGCCAGCGAATGGTCCTCGCCTGCCGCGACCGACGTCACACCGGAAAGACCGGCGACTTGCGCCGGGGTGCTTCGGTTCGTCGTCGTCCCGTCGCCCAGCTGTCCGGCCACGTTCTGCCCCCAGCTCCAGACCGTTCCATCGGATCGGACCGCGAGGCTGAAGGCGGCCCCCGCCGCAACGGAGGTCACCCCGGAGAGTTGAGCGACGGGGACCGGGGTCGTCCGCGTCGTGTCCGTCCCGTCGCCGAGCTGTCCATGGTAGTTGTGGCCCCACGCCCGGACCGTTCCGTCCTGGAGTAGCGCCAGAGTGAAGTACCCGCCGCCGGAAACCCTGACCGCCCCAGCGAGCCCCGGAACCACCCCCGCGACGGACCGATTCGTTTGCCCGCCGTTCCCGAGCTGACCCATCACGTTCGATCCCCAGGTCCAGACGCTGCCGTCGCTCTTGATCGCGGCGGCGTGCAAGTAACCCGCACCGATGGAGGCCACCTCGGACAGCCCTGTCACCCGAACCGCCGTGGGCCGGTCCACCGTCGTTCCGTCGCCGAGCTGGCCGACCGAGTTGTCCCCCCACGACCAGACGGTTCCGTCGTTCTCGAGCGCGAGCGTGAAGTTTGCGCCCGAGGCGAGCGCAACGATCCCCGTGAGACCCGAAACCGCGGCCGGCACGCTCCGGGGAGTCGTGGTCCCGTCGCCGAGCTGGCCGTCGGTGTTGCCGCCCCACGTCCAGACCGTCCCGTCCTGTCGGAGCGCGGCCGTGTGGAAGATGCCGGCCGCCACGGCGACGACATTCGTCAAAGAGCCGGCCCGGACAGGAGCGTTCCGGTTCGTCGTCGTCCCGTCGGCGAGCTGGCCCATCGTGTTCATTCCCCAGGCCCACACCGTCCCATCCGCGTGCACGGAGACGCTGTGTCCGTAGCCCGCCTCGAGATCGACGGGAACCGTGGGAACCAGGGTGTGGAAGGATCGCGTGACGCTCCAGTTTCCCAGCACCCCCTGGGCAGTGACCGCGCGCACGTGCCAGTAGTACTGAGCCCCGAGGGCGATCGGAGCCCAGCCGAACGTCTGCGTGCTCGGGTATCCGTCGGCCGCGTAGACGATCGTTCCCGGCGCGAACGACGGCGATGTCGCGACCTCCAGCGAGTAGGTCTGGGCGAGACAGACGCCATCCCAGTCCAGTGCGACGACGGGGGGCGTGACGCGCGCGCCGTCGGCAGGAGAGACCAGGGGCGGCCCGAACGGGATATTGTCCGGCGGTGTGGCCGAGATCCATCCCACCGCGCTCGCGGACGCGCCGGAGGCCTGGCCGTTGCAGTTGAGGGCCTGCACCGTGTAGGTGAACTGGCCGCAGCCTGGGGAGAGGTCGTCGTACGATGCCGACACCGGGTTCGCAATCTGGACGCCGTTCCGGAGAAGTCGGTACGAGGAAGCCCCGGCGACTGCCGTCCAGGAGAGCCGGACCCTGTCGGCGAACGTGCCCTGCGAGGCGAGCAGACTGGTCGGTGTATCGAGGGCGCAGAACTGGATCATGGGGATGATCGCCCCTTGCGCCGGATCGGTCCCGCGGTTGGCGTTCGTCCCGTACAGGCTCAGCTGCCCGTCCGCCGTCACGTAGGTTCCTCCCGCGGCGGCGAAGCTATAGAAGCTGTCCTGCGGCAGGTTGATCGTCCCGACCCGGGTCACGAGAAGCGAGCCCATCCAGTTTCCCGCGGCCCGCGGTTGGACGAGATAGAGGCGTGCCCGGTTCGTGCCCTCGGGGACCGTCTGCGTCACCCAGGTCACGATCATGTAGAGTCCCTCGCTGCCGCACTGCTGAACGAGGTTCACGTTCTGGATCTGACCGAAGCCGACCGGCGTGCTGCAGCTCGGGAAATCCTCCGGGTAGTTGTAGGTCGAGTACGCGTAGGTTTTCGTGAACGTCGGGTTCCCGACGATCGGCGTGCCGTCGGAGACGTAGAACTGGATCTCCGCCGGACAGTCGCTCTGCACCGCGACGACGTACCGGCCGTCCTGAAGCTTGGCGACACCTGCGGCCCCCGCCTTCGTGTACTCCGGGCGGAGGATCTGGGCCGACTGGAGCGCGGGCGCAGCCGGGTCGCTCAGGTCGAAGAACGCCACGCGAGAGCGCGGCCAGACGGTGCTGCTCGGGGCCTCGAGCGGGATGGCGGCGAAGTCCCCGAACACGCTGAGCGCTCCGGCATGCTTGTAATTGTGGAGCGGGTCGATGATGAAGTGACTCGGGAAGTTGACGATGCCGTTGTCGGGCGCCGGCGGGTAGTTGGGCGTCCAGCATCCGGTGTTGATCTGCATTTCCGGCAGCCGGGCAAGGAAGAGATGCGAGTCGCCCTGTCCCGTCCCGGTCATGGCCACGTACGGGTCGTTCTTCAGTCGCGCCACCCCTTCGATGTGGTTCGTGGTCGGGAAGTCGTTCCAGTACTCCCCGTTCGGCATGTTCGACGCACGAACGTAGAGGTGGTCCGAGCTCGGCCCCAGTCCGAAGAAGGAGCATTCGACGTCGGGAACGCACGCGTTGTAGTCGGTCCGATCCACGTTGTGCACGGACACGACCTTGCGTTTGCCGTTGAAATGAGGATCGGCCGAGATCGCGTCCAGGATCACGCTGTAGGGCGCGTCGGAGCGAGACACGTGGTCGTCCTTCCCCTGGATCTCGAGGGTTAGCGACGTGACGTCTCCGGGGTAGAACCAGAGCGTCACGCTGTTCTTGAAGAAGTCGTCGTAGGGGCCGCGTACCCACCCTTTCGTCGTGTCGTCGACGGTGACCCGAACCTGCACCACCTGCGTGACGCAGGGGGCGTACGAGCACCCCAGACTCACCGTCGTCGTGGTCGTCAGGCCCATCTTGTCGGTGAACAGACCGCTCGACGGCTCGGCGCAGAGGTCGGTGCACACGGCCTCGGGGTACTCCGGCTCCTCGAGGAGGATCGCCCCGTCGCCTGGGCTCTCCTCGACCGGGAATTGCCGCGGCATCGCACCGGCAGGCTCCAGCGCCGACAGCAAGCCGCAGAGCGTGATGCCCAGGACTCGGCCAGACCAGCTTCGGATTCCCGCGGAGTTCCTCATCGCTGCTCCTTTCTTCTGCCGGCGGGACTCGAGAACGAGGGCGCCCGAGCCCCCCGCCGACACCTGTCCCTCACGTAGATAGATGGAACGGACAGGAATCGAGGAGCCGCTGAAGAAACCGCTCCGGAAGGAAGGCAGGTCAGCGACCCGCCCCGTAGACGGTCAGTCCCGCCCAGTAGAATGGGTGGTCGAGAGCTCGGCCGTCCGCGCCGCGAACCTCTCCGCGCAGCATCGCGCGCTGGAGCCGTCCCAGCGCCGCCGCCGGCCGCAGGTCCGGAGAGAGCTTCCGGTAGAGCTCGGGAAGCACGTCCGCCGACGTGGCATCGTCCATCTCCCACAGGGATGCGACCACGGAGCTCGCACCCGCCTTCAGAAAGGCGCGGACGAGCCCCTCCCGCTCGTCGCCCGGGGCGTCCCCGCCGGTCAGGCCGACATCGGCCCCCGTGTCGCAGCCGCTGAGGACCACCAGCCTTGCCGCGATCGGGCGCGCAGCGATCTCCTCGGCGGTGAGTCCGCCATCCGTGCCGCCGTCGGAGGCCAGCTCGATCCGGGAACGTGATGGGGTCAAGCGATCGGTTCGCCCGTGAGCCGCCAGGTGGATCCACTCGCTCGAGGGTGCGCGCGCCCGGTAGGCAGTCTCCGTCGCCTCCGCGCCGGTGCGGGTCCACGCGGCGCCCGGCACGAGCGCGGCCACGCGGAGGACTTCGGCCGCGGCGCCGGGAAGCCGGGTGCCCCTGCCGCCGATGTCCGGGTCGCCGAGAGCCACCATCCCGCGCGCGGACGATCCCGCGCGGCGTCGAGAGAAGAGCGCCTCGGCCGCGGGCAGGAGGGAGACGTTCCGTCCCTCGATCATCGGCCGCCCGTCGAACCGGAGGGCCGGGAAGGGGACGGAGTGGAGCCACTCGTTGGCGACCACCAGCACCTCGTCGGCGTTCGCGAGATCCGTGGCCAGGGGATCCAGAAGAGCAGCACCGAGGCGAGTCATCGCCTGGCGCCACGCGGCGGTCACCGGAGCGTCGGCGGGGTCGGGCCGACCGGGGTACCGGGCCAGGTCGGCGATTTCCCGAACGACGGCAGGGGGGGCGGTCAATCGCCGTGCCTTCAATCCGTCGCGTCTGGCGACGAACGCCACGACGCGGTCGTTCAGAACGAAGTAGTCGACCAGGACCTCTCGATCGCGAAGAACCGCGCGGAGCTGAGACGAGGGGACGACGGGGAGCGACCACGGCGGGATGGGCTCCCCGCCCCGCGTGCCGGCGTCGTCTTCGAAGGAGGGGGGGACGAGCTTCTGCGCGAAGTCCCGTGCCTTGCCGAGCCTCGCGACGCGGTACGCGTTCTCGACCTCGCCGTTGTCCAGGTAGAGACGGACCAGTTCCCGATACGGCTCGATCCGGTCGTCCAGAATCGCGGCCCGCCAGGGCGGACGCCGCACGCCGCTGCGGGCCCGCTCGACCTCGGCCACGGCGCGCTCGCAACGTCGGATCGCACCTGCGCGGTCGCCCTCGAGAGCCGACAGACGCGCGCTCAGGAATTGGTACCGCCATTCGTTGCTCGCGCCCCGCTTCGTCGGACCCAGGGGAGCGAGCCGATCCAGCAGGCCCCTCGCCGCGGGCAGGTTGCCGGAGAGGAGATGGGCATGGGCCGCGAGGAGCTCGCACTCCGTCCACCCGGCGGGGTTCCTTTGCTCGTGGTAGAGCGTCGCGGCCACTTCGAGTCTCGACACGGCTGCCTCCGCCCCGGCGGCTCCCACTCGCAGGTCGAGATTCGCCAGGTCGATCAGGCTCGTGGCCCGGTCCACCGCCTGCCCGGTCTCGGTGGAGCACCGGAGCGCTTCCTCCAGCGCCTTCCGAGCTTCCTCGCGGTCTCCCGAGCGCTCTCGGACGAAACCCAGGCTGCGAAGCACCCGGCAACGTCCCAGCTCGCTCTTCGTCTTCCCGAGGAGCGACGAGGCGGACTCGAGCTCCGCGAGAGCCTCGGGGAAGTCTCCCAGAAGGGCGAGGTTCGCTCCCAGGTAGTAGCGCCGCCACGCCAGCAGGGACAGATCGGATGACTGCGTCGCCGCCTCGACGGCCGCGCGCAGATCGACCATTGCGTCGTCGTAGCGGCCGAGATCGAACAGCGCGGACGCGCGGCACTCGAGAATGATGCTGAGCAGACCGAGACCTCCGGAGGCCCGGACCGAAGAAACCTCCGCATCGAGGATTGGAATCGCCGCTTCCGCATTCCCCTCTTCCACGAGCGTCATGGTCCGGATGCATGCGACCGTTGCCTGGAGGTCGGCCGACTCCGCGCTCGCCGCGAGCTTCCGCGCGCGTTCCAGCCACCTGTGCCCTTCTTCCGTGCGGCCCAGCTCGCGCAGGACCAGCGACAAGGACGCGGACGCGTCTGCCTCCGTGGAAGCGACTCCGGCCCGCCGGGCGATCTCCGCCGCGCGGCGACACTCGGCGACGGCACCGGCCGGATTGCCGCGATCACGATGGAGCCGACACAGGTTGAGCCGCTCGAGCGCCTCGGTCTCCGCGTCGCCGCTTTCTCGTGCGATCGCCGTCGCCTGCTGGTGGAGGGACAACTCTGCGTCGGAATCCCCCTGGGCTCCCACGATCACCGCGAGGGTCCCGAGGGATCTCCCCTCCTCCGCCCGGTCTCCCAGCTCTCGGGTCAGCACCAGGGACCGCTCGATGGCGGATCTCGCGGAGTCGAGATCCCCGACCGCGCGATAGGCGACCCCCAGGTTGTTCTCGACCACCGAGAGGAGTCGAAGATCCCCGACGCGCTCCACGACGTCCCGGGCCTCTCGCAGCGCGCCGATCGCCTTCTCGCCACCGAAGATGTTGACCTTCACGCCGGCAATGGCGTTCGTGCACCAGGCCACCTCGCGCTCGTCACCGATCCTCTCGAACGTGGCGAGGGCCGATTCGAATTTCTCGAGGGCGCTCTCGGGGCGCGCGTCGCTGTAGTCCTCCTTCGCCGCCTTCTTCCGCTGGACGGCCTCGGCCCGCTCCGCGCGCTCCTCGGGGGTCCACGCCCGGAAGACCGCGATCCGGCCCGCGGGCCGCCGGTCGCCGAAGACGTCCGCGTACGCCGCTGCCAGGGACTCGGCAAGACGCAGCGAGGTCGCGTCGCCGAGCGCCCCCAGGCGGTGCATGGCCTCGTAGGCGGCGGCGCGATCGGCGCGCACCAGGGCGTGGATCGTCCGCGCGCCTTCCTTCGGCGGGGCGCGTCGGAGCCGCTCGATCAGGTCGTCCGCCTGCTTCTCTCCCGCAAGGCAGGGAAGGACCAGGAGCGCCGCCGACACCGAGGCTGCGAGCAAACCGGCGAACGATGCGAGACTCAGGCGCGTTGCCGTGGTGCCGACGCGTTCGAACGCTCCGTTCATCGGATCTCGAAGGCGATCAGGCGAGTCTCCGCGACGGATCGGTCTCCCCGCATCGCGCGCACCCTCCAGAGAAGAGCTGCCGGTCGTCGCGCTCCGGGCGGCACCGGCCAGACCGCCTCGGTGATGGGAGGACGCGCCTCGAGCGTCGCGAGCGTGGACCCATCCGGGCTGACCAACGTCACGAGATACCGATCGGCGTCGGGACGAGGAGTCCAGCGGAACGCGATCTCGTTCTCCCGAGCCACGGTCCCGGCCGCGGGTGCGAGGGACACCATGCCGTCTCCCGCGCCCGCACGGTATTGCGTCTCGGAAGCCGGGACTGCGCCCTGGCGTACTCCATGAAGGCCGGCGATCAGGGCGGCCACCAGGACGGCTGCCGCGGCCCCCCCCAGGACGACTCGCGTCGATGGAACCCTGCGCGATGCCGCTTGCGCCTTGCCCATGGCGAGCAGCTCCGGTGGAACCGGCTCGCCGGCGTCCGTCATGCGAAGCTCCGTCACTCCCGCCCGGCAGTCCGCGCATCGGGCCAGATGCCGCTCGAACTCTCCTGCGGCCTCGTCGCCCAGCGTGCCGTCGAGGTACGCCGCGGTGGTCAGCTCGTCGGGATGGCGTGCGGGGCCGGATCTCACGTCTGCGCCTCCCAGGACGACCAGCCCGCTCCGAACGCTCCCTCCAGGTCGTCTCGTGTGATCCGTGCCTCGCCGAGGGCGGAGCGGATCGCGGCCAGCGCGTCGCGCGTCGTGCGCTCGATCTCCGCCCCGGACACCCCGATCGCCTTCGCCGCGGTCCCGACGTCGAGGCCGTCCCGAAACCGGACGGCCAGGACGAGCTGCTGCCGGGGGGCCAGCCCGGCGACGGCTCGTGCGAATGCCCGCTCGGCCTGTCGCTCCTCCAGGCTCCGCTCGGGGTCCCGCCCCGAGGCCGCGAGCGCGAACGTCCGGGAAGTCTGCTCGGCGACGACGCTGACGCAATCGATGGGGATCGTCGGCTGGCGCCACGTCCACCGCGACAGCAGCCGCCAGCGCTGGCTCGGAGACAGGGAGCGCTCGACCCGCGCCACGCGCTCGGCGAGCTCCTGCGGCTCCAACCGCACACCGTGGCGCCTCTCCAGCCGCTCGCGGACCTCGTCGAGCGGTCTCCCGTCTCGAAAGCGGTAGGCGACGATCCGGCGATCGATCGCGTCCAGCCTCGCCATGCTCGAGAAGGCCCGGTAGCGGCCGCGTCGCGCGCGCTCGTGGTCGAGGACGAGATTGCGGACGACCACGGCAAGGTACGTGGAGAACCTGCACGGGGCCTCCGGTCGATACCGGTAGCGCCGCACGCGGCGCATCCCGTCGCTGCGCAGGGCGGCGCAGACGAAGAGGAAAAGGTCCATCCGCTCGTCGTACGTCCGAGCGAACGGGCGGATGGCGGCGAGAATCGTCGCCGCATGCTCGTCGAGGAAGGCGTCCCACGTGAGGTCGCCGGCGGGACGGTGCGCCCCGGAGTCCACGACGGCGCCTTCGTCGATCGGACCCCCGCCCCTGAACTGGAGGATCGAGCCTCTGAACGCGGACATCGGGCAACATATACCCCATGAGGGGACGAGCGACAACGCGCGGGGAGGCTTGCGCCGCTGTCCGGCGCTCCGCAGATGCGCTGCGAGTCGGCCGCCGCCCTGTTAGGAGGATCCTCCGGAGCCCGGAGGGGTCTGAATCGGCCCCGGGCCTTGAAGTCGCACGGGGCGCGAAATCGAGGCGACGCGCTGCGCAGCGAACGGGAACCGTTATCTCGCGCGCGGGCCGGACCGACCCCTGGCGCCCGGAGAAAAGAGGTTGACCGGAGCAGGTGTGTCCGTGCAAGATCGCGCCGATTCGCGGGAACGGGAGGTTCTCGTGGGCGGTTCTCGTCGACTTTGGCGTGGGCTTGGCGACCTACCGATCAGAGGCTGCGGCGACGACATCGCCGATCCACCGTCTCAGTGGCCATGGACGAATGCCCGGCGCGTCGCGCAGGGGAAACGCAGGACCATTCGATTCCGATCCAGGGAGGGGCTATGACCGAACACGAACGCTCGATCTGGAAGGTCATGCAGGCCAAGGGGTACTCGCGTCGGGACTTCCTCCAGTTCTGCTCGTACGCCGCCGCGGTCGCGGGGATCGAGGCGGCGCATCTCGGCAGCGTCGTTGCCGCTTTCGAGCAGAAACCTCGCCCGCCGGTCGTGTGGCTCCACTTCCAGGAGTGCACGTGCTGCAGCGAGTCGTTCATCCGCTCGTCCCACCCCCTCGTCGCCGACGTGCTGCTGGACGTCCTCTCGCTGGACTACACCGAGACGCTGCAGGCGGCGGCCGGGTTCCAGGCGGAGAAGTGCCTGAAGGACACGATGCAGAAGTACGCGGGGCAGTACTTCCTCCTCGTCGAGGGCTCCGTCCCGGTCAACGACGGAGGCATCTACTGCACCATCGCCGGACGAACGGCGCGGCAGATTCTGGAGGAAGCCGCGGCGGGGGCCGCCGCGATCATCGCCTGGGGGAGCTGCGCCTCGAACGGCTGCATTCAGGCCGCCAGCCCGAACCCGACCGGCGCGACCCCGATCCACGAGCTGGTCAAAAAGACCGTGATCAACGTGCCGGGATGCCCCCCTATCGCCGAGGTGATGCTCGGCGTGGTGACGCACATCCTGGTGTTCCGGAATCCTCCCGAGCTGGACGGCCAGAACCGCCCGAAGGAGTTCTACGGCCGTCGCGTGCACGATACCTGCTATCGCAGGCCGTACTACGACGCCGGGCTGTTCGTGAACGCCTGGGACGACGAGCACGCCCGCAACGGGTACTGCCTCTACAAGATGGGCTGCCGCGGACCGGTCACCTACAACGCGTGCTCGGTCACGAAGTGGAACGGCGGCGTCAGCTATCCGATCCAGTCCGGGCACGGCTGCATCGGCTGCAGCGAGCGGAACTTCTGGGACAACGGGCCGTTCTACCGCCACCTCGCCGCGTTCCCCGGCTTCGGGATCGAGTCCACTGCGGACACCGTGGGAACGGTGGTGGGAGTGGTCGCCGCCGCGGGAGTCGCGGCCCATGCTGTGAGCACCAACATCCGCAAGCGCCGCCTGATCGCGGAGCACATGGACGAGTCGGAGAAACCGCAGCCGCCCGCGGGCGGTGGCAAGACCGGCGAGCGAGCGCCGGGAGGGGGTGAGCCACGATGAAACGCGTCGTCGTCGATCCGATCACTCGCATCGAGGGACACCTGCGCATCGAGGCGGTCGTGGAGAACGGCCGGATCACCGATGCCTACAGCGCCGGCACCATGGTTCGCGGGTTCGAGCGGATCCTGAAGGGGCGCGATCCCCGCGACGCGTGGGCCTTCACCGAGCGCGCGTGCGGCGTCTGCACCACGGTCCATGCGCTCGCCAGCGTCCGCGCGGTCGAGGACGCCCTGGGGATCAGCGTCCCGCAGAACGCCGAGCTGATCCGGAACCTGATGTTCTGCACGCAGTACGTGCAGGACCACGTGGTGCATTTCTACCATCTCCACGCGCTGGACTGGGTGGACATCGTCAAGGCGCTCTCCGCCGATCCGGCGGAGACGTCGCGTATCGCCCAATCCATTTCGCCGTGGCCCAAGAGCTCCCCCGCCTACTTCGCTGCGATCCAGACGCGGTTGAAGACGTTCGCCGGGAGCGGCCAGCTGGGGATCTTCGCGAACGGCTACTGGGGGCACCCGGAGTACCGGCTCCCGGCCGAGGTGAACCTGCTGGGCGTCGCGCACTACCTGGAGGCACTCGAGTGGCAGAAGGAGATCGTCAAGATCCACACGATCTTCGGCGGCAAGAACCCCCATCCGAACTACCTGGTGGGGGGGGTTCCGTGCTCGCTCAACATCGACGAGGTCAACGCCGTCAACACCGAGCGGCTCAACCACGTGGCTCGCCTCATCCGCGATGCGATCGTGTTCGTGGAGCAGGTGTATCTGCCGGACCTCATCGCCGTGGCGGGGTTCTACAAGGACTGGGCGGCGATCGGAGGCGGCCTGAAGAACTACCTCGCCTACGGCGACCTCCCCACCGCCGGCTACGGCCAGCCGGAGTCGTTCAAGTTCCCCCGCGGGGCGATCCTCGACCGGGACCTGAGCCGGGTCCACGAGGTCAACGGCCGCGACGCCGAGGAGATCAAGGAGTACATCGCCCACTCCTGGTACTCCTACTCCAAAGGCGATTCCGCCGGGCTCCATCCGTGGCAGGGCGAGACCGAGTTCAACTACACCGGGCCCAAGCCGCCGTACGAGAACCTCGACGTCTCCGGCAAGTACTCCTGGCTCAAGACCCCGCGCTGGAAGGACCATCCGATGGAGGTCGGCCCGCTGGCGCGCTTGCTCGTGGCGTTCGCGCACGGCCACGCGGAAGTCAAGGAGGTCGTGACCGAGGCGCTGGCCAAGCTCGACGTCCCCGTCGCCGCCCTGTTCTCGACCCTCGGCCGCACGGCCGCCCGGGGGCTCGAGACGAAGCTCGTGGCGCGCTGGATGCAGGGCTTCTACGACGACCTGATCGCCAACGTCCGGTCCGGCAACGTGCGAACGTTCACACCCGAGAAGTGGGACCCATCGACCTGGCCCGCGACCGCGGAAGGGGTGGGACTCTCCGAAGCGCCGCGGGGTGCGCTGGCGCACTGGATCCGCATCAAGGACGGGCAGATCGACAACTACCAGCTCGTCGTGCCCAGCACCTGGAACGCCTCGCCCCGGGACGCCAAGGGACAGCGGTCCTCGTACGAGGAGGCCCTGATCGGAACGCCGGTGGCGAACGTCGAGCAGCCGCTCGAGATCCTGCGCACGATCCACTCCTTCGATCCGTGCATCGCCTGCGCCGTGCATCTGTACGACCCGGAAGGCAGGCACGTGCACGACCTGACGGTGGTCTGAGGAGGGCGCCATGACCAAGCAGCACGTCGTTGCCTACCGGCGGATCTACGTGTGGGAGCTGCCGGTGCGGCTCTACCACTGGGTGAACGCGATCTGTGTCGCGGTCCTCATCGTCACAGGCTTCCTCATCGGCAAGCCGCTGGCGATCACCTACTCGCACGAGGCCTACCAGCAGTACTGGTTCGGCACCGTGCGGTTCCTGCACTTCGTCGCCGCGTTCGTCTACTTCTTCAATTTTCTCGTGCGCATCTACTGGGGCTTCGTCGGCAACGCGCACGCGCGCTGGCAGAACTTCATCCCCTGGACGCGGACCCAGTGGCGCGAGATCGTGGACGTGCTGCGTGTGGACATCGCCCAGACGAAGTTCGAGCGTCCGGTCGCAATCGGGCACAACGCACTGGCCGGTCTCATCTACTTCGCGTCGTTCCTCGTGTTTCTATTCCAGGCGGTAACCGGCTTCGCGCTGTACTCGGCGCTCAGCAAGTCGCTCCTGCCGCGGATGTTCGGCTGGGTCGTGCCGCTGATGGGCGGCGATTTCGCCGTGCGCCAGTGGCATCACGCGTTCCTCTGGTTCTTCGTCGTGTTCACGATCGTCCACGTTTACCTGGTCTTTTACCACGACTACGTGGAGGGGCGCGGCACGACCTCCTCGATGGTCGGAGGATGGAAGTTCGAGCGGGAGGATGCGATCAAGTAGCGGCGACCATCCGACGCTGATCCTGGGGATCGGCAATCTCCTGATGGGCGACGAGGGCGTCGGCGTCGAGGCCGTTCGCCGCGTGGCGGAGGCCGGCGTTCCGGACGGGGTGGAATGCCTCGACGGAGGCACCGGGTCCTTCGCGCTGCTCGAGCCGATGTGCAGGGCCGGGAGGATCGTCCTGATCGATGCCGCTTCCGACGGGGCCCGGCCCGGCACCGTCCGTAGGCTCACGCCGCGCTTCTCGACGGACTACCCGCGCTCGCTCACCGCTCACGACATCGGTCTGAAGGATCTCATCGACGCGTTCCACCTGTTGGGGGATCCGCCGGAGGTCGTACTGTTCGCGATATCCGTCGTCTCGCCGTTGGCGCCCGGGCTGGGCCTCTCGAAGGACGTCGACGCCGCGCTCCCGGACGTGGTCCGAATGGTGCTCGCGGAGGCCGCAGGCTCCGCCAGCGCCGGGTGAAACGATGCAGCTGCGAACCTCGGAAGCCCACGCCCTTCTGCGCTTCCTCCTTGCGGCGATCGCGATGGGGTGTGTCGGAGCCGCGCCGCGGGAACTGGCTCTGCGCCCACTCTCGCTCGACCTTCCGGGAGTGCCCAGCGCCGTCGTCCCCGCCGACCTCGACGGCGACGGCAACCTGGACCTCCTCGTCGTCGTCGCCCACACGCACTGGGAGCAGATCACGGAGGACCGGGTCGAGGACATGGTGCAGATGATCGAGGTGGTTCCGGCGCTCTTCGATCGTCGCGAGGCGCGCGTGTGGTTGGGCGACGGAAAGGGAGGCTACCGGCCACTCGCCGAGCCGATGCCGCTTCCCATGTCGGTCCTCTCGGTCGAGGCGGGAGGGCCAGGGCTTCCCGCCCTCGCCCTCACCGACGAGGGGATCGCCGCGTTTCGCGTGAAGAGGGGCGACGGCGCGGAGGCTCTCACGCTCGAGCCCCTGATCCGCGAGACGCCGGTTCTCGCGCGCTCCGGCGTGCTCCTCTCGAACCTGGGCTTCGTGCACGACCTCGACGGTGACGGGCGATCCGACGTCCTGGTTCCCGCGAAGGACGGGGTCGCTCTCTATCTGTGGAACGGCTCCAGATTCGGCTCCGAGCCGGTGCAGCGCCTGAAGCTCCCCGGAGACGTGTCGCGCTCGGGCGCCCAGCCCTCGCGGTCCTATCCCCTCCCCGAGGTTTCCGATCTGGACGGGGATTCTCTCCCCGACCTGCTGGTTCACCCGGCCGAGGGCGGATCGGGCGGCGAGGCGCTGCTTCGCGGCTCGGGCGGAGGTCGCTTCGAGGAGGCGCGCACGCTTTCGCCGCGTTGCTTCGGCTTGCCGCCCTCGCGCCCTCCGGAGAAGCCGAACGACGGAGCGCAACGGGAAAAAAAGAAGAAGAGCAAGGAGAAGAAGGAGCCGCGGATCGACGGGGAAATCCTTTTCGTCGGCGATCTCGACGGCGACCGCTCCGCCGAGGTCGTCGTCCGGAAGGAGACAGAGACCGGCGACGAGGGGCTCAAGGAGGCCAAGGAGCCACGCTCGGTGCTCGAGCTCCACCACGTCCGCGCGGGGCTCGTCGTGGACCGCGAGCCGTACCACCGCTTCGACATCAAGGGGTATCCCATCGGGGGGAGCTGGCCGGACTTCACCGAAGGCGGCTTCAAGGACCTGGACGGCGACGGGCGGCTCGATCTGGTGACGGTCACTCTCGACTTCTCCGTGCTCCAGGTGGTGCGCGTCCTGGTGACCAAGACGGTGAGCATCGGCGTCGAGTTCCACGTCTTCGCGCAGGGGGCGGACGGCCGGTTCCGCGGGGTCGAGGGACTCGACCTCACCGAGAAGCTGAAGTTCGATCTCAACAACCTCGAGATGGGGCGCTTCGCCCAGTTCGAAGGGGACTTCGACGGCGACGGCCGCACGGACTTCATCCACCTGGGGCGCGGGAAGCAGGTCACGATCCACCGTGGCCAGCCGGGTTGCCGGTACGCGGCGAAGCCCGACCTCGCCATCGAGATCGCGGAGGAGCCCCGGAACATCGGCCTCGTCCGGGTGATGGACTACGACGGCGACGGCCGGTCGGATCTGTCGGTGATCCGCCCCCTGCCCTCGCCGGAAGAGGGGGTCACGTCTCCGATCCGCCTCGATCTGTACCTGAGCGGAGCCGCTCCATGATCCGGCGGGGTCGTAGCCTGCTCGCGCCGGCCCTTGCGTGCCTCCTCGCGTCGGGAGCGCGCGCCGAGGAAGCGAAGCCCGAACGCCCCCCCGAGGATTCGGTGCAGGTGCGTCGTCACGAAGGAGCGAGCTCCGTCGAGGCTACCCTCGCTGGCGGGATCGTCGCCGCTGCCGCCCCGCGCCGGTCCGGAGGCGGTCGAGAGATCCTCCTGCTCGTCGCACCCCCGCGGAAGCCCTCGCAGGATCCCCCGAAAGCGGAAGCCGCGGAGGAGGAGATCTGCGCCGAGAAGTCTCGCACCGTGAAGGAGGCGCCGAAGCAGCCGATGCGCCTCGTCCGGCTGGACACGACAGGCGTGGGGGCCCTCGTGACCCTGCGCGACGATCTTCCCGGAGACGCGAGTCAGATCGCGACCGCCGACCTCGACGGCGTCGGAGCCGACGAGATCCTGATCGCGACCCCGAAAGGCATCGGGATCCTGCGCGCCGACGACGGAGGTTGGACGACGCAACGAGCCGCAACGGAAGATCCGACCGGCCAAGCTCCGCGTTCCCTGCAACCCGGCAAGGTGCGCATGGGTGCCGGAACGCCCGATGCAGTCTTGGATATGACGCTCGGCGCGCTCCGTGCCCATGCTGCGTCCCAGGACGGCGCGTGGCGAACCCTCTTCGAGACCGATCTGCCGCTCACCGCGAAACGGACCTCGTGGGGGCTCGCTCTCTCGGGCCTGGCCGCGGAGCGGCTCGCCGCCCCCGATGGCCTGGACATGGTGGTGACCGCCCCTCAGACGCAGGGGCCGGACCGGCTGCGCAGCATCGTGGTGCGCCCCGGCGCAGCCGAACCCGACCGCCGAGTCGAGTGCTTCGCGAAGCTCCCCGGTCCCGAGAAGGTGCTGGAGAGCAGCCACGTGCTGCTCGACGGCCGCCCCGCGCTCGCGGTGACGACCATGCCTGCCGGGAAGCTCAGCATCTTCGGCGAGAAGCTGCTGCGGGTCTTCTTCCTCGAGAGCGATCGCACGCGCCTCGGCAAGCCGCCCGTGCTGGCGGTCGAGTCCGGCGCGAACCTCTGGCAGGAGACCCGCCTCACGGCCGCCGACGTGGACGGCGACGGCCGACAGGACATCGTGCTCGCTTACTGGAAAGGGCTCAAGGACGATACGGTCGTGCTCGACGCCTATCTTCGCCGAGCCGACGGCACGTTCGAGCGAAGCGCTCGCTCCACCTCGTTCGATGTCGAGGAGGCGGACCGCGATGTCCTCGGATACGGGCTCGACCTCGACGGGACGGGGCTCCCCGACCTCCTGGTGATCGCGGGCGGAAAGCTCGAGCTTCACGCCGGAGCCGCCGCGGCGCGCGGAGGACGCAATCTCGTCGAGGCGAAGCCGCGTTGGGTCGTGCCGATCCCGTTCGAAGGAGGCGGGCAAGCCGTCGTGACCGTGTCCATCGGCACGGAGGGCGGCGGAATCGAGCGGCATGGATCCTCCTCGTCCGCGCCACGTCCGATCGACCTCGACGGCGACGGTCGCATGGAGCTGCTCCTGGTCGGCGCGTCGCAGGCGGTCGTCGTCTTGCCGTCGAGATAGCGGCTCCACGGCCGCTGGCCTACCCCGCAACAGTGCCGGGAAGGAAAGAACCAGCGCCGGGGTCCGTCGTACAATCGCCCCGCAGCGGGCAGCGGGTCATCCCGCCGCGGAAGCGGCGCAGGAGGAGGGTCGCATGACGGCGCAGACGCGTTGGGCACGCGGGGAGTTCAGTTGGTACGAGCTCGGCACGACCGACATCGACGGCTCGAAGAAGTTCTACGGAGCGCTCTTCGGGTGGACGACCCTGGACGTCCCGATGGGACAGATGGGGGTCTACACCATGTTCCGGCACGACGGCGAAGACCTCGGCGGGATGTACGAGCTCGAGGGGCCGCAGCTCGCGGGGATTCCTCCCCACTGGATGGCGTACGTCGCCGTGGACGACGTCGATGCCGACACCGCGCGGGCGAAATCGCTGGGCGGGAGGGCGATCGTGGAGCCCACGAACGTCCCGGACGTCGGGCGGATCTCGGTGATCCAGGACCCGCAGGGCGCAATGATCTCGATGTTCCAGGCAGGACAGCATCCCGGCTCCGGTCGCTGGAACGGCGCAGCGAGCACCTTTTGCTGGAGCGAATTGATGACCCGGGACACCGCCGCTGCGGCGAGGTTCTACACCGACCTCCTCGGTTGGAGCGCCAAGGCGAGTCCCTTGGGCCCCGGCATGTCCTACACGGAATGGCAGGTCGGCGGGAAAGCCGTCGGCGGCATGATTGCGATCGACCCCAGCTGGGGACCGATGCCGCCCCACTGGATGAACTACATCGCGGTGACGGATTGCGATGGAACGGTGAGCACGGCGCGGGGGCTGGGCGGGAAGACCATCGTCCCGCCCACCGACATCCCGAACGTCGGGCGCTTCTCGATCGTGAGCGATCCGAGCGGCGCGGCGTTCGCCGTGATCAAGCTCGGGTAGCGATTGCCAGCCGTGGTGCGGGGGAGGGCGACTGCCTCCCCCGCGTTTCTTGCCGCGCCGGTCGCGCCCTCACTTCTTCGGGGTTTCGACCATCGTGGCGTCGAATCTTCCCTCTCGGTGCACGAAGAACAGGCAATCGGCGCCCGCCTTGCAGCTCGTTACGTGCTTCACCCCGCCTCCGAACGAGAAGAACGAACCGGGTCCCAGATCCACGGCCGCTTTTCCTTCGGTGGTAAAGCTGACGGTTCCCGAGACGACGACTCCGTGATCGCCGTGCGTGTGCCAGTGCAGGGGAGCGCCGGAGCCGGCCGGCCACCGATAGAGCACCCCGTGCTCGGTCCCGTTCGGATCGCCCCAGAGGCGCGCCTGCGAAGCCCCCGGAATCGGCGTGAAGGGCTCCCACTTCATCTGAGACGCGGGCCACAGAATGGCCTGGCCCGCCGGGATCTTGTTCCTTGCATCCCCGGACGCCGCAACCGGGACGATGGCGAGAGAGAGAAGGACCACACCCAGACACAGTTTGGATCCGTACATGTTCTTCCTCCTTGCGAAAATCCACGCGTATGGGCCGAGTCTACAGCGTGAGCGGGAGGAATGAAAGAGGCTCCGGTTCCGCTTCCGCGCTCACCGCCCCGCGCCTGAGTTCCCCAGGGGAGAACGAACGGAATGCGGTGCACCACGTCGACGTTGCGGTGGGCCTGCACCAGGAGGTGGCAAGCCACCAACAGGTCGCGCGTGGTCGTCCGCCCGGAGCGTCAACAGTCCGCGGCGGCGTCACTTCCCGGCGGGCATCGGCCGGGTCGGCGCGGTCTCGAGGTACATCGGTCGCCACGCTCCTTTGTGGCGCACCATCAGTCTCCCTCGGACCCCGCCCGTTTTCTCGACCCCGGGGTGCGAGTCGACGACGATCCCAGCCTCCGCGGAGATGGCGATCCATTGGCCCGCGGCCACGCCGTCCGGGACCGGATCGCCCTCAGCCCTGCCCACCGCAACGCCGGCCACGATGGCGGCCGCGGCGGACAGGATCGGAATGACGATTCGAAGACGCGCGCTCATGGTTGCCTCCCTGTCCGAGGTCGACGCACGTTTCATGATCCGTCCGAAATCAGCCACGTCGATCAGCCCGGGGCCCGGCGGTGCGGGCGACCGGAATCGCGAGACTCGAGGCGAGCCTCCGTCAATACCCTTCGGCGTCCGAGTGCCCCTGCACGATCAGGACGAGCGGCGTCGAGCCGGCCATCGTGGTCAGGGCGATCTTCCCGTCGGCGACGCGAATCGCCGCGGAGTGTGCATCCTTGCCGGGCGGCAACAGGCTCATCACGGCGGGATGGTTCGTTCCGGTCGCCTTCCGGCTCAGGTCGTAGAGCTTCGCCCGTTCGGGGAACGAAGCCGGGTCGGAGTCCTGGGCGACCGGAGTGAGCAGGACGAAGTCGCGGTGCTCCGCGACGCCCATGTGGTTGCCGTCCTGAGGAAGCACGGAGTAGCGCATCGTGTAGTCGCCGGGAGGGACCGGCTTCGCCTTGTAGTCGGTCCAGCGCGCGGCCAATCGCACGATCCCGACGAACGTGCCCTCGCGGAGCTCGGGGTAGGCGACACCCAGCTTCGCCTTCTCGGTCTTCTCCGTGGGAACGCTCTTGGCCAGCCAGAGATCGGCAACAGGCTTCCCATCGACCACGACGCGCACTCCCTCGGGCCCGAGCGCCGCCGCGAGGCTCGCGGGGAACGTCCCCTCGGCAGGCGCGCCGAGCTTCTCGACCTTCGCCTCCTGCGCGAGAGCCGCCCCCGCGGCGAGCACCAGCCCGCAGGCGATCACAGCGCAACGAACGGTGACGTACATGGATTTTCCTTCGTCGCGGTCCCTCACCGCGACTCGTGGCAGTCGCGGCCCGGGCCGCACTGATCGCGACCGGCGACCTGTCCATCCGGTCCCAGGCAGTTCATCGTGTGGGTGCACCAGAACATCCCGTCGCTCGTGTTCGGTACGGAGGGGTCGGGCTCCGCCTCGACGAACATCCCCTTGAAGCGGAGCCTGCGGCACAGATCGAACCCGTGGGCCGAGCGCGTCTCCATCGTCACACCTCCTCGCCCAGCGCGCGCAGGATCGCCCGCTTCACCGCGGTGCGCGCCAGCCGGATCTTGTACGCGTTCTTCCCGAGGGACTTCGCTCCGCGCACCGCGGCCTCCCCGGCCTTCTCGGCGGCCGCCGCTCCGGGAGCGACTCCTTCCAGGGACTTCGCGGCGTCGGAGGCAACCCACGGGATCGGGGCGACGTGCCCGAGAACGACCCGCGCCGACCGGATCGCGCCACCCTGGATCCGCAGCGCCACCGCGGCTGCGGCCAGCGGCCAGTCGAGCGACTGCTTCTCGCGGATCTCGTAGCTGGCATTCTTCGTACCGGCCGCGGGCGGGACGATCACCTCGGTCAGGATCTCGTCGGATGCGAGGGTGTGCTCCTTCTCGGAGGCGAGCCGCGGAATCCGGTACAGCGTCTCCAGCGGGATCTCACGCGGGCCCTTCGATCCGACGACGCGCACCTTGGCGCCCAGCGCGATGAGCGCAGGAGCCAGGCTCGAAGCGTGAACGAAATATGCAGGGCCCGCGTTTCCGAGAATCGCGTGGTAGCGATTGTCTCCCTCGATCACCATGGACGATCCTTCCCGCTGTGCCAGGAGACCGAACCCGCTCCGGTAGTACCAGCAGCGAGGCCGCTGGCAGAGGTCTCCGCCCACGGTGCCCATCGAGCGGATCTGCGGGCTCGCCACCCCTTCCGCCGCCTGCTTCAGCGAAGGATACGCCGACGCCACGTGCGCGCTCTCCACGAGGTCTTCGAGCGTGGCGGAAGCTCCGATGCGGAGCCCCTGGGCGCCCGCGCGGATCCCGTGCAGCTCGGCGATCCCCCGCAGGCTCACCAGACGACCCGGCTTCTCGATGCCGTCCTTGAGCAGGCTCAGGAGGTCGGTCCCTCCCGCGAGCACCGCGGCGCTTCCCGGCTTCTGAGCGAGCAATCCCACCGCCTCTTGCGTCGTCGCGGGACTCGCGTACTCGAACGGATCCATCAGGCGGTCCCTCCTTTCGATTCGAGCGCGGTTAGAACCCGATCGGGCGTGAGCGGAAGATACGGAACCCTCGTCCCGATGGCGTTCGCCACCGCGTTCGAGATGGCGGCGCCGGGGGAGATCACCGGAGGCTCGCCCAGCCCGATCACCCCGCGCTCATCGTGACCCGGACCGGTCATCATGTGGACCACCAGCTCGCCCACGTCGCCCATTCCGGGCAGCTTGTAGAAATCCATGTTCGCGTTCAGCATCCTGCCGGTGACCGGATCGTGGATCTTCTGCTCGCAGAGGGCGTTCGCGATTCCCATGATCATCCCGCCGTACACCTGGCTCTCCGCGGTCTTCAGATCGATGATCAGGCCGCAGTCCTGGACCGCGACCATCTTGAGGACCCGCACCACTCCGGTCTCGAGATCCACCGCGACCTCGGCCATCTGGACCCCGCCCACGCCCGAATCGATCAACTTCCCCTCGCCCGGATTCTCCCCGGAAACGCTCAGCGGGGTCACGCCGATCGAGGCCGCGGCCTGCTTCCAGGTGACGGACCTCGCGGGATCGCCCTGCACCTGCACTTTTCCGTCGAGCGCTTCCAGCTCATCCGGCCGTGCCCCCAGTCGTGGCGCGACCTTCTCGAAGATCTCCGCGAGTGCATTCACCGCGGCGCGGCGCGTGGATGCGCTCACGCCTCCGACGGTCGTGCTCCCGCCCGAGCCGCCCGAGGCGGGAAAGCGGCTGTCACCGATGGACACCTTGACCGCTTGCAGGGGGAGACCGAGCGTCTCCGCCAGGACGATCCCGATGACGGTACGCGTCCCGGTGCCGAGGTCCTGCGAGGAGATCCTCGCTTCGACCGTCCCGTCCGGATTGACGACCACCTGGCAGCTGCTCTTGTGGCCGCGCCCTCCCCACGTGTGGAGCGACAGGCCGAGGCCTTGCCTCACGGGGCCCTTTCCCCCCTCCCCCCGCGGATGCCATTTCTTTTTCCATTCCATCCGATCCGCCCCGATCCGAAGCTGCTCCGCGTACAGCTTCGAACGATCGCCGGTGATTCCCAGGTTCTTCGTGAAGAACTCCAGCGGGTCGATGCGAAGCGCCGCCGCGAGATCCTCCAGAGCGGCCATCGTGATCAGGCAGGCCTGCGGGTGATTCGGCGCGCGCCACGCCCGGGCGCTCGCCTTGTTCGTGGGCACCGAGGTGTGACGGTGCTTCCGGTGAGGCACCTGGAAGATGTAAGGAAGTGGTGGGCTTCCCGAGCCGCCGGGTCCCCCCGATCCCCACGACTCGCTGGCCCACGCGGTGATCGTCCCGTCCCGCTTCGCGCCGAGCCGGACGCGCGCGTACGCCGACGGACGATCTCCCGCCACGGTCATCTCCGCCGCGCGATCGAGCATGAGCTTGACCGGAGCCTTCAGCTCCCGGGCGAGCTTGGCGCACTCGATCCCCCAGCGATCGGGGCTGAACTTACTTCCGAAGCCGCCGCCCATGTGGGGCGTGAGCACGCGAACGCTGGTGGCGGGAACCTCGAGAGCGTCCGCGAGCTCGGCGGCCACGCCCGAGACCGCCTGGGTCGAGCACCAGGCGGTCAGATTCCCTTCCGAGTCCCACTCGCAGACCTGACCGTGGGCCTCGAGGCAACAGTGGGCCACGGAGGCGAGGCCGTAGGCTCCGTCGGTTTTCACCTCGGCCGCAGCGAGCTCGCGGTCCGGCTCCCCGGTGACGTCCTCGTCCGCCGGATTCGTCTTCGGAGACTCGTCCCTGTTCTCCTCGTTGACGAAATGCGGGAGGATCTCGTAGCGCGCGGAGATGGCGTCCAGGGCCTGCCGGGCGATCTCCTCGCTGGTGGCCACGACGATCGCGATCTCGTCGAGCGCCCACTGGATCTCGGCTCCCGTCTCCCTCAGGACCTTGACCTTCTTCACGCCTCGCATCCCGGCGGCCGCGGAGACGTCGATCGCGACCAGACGCGCGTGCGCGTGGGGGCAGTGAAGGATCTTGGCGTGGAGCATGCCCGGCCGGTTGACGTCGTAGGTGTACTTCGCGGTCCCGGTCACCTTCGCGGGACCGTCGATCCGCGCGAGCCTCTTGCCGATCAGGGAGCGACGGCCCGCTGGGGGCCACCCGTACTGCGCCATCTCACGCTCCCTTCCGCGTCTTGCGCGCCGCGTCCAGAACCGCCTCGCGGATGCCCGGGTACGCTCCGCACCGGCAGAGGTTGCCTCCCAGCCCGCGATCGACGTCCGCCGCGCCGGGCGAGGGGTGCTTCCGCAGGAACGCCGTCGAAGCCATCACGAACCCGGGAGTGCAGAAGCCGCACTGCTGCCCGTCGTGCTCGACGAACGCGGCCTGGATGGGGTGGAGCGCCTCGGGAGTGCCGAGGCCCTCCACGGTCTCGATCTTCCTGCCGCTGGCATCCACCGCGAGAATGCTGCACGCGTAGACCGGCTTCCCGTCGAGGAGCACGGTGCACGCTCCGCACGTGCCGCGGTCGCACACCTTCTTCGCACCGGTCAGGTCCAGATGGTTCCGCATGGCGTCGAGAAGCGTGACACGCGGCTCGAGCTCGACCCGGTACGCCTTCCCGTTGATGTCCAGGGTGAATGGAACCGGCCCCGGCCCGAGGACGGCGGCGGCCGGCCCGGCCGCCTCGGCGGTGCTCAGGAGTCCCGTCGGCAAGAGCCCCGCGGTCGCCGCGCCCAGCGCGCTTCCGCGCAGGAAGTCGCGCCGGGAGAGCCCGTCGGACGACTCCCCGTTCTTCGTTCGTTTCGGCATGGATCCTCCGTCGCGAGCATCAGCCGTGGCGGAAGTTTTTATCACACAACCACGGCGGTCGCCGTTTGCACGTCGGCATCTTCGGGAGCGAGGTGGCGCCGCATGGCGGCAGCCGCCCACGCGGCGTGCTCGGCGAGCATCGGCTCCGGGAACGAGACCGGCGCGAACACGACCATGAAGAGATGGCGCGTCGCCTCGGTGATGGAGGTGCGGAGCGAATCCGACGTGGGATTGCCGAATGCTCCGTCGTCGTCCGCCAGGGCCGGGCGGCCTCCCACGTGAACCGCCTCCTTGCGGATCCCGGCGTAGGACTCCCCCGGCCTGCCCGCGCGAAGCGTGACGCGGCCTCGGATCCTGGCCACATCGTACAGACCGATCGGGAGGAGGAACTGCAGCGCACAGAGGTTGCACACGTCGACGGCACTCAGGATCCTCGGAAGCGGCTTCCCCTGAAGCGCGCGGCGCAGGAGCGATTCGGAGGAGGGACGGATGCGGGTCGGGTCCACGCCGTACGCGTGGTAGAGCTCCCGCGCCGGCCGGAGTCCGAGAATCTCCGCCGGGCTCTTTCCCGCATGACGCGACGCCAGCGTCCGCGCCAGCTCGTCGATCTCGGCGTCGAGCTTCAGGGAAGCGGGCGCGACCCGAACCGGCGCCGCCTCGATGAGGCCGAGCCGCTGCTTTCCCCGCACCTCGTCGGAGACCACGGGCACGATGGCGTTCTCGATCAGCATCGCATCCTCCGAAATGGGGACAGATCTATTTTCTATTCTCCCCCGCTTCCTATCCGATCGCCCTCGCGATGGCGAAGGCAGCGCCCGCGGCGAGCCCGCCGATGAGCACGGTCTGGAGCGCGGAACGCACCGGCGTCGTCCCCGTGAATCGTCCCTTCACGTAGCCGAAGACCAGCAGGGCGAGCGCGGTGAGGGCCGCCGAGACGAGCAGGCCGTTCTTCGCGCTCGCGACGAAGAAGTACGGCGACAGCGGAATCAACCCTCCGGCCACGTACGCGATGGCGATGGTCAAGGCGCTGGTAAGCGCGCGCTTCGGGTTCGGCTGTTCGAGGCCGAGCTCGAAGCGCATCATGAAATCGACCCACGCCTTCGGGCGGGCCTGAAGCGCCGCAACGAGAGGGACGGTTTGCTCGGCGTCGAGTCCGAACGACCGGAAGATCTCGGTCACCTCCTCGATCTCGCGATCGATCTTCTCCCTGACCTCCATCTCCTCTCGGGCCCGCTCGCTGTTGTAGTGCTCGACGTCGCTGCGGGCGGCCAGGTACCCGCCGAGTCCCATGGCGATGGAGCCTGCGGCGATCTCCGCCATCCCCGCCGTGACGATCACCGAGCTGGTGTCGATGGCGCCCGTCAGGCCCGCGGCCAGCGCGAACGGCACCGTCAGCCCATCCGACATCCCGATGACCGCGTCTCGCACGCTCTCGGAGGCGGTAAAGTGCTTCTCGATATGAGGTGTGGTCGGCATTGCATCCTCTCCTTCTTGGCGGGCGGTGAGAATACACCGGCCGAGCAGTTGCCACGGAAACTCGTGAATCGGGCGGGGCGAGCGGAGTCCGGAAATGGGAAATGGGGACTGTCCCCTTTTTCCCGCGGGTCTCTGCCGTTTCTGAGTTACCCCCGGAGCAAAATGGGGACTGTCCCCTTTTTCCTGTAGGATCGCTGCGATCGCAGCGCTTCCGAGGAGAGTCCAATGCCCCCGCACCCTCCGAAACCGGACGGCGAGAGCCGACCGCCTCGAATCGAGCCGATCGCTCCGCGCGAGGACAGTCCCGACGAGATCGACGCCCTCGTTCGCGAGTTCGGCCGGCTCGCCAGGGACGCGCCGAAGGATCTCGCCGCACGCCTCGAGTCGCTTCCCCTTCGTCGACAGGCCGATCTCCTGCTTCGGCTGCCCGCCGCCGAGCGGCTCGAGGTTCTTCTTCACGCGCCCCAGCCGATGCGACTGGTTCGCGCCCTTCCGGACGCCGAGCTGTACCTCACGGTCCGCGAGGTCGGCCTGCACGACGCGCTTCCGCTGCTCTCCCTGGCCTCGGGCGAGCAGATCCAGCACGTCCTCGATCTCGAGGGGTGGCGCAAGGACCGCTTCGATGGCGACCGGTCCGGCGCGTGGATCGCCGTGCTTCTCGAGGCGGGCGAGCCGACGATTCGGAGATTTCTGCGCCAGGCCGACGAC
Organism: Terriglobia bacterium; assembly: GCA_963699985.1. Taxonomy (GTDB): domain Bacteria; phylum Acidobacteriota; class Polarisedimenticolia; order Polarisedimenticolales; family CAVOVZ01; genus CAVOVZ01. The sequence continues at coordinate 180,415 of CAVOVZ010000013.1, forward strand.
GAGCTGCTCTCGCTCCTGTTCGCCCGCTGGGCCCGCGTGAAGCAGATCGCCTCGGAGGACTCGCCGGAGCGGGACCACCGCGGCGAGAACGAGGCCGGCGCGGACGCGGGCTTCGTCTCGCCCGACGGCATGCACATCTTCTCACCAACGATCGTCGAGCACGCGCTGGCAGTCCGGCGGATCGCGGAGGTTCTCTTCGAAGAGCAGCAGGCGAGGTACTTCAACGTCCTCCACTCGGCGATCTGGGAGCTTCCGGACGACCTGGAGGAACAGGAGCTCCACTGGCGGCAGAGTCGACTCGAGGAGCACGGTTTCCCCGACTGGGAGACCGCTCTGTCCGTCTATGCTCCCCCCTCCGGCGTGCGGGGCCGATCGGAGCCTCCGACGCCCTCGAAGGACGACGCACTCGCGGCACCCCGGGCTGTGCTTCGGGCCGCGCCCGAGACCAGCCTCGTGCTCCAGGCGATGGACGACCTGGGAGACGCGGCCCGGGAGGCAGCGCTGTTCGAGCTGACGGCCGTCGCCAATCGCGTCCTGGTGGCCGACGGCGCCGACACAGGCGACACCGCCGCGCACCGCGGCGCGCTGGAGACGGCGGCGGGGTACGCGAGCATCGCGCTGTCGCGCCGCGGCGCCCGCGATGGGGCGGCAGCATCCCCCATCGTCCGAGAGATCCCGATCCTCGAGCTCTTCCGAGAGGGATACGCGGCGGCCGTCGAGCTGCGCGTCGCGGCGACGCGACTGCGCGGGGAAGGATGGCTCGCCTGCCACCCGCGCGCCGACGAGATGCTCGACCCTCCCATTCGCCAGCGGCTCCTGGGCCTGCTCGAGGCGCGGCCGAAGTACTTCGACCCGTTCGCGTCCGGCCCGGAGACGTCGTTCCGGCCGTTCCGCGGAATCGACGAGGTCGAGGAGTCTCGTTTGAGCCTCGAGCTCGCCTCTCTCCTCGGTCGTGTCCTCACCGACGCGCTGGGCTGGAATGTGCTCGCCGCCGCCTCGAGGACCCCGAGGCCGCAACGGGCCGGCGATCTCTTCCTGACGTCTCTGGTCTGGCACGCGACGTCGGGCAATCTCCGCGGCGAGCCGCTGCAGGAGCAGGCGGCACGGGCGTTCCTCGACGCGGGGCCCTCCGGGCAAGCGCTCGAGCTCTTCCTCGCCCGCCTCCGCGAGAAGCTCGCGCTCGGTCCACGGGATGCCGCGGAGCTTCGCGCCTTCGCCCGGGCCTCGCACGTTCGTCTCGAGGAGGAGACCCGGGCCATCCGCGAGTCGGGGAAGATCGAGCCGCGGAAGCTGACCTGCGTGCTGCTCGCGGCGCGTTCCGCACGCTGAACCCCTCGCGAGCCGCCGCGGGGCGGTATAATGGCCCCTCACACCACACCCCGGCGCGGCCGGGAGCACGAGCACGAGGATGCACATGAGCGCCGACGAACCTCTCAAGTCCGCCTACGAGCTGGCCATGGACCGTCTCCGCGCCCAGGACAAGGACGACGGAATCGAGGAGGCGAAGCCGCTCACGGAAGAACAGAAAGCCGAGATCACTCGCCTGCGCAGCGAAGCCACCGCGAAGCTCGCCGAGATGGAGATCCTCCAGCGAAAGGACCTGGCCTCGGTGGGAGGCGATCCCGCCAAGCTGCTCGACCTCCGGGAGAAGCACCGCGTGGACCGCGAGCGTGTCGCGGCGCGCCTCGAGTCCGCCATCGCCCGCGTGCGCGCGGGGAAGCCGGCGCGCCGCGACGAGTGATCGCGTCGTCCGGAGCGCCCGCTACGAGCGCTCTTCCCAGACCTGAGCGAGGTGAACGACCACCTCCACCGCCTTGTGCATGTCCTGCACGGAGATCCACTCGAGCCGAGAGTGGAAGTTGTGCTCGCCCGCGAAGAGGTTGGGCGTCGGCAACCCCATGAAGCAGAGCTTCGACCCGTCGGTCCCCCCGCGGATCGGGTGCATGCGGACCTCGAGCCCGGCCCGACGGATCGCCTCCTTGGCGTTCTCCACGACATGGGGATAGCCGTCGAGCACCTCTTTCATGTTCCGGTAGGACTCCTCGACCTTGCATTCGACCGACGCGGTGGGATACGCCGCGACCGTTTCCCGGGCGAGCCTCTCGAGGAACTCCTCTTTCTCCGCGAGTCCGGGGGTCTTGAAATCGCGGATCAGGAGCTTCACGGAGGTTTTTTCCACGGACGCCTGCACCACGTAGGGGTGCACGTAGCCGTCGTACCCGTCCGTGGTCTCCGGGGAAAGCCGGTCCTTCGGGAGGCGTTGAATGAAATCCGAAGCGATCTTGATTGCGTTGACCATCTTTCCCTTGGCGTAGCCCGGGTGGGTATTGAACCCCTGGAAAGTGATCGTCATGGAGTCGGCCGAGAACGTCTCCATCTCGATCTCCCCCCGCGTCTCGCCGTCCAGGGTGTACGCGTACTTCGCCCCGAACTTCCCCACGTCGAAATGCTTGGTCCCGGCGCCGACCTCCTCGTCCGGGGTGAACGCGATCCGGATGGTCCCATGAGGGATCTCCGGGTGCTTCACGAGCCACTCCGCGGCGCCGACGATCTCGGCCACTCCGGCCTTGTTGTCGGCTCCCAGCAGCGTCGTCCCCGACGCCGTGATGATGTCGTTTCCGATCTGCTCTTTCAGCGCCGGGTTGTCGGCGAACCGGAGAACGGCCGAGGGATCGTCGGGAAGCACCAGATCCTCGCCACGGTAGCTCTTGTGAATGATCGGCTTGACGCCGGCGCCCGACATCTCGGGCGAAGTGTCCACGTGGGCGATGAGGCCGATCACGGGGACGTCCTTCTTCTTCGTCGTGGCGGGTATCGTCGCCGTGACGTAGCCGTGCTCGTCCATGGCCGCATCCGCCAGGCCGAGGTTCTTCAGCTCGTCCACCAGGTGACGGAGCAGGTCGAGCTGCTTCGCCGTGCTCGGATAGGTCTCTGAGTTCTCGTCCGACTGCGTATCGAAGGCCACGTAGCGCAGGAAACGCTCGACGCAGCTCGTCCGGATTTCGGATCCCGCCATGGTCGCTCTCCTCCCGGCGCACGCCGGCTCGATGAAGACAGGACACTACCGCCTGCGGCAGCCGATGTGCAAGCGCGGGGGACGGAGAGCGGCGACAGTCGTCCATGCGATTGGGACATCGCGGACGTTTGGCTCGAGTACGCGGGGGCGCCCCCGCACCCGCAGGAAAAGCACGCCGGCGGGCCGGCATGCTTTTCCGCGGGACGTTCTCAATCCTTCAGGGCGACGCCTCGAGCGTGGTGGACGACTGCCCCGTCGTGGTTTTGCTGTTTCCCCTCGCGATTCCCTTTCGCTCTTGTCTCCGCTTCCCCTCCGCGGTACCATTCCGCGGCGCCGTCGGAATCTTCCGGCGTGACGCCTCGGCAAAGGTTCCGCATGAAGCGAGCCTTGGGCGTCATTCCAGCGCGGTATGCGTCCACCCGGTTTCCCGGAAAAATCCTCGTCCCCCTCAACGGCAAGCCGCTGGTGCAGCACGTGTGGAGTCACGCGGTGCTCGCCCGCCGACTCACCAGGCTGATCATCGCCACCGACGACGATCGGATCGCCGCGGCGTGCCGCGCATTCGGCGCCGAAATCCGGATGACCGCACCGGAGCATCCCTCGGGGACCGATCGCGTCGCCCAGGTCGCCCGCGACATCGGAGAATCGTTCGACGTGGTCGTGAACGTGCAGGGGGACGAGCCTTTCGTGACGCCGTCGAGCCTCGATCGTCTCGTGGCGGCCTTCGACGGAGACGATCCGCCCGAGATGGCGACGCTGGTCGAGCCGTTCGACGACGTGGAATCTGTCTTCGACCCGAACCAGTGCAAGGTGGTGACCGCGCTGGACGGGCGAGCGCTCTATTTTTCTCGCGCTCCCATCCCCTACCATCGGGGCGGCCAGACCCGACTCGCCGCCGACTTCCGTCCGGCGCTCGCGTCGCGGCCCGGAGGGCTCGCCGGATACTGGAAGCACCAGGGCGTCTATGCGTTCCGGCCGGAGGTTCTCGACGCCCTCACCCGCATCGAGCCGACGCCTCTGGAGAAAGACGAAGGACTGGAGCAGCTCCGGGCGCTTCAGGCAGGCTTCTCGATCCGCGTCGTGCCGTCGGACTTTCGTTCCGTCACCGTGGAGACGCCGTCGGACCTCGATCGGGCCGCGGCCATCCTTTCCGTCCAGGCGGAGGCCAAGCGATGACTCGTGGGAAGAGGGCCACCAAGTACATCTTCGTGACGGGCGGTGTCGTCTCCTCGCTCGGCAAAGGGCTCGCCGCGGCGTCCATCGGCCGCATCCTCGAAGGTCGCGGCTTCAAGGTCACCCTCCAGAAGTTCGACCCATACATCAACGTGGACCCGGGGACGATGAGCCCGTTCCAGCACGGAGAGGTCTTCGTGACGGACGACGGCGCGGAGACGGATCTCGACCTGGGGCACTACGAGCGCTTCACGTCCATGGTCGCCGCCAAGGACAACAACTTCACCACGGGGAAGATCTACGCCTCCGTCATCGAGAAGGAACGGCGCGGCGACTACCTGGGCGCCACGGTCCAGGTGATTCCGCACATCACCGACGAGATCAAGGAGTCGATCCTCAAGGTCTCGGAGGGGGTGGACATCCAGCTGGTCGAGATCGGCGGCACCGTGGGCGACATCGAATCCCTGCCGTTCCTCGAGGCGATCCGGCAGGTCCGTCTCGAGGTGGGGCGAACCCACGCGATCTTCATCCACCTCACCCTGGTGCCGTGGATCGCCGCTTCCGGAGAGCTCAAGACGAAACCGACCCAGCACTCGGTCCGAGAGCTGCGCGCCATCGGAATCCAGCCGGACATCCTGCTGTGTCGCGCCGACCGGCCGATCCCGGTGGAGATGAAGCGGAAGATCGCCCTGTTCTGCAACGTCTCCGAGGACGCCGTGATCACCGCGAAGGACGTGGAGTCGATCTACGAAGTTCCGCTCGCGCTCTCGGCCGAGGGGATCGACGAGATCATCATGAAGCTCCTCGATCTGCCGTACCGCCGGCGGAACCTGAAGGACTGGGAGGACCTGGTTCAAACGATCAAGAATCCGAAGGACGAGGTCACCATCGGCATCGTGGGCAAGTACGTGGCGTACGAGGATTCGTACAAGTCCCTGCGCGAGGCGCTGCTGCACGGGGGCGTCGCCTCGAGCGTGAAGGTGCGCCTGAAGTGGATCGAAGCCGAGGACATGGTCAACGGGAAGCTCGAGGCCGAGCTGTCCTCGGTGGACGGGATTCTCGTGCCCGGCGGGTTCGGGATCCGGGGCGTGGCCGGGATGGTCGAAGCCATCCGATACGCTCGCGAGCGGAAGATCCCGTTCCTTGGGATCTGCCTCGGTCTCCAGTGCGTGGTGATCGAGTGCGCCCGCAACCTGTGCGGACTTCGGGAGGCCGACTCGACCGAGTTCAACGAGACGACTCCCGACCGGGTCATCTACAAGCTCCGCGATCTGCTGGGAGTCGACGCCATGGGCGGCACGATGCGGCTCGGAGCCTACCCCACGATCCTCACCACAGGCTCGTTCGCGGCGCGCGCGTACGGCGCCGACGCGATCTCCGAGAGGCACCGGCACCGTTACGAGGTGAACCAGGAGTACCGGGAGCGGCTCGAGTCCGCCGGGCTGCGCGTCACCGGCCTTTCGCCCGACGGCCGCTTCGTGGAGATCGTGGAGTACTCGGATCACCCCTGGTTCCTCGCATGCCAGTACCACCCCGAGTTCAAGTCGCGGCCCCTGAACCCGAACCCTCTCTTTCGCGACTTCGTGGCCGCCTCCTTCAAGCACCGCCGCGAGCGGCTCGCCGCGAGCCAGACGCCCCGCCACGATGCGCTCGCGACAGATCACTCGCGCTGAGGCGCTCCGGCGGAACCTGGCGGCGGCCGCGTTGAGCCTCCTGGTCGCGGCGTGCGGTGACTCACGCTCGCCGGAGGCCGAGAGCCTTCCCCCGTCCTTCGATTCTCGCGAAGCCGCGCTGGCGTTGTTCCAGGCGGCCCAGACCAACCGCACGTCTCCGAAGGAGATCGAGGCTCTCGTCCCTCCCGACCTCACCCCGGAACGACGGATGGCCCTCGCCGAGACCCTGGCCGGCTTGCGGAAGACGCTCGAGGCACGACTCGTCGGAGAAGAGCCGGTGGGCGTCGATCGCTCCGCCGTCGACATCGAGATCCTTCTTCCCGGTGGAGGAACCGCCCGATACTCTGTCCAGGTCGAGCGCAAAGAGGACCGATCGTGGAGGGTGATCTCGATCCACGGTCCCGGCGCGGCGTGGCCTCCGAATCCCACTCCCGGCGACGAGGGGCTGTCCACGTCTCCCCCGCCCTGACCCCGCGCCCCCCGGAGGTCCCGATGCTCCTGAACCACCGCAGCTACTTCGTCCAGGAAGAGGTGGCCTTCGTCGAGCTGACCGACGCCTACCACATCTTCGATCCGGAGACGGGGCAGCGGATCGGAGTGGCCCGGGACGAGCCGGCAACGTGGGCCAAGTACCTGCGACTGCTCGTCCGGAAAGGTTTCCTTCCCACCACCGTCCAGGTCTACGAGAGCGAGGCGCCCCATCCGGTCCTCACGCTTCGAAAGAAGCCGGGCATCCTGCGGTCGCGGGTCGTCGTCACCGACGCCTCCGGACTCGAGCTGGGGCGGCTCGAGAGCAAGATCGTCTCGCTGGGAGGAGGCTTTCGCATCTACGACACCGCCGGGATGCAGGTCGCCGAGGTGAAGGGCGACTGGAAGGGCTGGAACTTCCGGTTCCTCGACGCCGGCGGCCACGAGATCGGGGTCGTCACCAAGAAGTGGGGAGGCATCGGGAAGGAGCTGTTCACCACGGCGGACAGCTACATGATCGCCCTGTCCGAGACCGCCCCGTCGGATTCGCGCAGCGCGGCGCTGCTGCTCGCGGCGGGCCTTGCCATCGACATCGTGTTCAAGGAGCGGTCCGGCTGATCGTTCGCCCGATCGGATGGCCGACGCAGCCAGCGAGCGCCCGCGAGATCCGGTTGCTGGAGCGAGAATACCGGGGCCATGCCCCCGGACCCCCGCCCCGCGCGCGCCCCAGGCCGGTACTCCGGCCCGCGTCGCCCGCGGGTTTTCATCGCTTTCGGACACCCCGAGGCGTCATGGGCAACTGGCAATCGAATCCGGGGGCTCCGCCCCCGCGCCCCCCGGCTCCCACGGGATGTTCTCATGATTTCAGGGCGACGCCGCGGAGCGTCCGTGGAGATTCTCCCCGATTCGCGTCGATTCGCCGTCTCGTAGCCTGTCCGTCGTCCACCCCTGCCGGTGGAATCCGTTCCGGATGCTCGCCGCGCGCGCTATCATGCAGCCTTGTGGACGAGATGGTCAGAGCACTCGAGACGGCCCGTCGCGTTCTCGAGATCGAGGCGCGCGCGGTCTCTGCGCTGGCAGCGAGGCTCGACGGGGCTTTCGAGAACGCCGTGAGGACCGTGCTCGGGTGCACCGGCCGCGTGGTGGTCACCGGGATGGGAAAGTCGGGAATCGTGGCGCAGAAGATCGCCGCCACCCTCTCTTCCACGGGGACCCCCGCATTCTTCATGCACCCCGCCGAGGCGATCCACGGCGATCTGGGCATGATCGTCCCGGGGGACGTGGTCCTCGCCCTTTCGAACTCCGGCGAGACGGAAGAGCTCGTACGGCTGCTCGAGATCATCCGCCGGCTCGGGGCGCGCATCGTGGCGCTGAGCGGGAACGCGAGCTCCACCCTCGCTCGCCACGCGGACGTGCACCTCGACGTGGGAGTCGACCGGGAGGCCTGCCCGATGGATCTCGTGCCCACCGCCTCGACCACCGCGGCCCTGGCGATGGGAGACGCGCTGGCCGTGGCCTGCTACGAGGCCCGAGGCTTCACCGTGCGCGATTTCGCGCGGTACCACCCCGGCGGCCGGCTCGCTCGACGGCTGATTCAGGTCGAGCAGCTGATGCACACCGGAGACGGACTTCCGTCGGTGGAAGAGCATGTCGCGATGCGCGACGCGGTGCACGAGATGTCCGCGAAGCGGCTGGGCATGACCTGCGTCGTCGACGGCGAGGGGAAGCTCGTGGGAGTCCTGACGGACGGCGACCTCAGGCGCCGGATCCTCCGGGTGGAAAGTCCTCTCGCGGGAACCGCGGCCGAGGCGATGACGCGGACCCCGGCGACGATCGGGCCGCAAGCGCTCGCCACGGAGGCTCTGCGCACCATGGAAGAACGGAAGATCACTTCCCTTCCGGTCGTGGATGGCGATCGCAGGCTCCTGGGGGTGATTCAGATCCACGACCTGTGGCGAACCGAGCTGTTCTGACCAGGCGCACCGGCGCCCGTGACGATGGGAACTCATGGATCGAGCCGAGCCGAGCTCCGAGGTCCTCGAACGCGCCTCGAGGGTGCGCTTCGTCCTACTCGACGTCGACGGAGTTCTCACCGACGGGAGAATCTACGTGTTCTCGGACGGGACTGACGGGCGGGGGTTCCACGCGCGCGACGGCCTCGGCATCCGGATGGGCCAGCACGTCGGCCTGCTCTTCGGCATCCTCTCGGGCCGGCGATCGCAGGCCGTGGCCAATCGTGCCGACGAGCTGTCCCTCCGCGAGGTCCACCAGGGGGTGCTCGACAAGAAGGAGCGGTTCCTCGACATCGCACGCCGCCTGGGCCTCTCTTGCGACGCGTTCTGCTACGTCGGGGACGACATCGTGGACGTGCCGGTCCTCGAGGTCGTGGGGCTTGCCGTGGCGCCGCTCGACGCCGAGCCCGAGGCGCGGGCCGCGGCGCACTGGGTCACCTCCCGCCGCGGCGGCGAAGGGGCCGTGCGCGAGGTCGTGGACCTGTTACTGCGCTCCGGGCGAGAATGGGGGGGCGCGCCGGGGGCGTTCCCGAGGCGGCCATGAAAGCGAGGTGAGGTGGGCATGCGGCTCCTGGTGATCCTGATGACGTTCCTCCTCTTCGTGGGGATCCTCGGCTTCGTCCTCACGAATCTCGACACGCGCGTCCCGGTGACGGTCTGGCAGACCCGCCACCCGGACCTGCCGCTCTTCCTCCTCGTCATCGTCGCCGTGTTCGCGGGGATCTTCTACGCCGGGATCATCGGCGTCGCCGAGGGAGCCAACACCCGTTTCGCGAACCGCAAGCTCTTGCGCGAGGTACAGCGGCTCGAAACTGAGGTCAATTACCACCGAACTCAGCCGGCCGTCGGGCCGCGGGACGAGCCCGACGCCACTCGGGAATCGCCGGCGTCCTCCCCTCGCGCGACCGACAGCGGAACTGGGGCTTCCGCCGAGCCGGGGGTGGCCACGGCCCCGGTTTATGCGAATGAAGAAGACGACTGGTCGCCGGACGACGACGCGTACTCCGGTGGGCGGGCCGTCTGAGCCCGAGTGCATCTGGGCAACGGAGAGACCGATGGAAGTTCCTCCCTTCGACGCACATCTCGGCGCGCGGGTCGAGCGCATCGCCGACGGTCTGACGGTGGCCCGCCTCGAGCTCAAACCCCACCACCTGAACGGCGCGGGCATCGTGCACGGTGGGGTCTACTCGGCGCTCCTGGACACCGCCATGGGCTCCGCGGTCGTCTCCGCGATGCCGAGGGACGGGCGGTGCGCGACCACATCCCTGTCCATCCAGTACCTCGCCGGATCGAGTCAGGGAACGCTCCGGGCGGAGGGCAAGGTGGTGCGTCTCGGCTTCAGCGTCGCCTTCGTCAGCGGCGAGCTGCGGGACGATTCCGGAGCGCTCCTGGCGACGGCCCACGGAACCTGGCACGTGTCGGTCCGGCGTCCCGACGCGGCGCAACGGGATGAGTCGGAGCCGTGCGTCGCGCTCCGGGGAAGCGGCGAGCGGCTCCACGTCGGCAAGATCGTCGCGGTCGGGCGCAACTACGCCGACCACATCAAGGAGATGGGAGGAGCGGCGTCGGCCCTGCCGGTGCTCTTCCTCAAACCGCCGAGCGCGATCGTCCACGAGGGCGGCGCCATCCGCATCCCGCCGGACGCCGGCGAGATGCATCACGAGGTCGAGCTGGTCGTCGTGATCGGCCGAGGAGGTCGAGCGATCGCCGAAGAGGAGGCGCTCGATCATGTCCTGGGGTATGCCGTGGGACTCGACATGACCCTCCGCGACATCCAGGCCGCGGCCAAGGCCAAGGGAGAGCCCTGGGCCGTGGCGAAGGGCTTCGACACGTCCGCCGCGATCTCTGCGGTCGCTCCCCGAGACGAGGTCGGCGACGGCTCCGGCCTCGAGATCACCCTCGACGTCAACGGCGACCGCCGCCAGCACGCCAGCACTTCGCAGATGCTCCACTCCATCGCCGCGCTGATCGCTCACGTGTCGCGCTGGATGACGCTTCACCGGGGCGATCTCCTGTTCACCGGTACCCCGGCAGGTGTCGGGCCGGTCCACGCCGGCGACCGGATCGAGGCGCGGATCGAGAAGATCGGCTCGCTGCGGGTTACGGCGGCATCCGGCTGAGCAACAGCGAGGCCCGATCCCTCAGGGTGGAATACGGCGGCCGGCCGCACCGGCACGGGATCTCGAGAACCGCTCCGCCGGAATCCCGCTACCTGGAGGAGTGACGCGAGAGCCGGAAGCGATTCCTCGCGATCCAACGATACGCCAGATCGCACAGGCTCCGGAATCCTGGGAAGTAGTACGCAGCGGCGAGGCGCCCGAGCACCGGACGCCCCGCGCGAAGTGCCCGGACCACGGCCTCCGCCCCACCGTACACGCGACCGGAGGGCTCCACGAGCTTCATCTCTCTCTCGCACTCGGCCGGGTCCAGGCCTGCGATCCCATCGAGAGCGCCCCGCTCGCGGAACGATCGCAGCACGATCCGGCCTCGCGCCATCCGCGCGAGACGGTTCGCCTGCGCGGAGCAGAAGCGGCAGCTGCCGTCAAACAGCACGACGGGAGCTCGTTCCCTCTGCTCCACCGACCCGGTCCCGGAAATCGTCTCGTCGCTCATCGACGCGGGCCGCTCCTCCGGTAGGATGTTCCGTCCGGGCCGACGCGCGCCAGCCCCGGGGAGCTCCGGTGCGCGGCACGCCGGCCCGGCATTCGTTCGCGGTTCCTCGGGAACGACGGGAGATCGCATGGGATCGGGAGCGTTCGAAGGCAGGCTGGTCCTCATCACGGGAGCCTCGGCAGGAATCGGTCGCGCCGCGTCGCTGGCATTCGCACGGCAGGGCGCTCGCGTCGCCGCCGTCGCGAGGCGCCGGGAGCGCCTCGAGAGCCTGACCGCCGAGGCGGGCGGGAATCCGCCGAGGATCGTCGCGATGGAAGGCGACGTCGCCGACGGTCCGGCGATGGCGTCCCTCGCCTCACGGGTCCTTGCCGATCTCGGCGTCCCCGACGTGATCGTGGCCAACGCGGGGATCGGTCTCGACGCGCGCCTGACCGAAACCAGCGACGTGGCGCTGCGGTCAGTTTTCGAAACCAACGTCTTCGGCGTGGTGAGGACGATCCGTCCGTTCCTGTCGCCGATGATCCGCCGAGGAAGCGGCCGCGTCCTGATCGTCTCCTCCGTCGTCGGAAAGCGCGGGATCCCGAATTACTCCGCATACTCCGGGAGCAAATTCGCCCTGGACGGCATTGCGGACGCGCTCCGGGTGGAGCTCGTCGGAACGGGGGTGACGGTCGGAGTCGTCTATCCATCGTCCACCGAGACGGAATTCCAGGGCGCGATCCAGCGGAGCGGACCCGCCCAGCGGCGGACGAGGATCCGCCGGCACTCCGCGGAGAGCGTCGCCCGGGTCCTCCTGCGCATGGCGCGGTCGACTCGGCGCGAGGCTCTGATCTCGGCCGAGGGCAAGCTGATGGTCGTGGTCGACGCCCTCGCCCCGGGCCTGCTGGACCGGATCCTCGCGAAGGCCCTCGTGCGCCCCGCCGAGTGAGGCTTCAGGTCCGCAGAGCTCGCCGGACGCCGAGAAGGTGGAATGCGGCCACCACGAGCGCATGGGTGATCGTTCCGTCCGCGACCAGGCCATGGATCTCGCCGAGCGGAACGGTGACGACCTCGAACGCCTCATGCGGGTCAGGGTCCATCGGGCCCGCCGGATGCGCCCCCAGCGCGAGGAACGAGTGGCATCGGTTCGACTGGATGGCCGGGTTCGGATGGACCCATCCGAGGGGGACGATCTCGCGCGCCTCGTATCCGCTCTCTTCCCGCAGCTCGCGGGCCGCCGTCCGGAGCGGCGGCTCGTCCCCGTCGCACATGCCGCCGGGGATCTCCAACGTGAATCCCTCCACCCCGAAACGGAACTGACGAACGAGAACGACCCGATCGTCGTCGGTGAGCGGAACCACGTTGACCCAGTCGGGGGCCTGGAGAACGAAGAAACCCTGCTCGGCTCGCCGGTCGGGTGGCTCGAAGCGCACCTCGTCCAGGCGGAAGACGCGGCAGTCGTGGAGGCGCTTCGAGCCGGTGCGGCGCCAGGGGTCCACGGCCGGTGTCAGCTTTCCTTCTTTTCCTTCACCGCGCCGGCTCTGCGCGCCGCCGTGGAGACCAACGTTCGGCGGCGCCGCTGCGCGCGCCGGATCCGCTTCGACAGCGCGCGGACCTTGGGGGCGTCCAGGGACGCCTGCTTGTCCTGGAGCTTCTTGCGAAGCCGGTCCGCTGTGGCTTTGAGCTGGTCGGGTGTCTTGCTGGGCATCTCGGTTCTCTCCGCGCCGTTGCGTCGGGCCGCGGCACGTGCCGCGGCCGAAAAGCGCGGGGATGCTAGCACAGGTGGGCGCGGGGCGACCGGGGGGCATTGGATCGCGGATCGGTTCGGCCCTTCCGCACCGCGCCATCCGTCGAGGGTCGATCCGGTCGTATAATGCCGCCATGCCTCCCTACGAGAAGCACGTCTTCGTCTGCACGAACCGGCGCGAGCCCGGCAACCCGAAGGGATGCTGTGCCGCAGGTCGCTCCGAGGAGATCCGCGACCTTCTGAAGGACGCGGCGGCGCGCGCGGGGCTCAAGGCGCGCGTCCGCGTCAACGCCGCGGGCTGCCTGGACCAATGCGCCCACGGAGTGGCCATCGTCGTCTACCCCGAGGCCGTCTGGTACGGTGGGGTGACGCTCGACGACGTGGACGAGATCGTCCGGAGCCACCTCATCGAGGGCAAGCCGGTCGAGCGCCTCCGCATGGCTCACATGCGTTCTGCCGACTGACCCTTGGTCCGATTCCGCGAAGCGGAGGTCAGGGCGCACCGGGGACCGTTGCTCCGGTGGTACCGGCGAAACCGTCGCGACCTTCCGTGGCGCGGCACGCGGGATCCGTACGCCGTGTGGATCTCGGAGGTGATGCTGCAGCAGACACGCGTCGCCGTGGTGGTGCCCTACTTCGAGCGCTTCCTCCGCCGGTTTCCCGACGTGGCGTCGCTCGCCGGAGCATCCGAGGACGACGTCCTCGCCCTCTGGAGCGGGCTCGGCTACTACGGTCGCGCGCGATCGCTCCTAACCGCCGCGCGGCTCGTCGTCGAGCGGCACGGCGGACGCATTCCGTCGGACCCTGCTGCGCTTCGTTCCTTGCCCGGAGTCGGCCGGTACACCGCGGGAGCCATCGCGAGCGTCGCGTTCGGCCGCGCCGAACCCGTCCTCGACGGCAACGTTCGGCGCGTGCTCGCGCGGCTCCTGGCGGCGAGGACGGCGACGGGCGCCGCCGCCGATCGCGCGCTCTGGTCGGCAGCGGAGGTCCTGGTCCGCGGGCCGCACCCCGGCGACCTGAACCAGGCGCTCATGGAGCTGGGCGCGCTGGTCTGCACGCCGCGAACGCCGGGCTGTCGCGCGTGCCCGCTGGCGCAGGGATGTCGGGGTTTCGCTTCGGGCAGCCCCGAGCGCTATCCGCGAGCGCGCCCCCGGCCTGCGCCGGAACGCGTGCGCGTCGCGGTCGCCCTGGCCGAGCGCCGTGGACGCGTCCTGCTCGAGCGTCCCTCGGACGGGAGTCCGCTGCGCGGCACGTGGGACCTCCCCGCCGTGGTCCTGAGCGGAAAGGCCGATCCGCGCCGCGCGCTCGAATCCGCCCTCAGCCGGCGGCACGGGCTGCGAGCGCGTGTGGGTGCTCAGAAAGCCAGCGCGCCGCACGCAATCCTCGACCGACGACTCGCGCTGGAGGTGTTCGACTGCCGCGTCGCCTCGGGAGCGGGACTCGGGGGCCCGAGCGTTCAATGGGTTTCGTTTGAGCAGATGGACGAGACGCCGACGTCCGGGGCGACGCGCAAGGTCATTCGAATTTGCAGCGTTCGGGACGAGTAGAGCCCGGTCCGTTCGTCTCGCGCGGTCGATCCCGAGCCGCGCGGGGATCGTTCAGACCCTCTCCCACGGAGGCACCCACGCCATTTCGCGACTTGCCGGCGCCCGCTCGGCGACCACGGGCTCCGCCTCGAGCGCCCGGTCGAATCGGTAGGACTTCCCTTCCATCAGGGGAACCGCCCCGAACGCAATGTCGAGCCCGGCCCAGTACGAGAGGAAAGCGGTGGCGACCACGCCGATCGATCCCCGCTCCCCGATGGCGGTGAGCGCGATCAGGACGGCGGCGGTCAGGATTGCGGGCGGGTAGAGGACCAGCCGGAGCAAGCGGGAGTGGGTCCTGCGGCCGTCGTGCTCCGCCGCATCGCGGGCGAATCGCCCCGCGGTGAATCCGATGGGAAGGGCCGTGACCAGCACGAACCACTCGAGCCAGCGGAGTCTCTCGTCCACCAGGCCGCCGAGATGGCGCCACGGCGCCGCCACGACGTAGAGGACCACGATCCAGGCGGCGAGCCAGAAGTACCCTGCCGCCTTTCGCAACCGGACCCTGCCGCGCCCTTCCGCGATCATCGGCCTTTCCCTGCCCGGAGGATCACGGGCGCGCAACCCGCCCGTCGCGATGGGACCGTTCGAGACGCCCGGCACCGTCCGGCCGGCTCTGGGGGGGGTGAGTCGACCGGGCGGCGCCTGCGACGCACGGTTAAGATGGGGCCCGTTCGGGCCGGTGTCCAGTCTGGGGAAAAAACGGCGCGGAGCATGGTGGATCTCGCGAAAACCTGGGATGGATCGGGTCGCGCCGGGGCGGTGCCGCGAAAGCTCTTCCTCGAGGGCCCGGCCGGGCGAATCGAAGCTGCTCTGCGTCTGGCCGCTCCGGGGCGGGCGGCCGCGGTCGTGTCCCACCCCCATCCGCTGTACGGCGGCACACTCCAGAACCCGGTGATCTTCCACGCGGACCGCGAGCTGAGCCGGGCGGGCTTCACCACGTTGCGCTTCAATTTCCGGGGAGTCGGCCGCAGCGAAGGCGCGCACGATCAGGGCGCCGGCGAGGCCGAGGACGTCGGCGCGGCGGCCGCCTGGCTGAAGCGCCTCATGCCGGACGTTCCTCTCTTCCTGGTCGGCTTCTCCTTCGGCTCCTGGTGCAGTCTGCGCCATGCCCTCGGCGATCCGGCCGTATCGGCCGTGGTGGCCATCGGACTTCCCGTGAGCGTCTACGATCTTGCCGGCGTCGTCGCGGCGCTTCGTCGGCCGCTCGCCGTCGTCCAGGCGGAGCATGACGAGTACGGCTCGCCGGCGCAGGTCGATGCCGTGCTGCGTGCCGCGACCCCTCCGGCGCGGATCTTTCCCGTCCTCGGCACCTCGCACTTGTTCCCCGGCATGGCGCGGCGAGCCGGAGAGCGCGTCGTCGAAGCGGCCGAATTCTGCCTGTCGGGCATCGCATCCTCCCGGCACCCCTGAGCTGCGCGACGCCGAGGGCGAAGGTCTCGTGCTACGCTCCGGCGCCGCGATCGTCGTCGCGGGTTCGGAGGAACAGCCGGTGAGCATTCGCCTGCCGCTCGTTGTCGTCGTCCTCGCTCTGGTTTCTGCCCCGACCGAGGCGAGGAAAACCAGGAGCGACGCACGCAAGTCGGACGTCGCGACGCCTGCGATCGCGCGGGCCGTTTCGGAGAGCGCCCTGCGCGCCCTCGACGCCCGGAGCATCGGCCCCGCGCTCATGGGGGGCCGCGTCGCCGACATCGCTCTCGATCCGTCCGATCCGTTCACGTTCTACGTGGGTCTGGGCACCGGCGGCGTGATGAAGACCACGGACAACGGCGGGACCTTCGAAGCCGTCTTCGAGCGGCAGCCCGTCGCCTCCGTGGGCGCCGTGGCGGTCGCTCCCTCCGACCCGAAGGTGGTCTGGGTCGGCACGGGGGAAGCGAACGATCGGAACAGCTCGAGCTGGGGCAACGGCGTCTACCGATCGAAGGACGGCGGCTCCACCTGGGAGCACTCCGGCCTCGCCCAGAGCGGGACCATCGCGCGGATCGTGGTCCACCCCACCGACGCGGACACCGCGTGGGTGGCGGCGATGGGAGATCTCTGGGTGCCGAGCCCCGAACGAGGTCTGTTCAAGACGACCGACGGCGGCAAGACGTGGAAGTCCGTTCTCGAGGCGGCGCCCCCCTTCGCGGATCGGGTCGGCTGCGGGGACGTGGCGATCGATCCGTCGAATCCCGACGTCGTCTACGCGGCCCTCTACGCGCGGCGCCGGACCCCCTGGTCGTTCGAGTCGGGGCCGGACGCCGCGGACGGGCAGGACCTCGGAGGCATCTTCAAGAGCGTGGACGGCGGTTCGACGTGGAGGAAGCTCGGCGGCGGACTTCCGCGCCGCACGCAACGGATCGGGCTTTCGGTCCACGCCAAGGATCCCCGGATCCTGTACGCGATCGTGCAGACCGACGAGGGCGGCGAAGGCTCCATCATGGACACCAAGAGCCGGAGCGGCGGAGTGTTTCGCTCCGCGGATGGAGGAGAGACCTGGATCCGCAGGAACCGGCTGAACCCCCGCCCGTTCTACTTCAGCCAGATCCGTGTGGATCCCGCCACCGATGCCCGGGTGTACGTCCTGGGCTTCATGCTGCACGTGTCGGAGGACGGCGGCGCGACGTTCCGCGAGGATCATTTCAAGAAGGTCCACCCCGACTGCCACGCGCTCATCGTCGATCCGCGAAACCCCAAGCGGATCCTGCTCGGCACCGACGGCGGGCCGTACCAGAGCTTCGACGGGGGCAAGCGCTGGCAGCACCTGAACACGATGGCGGCCGGGGAGTTCTACCGGATCAACGTGGACATGGAAACGCCCTACCGCATCTGCGGCGGGCTTCAGGACAACACGAACTGGGTCGGGCCCAGCCGCGCGTACAGCAAGGACGGGATTCAGAGCTCCGACTGGATCCAGGTGGGCGGCGGCGACGGCTTCTACTGCGTGTTCGATCCGGACGACCGCGACGTGGTCTACGCCGAGTCCCAGGAGGGAGAGCTCCACCGCTTCAACATGCGAACCGGGGAGACCAAGCGACTTCGCCCCAATCCAGCCGAGGGGAAGAAAGCGTTCCGCTTCCACTGGAACTCCCCCCTGGTCGCGGACCCGCACGATCCGCGGGTGATGTACGTGGCGGGCAACCGGGTCTTCCGCCTCACCGATCGCGGGGAGCGCTTCGAGGCGATCAGCCCCGATCTGACGTCGGGCGATCCCGAGAAGACCACGGCGGTGGGGAGCGGCGCCGAGAACTACGCCGTCGTGTACACGCTGGCTCCCTCGACCGTCGCCAAGGGCCTCCTCTGGGCGGGAACCGATGACGGCAGAATCTGGCTCACCACGGACGGCGGCGCGCGCTGGAACGATCTCAGCGCGAGCCTCCCCGCCGAGATCCGCGGCGAGTGGATCGGCCGGATCGAGCCCGGCCGGAAGGACGCGCAGATCGCCTATCTCGTGGTGGACGCCCACCGGTCGGGAAAACTCGCCCCGTACGTCTATCGCACGGAGGACTCCGGCAAGACATGGCGTAGCCTCTCCGCCGGTCTGCCGGCGGACTCCCCTGCCAAGGTGCTGCGCGAGGACCCGTTGAGCCCGAACGTGCTCTACCTCGGAACCGAGTTCGGCCTCTTCGTGAGCATCGATCGCGGGGCGAGCTGGACGCGGTTCGGCGGCCTGCCCACCGTCGCCGTCGACGACCTCGTGGTCCATCCACGCGAGCTCGACCTGGTGATCGGCACGCACGGGCGAAGCCTCTACGTCGTGGACGATCTGCGCCCGATCCAGGGACTCACCTCGGAGGTCGTGGCCTCCCAGGCGCATCTTTTCGAGCCGCGCCCCGCTTTCGGGCGTTACCTCCTGCCGGGCTGGGAGGATTCCGCCGGGAGCGCGCAGTTCCGCGGCGCGAATCCGCCCGAGGGGGCGATCCTGACCGCCTGGGTGCGCGAGTACACCGGCGAGCCGGTGAAGCTCGCCATCACCAACGCCCTCGGCCAACCCGTCGCGAACCTGACGCTCCCCGGGACGCCGGGGCTCAACCGGACCAGCTGGGATCTGCGCCCGACGAAGGACCTGCTCACGGAGTACGGCGGCGAGGGATCGGCGAAGCTCGTCCCGCCGGGGGAGTACGAAGTGACGCTGACCTCGGGATCGGTGAAGCAGACCCGAAAGCTGCGGGTGGAGATCGCGGAGGGGATCGAGACGCGCTGACGCTCCCGGAATCCCCTCACCCGACGAGGATCAGGTCCTTCTGGACGGCCCCGTGCACCTCGGCGGCTCCTCCCGCCGTCACGTACACGTCGATCTCGGAGCGCACCGCCATCCTGCCGTCGAGGTAGATCCCGGGCTCGATGGAGAAGCAAACCCCCGGAACGATCCGCCGCTCGTCCCGCGTCTCCAGGTTGTCGATGTTGACTCCGTTTCCATGGACCGAAGTGCCGATGCTGTGGCCGGTCCTGTGGAGGAACCGGTCGGCGTACCCGGCTTCGGCGACCACGCTTCGGCAGGCGTCGTCCACCTCGAAGCCGTGGCAGCTCTCGTTGCGGGCGAGTCGCTCGCGCACGAACCGCAGCGCGGCGTCTCGACCGTCACGGACGATCCGGAAGATCCGCGCGTATTCGGCCGGAGGCTCGGCGCCGGCGAAGCCGCACCAGGTGATGTCGTAGTAGATCGCCCCCGCGCGATTCTCGCGGGCCCAGAGGTCCACCAGGATCGTGTCGCCTCGCTTCAGCGTGTACGCGTTCGCCCGCGTGGGCTCGAAGTGGGGATCGGCGGGGTGGTCGTTGAAGCCGACGATCGGGCTGTCCCCGTCGCTGGTGAGCTCTTCCTCTTCGAACCGCTTCAGGATGAACTCGCGGACGTCGAATTCCGTGATCGCCTCCGATCGCCGTAGCGCCCGGTCCATTGCGGCGAACGCCTCGTCCTTGATCCGCAGAACCTCGTCCCCCGCGGACCGGTGGCTGCGCAGCCCCTCCTCCCCGGTCACCGCCTCGAAGGCCTGCACGAAATCCGCGGAGGTCACCACCTCGTGGCCGAACGAGCGGACCAGCTCAACGGTCCCGGCGTCGACCACGGACACGTAGGGAATGTTGTTCAGGGGGGAATACTGCATCGCGATCCGGCCGGGCTTCCCCAGGATCGTGCGCAGCCTCTCGTGCAGCTCGCGCCAGCCCAGAAAGTACTCCTGCCGTCCCGGCAGCGGGTCGAGCTTCCGCGGCTCGACGCGATGCGAGAGCTTGAGGGGCTCACCGCTTGCGGGGACGAAGTAGAACCATCGTCTCGTGGTCATACCGGACGTGTCCAGGCCGAGAATCCTGTACGCCATCAGGTCCCGGTGGTGGAAGTCGCAGAAGAGCCAGCCGTCGACTCCGGCGTTGCGGAGCGCTTCCTGGATCGCGGCGAGGTCCATCGAGATCTCCTTCACGAAAGGAGTTGACGCTACCGCCCGTGGCGGGCAGGTGTCAAGGAGGATGCGGAACAGGAGTGCACGAGAGCCAGCGAGGCGTACGACGGGAAAGTGACGAGGAGCTGAATCGAAGCGAATCGGAGCCAGTCCTCCATGAAACCCGAGGAGCCGTCGCACGAACAGCTCCGGCTCCCGATCCCACCGAAGAGCAGCACGGACGACGGACTTCACTTCCCGTCTGAAAAGAACTCCCGTATGCAGCTCACGACGTAACGCGCCTGATGCTCGTCGAGCTCCGGATAGATCGGAAGGGCGAGAGTCTCGTTCGCCGCGCGTTCGCTCTCGGGGAACGCGCCAACTCTCCAACCGAGGTGGGCGAAGCACTCCTGAAGATGCATGGGGACGGGGTAGTAAATCTCCGTCCCCACGCCCTGACGTTCCAGCGCCGCCTTCAGAGCATCCCGCCGGGCGACGCGAATGACGTACTGATTGAAGATGTGTCGGCTCGCCACCACCTTCGGCACGAAGAGGTCGAACTCTCCGCTGGCGAGGCTCCGGGCCGAATACCGCGAAGTATCCCCTACCTTCAATCCGGATTCCCCGAACAGTCGGTCGTAGCGGTCGGCGTTTCGTTGCCGGCCGCTCGTCCACTCGTCCAGATGACGGAGCTTCACGGTGAGGATCGCGGCTTGAAGCGCGTCCAGGCGGAAATTCCCCCCGATGACCTCGTGGTAGTACTTCGGCTTCGAGCCGTGTGCCCGGAGGCGCCTCAAGTTGTCCGCTCGGGCTGCGTCGTCGGTGACGACCATTCCCGCATCGCCTGCCGCGCCCAGATTCTTCGACGGAAAAAACGAGAAGCAGCCATAGTGGCCCACGGAGCCCGCGCGTCGCCCGTCGCGATCGGCGCCGATGGCCTGCGCCGCGTCTTCGATCACCACCAGTCCGTGTGTCTCGGCGACGCGCATCAACGTTCCCATTTCGGCCATCTGGCCGTAGAGATGCACGGGAACGACGGCGCGCGTCCTGGCGGTCACCCTTGCCTCGATCTGTGAGGTCTCGATGTTGTAGGTCACCGGATCGATGTCGACGAAGACGGGCGTCGCGCCCACACGGGCGATGGCGCCGGCTGTGGCAAAGAAGGTGTACGGGGTGGTGATGACTTCATCGCCGGGGCCGATTCTCTCCGCCATCAGGCTGATGAGAAGCGCGTCCGTCCCCGACGACACGCCGACGCCGTGCGAGCAGTGGCTGTAGCGGGCAATGACATTCTCGCACTCCTGCACCTTGGGGCCGAGAATGAAGTACTGGGATTCCATCACTTCCGCGATGGCAGCTTCGATCTCTGCCCGGATGGGCAGGTACTGCGCTCTGAGATCCAGCAACGGGATCTTCATGCGATCGCCGTCGTCGTGCCCGCAGCGCTCTTCCATTCGCGGTACGCCTTGGTTCCCTTGCTGAGGCCGGCGGGAAGCGGGGCTTCCTCGTCGAGATCGATGCATCGGAGGACGCCTTGCGGATCGATCTCGTAACGGAAGTCGCTCTCCGGGCACCGCATGATTCCCGCAGCGTCCGGGGCTTCCAGCCGATGCCCGTGCCGGCTCATCCATCCGACCCGCCGGGCCGGGTTGCCCATCACCAGCGCGTAGTCGGGGACCCCCTTCGTCACGACCGAACCCGCGGCGACGAACGCGTACCGTCCGATCGTGACCCCGCAGACGACCGTTGCGTTCGCCCCGATGGTCGCGCCGCGTTTGAGAACCGTCGCCTCGTACAGCGAGTGCCGATTCACCTGGGAACGAGGGTTGGTCACGTTGGTCAGCACGCAGGAAGGCCCGAGAAACACGTCGTCCTCCACCACCGTTCCGGAGTAGACGGAAACGTTGTTCTGGATCTTGACGTTGTTGCCGATGACGACGCCGCCGTCGACATTGACGTTTTGCCCGAGAACGCAACGCTCGCCGATGCGCGCGCCCTTCATGATGTGGGAGAAATGCCACACCTTGGTGCCGGCGCCGACGTCCGCCCCCTCGTCCACGTGAGCCGACGGGTGGACGAAATACTTCGGGGCAATGCGAGGCCCAGGCGTCGAAGATGCATCGACGGGTCCGCCGAGAGCGAGCGATCGCTGGCAGGCATCCAGCACCGATAGGACCTGAAGCCCCTCGCGGCCGTCGGTGCGCGGCTTCGTCCGTTCCCGCACGGCATCGAGGAAATGCTGACATTCGGCCCGCAGTGGTTCCAGCGGAACCAGCGGAACCACTTCTCCTCGTGCCTTGACCGCCGTGGGAATGCGGTTCTTCCATTCCACCTTGTGCGGGTACAGCGTGAGCTTGTCTGCCACCGTATCGTCGAATACCGCCATCTTCTCGGAGCCCACCACCACCAGCCGCTGCTCCTTGACCGGGTGCAGCCAACTGACGAAGATGTGCGCCTGTACCCCGCTTGGAAAGCGGAACTGGCTCACGGTGACGTCGACGGAGTCGCGATTCAGGTAACTCCCCCCCTGGCAGGAAACACGATCCGGATTCTCGTTGAGCAGCGCCAGCATCACGGAGATGTCGTGCGGCGCGAAGCTCCACAGGATGTTCTCTTCCGTGCGGATCTTGCCCAGGTTGAGGCGGTTCGAGTAGAGGTACTGGAGCTTGCCCAGCGCACCCTCCTGGATCAGCTCCAGCAACTTGATGATGGCCGGGTGATACCGCAGGATGTGACCGACCATCAGGATCCTGCCTTTGGCCTCGGCCAGTTCCACCAGCTCTCTCCCATGGCCGACTTCGATGGCCAGGGGCTTCTCGACGAACACGTCCTTCCCCGCCTCCAGTGCGGTTCTGGCCATCGGGTAGTGGGTCACCGCCGGAGTGGCCAGCGCGACGGCGGTGATGGCCGGGTCGGCCAGCACGGCGCCGAAGTCCTGACGAAACGCGACATCCGGGTACTCCTGTCGCGAAACCGCCTCCATCGCCGGATTGGCGTCGCAAATCGTCGACAGCACGCCCAGCTCGTGGAAGTTTCGGACCAGATTCTTTCCCCAAGAACCCATACCGGCGACGGCCAGGGCAATCCGCTTTCTCTCATCCTGCATTGATTACTCCTGCATGACGATGGTTCGAACTCGTGGAGTGGAGGGGGCCCGCCCTGCGCCTGGGAGGCCCTGCCGCGGATCGTGAAGACCGTCGGCGATGCCCGGTGGCGTTGCTGCAGGAACGATCCTCGCTCACGCTCGTTCTCGCTGGCTCGAATGCGCGGCGACTCGACGGATCGGGTGACGCGAATGCCAGGCTTTCCAAGAGCCGCGTGTCTTCGCCGTCGATCGTCATGACCCGAGCGTCGAAGCGCGACCTTGGCCGGGGGGGCGCGTGACAGCGGAGGAACACGGAGTCGACGTGGGATCGGGCGACCTCACCGGTCCGCGACGCAGGGCGGAGTCCTGTGGCTGGACTCACGTGCGTCCGAGTCGATGACATTCGGTTCACCCGGGGGTATCGCAGAATCGCACCTACCCGACGCGCCCGGAGCGAGCACACTCACCGAGAACCCCGAGGCGCGATAGGATACCATGGCAGCAGGACGAACGAGTGTCAACTCCCCGTTCGATGGGTCGAGGCGTTCCGGCCTCGTGCTACCATGACTCGTCTTCCACCGCGGGAAACGGAGACGGCGCGCAGAGTGAGGACCGACGACACCCTGATTCGGTTGCTCGACATCGCGGGAGCCTTGGCGGGGTTGAGTCTCGGAATCTGGTTCGTCGTCCCGGCGTCGCTCCTGATCTGGATCACGGACTGGCATTCACCTTTCTTCCTCGCGCCGCGTGTTGGAAAGGACGGACGTCCGTTTCGGATGGTCAAGTTACGGACGATGGTCTGGGGTGCCGAAGGCAGCGGTGTGGACTCCACGGCCGCCGACGATCCCCGAATCCTCCCCGTGGGGAGGTTCATCCGATCGGCACAAATCGATGAGATCCCCCAGTTCTGGAACGTCCTCAAGGGGGACATGAGCCTGGTCGGTCCCCGCCCCAACGTTGCCAGGGAGACCGTGCTGTACACGACCGAGGAAGAGAGACTCCTGTCTCTCCGGCCGGGGATCACGGACTTCGCTTCCATCGTCTTCTCGGACCTCTCCGAGATTCTCCGTGGATCACCGGATGCCAACGTCGCCTACAACCAGCTCGTCCGGCCGTGGAAGAGTCGATTGGGGCTCTTCTACGTCGAGAATCGGCATGTTGTCGTGAATGGGATGGTTCTCCTTCTGACGACCCTCGCGCTCTTCCACCGACCGCTGGCGCTTCGGGGAGTTTCCTGGCTGCTCGAGCGGTTGGACGCGCCCGAGGACCTGGCCCGGATCGCGCTGCGCGAGGAGGCCCTGAGGCCGACACGGCCACCCGGCGCCACGGAGATCGTCTCGGCGAGGCCGAACTGAGATGGGAAACCGAATCAGCGCCCACTTGTATCAGAGCACCTTCCGCAACGAGAGCCGGATCCTGAAGGAGACGAGGAGTCTGGTGGATTCCGGGATCGCCGATCATTGTTACATCGCCGCCATGTGGGAACCGGGCCTCTTGGAATACGAGGAGCTCGATCCCGAGCGCCACGTGATACGGTTTCCGAAACCTGAGTCCGGAAGAGCTCAGGGGGAAGCGCGAGAACGCCCTGAGATGCCGGACCCGATTCAGCCGGGAGGAGGAATCTTGGGAACTGAGTCGGCTCTATTGCTCGGTCCTGGCGGCCCCGACGCCTCCTCGGACGGACGACCGTCGGTTGCGCCTGAGGCCGCTGGCGGTGCGCTTCGACAACGGGTGGAACTCCGAGCTCGCCGTCGACAACGTCAGAGAGACGCTCGAAAGCCCAAAGGTCGACCCGTTCACGTGGGTCGTGGATTGGGAGGAGTACCGGGACTCGCAGCTCGCCTTTCTCCGGGCCAACGTCGTCAACCGCGAATCCCCGACGAATCATGGAATCATGGCCACGCTGTTTCGGTCAGCCAATCGGCAGCCGGTCCGCTTCATCCTGAGCGGCAGCAAGCTGGCCACCCAGGCGATCATGCCGATTCTGTGCCCTCATGAAGAGGGACGAGCGAAGCATGATCCGGGTCCTCCGGGATCTCGACAAGATGTCGGACGAGAGCTGGATGCGAACGCTTTCCCAGCGGAAGCTCGAAGAGTCGGTCTTTCACGACATCTCCCACGGGAACCAAGGTGAGGCCGAGAATAGCAAGTTCTACCGAATCGCCGACGGGTCGACCGAGTACTTGTGGCGATGGATCGCCGAGAACTCCCCTGGCAAGATTGTCCTGGATTATGCCTGCGGCAACGGTGGTTGCGCGATCCAGGCGGCCAAAGCGGGGGCGACTCTCAGCGTCGGGCTGGACATCAGCAAGGGTTCCATTCTCAATGCCAGACGAGCCGCCGAAGCCGAGGGGCTGACGGACAACCTCCTGTTCTTGCTGGGTGACTGCGAAAGGACGGTCCTCCCGGATGAAAGCGTGGACGCGGTCATCTGTTCCGGAATGCTGCACCACCTGGACCTGAGCTACGCGTTGCCCGAGTTGCGGCGGATCATGAAGCCCGGCGCCCTCGTCATTGCCAAGGAGGCTCTAAACTATAATCCTGCCATCAAGCTCTATCGAAGGCTGACGCCGCACCTGCGCACGAGCTTCGAAGCGAGCCACATCGTCTCCCACAGGGAGCTCCGGTTCGCCTCGCACTTCTTCGAGGTCCGGAACGTCCGGTACTGGCACCTGGCGACGCTTCTGTCCGTGCCGTTCCTCGAGACGCGGCTGTTCGCTGCCGTACATCGTGTCCTCGCCCACGTGGATCGCGTCCTGCTGAGGACACCCGGGGTGCGCAACCTGGCTTGGCAATTCACCTTCGAGCTCGTCAAGAGACCGCGGGACTAGCAGGGCCGCCTCGTCATGCGAATCTGGCTGACCAAGATCGGCGAGCCCCTTCCCATCGGGTGCGGTTCCGGGGAGCGGCTCCACCGGACGGGAACACTCGCGATGGAGTTGGTCCGACGTGGGCATCACGTCACCTGGTGGACCTCTACCTTCGACCGAGTCTCCCGAAGGAACCTGTTCGATCGGGACACCGACTCCAGCGTCGAAGCGCGCTTCGACCTCAACATGATCCATACTCCCGGCTATCGCAGGAGCATCTCCTGGCAGAGGCTTCGCGACCAGAGGCTGATGGCGCAGGCATTCGCTCGCCGGGTGGGCGGCGAGCCACCGCCGGATGCAGTGCTCTGCGCCTATCCGACCATCGAGTTGTCGAAGGCATGCGTGGCGTACGGAAAGACCCGTGGGATTCCGGTCGTCCTCGACCTCAGGGACATGTGGCCGGACATCATCGTGACCTCCATGCCGAGCGTCGTGCGTCCCCTCGCTCGGCTGGCGCTTCGTTCCATGTACCGGGACGCCGCGTGGGCCTGCCGGAACGCTTCCGCGCTCACGGGAATCACCGAGGAGTTCGTGAACTGGGGTCTGAACAAGGCCGGGAGGTCCCCCTCGGAACGCGACCGCGCCTTTCCCCTCGGGTACCACGCGAGCGTTCCCGTCGCGGAGGATCTGGTCGAAGCGGAGCGCTTCTGGGACGGCCTTGGCGTCCCCGCGCGGCCTGTCGTGTTCACGGCGTGCTTCCTGGGCACTCTCGGGCACCAATTCGACCTGCACACGGTGATCTCGGCCGCGCTCGAGCTTTCCGCCCGCGGGAATTTCAAGCTGGTGGTGTGTGGAACGGGGGAATCTGCCGAGAAGGTGAAGCGATGGGCCCGAGGACACCCAGCGGTTCTCCTGCCGGGATGGATCAAGGCCTCTCAGATGTATGTCCTCATGCGGCGCTGTCACGTGGGATTGAACCCGATCCCCGACCGCTACGACTTCCTCTCCACCATCAACAACAAGGCGATTGAGTACTTGAGCGCGGGCCTTCCCATCGTGATGTCTCCGACGAAAGGGGTCCTTCATCGATTGATTCGCAGCCGCGGTTGCGGGGTGGGGTACGAACCGGGCAGCGTCTCGGGCCTCGTCGACGCGCTCGAGGGGCTGTCGGGTTCTCCGGAGACGCGGGAGGCCATGTCCGAGCGAGCGACGCGCCTGTTTCGAGAATCGTTTACGGCCACGCACGTTTATGGAGATATGGCGGAGTATCTCGTGGGATTCGCCCGGAGCCTCGCGGGACGCGAATAGGACCTCCTGCGACTTCGACTATGATCCTCGCTCCCGGAAGCTCGTACGTAGCCACCCGCGCTGATTCGGGGGGAACTTGCTAACCATCATCGACTATGGCATCGGCAACCTCGGAGCGATCGCCAACATGCTCGAGAGAATCGGAGTTCCCCATGGGATCGCCCAGACGAGCGAGGAAATCGCCTCCGCCGCCAGACTGATTCTTCCCGGAGTCGCGGCTTTCGATGCCGGCACGACCCAGCTTCAGAAACGAGGGTGGGTCGAGATCCTGAATCAGAAGGTGAGACGCAAGGGAGTTCCGATCCCGGGAATTCGCCTCGGCATGCAGCTTCTGACTCGAAAGAGCTCGGAGGGGGTCCTTCCGGGACTCGACTGGGTGAACGCCGAGGTCCGTCGATTCGGAGAGGGGACGAGGCTTTCATGCCGTTCGGCTACGGCGGCGGATTGTCCCGTCTCGAGGACATTCGAAGTGTCTTGAAGATGGGGATCGAGAAGGCGGTGATCAACACGGCCCCCTTCAGGGACCCGGACCTGATCCCCGTGGCGGCGCGAGAGTTCGGATCGCAGAGCATCGTGGTTTCCGTCGATGTCCGAAGGAATCTCCGGGGAAAACCCGAGGTGTGGGTCAACTGTGGGAGAACGAACACCAAGCAAGACCCGGCTCGTCACGCGGCGGCCGCCGAGGCGCTTGGGCGTGGGAGATCCTCCTCAACTCCACGGACCGGGACGAGATGCGATCGGGCTACGACCTGGCTTTCATCGCGCGTGTGGCGTCGGCGGTGGCCGTGCCGATCATTGCTGCGGGGAGCGCGGCTTCGTTGGAAGACTTCGAGCGGGCCATCCAATCCGGAGCCTCCGCCGTCTCGGCGGGAAGCATGTTCGTGTTCTACGGTAAGCATCACCCGGTCTTGATCACCTACCCTTCGCAGGAGGAGATCTCCCGAGTCTCGTCGCGCGTGTCAAAGTAACGATGGAATACTTCACTCCCACCGGAACCGATCTCGTGATCTCGCGAATCGGAATCGGCTGCGAACAGCTGGGCGGCACCGACTGGGGCCGCTTTGACCTGTCCGAGGTCATGGATGCGACCCGCGCAGCCGTGGACTGCGGGGTCACCCTGTTCGATACAGCGGACGTGTATGGTCTCGGGCGCTCCGAAACGAACCTGAAAGCCGCACTGGGAAGCAAGCGGCACGACATGGTCATCGTCACCAAGTTCGGCGTGAACTGGAAGCTGGTCGAGGGTCGGGCACGCGCCGTCACGTCCCTGGACGCGAGCCCCGAACACATGGTGACCTCGCTCGAGCGAAGCCTCGAGCGTCTCGGTCTCGATTGCATTCCGATCTACATGCTGCACTGGCCCGATCCGAACACGCCCATCAGGAGAACGGTCGAGTCTCTTCTCGAATGCAGAGCCAGAGGCAAGATCCGGTATCCGGGGATCTCCAATCCCTCGGTCGGGTTGCTCGAGGAGGTGAAGCCCTACTTCACTCCCAGCGTGGTGGAGCTGGCCTACAGCCTGATCCATCGCGAGGAGCAGGCGGAGCTGCTCGGCTATTGTGTGAAGAACCACATTCCCGTGGTCGCCTACGGCGCGCTCGCCCAGGGACTCCTGACCGGAAAGTACCCGCCGGGCCGCACCGGCACGTTCCTCGAAAGCGACCGGCGGTCCCGACTGGCGCATTTTCGGGGGATCTCGGAGAATCCCCACACGCTCCGCGTGCTCGAGACGTTGGGGATGACGTCGGTCAGACGAGGCAAGACGGAAGCGCAGACCGCGCTTCGCTGGGCGCTTCAGGCAGAGGGGGTCGGTGCCGTGATCGTCGGGGTCAAGAGCTCCGGACAACTGCGAGAGAACCTGGGAGCGCTGGGCTGGTCGCTGTCCATCGCGGACCTACGCCAACTGCACGGAGCGGGAGCGTGACGCGGATCCTGTCGACGGCGGAACGCTGGGTTCCCGACGCGAGCTTCCTCCGTGGAGTGCTCGTCTTGGCGGGCGGCACGTTCTTTGCCCAACTCGTCGTCGTTGCGACCGCACCGGTGATTACCCGGATCTACTCACCATCCGTGATGGGTACGGCCGCCGTGCTGCTGGCATTCGGCAATGTCGCCTGCGTCGCGGCCGGGTTGCGCTACGACGCCGCCATCATCGCCAGTCCCTCGCGGAGGGATGCATGGTCTCTGGCCATGCTCGCCTCCCTCCTCACGCTTCCCATGGGCGTTCTCTCCATGGGTGTGTTCTTCTTTCTCCGTCATTTCGCGATTCTCGGATACGGGGAAGCACCGCCTGCCTTCGGCTGGCTCGTGGTGCCCTATCTGCTGATCACCTCCACGGCCGGCTCCGTGCGCTATCTCTTGATCCGCGAGTCGAAGCTCGAGAACGCCTCGAAGCTCGTTCTCGTGCAGAACTCCTGCCGGATCGGGGCGCAAGCCGGCTTCGGATTCCTCCACAGCGGTTGGTCGTCGCAGGTCCTGGGGGAAATCGCGGGCAGGCTCGTCGGGTTGGGATCCGCCGCCCGGCAGTTGAGGCGATACTACTCGGAGGTGGCGCCGCTTTCTTGGCGTGGCGACCTCCTTCGAGTGGCGGTCCAGCACGAGCGGTTTCCGAAATACTCCCTGCTTTCGTCCATGCTGGACATTCTCGCCGCGACGCTTCCGCTGCCGCTCCTGCTTCAATTCTACGGAATCGAGGCGGCCGGCTACTATGCCCTCATCCAGCGGGTCCTGGCCGCTCCTTTTCAGCTGATCGGCGGAAGCGTTTCCGATGTGTTCTATGGAAGGGTCGCGGACGAAGCGCGGGGGGCGAGGGGCGATTCTCGTTCCACGTTCTGGAAAACGGCGACGCTACTGCTGATTCCAGGCCTCCTGATGGTCCCTGTTCTTTTCTTCGCCGGTGAAAGAGCATTCGCGCTCGCCTTTGGCTCGAACTGGGCCGAAGCGGGCAGGCTGGCCGTGGCGTTGTCCCCCTGGATCGTGTCGCAGATGATCGTCAGTCCCCTTTCGGTCGTGGTGTTCGTCTATCAGGGACAGAGTATCAAGCTGATCTACGACGCGGTTTCGTTGTGCCTGGTTTCGGGCTCGCTCTGGTTGGCCCATCACTTCCAGTATTCGCTCTATCAATCCCTTCTCGGTCTGAGTCTTTCCATGATGGCGTCCCACGTCGTGTACTTCCTCATTTTGGTGCGAATTCTCAATCGGTCGAAGAGGCTGAGCCCATGTGCGAGTTAGCAGGATTCTTGCTCCATCAGAGGCTCGGCAAGCCGCGCCAGCTCCGAGTTTCTTGCGATGGCGACGACGTAGTCCAGCCCGGCGTTCTCGAGATACTCCAGGATCTTCGGCGACGCGAATCCACCGTCGAGCCGGACGAGGGTGTCGGCCAGGGGGAAGGCTTCGGTGAGTTTCTCCAGGACCCGATGGAGAATGCCCAAGGCTCCGCGGGTGACCAAAGCCTTTCCGGAGCGCAGGACGTAGGTAGACAGATCCTTCTCGGGTTCGTCGTCGAATTTCAGGACACCGGCGATGGGCAGATCCCACCGCGTGTCGTAGTGGCCGTTGCACAGCGAGAGCTGTTGCCCACCGTGGGTCGGATCTTCAGTCGGGTCCAGCTCGACCGTGATCTGCTTCGCCTTGCCACGCCGTCGTCGACGCTGCTTCGCGACGACAGGCTTGGGGAGAAGATCCGGGAACAGGACAGGTTCAGCCGGACGGTGAACGACCATCGATCCCGCGGACCGCGAGATCGCTTTGGGGAGCTGCTCCCGTGCCGGGAACGCGTCGATCGAGTTCCCGCGTGTGACATGCGCAGCAGGACAGCACCACACACGAACCGGGTGCGACAAACTCTCACGTACGGCGTGAAAGGGAGACTCAGGAGCACCGGCCCGAAAGGGCGCCGCGCCTGATTCGTGACAACGATGGAATCGATTGTCGGTACTGTATCCGCTCGTTGCCGCTGGGTCGCGTTCCTGGCGATGCTCTTCGCCGCCGCTACGACGACGTCGATGGCAGCCATGGAAGTCTTGGGATCGATCCTCACCCTTTGGGGCCTGTGGGAAATCGGACGCACGCCTGGACGATTCGCGGGCCAGGTGGAGAGCGTGGACATCGCGGCGACCGCGCTCGGCGCGACCCTACTCCTCAGCCTCGCGTTGAGTCCGTTGCCGATCGTCTGGAGCCGTGGCTCCGGCCTGGGCAGGAGCTTGCTTGGTTTCGTGGCCCTCAAGTACCTGTTTCGAAACACCAACGTGGTTTTTCGCATCGGGCGGATTCTCCCTTGGGGCCTCTTTTCGGCCGGCCTCGCGGGAGTGTACGCAACGTATCAGCACTCGACCGGCCTGGACCCGTTGAGGGGCGGCGCGTTGGTTTCGCAGGAGGCGCTGAGCGCACCCATCCTGCCCCCGGTGCACGCCACCGGGTTCTTCAGCTCGTCGATGACGTTCGGTCACGCGCTCCTGATTCCTTTGTTCCTGGCCTTGGGACTTGCGACGAAGACGACGTCCTCGGCGCTCCGCTGGCTCTCGGTGGTTTTCGCAGCGGCCATCGCCTCGGGGCTTCTCTCATCCTTCCAGCGGGGCCCGTGGCTCGGGGTCTTCGCCGGTGTGGGATCGCTCGCGCTCTGTCTCCGGAAGCGCACGGCCCTGACCTGGCTCCTCGGGCTCTCGGTCTTCGCGGTTCTGTTGATGAACGGCATGCCGCAATTCTCCTCGAGACTCGCGTCCGTCGTGGACCCAACGATGACCAGCAATGTGGTGCGCCTCTGGCTGTGGCGGGCGTCCTGGCAGATCTTCCTCGATCATCCGATCACCGGCGTCGGATTCAGCCACGTGGATCAGTTGCTGCCCGAGTACTACCGGAGACTGGGCATCACCAGTGGAGTCGTGAGTCACTCGCACAACAATGTCATGGACTTCCTCTGCGGCGGCGGGATCCTGGCGACGTTGGCGTATCTTGCCTTCTCCGCTCTGCTCTTGAAGTCGACTCTCGACGCGTATCGGCGCGCGGCGGATGGGTCCGTGTCGAAGGCATTCGCTTGCGGCCTCTTGGCTGGTCAGATCGCGTTCTTCTTCGCCGGTCTCACCGAATGTAACTTCAAGGACCACGAGCTGACGCATCAGCTCCTGTTCTGGACGGCGATGGTCTGCTCGTGTTCGCCCGTCTCGCGCTCGACAGGCGGGGTCCCTCCGGACCCCGGGCGGACGCGACGCAGGGTCGCCCACACGTGACCTCGGTTCGCTACACGCGAACGTCGACGTGTCACGGCTCGCCGTTGCGGCCAGCGGCCCTTCCGATTCCGCACCGTGGGCCGCGCGGTCCGCATGATACGATGACGCGCTCGGAGGGGGTGCAGTGCGGAAGCGTGCGTCCGACCTAGCCCGCATGATTCACGAAGGCCCGTCGCGAAACCGTGGAGACGGCCGTGATGACGGGCGATCGCAGGCGCGAGGACCCGAGGCGCACTTGAACAGTACGTCGCAGGGTCCGAGCCTCGGGAGCGCCCGTCAGCGCGGCCGGATCCGCCGTCGCAGCAGGAGCTTGGTGAATGATGCGGGCTAGCCGTCACTGCCGCCCGGTGCGTGGTGCTGAGCCCCCCAAGACACCGGCAGCGTTGTCGTTCGTTTCGGCATCCGCGCTGGGGGCCGAGTGGCTGTGCTCCACCTTTGGCGAAAAGCCGGGCGAGCATGCGGCAAATCGGGAATCCCTCGGCCGCTTGGTGGAGGTCTGGGCATGACGGCGAAGACGCCTGCGGTGGAAGGGTCATGACACGCAGCCGGGAATTCCTGGGCGATCTGTACCGCGCCATGGTACGGATCCGCCTCTGCGAGGAGAGCCTCGTCATCCCGATCCTCGAGGGGGAGATTCGCTGCCCGGTCCATCTCTGCTCCGGTCAGGAGGCCGCGGCGGTAGGCGTTTGCGCCGCGCTGGCTCGGCGGGACTACGTCTTCGGGTCGCATCGCTCGCACGGCCATTACCTTGCCAAAGGGGGAAACATGGGTGGGCTGGTGGCCGAGGTGTTCTGTCGCCAGGACGGCTGCTCGCGCGGTCGCGGCGGCTCGATGCATCTGGTGGCTCCGGAGGTCGGAATGCTGGGCTCGGCACCGATCGTGGCGGGGACCATCTCGCTCGCCGTCGGAGCGGCGCTGGCGTCCCGCCTGCGTGGCGACGGAGGGGTGTCGGTCAGTTTCTTCGGCGATGGGGCTACCGGGGAAGGGGTGCTCTACGAATGCCTCAACTTCGCAGGCCTGTACCGCCTTCCCGTGATTTTCGTCTGCGAGAACAATCTATACTCCACGCACCTTCCCATCGGGGAATGCCGCGTCTTCGACGAGATCGCCGCGGTGGCGGCGCCGTTCGGGCTCCCCGGGGAGTCCGTGGACGGCAACGACGTGCTGGCGGTCCACGACGCGGCGACGCGCGCGGTGGCACGGGCCCGCGCGGGGGAGGGGCCGACCTTCCTGGAGCTCAGGACGTATCGCTTGCGCGGACACGTGGGTCCGGACGACGCGATCCAGGACCAGCACACCGACATCCGGCCGCCTGCCGAAGTCGAGACCTGGCGGCGCGCGGACCCGATCCCGCGGTTCGCGACATGGCTCACGGAGACGGCGCGCTTCTCGGAGGAGGAGTTAGCCACGATCCGGCGGGATTGCGAAGTGGAAGTCGAAGCGGCCCATGCGTTCGCGCGCCGCAGCCCTTTCCCGCCCGTCACGGAGCTGACACGACATGTCTTCGCCGAGTAGGACGATCTCCTATAGCCTCGCCATCAACGAAGCGCTCCACCAGGCCATGGAGCGCGACGATCGCGTCTTCCTCCTGGGGCAGGGCGTCAAGAGCCCGTGGTACGTGGGAAACACGGCCCGCGGACTGAAGGAGCGATTCGGGGACCGGGTCATCGACACACCGGTCTCCGAGAACGGTTCAACCGGGGCGGCAGTGGGAGCCGCCCTCGCCGGGATGCGTCCGGTCGTCGTCCACCCTCGACTGGACTTCATGATGTACGCCCTCGATCCGATCCTGAACGAGGCAGCCAACTGGCGATACATGAGCGGCGGGAACATCCACGCGCCCGTGGTGTTCTGGGGAATCATCAACCGCGGGGCCGAGCAGGCCGCCCAGCACTCCCAGGCGATCCACGCGGTGTTCGCCCACACTCCCGGCCTGAAGGTCGTCATGCCCGCCACGCCGTGCGACGCCAAGGGTCTCTTGCTCGCTGCCATCCGCGATCCGGATCCGGTGGTCTTCCTGGATGACCGTTGGCTGCATGGCCAGCAGGGCCCCGTTCCGGAGGAGCCGTTCGAAATACCCATCGGGCGCGGACAGATCCTGCGTCCGGGGCGCGACGTCACGGTCGCGGCGATCTCGTACCTCGTCCCGGAAGCCCTCGCCGCCGCCGAAGAGCTGTCGTCGGAGGGAACCGATGTCGAAGTGCTCGACCTCCGTAC
This sequence comes from Terriglobia bacterium, assembly GCA_963699985.1. Classification (GTDB taxonomy): domain Bacteria; phylum Acidobacteriota; class Polarisedimenticolia; order Polarisedimenticolales; family CAVOVZ01; genus CAVOVZ01. Next base: position 214,675 of record CAVOVZ010000013.1, read on the forward strand.
CGCGAAACCGCTCGACGCGGAACTTCTGGCAGAATCCGTCATGAAGACCGGCCGCCTGCTCGTCGCCGATGTGGGATGGACGACCTGCGGACTCGCTGCCGAGGTTTGCGCGCTGGCCATGGAGCGGTCGTTTGGCGCCCTCAAGACCGCGCCGCGACGGCTGGCTCTGCCCGACGCTCCGGCGCCCGCCAGTCGCACCCTGGAGGAGGGCTATTACCCGAAGCAGTTCGCGCTGGCGGCCGCGGTGCGCGCAGTGATGGGGCGGTCCGAGAGGTGAGAGCCACATCGCCGGCCGTCCCCTGAGCCTGAGCGTGTGTGCCGACCTGCGGGGAAACAGACGATCCGCGCGAGCCTCGATCCATGGACTGCCACCGGTCGTCCAACGTGGCGATCGTCGAAATTCCGTGATCCTAGGAAGTTGTTTCCCGCGACGCCCGCCACGGATCCCACACCCGACGGAAGAATCGCCACTCGGATTTCGTGTATGATTCGCCGACAACTGTCCAGCAAACCGAGTCCGGCCCATGAGGCAGTCACACCAGGTGTTGCGAAACCGACTCATTCACGACGATAGGCCCATGTCACGCGCACGACGGTTTCTCGTCGCCGCTTTCGGTATGGCTTTGGCGACACCTCTGCTCGCACAGTCCATGCCCTTCCTGCGCCATCTGAGTTGGCTCTTCTTGCCGCTTGCCCTATGGGGGTTCGCACTCGTATTCTTCCATCCTGAATTGCGACCTACGAAGCCGGACCTGCTCGTCTCATTGCTCCTCGCCAACTTGTTCTTTTTCGCACTCGGCATGCTGCTTACCAAAGAACTATTGCCTGCGGCGGTCTGGAAAGATCTCGCCCGTGGGTCTTACGCCGTCCTTCTTGCCGCGGTTGTGATGGCTTTGACTAGAACTCGTGCACAGGCCAGCTCGCTTTTGCGCTGGTTCACCGGAAGCGCTGCTGCTGTGGCTGTGGCGGCCGCGGCCTTCGGGACAGTGAAGTGCTGCCTGCTGCTCTGTGGATTTGAGTTGCCTTTCCTCGCGCAGTGTACCCCCCCGATCTATCCTTGGGGGACATCCCTAGCCTGCGATTATAACTTCTTCGGACTGAGCCTCCTGATAGGCGGATTGGCTCTGCTGTACTACTGGCGTACAGCGAACACTGGCCATGCTGCGCTCCTGTGGGCCCTATTGCTCGGACTGGTCATCGTCGTGGGTGCTTATGCCGGATCGAAGCGTTTCTGGCTTGCAACACCTGTGGTGTTTGTGGCTCAGCTACAGCGGTATCGCTATTGCAGTTACAGCGCGATGCATCGTCCCAGGTGGGTCGCACTCGCAACCGGCGTCGCATGTGCTGCAGTAGTCCTCAGCTCGACATTCTTAGGATTGACCGCACACACTCTGCAGGCACGAGGCGACACCCAGCACCCACTGGAGAAAGTCAAGATAGAACAGATACAGATCATGATCGAGAGTTATCAGGCACGGGCCCGGAGCATGGTTACCTCGAAGGACATGTTTAATGCCTCAGCTCGTTTAGATCGCTGGCTCTTCGCAGTTGAACTCAGTCGTCAACGCCGCACGGCATGGTTGGGGGGCGGTTTTGATTATCAGAGGGCTTTCAGCTGCAAGTTCGTTGATTGCGCACTCGCGGACTATCCCCACAATCCCGTATTATCAGCGCTTCTATATGGAGGAATAGTCGCTTGTGGAATCTGTGCACTTCTCATTCTGTGCACAGTTTCCTGGGCTGTCCGAGCTCTGCGCAACACCCATCAATCCACACTGGCGGGACTCATTCTGCTCGTTACACTTCTGTTCGTCGTGGTTTCGAGTGACACGATCTTCTCCACGCCTGTTTTTTCTGCAGTCGCCACTCTGGTCCGAGTTGCCTCCTCCCGACTGCGCGACGGAATTATTGAGAACGTTTCCACCATCGGTTAGACCGGGTTTCTCGTGAAAGCACCGTCCATCTCCACTTCCGATTTCGCTTTCCGCGCGGAGCCGCCCTCCGTCGAGCAGGTTGCGGCCGCCGACATTCTCGTGAATGGGATCGGGAGGGCGGAACCACCGGCTTGCAGCGCTCTTTATCATGGTCTGTTTTGGCCCCGTATGGCCGACATGAACAGGTAATCATTACCGTGTGCGGTATCGCTGGCTTTGTGCAGAAACGGGGAGGACCTGTCCCGCCGGCAATCATCGGCAGGATGACGCGATTGATCACTCATCGTGGCCCGGATGGGTTCGGTCACTTTTTCGACCGCAACCTCGCATTGGGCCACCGGCGCCTTGCCATCATTGACCTGACCACTGACGGCCATCAGCCGATGTCTTACATGGATGGACGTTATGTCATTACCTACAACGGGGAAATATACAACTACATCGAAATCCGTGCCGAACTTCAGGAACTTGGACACATCTTCCATTCTCGCTCCGACACCGAAGTGATTCTCGCGGCCTATGTGCAGTGGGGCGAGGCTTGTGTTCAACGATTCAACGGCATGTGGGCCTTTGTCATCTACGACAAAGAGCGGAAAATCCTATTCGGTTCCCGAGACCGCTACGGAGTCAAGCCTTTCTATTACGCCCAGCAAGATGGTTTCTTCGCCTTCGCTTCGGAAGTCCGTCAGCTTCTGACCCTGCTACCCTCGGTGAAAGCCGACCGACAAACCCTGTTAGAATTCCTGCTGACGAGCTTCTCAGATCACACCGAACGGACGTTCTTTGCTGGCGTGACGAAGCTCGGCTCTTCACACAACTGCATATACGAGCTCGATAGTAATCACTTTCGCAGCTACCGCTACTACGACATCCCGTTCCGGCCGGAGATCGCTCGGCTCGACGAGCGACAAGCAGTGGAGGCTTACGGCAGCATCTTGCGTGACGCCGTACGGCTTCGGCTGCGTTCAGATGTACGGGTAGGGACTTGCCTCAGCGGCGGTTTGGATAGTTCGTCTGTAGCAACGCTGGCTGAGACGCTCTACTCCAGGGACGCGACAGTACCGTTTTCGGCCATTACCGCGGTGAGCGAGCAGGAGAACAATGATGAATCGCGCTACGCAGCACGCGTGGTAGAACACAGCGGGCTCAACTGGATTCGAGTGAAACCGACGTACGAAGATTTCCGCGAGAGCTTGCCCGCGGTCATCAAGACGCAAGAAGAGCCCTTTGCCGGTGTTTCCATCAGTATGCAGTACTTTGTCATGCAGGCGGCCAGGCAGAACGGGATTACCGTTCTGCTCGACGGACAGGGTGGGGACGAGACGCTCCTTGGGTACGAGAAGTACTATGCAGCATACTACGTTTCGCTGTTGCGCCGGCATGGAGTCATTTCGATGATAAAGGGAGTGCGGCGCGCTCGGGCCAACAATACCAAGATGGGACTCCTGAACTCTCTCAAGAATGTGGTGGGCGGACTTTCGGCGCCCGCACGCTACTGGTTCTATCGCTTTCGCCACAACTACTTGGACCTACCCGACGAGATCCCCTGGTATCTGAGGGCCTTCGCGAAGGCCAGCCTCGACGAATTCGCGTTGCAGAAGCTGGAAGTGGATAGCACCAACCTACCGATCCTGCTGCGTTACGAAGACAAGAACTCGATGGCGCATGCCATCGAGGCGCGCCTTCCGTTCATCGACTACCGTGTGCTGGAGACAGCTCTGTCGCTGCCGGGTGAATACAAAATTCGCGATGGTTGGAGCAAATGGGTGCTGCGAAGAGTGATGAGCGGGCATATGCCCGATGACATCGTATGGCGCAGAAACAAAATGGGTTTCGAGGCTCCCGAAGAACTCTGGTTGAGCAAGCACTTTCCTGAAATGGTCCGGGTGGTGACGGGTTCCTCACTGTTGGGAACGGTGGCCGATATGGATCGGATCGGTCGCACCTATCTGCGCCTGGACAAGCGCAGTCAATGGCGGCTCTACAGCGTCGCGATGTGGGAGAGCAGCTTTGGAGTTGGGGCATGAACCGGGTTTGTCATCTCACTTCGGTGCATGGTCCCGAAGATGTTCGTATCTTTGTAAAGGAATGCTGCAGCCTGGCTGCGGCTGGCTACGAGACCCACATCGTCGTCCCCACGGCAACATCTTACCAGAAGGAGGGGGTTCTGATCCATGCCGTGCCTCGTACGGAAGGCGGACGGCTGCGCCGCATGCTGATGACCGCCTGGCGTACCTACCGTATGGCAAAGGCTCTCGAAGCGAACGTCTATCATATCCACGATCCCGAGCTATTGCCTTACGCATTGTTGCTCGAGGCTCAGGGGAGTCGAGTCGTCTACGACGCACACGAGGATGTACCGCGGGATCTGGAGCTCAAGCCCTGGCTGTACCCCTACCTGCGTCGACCACTCAGCATTCTCTTTGAACGTTTCGAGAACGCCTGTGCCCGCAGGTTGAGTGCCGTTGTTGCCGCCACTCCACACATCGCGGAGCGCTTCCAGAAGGTGAATCCGGATAGCATCGTCGTCAGCAACTTCCCCAGAGGGGGTGAACTGCAGACGGATCGCAGCGGCAATGTTCCGTTCGCCGCCGAGGTAAGGCCCTATGTCTGCTACGTCGGCAGCATCAACTCCAGTCGCGGCATTCGCGAGATGGTTGCCGCGATCGCCAAGACTGACTCGCAACTCTTGCTTGCCGGCGCTTTCTCATCAGAAGGGGAGCGACGGGAAATGGAATGTCAGCCTGGCTGGAAGCAGGTGAACATGCTGGGTTACATCGACCGTCCGACCCTGGCTCAGACTCTGCAGCGCTGCTTCGCCGGCTTGGTGGTACTGCATCCCGAAAGTACCTACATCATCAGCCAGCCCATCAAGATGTTTGAGTACATGTCCGTAGGTATCCCCGTGATTGCCTCCGATTTCCCGCTATGGCGTGACCTGATCATGCAAGTGGGATGCGGCATACTCGTTGATCCATTCGACGTCGACGCAATCGCGGCCGCTATCACCACCTTGGCAAGCGACCGAGAGTCCGCGAGAGCCATGGGCGAGCGAGGCCAACAGGCCGTGGTAGAGAGGTTCAATTGGGAACGGGAGGAACCCAAGTTGCTGGAGCTCTATCGAAAGCTGCTGAACAAATCGAATTCCTGAGACAGACTGTCAGCAGCCGAGTTGTCTCGGTGACGTGCGGATTCCGGAGCAAGCTGAACGCCGATTGCGGGCAAAGGTGAACACCCGTTCCGGCGAAAGGTGAACGCTCATTCCGGGATGGCGAACAGCGATTCCGGCATGGCGAACGCGGATTCCGGGCATGGCGAACGGTGTCCTTTTGGCAGGCGTGCGTAGCCCTCGCCGGGGAGCGGCGGCGCACGGTTTCAGGATCTGCGGCAGTGGTTCTGCGGCGGATCGAGCGCCACGGTGCGGCCGTGATCCCGGCGATCAGGACGGCGGGGTGGCGTCCGGGGCAGTGCGTCAGTCGGTCGCTCCGCGCGTCGCGTCGCTCCCCGTCAACGCAGACAGCGAACATGAACCGAAAGGGACGGGCCTTTCACACAAGCACCACACCGTCCACGAAAGGGGGCGACTTCGGAATTGGTCGCGCCGCTGCGGCGGCGTCGCATCCCTCCGACCCTCAACTCTCGCATCCGGCTCCCACGAGTGCAGGAGGACCCGACAGAAAGGCGAGCGAACCAGCCGGCCCGGGGGGGCGCCTCTTCCGGAGGAGCGATGCCCGGTCCCCCAGGCAGGCGAAACGGTCCGCCCGTGCGCCGACGCGGAACTCCTAGTTCGCAAAAAAAACCATCGGTTGACATCCCGATGCGCCTGCGCCAAACTGCCTCGGAGTCGGCCGCCGACGCGTGAGACCGGCCGCTCGACAGCCGACGGTTTGGCGGATCGTTGGAGGTGCGCGCGCGGGAACCGAGGAACGAACGGGGGGAAACGCGGGCCGTCGATCACCGGGGAGAATCTCCGCAAATTCAGAAGGCTCGCAGGACTCGCACTGTGTCACTGAAAATGAAACCGCTCGACATTCGACGCACGGGGCCTTTGCGCCTGCTCGCCGACGTGGCGCTGATCCTGGTCAGCCTCTACCTCAGCCTCTGGTATCGGACCGACCCCGCGTCGTTCGCGGTTCACGTCCAGGCGCTGCACCGATGGGCACTGGTTTTCGTGACCATCCGCATTGGATGTTTCGTCTCCATAGGAGTTTACCGGAGTCTCTGGCGTTACATCTCCGTGCCCGATGTGTTCCGTCTGGCACGCGCCGTCGCCGTGTCCGTTCCGCTGCTCATCTCCGCCACCTACGTCTTCCCGAAGATCGGGTATCTCCCTCGTTCCCTCTTCTTCATCGACGGATTCGTCTCGCTCGCCCTCCTCACCGCCGCGCGGCTCGTGCGGCGACGCTGCCACGAGTGGAGCCAGCGAGGGAAGCAGAGGCCGTCCCCGCACCGAATCCTCATTTACGGCGCCGGGCTCAACGGCCGCACGCTCGCGCAGCAGATCCTCAACAATCTGGACTCGTCGGTGCAGATCGTTGGCTTCGTCGACGACGACCCCGGAAAACAGGGCATGACGATCGGTGGCATCGAGGTGCTCGGGGGCGGCCACGACCTCGAGGAAATCCTCCAGCGCACTCTGCCGAGCAACCTGGTCGTCGCGATGAAAGAGCCCCCGGCGGAGCTGTTGACGAGGATCCTGCTGGCGGGCCGCACGCACGGGTTCCGGCCGAAAGTGCTGTCCGGATTCGAGACGGACGGCGTTCCTCCGGAAAGGGTCTCTCTCTATCGTGATCTGGATCTCCGGGACCTGCTGCGAAGGCCCATCTCGAAGATCGACGTCACCTCCGTTCGAAGCGTGATCCAAGGGAAGGTGGTCCTCGTAACCGGCGCCGGGGGATCGATCGGAGCCGAGCTCGCCCGCCAGATCGCCCGGTTCGACCCCGCCAAGCTCCTCGCGCTCGATCAGTGCGAGTTCAACCTCTACGAGATCGACCGGGAGCTGCGGCCGACATCGAGCATCGACCGCATCGTCCCCCTTCTCCTGGACGTCCGCGACCGGAACGGGCTGGACGAGCTGTTCCGGAGGGAGCGGCCGGAGGTCATCTTCCACGCGGCGGCCTACAAGCACGTGCACCTCGTCGAGGCCAACCCGATCCCCGCCATCCTGAACAATGTCCTCGGTACCAAGAATCTCCTGGAGCTGTGCGAGGAGTATGGCGTCGAGCGCTTCCTTCTGATCTCGAGCGACAAGGCGGTGAACCCCGGCGGGGTCATGGGCGCGACGAAGCGGCTCTGCGAGGTCCTCACGAGCGAAGCGGCGCTCCGTCTGAATCGCCCGTACTCTTCCGTCCGTTTCGGCAACGTCCTGGGAAGCTCCGGAAGCGTCGTCCCGCTGCTGAAGTCGCAGATCGAGTCCGGAGGACCCGTGACGATCACCCACCCGGACATGACCCGCTATTTCATGCTGATCCCCGAGGCGGTGTCGCTGTCGCTGATGTCGTCGTTCCTTGCCCAACCGGGCGACATCGGGGTTCTCTCGATGGGCAAGCCCGTCCGGATCGTCGACCTGGCACGCAACCTGATGGTGATCCTCGGAAAATCGGAGAACGAGATTCCGATCGCGTTCACGGGGGTTCGCCCCGGCGAGAAGATCTCCGAGGACCTCTACCTCACGGGCGACGAGGTCAAGACGCTCCACCCCGACATCCTCACGGTCCCGGCAGGCGATCTCGGGGAGGCCGTGAGGGGGTGGGCGGGCCAGAGGCTCGTAGTCCGGATCGACCGACTCATTGCGCTCGCCCAGTCCTACGACGAGCGATGTATGCACGATTTGCAGGAGCTCGTGCGCACGTTGGGCCGGCGGGCCGCGCTCCGACCTGTAGTAGCCCGGAAGGCCTAGCGAAGCGGGGGTCAGGAGCTTGCGGTCGCACGTGCGCCTCGGGAGCCTTGCGTGGTACGGTTTACGCCCCGTTTCGAGGGTTCCCGCCTGAACCGGACACCGTGCGAGGCGATCGGCTTTTCCGAAGGAAGAGGTAAGCGTCCGCCCTCCCCCTGTTCCCGCGGTGCCCCTCCGGACGACGGAACCCTCGATCGCAGCTGCTTCTCGGAGCGCGCTACCTGATCGGAGGCGGCGCACGCAGTCCGTAGTCTCCCCCCAGCGGCGACGTATCGAGTGAAAATACCGGGGGCATGCCCTCGGACCCCCGCCTCGCGTGCGGTGCGGTCCGGCAGACCGGCCTGCACCTTCCACGGGTTTTCATCGCCTGCGGGTGACGCCACGAGGCGTCATGGACAACTGGTTCGAAGATGTCGAAACGGTGACCTTCCTCGCGCGACGAACTGACACCGAACTTCCTTCCCCAACTGCAAATCAAACCATCTTCATGACTGCAGGGTGAGGCCGCCGAGGCCTCATGGGGGACTGTCACCGACTTGCTTCGATTCAGCTCCTCCTCACGTATCTGTCGCTCACCCGTGTGCGCCCAAACCGTGCCCGAGCGCGGGAAGACGCGATACAATCCGGGTTCCGTCGGCAGCGGGGCGGTTCTGATGCCGCTGGTGGTCCGATCGCTTCGAGTCGTCCGACGCGGGGCGCTTCATGGACGTCGGCTCCGACCCGCTTCCGCCAAGGAGACCCCTCCGGTGCCTTTAGCGCTCGCGATCCACGGCGGAGCATGGAACATCCCGAACGAAGCCGTCGCGGCTCACCGGCAGGGCATCCGCGCGGCCCTGGAGAGCGCGTGGGACATCCTGCGCCATGGCGCGTCCGCCCTCGACGTGGTCGAGACGGCCGTGCGCGTCCTCGAGGACGATCCCACGTTCAACGCCGGCCGAGGCTCGCACCTGAACCGCGCCGGTCGCCTCGAGATGGACGCGTCGATCATGGAAGGCACCCGGCTCGGCGCCGGCGCCGTCGCCGCGGTGTCGGGAATCCGCCACCCCGTGACCCTGGCGCGCCGCGTCCTCGATCGCTCCCCCCACGTTCTCCTGGTAGGAGGCGGCGCGCGCGCGTTCGCGAGGCAGATGGACGGCATCGAGCGCTGCAGGACGCAGGACCTGCTGGTCGGCCGTGAGCGAGCGCGTTACCTGCGAATCCGCCGGGGCGAGCGCGCCCTCGTGGAGAAGGAGTTCCACCCGTCGGCGCGGTACGGGAGGCACTTCGGCACGGTCGGCGCGGTGGCTCTCGACGCGCGCGGGCGCGTCGCCGCCGCGACGTCGACGGGCGGCACGCAGGACAAGGCGCCCGGCCGGGTGGGCGATTCGCCGCTCATCGGCGCCGGCACGTATGCGGACGACCGGGCCGGAGCGGTTTCGTGCACCGGCTGGGGGGAGGGGATCCTGCGCGTGGTTCTCGCGAAGGCGGCCGTCGACCGGCTCGCGGCGGGCTCCGCGCCGCACCTGGCGGGGCGTCGCGCCCTCGCAGCGCTGCAGCGGGTTCGAGGGCACGCCGGCCTGATCCTCGTGGACCGGAGCGGTCGCGCCGCAGCCGTATACAACACGCCGAGAATGGCACGCGGCCTCGTCACCCACGGGCGGATGGTCGTTCGAGTGGACCGGACGGCGTAGCTCTCATGGCGCTCTCCCGTTCTCTCGCCTGGTCGATTCTGGGCCTCGCGTTTTTCACCGCGGGCCTTCTGCGCCACTTCCATGACCGTGTGTACCACTCTCCGTACGTTCTCCCGGCGGTGGGCAGCCTCGTGTTCGCGGCGATCTTCCTCTTGCTGCTGGTGGCCGCGCGGGAGCGACGACTCGACCCACCCCGGGAAACCACGGTTCGCATCGGCACCCTGGCACCCATTCTCCTCATGCTCCTGGTGGAGAAGTGGGTGTCGATGACGCTGTACGCGCCGCTGTTCTCCCCGTTCCCCTCCGAGGGCGTCTCCGATGCGGAGATGGACGCCCGCTACCGGGCCTTCGCGGGACTCGCGCTGCTACTCGTGTGCGTCCTGCTGGCGGGCTTCTCCCCGGTGGCAGCCCAGCGCACCTGGCGCCGCTCCCGACCGATCCGCTGGCTTCCGGCGGCTGCGGGAACGGCCACCGTGGTCGTCGTGGCCTACCTCCTGCTCGCGGCGGCTTCCGCGGCGCTGGGCGGCGGCCTTTCCCTCGAGTGGCCGTCACCCGATCGAGCGCTGCTCTGGATCGTCGGGGGGCAGGCGCTGCGTGCGTTCGCGGAGGAGGTGTACTACCGGGGGTTGCTGCTGTCGGAGATGGAGCGACTCGCTCCGCGACTCGGCGTGCGCTCGCCGGCCGCCCGGCGGTGGGCCTCGCTGATTCCCACCGCCGCGCTATTCTCCCTGGAGCACATCACCGACGCCCCGCCGTGGGCCGGAACCGGCCGCGAAGCGATCTTCACGTTCTCTCTCGGGCTCCTCCTCGGCATCCTCGTGCTCGTCACGAACAACCTGCACTTCGCCGCAGGAGTCCACGTGTACGTCAACTGGCTCCTCCTGGCTGCAGCGCCGCGCTTCGTGGACTGGAGCGGGCAGCCGGCCCTGCCGCCTGGGACGTACGTGGGTCTCGTGCTGATCCTGGCGTTCGTGTTCTCGTTCGTGACGCAGAAGCCGGACGCCGAGTCGCGGGAGTGAGGCAAGTCAGCGGAGCGGTCGCTGCGTCGGATCGTGGCCGCCGCGCTCGGCTGCGAGGATCTCGTCCACCGATTCCTCCCGGCTCTCCTTGAGAACGCGGGAAAGCTCGCGGGCCAGCTCCGCCAGGCGCGAGGCCGACTCGTCGACCACCTGGGCCGACTTCTCCACCAGCGCGTCTCCGGTGACTCGCGTTCGGAGGAGCTGAGATCGTCCGAGCAGCGCGGTGAGCGGGTTGTTGATCTCGTGGCTGATCACGCTCAGCACGCGGAGAGCCTGTTCGAGACGCTGGAGGCGATCGGCAGTCCCTGCATCCCGAGACGTCTCGGACGGGGACTTCAGGATCATGACTTCTCCGTCGTGGGCGGATGAGAGGCCCCGTCGCTCGACCACGCAGGTCGTTCGCGCGCCATCGGCGGTCGTCCTTGCGATTTCCTGGGACGAGCCCGGAGCGATCCGAGCGACCAGCTCCTCGGGCTCGATGGAGAGCCCGTCGAGGAGTCGCACGGCCGCGTCGTTGACGTATCGAATCGTCCCGCTCGGCTGCAGCGCGATGACCCCGACGCCCAGGGAAACGAGCACCGACTCGAGCCACTCCGCGCGATCTGGACATGCAGCCGCCAGCGACTCGACACCGGAACCGGAATGGTGGGCCATGGGGGATCTCCGTCAATTCAGAATCAGGAAGGGACGAACGCGGTCGATGAGCTCGCGCGCCGAGATCCAGCGCAGGCGAGTCGTGGGGCAGCCTGGCGCGACCGGACCCAGGTCCGCTCCGCCGGCTGCGACCTCGCACATCACTCGTTGGATGTGCTGATCGATCTCCCGCTTCGACAGCGGCTGAAACGGCGCGCATCGCTCGAGGCGGTCGTTTCCCGGATCGGAGCATTCCGCCTGGCGAGGCGCAGGTGTCTGGCGGCGTCTCGACGGAATTCCATCGAGCTCCCCGATGCGGTTAGGCACGCCCTCCCTCCTCTCCGATCATCAGCTCCGAGAGCAGCGGGTCGCACGCCGGGTCGGTTCGGCCGAGGATGACCTCGCCGTTCTCGAGAACGGCGCGGCAGACCCACAGACCCTCTCCTGCGCCTTTTCCCAGATCCGTGCGAAGGAGATCGCTCACGTCTTCCCCCCGAGCTGCGACGACGACCCAGACTTCGCGGCCGCCGATGATCCAACCGTCGACGGCGACACGGCGCGGCGTCGTCCGGCATGCCTCTCGCGCTGACTGGAAGGACTCCCCCCATGGAACCATATGAGTCTCCCGCCATACTGAGATGTCGTTTTCTTATTTTGTAATATTCATTTGTTCACTTACTACTACTCATGGTTACATTCTATAACTTTATTAGATTCCTTCCCAAAGCAAGTCGTAGAACGTTTTTTCGCGTGTCTGGCCATCGGGAGCAACCAAGCCAACCCAGTCATGTCGATATCTTCATTTTTATCAATAACTTACGATGCTGTCTCTTCGGTCGACCCCGTTTGCAGCTTCTGCTCGGCGGCGAGTCGCGCTCGACCGCTCGGCGCAACGCAGGGGTTTCGTCTCGACGCGGTTCGCTCCGATAGAATCCGATTGAGAAGGTGGACGAGGGACGTCACCATGGACGCCCCGGCGGGATGAATCGTCTCACCCGTCGACCATCTCCGCGCCGGAGGCGTCCAGGACCCGGGCTCGGGCGTCTCACGTGTCGGAGACACGGATCGCGCATTGGCAGGGGGGACCCCTTTGGAGCTGCACGCAACCGACGAGGACCTTCTCCACGCGCTACGCAGGGGAGATACGGATTCGCTCGGGGTCCTCGTCACCCGCTGGGAGCGGCCGCTCTTCCGCTTTACGTATCGTCTCCTTCGGCGGAGCGAGGACGCCCGCGACGTGTGCCAGGAGACGTTCCTCCGGATCCTGAAAAAGGCGGACCGGTTTCAAGACGGCGCCCGGTTCTCCACGTGGATGTACCAGATCGCCCTCAACCTCTGCCGAGACCACTTGCGGCGGCGACATCGCTGGGGAACCCTGGTGGACGAGGACCGGGACTCGCGAACCATGTCCTCCGATCGCTCCAACGGCCCCTCGGTGCTCGACGACCCGTCCGTCGGCCTGGAGCAGCGCGAGATGCAGCTCGCGCTGACGCGAGCGATTCGGGAGCTTCCGTCGGAGCAGCAGGAAGTCCTCTATCTCAAGGAGTACGAAGGCCTGAAATTCCGGGAGATCGCGGAGATCCTCGGATGCCCAGAGAGCACGGTGAAGTCGAGGATGTACTACGGACTCTCCGGTTTGAGGTCCGTCCTATCGCGGCGCGGAATCCGGGGAACCTGACGGGAAGGAAGGAGCAGAGCCATGGCATGCAGGGAATGGACTGAGGAGCTCGTCGCCGTGTTGTACGGCGAGGCCGACCCGGCGGACGAGCGGCGCGCCCGCGAGCACGTGGCGACGTGTGCGAGTTGCCGCGAAGATCTGGACGGGCTCGCGGAGATCCGGCGGGATCTGCAAGCCTACGCGCCTCCCATCCCGGCAGCCCCGCGGGTGATCCTCCTCGCCCCACGGTCCGGACGCTGGCTCGTTCCGGCGCTGGCAGCCAGCCTTGCGGCCGTGGGCCTCGTCGCGGGGCTCGCCGCGTCGTGGGCGTGGCAGGCCCGCGAGAAGGCGACGTGGGCGGCAGCCAAGCAGCCCGTGCCTGCGGCGACCCCGGCCTCCGCCTCTCCCAGCCGGGACGAGATCGACCGGTGGGTCGATGCAAGGGTCGGCGAGCTTCTCGCCGTCTCTCACGCGGCTCCGGCCAGGACGACGGACGTGCACGAAGCGGTTCCGGTCACGCGATCCGAGCTCGAGCAGCGGCTCGCCCGGCTCGAGCGACGGGTGGATCGCGGCCGCGCCTCGGACGTCCAATACGTCCTAGGCGAGCTGGCAGGGGTGGAGGTGAGAACCGGTGTCCAGCTCGGAGAGGCACAGCAAGCGATCCGGTACCTCGCCCGCGCGAACGATCCCAGTCTCAACGAGCAGTAGACCCGCCGGCGGTGGCGGAGCGCTCCTGGATTTCCCGGAGACAGTCCCGTGCCGCCGGAGCGACCTCAGGGCCGTCGTCACTCGAGCTCGTTGCCGAGGAAGCAGCGGCCGCGCGCATCAGCTCGGCACTCTCCCGGAGACGTCCCTGGCGTAGGAGCTCGATGCCCCGGTAAAAGGCCGCGGTTCCGTCGCCCAGCCCCGTCCGGTCTCCCCAGCGCACCTCGCGCCAAGCCGATTCGGCGTCGGCGGATCGGCCGTGACGTGAGAGGATCACTCCGAGCGTCGCCCACGCGTCCGAAGAGAGCGGCTCGCTCCTCACCGCCGCGTCCATGCGTGCCCACGCCGCCAGGACGATATCCGCCAAGGGATCGAGGCCCCCATCGGGCAGGAACGCCGATCCGCGTGCCGTGCACGCGACCTCACGCTCCCTGCCCGACGCGCTTTGCAGCCGCAGCACGATCCGGGTTCCAGGATCCCGCGACTCGATGGCATCGAGAGCTCCGCGGGCTGTGGTGACCAAGATCCCATCCAGGGCGACGACCCGATCCCCCGGCACGACCCCTGCGGAGGCAGCTGGGCCGCCGGGTGACACGGCCACCACCCGAGCCGGGCCGCCCATTCGACTGTCCACCAGGCGGAATCCGAGGGTCGCTCGACGCCCCCGAGGAGGATGCGAAGCGGTCCCTGCGGCGAACGGCGCGACCACACGGAGGATCGGGCTGAAAACGAACGCATCAACGACGGCGCCATCGACGGCGCGACGGGACGCCAGCACGAGGTCCGCGTCTTTCGGGAGATCCGGGAAGAGCGCGAGGCCGTCTCCCGTCTCGAAACCGTCACCGGAAGGGGCCGGCAGCGTCGCGACTCGGTTGAACGAAGACGTCCATTCCCGGGCGGACGGGTCGAGGAGCTCCTCTGCAACCCCGACCAGGTTCGGCCTGGGCTTCACCTCGATCACCGTCGCCTGGTCCGCCTCGAGCACCGAGTCCGAGCGCCAGACGACACGGCCGTGCGCGCGGACCTCGACCCGTGCGGGACCCGGGCAGAGTCCCAGCACCGGCAGCGGGAGCGTCCCCACCCTCGAGCCGTTGACGAACACCTCGGCGCCGTCGGCACCGCCCTCGAGGGCAAGACGGGCGCGGAGCGGCTCGAGCGAAACCGGTCCGTAGATTTGCGGCGACGGATCGAGGAGGTCGATGGTCAGGAGCACGCCGAGCGCGGCCGGCCGGTAACAGGGCTTCGACAGCTCGATCCGGTGTTCTCCCGGCGCGACCGCAGCGATCCGAAGTTCCGAGGCGGATTCGGGCGGCGCCCCGTCGGAGCGCCTCGTGGGTCCCACGATCAGCCCGTCGAAGGTCACCGTCACCTCGTCGAGCTCCGTCCTCACGACGATGTCCCGCCCGTTCGGAACGAGCCGGATGACGGCGGGCGCGATCCGATCCGGAATCACCTCGACGGCGACCTCCTCCGGATCGAACCCATCGAGAGCGGCGCGAACCGTGTGGACGCCGGCGAGAAGTGGGATGGCACCGTCGGGTCCCACCGTCGTCGGCCGGCCGTCGACCGTGACGGCGGCGTCCGGCGGATGAAGCTCGAGCCGAATTCCGCCCACCATCGTCGTCCGGATTCTCTCGAAGCGCGATCGAGCGCCGGGGGCAAACTCCGACTCCGCGGGGACGAATCCGGGGCGGATCGAGAGAACCTCCCGGAAGTCTCTCTCCGCAGCCTTCCAGTCGCGCCGCGCGACGTGCGTCCGGCAGCGCAGGACGAGAGCATCCAGCCGCTCTTCCTCGGTGCGCCCCGGGTCCGAGAGAAACGATCGGATCTTCTCGAGCGCCGCACGGAGTCGCCCCGCCGTCAGATCGCGCTCCGCAGCGCGGAGGGGGGAATCCGCAGGCGGGGCATCGGAGGCCACTGCGGATTCCGGAACGTCCGACGCCGTTACGGCCGTCGACGGGAATGCGGCCAGCACGAGGACGACGCACAGGAGGGCGACCCCGTTCGCGTTCATGGCACGCACACCACTCGCTTCGTGTCCTGGTCCAGCAGATCGAGAGAGCCGTCCGCGCCCACGGAAAGCGCGGCGGCTCGATCGAGGCCCAGGAGTCGGGTTTCGATTTGCTCGAGCGGGAAACCGCCGGCATCGAGGAGCACCACCCGAGACCCAGAGTCGAGAAGAACGACGATCTGTCCCCCCGGCCCGGCGGCCAGATCGACGGCCGCGCGGGGAACGGTCTGCGCGACGGTCGACTCGGTCCCGTCCGCGCGCAGGCGCTCGATCCTGCCGGAGCGCTGCTCGACGACCAGGACGCCGTCGTCGTCGCCCGCGAGCGCGCTCACACGCTCTCCGGGTCGATCCCGCACGATCCGAGGTGATTGCGAGCCGGGCTCGATGATCCCGACCCGACTTCCGCGCCGGTCCGTGACCCAGAAACGCCCGGCGACGTCCACCGCCATTCCGCCGACCGCGGGCCACGGCTCGATCGACGCAACGCGCGACGTCGTGCCGTCCGCGCGAAGCTTCAGGATCCCGCTTTCGGCCGCGGCGAACACCCTCCCGAACGCATCCGCGGCGAGCGCCTGAGGATTCGGCACGGACCATCGCTGCGGAGAATCGCCGTCCTTCGCGAGCCGCAGAACGACGCCGTCCTTTCGATCGGCGACGTAGACGAACCGACCGGCGCGGACCAGTGCGGAGGGTGCCCGTGCCCCGGTGGGAAAAACGCGCGTCGTGGCCGGATCCAGAAGCTTCCCCGCGCCGGCCCGGGCGAGGAATCGGCGCACCGCGGCTTCACGCAGATCGGCCGCGCCGGAGCCGGAATTCCCTCCGCGCTCCACGGCGCGCTGCAGCCACCAGGCCGCCGCGGCGGCGTCCCCCTCGCGCAGAAGAATTCGCCCGATGGAGCCCGCGGCCCGCGACGCTGCCCCACTCTCCGGGCGCTCGACGACCAATCGCTGGAGCGCGTCGCGCGCAATCGAGCCGCGTCCGGAGACCTCGTCGATCCAGGCCAGCGCGTATCGGGCAGACAGCGATCCCGCGCCTCCTTCCTTCTCGGTCGAAGCCGCCGTCAGCTCCTGTCGCGCTTTTGCCGGATCTCGCCCCGGCAGCGGCTCGAGAAGCAGGAGGCCGCGGGCAAGCCGCACGTTGGCCGCACGGGGCCCCTCCGATGACCGAACTGCGAGGGTCCGGTCGAGGAGGAGAAGCAAGCGATCCCTCTCTTCCGGTTCGAGTCGTCCGAGGTCTTCCGGCCACTGCGGCGCCCCCCCGACGGCGACGGGGCTCGACGGTGTCTCGGCTTCGATGGCTTCGCGGATCGCTGAACCCGTCGGGTCCGTCAGCGGCTCCTTCGCGAGGTTCGGCGCCCCGGCCCGGCCAAGAAACGCGACGAGCGCAAGCGCCGCCCCGCCGCGGCGAAAGCGACCGTTGCGGCGACGCGCGGCCGCGCCCGGCGCGCACAGCGCGGAGCCCTGCACCGTCATGGAGCCCCCACCCCCTGAAGCGCCGCGAGGAGGTCGCGCTCGTTGACCGCCCACGTCACGCGCGGCCCCTTCGCCATGCGCCCGATCCGGAGGGGCAGCGAGCAGTGCACGATCCCGCTCCGACTCTTCTTGTCCGCCCGTGCGATCCGGATCGCTTCGGCCGCCGCAACTTCCTTCGGCCACTCGGTAGGAAGCCCGAGCGCCTTCAGCAGCCGTCGGAGGCGCTCCCGTTGTTGCACGGGGAACCCTGTGACCGACGCGGCGACGCTCGCCTCGGCGAGCATTCCGATCGCCACCGCGTGTCCATGACGCACCCGGAGTTCCGAAGCCGTCTCGAGCGCGTGAGCGACGGTGTGGCCGAAGTTGAGAATCGCGCGCCGCCCGGCGTCACGCTCGTCGCGCTGCACGACCCGCCCCTTGATCCGCACACTCGAGGCAACGGCATGCTGGACCGCGCCGAGGTCCCGCGCGATCAACGACTCCGCGGCATCCTCGAGCCAGCGGAACAGCGCGGCATCCCCCACCACGGCAGCCTTCACGATCTCCGCGAGCCCGGCGACATACTCCTCCGAAGGCAGCGTGGAGAGCGTTCCAGTATCCGCGTACACGGCTCGGGGTTGATGGAACGCGCCGACGAGGTTCTTCCCCGCCGGAGTGTCGACGGCGGTCTTCCCTCCCAGGGCCGCGTCCGCCATCGCGAGGACGGACGTGGGCGCATGCACGAGCGAAACCCCGCGGTGCCACGTCGCAGCGAGGAATCCCGCGAGATCGCACGTCACGCCGCCGCCCAAGGCGACGACGACCGTGTCGCGATCCGCGCCTAGGCCCGCGAGCCGATCCTCGAGCTCGGATTTCGTCTCGCGGGTCTTCGAAGCCTCGCCCGCCGGAAACCGGAGCAGCTCCACCCGGCACCCGCGATCCGCGCACGCGCGACGCAGCGGCTCGCCGTAGAGCGGCGCGACGTTCGAGTCGGAAACGATGACCACCAGCCCGCCCTCGGGTCCGGCCCCGAGGTCCCGCTCGAGGAGGTCCAGCGCACCCGGCCCCACGCGAACCGACACGGTCCGCGCAGCACCGGGCCGAAGCCGGAACTCAAGCTCCAGCACTCGGGCCGGCAGGGAGCTTCTCCAGGTCGGCCAGGTACTCCTCGACGAGGCGCCGCTGCGCGGCATCGTCGAGGTTTCGCGAGAGGAGCTTCGCGGCCGCCTGGATCGCCAGGTCGACGGCGACGCCGCGCAGTTCCCCCCGCGCCTGGCGGACCATGGCCTGCACCTGGGAGTCCGTCTGCCTCAGGAGCAGGTCGCGCTGCTTCCTGGCCTCCTCGAGGATCTCGCCCTTGAGCCTCTCCGCGTCCCGCTGTCCGACGGCGACCGCCTCGGCCCGCTCCCGCCGGGTCGCCGCGAGCAGATCCCGATGCTGCTCGAGGAGCGACGCCGCCTCCTCCCGATCGCGGCGCGACTGATCGAGACTCTCTCGAATCCCCCGCTCCCGCTCTTCGATCGCCCCGAGGAGCGGCTTCCAGGCGACGCGGCCCAGCAGGAGCGCCAGGGCCACGAACGTGACGGTCGTCCAGATGATGAGCCCGTACTTCGGCGTGATGAGGGCGTTCCCCCCTGCTCCCTCTGCCGCGACGGCGGGAAGACAGACCGACGCCTGGCAGACCAGAAGGAGGACGAGCCGACGGCGAGACATGACGCGCCCTACTTCAACGCGAGAATGATGCAAATGACCAGCGCGAACAGGGTCGCGCCCTCGATGAGCGCCGCCGCGATGATCATCGCCGTCTGGATGTTGCCGCCCGATTGCGGCTGCCGGGCGATGCCATCCATGGCGCTCGCTGCGAGACGCCCGATGCCTGCGCCACCGCCGATGACGGCCAGTCCCGCTCCGAGACCGGCGGCCAGGTACCCCAGTGCGTTTGCGTTCAAACCCTCCATGGACGCGCTCCTCCTTCAATGATCATCCGGCCGATTCTCAGTGTGCCGGGTGCGCGGACATTCCGATGAACAAAGCCGTGAGCATGGTGAAAATGAATGCCTGGATGAACGCCACCAGGATCTCGAGGAGATACACGAACAGCGCGAACGCCACCGACAGCGGGGCGACCATCCAGGTCTGCAGGATGAAGATCAGGGAAATCAGGCTGAGGATGACCACGTGACCCGCGATCATGTTCGCGAAGAGGCGGACGCAGAGGGCGAACGGCTTCGTGAACAGCCCGAGGATCTCCACGGGGAGCATGATCGGCACCAGCCACATCGGTAGCCCGTGGGGAATCAGGTTCTTGCAATGACCCGCGACGCCGAACTGCCGGATGCCGGCGAACTGGATCATCAGGAACGCCATTCCCGCCAGCGCCGCAGTCACGGAGATGCTCGCCGTCGCGGTGGACATGCCCGGCACGAGCCCGAGGAGGTTGCAGGCGAGGATGAAGAAGAAGTTCGTGAGCAGATACGGCAGGAACCGGTCCGCACCCGGTCCGATGGCCTTTCGCGCGATCTCATCGCGGACGAAGAGGATGAGGATCTCGAGCAGCCCGCGCAGCCCCCGCGGAACGGATTCCTTCGAGCGGCGTGCCGCGAAGGCGAACAGGACGAGGAGAAACAGGGACGCAACCCACATCATCACCACGCTGCGCGTGAGCGACAGATCCACTCCCCCCGGCATCCACTCCGGGAGATGGATCGCCCGGCCGCCGAGGAACGGGATCTCGATCTCCCGCGAATCGAGGATGTGGTGCATGATCAGCTCGCCGGCATTGAACGCCTCGCCGGCATGCCCCGCCGCCTCCACCCCGCCGCTCATCGCCGCCGCCATCCGCGATCTCCGCTCTTCCTAGTCACGCCGCTCGGCTTCGCGCCGCCTCCCCGCCCTGTGGAACCAGGCGACCTCGAGCACCTGCAACGGAACGTACGCCGCCGCCAACCCCGCGAGGCACGGTCGGTGGGCACCGCCACCGGCGCGCAGCGACCACGCCACCCAGCCCAGAGCGACCATCGAGCGCAACAGGATACCCGTTCCCATCGCAACCACAAAGCCCGAACCGGCCCGTCCGTACTCGTTCACGAGCCAGGCACCCGCGGCGATCCCGACGATCGCCATCGCCGCCCAGGCCGACGCCGCCCAGCCGACGGCGCCCGGACCGAGCGAGCTCGCCCAGGGAACGACCACCACCGCGCCGAGCGCCGTCACCACGCTCGCCGCGGCGATCCATCGGCCAACGTCCCGGGTCACCCGCTTCCGGCTCCCCGGCCACCCTTCGACGGGAGCGCGTGGATCAAGAACGTGGTGAACCCCGCCGCCAAGCCCAGGACGGTTCCGCCCAGCAGCAACCACGGTCGCGTTCCAAACCAGCCGTCGAGCCGATATCCGGCGTAAAGACCCACGAGCAGAGGTGCGACGATCTCCAAACCCAATCCGACGAATCGCAGCGGCGAGGGCGCTTCGGGGGGCTGGCTACCCGTCGAGCCCGCGTTCAATCCGCTCGCCGCACGGCTCCGAGGCCGCACTGTACCAGCCGTGTCAAGCTGTTCGCCGTCATGAACCGTGTCATGGTCCGCCCAGCGGAAGAACCGCGAGCTGGGCGAACTGGATGAACCGCTGCGGAAACAGGCCGATCCAGATCGTGGCCAGAAAGGCGATTCCCAGCGCCGCCGCCAGCCCTCCGGGTATCGAGAGCCTCGCGGGAGGCTGATCCGCGGTCATGTACATCGCGACGATCACACGCGCATAGTAGTAGAGCGAGACGGCGCTGTTGAGCACCGCGACCACCGCGAGCCATGCGTAGTCGGCTCGGATCACGGCTCCGAACAGCCACCACTTCCCGACGAACCCCCCCGTGGCGGGAATCCCCGCGAGAGAGAGAAGGAACACGACCATCGCCGCGGCGGCCAGCGGGTGGGTTCGGGACAGGCCACGAAAGTCGTCCACGGTGTCCCCCACGACGTCCTGGCGCCGCAGCAGGACCACCAGGCCGAACGCTCCCATGTTCGTGAAGGTGTACACCAGCGCGTACAACGCCACGGCGGTCATGCCGTAGCGCTCGGTGAACGCATCGCCACGTGCGGCGCCCACCGCGATGAGCCCCAGGAGCATGTACCCGGCGTGCGCGATGGAGGAGTACGCCAGCATTCGCTTCACGTTGTCCTGCCGGATCGCGACGAAGTTCCCCAGCGTCATCGAGCCGACCGAGAGCACCGCCAGCAGCGGCGTCCAGTCGGCAGCGAGCCCGAGAAAGGCCTTCAGGAACACCCGGAGCAGCATGGCGAAGGCCGCTGCCTTGGCCGCCGTGGAGATGAACGCGGTAACGGGGGTCGGAGCCCCCTCGTAGGCATCGGGCGTCCACATGTGAAACGGAACCGCGGCCACTTTGAACGCCATTCCCACGAGGATCAGGACCGCTCCGATTCCGAGCAGCGGGCGCGACGGCTGCGCCTCGGCGGAGATCGCATCGGCGATTCCCTGGAGGTGAATCGAGCCGGTCGCGCCGTATACCAGGGAGATCCCGTACACGAAGATCGCCGAGGCGAACGCTCCCAGGAGGAAGTACTTCAGAGCGGCCTCGTTGGTCTTTCGGCTCGTCGTCGTGAGCCCCACCAGCACGTAGCTCGAGAGCGCCATGGTCTCGAGGCCGATGTAGATCGTGGCGAACTCGTTCCCCGAAGCCATGAGCATCATGCCGATGACGGCGAGAACGACCACCGCGTAGAACTCCCCCGCCTTCGCGGTGGGCAGATCCAGGAACCGCAGAGCCATGAGCACGCAAAGGGTCGCCCCGGCGAGGAAGATCAGCTTGAACACGACGGCGAACCCGTCGACCAGAAGGGCCGGCCGGCCCTCGGCGTCCGGGAACGCGACCGGGGAGTCGGGATCACCGATCTTCGGACCCTCGAGAGGCGTCCCGGGGAGATAGGCCGCGACGAGACACCCCGCGAGGACGAACCCGAAGACGGCGACCCAGCCCGCCGAACGACGGAGTTCCGGAGGGAGCGCGACGGCCAGTCCCAAGAGCACGAAGCTCACGAGGGTGAGCAGGAGCTCCGGTCGAATCCACAGAATACTCTGAAGGAGAGCCGCCGGATCGAACACGCTCATTCCTTTGCCCCGGGCACTCCCGCCGATGCCGTGGCGCTCCTGGTCGGGTCCGGGGACAGCGACGACGTCGCGCCGGGCAGGACGGACGCGGAGCCGTCGGGAAACTCATAGGTCTTCTCCACCTGCGACACGAGTCGGTCCACCGGCTCGTGGAGGATCCGGAAGAACGGGGCGGGATACAGGCCGATCCAGAACGCGAGCACGGTCAGCGGCAGCAGAGTCATGACCTCGCGGAAATTCAGGTCCGCGAGCCCCTCGTTCTCCGGCTTGTCCACCTTGCCGAACATGGTCCTCTGGTACAGCCAGAGCATGTACGCCGCACCGAGGACGATTCCCGTGGCCGCGAGCACGGCCCAGTACTTCTCGGGAAGCCGGAACGCGCCCAGTAGAATCGTGAACTCCCCGACGAACCCGTTCCCCGGCAGTCCGGGCATCCCGATGGAGGAGAGAGTCATGAGCATGAAGAAAACGGCGAAGATCGGCATCACGCGCGACAGTCCCCCGTAGTCCGCGATCAGTCGCGTGTGTCGTCGCTCGTACACCAAGCCCACGATGAGGAACAGCGCGCCCGTGGAGAGCCCATGATTGATCATCTGGAGCACGCCTCCGGCCAGCCCCTGGTAGTTCAGGGCGAAGATCCCGAGCATGCAGAATCCCAGATGGCTGACCGAGGAGTACGCGACCAGACGCTTCCAGTCCTTCTGAACCATGGCCACCATGGCCCCGTAGACGATCCCGACGATGCACAGCCCCAAGGCCCATGGCAGGAAGTACCGGGTGGCGTCCGGGAGAATGGGCAGGCTGAACCGGACGAATCCATACGTGCCCATCTTCAGGAGAACCCCGGCGAGGATGACGGAGCCGGCAGTGGGCGCCTCCGTGTGGGCGTCGGGAAGCCAGGTATGAAACGGGAACATCGGCACTTTGATGGCGAAGCCCACGAAGAACGCCAGCCAGACCCAGTACTGCAGGTGGAACCAATCCGTCCACCCCCCCATCGACTGTAGGAGGCGGATGTCGAACGTGTGCTTCCCGGCCATCACGCTCCCGTAGTAGAAGTAGAGAGCGAGGATGCCCAGCAGCATGAGCACCGAGCCGAGGAGGGTGTACAGGAAGAACTTGATGGCCGCGTAGAGTTTCCGGGAGCTCCCCCAGATCCCGATGAGGAAGTACATGGGCACCAGCATGACTTCCCAGAACACGTAGAACAGGAAGAAATCCAGGCTGATGAAAACGCCGATCATCCCCGTCTGGAGAAGGAGCAGGAAGACGTAGTACTCCTTCACCCGATCCGTGATCGCCGTCCAGGACGAGAGCACCGCGACGAACCCGAGAAGGGTCGTGAGGAGGACGAGCAGCATCGAGATTCCGTCCACCCCGACGATGTACCGCGCGCTGATGGACTCGATCCACGGCACATCGAAGACGAAACGGAAGCCCCAGGCGTCTTTCGGTGCGGAGTTCCAGTCGAACCAGAGCGGCAGACTGACGAGAAAGCCGAGGCCGGCGACGGCCGTCGCGAACCGGGCGATGAGCGCCTTCTGCTCCTTGGGAAACACCAGGAGGACCAGGGCTCCCGCCAGCGGCAGGTAGGCGATGACGTTCAGGAGTTGATTGCCGAACGGATTCATGAACAGGAACCCCCCCGCTTTCCTAGCGGCCCAGAGTGTACAAGACCATCAGCACGAAGACGCCGAACATCATCGCCGCCAAGTACGTCTGGACGAGACCGGTCTGGAGCCTGCGGAGCGCCTTGGAAGCCCCCTGCACCCCGAACCCGACCAGATTCACCGCGCCGTCCACGATCCAGGAATCGTACGCGCTCGAGAGGTGACTCAAGCCGACCGTGACGTTCCGCACGCCGTTCACCGCCCCGTCGACGATCCACACGTCGGCGGCGCGGGCGAAGCGGCACAGGGCGTAGAACGGCTTGATCACCGCGGCGTCGTACAGCTCGTCCACGAAGTAGAGATTCCGCACCAGCGCGTACAGCGGGCCGAAGCCCGCCGCCAGGCGCTCCGCCGTCCCCGGCCTCCGGTACACCCGCCACGCCGCGACGAGACCTGTTGCCGCGATCGCCACCGCCAGCGCCATCAGCCCCAGCTCGAGCCCGGCACCCCCGTGGTGCGCCTCCCCGACCGCCGCGCTCTCCCCTCCGTGACCGGCCACGTGCAGGACCGGCCCGAGCCAGCCCTCGAACCGGTTCTGGATCGCTCCGCCCGTCAGCACCGCGGGAATCCCGATCCATCCCCCCGCCACCGACAGCACCGCCAGGACCATCAGGGGCACCGTCATCGACCGGGGCGACTCGTGCACGTGGTGCGCCTGCTCGTGCGTCCCGCGAAACTCCCCGAAGAACACCTGCCACACCAGACGCATCATGTAGAACGCCGTCAGCCCCGCCGCACACGCCAAGCCGAGCCACACCCCGCGGTGACCCGACGACCACGCCTTCCACAGGATCTCGTCCTTCGAGAAGAACCCGGAGAACCCGGGGATCCCCGCGATCGCCGCCGTCGCCAGCGCGAACGTCACGAACGTCACCGGCATCTTCGTCCGCAGACCGCCCATCCGCCGGATGTCCTGCTCCCCGGACATCCCGTGGATCACGCTCCCGGCGCCCAAAAACAGCAGCGCCTTGAAAAACGCGTGCGTCATCAGGTGGAACATCGCCGCCACCGTCCCGCCCACCCCCGCCGCCGCGAACATGTACCCGAGCTGGCTCACCGTGCTGTACGCCAGCACCTTCTTGATGTCCGTCGCCGCAAGTCCCATCGTCGCCGCTAGCAGCGCCGTCGCCGCTCCCACGCCCGCCACCACCGCCATCGCCTCCGGCGCCGCCGCGTACACCGCAGACATCCGGCACACCATGTACACGCCCGCCGTCACCATCGTCGCCGCGTGGATCAGCGCCGACACCGGCGTCGGGCCCGCCATCGCGTCCGGCAGCCACACGTACAGAGGAATCTGCGCCGACTTCCCGCACGCCCCCACGAACAGCAGCAGCCCGACTCCGACCAGCAGCGGACCGTGGCCCACCCCTCCCGCTACCGCCGCCCCGATCTCACGAAACTCCAGCGTCCCGTACATCAGCGTCAGGTACAGCACACCGATCAGGAACGCGAAGTCCCCGATCCGGTTCGTCAGGAACGCCTTCCGACCCGCATCCGCGCACGTCAACCCCGTCCGCGCGTCGAACGGCCGGTCGTAGAAGAACCCGATCAGCAGGTACGAGCACAGGCCCACACCCTCCCACCCCACGAACATCACCAGCAGGTTCGACCCCAGAACCAGCGTGAGCATCATCGCCATGAACAGGTTCAGGTAGGTGAAGAACCGACCCTGACCCTGCTCGTGCGCCATGTACCCCACGCTGTACACGTGGATCAGGAAGCCCACTCCCGTCACCACCAGGATCATCACCGCCGACAGCGGATCCAGCGCGAATCCCCACGACACGTCCAGCCCCGAAGAACCGGTCAACGGACCCAGGGGAAGCCACGTCCCGAGATCCACCCGATGGCTCCGCGCGTCCACGGGAAGCTGCGCGAGCTCCCACACCGCTCCCAGGGAAAGAAAAAGCGACGCCAGAACCGCCCCGCACGCCACCGCCCAGACCGCGCGGTACGGAAGGCGACGGCCCAACAGGCCGTTGATCGCCACGCCGCAGAGCGGCAGAACAGGAATCAGCCAGATCCAGTCGAGCATGGCGCGCCTACCACCTCAGGAGGTTGATCTCATCGATGTTCACGTTGTCTCGGTTTCGGATCAGGGTGATGAGAATGGCCAGGCCGACGGCCACTTCTCCCGCGGCGATGCAGATCACGAACAGCGCGAGCACCTGTCCCTCGATCCGGGGGAGGGCCCAAGAGAACGCGATGAGGTTGAGATTCGCGGCGTTGAACATCAACTCGATGCACATGAGGACCATGATCGCGTTCCGGCGGACGAGCACGCCGACCGCGCCGATACCGAACAGCGCCAGGCTGAAGAGCATCACATGCATCGGAGTGAGCATCCTCGGTCCTCCCGTCCGGTCCCCGGTCAGGCCTTGGAGCGGGCGAGCACGATGACGCCCACCATGGCCACCAGGAGCAGAATCGACACCGCCTCGAACGGCAGCAGGTAGTGCCGGAACAGCTCGAGAGCCACCGTTTCCAGATTGCCGCCGTCCGCCGCGAGCACGGCCCGGTCCGACGCCGCCTCGGTCCCGCCGGTGAAGGCGAAGGATGCGAGCAACCCCACCACGAGGGCCGTGAGCGTCACCGCCGAGGCGACATGGCCCCGGCGCCCGCCCGCCCTCTCCCCCGTCACCCGGGGAACGTCCACGAGGAGGATGACGAACAGGAACAGCACCATGATGCCGCCTGCGTACACCAGGACCTGTGCCGCGGCGAGGAACTCGGCGTGCAACAGCACGTATACCGCCGCCACCGACAGGAACGTGACGACCAGGTACAACGCCGCATGCACCAGGTTTCGCCGCGTGACCACCATGATCGCCGAGCCGATCCCGATGGCCGAAAGCAGCGCGAAGACGGTCAATTGCGGACTCATCGCCACTCCTAGCGCTCGTATTCCTTGCTCTCGTGCCCTTCGTACAGTCCCGCGACGTCCGTCATGAACTCGTACCGGTCGTAGGTGGCCAGCTCGTAGTCGTGCGACATGTAGATCGCGGTGATGGGCTTCGTCGGACAGGGATCGACGCACAGCCCGCACACGCAGCACTTCTCGTAGTCGATGAAGAACTGCTGGAGCTGCTTCCCCTTGCCGCTGGGACGCGTCTCGGCGGTCACCGTGATGCAACGATCCGGGCAAGCCAGGGCGCACTGGTTGCAGGCCACGCACAGCGGCCCCTCCACGTCCGGATGGTCTCGAAGCCGCGGAACGCCGCGGAAGCGAGGTCGCAGCTGCGGCCGCTCCCTCGGATACTCCTGCGTCACGTGGGGGAGGAACTGATGGCGCAACGTCACCCAGAGCCCTTGGGCCAGCTCGAGGAGGAGCAGGCGGGTCAGAAGTCCGTTCTTCGGTCGGGTCACGTGAGACATCGAGGTTCCTCGCAGGGGGCGCCGGACCTCAGCCCCGCTTCAGCAGAATAGCGATCGCGGTCACGAACACGTGCAGGAGCCCGGCCGGAATCAGCCATTTCCAGCCCAGCCGCATGAGCTGGTCGTAGCGGTAGCGCGGAAACGTGGCACGGATCCACAGGTACACGAACACGACGGCGAGCGTTTTCAGGAAGAACCAGAGCAGCCCGGTCAGCGTCGCCCCGAGGTCCCCGAGGAACGGGAGGACGTTCGAGAGGAGTCCCCGGGCGCCCGGGATCCCCAGCGTCGGAGGGAGCCATCCGCCGAGGAACAGCACGGTGACCACGCACGCCACCAGGATCATGTTCATGTACTCGGCCAGGAAGAAGAATGCGAACTTCATCCCCGAGTATTCGGTATGGAACCCCGCCACGAGCTCGTTCTCGGCCTCGGGCAGGTCGAACGGCGACCGGTTCGTCTCGGCCACGGCCGAGACGAAATAGATGAAGAGGCCGAGGAACTGCGGGTACGGCAGCCAGAAGAGGAACCAGACCCCTGCGTCGGCCTGCGCGCGGACGATCCCCACCATGGATGCGGTGCCGGCCAGCATGAGCACCGAAACGACCGACAGCGCCAGCGGAACCTCGTAGGAGACCATCTGCGCCGCCGAGCGAAGAGCGCCCAGGAGCGGATACTTGGAGTTCGACGCCCAGCCCGCCATCACGATCCCGTAAACGCCGAGGCTGGAGATCGCCAGGAGGTACAGCAGGCCGATGTTCACGTCGGCGATCCACGGCTGGATCTCGACTCCCGCCACCCGGAACGGAGTCCCGGAAAACGGCATCACCGCGAACGCCGCCATCGCCGGCACCAGAAGGACGACCGGCGCGAGGTAGAAAACCAGACGATCCGCGCGTGTCGGAACGATGTCTTCCTTGAGGAGGAGCTTCAGGATGTCCGCGATGGGCTGCGCCAGACCGTGCGGTCCCACCCGCCTCGGGCCGAGCCGCACCTGCATGAACGCGATGACCTTCCGCTCGAGAAGCACCAGGTACGCCACACAGCCCAGCAGGACGCTCAGCAGCAGCGCGATCTGCGCCGTGGGGATCACGACATAGCGGAGGAGGGTGTCGCTCATGCCCGACCGCTCCGGTGCCCGCTCATCGGTCGATGCATCCGAGGACGATGTCCAGAGTCCCGATCACCGCGACGAGGTCGGCGACGAGGTGCCCGCGGCAGAGCTCGGGAAGCGCCTGGAGATTCACGAAGCAGGGGGACCGGAAGCGGCACCGGTATGCGGTCTCCGAGCCGTCGCTGATCAGGTAGACGCCCAGCTCCCCCTTGGGACCCTCGTTCGCGTGGTAAACCTCCCCCTTGGGAGGCTTGATCCTGCGCGGCACCTTTCCGCGGATCTCGCCCTCGGGGAGCCGATCCAGCGCCTGGAGGAGGATCCTGCGGCTCTGGCGCATCTCCTCCATGCGGACCAGATAGCGGTCGTACGTGTCGCCGATCGTTCCCAGCGGGATGTCGAAGTCGAAGTCCTGGTACGAGCAGTACGGGATCGCCTTGCGGATGTCGTACTCGACCCCCGATCCTCGCAGGCAGGCGCCCGTCATCCCGTAGTCGAGCGCCACGTCGCCGGAGATGACGCCCACCTCCTTCGTGCGGGACAGCCAGATCCGGTTCTTCTTCAGAAGACTGTCGTACTCCTCGAGACGAGCCGGGAGGGCATCGAGGAATCGCCGCGCTTCGTCCACCCATCCCTCGGGCAGGTCCTCGTACATGCCGCCGATCCGCACCGCGTTCGTGGTGAGCCTCGCGCCGCAGTACCCCTCGAACAGGTCGAGGATCTGCTCGCGCTCGCGGAAGCAGTACAGGAAGACGGTCATCGCACCGATGTCCAGCGCGTGCGTGGCGAGCCAGACCAGGTGGCTCGCGATCCGCTGCAGCTCGGAGAGGACGACCCGGATGTACTGGGCGCGGAGGGGAACCTCGACCCCGAGAAGCCTCTCGACAGCCTCGATGTAGACCACGTTCTCGTTCACCGCGGCCACGTAGTCCATCCGATCGGTGTAAACGATCGCCTGCGGGTAGGTCCGATCCTCTCCCAGCTTCTCGCACCCCCGGTGCAAGTAGCCGATGATCGGAACGGCGTCGACGATCCTCTCCCCGTCCAGCCACAGCTTCACCCGGAGGACGCCGTGCGTGCTCGGATGCTGTGGCCCCAGGTTGACCATCATCTCGCTGGTGCCGAACACCGGATTCCCCCTGCGCCCCCTCGGGGTCGCTCGAAGCCGGACCGCCTCAGCGGTCGATCACGTCCCGTGATGCGTCGTCGGGCTTTCGCCAGAAGCCATGGTCCTTCTCGCGACCCTCCAGCGGGAAGTCCTTCCGGAGGGGATGGGCGTCGTAGTCCTCCGGCATGAGGATTCGTCGCAGATCGGGATGCCCCGCGAACCGGATGCCGAACAGGTCGAACGCCTCCCGCTCGTGCCAGTTCGCTCCGCGCCAGACCACCGAAACCGTCGCGATCTCGCCTCCGTCCGGCACCGCGGCCTTGAGAGCGATTCGCTCCCGCCGCTCCACGCTGAACAGGTGGTACACCACATCGAAGCGCGGGTCCGGGCGGCCGAGCCGTATCATGTCCACCCCGCAGAGATCCGCGAGGTGCGACATCCGACAGTCGCCGTCCTCCTTGAGAAACCTGCACACCTCGACGATCCGATCGGGCTTTACACGGACGATGGGCACGCCGCAGTGGAACGAGACGTCCTCGAGCGCGTCCTGCAGCGTCTCCCGGAGGCGGTCCAGGGCCCGACTGGCAACGGGAGCGCGGAGCGCATCCTCGTCCACCTCCCCTTTCCGCACTGGCGCCGCAGCCTTCGGTTTCGCCGCGCCTTCGGCCTTCGCCGCGTCCGAGGGCGAGGGCGCCCCGGATTCGGGAGCAGGGGCGGGTTTTTCGTCGTCCATCCGACTAGGTCGTCTTTCTCGCCGAGCGCGTCCGCGCGATCTTGTCCTGGAGCACGAGCAGCCCGTACAACAGGGCCTCCGGCCGCGGAGGGCAGCCGGGCACGTACACGTCCACCGGAACCACCCGGTCCACTCCCTGCACGTGGCTGTAGGTCGGGAACGGTCCGCCGGCCGTCGCGCAGATCCCCATGGCGATGACCCACTTCGGCTCGGGCATCTGGTCGTAGAGCCGTCGGATGATCGGCGCCATCTTCTCGGTCACCGAGCCGGCGACGATCATCAGATCCGACTGCCGCGGGGTCGCGCGGAAGATCCCCGAGCCGAACCGGTCCATGTCGAAGCGAGATGCGCCGGCGGCCATCATCTCGATCGCACAGCACGCCAGCCCGAAGGTCAGCGGCCAGAGGGAGGATTTCCGCGCCCAGTTGAAGATAGGGTCGGCTTTGCCGAGCAGGACATTTGGAAGCGACGCGCCGCCGGTCAGGTCCACTGGAGTGCCCCCTTGCGCCAGGCGTACACGTAGGCGGCCAGGAGAATGGCCAGGAAGATCCCCATCTCGATCAGGCCGAACAGCCCCAGGATCCGATACTGCACGGCCCACGGGAACAGGAAAACCGTCTCCACGTCGAACACGACGAACAGCACCGCGATGATGTAGAAGTGGACCGAGTAACGCGCCCGGACCTCGGGCTCGCTCTCGATGCCGCATTCGTAGTTCTCCAGCTTGACCGGCTCGGGTCGGTGGGGCCGAAGCAGGCGGGCGAATCCGAGAAGGAAAAACGGGAAAACGAGCGCAATCGCGAGGAAAACCCCGATGGGCAGGTACGACAGCGTCGACATCGAAGGATCTTCCGTGGTGTCGTCGGTCTTAGCGGCTCAAAAGGTCGAGACCTTACCATCACCACCCGACCGAAGTCAAGGATCGAGTCCCGGAAGGGCCTTTGGTTTCTATGAAATGCGCACTAGAAACGTGCGGTTTCGTGAAGCTCGAAGATCTCGTTCCAGACGCGCGCCGTGTAGTCCACCGACGCCGGTCCGAGCTTCAGATTCCTGGCGGCGATGCGATTGGGGCCTGCGTGGAACGCCGCAAGGGCGAGGTCGAGACCGCCGAAACGGTCGATCATCTGCCGCAGGTAGCACGTCCCGAGCAGCACGTTCAGCTCAGGCTCGAAGAGGCGCTCGTCCTCGCTCCACTCGACACCGAGCCCGGAAGCAACGTCTCTCGCCGTGTCCACCTGAAGCTGCATGAGCCCGATCGAGCCTGCCGGCGAGACGGCGAAGGGGTTGAACCCGCTCTCCACCCGGATTACCGCGAGCACGGTGAGCGGGTCGAGCCCGAAGCGTCTCGCGGTCGTCTCGACCAGTCGCATGAGCGTCTGCAGGTCCCGAACCTCGACGGGAAGCGGTGCTCGGGAGAGATGCTCGACAACCCGGAGGGGCCATCCGGGGGGAAGCGCCGGAGAGGGGGTCACGTCCTGGGCCTGGGACGACCCGTCCAGGCCCGCGGTCGAGACCCGGTCCAGCCGGGCGGGAATCCGAGTGAACACCGGAGCGATCAGGAAGGCCCCGATCACGGTCGCGGCTGCCAGGCTGCGGGTGAAGAGCTTCATTTCGGGCGACACGGTAGAGGCGTTCGCCCCAGTTGTCAACGCACGAACTATCGTCCTGCTTTCGCTTTCGGTGGCGAGCTCTTCGGCCTGTCGTGGGGGGGCTGACTGCCCTTTCCAGGGGAGGCGGCGGGCTCTAGATCCCGATCCAGCCGGGAAGGCGAGACCCGGAGGGTCACCTCTCGGTCGCTCCGGGCGATCCGGTACACGCGGCTCCCGGTTCGCCACACATTGGCCCACTCGCCGGCCGCCGGCGCGGAGGTTCCCGCCAGCCCCTCCTCGATCCCTCGTCCGATCGCATAGGTGAACTCCGCCACGTCCTCAGCCGTGGCCCAGGTGGACCTCCAGACGGTGAAACCTCCATCCGAGGCTCCGCTCCCCTCCCACCGGACCAGCGCGTCGCCGCGCAGACCGTCGGCGGCGACGAGCGCGAGGTCGTCCTTGCCGGTCAAGGACGACACGAGAGCGATCACTCCCTGCTCCCCCAGAGCGTCCGAGTCGGCTTCTCGCCACGCGGACGCAGGAGGCTTCTGTCCGCCCGAAGGAGACGCCGGAGGAGCTGCAACCTCCGGATGGAGGACCTCCCGGGTCGTGCGGGGTGGGCCTCCGGCCGGCCGGATTCCCCGCCGGCCGCCTTTGCGATACCGCGCCACGGCCTGCGCGAACCCTTCCTGGTACACGAACGACAGGAGCGACCGCTCCACTCCGCGGGCTGATTCCAGGGCGTTGCTGACGAGCCTTCCGTCCAGGACATCGGCCGGATCGTTGGCGTGCTCGAAGATCTCGTCGCCGATTCCCAAGGACAGGAAGAGGTATCGCATGGTCAGGAGATTGGCCTCGGCCTCGGCCCACGCCCAGGACGCCAGGATCTCGTCGGTCGTTTCCGGCCGAGGCGTCCGGCCGTCCCGCTCTCTCTGGAGAGCATGCACCAGTAGATGCGCGAGAACCGTTTCGTCCGGGTGGACTCCTGTATGCAGGAGGATGGACTCGTTCGAGCTGTCCGGAGTCGCTTCGTCGCCCGCGAGCAGGTCGGCGGAAACGAGAATGCGATTCCCCTCAGGATCGAGCACCGCTGCGTGCACGTCGGCGGCGAGCGCCCGGAGGAGCCGGGAGGGCATCGCGGGATCCCCCAACCCGAGGTCCTCCCACGCGCGACCCCTCGCGTCGAGGCGGGACCGAGGGAGCATCCCGGCAACCCGTGCGTCGATCGCAGCCGCGAGCTCCTTCTCTGCGGCTCGTGACGCGACCGGCGCTCGGTTGAAGCGAACACCGGCCAGTTCCTCGACTCGAGCCGAAACACGACGCAGGTCCCGGAGCAGCGCGAGATCGACTCCGACGCTCTCTTCCTGCGAAGCAGGAGGAGACGCCGGTTCCGTCTCACCCGACGGCAGGACCGACGCTCCGATCAGCGTAAGGACGACGAAAGGGAAGGCGATCAATGAAGAGGAGGCTCCGAAAGCACAACGACCCGGTGGCCCTGGTGCAACCCCGAACGGCGTGCGGTTCCGCCCGCGAGCTCCAGAGCGTACCGCGCCGCGGAAGAGGGCTGCACGGAGGGACACGCGCCGTCCTCCGGACAGGGCGAGAGGTCATGAGCGATGTCGACGACGCGAAACCCCGGATCCATCCAGATGATATCGAGGCGGACGCGGCAGTTTTTCATCCAGAACGAATGGCGATCGGAGCGATCGAAAACGAACAGCATTCCTTCTCGGCGACCCACCGACTCCCGGAACATGTACCCGCGCGCCCGCGACGCGTCGTCCACCGCCACCTCGAGGGAAAATTCCTCCCCGCCGGGAAGGACCGCAACCGCCCAGCGCGGGGCGGGTGGTCCCGGTGAGTCAGTCGACGCAACCACCAGCCAAGAGAAACCGACGACGAGGAGCGCGCATGCCAGGCGCCAGGCCCGCGGCCGTGGATGGAGATCCCCCCGGCGGACGCGAAGAAGTTGGCGAACGGATTGCACGAACGAGCGGAGACCGATTCGTCGCGCAGCGAGCGCCGAGATCCCGTTGACTTCACTCGAGCGACGTTCAATAATCCGACCGTCTCCGAGCATACAGGAACCTCGTCCTCCCGATCGTCGTCGCGCGTTGCTGCGCGCGTGGGATTGTCACTCTAGATGACGCTGCACCAGAGGGCAACCGAGATCGCGGATCTGGTGCGCCGCCTCGGAAGCCGGCGTCCGGCTCTGGTGGATGCTGCGCGCGCACGGCTGTCCATCATAGGGGCGCGCGCCGTGGAGGCGCTCGCGCAGGCGCTGGAGACGGACGACAACCGGGTCCGCGCTCATGCGATGCCGCTGCTGGCGCTCATTCAGGATCCGCGTGGCCGCGAGCCGATCGTCGCAATGCTCCTCGACCGTGACGCGCGCTTGCGAGAGACCGCGACGCGCTGTCTCGGCCGTTTCCCTTCGGCGGACACCGTCGCGGCCCTCGATCGCGTTCTCGACAAGGAGAAGCGCCCGGAGGTCCGGATCGCCGCCGTCCAGGCATTGCTCGAGCAGTACGCCGCCGGACAGGAGGACGCGATCCGGGAGCCTCTTGCGCGGATGTCGGACGAGAAGGAGGATCCGCGCCTCCGCGTGGCGGCCATGAGCCTTCTGCGAATATTGAAGCCCGCCGAGCGTCGCGGCCTGCTTCGCCGATTGCGGCACGATCCATCCCCGGAGGTCGCCCGGCATGCCGCGGAGATCGAGCAAGAGGAGGAGCGTCCCCGGCGAGAGGACGCCGCGCGCCTCAGAGCGGCGATCGTGGGGCTCGCCTGCGACGACTACGCCGTCTGGAACGCGGCCGTGCACCGGCTCTCTTCCTACGGCGCCGCCGCGGTCGAGCCGCTCGTCCGGGAGATGCAGCGACGGGCTCACGACCCGGAGTACTGCACTCGAGCGGGGATGGTCCTGAGAGCGCTCGGCCCGCGTCGTGGGCGAGCCCTGGCGGAAGCGCTCGATCGTGTCGAGGAGCCGCTTCCGTTGCAGGTTCTCGTGGACGTCGTCGGATCCCTCGGGGAAAAGTCCCTCCTCTACCGGCTGAACGACCTCATCGAGCGCCTTGCCCGTCGCGACGGGAAAACCGGCGATGTGAATGGCCTCGATCCGATGCATCGCGTGCGGGCGAAGGCCCATCTGGAGCTGGCGCGGATCGGCAGCCGGGTCGCGATCCAGAATCTGAGAGAGTCGCTTCTGGATCCGGACCGACGGGTCGAGCTCGAGATGTTGGCCGCGCTGGAGCTCATCGGGAAGCGGGACGAGATCCTCTGCCTGCTCAGAGCGCACGCCCGAGAGGATCGATTCGTACGCGACCGGATCGTCGCCGTCGTTCGCTCGATCATGAAGCGGGAGCGGATCCGGAGGAGCGACCCGGTGCTCCAGACCCTCGGACCCCGGGAACGCAGGACCCTCGAGGCGATCCTCCTGCCCGCGGCCTCCGGCGCGCGCCTTCAACGCGCCACCGTGCGGCGCTCCGCGTTGACGTCGTCTCGGGCGGAGTGATAGGTTCGGCGTCCCGAAACGCATACGACGGAGGAAGGGTCATGCCATCGAAGCTCAACGTGCGCGATCTCGAGGTACGCGGCAAGCGCGTCTTCTGCAGGGTGGACTACAACGTGCCGCTCCAAGGCGGTGCGGTTTCCGACGACACGCGAATCCGTGCGTCCCTTCCGACCCTCTCGCTGCTGGCCGAGCGCGGCGCCCGGACGATCCTCGCGTCGCACCTGGGCCGTCCCGCGGGAAAGCCGAAGCCCGACATGTCGCTCCGGACCGTGACCGATCATCTCCGCGGTCTCTTGGGCCGACCGGTGACGTTCTGCGAGGAGTCCACCGGGGCGAAGGCCGACGAGGCCGCCCGAGCCGTTCCGCCGGGCGGGTTCCTCGTTCTCGAGAACCTACGATTCCAGAAAGAGGAAGAAGCGAACGACCCCGCCTTCGCGGCGGCGCTCGCGAGCCTGGGAGAAACGTACGTCAACGACGCCTTCGGTACGGCCCATCGCGCCCACGCGTCCACCGTCGGTGTTCCCTCGCTCCTCAAGCCCGCCGCCGCCGGTCTTCTCATGGAGGCGGAGCTGAAGCATCTCGGAGCGATCCTC
Source organism: Terriglobia bacterium (assembly GCA_963699985.1). Lineage (GTDB taxonomy): Bacteria > Acidobacteriota > Polarisedimenticolia > Polarisedimenticolales > CAVOVZ01 > CAVOVZ01. Next base: position 250,456 of record CAVOVZ010000013.1, read on the forward strand.
GAGAAGCCGGAGTCGCCGTTCGTGGCGATTCTCGGCGGAGCGAAGGTCTCCGACAAGATCGAGCTCATCGAAAACCTCCTCCCGCGCGTGGACCTGTTCCTCATCGGCGGAGCGATGGCCTACACGTTCCTCAAGGCCTTCATGAAACCCGTCGGGAAGTCGCTCGTCGAGGAGGATCGGCTGACATTGGCGAAGGCGTTGGTCCAGAAGGCTCGGGCAGCGGGACGCGACGTCCTGTTCCCGGTAGACCACGTGGTCACGAGCGGTGGACGGGACGATGCGTACAGAACGACCGAAGGAGTCGACATCGTCGGTGACGAGGCGGGTGTCGACATCGGACCGAAGACCGCCGAGCTGTTCGCCTCCAAGATCAAGAACGCCCGGATGATCCTCTGGAACGGGCCGGTGGGGCGCTTCGAGGTCGAGGCGTTCTCCCAGGGAACGCGGAGCGTGGCGGAGGCGGTTGCCGCGTCTCGCGCAACCACCATCGTCGGCGGCGGGGACTCCGCAGCCGCCGTGGAGAAGTTCGGCCTGACGGATCGCATGACGCACGTCTCCACCGGAGGCGGCGCCGCCCTCGAGTTCCTGTCCGGACTCCCGCTTCCCGGCGTGGAGATCCTCGACGACGTGCGATGACCCGCCGCGCTCGGAAGCGGCTGGTGGTCGGCAACTGGAAGATGAACCTCACGGAAGGTTGGTCCGTCCGGTTGCTCGACGAGCTGCTTCCCCGCCTCGAAGTCAGTCAACACGCGGTTGAGGTCGCGGTGGCTCCTTCCCACCCGTGCCTCCGTGCTGTCGCGAACCGGCTGGCGGGGAGCCCCGTCGGCCTGGCCGCTCAGGACCTCCACTGGGAGGACAAGGGAGCATTCACCGGCGAGGTGTCTCCGCGGATGCTCTCCGAAATGGGAGTCCGCTACGCAATCGTGGGGCATTCCGAGCGCCGGACGCTGTTCGGAGAGACCGACGAGCGGGTTCGAAGAAAGGTCGAAGCGGCGAGACGACACGAGATCGTGCCCATCGTCTGCGTCGGCGAGCAGGAATCGGAACGGGACGAGGGGAGGACCCTCGAGGTCGTCTCCCGACAACTGCGCTTGGGGTTGGCTTCCGCAGCCATCCGGCAGGGGACCGAAGTGGTGATCGCCTACGAGCCGGTCTGGGCGATCGGCACCGGGCGGAACGCGACGGCGGACCAGGTTCACGAAGTGCACCGCATGATCCGGGAGCAGCTGGCCTCCATGTTCGGACCCGGTCCCGCCTCCCACGTGCGCATCCTCTACGGCGGCTCCGCCACCCCGGACAACATCGGGAGCCTCGCCGACCTCGAGGAGTTGGACGGGGGGCTGGTCGGGGGCGCCTCTCTCGACGCGGAGCGATTCGAGGCGGTCGTCCGCGCGATCGCTTGAGGGAGGCCGACCCGAAGCGCGGGAGATCGACCTCGAGATGCCGAGGGCACGCCCCCGGGCTCGCGGGGGGAGCAGCCCGGCAGCCTGGTCTGCGTCGCACGCGGATCTTCATCGGTTCCGAGTGGCTCCCCGGGGCGTCCTGGTAGATTCTCCCAATCGCCGCATCGTTCCCCCACGTTTCTGTCGTACACCCGTTTCCCGGAGCCCGTTTGAACGGGAATTGCGCGGGGTGCTAGAATGCCTTGGCCTTTTGTCGGTTTCTGCCGTGAGGAGGTCTCATGCTCACCGTTTTATTGACCATCGTGCACATTATCGTGTGCCTGGTCCTGATTCTCGTCGTCCTGCTCCAGACCGGCAAGCGCGCCGACCTCGCAGGAGCGTTCGGGGGAGGGGGGAGTCAGACCGCGTTCGGAACCCGAGGCGCGGCGACGTTTCTTTCGAAGGCGACCACGATCGCGGCGGTGGTCTTCATGGTGACCTCTCTCGCGCTCGCGATCCTCTCCTCACGACACGAAGGAGCTTCCGGAAGCGTCCTCGACACCGTTCCCGCGTCCTCGCCCGCGACGCCGACTCCCGAGTCGCCCGGCGCGCCGACCCCGTCGACTCCAGCACCCGGAGGGCAGGGAGCCACCCCGTCGACTCCGGAATCACCGGCGCCATCGGGCGGTCAAGCGCCGGTCGAGGCACCGCCTTCGGCCCCATGAGCCCGATCGACGAACGAGGCTCGACGCGGCGTCCGATCCGCGCCTATAATCCGCGAGTCTTCGACCCTCTGCCGAAGTGGTGGAATTGGTAGACACACCATCTTGAGGGGGTGGCGTCCGCAAGGGCGTGGGGGTTCGAATCCCCCCTTCGGCACCAAGCTTTTTCTTAGTGCTTTCCGGGGCGGTCTCCTCAGACGCGAGGGGGCCGTCTGCTCGATGCGTCCGGTGCAAAAACCTCGCCCTGAGAGAACTCGGGGATGGAAACGTCGGACTCGCGACGCTCCTCCCCGTTCGTCGTGAGATCCATCACTTCTGCCCCCTCGAGACCCCTCTTGGAGCAACTCCACGACGTCGAGCGGGCGGCGGTGCGGCACCTGAAGCGTGCCGGTGTGCCCCGGGCCTTGGCCGGCAACTCCTCGGAGAACGAAGACACGGCTAGCCCTGCCCTTGCCCCACAAGTAAGTCTGGACATTTGCGGCCGTACGACGAAGCCGCCAGTCAATCTCGGTCAGGCGATCATCCTGGTCGCCAGACGGGGCGGATGTTCGGCGCGCCGTTCCGACCCGCCACCCAGCCCCAAGTGCAGCTGGAAGGGAATCGTACACCTCTACAATCTCGCTGCGGGATAGGAACTTATCAACTGGCCGGGATTCGCGCCGACCCCTCACCCTGACAAATGTCCCGGAGGATTTGTGGGGCAAGGGCAGGGCTAGCCCGCTTTATTCACGAAGGTCCGTCGCGAGACCGACTTCGGCGAGCTCAGTCGAGCCGTGGAGACGGCCGTGAGGACGGGCATCCGCAGGGGCGAGGACCCGAGACGTACTCGAACAGTACGTCGCAGGGTCCGAGCCCCGAGGACGCCCGTCAGCATGGCCGGATCCGCGGTCGCAGCAGGAGCTTCGTGAATCATGCGGGCTAGAACGCGTACGAGACGTACAGCACGGCGCCCCCCATGGAGGAGCTCACGTTCATGCGTGGGTCGCCGCTCGTCTCCTCGTACTCGACGCGGACACGGTTGAAGCCGAGGCCCACGCCCCATCGTTCAGCGAAGAACCAGTCCAAGGTGGCGCGGGCATCGACGAGGGATCCGTTCAAGCCGTTCGTGTCGATGCTGAAGAACTCGAAGCTCGGGCGGAAAAAGAGCCCGTCGCGAATCACGAAGGACCCGTACAGGCCCACCACAGGTACGGGTGCGATCACGTTCTTCGCCTCGCGGAAGAAGCCGATCTCGGACCGCCCCTCGCTCTCGCTCACGGTCCCGTTGCCCGCCAGCTCCCCCTCGAGCCGCATCGTCGCGAAACCGGCGGACAGGCCAACCTCGGCACGATCATCCCGGAGGAAGGCGAACCGGTACACCGTTTTGAGATACTGCGTGGAGAACTTCGACTCGATCTCGGCCCCCACGTCATAGGTCACGTCGCCCCAAACGACGTCCTCGTCGATCGCTTTGAGGCCGTTCCGCGAGTCGAGGAAGTAGCCGACGTCGATCCGGTGCCGGCGCGAGAACCTCCAGTAGCCATCCAGGCGGACATCGGTCCGGCGATTGTCGAGGCCGAGGATCGACTCGAGGTCGACCGCAGTTCCGGCGCCGCTGGCCGGAGACAGCTGCGCCGTCGTGTCGAAGCTGATCACGTAGGTTCCGAGCGAGACGTTGAAGCGGTCGGTCTCGGGGTCCGGTCCGGCGGCGCTCGCGTCGGGCGCGTACGCCCCCGAGGTGAGGACCAGCAACACGACGAAACCCGATAGCCTTCGCACAGCGCCCCCCCAATTCCCGAGCCATTCTATGCGCGCGTTGCAAAAAGTCGAGACTGGCCGGGCTGTTCAGCCACACCTCATCCAGAACGTCACGATGCGCTGACCGACCGACGGCGAACCTGATCGAGAGGCCGCCTGCGCGGCGCCCGTCGCGGCGATCCACAGCGAAACGAGGACGGCGATCCTGCGTCTGGCGGTCGCATACTTCAGGAGCGGCAACTCGGCGACGATCTGGCGTCGATGAGCGTGAGATGACGATCTCGAGCTTCAGGATCCTGGCGGCGATCCGGGGGTCAAGGGTATCCGCGCCCGGCCTTTCCGATCGCGAAGCGCTCGTGCCGGGCTAGCTGCTCGCCGACCTCGCGCGCATCGTTCGGCGTCGCCACGCCTGGTAGTGCTTCGAGCAGAAACCCTGTGCCACGTGCGGGAGACCGCACGTCGGCATCTTGCACTTCCGGTCGAGCCTCGGACGGCCGACGCGCCCGCCGACGCTCCGAACGTCCGCGCTCTCTAAGCGCCGCTCGAGCCGTCGCAGCTGCCGCTCGAGCAGCCGGATCTGCTCGCGGTCCGGCAGATCCCTCTGCACGCGCGCGACGACGCGCGCGGCGACCGACTCCACGAGATCCCGCAGCGTCGACGCGACTCCTTCCCTGCTGCGTCGCCCGCCGCGTGGTTTTCTTTCGGACATGGAGCCCTCCTCGAAGCGCCGTGGAAGATCGATGGCTGTTCGAGGGCGCAGTGTACGGAATCGGAGCTGCGGGTGTAAAGGGATCCTCGCGGGGCTGCGCCGGGCTACGTCACCACTCCCGATAGTACGTTCCGTCCAGAGCGCGCAGCGGTGAAAGGCTGTATACGTCGTAGACGTTCTCGTTCCCCGAACTGTCGCTGTCCCAGTCGTCCTGGTACGAGCGAATCCCCCATTCCGCTTGCTCGGTCATCGGGTCGATGGGAATGCGCCGCAAGAAGCGCACCGTCTTCTTCTCGGGTGATTGAGGGTCCCCGACCTCGACGCCCTCCACCAGCTCATCGAGAGTTCGGGGAAAGCCCAGCTGGTCGACGTCGGTCATCTTGATGAGACCCTGGTCCGCGTACTTCTTGTACTGGTCGATCGCATCCCGCATCGCCTGGAGATGGCCTCGAAGCTCCACTTCCCGCCGGCGCTTCTCGTCCCAGCGCGCGAGCGGGATCACGGCCGAGGCCACGATCGCCAGGACCGCCAGCGCCACGATCAACTCGATGTAGGTCATCCCGCGTGCCCGCCCAGCGGCGCGGCGAGTCGACGGCGGCGGTCGAACGAGCATCGCTTGGGTCCGACTCATTGCGATCTCCAAGGAGCCTATACGACTCTCACGATCGTTCCGTCTAGCCGAATGCTCGCGAAGGTCCGTCGCGAAGCCGCGGAGACGGCCGTGATGACGGGCAGCGGCAGGGGCGAGGACCCGAGACGTGCTCGAACAGCACGTCGCAGGGTCCGAGTGGGTGTACGACAGGAGAATGAGGAGGAGCTGAATCGAAGCGAATCGGGGACAGCAACCGAAACTCGCCAGCACGCAACTCATTCAAACCACGGGGGCTCCGGCCCCGCGCCCCCGACTCCCGCGGGAAATGCACGCCGGCGGACCGGCATGCATTTCCGCGGGACGTTCTCGACATTTCAGGGTGACGCCTCGGGCCTCACGGACGACTGTCCCCGATTCGCAGCATCGTCTCCTCGCTTTCTTGTCGTACACCCGGTCCGAGTCCCGAGGATGCCCGCCAGCATGGCCGGAGCCGCGGCTCGACTGAGCTCGCCGAAGTCGGTCGCGCCAGGAGTTCTCGAGAAACTGATGCTCGGGGGCTTTGCCCCCGAACCCCCACTCCCGCCCTCCGCGACGCCGGCGGACCGGCATCGCTCCGGTTGGGCTTGTTTCTTCCCGAGGTGTCGGGAGAACGCCCGTGAGGCTGCTCCTGAAAAACCCGGGCTGGCAGCATTCAGGAAGGAACCCGAACGTGAGGCGCCGGGGGACGGGATCCATGGTTCCGCTTCGGCCGGCGCGCGCTGGGTCCCGTCCCCTCAGACCGAGGACGCATCGGAGCGTCTTCGCCCGCCGAAGATCCGGCGGAACCAGCGGAACAGGCCCGAGCCGTGGAGCGAGCACTCCTCGGTGGGCTCCGTTCCCCGCACGAAAATCTCCTCGACCCTCGAGGGACATTGCTGCGACGCAAGCTGTCCGGTCTCGGCGTCCACCACGACCCGCGTCACGCCATCGGAGTCCGTGAACCCGATGGAGCCCCAGCGCCTTCGCGACCGCATCATGAAATCCACCCAGATCGGCAGCGCCCCGGAAGCGCCGGTCAAACCCGTCCGGAAGTTGTCATCGTACCCCACCCAGGTGAGCGCCAGGATCTCGGGCGTGTACCCGACGAACCAGGCATCCCGCAAATCGTCCGTGGTCCCGGTCTTTCCCGCCGCCTCCCCGCGGAACCCACGGGCGTAGGCGGAGGAAGCGGTCCCTCTCGTGACGACCCCACGAAGAACCTCCGTGACGACGCACGCGACCGCCGCGCTCACCGCTTGCTCGTTCTCCGGAGCGCGTCGCGACAGCGCGCGGCCCGACGCGTCGAGAACTTCACGAATGACGGTGGGGGACGCGCGACGCCCCCGAGCCGCGAGGGTTCCGTACGCGACGGCGAGATCGAGCGGAGTCACCTCCTGCGCGCCCAGCGACAGCGACGGCAAGGGCCTGAGCCCGGCCGGGAATCCGCACCGTTCGGCGGTGGCCACGACCTCGTGGAGCCCGATCTCCCTCGCCGCCTGAACGGCGGGAACGTTCAGCGATTCCTCCAAAGCGCGTCTCACGGTGACCGGTCCGCGAAAGAGACCGTCGTAGTTCTCCGGCCGCCACCGCTCCCCTCCCGCGACCAGATCGAGAGGCTCGTCCTGAAGCAGCGAGGCCGGGGTCAAACCGCGTCGTCCACGCGCCGCCGCCGAGAAACCGGCCAAGTACACGAACGGTTTGAAGCACGAGCCGGGTTGTCTGCGGGCCTGCACGACCCGATTGAACTGGGAGATGCGGTAGTCCCGTCCCCCGACCAGGGCGAGGATCGACCCGGTGCGCGGATCCGTCGCGAGGAGGCAGCCCTGCAGCGTGCGAGCATCCCGCTGGTTTCGGACGGAGGGGATCTCGCGCTCGAGGCGAGACAGACCCTCTCGAAGGGCGTCCTCGGCATTCTCCTGGAGAAGCGTGTCGATGGTCGTGAAGATGCGCAGGCCGCTCTCCTCGATCATCTTCGGCGAGTACAGCTGCAGGAGCTGCGATCGGATGAGATCCGTCACGTAGGGAGCGCCTCGAAATCCCCCCTCCCCGCTCCCGAGGCGGAGCGGTTCCTCGCGTCCGGCCGCCGCTCCTCCAGGAGCGAGCCAGCCCAGGCGCTCCATCGCGTGCAGAACCTGGTCTCGTCGCTCGACGGCCTCTCGCGGATGCGCGAAGGGGTTGCACCCGCCTGGGTTCCGGATCAGGCCCGCCAGCAGCGCCCACTCGCCGACCGTGAGGTCACGAAGGTCCCGGCCGAAGTAGAAACGGGACCCGGCCTGCACGCCGCAGACGGCCACGGGGCCCCGCTGGCCGAGGTAGACGTCGTTGAGGTAGACCTCGAGGATGCGACCCTTCGGGTAGCGGGCGTCGAGAATGAACGCCGTCACGGCCTCCCGGAGCTTGCGCCACCAGGTTCGCTCCTGACCCGTGAACAGGTTCTTCGCCTCCTGCTGCGTGATGGTGCTTCCGCCCTGCACGATCCGACCTCGGCGCAGGTTCGCGGCGGCGGCGCGGAAGACCGCGAACGGGTCGACGCCGTGATGATCGAAAAAACGCACGTCCTCGGCGGCGAGCACCGCCTGCACGAAACCGTGCGGGACATCGCTGAGATCCACCATATCTCGCTGCTCTTGCCGCGATCCGTGCAGCGTGGCGAGGATCTCCGGCTCGAACTCGACCCTTGCGAGCCGCCGGCCCGTGAGCTCGGTGATCGATTCGACGCGTCCCTCGGAGAAACGCAGAGACACCCCACGCACCGGGATCTCGAATCGGCCGGCCTCGAAAGGGCGAAGCTGGACGTCGATGGACGAATCGGATCGGCGGAACTCACCCGCTCGGGTGGGAAGGGCCGTCGTCTCCGCGTAGCCGCACCGGAGAAGCCTCCGGGTCACCGCACCGGCTTCCACCGGATCACCGGGATGAAGCAGGAGGGGCTCGGAGTACACGACCGAGGGGAGCTTCCAGAGCTGCCCCTCGAATCGGGTCGTGACCTCGACGAACACATAGAGGAATACAACCAGCCCGACGCACGCGACTGCTCCGAGGAGCCGGAGCCACGTCCCCGTTCGCGATCTCCTGCGTCCGCGTCGAACGTGGGGGGAGTTTCCGCGAGTCCCGTGGTTGCCGGTCACGCTGGCGTCCGAAAGGCGGTGGGGCGGGCGAGCCGCCGAGCCGTGCGAATCAGCCTTGCAGCGTCAGTTTCAGCGGCCTGCCCGGCTTGAAGGCTGGCGCGCGGGTGGCCGGGATGTCGAGGACCTCTCCGGTATGCGGATTGCGCCCCGACCTAGCCTTGCGAGCGCGAGCTTCGAAGGTACCGAAACCGCTGATCGCGACCTTCTCTCCCGTCAGCAGTTCCTGGGCGATCAGCCCGATCTTCGGGTCCGGATCGAAGATGCCGTCCACGACGCTTCGAACATCCCGCAGGGGCAACCCGGTCCGCTCCGCCACCTTCTCCACCAACTCGGCCTTGTTCACGAGACCCTCCTCTCTCTTGGCCCGGGCGCGCGAGTACGTTCCGCGCGCCGCGCAGGAGCCCCGTCACGGGGCGAATCGAATCTCCCTCAGCGAAGATCGGACCACGAAAACGCGGATATTGTTGTCGTCGTCGTCGACGGGGAACAGGAAGAACCCTGGCTGATCATCGTCGCCCTCACCGAGGGTGCCCCACATCGTCTCGCCGTCCATGAACGTCAAGATCGCCCGACGACCCGCCCGCTTCGCATCGTCGAACTGCCGTCGGGCGACGAAGTCCCGGTTCCCGATGTAGTCTTTCACGTAAAACAGCGCTTTCATCTCCTCGAGGCGGATCCGCATCGGGACTCCGCCCCCCTCCGCGGGCAGGAGGTGGAAGTGCTCCCTCGAAGGGAGGAAATCTTGGGTCACTCCCTTGTGGATCCTGCCGTCCTTCAGGTGAACGACGATCTTGTTCTCCATCAAGGTCCTCCCGGGGGCTGCCCCATCCACCGCCGCATCCTACCTCGCCGGCCGCCCCCACGGCAATGTTCCTTGGCCACCAGGGTGTACCACAGGAAAGTGAGGAGACGATGCTGCGAATCGGGAACGGCAACCGAATCTCGCGCAACGCCCTTGGTTTGAGCTAGTTGAATGCCCACGAAACTCGGTCGCTGAGGAGATTCCGCGGGCATGCCGCCGGACCCCGCGTACCACGCAGGCCGGCACGTCGGTCCGCCCCTCCGGCGGGTTTTCATCGTTTCGCGGTGACTCCTCGGAGCTTCATGGGGGACTGTCCCCGATTCCCGCCCCGATTCCGCCCCGCGACGGGTTGCCTGCGGGAGGCCCACACCCTATGTTCGAGCAGCGGAGGGTTGCGCCATGGCCTACCACACGTCGGGTCCGATCGCGTCGGCCGAGGAAATCGTGGACACTTCCGCGGTGGAGCAGATCTGGCACTTCGCTCTCGGCAAGAGACGGCGGATCCTCATCGACCGGCGGTACCAGCTGCGGGTGACCTTCACGAGCCTCCTTTTCGTGCTGGCCCTTCTGGTTCCCCTGAACGTGAGCTACTACTACAACCTCACCGCCGACACCGAGGTGTTGCGGACCGCGCCCGAGCTGAGAGCGTTCTTCGTCGGACAGGACCGAGCGCAGTTCTTCCTGGTCGCCGTCGGCTCTGCGATCGCGCTGGCCGGAGTGTTCCTGCTGAGCCTTCTCGAGTCGCATCGGACCGCCGGTGCCGCCTTCGCGCTCCGCCGAAACCTGGAGAAGATCGAAGAAGGCCGGTTCGGGACCCACGTGACGCTGCGCAAGGAGGACGATCTGGTGACCCTGGAGGAGGCGTTCAATCGAATGGCGGATTCGCTCGGGAAGAGAACGCGGGAGGAGATCGAGGAGCTGGAGTCGATCGCCGGGCAGGTGGAGCAGTCGGCTTCGAGCCCGGCGTCTCGCGAGCTATTGTCCCGCCTCCGCGTGGCTGTCGAACGGAAACGCTCCCTCTTGGGCTAGCCCGGATCATTCACGAAGCGCCTGCTGCGACCGCGGATCCGGCCATGCTGACGGGCGTCCTCGGGGCTCGGACCCTGCGACGTACTGTTCCAGTACGTCTCGGGTCCTCACCCCTGCGGATGCCCGTCATCACGGCCGCCTCCACGGTCTCGCGACGGACCTTCGTGAATAAAGCGGGCTAGGAGCCTGAGTCGTCGCTCCGCGCCGCCGGAGGGGCGGCGCCGGCCCGTTTGCTGCGTTGCCCCTCGTTCAAACCGTCCCGGTACTCTCCCTCGTCGCGCTTCGCATCCGGGCCGGCGGCGCTCCTTCCGGCTCGGTCCGGATCACTCGGACAGGATCCTGGCCAGCGCCATCTGGGCCGGGTCGGACGCAGTGACATCGGAGAGACGCATCATGTTGTCGAGACGTGCCCCTGGAGGCGCTGCTCGGCCGGCCGTCGCGGCGTCGGCCGGACGGAATCCCTTGAGTCATTCGGTCAGGTCTTCGCCCGGCGCGCTGGATCTGCGAGGCCGGCCTCTTCGAATCCTCGTTCCCTGATGCGGCATGCATCGCACTCCCCGCAGGCGGTCCCTTCCGGAGCCGGGTCGTAGCAGGAGAGAGTCCGGCTCATGTCGACGCCGAGCCGTTTGGCTTCGAGGACGATCTCGGCCTTGGATCGCCGCACGAGCGGAGCGTGGACGCGGAATCGAACCCCGTCTTCCGCCCCTGCGCGCGTGGCGAGCCCGGCGAGGGTCTCGAACGCCTCGAGGAACTCGGGACGACAGTCGGGATAGCCGCTGTAGTCCACCGCATTCACACCGAGGAACAGGTCGCGCGCCCCGAGCGTCTCCGCATAGGCCAGAGCGAGGGAGAGAAGCACCGTGTTCCTTGCCGGCACGTAGGTGATCGGGATTCGATTGCCCGCCGGTGCGCCGTTGGGGAACCGGGGAACCGCGATCGAGGAATCCGTGAGCGCCGAGCCGCCCGCGAACGACAGGTCCGCCTGGACGATCCGGTGGGAGACGGCTCCCAGCGTGCGGGCGATCTCGGCAGCCCGCTCGATCTCGACCTCGTGCCGCTGGCCGTACCGGACGGTGAGGGCGTGACACTCGAAACCGGCGCGGACGGCCAGGGCCAGGGTGGTCGCCGAGTCCAGTCCCCCGGAAAGGAGGACGACCGCCCGGCGCATCAGACTCCGCGCTCCGTTCCGGGCCAGAGCACCTTGTGCATTTGGATCTGAAGTCGGACCGCAAGCCGATCCTCCAGAACCCAGGCGGCGAGTTGTCCCGGATCGAGCGCGCCGTGGACCGGAGAGAACAGAACCGCGCAGCGCCGCGCGAGATCGCGCTCGCGAACCTGTCGGGCGGCCCACAGGTAGTCGGCCCGGTCCGCAACGACGAATTTCAGCTCGTCGCAGGGCACGAGATGAGCGAGATTCTCGAAGCGGTTTCGGTGCGACTCGCCACTTCCCGGGCACTTGACGTCGATGATCCGCACGACTCCTTTCGGGACGGACTCGAGAGGAAGGCTCCCTCCCGTCTCGAGAAGGACGGTCCGTCCGCGGCCGAGCAGGGCGTCGAGGAGCGGAACGCACTCCGCCTGGAGCAGCGGCTCGCCCCCCGTGACCTCCACGAGCGGGCAATCGAAGCGATCGACTTCCCTCAAAACGTCTTCCATCGACAGCGACCGACCCTCGTGGAATGCGTACTCGGTGTCGCACCATGCGCAGCGGAGGTTGCATCCCGCGAGGCGGATGAAGACGCACGGGAGGCCCGCGAACGTCGATTCGCCCTGGATCGAGTGGAAGATCTCGTTCACGTGGAGCACGGCCGCATTGTATCCGTCCGGGCCAGCCGCCGCCCCGTGGTGACCCGGAGCGTCAGGGGAACGTCAATAATGCGCGATCCGCAGCGCCGCAGGACCGACCGCGCGCCAGGAAGCGTCGGAAATCGCGCCACGCAGAGGATCCACCCTCGGGGTCGGACCTGGAACGGTGGTTGCTCTCGCATCGGACGCCGGCGGGCTAGCCCGGGGTATTCACGAAGGCCGTCGCGAGACCGACTTCGGCGAGCTCAGTCGAGCTGCGGAGACGGCCGTGACGACGGGCAGCCGTAGGGGCGAGGACCCGAGACCGACTTGAACGGTACGTCGCAGGGTCCAAGTCCCGAGGATGCCCGTTCGCAGGACAGGATCCGCGGTCGCAGCAGGAGCTTCGTGAATCATCCGGGTTAGCGGCTCGCAATTCCGGGGGACTGTTCCGTGGCAGCGAACGCATCCATGATCCCGTTGGTGGCGGTGGCCGGAGCGATCGGGGGCATTCTCCTGGGGCTTCTCCTGGCGCGCATGTCCAGGAGGCCGTCGAAGCTGGATCTGGATCGCGTCACGGCCGAGCTGTCCCGCTCGGAGTCGCACGGGAGGGAACAAGCTCGCTTGCTCGGCCGAGTCCACGCGGAGCAGGCCGCCGTCGGCGGCCTCATCCGCCAGCTCCCGGACGTGGTTCGCGAGCTCAACCGATCCGACCTCGACCCGGGGCGAATCCCGGGACTCCTGTTCAACCTGGCGCAGGGAGCCTTCCAGCCGCAACAGCTGCTCCTCTACCTCGTTCGGAACCCAGGAGACACCGAGGATGTGCAGGAAGAGCTGTTCCTCAAGGTACATCACGGCATCGCAGACTTGCCGACGGCGCTCAAGCGCGTTCGCGTCGGCGAGGGACGAATCGGTTGGGCGGCCGAGAACAAGGTCGAGATGCTCGCCGACGACTGGATGAACCTGACGCGCACGGAGGGGCGGTCGGTTCCCGAGAACCACCCCTCCCTCAGACTGGACATGATCGGGCCGCTGGTCCATTACAGCGACCGGGGCCCCATTCTCCTCGGCGTGCTCTGCCTCGCGCTGGCGGACATCCCGCACCGGCCCCGGGACGAGAAGCGCATCCTGCAGCTGATCACCGGCCTGGCCTCGATCGCGCTCATCAACGCCCGCCACGTGAGCGAGCTGAACGCCAAGGCGAATCACGACGGACTCACCGGCCTCCTCAACAAGCGCCAGCTCATGGTCGACCTGGGCACCCTCATCCACAAGGCCGAGCGGGAGAACCAGCCGCTCGGCGTCTTCCTCCTGGACATCGACCATTTCAAATCGTACAACGACCAGAATGGTCACATGGAGGGAGACGAGCTCCTCAAAGCCATGGCCCGTCTCATCCGGAAGAGTCTCCGCCCCGGGGATCTTGCCGGTCGTTACGGCGGCGAGGAGTTCCTGATCGCGATGCCACAGACCGATCGCGACGGCGCACTCACCGTGGCGCGGAGGCTCCGCGAAGCGATCGAAAGCTACCCGTTTCCCCATGGGGAGAAACAGCCCTTGGGGAAGCTCACGATCAGTGGCGGCGTTGCCGCGTTCCCCTCGGACGGCGCGCAGAGCGGCGATCTGATTCGTGGAGCGGACCTGGCGCTCTACGAAGCCAAGCGTGCGGGAAGGAACCGCGTACTTCCCCATCGTGGAATCGAGATCGGCGACGACTGCGTTGCGCGCGATCCCGTGGCGACCCGTGCGCGGCCCGAACGCTGAGCGCCGGCCCGCGCACTGCCGTCAGACCGACTCGTCACGAAGCGCCTTTTTCACCGCCTCCACGATGTAATTCTGCATCGACGGTTTCTTTCCTCTCACGGCCGCGTAGACCAGACAAGGCATCTTCAGCGAGATCTGCACTCCGTTCTCGTCCAACCCGTCGAGCCATCGGGCAAAATCCCGCCATGACTGGAAGGACATGCGGTCGATCGCGCCGCGGGGATACAACTCGACGAGACAGATGTCGTCGCGGAGGCGAAGCAGAACATCGTCCGCTCCGAACTCGGAGAACTCGCTGTACGCGAAGAACTTCACCTCGCCGGCCGTCTGACTCTTCCCCTTGATCGAGACCTCAGGGGTCTTGTTGCACCGCATCATGATCGAGTCCTGCTTTCCCTTGAAGTGGAAAGCGAGAATCGGATCGGTGCGAGGATTGTCGTCGGAAGGGGTCTTGAACGCCCGGTACACACGGCGCGCTATCTCGTCATTCGTCTCGTACATCCCCCTCCTCGATCTCGGAGCCGTCTTCATGATTATAGGGAGCCGCTCGCGCTGACTCAACATCATCCCATCCGCGGGGCGTACGACAGGAAAGCGAGGTGGAGCTGAATCGAAGCGAATCGGGGACAGCGGTCCATGACGCCCGAGGCGTCATGGACCGCTGTCCCCGATTCGCACGCCCGCTGTTTCTGCGAACTCGCCACCGTCTCAGAGCCGACACGTCGTCCCGAATCGGGACGGTTCCACGTAAGTCCCTATGGAACATTGGTTTGGAAGTCGTTGCCCACGTTCGAGTCTCACACTGAGACGAGCCAGAACACCCGACGCTCGCACGTCGCCAGATCGAACGTAACGTAACCGTTTGCTTTAAAAGGACTTAGGATGGTCGCGCCTCTGTCGGGCCGTCGAGGCCAGCGCTTTGCGAGCTTCAAACACCACGCAGCGTTCTTTCGTGGCGCAAATGAGGGGGGATGCATGAACACGATACGGATGCGATGGATCGTGCTCGGGGTGGTGCTGTCGGTCGGCTACTCTTCGGCATCGGCGGCGGTTCATCGAGCCCCGATCGCGGCGGATCTTTCGACCATCGCGGGAAGCGACGACATTCGTGTGATCGTCACGGTCGACCCGAGCGTTCGCGGCCGTGAAATCCGGTCGCTTGCGGGCCCGCTGACACGCGTTTCCGCGAGGCTCGACGGAATCCACGCGTTCGTGGCGCGGACCACCTCGACGGAGCTCGCGCGACTCGCCGCCGACCCGCGCGTCGAGTCAATCTCGCCGGATCGCCGCGTGATCGGCACGATGGACACCGCGGGAGCGGCGATCGGCGCCGATCGGGTGGTCGCGAACCTGGGCTACACGGGCAACGGTGTGACCGTTGCGCTCGTCGATTCAGGTCTCACTCCCACGCCCTCCGTCTCCTCGGCGAGAATCCTCGCCAGCGTGGACTTCACCGGCACCCTCGGGGCGAAACGGACGGACGCGTTCGGTCACGGGACTCACGTCGCAGGGATCGTGGGCGGCTCCGGCAGCGAGGGCTCAGCGCGAGGAGTGGCTCCCGGCGTGAACTTCGTCTCGTTGCGGGTGCTCGACCGGAACGGCACCGGATACGCGAGCGACGTCATCGAAGCAGTCGAGTGGGCGATCGCCAACCGGAACGCGTACAACATCCGGATCCTCAACCTCTCGTTGGGCCATCCCGTGGCCGAGTCGTATCGCACGGATCCGCTGAACCGCGCCGTCGAGCGCGCCTGGGCGGCCGGGATCCTGGTCATCGCGTCGGCTGGGAATCGCGGCCGAGACGGATACATGACGGTGAACGCTCCCGGAAACGACCCGTACGTGCTCACCATCGGCGCAATGAACGACTTCGGAAGCGCGACCCGCGAGGACGACACGGTCACCACATACACCGGCCGCGGACCCTCGTACGGCGACCACGTGCTCAAGCCGGATCTGGTCGCCCCCGGCAACCGGATCGACTCCACCCTCGCCCCGGGCGCCACGCTTGGCCGGATCTACCCCGACCGCGTGACGACCCGAGACCGGATCGAACTCTCGGGGAGCAGCATGGCGACCGGCGTCGCGTCCGGCGCGGCGGCCCTCCTGCTCGAGCGAAACCCGAACCTAACTCCGGATCAGGTCAAGGCGATCCTCGTGTGGTCGGCCGACCGCCTGCGAGAAACCGACATCTTCGCCGTGGGCGCCGGGTATCTCAACTTGGTGCGCGCGATGGCGCTGACGGGGCCGTTCCTGCCGGTTCGCTTTGACAGCTCTTCTCCCATCGTCCTGCGAACCGAAACCGGGTACGACCTCACCCATGCACAGTCGCTCCTGGCGTGGATCGGACCCGACACGGCTCTCTGGGGCGACACCGCTCTCTGGGGTGACACCGCTCTCTGGGGCGACACGGCCCTCTGGGGCGACACGGCCCTCTGGGGCGACACGGCCCTCTGGGGCAACACGGCTCTCTGGGGCGACACCGCTCTCTGGGGCGACACGGCCCTCTGGGGCGACACCGCTCTCTGGGGCGACACCGCTCTCTGGGGCGACGTGGCTCTCTGGGGCGACACCGCTCTCTGGGGCGACATGGCCCTCTGGGGCGACGTGGCCCTCTGGGGCGACGTGGCCCTCTGGGGTGACGTGGCCCTCTGGGGTGACGTGGCCCTCTGGGGTGACGTGGCCCTCTGGGGTGACGTGGCCCTCTGGGGTGACGTGGCCCTCTGGGGCGACGTGGCCCTCTGGGGCGACGTGGCCCTCTGGGGCGACGTGGCCCTCTGGGGCGATGTAGCTCTGTGGGGCGATGTAGCTCTGTGGGGTGACGCCGTCCTCGGTCAGGGAGATTGACGACTTCGATGCCATCGTAAGTACGTCGGCGAACGGCGGGCGATCAAGGCCACCCCCAACGAATCCCCGCTCGGACGGGACCCCCACCCCGTCTGTCGACGCACTTGAAGCCGCGCCATCCGGCGCGGCTTTTTTTTCTACCTCCCACCGGGCTCCGGGCGTGACGGGGCCTTGCCGATTCCGGCGTCGCCACCCTCGCACGCGGAGAACGACTGCGATGGGGCGTGAATCGGACTCCCGTACTGGACCGCGAATCGGTCCCGGAAGGCCCCAGTCCCTTCGCGGTCCGCGTCGCCGCCTCTCCCGCTCACGCTCGCCCTTGGTCGGCGACCGGCTCGTCGCCCAGCGCGGATCCTCGCAGGAGTCGCAGGACTTGCCGGGGAGCTCGGTTCGCCTCGAGTGGCCTGGCGAAGAGACCCCGAAGTCCGAGGGCATCGAGTGTCCCCGACCGGACGCGTTCGAACAGGATCCGTCCGAGACGATGCCCCAGATCTCGGACGAGCGCCCGACGAAGCGGTCGTGAGCCTCTCAGAGGAACCAGAAGGCTCTCGGGGGCCGTCGAACTTCCCGACCGTTCGAAGGTCCGGTGCGCCTCGAGCCAGTGGATTCGATCGATGACTCCCGTGCTCGGAACGCGTGGGTCGCCCGCTTCCGCCAGCGCTTCTTTCTCCGGCGCGGTCATGGAATCAACGGACGGATCCACGAGACGGGAACCGAGAAACGCCAGCGCCTCGTTGTACGCGGCACCGTATGCGCGCGCCACGGGGTCGGCCCAGGCATCTTCGGGCGGGTCGTAGAGGCGGCCGGTGAGTGCTGCTCGGAGATAGCGCGCCGCCTCCCCCGCGGCGTGCCCCGGCACGTACCGCGAGAGGAACATGACGTTCGAGCGAGACTCGTAGAAAGCCCCACGATGCACGAGGCCCTCGCGGGCCTCACCGATTTCCAACGCAGAGCGTCGGTGCTCGGCCAGGATGGGAGCGAGATGGGCGAACGCCTCGGCGCCGCTGTACACCTCGGGGAGCGTATCCGCTAGGTCCTCCGACCAGCCGACCTTGTGCCGAACCCGCATACGCTCGGCTCGGATGCGAAGCCACTGGAGAAGGGTGGTGACCAGGTTGTAGAACGAAGGAGTCAGATCTGCTTCGTCGTCCGAGGAGGCTTCCCCGCGGAAACGCTCCAATACCTGCCGGTAGGCTTCGTACTTCTCGAGCGGGGTGGCATGGAAGACGGCGAACGTCTCGGCGTCGACACGCACCGCATCCGGCACGGTTCCTCCCGATGCGACGAGGGACCAGTAGACGGGGTCGGGGTCCTGAAACACCGTGATCGCGCTCCGTCGCACGCCGAGCCGGGCGAGCTTCGCGCGAACTCTGGCCGGCACGTGCCCACGAGATAGGTGGGATTCGCCGAACAGCACGACCAAGGCGCATCCCGGCTCTCGCACGCTCAGATCCACCACCCTGCGCGCCGCGTGCTCGTCGCGGCGGCGAATTCCTTGGAATCCCGAGCGTGGGGAAGTGTCGAGCGCGTGTACGGGAACCGCCAGCGTCTTCGCGCGGTCGAGGATCGCCCGGTAGCCCTCCCATGGGTATCCCCACTCGTCGCGGTAGTGGATCCGACCGAGGAATGTGTCGTCGTCCAGGAGACCAGCCTGACGCCGGTCGAGGACGGACTGCTGGCGCGTGTGGACGAATTCGATGCCCAGGGCCACGCGCGGAACCCGCCGGGCCACCTGTTCGAGGAGATCGGCGGCGAAACGCTGGCAGGCCGGAAGCGCATGGAACTCGCCCACGAACACGAGGTCCGACATCGCGCAGGCTTCGAAGATCTCCGATGTCGCGACCGGCCCGTGGTGCGCCCGCAGATGGCGTTTGAGATCTCGGAAGTAAGGATGGCTTGCCGCCGAGCCGAGAAGCTCCCGGCGCACCCGCTCCACCGCAGCCATCTGCATGCGGACGAGGTTCTGACCGGCGCGGCGGGCCTGCCGCCGCACTACTTGGTGTCGCCCTTGGAGGACGAATGACCGGACTCGTCTTGATCACGATCCGGGTGGTCGCGTCGCATGGCCGAGCGGAAGTTGCGGATCCCCTCGCCCAGCCCCTTGCCAATTCCCGCAAGCCGTCCGGCTCCAAAAAGCAGCAGGACGATCAAGAAGATCAGGATCAGCTCTCCCGCGCCCAGGTTGAACATCATTCGCTCCCTCGGCCTCGGGGCCGGTCGGCTTCCCAGCGCCAAACGTCATTCTAGTGTGCCGTCTGCGAAATCGCATTCGCGGACGGGACTTCGGGTCGGGCGTCCGCGGGCGAAGCCGGCGGGATTCCCCCGTCCGGCCACGCACCGGCTCCCAGCGGAGGCGAGCGCCTCGTCACTTCGTGAGGATCTCCCGCAGGTTCCCCACCCGTCGCGTCGTCCGCTCCGCGTCCAGGTGCTCGAGGAGGGGAATCGCGTTCTTTCGGGTCACGCCGGCGATCTGCTTGAAGGTCGCCACGTCGATGGATGTGCATGTACGAGCGTAGTCGCGAAGCTTGGAGCGGAGGGTTTCGAGGGCATGGGCGTGGAACAGGCGCCCATCCCGGATCCGTACGAGACTTCCCGATTCCAGCAGGATGTCGAGGATCCGCTCTACTCTGGTGCCTCCCTCGAACTGGACCAACTGGGCCGCGTCCGGAGGATCCAGACCGGCGTCCCGAAATCGTGCCTCGATCCTCCGGGCGGTCTCCGCGTCGGCCCCGGCCAACCGGACGGTGTGACGAGCGTCGGCGACGCGCTGGGCGTCCAGGCGTACGACACCTCGTGCTTGCAGCCGTTCCAGGAAGAACCGCCACGCTTCGGGCGTCATCGTCCTGCAGAGCCGGGAACGGAGCTCCTCGCGGGACATGCCGAAACGGAGCGGTTCCTTCGCATGAAACATCGCCAGCGCGGTCGCGCTCGCCGCTTCGAGCGCCTCCCATGCTGCCGCGTGAACGAACACGCTCATGGCGCGAACGAGTCTGC
This sequence comes from Terriglobia bacterium, assembly GCA_963699985.1. Classification (GTDB taxonomy): domain Bacteria; phylum Acidobacteriota; class Polarisedimenticolia; order Polarisedimenticolales; family CAVOVZ01; genus CAVOVZ01. The sequence continues at coordinate 269,965 of CAVOVZ010000013.1, forward strand.
CGCTCCTCTCGAGTCCGGTCGCCCGCTCCTCGAGATCGGCGGGCGCGAGTCCCAGCTCGGCCGCCAGCTCCACCGCCTCACGGCCCGCGGCGCCCGCCTGCTCGAGCTTCTGCAGGATCGCTTCGTCCGCGTCGCGAGCGCCCGAAGGCATCGAGGGTCGCGCGCGGCCACGGGTTGCTGGAGGCCGCACGTCGAGGACCACCCCACCTCCCACGGTGTCGACGGGCGCCGGTCTCCGGAGGATGAACGGATCGCCGGGCAGGAGCACGGTGTCCTGGCCGAAGCGGATCTCGCAGAGTACCTCACCCTCGGCCGGCTCCTCGATGATGCGGAGCCTTCCGGACCTTTCGGAGGTCCCGTGGTGAAACCGAATCGGACCTCCTTTCCGCACCGCCTCCGGAGCCGACGCGAGGAGCTCGATGCGGGCCCAGATTCGTCGGGTCAAGGGAAGCGTGTTCGGAATGCAGACCGTCGCCCCCCTGGGAGCTTCGGCGCGATCGAGACCCTGGAGGTTGACCGCGACCCGCTGACCCGCGCGAACCTCCGCCACCTTGCGCCGGTGGACTTGCAGCCCGCGGATCCTCCCGCGTCGACCTCCGGGGAGCACCTCGACCTCGTTCCCCTCGCGGAGGGAGCCGGACGCGAGCGTCCCCGTGACGACGGTCCCGAAGCCTCGGAGCACGAAGGATCGATCGACCGGCAGGCGTGCCACCCCGCCGGCCGGGCGCTCCGGCACCCGGTCGAAGAGAGCGAGCAGAGCCTCCCGCAACTCGGGCAGGCCCTCTCCGGTGCGCGCCGATACCGGCACGACCGCAGCCCCTTCGAGAAAACTCCCCTTCAAGAACTCCCGCAGCTCGAGCTCCACGACCTCTCGCATCTCGCCGTCGGCAAGATCGCTCTTGGACAGAGCGACGATGCCGTGACGGATCCGGAGAAGCGAGCAGATGGCCAGGTGCTCTCGGGTCTGGGGCCGGACTCCGTCGTCGCAGGCGACCACCAGGAGGACGGAATCGATTCCCGTGGCTCCTGCCACCATGTGCCGGACGAAGCGTTCGTGACCCGGCACGTCGACGAAGGAGATGACCCGTTCCGGATCGAGCTCCAGATCGGCGAAGCCGAGATCGATGGTGATGCCTCGGTCCTTCTCCTCCTGGAGGCGGTCGGGATCGATCCCGGTCAGGGCTCGAACCAGAGAGCTCTTCCCGTGATCGATGTGGCCAGCGGTCCCGACGATCAGGTGTCGCACGATGCGCGTCCCCTACCCTCGGCGAGCCGTGATCGTACCGTACGCTTGAGATCGTTGAGGTCGAACGGCTTGTGCAGGAGGCCGAGCCCCTCGCGGGCTGCGAGAGCGTCCGTTTCTCGACTCACCGTGTCTCCGGTGGTGAGCAGCATGCGTCGCGACACTCCAGGGCTCAGCCGTTCCATCTCGTCGCGCAGCCGTTCCCACGACATGCCCGGCATCTTCACGTCGCACACCACCACGTCGAAGTCCTCCGAAGCGAGTCGCTCCAGCGCCTCGTCGGCGCCGAGCGCCGGAATCGCGACGTGACCATCCTCGGCCAGGGCTTCGCAGATGAGCCGCGCCACCGGACCCTCATCGTCCACCACCAGGATCCTCCCCGGCGCCGCTCGGGTCGGATCCAGCGCGGCCACCCGTTTCCCTTGGACGCCGGATGCGTCGGCGACCGGCAGCTCGATCCGAAAGGCGGCTCCCGGTCCGGGTCGAGCAGCAATCTGAACCGTCCCGGCGTGTGCGTTGACGATGCCGTACACGATGGAAAGGCCGAGCCCCGTCCCCTGCCCCGGCGCCTTCGTGCTGAAGAAAGGATCGAACACGCGCGAGCGGATCCCCTCCGGGACGCCCGGACCATCATCCTCCACGTCGAGGAACACCCAACCCGGACGCGCGACTCCGGTCCGAACGGTGAGGGTGCCCCTCCGGCGCGCCGTCTCCCGTATCGCCTGCTGGGCGTTCGTGACCAGGTTGAGGATGGCCTGCTGGAGAAGATGGGAATCGCCGTCGATCAACGGAAGGCCCGGGTCGCTCTCGTCGAGAATCTCGATCCCCTCCACACGAAGCTGGTAGCCCATGAGGCCGAGGACCGCCTCCACGACGTGATTCAGCGAGAGGAGCTTTCGCTCGGGCTCGTGCTTTCGTACGAACGACAGCAGATTCTGGACGATCTTCTGGCAGCGTCGGGCCTCGCGTTCGACCACCACGAGGCGGCGGGTCAACCGCTCGTCGTCGGAGGACGCCTGCACCAGCTGGGCGTAACCGAGAACGGCCGCGAGCGGGTTGTTCAGCTCGTGCGCGATCCCCGAGATCATCTCGCCGAGGCTCGAGAGCTTCTCCGATTGAGCGAGTCGCTCCTGGAACCGTCGTCGCTCGGTGACGTCCGCCAAGACCAGCACGTAGCCGTTGCGCGCTTCGGGATCCCCTGCAACCGCGACGAGAGTCGCGTCGAGGACCGTTCCGTCCGCGAAGCGCGCCTCACCCGCGGCGCCGAGTCGGCCACCTGCGGAAACCTCGGCGGAGAGAGCCACGACGTCGAGATCGCCGATCCGATCGATGCGATGGGGCAGGCCCCCCGCGCGGAGCTTCTCGAACAGGGCCTCCGCCGCCGGGTTCGTTTGGACCAGACGCAGATCGCGATCCGTGCGGATCACCGCCTGAGGCATGGAGTCCAGCACGGCTCGGAACCGGCCTTCCCCCGCCTCCTCGAGCATGAGAATTCGATCCACGTGCACCGAGATCTGATTTGCGGCGCCGAAGAGAAGCCGGATTCGACTTTCCGACGGGGATCCTGCCGCAGGCAGCAGAACGAGCGCCGCCACCGGAGCGGACCTCCGGTACAGCGGGATCAGGACGAGGTCGGCTTCGGAAAACCCGGTCCGAACCCCGGCGTCGGAGGAGAACTTCGGTCCCATCTCGACTTGCAGCCGCGGCTCTGCCTTGGCGGGCCAACCGAGGAACGCGCCGGCGTGACGAACGATCCTGCCAAGCTCCGCCTCGGGGACCATCCGCGAAAGGAGCGCCAGGCCCTCCTCGAGCCCGTCGAGCGCATGAGCGACCAGGACCGCGTCATCGTCCCCCGCGCCATGGACCTGCTGCGCGAGGGCGAGGAACAACTCCTGGATCGTTCGGGTCTGCGCGGCGATGCGGCCGAAGATCTGGAGGAAGTCGAGCTCCCGGGTTCTGACCTCGAGCCCCTCCTCCGCCCGGCGGAGCGCCTCGCGAGCGGCGCGCCACGCGGAGAGCGACTGCGCCGCCGAGCGGATTCGATCGCTCCCGCGGCCGTTGCGGGCCGCCCCTCGAACACGCAGCACCCAAGGCGGAGTCCCCGCAACGGTTACCTCCTCCTCCGTGTCGAGCGCTTCGCCGTGCGGGGCCGGAATCGACGCGATCGCCTGGCGCGGCTGCGCGGCGCTCTCGAGAACGACCTCGATTCGCGCATCCCGGAAGAGTCTTCGGACGATCGCCTGGAGCGCGCCGTGCGCTTCGGGCAGCCGGAAGAGCCGCGCCCAGGACTCGTCGGTCGACTCGGACGGATCCGAAGCGGACTCGCCACCGGAGTGAAGCCCGCTGAACGGTTCCTGCATGCTGGTCCCTCTCCACGATGAGTGAACGGCGCGCCCGGACGTCGCGGCCGCCTCAGGGTGGAGTCTAGGGGACTTGATCTGGCTGGATCAACACCCGTTCTCGGGGAGGGCGAACGACAGAAGAGTCGCGGGGAATCCCGACGCTGCGAAGCGGGTCCACCGCCCTGGTTTCGCAGAGCGTGCCGCGGACCGCTCGCCCGCGGTCTGCCCCCAGCCGCCGACTCGCGACGGCGGCGCATCGGGGCGACAACGTCAACCTTCGCTCGCGGGAGCCGATCGCACCCGCGGTGTGCGATCAATGGTCGAGGCGTGGATGCTTCGCGAGTCGGTTCGGCGGAAGTGGGCGCTTCGACGGAGATTTGACGATCCGGGTCCGCGCGAACATCTTCCGGAGCCTGGATTTCGCCTGGCACTCGATCTGTCGAACGCGCTCCCGACTGATCCCCATCTGGTCGCCGATCTCCTTCAGCGTGAGAGGCGGTCCGCCCGCGAGTCCGAACCGGAAGCCCACCACGGTGCGCTCCTGGTCCGTCAGGAGCGTCATCGCCTCTTCCACCAGGCTGGACGACTCCCTCTTGATGAGATCGTCTTCCGGGCTCGAGCACCGTCGGTCGACCAAGTAGTCGGAGATCATCGTGTCGCGCTCTTTCCCGACTTTGTCGTCGAGACTCATCTCGCGCATGTTGAACTGGAGCACTTGATCGATCTTCGTCACGCTCTTCGAAAGCCGCTCCGAGATCTCTCCCCGCTCCGGCTTGCGGCCGAGCGAGCGACGAAGGGAGTTCTCAGCGTCGCGGATCTCGCGGACCTTTTTCATCTGGTAGTTCGGAACGCGAACGAGATTCGAGTGCTCGCTCAGCGCCTTCAAGATGGATTTTCGGATCCACCAGATGGCGTAGGTGATGAATTTGGTCCCCTTCGTGGCGTCGTAGCGGTGCGCGGCTTCGATCAGGCCGATGTTCCCCTCGTTGAGGAGGTCCTCGAAGGGAAGTCCGAGGTTTCGATACTCGCTCGCCACCTTGACCACGAAGCTGAGGTTGGACTCGATCAGTTCGTTCAGCGCCTCGCGCCGACCGGCTTTCACGTTTCGGGCCAACGACATTTCCTCTTCCTTCGTCAACAGCGGGTACTCGCGAATCTCGGCGAAGTAACGTGACAGGACCGAAGTGCGATCGTTCTGGGTCGATTCCATTCCCTAGCCCTCGCGTCGCGGCCCGAGGAAGGGAGCGTTTCCCGAAGAACGGCGGAAGCGTTCGTGGCTCCACAACGACAGGTGAAATGAACCTTGACAGCCTCCGTGGGTCACCGTACATTTTTTGCAAGAAGCTGTAAGTAATTTAATAGACGCTGCGTGGGGGAGAGTCGTGGCCGGGGGGGGACCAGCGACGCCATTCGCACGATCGATTCGAACCACCCAGGTTCTCCCTCGCACAACAGGCCGAAAAACGGCTCAAACTCCCCACCGCGTTTTGTTGCTGATGTGGAAAGTGTAGGGGGCGGTAGCGAGGCTGTCAAGGGTCAAAATCGTAGGAAAGACGCCGCGATCGAGGGTTCTCGAGGTATTCGGCGTAAGCAAGGAGAGAGTCCATGGGTGCCCGTCCCGATCGCAGACGCCAGACCGTCTTCGTGGGAGCGAAGATCCGGCAGCTCCGAAAGGAGCAGAACATGACCCAGTCGGATCTTGCTCGACGGATCGCCGTGCAACAGTCCGATCTGTGCCGGATGGAGACGGGCGAGTACAAGGTATCCCTCGACACCCTTCTCAAGATCCTGGGTGTGTTCGGCGTCGAGATTGGCGAGTTCTTTCGTGGCGAGCTCGCCGGGATTCCGCCCACTACCACCGACCGGGACACCGAGTTGCTTCGCCTGTTTCACCGACTCGAGGCTCACGCCCAGGACGAGGTTCTGGATTACCTCCGCTACAAGGGAACGCGCCGCGCAGAGGTCTGCTGACCTCGAGTCGCGACCGTCCCGATTCGAGCACCCCGGCAACGTCCACGAAGACCTGCAGGAACGGGATTCCGGCGGATCGCCGTCAGTGGATCCAGCGGTCCTCATCCTTCGGCGGCATGACGCGGAATTTCCTGCGGCGAACACGCCAGCGCAACTCCCGGTAGAACTCGGAGACTCGCCAGGCCCGCTTGAGGTACAGGTAACCCACGACCATCCCACCCAGATGGGCCACGTGCGACACCCCGCCTGGTCGCGGGTCCCAGGTGGAAAGAAACGCCACCGCGAACAGGATCCAGCTCAGGGTGCGAGCCCGGATCGGAAAGATGAACATGAACAGGAAGACACGGTCGGCGAAGATGGTGCCGAACGCGAGGAGAAGCCCGTAAATCGCGCCGGACGCGCCGATGGTCGGGGCATTCGTCCCGGAGATCCAACCCGCCGCGGTCACGAACAACCCGGCTCCGACACCGCAGATCAGAAAGTAACGCAGGAACCGATGCGCTCCCCAGTGGCGCTCCAGGTCTCCTCCCACCATGTAGAGGAAGAACAAATTCATGATCAGATGGAACATGTTCCCGGTCGAGTGAAGGAACATGTACGTGAACGGCTGCCAGATCCAGCCGGAGAGCACCCGCTGTGGAACCACGCCGAACCACAGGCTCGGATCCCAGACGCCGAGAATCGAATCCAGCGTGAACTGGACGAGCCAGATCGCACCGCAGGCGATCATCAGCGAGCGGACCACCTGTGTCACCGGTGGGAGGCCGAACGGGACGCCTGACCCGTAGGCGCGGGTCGGCGGCTGCCGGTAGTAGCTCATGGAGCCTCCTCGACGAGATCGCCCATCCGCCAGGGACCGGGATCTCGGCCGCTGCGCGCAAACAGAAGAATTGCCACGACGAGCCCGATGAGCACCAGGAGAATCACGAGGAGCATCATCCCGGCGGCCACAGCCATGCGCGCCGCGCTGTTCCTCCCCGACAGAGCCTCGGCGAGCAGGACCTCGTGCAGCTGGCGTCCGGCCAGAGCGAGGGTGACGGCGATTCCACCGGCGACGCCGTAGAGCGCGGCGAGAGGCATGGTGGACCGGCCTGCGAAGACGGCCAGCGGCGACAGCAGCGCGACCGCAAGAAGCCGGCAACCGACTTCGACCGCGACGACGAGAGACCTACGGCGTGCGATGGGGCTGCCTCCCGGGAGTGAAGAGCACCATGGCGGTTTCTGCCAGGAAACCGCCCTTCCTCCGCTCCGTGCTTGATCGCCTCGCCCAGGCTCGTCCACCCTACCCATTCACGTGTGGCGCGGCGTGATCCGCCGCCGGCGGGAGGAACGTCCCCTGAGCACCGCGGGAGTCGTGCCGCCTCAGCCGCCGAACCGAGGGGGATTGCGAACACCATGTCTTCGAAGGCGGAGGATATCTCGGCAAACCACGAATCGTCAATCCGGGACGGTGTCTCGCCCGCCGCCCGACTGGCCGCGGCCTGCGCCGCGCTGGCCGGCCAAGGAGACGCGAGCGTTCCCGCCATCCTGGCCGCAGCCATCGATGCGCTGGAGGCGGAGCGTGCGTTCGTCGTCCGCCTCCAGCGTGGCGGCGACGAATCCGCCCAGCAGGTCGAGGCTCTGCTGAGCGTTCGAGGGGACGGCATCGATACTCCCAGCCGAACGTTGCTTCGATGGGCGGCACTGGGGGAGGCCGCGAGCCACGGAGTCGACCTCGCCCTGCAGGATGCCGGGATCGAGTGCCCGTCCGTGCGCGCGCTGGCGCTGCGCAGCGTACTCTCGGCGCGGATCCCCTCGCTCCCTCCCGTGAGGCGCGCACTCGTGCTCGACAGCCGCGAGATGCCGGTTCCCATCGCGCCGGAGCGGCTCCTCGTCCTCGAGGGATTCGCAGCGCTGCTTTCGGTCGCGATGGATCGGGCCGCCGTCGTCTCGCGGGCCCCGATCCGAGCCGAGCGCGCGGACTCGGGTATCGTGGGAAGATCCCCGGCATTCCGCGAGCTTCTCCGCGTCGCCGACAGGGTCGCTCCATGGAGACTTCCGGTGCTCGTGACCGGAGAGTCGGGCTCTGGCAAGGAGGAGATCGCTCGTCGCCTGCACGCTCTCGGTCCGCGACGCTCGGGGTCGTTCATCGCCATCAACTGCGCTGCCCTCACCGAGACCCTGCTCGAGAGCGAGCTGTTCGGCGCCGTGCGCGGCGCGTATACCGGCGCGGAGCAGGACCGTCCCGGGCTGTTCCGTCTGGCCCAAGGCGGGACCCTGTTCCTGGACGAGGTGGGAGACATGCCCGCGGCCATGCAGGCGAAGCTCCTGCGCGTCCTGCAGGACTCGAAGGTCCGCCCGGTGGGAGGCAAGTCGGAGATCGCGGTGGACGCACGGGTCGTGGCCGCCACGCATCACGACCTGTCGCACCTCGTCGCGCAGGGCAGGTTTCGCTCGGACCTGTTCTACCGACTCGCCGTCATCGAGCTGCGCGTCCCGCCCTTGCGCGATCGGCGCGAGGACATCCCGGCCTTGGTGGAGCACCTCGTCGGACGGCTCCAGGCGGCGACCGGAATCGCTTCCATCCGGGTATCGGCCTGCGCCGTCGAGGCGCTCCGGGATCACTCGTGGCCCGGGAATGTCCGCGAGCTGGAGTCCGCGCTGGCACGAGGTCTGACGCGCTCCACCGACGGGACCATCGCGGCGGCGCATCTCGACTTCCACCGGACGGGTCGCGGCGCGCTCGGTGCCGCCCCGACGGAGCCGACGTACGAGCAGACCATGATCGAGAGCGCCCTTCTACGGACCGGAGGCAATCTGACGCGCGCGGCCGCTCTCATCGGCTGGTCCCGGCCGAAGCTCTATCGGCGGATGACGGTCCACGGGTTGACCCGCCCCCCGCGAGGCGAGGTCAAACCGCCCGACCCTGGCTGATGCGGCGCGGCACCACCGTTCGCTCCGGTCTCGCCGCGGCAACGCCGCCGGGTTTCGACCCGGGCAATCGAGTCAGAGATGCGTGACGACGTCCTCGCCGAGCTCCACATTCCAGTAGGCTTCGTCGAGAAACGTCCGCCACTCCTCGTAGCGAGACCCGATCCAGCCGGCTCGCAGGACGGGATGACCGGCCGGCTTGCGCGGAGCGCGAATGGGGATCATTCCGGCCTCGTGGGGGGTTCGGTTCCCCTTTCGGCTGTTGCACGCCACGCAGGCGCACACCACGTTGTCCCAGCTCGAGACCCCACCGCGGGAGAGCGGCACGACGTGGTCCAGGTTCAGGTCGCGCGGTGCAAAGACTCTCCCGCAGTACTGGCACCGATTCCGGTCTCGAGAGAAGATGTTGCGCCGTGTGAAGCGGATTTCTCGCCGCGGGAGCTTGTCGTAGTGCACCAGCTGGATCACCCGCGGGATCCGGATGACGCGGCGGGGAGTGCGGATGACTTCGTCCCCCGCCCCGGCGGGCAGATCGCACCAGTTCTCGAAATCGTAGGTGGCAAAATCGGGCCCGACCGCTCGCGCGCGCCCGGCGTAGAACAGACGAAACCCCCGCCGGACGCCCGTCACCTGTACCGCCTGGTACAAACGGTTCAGGACGAGCACCGCGCCATCGGCCATCCTGTTCTCTCCGGACCTCTTCAGACCCGCCGTCGCGCGCGCGACGGGTCGGAGGCGTTGCGCTCGAGCGCGAGATCGATGAGGCGCGCGAGCAGGTCGGAATAGGGCACCCCCGAAGCCTCCCAGAGCTTCGGGTACATGCTGATGGGTGTGAAGCCGGGAAGCGTGTTCGCCTCGTTCACGAACACCCTTTCGCTCCCGCGCTCCACGAAGAAGTCGATTCGCGCCATCCCGGTCAGGTCGAGGGCACGGAACGTCTCCACGGCCAGTCGACGCACCTGCTCCGCAGCCTCGCGGGAGAGCGGGGCCGGGATCAGGAGCCGCGACGTGGAATCCACGTACTTCGCCTGGTAGTCATAGAATTCCCGCGAGGGAACGATCTCTCCCGGCACCGACGCCTCGGGCCGCTCGTTGCCGAGGACCGCGCACTCGATCTCGCGCGCGTCCAGTGCGGATTCGACCACCGCCTTGCGGTCGCACTCGAAGGCGGTCTCGAGCGCCCGCTCGATCCCCATCGGAGCCACGACCTTCGAGACTCCGATCGAGGAGCCCCCGTTCGCAGGTTTCACGAAAAGCGGCAGCGTCAGCCGCTCGGTCACGCGACGGAGGGTTCCGGACGGATCTGCACGAAACTCGTCGCGAACGACCGAGGTCCAAGGACCTACCGGCAGGCCTCGCGCCTCGAGGAGCGCCTTCGCGACTTCCTTGTCCATGCCCACCGCGGACCCGAGAACTCCAGCCCCGACGAACGGGATCCCGGCGAGATCGAGCAAGCCCTGGACCCGTCCGTCCTCTCCTCCCCAGCCGTGGACGACCGGAAAGACCAGGTCGACCTCGAGAGGGCTCGAGGCGCCGTCGCGAGCGATGCGGAGGATCCCGCCCCGGCCGGGGTCGGCGGCGAGCCGCACTCCGTCGTCCTCCGCGTCGGTCACCTCGACCCGCGGGGCCTTGCTTCGCAGAATCACCGCGGAGGATTCCGGCGACAACCAGCGCCCGGTCCCCGTCACCGCCAGCGCAATGCACTCGAATCGACCCGGGTCGAGCGACGAGGCGATTCCCCGGGCCGACACGACGGACACCTCGTGCTCCACGGACGCGCCGCCGAACAGGAGCCCCACTCGGGTGCGACCGCTCACGGCTTCGCCCTCGCCGGCCGTCGCTTCGCGCCCAGGAGCCTCTGAATCGCTGCGTCCACCCCGTCCTCCAGCCGACCCGTGCGGAGAACCACGCGACCCGCCTCGTCGAGGATCACGTGCGCCGGGAGCCGGCTCAGCCCGAGCACCCTTCCCGTCTCTCCGGAAGCGTCGAACAGGGTCTCGCCCGGCGGGCCGGTGCGGCGGATGAACTCCGCGAGGCTTTCCCGTGTCTGCCGTGTGGGGACCGCGACGATCACCAGTCGGTAGCCGCGGTCGACCCACTTCGCCTCGAGATCCGCCAGTCCTTGAAGATCCTCCATGCACGGCGGGCACCAGGTCGCGAAGAAGAAGACGTGCAGCGCGGGGGCGCCGGTGTGGACGGCGACGGTCTGGCCGTCCTGGGGTCGCTCGAGACGAAAGGGTTGGGAAACCGGGGCGTCGTCCGCCGCCGCCATCGATTCGCCCGACACGAGGAGCGCGAGGATCGACAAGATCGTGCGGATCGCCGTCGATGCGCGCGGGGGGCGGACGGCACCGACCCGATCATCGGGCCACTCGTCGCCGCGGACCGAGAGGGTCTTCACGACATCACCATCCGGACCGCCTGCCAGAGGAAGAACAGTCCGACCAGGATCATCGCGACCCCGAATCCCTTTTTGATCCTGTCCATCCAGGAGCCGGCGCGGGGCAGGCCGGCGAGGGTACCCGAGAAGATCCCGAGGACCATCAACAGCAAGCCGAGCCCGAGCGAGAACACCAGAAGAAGCGCCCCGCCCCACGCAACGTCCCGCGTCGTCGCGACGTAGGTCAGGAGGACGCCGAGCACGGGGGCGGTGCATGGCGCCGCGACGAACCCCGCCGCCATTCCCATCAGGAGCGCTCCCAGGAGTCCGCCCGTGCGGGCCCCTTTCGTCTGCACTCCCGTGAAGACGGTCGGCACGCGGATCGTGTAGATGTCCAGCATGCCCAGCCCGAAGAACAGAACCAGCAACCCAACGCCTCCGTAGACCCAGGGGCTTCGGGTGAACTGCCCGAACACCTTCCCGAGCAGAGCCGCGGCCACGCCCAACGCCGTGTAGACCAAGGCGAGCCCTGCGACGTACACCACCGACAGCGTGACGGCGCGCCGTCGGTTCCCACCCGCCGCGCCGCCCATGTAGCTCACCGTCACCGGAATCATCGGATAGACGCAGGGCGTGAAGCTCGTGACGATCCCGGCCGCGAACACGATCAAGATGGATACGGGGGAGCGGGACTGCAACTGCGCCTCGAGCAGACGCCCCAGGCCGTAGCCCCATTCGTTCAACCAGCTCGTGAGTGCCTCCATACTCAGAGCACCTTCTCCACCATTCCCGCCAGTACTTTCTTCGACACGAGCCCGGTCACCTGATCCTTGGGCTCGCCGTTCTGAAAGAGGACGACCGTGGGCACCGACAGCACCGCGAAGCGCACGGCGGTGGAACGCGCACGGTCCACATCCACTCGCACCACGCGAAGCCGTCCCTCGAACTCCTGGGCGATTTCGCGCACGATCGGCTCGAGTTTCTTGCACGGCCCGCACCACGTGGCGGAGAAGTCCACCAGTACGGGCGTTTCGGCCCGGAGCACCGTCTCCTCGAACGTTCCGTCCTCCGCCTCCATCACTTCGGACATGGATTTCCCCCCGCTCCATCGTAGGGACGAACGACCCAACGTCGACGATTCCAGACTAGCATGAGATCGGGGTTCTCCAGGGTTCGCCCACGGCGGAGCAACCAGGGGAAGGTCGTCCTCTCGTCTTCCTCCCCCGCGCACTTCCCCGTGCCCGAAGAGCCGAGTGCCGGAATGCCCCGTGCCCCGCGCCGCCGTCACGAGATGGAGGAGCTACCGGCGGTCGGGCTCTTGCGCGCGAGCGGTGACGACTCGCTCCGCCAAACCGCGCGGGAGCGCCGCGCGCGGACCCAGCAGTCGGGTCAGATGGAACGTCCGGATCGCCGGGTAGAAGTCTCCCTCCACCACGACGCGGCGGCCGCGATGGGCCGGCTCCGCGACCAGATCCCGGGCAATCGGCTCGTCGACACCGAGGCTCCAGTACGAGCCGTCGGCCAGTTTCAACGCGTTGAGATGGGACGCCTTCCGGCAACTGCGCTGCTGCTCGAGGCTGCGCCCCGCGCGATCGCAATCCTCGTCCACCAGGATCGCTGCGCGCACGATGTGCCGGGATCCCGTCTCCACCGTCGCGTTTCCCGAGCGACTCCAGTAGACCGCCGGAACGAGCAACGCAAGAAGGAGCAGCGCCGCTGCCATGAGGAGGCGGCCGAAGTACGGCACGTCGCTCCGAAGAGCGCCGAACGCCCCGGAGTCCCGCTCGATCCCGTGCCGAACGCGGTCGGCGAGCTCGGGCGAGGCCACCTCCCGAGGAAGCTGCTCGCGGAGAAGCCGCAGGAACGCTTCCTCGACGTGGAGGAACCGCGCGCACGCGGGACAGGTGTCCAGGTGGTCCTGCACCTCCCGTCGTGCGGACTCGCGAAGCTCGTTGGCCTGATAATGATGGATCGACTCCCGGCACTTCCGGCAGTCGACCGACCCGGACGGACCGATGGGACTCACGCGGTCGATTCTCCCCTTCTGGAAACCGTCGCCCCCCCCCGGAGTATTCCCTTCGTCCGCGCATAGTCCAGCAGCGCCGACTGGAGGCGCCTCCGTCCCCGGTGAAGACGGCTCATCACGGTGCCCACCGGAATCGAGAGGACCTCCGCGATCTCCCGGTACGACATGTCCTCCACCAGCGCGAGATGGACGACGAAGCGGTACTCGTCGGGAAGGCCATCGAACGCGCTGCGCACTTCCGGTCCGAGGTCTTGGTCCATCAGGATCCGCTCCGGAGACCGCGGCTCGTGCTCGTGCAGGAACGCGGCTTCCACGATCCTCTCGTAGCCCGTCTCGACGCGCGTGAGATCGACCTCTTGCGGCCGGGTCTTTGCCGCCCGGTAACGATTGATGAACGCGTTCCGAAGAATGCGGAAAAGCCAGGCCTTGACCTGGGTGTCCGGCGCGTACGTGTCGAAGAAGCGGTACGCCCGAACGTAGGCGTCCTGGACCAGATCCTCGGCGTCGCTGCGATTCCGCGTCAGGCTCAGGGCCAGGTTGAAGAGCGCGTCGAGATGCGGGAGCGCGACTCGCTGGAACTCCTCCTCACGAGCCTGGGGCGATCTGATTGCCACCAGGATTCTCCTCGACGACTTCGAAAACCACGCTGCCCGCCGGAATCGTGACCGGCTTTCGCACGCTACACCAGCCATTCGGGTGCGTCAAACGGAACCGGACACCTCACGTGTCCACAACAAACACCGGACAATTCGCGTGTCGACGACAACCGTCTGCCCGTGAAGAGCGCACCACTGTCACGTGCCGGTCCGTTCGAATCCTGCGCCGCGGTGCGGCGGCGTCGGTCATTGTCCCGGGCTCGAGCCGAATGGTAGGATGCACGCGCCTTGTCTCGAGGTTTCTCCATGGAATCGCCGCACCGTCGCACGAGGTTTGCCATTCCCCTGCGCCGCCGAGAACCGATCCGGATCCTTCACGTGGACGCCACGGCAGGAGCCAGCGGCGACATGATCCTGGGGGCGCTGGTGGATCTCGGCATCCCGCTTCGCCGCATCGGGGACGCGGTCAGCGCTCTCTCGCTGCGCGGAGTCCGTGTCACCGCGCGGCGGACCGCACGAGGTGGGATCGGTGCCCGCAAGATCGACGTTCGCGTGTCGGCGATGCAGCCCGAGCGCGGCTGGAGCGACATCCGTCGGATCCTGACCCGCGGTCGCCTCGACCCGGCGGTGCGACAGCGTGCCCTTGCCGTGTTTCGACGGCTCGCGGAGGCCGAAGGGAGGGTCCATCGCGTCTCGCCGGAGCGCGTGCACTTCCACGAGGTCGGTGCCGCGGATGCCATCGTGGACGTCGTCGGCGCATGCGTGGGTATCGCCGCGCTTCGCATCCATCGGATCGTCGTATCCCGGATGACGACCGGTTGGGGGACGGTCCGCTGCGAGCACGGGACGTTCCCGGTTCCCGCTCCCGCGACCGCGCTTCTGGTGCATGGCGCCCCGATCGTCGGCGGCGAGGCCGAGGGCGAGCGATTGACACCGACGGGTGCCGCCATCCTGACGACGGTGGCGGACGCGTGGGGCCCGCTCCCTCCCATGCGTCCCATCGCCGTGGGGTACGGGGCCGGCACGAAGGAGTTTCCGGGAAGCCCGAACGTCCTCCGGATGACCCTGGGCGAGGCCGACCCGGAAGCGACCGACCAGCCCCCGACGGCCGATCGGGAGGTCGTGGTGATCGAGACGACCATCGACGATGCGACCCCGCAGTCCCTCGCGTTCGCGAGCGAGCGCCTCTTCGAGGCCGGCGCGCTCGAGGTGTACACCGTGCCGACCCACATGAAGAAGGGCCGCTGCGGCCATCAGATCACCGTGCTGGCGCGGCCGAACGATCTCGATCCCCTGTCGCGCGTGATCTTCCGCGAGACCACGACACTGGGAGTGCGATTCCGGCGGGAGAGCAGGATCGAGCTTCAACGTCGGCTCGATCCCGTGCGCACCCGGTACGGGACGGCCCGCGTCAAAGTGGGTCTCCTCGACGGTGGGGTGGTGCAGGTGTCGCCGGAGTACGAGGACTGCGCGGCGCTCGCGCGGCGTGGGCACGTGCCCCTCGACGAGGTCCGGCGCGCCGCGCTCGAAGCCCACCGCGCCCGAACCGTGAAACCGCCGCGATCGACGAGCCGAAGGGGAAACCGATGAGCGAGCGCAGAGCGTTCTACCTCACCACGCCCATCTACTACGTGAACGACGAGCCGCACATCGGCCACGCATACACGACCATCGTTGCCGACGTGGTCGCACGGTACCACCGCGCAACCGGTCACGACGTGCGTTTCGTCACCGGCACCGACGAGCACGGGCAGAAGATCGAGCGCGCGGCGCGCAGCCAGGGCATTCTCCCCATCGAGCTCGCCGATCGGGTCGTCGAGCGGTACCACGATCTCTGGAAGAAGCTCCACATCTCGCACGACGATTTCATCCGGACGACGGAACGACGCCACCGAGCCGGCGTGGAGCGGATCATCGAGAGGATGCGCGCCGCGGACGACGTCTATCCGGGTTCGTACGAGGGGATGTACTGCAGCGGCTGCGAGGCGTTCTTCCCGGAGAGCCAGATCGAGGGCGGTCGATGCCCGGAGCAGGGTCACCCGGTGGAGCGGGTCTCCGAGGCGTCCTATTTCTTCCGCCTCTCGCGGTACCAGCAGCCGCTCCTCGATTACTACCGCGACCATCCGGGGTTCGTGCGGCCCGAGTCGCGCTTCAACGAGGTGAAGGCGTTCGTTGCGGCGGGCCTCAAGGACCTGAGCATCACCCGCACGAGCATCTCGTGGGGAATCCCGTTTCCGGGCGCTCCGGGCCACGTGGTCTACGTCTGGGTGGACGCTCTGACGAATTACCTCAGCGCTCTCGGGTATGGGGGGGCCGTCGCCTCGGATCTCCTGGGCTACTGGCCCGCGCAGCTCCACCTCGTCGGGAAGGACATCCTCAGGTTCCACGCGGTGTACTGGCCCGCGATGCTCCTCTCCGCAGGCGAGCCGCTCCCGGAGTGCATCTTCGCTCATGGCTGGTGGCTGCGGAACGAAACCAAGATGTCGAAGAGTCTGGGAAACGTCGTCTCGCCGTGGCCGCTGATCGACGCCGTGGGCGCGGACGGTCTGCGGTACTTCCTCCTTCGGGAGATGACGTTTGGGATGGACGGCAGCTACTCGGACGAGCAGATGCTCGACCGCTACAACGGCGACCTGGCCAACGACCTGGGGAATATCTCGAGCCGTCTGCTCGCCCTGATCGCGACCGGCCTCGACGGGCGGCTTCCGCCCGCAACGGGCCGGCCCGAGGAGCACGAGCTCGCTCCGGCGGCGCAGCGCGCGTTTCGCGCGTTCCGGGACGCGTTCGACGCCTACGATTTCAGCGGAGGCCTCGCGGCGATCTGGTCACTGGGAGCGGCGATCAATCGATATCTGGTCGAGCACCAGCCGTGGACGCTGACCGGCCGTCCCGACCAGGCTGCTCTCCAACAGGCCATCCTCCGAGGCGCGGCCGAAGCGCTGCTCCAGATCGCCGCCATGGCCGCGCCCGTCATGCCCGTGACGTGCGAGGAGATCGCCGCACGCCTCGGAGCCCGGCTTCCGGACGATCTCGTCGCGTTCCGTTGGGGCCTCCTTCCCGCGTCCGGCACCGTCCGGCGGGGGGAGCCTCTCTTCCCTCGTATCGACAAGACCGCGTACTTCCAGGAGGGAGCTCGAGTGGACGATGCCAAGCCTGCTCCGAAAGCGACTCCGGAGGCTACCCCTCCGGAACGAGTGTCCGAGAGCGAAGCACAGGGAACTCTCCTGGGGATCGACGAGTTTCTGAAGGTGGACCTTCGGGTGGCCCGGGTGATCTCCGCGGAGAGGATCGAAGGGGCGAACAAGCTGCTCAAGCTACGCCTCGACCTCGGAGGAGAAGAGCGGCAGATCGTGGCGGGGATCGCCCTTGCGTACGAGCCCGAGGCGCTCGTGGGAAAACGGATCGTCGTGGTGGCCAACCTGAAGCCGGCGAAGCTCCGCGGTGTCGCGAGCCAGGGCATGCTGCTCGCCGCCGACATGGGCGGACGACCGGTGGTCGCGACGTTCGAAGAGGACGTTCCCCCGGGCACCCGCGTGAGGTAGCCCGCGCGCGGGTCGGCGACGCGTCGAGAAGAAATCCCGGCCGTCGGGCTACGGGGTTTCCTCGTGCATGTACCGGATGTTGCTCTTCCGGATGAAGAGGTTCGGGCCCGAAGTACGGTTGATCTTGACCATGTCCCGGTCGTAGTACTCGATCACCCCCCGCACGATTTCTCCGTCGGTCAGGTGCACCACCATGATCGTGCGGGAGTCCTTGTTCTTCGAGAGGTAGGACACCTCGGCGCCGGTGGACTCCGGAGGCGGGGCGCGCCGTCCGGCTCCCTGAGGGCCTCGCCCTCCGTCCGGGCCCCGGCCGGGACGTCCCGGTTTCCCGCCGCTTCGATCATGGAAGTTCATCGCTCGCCTCCTCGTCCGGCTTCAGGATTGGGCCTGCAGGGCCGTCGCCGCCGCCACCAGGACGATGTCGCCCTCGGTGCAGCCGCGGGAAAGGTCGTTCGCGGGCCGCGCGAGACCCTGAAGCAGCGGCCCCACGGCCGTCGCTCCGCCGAGTCGCTCCACCAGCTTGTAGCCGATGTTTCCCGCGTCGAGGTCGGGAAAGATCAAGACGTTCGCTCTCCCGGCGACGGAGCTGCCGGGAGCCTTGCGCGCCCCGATCTCGGGAACGAGCGCGGCATCCAGCTGGAACTCGCCGTCCACGGCGAAGTCCGGGCCCAGGGCCATGAGCCGGTCGCGCGCGGCGACGACCTTGTCCACCGCGGGATGGGACGCGCTCCCGCGCGTCGAGAAGGACAGGAGCGCGACGCGCGGCTCCGCTCCGATCAGCGCCCGGTAACTTCGGGCCGTGCGCAGCGCGATGTCGGCGAGCTGGTCCGGATCGGGGTCCGGTACGAGCGCGCAGTCCGCGAACGCGATGACCTCGTCCCCCGCGGGCGTGGGCTCTCGCAGGGCCATCAGGAAGAACGACGAGACGATCCGCGCCCCTGCCGCGGGACGGATGATTCGCAGAGCCGCGCGCAGGGTGTCGGCCGTGGTGTGGATCGCACCCGCCACCGAGCCGTCCGCATCGCCGGCGTGGACCATCGCAGCGGCGAAGTACAGCGGATCGTCGAGCAGGGCGCGGGCATCCGCCGCGGCGATCCCCTTCGATTCCATCGCCCGCACGAAATCCCGCTCGTAGGCCGCACGACGAGGATGCCCCTGGGGATCCTCGACGGGAATCGGGGATAGGTCCACGCCTTCGCGCCCGGCTGCGTCCTCGACTGCCCCGCGGGGCCCGACGAGGACGGGCAGGACGATCCTCTCGGCCGCGAGCCTCGCGACGGCGCGAAGCGTCCGCCCTTCCGTGGATTCGGGAAAGGCGATGCGTCGCGGCGTCTGCCGTGCGCGATCGATCAGGCGCTCGAGCGCTGTCACGGTCGTCATCGTATCAGACCCTCCATCGAGCTCCAGCAAAGGCGCCGTGCGATCGCGCTGCTCACCACGTTTCTGTCGTACTCCCCGCCGGAACCGTCAGCACCGGTCGAAGTCCCGCCAAGGCATCACGGTGACGGTCGAGCCCGGCTCGAACGCCGTGTTCCCGCCCGGGGTGACGATGAACGCGTTCGCACGGGACAGCGAGACCACGTCCCCCGATCCCATCGTCCGCACCGGGTCGGCCACCAGCGTCCCGTCTCGCGCCTCGAGGCGGGCCAGGTGAAAGGTCGTCCGGCCTGGGCGCCGCTTCAATCGCCCGCGCAGGACCGCATGAACTTCCGACGCCTCGGCGCGCCGGTATCCCATCATCCTCCGGATCGCGGGCGCGGCGAAGACCGCGAAGCAGGTGAAGGTGGACACCGGGTTGCCGGGAAGCCCGAGCACGAGGCAGCGGCCGGCGATTCCCGCGAGGATCGGCTTTCCGGGACGAACGGCCACCTCGTGGAACAGCACCCGCATCCCGGTGCGCGCCAAGGCATCCCCCACGAGGTCGTGAGTCCCCACGGAGACGCCGCCGGTAACGAGAAGCACGTCTCCCGCGAGCCCGACGCGGAGAACCTCCTCGAGGGCAGCCAGCCGATCGGGCGCGATTCCGAGATAGGTCCCGCGGATACCCATCTCGCGCAGCTGAGCCAGAAGGGCTTGCGCGTTGCTGTTTCGCACCTGGTGGACGCTCGGAGCGTCGCCCACCTCGACCACTTCGTCTCCGGTCGAGACGATGCGGACCTCGGGAGAGCGGACGACCTGCACCTGCGTCCGGCCGACGGCGGCGAGCGCGGCGATCTCCGCGGCACGGACGGGGGTACCCTCTTCGAGGATCCTCTCGCCGCCGCGCACGTCCTCGCCCCGTCTGCGGATGTTCTG
Organism: Terriglobia bacterium; assembly: GCA_963699985.1. GTDB lineage: Bacteria > Acidobacteriota > Polarisedimenticolia > Polarisedimenticolales > CAVOVZ01 > CAVOVZ01. Next base: position 289,270 of record CAVOVZ010000013.1, read on the forward strand.
CCCGGTCTCTGGACGCTCGAGGATCCGGACCGCTTTCGAGCCCTCATCCCGGGTCAGCTCGACCATCACGACCGCGTCGGCGCCTTCCGGCACCAGCGCGCCCGTGAGGATCCGGAACGCCTCGCCCGGCCCGAGGCGAGCTCCGTCGATGGACTGGCCCGCACGGACCTCCCCTGCCACGCGCAGGACCGAGCCCGGCTCCGGCACGTCCGCGACTCGCAGAGCGAACCCGTCCATCGTGGAGACGTCGGCTGCAGGCAGGTCCCGATCGGAGAGGATGGGTTCGGCGAGAACGCGGTCTGGGGCGTCATCGAGGGACACCGTCTCTGGATCGAGGACCGACACCTCGCCGGCGAGGATCCGCTTCGCCTCGTGAACCTCGATCATGCGCCGCACCGCACCGCCCGAAGCACGCGGGGAATCCCCCTGGCGTCAGGCTCCACGACGATCCCGTCGAACCCGGAGCGCGCGAACGCGTCGCGCGCGGCAGGCTCGCTGCGCCAGCCGAGCTCGACCACGGCGAGCCCGTGAGGGCGGAGAAGTCGATGCACCGCCGGCGCCATGGCGCCGTACGCTTCGTCCCCCACGGGCCCGGGCACCAGAGCATCCTTCGGCTCGTGATCGCGAACCTCGGGGGCGAGCGACACCCATTCTTCCTCGCTCACGTACGGCGGATTCGACACGATCGCGTCCATCGCCCCGAGCCAATCGGCGGGAGGGTGCTCGAAGTCCCCGACCCGGAAGGCGATTCGCGCCGCCACGCCGTGGCGGGCGGCGTTTTCCGCGGCGAGCGCGATCGCCGAGTCCGAGCGGTCGAGGGCGAAGAGCCGCAGGTCGGGACGTGCCCACGCGAGGGAGACGGCGATGCAGCCGCTACCCGTCCCGAGATCCGCGACGCACGAACCCGTCCGCACGCCGGCCCGCAGAACCACTTCGACCAGCTGCTCGGTCTCCGGTCTTGGAACCAGAACTCTCCGATCCACGCGAAACGTCAGCCCGCGGAACTCCTGCTCCCCGAACAGGTACTGGAACGGCTCTCTCCCCGCGCGCCGCTTCACCAGACTCGCCAGATGCGCTGCATCGTCCGCGGAGAGCGCATCGGGCCGTCGCGCCACGACTCCCCCGCGATCGGTCCGAAGCAGGCGGCAGAGGATCCACTCGGCCTCCCGGCGCGCGTCCGGCACCCCCGCCGCGCCCAGCGCCGCGACGGCGGCATCCAGCGCATCCCCGACGCTCTCGCGCGCCCGGCTCAGATCCGGACCTCCTCTTTCAGCTTCTCCGCCTGCTCGTTTTCGGTCAGGGCGTTGAGGATCTCGCCGATCTCCCCCTCCATGACCGCGGCGAGGTTGTGGATCGTGAGGCCGATCCGATGGTCGGTCATCCGATTCTGGGGGAAGTTGTACGTCCGGATCTTCTCGCTCCGATCCCCCGAGCCGATCATTCCCCGTCGCTCCTTGGCGATGGCCTCCTGCTGCTGCCGGCGCTTCACGTCGTACAGCCGCGACCGCAGCACTTGCAGGGCGCGGGCCTTGTTCTTGTGCCACGACTTCTCGTCCTGGCACTGCACGACGGTATTCGTGGGAAGGTGCGTGATCCGGACGGCCGAGTAGGTCGTGTTCACGCTCTGGCCGCCGGGCCCGGACGAGCAGAACGTGTCGATCCTCAGGTCCTTCTCTTCCACGTGGATCTCCACGTCGTCCGCCTCGGGCAGGATCGCCACGGTCACCGCCGAGGTGTGGATCCTCCCCTGCGCCTCTGTCTGGGGAACTCGCTGCACGCGGTGCACGCCGCTTTCGAACTTGAGCCGGCTGAAAACCCGCTCTCCCTCGACGAGGGCGATGACTTCCTTGATCCCTCCGACCTCGCTCTCGGAAAGGTCGGTGGTACGCACCTTCCATCCCTGCCGCTCGGCGAAGCGGGAGTACATCCGGAAGACCTCGGCGGCGAACAGGGTCGCTTCGTCGCCGCCGGTCCCGGCGCGGATCTCGAGAACGACGTTCTTCGCGTCGTTGGGATCGGTGGGGAGGAGAAGGACCTTGATGTCCTTCTCCATCGCGTCGAGCCGTTCCTCGAGGGACCGGACCTCTTCGGCCGCCATCGCGTGCATCTCCTCGGCGCCCGGATCCGTGAGAAGCGCTCTCGCTCCCACGAGATCGGCCGAAGCCTTCCGGAACTCGCGGAATGCCTGCACGATCGGCCCCAGGTCCGAATACGCCTTGTTCGTCGTCCGGTACTTCTCCAGGTCCGAGACGAGGCTCGGATCCACGAGGGTCTGGGCGAGTTCCTCGTAGCGAGCCTCGATGGCCCGGAGCTTCTCCAAGAGCTTCGCGTCCACTGCTCCCGTCCCGGCGCGCGAGGCGGGCCCCGGTCCCGGCCGCTCGATGCGCGGCGGGGGAATCTCGGGGCGCGATGCCTCAGGTGCGCGCGTCGGTCTTCGTGGTGTAGCGCTTGTTGAAGCGCTCGACGCGGCCCGCGGAATCCACGAGCTTCTGTTTGCCCGTGAAGAACGGGTGACAGGCCGAGCAGATCTCGACGCGCAAGTCCTTCTTGGTGGAGTGCGTCGGGAGCGAGTTGCCGCACGCGCACACCACGTTGACCTCGTGGTACTCGGGGTGTATGCCGCTTTTCATCCGAAACCTCTCGCGCGGGATCCACGCTTCTTGCAATGCCCCGAGTCCCGAGACCGAACGGGAGCAGCGGGCTGCAGAAACCAGGAGTATAGGCGATGGCTCGGGGACGCCGCAACGCGCGCTGGCGCCCCGGGTGCATCCGCTCAGCCGGCCATGCTGGCCAGGAACTCCTCGTTCGTGCGGGTCTTGAGCATCTTCTCGCGGAGAAGCTCCATCGCCTCCACCGGCGACATCTGCTGCAGGACCTTCCGCAGGACCCACACGCGATCGAGCTCCCGCTTGGAGAGGAGCATCTCTTCCTTCCGGGTCCCGGATCGCTGGAGATCCACAGCGGGGAACACCCGGCGATCGGCGAGCTTTCGGTCCAGGTTGATCTCCATGTTCCCGGTCCCCTTGAACTCCTCGAAGATCACGTCGTCCATGCGGGAGCCCGTGTCCACGAGCGCCGTGGCCATGATCGTGAGCGAGCCCCCCTCCTCCACGTTCCGCGCGGCGCCGAAGAACCGCTTGGGCTTCTGCAGCGCGTTCGCGTCGAGGCCGCCCGACAGGACGCGGCCCGACGACACCGACACCGCGTTGTAGGCGCGGGCCAGACGGGTGACGGAGTCGAGGAGCAGCACCACGTCCATCTTCGCCTCCACCATCCGCTTGGCTTTCTCCAGCACCATCTCGGCCACCTGCACGTGACGCACGGCCGGCTCGTCGAACGTGGACGAGATCACCTCGCCCTTCACCGACCGCCTCATGTCCGTGACCTCTTCCGGACGCTCGTCGATGAGGAGGACCAGAAGCTGGACCTCGGGGTGGTTGAGCGCGATCGCGTCGGCGATGGCCTGCAGCAGCATCGTCTTGCCGGCTCGCGGCGGAGACACGATCAGGCCGCGCTGTCCCTTGCCCAGCGGCGTCATGAGGTCGAGCACCCGGCCGGACACGTCCGGGCCGGGCATCTCCACGCGCAGCCTCTCCTGCGGGTACAGGGGGGTGAGCTGATCGAACGGGACCCGGTCGCGCAGGGACTCTACCGGGCTCCCGTTCACGGTGTCGATGCGGGCCAGCGCGAAGTACTTCTCGCCGGGCTTCGGCGGGCGCACCTGACCGGTCATCGAGTCGCCGGTCATGAGCTTGAACCGGCGGATGAGGGCCGGCGAGACGTAGACATCGTCGGGCCCGGGAAGGTAGCTCGACTCGCTGGCTCGCAGGAAGCCGTAGCCCTCCTGGAGCTTCTCGAGCACTCCTTCGGCCAGGATCGACCCGTTCTTCGCGACCTGGGCCTGGAGGATCCGGAACAGCAGCTCCTGCCGCCGCATCCCTCCCACGCCCAGCACCTGGAAGGACGTTGCCACCTTGATGAGCTGCCCTACATCCATCGTCTTCAGCTGGCGAAGATCCATCGCGTTTCTCGAACCCCCTACGTCCTCTGCCGGCTCGCCGCGATCGTCGCGTCGAGGTGAGTCCATGCCTGTGCAACACCGAGCCCGGTGCGCGCCGAGGCGAGGAGCGGCTCGCCGACCCGAAGGGGCCCCTCCGCCCAGCCTTTCAGGGCGCGCGCCGCCACGGCGCGCTCGTTTCCAGACAGCTTGTCGGCCTTCGTCGCCATCACGAGGAACGGCAGGCCCCGGGCTCCGAGCCATTCCTTCATGACCTCGTCCAGGTCGGTCGGGCCGTGACGGGCGTCGACGAGGAGCACCGCGATCACGATCCTCTGCCTCCACCGATCGAGGAAACCTTCCACCATGCCGCGCCAGGTCATCCGCACCGACTCGGGCGCCGCCGCGTAACCGTAACCGGGCAGATCCACGAAATGGAGCGACTCGTTGACCCGATAGAAATTCACGCTCTGCGTCCGGCCCGGGCTCGAGGACGTCCTCGCCAGCCCGGTCGTCCCCAGGAGACGGTTGATCAGCGAGGACTTCCCCACGTTCGAGCGGCCGAGGAACACCACGGCCGGCCCGACGGCCCGGGGCTCGTCCTCCGGTCGATAGGCCGACCGTTCGAATCGCGACGACGTGATCTTCAATGCGAAACGGGACGTGCCGCCCGCGCTCCGGGACCCCTCGCGCGTCCCGCGGTTCGGGCGGATTCTCCTCTCAGTGCGTTACCGACCCGTCGGCCGGCCGTTGCTCCACCGTCTCGGGACGCCCGCCCCGAGGGAGCGGCGCCTGCGGCAGAGGCCCGGCAAGGGCGATCTCGAGGACCTCGTCCATGCTCTCGACGAGTCGGACGGTCAGAAGCTTGCCGATGTCGTCCGGGATCTCGGCGAGGTCCTTCTCGTTCTCCCTCGGGAGGATGATCGTCGTCGCGCCATGCCGGTAGGCCGCGAGCACCTTCTCCTTCACGCCGCCGATCGCCAGGACCTTTCCGCGGAGGGTGATCTCGCCGGTCATCGCCACGTCCTTCCGTACGGCAATGCCCGCAAGCAGCGAGATCATCGCCGTCGCGAGCGTGATGCCGGCCGAAGGACCGTCCTTGGGGATCGCACCCTCCGGGACGTGGATGTGAATGTCGAACTTCCGATGGAACAGCGGGTCGATCCCGAGCGCCTCGGCGCGGCTCCGGATGTACGACAGCGCCGCCTGCGCCGACTCTTGCATGACGTCGCCGAGCTGGCCGGTGAGGGTCAGCTTGCCCCGACCGCGCATGAGCGTCGCTTCGGTGGTGAGGATCTCTCCCCCGACCTCGGTCCACGCCAGCCCGGTGGCCACTCCGATCTCGGGCACCATCTCCTTCTCCCGCGGGAGGAGGTAGCGTGGCACGCCGAGCAGCTCGACGACGCGGGCCGGCGTGAGGGTGAACTCCGTCGCGACCTCGCCGGCGACCACCTTTCGGGCGAGCTTGCGGCAGATCGAGGCGATCTCGCGCTCCAGGTTCCGAACTCCAGCCTCCCGCGTGTACCGCTCGACGATCTCGCGGACCGCGTCGTCCTCGAACGCGACGGCCACTCGCTTCAGGCCGGTGGCCTCGATCTGCTTCGGCACGAGGTACTTCTGAGCGATGGCCATCTTCTCGCCGAGCGTGTACCCCGCCAGCCGGATCACCTCCATTCGATCCTTGAGCGCCGGAGGGATGCTCTGGGTGATGTTCGCGGTGGCGATGAACATCACGTCGCTCAGGTCGAACTCGGTGTCCAGGTAGTGGTCCAGGAACGAGTGGTTCTGCTCCGGGTCGAGAACCTCCAGCAGCGCCGCCGACGGGTCCCCGCGGAAGTCCGCGGCCATCTTCTCCACCTCGTCCAGGAGGAAGACGGGGTTTCTCGTGGCCGCTTTCCGCATCATCTGCAGGATCTGGCCGGGGAACGCGCCGATGTACGTCCGGCGGTGCCCGCGAATCTCCGCCTCGTCCCGGACCCCGCCCAGGGAGAGTCTCACGAACCGGCGGCCGGTCGCTCGCGCGACGGACTTCGCGAGAGAGGTCTTGCCCACGCCGGGAGGCCCCACGAAGCAGAGAATGGAGCCCTTGAGCTTCCGGTTCTTCACCAGGCGCCGCACGGCGAGGAACTCCAGGATCCGCTCCTTGATCTTGTCGAGCCCGTAGTGGTCCTCGTTCAGAATCCGCTCCGCGCGCTTGATGTCGGTCAGCTCCCGTGACTTGCGGCTCCACGGGACCGCGAGGAGCCACTCCAGGTAGTTCCGCGAGACGGTGGCCTCGGCGGAGACCGGCGGCATGACCTCCAGCCGCTTCAGCTCCTGGAGCGCCTTCTCCTTGGCCTCGGCGGGCATGCTGGCCGTTTCGATCTTCTGGCGAAACTCCTCGATCTCGTTGACCCGCTCGTCCTTCTTGCCGAGCTCGTGCTGGATCGCCTTGATCTTCTCGTTGAGGTAGTACTCCTTCTGCGCCTTCTCGATCTGCTTCTTGACCCGGTTGTGGATCTTCTTGTCCACCCGGAGCTTCTCGATCTCGGCTTCCAGAACCCGACCAACGCCTTCGAGTCTCTCCACCGCCGAGATCGTCTCGAGAAGGCTCTGCTTCTCGTCGACCCCGATGGGAAGATGCGCCGAGATGGTGTCCGCCAGCCGGCCCGGATCCGTGATCCGGAGCGTGGAGAGCATGGTCTCGTAGGGAAGCCCCGGCGAGTACTTGATGAACCGCTCGAAGAGCCCGGACACCTGGTTCATCGAGGTCTGCACCTCGGGGGTGACCTCCGCCTTCCGCTCGATCGGCTTGAGGACCACCGTGTAGCAACCGTCGGCGTCCTCCTCGATCTCCAGGACCCGGGCCCGGGAAATCCCCTCCACGAGCAGCTTCACGTTGCCGTTGGGTAGCTTGAGATGCTGGACGATGGAGGCCATGGTCCCCACCGAGTTGATCTCCTCCGCAGTCGGATGGTCCACCCGGGCGCTGCGCTGCGTCGAGAGGAACAGCTTCTTGCCTGCGGCGAGGGCTCGCTCGACGGCGACGAGCGATGGCTTCCGGCCCACCACGAACGGGACCATGGTGTGCGGAAACACCACGATGTCCCGGAGCGGGACCACCGGAAGCGTGCATACCGTTTCGTGGGAACGCACGGGGCGTTCGTCCATCCTGTCCTCCTGGGAGAGGGAAGACCGAGGCCGGGCGGGACCCGGCGGGTCTAGCCGGCCTTTTCCATGACGATGAGGGGATTGCTCTTGTTCAGCACCACGTCCCGGGTGACCACGGCCTCCTTGACGCCGGTTTGGGACGGAAGCATGAACATCATCTCGAGCATCAGCTCTTCGAGGATCATCCGCAATCCCCGGGCTCCGATCTTCCTCTCGATGGCCTGCTGCGCGACCGCCTCCAGGGCGTCTTCGGTGAATCGCAGGCCGACGTTCTCGAACTCGAAGATCTTCTGATACTGCTTCACGAGCGCGTTGCGCGGCTCGGTGAGGATCCGGATCAGCGCCGGAGCGTCCAGCTCGTCGAGAATCGCGACGACCGGGAGCCTCCCCACGAACTCGGGAATCATGCCGAACTTGATCAGGTCGCTGGGCTGGACGTGGCCGAGAATGTCCGTGAGGTTCTTCTCACGGCGCTTCCTCACGTCGGCCTTGAAGCCCAGGCCGCTGCGCCCGATCCGGCTCTCGACCACCTTCTCCAGTCCCACGAACGCCCCCCCGCAGATGAACAGAATGTTCGTGGTGTCCACGGGGACGAACTCTTGGTGCGGGTGCTTGCGGCCACCCTGCGGGGGCACGTTGGCCACCGTTCCTTCCAGGATCTTCAGGAGCGCCTGCTGCACCCCCTCGCCGGACACGTCTCGCGTGATCGAGGGGTTCTCCCCTTTGCGGGCGATCTTGTCCACCTCGTCGATGTAGATGATCCCTCGCTGACACTTCTCGACCTCGTTCCCGGCGCTCTGGAGGAGCTTGAGAATGATGTTCTCGACGTCCTCCCCGACGTATCCGGCCTCGGTGAGCGTCGTGGCGTCGACGATGGCGAAGGGGACCGAGAGGATCCTCGCGAGGGTCTGCGCCAGCAGCGTCTTGCCCGAGCCCGTGGGCCCGATCAGGAGAATGTTGGATTTCTGGATCTCCACCTCGTTCCGCCGGCGGGAGATCTCGTTGCGCTTGTAGTGGTTGTACACGGCCACCGCCAGGCGCTTCTTGGCCTGGTCCTGGCCGATCACGTACTCGTCGAGGAACGTCTTGATCTCCACCGGCTTGGGAAGGCGAGCCCGGCCTTCATGGTCATCCGAGTCGCGCTCTTCGGCGATGATGTCCAGGCAGATGTCCACGCACTCGTCGCAAATGTATACCGTCGGGCCGGCGATCAGCTTGCGCACGTCCCGTTGGCTCTTGTTGCAGAAGGAGCACTTGAGCCCTTCCCCTTCCGACTTCTTTCGCGACATCCGTCTCTCCGCCCGGCCCCCCGCACGCCGGCCGGTCGTCACCCTCGAGCGGGGTCACGAGCGCTTGTGGATCACCTGATCGATGAGGCCGTAATCCCGTGACTGATCGGCCGTCATGATGAAGTCGCGATCGGTGTCCTTCTCGATCCGCTCCGTGTTCTGGCCTGTGTTGACCACGAGAATCTGATTGAGGGCCTCCCGCATGCGGAGGATCTCCCGGGCCTGGATGTCGATGTCCGCGGCCTGCCCGGAGAGCCCGCTCATGAGCGGCTGGTGGATGACGATCCGGGAGTTCGGAAGGGCGAGGCGCTTCCCCTTGGTTCCGGCGGAGAGGAGCACCGCCGCCATGCTGGCCGCCTGCCCGATGCAGATCGTCATGATGTCGGGCTTCACGAACCGCATCGTGTCGTAGATCGCCAGGCCGGCCGTGATCGATCCCCCGGGAGAGTTGATGTAGATCGAGATGTCCTTGTCCGGGTCCTTTGCCTCGAGGAACAGCAGCTGGGCGATGACCAGGTTCGACAGCATGTCGTCGATCGGCGCCCCGATGAAGACGATGTTGTCCTCGAGCAGGCGGGAGTAGATGTCGTATGCGCGTTCACCGCGGCTCGTCTGCTCGACCACCATCGGAACAAGCGGCATGGATCAACCCTCACGAAGAATATTAGCAACCGAGCTGAGGAAGTCAAGCGATTTCTCTCTAACCATTTGATTCTGAAGGGCTTCCAGGCCGCCCGCCGCCGCGAGACGCTTTTTCATCGCCGCGGGTTCGATTCCGCTGCGCTCGGACTCGAGTCGAATGCGGTCGTCGATCTCCCGCGCATCCGCGGTGATTCCCTCGCGCGAGGCGATCGCGTCCAGGACGAGCCGCGCGTGCACGGCCTTGCGCGCCGGCTCGACCTGTCGCTCGCGAAGGTCCTTCCAATCGAGCTCGATCTTCCGCGGATCGATCCCCTGCGTCATCAGGGAGCGGATGACGTCCTCGAGGCGATGGTGGACCTCGTCCTCGACGAGCGTGTCGGGGAGCGGGATCGGGTTCTCGAGCAGCAGCTTGTCCAGGAGGCTCTGGCGCAGCATCTGACGGACCTCGTGGCGCTTACGCTCCTCCAGATCGGCGCGAATCCGCGCGCGAAGCGCCGCGAGATTCTCGAATTCCCCGAGGTCCTTCGCGAGCTCGTCGTCGAGCTCTGGAAGCTCGCTTCGCTTCACCTCGTGGACGGTGATTCGGTACCGGACGTTCTGGCCGGCGAGGTGCTTCGCCTCGTATTCCCTGGGATACGACACCAAGAATTCACGGACCTCTCCCGCGGTCGCTCCCAGCAGGCCGTCGTTGAACGCGGGGAGGTTTGCGGTGGCGCCGACCTCGATATGGACCCGCTCGCGCCGAACGGGATCGCCCGTCTCCGGCGTCCCCTCGACGTCCGCCACGACGATGTCCCCGGTGGTCGCCGGGCGCCCGTCCTCGGTGACGAGCTTCACCTGGCTCTTCCGGATCTCCTCCAGCGTCCTGTCGACCTCGTCTGCCGCGAGGGAGGCGGAGGCTTCGCGCACCTCGATGCCTCGGTAGTTCGTCGGAGTGAACTCCGGCCGCACCTCGAACGTGGTCCGGAACCGGAGCGGCTGCCCCTCCTCGAACGATACCTCTTCGAGCAACGGATCCGCGATGGGCGACAGCGACTTCTCGGCCGTGGCCTCGGTGTGCAGCCGGGCCATCAGACGATCCCGAACGTCCTCCCGGATCTCCTTCGAGTAGCGTGTCTTGACCAGCGAGAGGGGCACCTTGCCCGACCGGAACCCCGGGATCTTCGCCTGACGCGCGAATCGTCGGACTACATCCTCGGTCTCCTCGCGCACCTCGTCGAGGTCCGCCTCGATCAGGAGGCTTTTCTTGACGGGGCTGATGTCCTTGATCTCGATCTTCACTGGGCTGCCTCCCGGCGTCGACCTCCGGGACCGAAGGGTCCTTCTCTCGGCCGCGCTCGAATCTCCTCGAGACCAAAGGGGAGTTTCGCGATCTCGATCGAATCGCTCGCGCTTCCGGCCACGCTCACGCTGCGGGCCCCGCCGCCTCGAGCTCCGCCCGAAGTCGCGTCACGGCGGGTTTGGTGAGCCGCCCAGGAATCGAACCTGGAACCAGCAGATTAAGAGTCTGCTGCTCTGCCAATTGAGCTAGCGGCCCGTCCCGACTCCCGTGGCGGAGCCAGGGAATCCTACCACAGTCCGCAAGGTCGGAAGCGCCGAACCGGGGCCGAAGCCGACGAGGTCGCCCCTGCCGGACCGCTCCCTCAACCCGCCTGCTCCCGCGCGGCGAGGATCGCTTGCACGAGATCCTCCGGAACCTCTTCGGGTACCGGGTCGTTCGATGACGGAGGAAGCGCCTCCCGCGCCAGCTCGATCGATCCACGATAGGTCTCGAGGTACGCGACGCAGGCTGGACACACGGCGAGGTGGGCGTCGAACTCGAAGCGTTCTTCGTTGGAAAGCTCCCTGGAGAAGTACCTCCACAAGAAGTCCACGAATTCGCGACAGGTCATCGGAGATCGCCTTTTCGGAAGAATGGGTCCAGCAAGCCACGAAGCGCCTGGCGCGCCCGGTGAAGTCGGACCTTGACCGCATTGTCCGTGATCCCGAGGATCTGCGCGGTTTCGGTGGTATCGAGCTCCTCGATGTCTCGAAGGAGCAGAACGGTGCGGTAGCTGTCGGGGAGAAGATCGATGCACGCGCGCACGCGCTCGCGCCGCTGCTCCCGCTCGATCGACTCGTGACCGGTTTCTCCCCAGGGGGAGGGAATCTGGGCATGGTGCCCGTCGTCGAGAAACGTCGGTAGCAGAGGCTCGATCGGCTCCTCGGGACGGCGACTCCGACTGCGCAGCTTCATGAGAGCGGCGTTCACGACGATGCGGTGGAGCCAGGTCGAGAGCATCGCCTCGCCGGAGAAAGAGCCGATCGCCCGGAACGCGCAGACCAATCCGTCTTGCAGCGCGTCCCGGGCTTCCTCGCGGTCCCGGAGCAATCGAATCGCCACGCTGAGGAGACGGCCGCCGTGCCGCCGCACGACGATCTCGAACGCCCGATCGTCTCCCTGACGGAGGCGCGCGACGAGAGCGGCCTCGTCGTGGCACTCCCCGCTCGGCAGCGCATCCGGACCTGGAGGCTCCACGGGGCCGACCGTACCACCGGGGCCGAACGCGATCAACGGTGGAACGTGATCCATGGCACCTTCTCGCCCGGCCGCCCGGACCCTCCTCGCCTCCGCGAAGGCGGTATCGGTCGATTGCCGAGGTCGTACACATCGGATTCGATGCCTGCTGCGAGTCGTTGGTGTCGCGGCGCGGGCCGTCGCGTCGACCGGCCCGCGTCTCGCCGCGATCCTCCCACCACGCAGCGGCTCGGGGGCTTCGCCTCCGACCCCCCCACTCCCGCGCTCCGCGACGCCGGCGGACCGGCATCGCTCCGGTTGGGCTGTTGCTTCCCGAGGTGTCGGGGCGCCGGCCCCGTGCGCCGCTCTTGAGAAATAGATGCTCGGGGGCTCTGCCCCCGAACCCCCGCTCCCGCCCTCCGCGACGCCGGCGGACCGGCATCGCTCCGGTTGGGCTCGTTTCTTTCCGAGGTGTCGGGGCGCCCGCCCCGTGCGCCGCTCTTGGGAAACAGATGCTCGGGGGCTCTGCCCCCGAACCCCCGCTCCCGCCCTCCGCGACGCCGGCGGACCGGCATCGCTCCGGTTGGGCTGTTTCTTCCCGAGGTGTCGGGAGAACGCCCGGGAGGCTGCTCGTCACGTATCGCGGGCTACGTCCGCGCTTGCGTCGATTCCGTGGCGAACGAGGACGCCTGCCCGGAGGCAGGAGCGATCGGGGCCGGCCGACCCCTCCTCAACGCGCGCCGAAGCAGAAGACCGGCGAGCGTTCGAAACGGAGTGACCGCGAACCCTCGCGAACGATTGCGTTCGCCGATGTCGTATGCCAGTCGCCACTGCGCGCGCAGCTTGCGCCACGCCGCGAAGAGCCCGTTGCGAGGATCGTAGATGTCCGTGGACTCCGACGAGACGCCGTTCAGCTCGAGGATCGTGAAGCAGCCGGCGCGGAACGCCTCGACGGAAGGCGCGCGCACGTCGAATCTCCCGAAGTAGAAGCCCGGTACCCCGCGACTCGCGTCGTCCACGGCGCGCGCCAGGGCCGCGGTCGCATGCTCGCCCCCGTCGAGGAACAGCGCCCCCTTGCAGTGGTTGCCGATCTCGGCCAGCGGGATGGCCTCTCCGCGAGGAGGGACCTCGTCGAGACGGTCCGCGAGCCGCTCGAGATGGAATCGCGCCATGCACACGCCGCGCGGATCGTCCAGGATCAGGCGCTCCACGGACCTCGATCCGTCAGCCACGACCTGGGGGAACCGCTTCTGCGTGATCGAGAAGATCCTCCCCCGCGCCTCGCCGGGAAGTCGCGCGTAGAAGACGCCGAACTCCACTCCGGGCACGTGTTCCTGAACGATGGCGTCGCCCGGCATCTCGGCAAGTCGTGCCGCGAGACCGGCGCGGTCGCGCACCACCGATACGCCCCGCCCGCGCTCGCCCACGTCCGGCTTCACCACGATGGGGAACGGGAGATTCTCTCGATGGAGAAACGCGAGAGCGACGGCCAGGCGCCCCGCGGGATCGAGCGTTGCAGAAACGAGCTCGAACCTGGCGACCGGAGCCCCGCCTCGAAGGAGCGCACGGAGGATGTCGCTCTTGGACTCGTCCACGAAACCGCCCGCCGGCATCGCAGGGTTGGCCGCGGTGAAGAGGGTGAGGCACCGGTGCTTGGCGGCAAGCCAGAGGACGTACGCCACCACCGGCGAATAGAAGAGCCACGGCGGCCAGAACTCCCAGCGGGTCGCGCGCTGCCAGGACGAAACCCACAGGCGCCGGCCGCGATGCGTCGCGAGGCTCGACGCAACGCGCAGCCCGACGAGGAGCGCGCCCCCTCCAAGGAGCAGCGACCCCGTTGCCGACCTTCTCAGATCCTCGAACCGGGCCAGGCCCTCGGTGCCGGCAACCGCGGTTCCGCCCACCAGCAGCGGCGTCCACAAGGCCGCGGCGAGCGAAAACCACCCGAGAAACGCGGGGAAGCTGGTTCGGAGCGCGCCCGCGGCCACGTAGGTCGGCAGACGCGTTCCCGGGACCAGCCGCGTCGCGAGGATCACGATCGGTCCTCGCCGCTCGAGCCACTGCGAGGCCCGGCGGACTCGATCGGGACTGGCCAGCTTCCGCAGCGGCAAGCGCTCCAGAGCGGCTCTCCCGATGAAGCGCCCGGCCGCGTACAGGAGCAGGTCACCCACGAGGATCCCGACGAAGCACGCCGCGATCGATTCGACGAGCGGCATCTCGCCGCGCGCCACCAGCAGACCCGCGGCGATGCACGCGAGGTCCTCGCTGGCGAGCGTCGCGGCGGCCACCGCGAGGAAGAGAGTCACCGGGGAGGTCCCGCGCGGAATCGAAGCGTGGAGGCGGCAACGCCGAACTCCGCGGGTGGCTCCAGTCCGGAGACGCGCAGCAGCAGGGCGAGCAGCGCGAAGTGATGGACCGTGTGGCTCAGCAGGAACTGCAGCTCTCTCCGGAGCGTCGAGCGCGTCCACGCGCCCGCGGTCGGATCGCCGATCTCCTCGCCGCGCACGAGAAGATCCAGGTCGCTCTCCTCGGCCACGCGCCGCTCGAGGGAACGCGCGGCGTCCTCGAGGCGCTCGAGCGCGTAGGCCCGATCCGCCTCGGTCCGCGGATCGCGAGCGCGGCTCACGTAGTCGATCCGCCCGAGCTCGAGCCCGCGGAGCAGTCCCGCATAGAAGTCGATGCAGTGGCGGACGTGACGACCTGGCGTCCCGCCGGGCGTGAGAGGCGTTTCCTGAGCCCAAAGGCGGTCGGGAACTCGATCGACGACGTCACGCCCCTGCCGCAGCACGGCGACGTTCGCCGCCACGAGACCGCGGACGGTGCCCGAACGCTCCGCCGCGCAGCGGTCAGGATTCGCGACTCCCGGGTCGGTCGGCATGGCGCCCCCCTGCGCTCGGATCAGAAGTAGAGTCGCCGCACATCCGGCTCGATGGCGTCGACGTCGAGAAGAGTGAAGAAATCGATGGTCCGGAACTCCCGGTCGATGGCGGGAGGCCCGCAGACCTTGGCGCCGTAGCGGAGATAGGTGCGGAAGAGGATGGGAAGATCCACTCGCTCGTGCACCCGGGGGAGACTTTCGGCCGTCGTTCGGCACTCCATGCCGCGCCGGGGCGGAACAACCACGGTCGGGTGCATCTGGCCGGCGCGGCGGAGATCCTCGAGGGCGCGCATGCCCACGACCGGGTCCTGAGAGGTGATCGAGCAGCATCCGAAGAGGTAACGGGAGCCGCTCGCCGCCAGGTAGCCGGCGAGACCCTTCCACAGCAGAAACAGCACTCTCCGGTTCCGGTGCTCACGCGCGATGCAGGCGCGACCGACCTCGATCGAGCGATTGATCACGTCCCCGGGAACTCCCGATAGGTCGAACTCCCCCTCGGAGTAGAAACCCCGGCCGGCTCGTGCCATGGCGACGGTCTGCATCCGGTACGTCCCGACGACCCTGCCTTCTCCCACGTCCTCGACGACGAGATGGTGGCACTGGGTGTCGAACTCGTCCTCGTCGCGGCCGGTGTCCCACGACGAGGCGAGACCCTCGCCGATCTCCACGTTGAACACCTCGAAACGAAGCCGGAGGACCGCGTCGACGTCCTTCGACGTGGCCGCGATCCGCACGCGCATGTTGTCGCTGGTCGGCGTTCTTCTGGGAGATTCGGGTCCGACGGCGCGCCGGTCCGTGTCCACGTCGCGCTCCGGAAGCACTGGATTCCCTCCCTCGCATCCACACCACGATCCCGCGAAGTCGCCGTGATCCTACACCCGTTCGGCGACGCGAGCAGGATGCGCCACGCTCTTGGATGCCCTTCCCGCCCGGTGGTGTCGAGCCCACCGCCTCGCGCCTCGGGATTCTGGGATCCTGCGATCCGTCTCACGCACGAAACCGGATCCCCGAGCCGGCATCTCACGGGACGCGTCCGGCGAGCCACCACTTGGCCGAGGATTCCGGTTGCCCGGTACGCGGCGTCCGAAGCAGAAAGGGTACACACCATGAGCGAAACGATCGAGGGGATCTCTCCCAGCGCCGTCATCGCGGGCTGGGTGTGCCAGATCGTCGCCGCGGCGGTCCTCGGCCAGACGCTGTTCTTCGAGTTCACCGGCGCGGAGGAGTCCGTGTACATCTTCCGGGCGCTCGGGGCCGAGCCGTGGCGGCGGATCCTTTCGGGATGCCTCGAGCTGGTTGCGGTCCTCCTTCTGCTGTTGTCACCCACCGCGGGCGCCGGCGCCGTTCTGGCCCTGGGGCTCATGAGTGGAGCGCTTCTCGCCCACCTGACGCGCCTGGGAATCGGAGTGCAGGGTGACGGCGGCCTCCTCTTCTCGCTCGCCGTGCTGGTTCTCGCCACGTCCGGCGTCGTCGTGTACCTTCGGCGCCGCCAGATTCCCCTTCTCCGTCGCCTTCTCTCTCTGAAACCCGTCCGGCCCGCGGGGCCGGCAAGGAGGTCCGCGCCATGAGAGCCATCTCGGTGGAAACCGCCGCACGGCGGGTCCGCCTGACGCAGCATCCGGAGCCGAGGATCGGATCCCCCACGGACGTGAAGATCCGCATACTCGACGTGGGGATTTGCGGCACCGATCGTGAGATCTGCTCGTTCGACTACGGGACCCCGCCGGACGGCTCCGAGTACCTCGTCATCGGACACGAGGCATTGGGGGAGGTCGCGGAGGTCGGCAGCGACGTCACGCGTGTCCGCCCGGGGGACCTCGTCGTTCCCATGGTCCGGCGCCCCTGCCCCCACGACCATTGCGCCTCCTGTCGCACGCAGCGGCAGGACTTCTGTTACACCGGCGACTTCACCGAGCGCGGGATCAGGCAGGCCCACGGATTCATGACGGAGCTGGTGGTGGACGACGAGAAGTACATGAACCTCGTGCCCCGGCACCTTCGAGACGTGGCGGTGCTGGTGGAACCGCTGACCATCGCCGAGAAAGGGCTCGCGCAGGTGTGGGAAGCCCAGCAGCGGCTCCCGTGGGCGTGCCCGGCCGACGCCAAGGGAAAGGGTGGCTGTCACACGGCCGTCGTCCTGGGCGCGGGGCCGGTGGGGCTGCTCGGGGCCCTTGCCCTCACCGCTGCCGGGTTCCGGACCACCGTCTACTCGCGAACATCGCCCGGCTCGAACAAGCCCGATCTCGTCCGCTCGTTCGGAGCCACCTATCTCGACGCCGAGGAGGTTCCGATCCGGTCGCTTCCCGATCGCATCGGCAGCATCGACCTCGTGTACGAGGCGGTCGGCGCGTCGCGCCCGGCGTTCGAGATGCTCGAGGTCCTGGGCACGAACGGGATCTTCGTCTTCACCGGAGTCCCCGGCCGGCGGGGACCGGCGGAGATCGACACCGACGGCCTGATGCGCAACCTCGTCCTGAAGAACCAGATGATCTTCGGCACCGTGAACGCGAGCCGCGACATCTACGAGGCCGCCGTCGCCGACCTGGGCCGGTTCGTGGAGCGCTGGCCCTCGGCGGTGCGCGGCCTGGTCACCGGACGATTCCCCATGGACGGGTTCTCCGACTTGCTGCTGGGGAAGGCTTCTGGCATCAAGAACGTGCTGGCAATTGGCTGAGGGCGAGGGAGGATCGAGCGATGCAGCAAACGGATCGGACGCTCGAGTGGATCGAGGCCGACGGACTCTCGGGCTTCGCGTCCGGCACGATGTCGCGGATCCGCACTCGGCGCTACCGTGCATGGCTGCTGTCCTCGTCGTGCGCCCGCTGTCTTCCGGCCGCGACCTCATGGTCTGCGACGGCAGAACGCATCGTTCCCCGCGGCTGCCCGTTCCGGGCCTGGTCGGTCAGCGACCTGTGCCGCCTCACCGAGCGTGACGCGACCGCCCCGCCGTTCCCCGTTTTCGAAACCGGCAGCACCTCGACCCGACCAGAGCGAGGAAGAAGAAGATGAAGAACGACCTGAAGCGCGGCGCCGAGCAACGGCGGCTCGACGAGGACTCCCGCAGGGAGAAGAACTGGAAGCGATTCGGCCCCTACCTCTCGGAGCGACAGTGGGGCACGGTGCGGGAGGACTATTCCGAGTGGGGGAGCTCCTGGGAGTTCTTCCCTCACGACCAGGCCCGTTCTCGTGCCTACCGCTGGGGCGAGGACGGGCTTCTCGGGATCACCGACCGCGAGGGACGGCTCTGCGTCGCCCTGGCTCTCTGGAACGGAAACGACCCGATCCTCAAGGAGCGCCTCTTCGGGCTCACCGGACCCGAGGGAAACCACGGCGAGGACGTGAAGGAGTGCTACTACTACCTGGACTCGACGCCCACGCACTCCTACATGAAGGCGCTCTACAAGTACCCGCAGGACGAGTTCCCCTACGCGCGGCTGGTGGAGGAGAACCGCCGGCGCGGGAAGCTCGATCCCGAGCTCGAGATTCTGGACACGGAGGTCTTCGACGGCGACCGGTACTTCGACGTTCTCGCCGAATACGCCAAGGCGGGGCCGGACGACGTTCTGATCCGGATCACGGTCTCGAACCGCGGCCCCGCACCGGCGAGGATCCACGTCCTGCCCACCGTGTGGTTCCGGAACACGTGGTCGTGGGGATGCCGGCACGAGGGGTGCGAGAGCCATCCGCGGATCGACGGGAACCCGGACGGCACGCTGCGCGCGTGGCATCCGACCCTGGGCTCGTTCCGGTTCGTCGCAGGACCCGGACCCGACGGCGCGACGCCGCGGTGGCTCTTCACGGAGAACGAGACGAACTCCGAGCGGCTCTGGGGCGAGCCGACCTCCGGGCGGCCGCGGAAGGACGCGTTCCACGACCTCGTGATCCATGGCCGGGAGGACGCGGTGAGCGCCGTCGCGCGCGGCACGAAGGCCGCGGCGCATTTCGTCCTGGACATTCCGGCGCGAGGCTCGCGCGTGCTCAGGCTCCGACTCGCCTCCGAGGCCGACATGCCCGACGATCCTCTCGGCGCGGGGTTCGCGCGGGTCTTCCGCGACCGCGTCGCGGAGGCCGATGCGTTCTACGACGCGACCCTCCCTGCGACGGCCACCTCGGAGGAGCGATCGGT
This sequence comes from Terriglobia bacterium, assembly GCA_963699985.1. Classification (GTDB taxonomy): domain Bacteria; phylum Acidobacteriota; class Polarisedimenticolia; order Polarisedimenticolales; family CAVOVZ01; genus CAVOVZ01. The sequence goes on from CAVOVZ010000013.1 coordinate 307,849, forward strand.
GCTGCGCCAGGCGAACGCCGGGCTGCTCTGGTCGAAGCAGTTCTACCACTACATCGTGAAAGACTGGCTCGACGGCGACGCGGATCAGCCGACCCCACCAGCTTCGCGGCTCACGGGACGCAACCGCGACTGGCTCCACCTGTACAACCGCGACGTGATCTCCATGCCGGATAAGTGGGAGTACCCCTGGTACGCGGCCTGGGACCTGGCGTTCCACATGATCCCGTTCGCGCGCATCGACCCTCAGTTCGCGAAGGAGCAGCTCGTCCTGTTCCTGCGCGAGTGGTACATGCATCCGAACGGCCAGATCCCGGCGTACGAGTTCGCCTTCTCCGACGTGAACCCCCCGGTGCACGCCTGGTCGGCGTGGCGCGTGTACAAGATGTCCGGCAGTCACGGTCGGAGAGACCGCGCGTTCCTCTCCCGGGTGTTCCAGAAGCTGATCCTCAACTTCACCTGGTGGGTGAACCGAAAGGACGCGGAGGGGCGGCACCTCTTCTCCGGCGGATTCCTGGGGCTGGACAACATCGGGGTCTTCGACCGCTCGCAGCCGCTCCCCACCGGCGGCCACCTGGAGCAAGCGGACGGGACGGCGTGGATGGCGTTCTACGCCGCCACCATGCTCTCCATGGCGCTGGAGCTCGCCCGGGAGGACCCGGCGTACGAGGACATGGCGTCGAAGTTCTTCGAGCACTTCGTGGCGATCGCCGATGCGATGAACACGCTGGGCGGGACGGGGCTATGGGACGAGGAGGACGGGTTCTACTACGACCGTCTTCACGTCAACGGCATCGGGATCCCGCTGAAGGTCCGCTCGATGGTGGGCATCATCCCGCTATTCGCCGTGGAGGTGCTCGAGAAGGACACGCTGGACAGGCTCCCGAGCTTCAGGAAGCGGATGGAGTGGTTCCTCGCGAACCGCCGCGACCTGGCCCGGCAGATCTCGTACCTCGAGCGGGGCGGGACCGAGGCGGCGCCCCAGCGCTTGCTGGCCATCCCCTCGCGGGAGCGCCTGACGCGGGTGCTCCGGTACGTGCTCGACGAGAGCGAGTTTCTCTCGCCCCACGGGATCCGCTCGCTGTCCCGCGTGCATCGCGAGAAGCCGTTCGTCTTCGAGGTCGACGGCAGCGAGCACCGGGTGGACTACGATCCCGGCGAGGGAAGCTCCAGTCTCTTCGGGGGCAACTCCAACTGGCGCGGCCCGATCTGGTTTCCCCTGAACTTCCTCCTCGTGGAATCGCTCGAGCGGTACCACCACTTCTACGGCGACGGCTTCCGCGTGGAGTGCCCCACAGGCTCCGGCAGGTATCTCACGCTTCGCGAGGTGGCGAGGGAGATGTCGCGGCGGCTGGCGGGGATCTTCCTTCCCGACGCCCAGGGCCAGCGGCCGGTCCACGGCGACGAGCGCCGGTACGCCGAGAACCCGCACTGGCGGGAGCTGGTGCTGTTCTACGAGTACTTCCACGGCGACACGGGGCGCGGCCTCGGCGCGAGCCATCAGACGGGATGGACGGCCCTTGCGACGCGGTTCGTCGAGGAACTCGCCCGGGAGCGCGAGGCGACCTCGGTCGATCTGGCGGCGAGCGAGACGTAGGGACGCGGCGGCGGAGCCCGGCGCGGACCGAGCGGTCAACGAGACGGCGAGCCGAATCGGAGCGAAGCGAGTGCACGCCACCGCGTCGCACGCGGGGCCGGGGGACCGGGGGAGATCCTCAGAGTCCGCGTGAGAACCCGTGGCAGCGAACCAAAGAGAACACGCCCCCGCTACGTCCTCCCGAAGACCGGCACAACCGCCGAGCGAGCCACCCGGTTCCCGGGCGACGCGAGATACGCGATCGTCTCCGCAACCTCCTCGACGCGCGGCCACGCGTCGAAGTCGGCACCCGGCATGGCCTTCCGGTTGGCAGGCGTGTCGAGAAGCGACGGCGCCACCGCGTTGAGCCAGATCCCGAGATTCTTGACCTCCTCGGCGAGCGCCAGCGTCAGCGAGGCGACCACCGCCTTGCTGGCTGCATAGGCGGCCATGCCCGCTCCCCGCCTGGGCTCCACGGCGGGAATCGCCGCGACGTTGACGATCCGTCCCGCCCCCACGCCGGCGGCGTCGTTCCCGCGCATCCGGCGAATCGCCTCCCGACAGCAGAGGAAGCACGACTCGCCGTTGACGGACATCATCCTGCGGAACTCGTCGAGCGAGATATCGTCGACGGAAGACATGGCAAACGCGCCTGCGCAGTGGACGGACGCCCAGAGGGACGGAAGCCCACGATAGAATCCTGCCACCGACTCCTCCGAAGACACGTCGACCCCGGGAACGACCCGCACACTCCCAGAATCGAGCCCGCCCAGTCGGCCCGCACGATCGAGGCTCCGCACGGGAACGTGGCACACGGCACCGAGCTCGATCAGCTTCACGACCACGGCGTGGCCCAACTCGCCGGTGGCCCCGGTGACGACCACCACCCGTCCGTCGAATCCTGTCGTCATGGCTCTCCTCCCTCGAGATCGAATCGCGACCCCGGACGTTGGATGCTCCCCGAACCAACGCGTTTCGGTTTCGGGGACAGATCTATTTTCGGGTACGGCAACCGAAACTCGCTGGCGGAGACGCGCCGCCGTCGTTTTCGCATGGCCGGGCGGGTTTCGGTGCCTGTCCCCGAAAGTACGAAAATAGATCTGTCCCCTTAACCGAAACGTCCGGGCGCGGGCGCGCATCCGTGTCATTGTCCGGGCCGTCACCGCTCGGGCGTGGTGATACTCTCCACGGCTGCCACGGAGGGAAGGTATGCGCACGGAAGCGGCCCGTTTCCTGCTCGGCATCGTGGGAATCTACGCTGCCATCGGAGTCGCGTTCGGGATCGTGTTCCTGATCCGCGGGGTCGGACGAGTCGACGCTGCCGCCCGCGGCTCCTCCCTCGGATTCCGCGCGATCATCGCTCCGGGCGTGATCGCGGTGTGGCCATTTCTCGCGTGGCGCTGGCTCGACGGCGCGACGGCGCCGCCCGCGCAGCAGACCGCCCACGATTGCGCCGCGTCCGGTGATGCCCGATGACCCGGAACCTCCGGCGCGCGCACCGCATCGGCACGCTCGCCCTCGCGATTCTGGTGCCTCCCCTGGTGGCTGCGGCCATCCTGGCTCGACGACCGGTCCCGCCGGTGACGACGATCCCGCCCTCTCTGATCGTCGACGTCGATGCACTGCGGTCCGAACTCGGGTTCATCGGTGAGGCAATCGCTCCGGGAGTCCGTTGGAGACTGGCGCCGGCCTCGGGCTCGATCGAGGAGACCGTCGAGTTCGCGATCGACCAGGACCCGCGCATCCCGGACCTGCTGGTCTACTGGTCACTGGGCGACACGCCGACAGCGGGCGGCCCCCTCGTCGGTGAATCGTACCTCCTGGGACGCGTCGCGGACCGCGGAGTCCGGCGATTCGAGCTGCCAAACGCCGCGCGCGGACGCGCGGGATCCCTGGTCCTCTTCAGCCTCGCGAGAAACGAGGTCGTCGCCGCGTCGCGGGGACCGGTGCCGCTGGCGGAGAGACCCTGACGTGGGCGTCGCGTACCGGGCGGTTGGGTGGAATCGTCAGAAGAGGATCTATGACGGGGTCCTCGGGGCCGGGCTCGCGCTGTTCCTCGCCGTCTTCGTCGCGGTGGGCGCCTGGCTCCACCCGGATGTCACTGCCGAGACGCTTCTCATTCGCGGCCTCGGGGCCGCGGCGTTCGTTCTGCTCCACGTGGTGCTGACCATCGGTCCCCTCTGCCGCCTCGACCGGCGCTTCCTTCCGCTGCTGTACAACCGGCGCCACCTGGGCGTGACGCTCTTCATGACCGGCCTGGCCCACGCAGGGTTCGTCCTCTTCCAGTTCCACGCCCTGGGTGACACGAACCCGCTGGTCAGCGTCCTCACCGCGAACACGCGCTACCGGAGCCTCACGCAGTTCCCCTTCGAGATCCTGGGCCTCGGCGCGCTCGCGATCCTCTTCCTGATGGCCGCGACGAGCCACGACTTCTGGCTGGCGAATCTGACCCCCGCGGCGTGGAAGGCGCTGCACATGGGCGTCTACCTCGCCTACGGTCTCCTCGTCCTCCACGTGGCGCTGGGCACGCTCCAGGCCGAGACGCACCCGGCGCTCGTCGCCCTTCTCGGAGCCGGCGTTGCGTGGGTCGCCGGGCTGCACCTCCTCGCCGCGCGGCGGGAGCGGCCCCGCGACGCGGAAGCAGCGCCGCAGAGGGACGGCTGGGTGGACGCCGGCCCCGCCGCCACGATCGAGGAGAATCGCGCGCGGGTTGTTTCGGTGGGAGGCGAGCGAGTCGCGATCTTTCGCCACGACGGCAAGATCTCGGCGGTGTCCAACGTCTGCCGTCACCAGAACGGACCGCTGGGCGAGGGACGGATCGTCGACGGCTGCATCACTTGCCCCTGGCACGGCTACCAGTACGTGCCCGAGACCGGCGCGTCTCCCCCTCCGTTCCACGAGAAGGTCCCGACGTTCCGCGTTCGCGTGGAGCGAGGCCGCGTTCTCGTCCACCCGCGCCCGAATCCCGCCGGCACCCGCGTCGAGCCCGCGACGATCGGCGCGCTCGCCCAGGCGAGCGACTCGTGAGCCGCGCACGGCGAGACGATTTCTACATCGGCTGGCAGCAGAGAGCGCCGGCGAGCCTCGCGCGACGCATCCGCTTGACCGCGGCGATCCTGCTCGCGCTCCTCGCCGCCGCAGCCGCGGCGCTCTCCGCAGCGCAGCACGCCTACGGCCCGGGGATCTTCGAGTTCGGCCACGAGCGGTCGTTCGAAGGCGTCGTCTCGCTCTCGTCCCCGCCGGTCCTCGCGGTCGCGCGCCCGGGTGAGGTGGCGGCGAGCGAGCGCACGTCCCGCTACCTCCTGGTCGGCCCGGGAAAGCACGGCGCGGGCGACTTGGTGGCGCCGGTGCGCGGCCGCCTCGTCCGCCTCCGCGGCACCCTCGCCTACCGCGAGGGGACCACCGTCATCGAGCTCGTCCCCGGGAGCATCGAGCCCAGGGACGTCAGCCCCGGCGTCGACGCCACCGCGACGCCACTCGGCCCCGTACGACTGCGCGGCGAAATCGTCGACAGCAAGTGCTACCTCGGCGTGATGAACCCTGGCAGCGCGAAGCCCCATCGCGCTTGCGCCGTTCGCTGCATCAGCGGCGGCATCCCTCCGCTCTTCGTCGCGCGCGACGCCGAGGGCCGCTCGGTGCAGTTCCTCCTCGTCGGCGCGGACGGCCGGTCGATCCACCGGGAGGTTCTCGATTTCGTAGCCGAGCCCGTCGAGATCGAAGGGGAGGCCGAGCGTCTGGGGGATCTGCTGGTGCTACGCGCGAAGCGGATCGCGAGGTAGCGCGAACCGCGGAACGTTGCGGGGCGCGAGGCGCAGGCCAGCTCGCGCGTGGCGCGCCCGGAGGGATTCGAACCCCCAACCGTCGGATCCGAAGTCCGATGCTCTATCCAGTTGAGCTACGGGCGCATCGTGCGGAAGCGCAACGAGGCCCGAGGTTTATCAGCCCAGGGCTTTCGTGTCAACGCTGGTTCGTGGTCACGAGGGAACCGGTCGGCGAGCGCACTTACTCAGGCTTATTGCGTGGGCTCTGCTCGCGCCAGCCGCGAAGCTGGCAGCACGCGCGGTACGCGCTGCCCCTCGGCGGGGGCGATCTACAGTTTCAAGGAAGGCCGTAATCACGAACCCGTCCGTCTTGCTGACCTCACGACAGATTGCATCCATCCGAGTTCTTCGGCCAAGCGCTCGCCACGCGATCCGGGTGTTTCCGTATCCCTTCGTGATCCAAGCCGGGTCGGCGACCGCGTCGAGTACGTCGTCCAGGCGGCCGGCCATCTCGTCGTCGTTCTCGACGATGTGGGTCCTGCGTTCACCGGTCAGCGAGATAGGAACGCCACCAACGGACCGGACCTTCTCCAACGCTTCCTCCGACCCGCTGGATCACACTCCGAACGAGCTCTCGGCAACACGGAGGCAGTGCCATCGCCCAGCGGTGCTCCGGACCGCAAAACACCCGGCTGTCTGCCGCGACCGTTGCCAACCTGACATGCCGGGCCATCGCCGAAGCGCCGCAAGATCCCCCACAATCCGCATCCGTCTCATCGGTCGGCTCGGGCGACTCGATCCGGAGACGATGGCTCGAGTGGATCGCGCACCGCAGATCAGCCTCGGGCTCGTCACAGTGTAGGTTCGGATCCCTGATTCCTTGCCGGACCATCACGGGAAGGCGCGCCCGGAACGCTCGTGATCCGCCGAGTCCGGTCCGAGTGTGCTCTGACCCGGCGCGCATGTGCTCTCGTCATGCCCGAGGTAGCAGAACGCGCTCCCGGGGTCCCGACCCAGCCGACGCAGGCGCCTGCCGGAACAGAGCCAAGCGGGGCCGTCGGCGTCGCAGTGGCGACACTTCGGATGCTCACGTCGGCATCCGCGGTCGCGCCATGCACGCCGGGATCGGAAGCGGCTCCGCAGATGTCGCTGCACATGTCGAGAATTCGAGAATGATCCGTCTGGGTCATTGTGGCGATCCGCATGGAGAAGTACAAGCTTGGCAGGAGGACGGGGTGCTTAACCGCTGTCGGGGTCTCGGCCTGGGATCTGGTTGTAGGCTTCGCGGGGATTCAGACTGGCCCGGATGATCGGTTCGAGTTCGAGCACCCGGGGGCGAACCGCAGCAGGGATCCGGCGTCGAAGTTGGTCCCGGGCGGCGGGAAGCTCGTCGAGGGAGGAGAGGGTGTCTCGAACCATGGCCTCGAAGTCGAGAGAGCCGGGGGGCTGATCGAGAGCCCAGAGCGCTTCGGCGCAGTCGGCGTCGAGCTCAAAGAGCTGCTGGGTCTGAGGTTGCGGGAGGGCAGGTGGGAGGACCGGGATGTGATCGAGAGCGCGCAGAAGCGCAAGCGTATCCAGCCTGGCCACCTCGAGCCGGGAGCGCAGGTCCTTCGGAACAAGCGGTGAGCGACGGCGGAGCACGGGCTCAGGATGCAGCAGAGACGCCGGCGGAGGCAAATCCGACTACGCAGGGACGGGCACCATGCGGAGTCGATCGATCCGGGCCCAGTCGTGGTTGAGCAACAGGAGGCGAAGGGCCAGCAGACGTCGCGCCCCGTTTTCAGACCAGCGCATGCCGGCCTGACGGAGTCGGGCATGTACGACCTGCTTGTGAGCGCTCTCGACCGCCCCGCTGCCGATGCCGTAGCCCAGTCGCAGGTATTCGTCGTACCGCATCCGTGAGGCGTTGTTGGTGTAGTACTTGATGACGGCCATGAGTGCCTCTCGCGCCTCGTCGGAGACCGGCTCGAGCATCTCGAGTCGAGCAATGACGTCGTGGACCCCACCTGCCTTGAGGTCGTTGGCGATGCGCTGGATGAAGCGATCGGCGCGGCGCGAGTTCTCGCCGAACTGCAAGCGAGCGTACTTCCATGCGTACTCCATGGCGTGCCAGAAGTCGAGGATCTCGCAACGGTTCTTGAAGATCGCGGCGCGATTCCAGATCCACTCCGCGCCGTCTCCCACGATCACGACCACGGTGTTGGTACCGAGCCAGCCGAGCTCACGCAGTTGGGCCCAGACGCGGCTGAAGATCGCGTCGGCGTCTCCGAGGCAGGTGACCAGGACGCGACGTAGGAGGCAATGTCGGCCAGGGGAGGGCTCCGTGCGCTCTGCGGGCAGGAGCAGCACCGCCGTCTTTACCTCTCGGAAGTGGCCTTCTTCGACAGGCGGCAGCGGGGGCAGAATCTCCTCTCCGGTCTTGCGCCGTCGGCGCGTCTTGCGGACTTGCATCCCCAAGGCACAGCCGTCCACGCCGAGCATGACGACATCGGGGGGCGCGGGCGCAGGCGGCGCCAGGCTGCGGCTGTCGTTGTGGTAGGCGGCCAGGCCCTCGGCGTTTCGCGCTGCTGCCTCCCCAAGCCGCTGTACGGCCCGCCAGACGGTCATCGCGTTGACCCGGATTCCGAAGAACAGGAATGTCAGCTCCGCCGCGAGCTCATAAGGCACCACCACGCCGAGCAAACCGAGCAGCCGTGCCAGCGACCCGCTGACCCTGCCCGGCTCCACCTCCAGGAAATCCAACAGCGGCCGGTACTCGCGCTGACACAGGGGACAGCGGTAACGGCAAACGAGGATCTTGACCTGGCCGAACCGGGTCAGCGAGAGGACCCGTGTGCGGTCATGGCAGGGCACGAGACGACCGCAACACGTAGGCCTCAGCCGCTCGGTCTGCAAGCCTGCCAGGTCGTCGAGCTTGCGCTGCAAGGCGTGGCACATCTGGGGAAGAAACTGTTCCACCACCTCGCGCTCGGTCTGGACGATCGAGGGGGGTTGCAGGGCAAGGGTGGGTCGTAGGGGGGCCGCTGGCGCCACGTGCGCGGCGGGGGGTTTGGGAGCACGGGACCGCCCTCGTCGGGGCGCTCTGCACGGCGGGGCAGCTTCGTCGGAGCGCGCGGCAGCAGCGACGCGGGTTTTGCGGCCAAGGCGAGCCAGAATGTTGGGAACGATTCTCATGATCAGCCCTCGCCGTCCGGTTTCTGGACGCGCCGACTTCGGCCAGGCGCCTGCCGTTTCTTGGCGGTGTCCTTCGGGGACCCGGCCGATATCTGGCGCAGTCGCAGGAGTCTGCGATTGATCGCGGAGACCTTCTCGACCGCGTCCCACCAGAGCTGGTAATTGCGGACCCAACGTCGGATGGTCGGGAGCAGCGGACGGGGCACCGTGATCTGCTCGGTGCGCCCACCCCGGAACGTAACGCCGACGTACACGGCGGGATGGCCTGGTCCATCCGCGCAGTGGCAGGTCGGCTTGCCGCAGCGGACGTTGCGCTCGATGAGGCTGGCACGGAGCACTTCCTCGAAGGGAGGGAGTCTGTCTGCGATCCTCCGGCGAGCACGCAGGAGAGCCGCGGGGGATTGCTTCTTGGCTTGATCCATGCCTTACATATATAAGAACGTAAGGCAGAGTGCAAGCGGTAATCTGTCCTCGGTGCCATGCGGTGAGAGGATCAGGGGCCAGCGGCGAGGATGCCCGTGCAGTCAGAAAGACCGGGGCCGGGATCCACCACGCCCGGCGGACAGGCGCGACTGGTCACCCGCCTCTCCGCCCCCGGGGCCCGGGACCCCAATATCCGTTATGCACCCAGGAGGACGGGGGCAGAACGGCGTTCGGGCACGACTGGACGCCGTGAGTGAGTTGTTTGCCCTCGCACATCGGCCATCCGAAAGTACGACGCAGAGGCGCAGCGAATCGTTGACGGGTCCGCAGGATCCGCGGGTCGGGGGGGCGCCCGTCTGCCATTCCATCAACTCCACGCTGGCGCATCCGCGTCACGATTCCGTGTTCGCACCTTTCCATCGAGCAGCGTCGCGAGGGACCGACAGCACGTTCCGTCCCGTTCGCTTCCTACGAGTGGAGCTCAGGGCATGAGGAACGAGGAGGATGACCCATGAACCCGTCGCGCGTTCTGACCTTCCGGGACTCGACGCGAGCCCGGAATCGCCGGTTGCTTTTCGTCATGGTCGTTCTTGCGCTCGGAACGTCGGCGATCTCAGCGCAGGTCCTGAATCCCGTCAACGGGCACTACTACGATGCCGTCCAGGTTCCCGGAGGCATCAGCTGGTCCCAGGCCGACGCGGCCGCGAGGTCGTCGTTCTTCCTCGGGTGGCGAGGACATCTGGCGACGATCACCGGCGCTGCGGAGAACAGCTTCATCTTGGGCAGCTTCCCGGCGGTCCTCGATGGTTACTGGCTGGGAGGGTACCAGGATCCCCTGGCCCCCGACTACGGCGAGCCCGCGGGCGGCTGGCGCTGGGTGACGTGGGAGCCCTGGCAGTACACGAACTGGTGTTGTGGCGAACCCAACGACTGCTACCTGGGCTGCAATCCCTACGTCAACGAGGATTCCCTTCACTTTGCAAACTGGACCGGCGACGGAACCTGGAACGACGCGCCTGGAGCCCCGCCACGATCTTCGTGGCCCGGCGGCTACGTGGTGGAGTTCGAGCCGGAGACCGAAAACCCGACGGGCTGCGCCGGGTCGCTCGAGTTCGGCGACCCGTGCAGGTTCGTCGAGGTGCCCACGTCGTCGACCCTCGCGACGATCACCGGGGACCTCACCGTGGAGTTCTGGATCCGCACGGCCTCCATGGACCCGGATGGGTGGCCGTGGGGGCAGTTCCTCGTCTGTCGCGACGTGTCCGGACCGTCTCCGGACTGGAGCGTGGGCTTCGGAAACGGCGGCAGGATCCAGTTCAACACGGGATCGAACCGAGACCTCACGCTGGTTTCGACGCATGGCGTGAACGACGGAGTCTGGCACCACGTTGCCGTGACGAGGATCCAGAGCACCGGGCAGAAACGCATCTACGTGGACGGGAATCCGGACGGCGAGCAGAGCGACGACCGGTACGCGTTCACCAATCTCGACCGGCACATCCGGATCGGAGCCACCGCCGACGGCACTCCCAACCGCTGCTTCTACGGGGCGCTCGACGAGGTCCGGGTGTGGACCCTGGCGCGCACCCAGACGCAGATCCAGGCCGACATGTCGACACCGCTGCGCGGGAACGAGCCGGGTCTCGTCGCCTACTGGCGCTTCGACGAGGCCGCGGGCCAGGTCGCACACGACTCGACGGCGAGCCGCAACGACGGACGGCTCGGGATCAGTCCCGACCCGGACCCGAACGACCCGCTCTGGATCGAGGACCAGGCCCCCATGCAGGCGCGCTGCGACGACGGCAACCCGTGCACGCTCGACCTCTGCGACCCCGGGCATGGATGCACACACGTTGCGGGGAACGCGGGAGCGGTGTGCCGCGCGGCGATCGACGACTGCGACGTCGCTGAGACCTGCACGGGAGGCGGTTCCGAGTGCCCACCGGACGAGCTGGCCGCGGAGACGACCGTGTGTCGCGTCGCAGCGGGCCCGTGCGACGTGGCGGAGAGCTGCACGAGGGAGACTCCGGAATGCCCGCCTGACCTGCTCGTGCCTGCGGCGATCGAATGCCGAGCGCCGGCGGGCCAGTGCGATGAGGCCGAGACCTGCGCGGGAGACAGTCCCGCTTGCCCGCAGGACGCGTACCTGCCCGACGGCACGGCCTGCGACGACGGTGACGGGTGCACCGTCGATGCCTGCTCGCTGGGGGTCTGCACCGGATCGCCGCTCGCGTGCGACGACGGGAATGCGTGCACCGAGGATGGGTGTTACCCGGGGACCGGCTGCGTCCACCCCGTCATCTGCGGCTGCGCCCCCGGGTCGAGCGAGACGCCGCAGAGGATCGGCTGCGCGATGGCGGTCAGCGGCGAGCATGGCGGCTCTCAGGGACTCGTCGACCGCGGCCTCGTGTGGAACGGGAGCGGGTACGGGGTCGCCTGGTTGGACAATCGGCTCGTCCAGCTTGCGCTGCTCGATGGGTCCGGGCGGAAGATCGCTGCCGATGTCACCGTCACGTCTGGAGATGCGAGCGGCTGGGTGCGTTGCTTTTCCACGAGTTGCACCCCACGCTGGTGCGCTTGGAGCCACGGGACGTTGGTCTTGTCGGCCTCCCACGTCTGGACTGGGGACGGCTACGCAGTGGTCAGTATGGAGGCGACCGAAGGTAGCTCGTGTCATGAAGCGGGCCTCTTCTACGAGTACTGGGACCTGTTTCACGTCGATCCGTCCGCATCGTCAGTGGATCACCTCGCCACGGGGTGGACGGCGCTCACCAACCGGTGGGCCCCATCGGCGCATTCCTCGCTGGCCTGGAGTGGAACTCAACTCGGCGGTGTGGTGGACGAATCGGAGGGAGCGGTGATCCAGTTTTTCCGGCCCGGCTCTTTCTATAGCACTCCAGTTGCCACTGGCTCGGCGTCGTCGTTGGTGTGGGCGGTCTCCGAGTACGGTTTGGCGTGGGTGTTCGAGTTGGACATCTACTTCGCAAGGTTGGACGCGTCGGGCAACACGATCGGTTCGGTGGTGAGGGTGACGGACGATGCCTTTGTCTCCGACAGGCCCTCGCTCGTTTGGACGGGGAGTGGGTTCGCCCTTGCATGGGAGGACGGCCGCGACGGCGACAAGGAAATCTACTTCGCGAGGCTCGACCCCCAAGGCAACAAGATCGGCTCGGACGTGAGGGTGACGAACGATGTTTCGGCTTCGGAGAATGCCTCGTTGGTCTGGGCGGGGAACGAGTTCGCCGTCGCATGGGACGACGATCGCGACGGCAACAGGGAGATCTACTTTGCGAGGCTCGACGCCGCAGGGAACGAGATCGGTTCGGACGTGAGGATCACGAGTGATGCTTCGGCCTCGCAGCGACCTTCTTTGGTCTGGACGGGAAGCGAATATGGAGTGGCTTGGACAGACGACCGTGCCGATGGCTCCAGAGTTCTCTTCGCCCGGATCGGTTGCGCCGTGGACACGGACGGCGATATCGACGGCGTGTCGGACACATGTGACAACTGCCCGATCGTCGGGAATCCGGAGCAGACGGACGACGATCATGACGGGATCGGCGACGCGTGCGATGCGTGTCCCATCGATCCAACGAACGATGCGGACGGCGACGGAATCTGCGGAGACGTGGACAACTGCCCGGTCGCCAATCCGGATCAACGAGACAGCGATCAAGACGGTCTCGCCGATGCCTGCGATTCCTGTCCGCTCGATCCCTTCAACGACGTGGACGGGGATGGGGTTTGCGCGGATGGGGACATCTGTCCGACGGTTTACAACGAATTCTGGTATTACTATGGCCCTTGCGCGTTGCACTACCTCCCACTTTGCATGAGCTTCACGCCGTTCCAGTTCGACGGGGACAGCGACGGTGTCGGCGACGCCTGCGACAACTGCGGCGGGATTCCGAACCCCGATCAGGGCGACGCCGACCTCGACGGGGTCGGGTCCGCCTGCGACAACTGCCCGGTCTCCTGGAACCAGGATCAGGCCGACGCGGACCAGGACCAATTCGGCGACGTCTGCGACAACTGCCGCCTCGCCTACAATCCCAGCCAGTACGACGTCGACCACGACGGCGTGGGAAACTCCTGCGACAACTGCCAGCTGGTCCCGAATTCCGATCAGACCGACACGGACTCGGACGGGGTGGGCGACGTCTGCGACAACTGTACGAACGACTACAACGCCAACCAGTCGGACTTCGATCGCGACGGCGTCGGCGATGCCTGCGACAACTGCTTCTTCGATCACAACCCGAACCAGCACGACCTCGACCATGACGAAGAGGGCGATGTCTGCGACCTGGACGACGGGACGATCCTCATCCTCTTCACGGACCCGGGTTTCATCGAGTGGCAGGCAGAGCTGGGACCGAGCTCCTGGAACGTGTACGAGGGCGACCTCGACGTGCTGCGCGCCGGGGGAAGCTACACGCAGCCGCCAGGCTCGAATTCTCTGGCGGACCGGTTCTGCGGCGCGCTGTCGAACTGGGTCGAGGACTTCGACGCTCCTCCGGTGGGAAACACGGTCTTCTCGCTGGTGACCGGAGTTCAGGACGGCGTCGAGGGTAGCCTGGGGCGGGACAGCTCGGGCCGGGAACGAGTGAACACGAACCCCTGCCCTTGATCGGGTCGCAAAGCCGGGCCGGGGAGACCACGGAAGCGCCCGGCCCGGCGCGGCGGGTTCCTTCGCCGCGCGCACCGCCTACTTGCGGAGCAGCGCGTCCATCTTCGAGGCCATCTGGTTCTTCATCTCCGGGGTGAGGCTCTTGACCACGTCCGCGTGGGACTTCTCGGCGTGGGCCCACAGGTCCTTCTTGATCTGCTCGTCGTCGTTTCCCTTCGCCACGAAGTTGCAGTCGACTCCCATGTCCCGACATCCGATCTGCTTCATCGTCGTCCTCCTCGCCTGTTCGTCTCGGATCGGCCCCGCTGCGGGACTCGCAGCCAGCGCCGGGGATTCTACCGCAGGTTCCCTACCCAGAAATCCCGAACGATTCAGCCTCGAACCGCGGCCCGGCCCCGCGAGGGACCGAAGATCAAGAACCGAAGCGAAGCCATCACCCCGGGGGAATCTTCAGCGACGAGCTGCTGTAACCGCGGGGCATGACTCGAACCGAACTGGTCGAACCCCGTCGGTTACCGCGTGAAGGTCATCCACATTCACGCGGCGCACCTCCGTGGAATCTGGGTATTCAGCCTGGAGAATCGCGGATCCCCGCCGTCGCAGCTCGGGCACCAGCTCCTTCGCCGTGTCCCGGACGATCGGCCAGTCGAGGCCGAAGTACTCGTGGACGACGAAGTTGCGGAACGCGACGATCTTCACCCACGGCGTCTCGACGTGACGGCTCTTGAGATTCGCGGGGAGCCTGGCGGCCGCCTCGCCGATGACTCTCTCGGGGGCCTCTCTCGTGTACGGCCGAATCGTGACGAGACGACTCTGCGATGCATCTTCACGCCCCCGGCGCTGCCGGGTTGGATGACCTCGGAGCTTCTTGAAAGAACAGCGACCAGGCGCGGACCGTCGCGACCTCGGCCGCATGAGCCGGCGCCAGCCGTCGCCGGAGCCCCACCAGGTCGTCCGGCGCGCGGAAAGGCCGCGATCGTCATCCCCTCGGACGGCCGGCGACCGTGCGCTCTTCCCCGGTTCGCGGGTCCAGCCGCACGATCGCGCTGCTCCGAACGAAGAGCGTCGTCGCGGCGCTACCGGGCTCGGAAGCGTCCGTAGCAGCGTCGATCCCCCAGAACGCGGAGAGCGGATTCAGCCCGCTCGCCACCTCGCGCACCGTCCCGGAGTCGATGCTCGCCGCCACGATCCGCGCGCCGTCGGCCGCGGGCCCGGCCGGAGCGGATCGCACGGCCACCAGGATCTCGCCGGGAGCGCCTTCCCCGACGAGCCGCGCCAATCCGAACCTGCCGAGATCGATGCGTTTCGATTCCACCCCGTCCGGCGAGTACACCACGAGGCGCACCGTCCCGCTCTCCGACTCGGCGACGACGATCCGTCCATCGGCGAGAAAGCGCGACGAGCGGGCCGCCGCACCGGACGGGGCCAGGGCGGCGAGGATCGACCCGTCGCTCCCGTCGAGCAGCCATGCGCCTTGACGCCCCTGCAGGTCTCGGACGAGGAGCCGGTCTCGCTTCGGGCTCCACGATGGGCGCGGAAGCTCCGCCTCGACGGTCGCCTCGACCACGGGGCCGAGTTGCCGCTCCTGCACGTCGAGCTCGACGAGCGAGAGCTTCCCGCCGTCGATGCGAATGACCTTCACGCGATCGGGACCCGCGAACGCGACGTCCAGCCTCCAGATCTGCGCGTCGGCGAACGGGAGCAGGACCGCGGCGAGCGTCTTGCCGGTGTCGACGTCGAACACGGATAGAGTTTTTTCGTGAACGGCCGCCAGACGCCCTCCGTCCGCGGCCAGCGCGATCTCGACCCACGGGTTGGGGAAGGAGATCCTGGTCTCGCGCGCCCGCGGCTGCGGACTCTGGAGGTCCGCGACCATGACCTCGACGCGCAAGTTCCGCGGGCCGTCCGCATGGAGCCATGCCGCGCGACGGCCGTCGGCCGAGAACCGCTCGTTCCGGCCCCACATCGGATCCCCGCCCAGGCGCAGGAAGCGGCCCGACGACACGTCGAGGAGAAACGACGGGTGGTAGTCGCCCCGCCCCGGCGTCGACCCGCTCGCGAACGCCCAGTCTCCCCGGGGCGAACCGATTCCCGCCGCCTCGGCTAGATCGCTGGGATCGGCGGAAACGACCCAACCTGTGTACGCCTGAAAGCCCAGGACCACGGCCAGCAGGATCCCCCAGAGCGTCATCGAGAGCACCCGGTGTCCCCTGCGCGGGTCCGTGCGCCCCACCGCCACCTGGACGATCGATGCGATCCAGAGCGCGAAG
Source organism: Terriglobia bacterium (assembly GCA_963699985.1). Taxonomy (GTDB): domain Bacteria; phylum Acidobacteriota; class Polarisedimenticolia; order Polarisedimenticolales; family CAVOVZ01; genus CAVOVZ01. Next base: position 323,680 of record CAVOVZ010000013.1, read on the forward strand.
ATGCCCAGCGCGAGCAGGAACATCGCCGAGACGCGCAGCAGGTCGAGCGCGAAGCCGTCGAACAGGCGCTTCGCCGCCGTGGCGCACAGGAGCAGCACGACCGTCCCGCACGCCAGGTCGGCGGCCAGCACGCCCGAGCGCGAGCGAAACGCCACGCCGGCCGCGTGGGCCAGCGGCAGGAGCAGGAGAACGCCCGCAAGAAGGACGGGCAGCGAGACGGAGACGATCCGCCGGAACGCGGCAGCGAAGACCCCGCCGCCCACGGCGCTCGTGGGAAAGAGCACGAGCGCGGTGGCCAGGAGCGTGACGGCCAGCGCACCGGCGAACCTGCCCGCCCAGATGGTCCCGCCGCCCAGCGGGCGCGCGAAGTCGAACGAGAGCCTCCCCTCGGCCAGATCCCTCCCCACCACGGTGGCTCCGAGCAGCAGACTCGATCCCAGTCCGAACGCCGCAGCGAGCACGAGGGCCAGGGCATCGCGCGCCTCGCCGATCTGGTCGGCGCGCACCCCGGGGAGAAGCGGGCTGACGAACGGGATCAGCCCGGCGACCAGGGACGCCAGGAGGATCGTCCGTCGCTCCGTGACCTCGCGCGCAGCCACCACCAGTACGCCTCTCATCGCTCGCCTCCGGCTCGCTCGCCGGTGACGGCGAGGAAGATGTCCTCGAGGGCCGACGACGTATCGGCGTGGCGCTCCTTGAGCGCCTCGGTCTCGTCGTCCACCACGAGCCGTCCCTCCTTCAAGATCCCGACCCGGTCGGCGATCCCTTCGATGCCCGTCAGGTCATGGGTCGTCACGAGCACCGTCGTGCCGCGGTCGGCCAGGTCGCCGACCAGCTCGGAGAAGAGCGACCGGCGGGCGGCGATGTCGAGCCCCAGCGTCGGATCGTCGAGCACCAGAACCTCCGGACGGTGCCCGAGGGCGAGCGCGAGCGAGACCAGCCCCTTCTGGCCTTTGGACAGCCGCCCGAACGGAAGGCCCGTCGGGATCGCGAACCTGCGGAAGCGCTCGGCCACCGAATCGCCGTCCCAGCCCGGATACAACCGCGCGCAGAACCTCGCGATCCGGTCCGCCGTCATTCCCGGCGGCGCGTCGGGCTCCTCGGGCACCACGCCGGTGCGCGCCATGGCGCGGGCTCGCTGCCCCCACGCGTCGAGGCCCAGGAGGAGCGCGCGGCCGCGATCCGGCTTGCGCTGCCCGAGAAGGCAGCGGACCAGCGAGGACTTGCCGGCGCCGTTTCGTCCCAGCAGCGCGTACACGGAGCCTTTCGGGACGGAGAAGCTCACGTCGTCCACGGCCACGCTCTTCCCGTAGCGAACCGTGAGACGCTCCACCGCGATCGGGGCCGCCGTCGAGCCCGAGTCGGGACCACTCATCGGGAATCCCTCCTTGTCGCCGTACGTTCGAGCTTCTTCCACGCCTCGCGGAGCTCGTCCACCGCCTCGTCGGGGTTCGCGCCGACGGTCACGGCGAGGCTCGCGTAGCGGGTCGCCCCGTCGTTCAGGATCCGGCTGCGCTCGCCGCGCGCCAGGGAAGGCGGCGCCTCGGCCACGTACGTCCCCTCGCCGCGCCGGACGGCCAGCACACCGGCGTCGGCGAGACGCTGGTACGCCTTGGCCACCGTGGCCGGGTTCACCCTGAGATCCCGGGAAAGGTCCCGCACCGAAGGCACGGCGCCCCCGGGCTCGAGGGAGCCCGAGGCCACCAGCCGGCGCAGTCCGTGCTCGATCTGTTTCCAGATGGGCACCGCGTCCCGGGGATCGACGCGGAGTCCTCGCACCATGCCGTCTCTCCTTCCGCCATCCGGCGGTGTATCGCTGTACTAGTACAGTATAGATCGAGCAGACCGGCCGTCAAGGGGGAGCCGATGCGGGCAGGGCCAGGAGCTGGGCCGCGTGAGAACTCGTCGGTGCGTCACCCCTCCCAGCCGGAAAGTCGCAGGATCCGGCCGGCGTCCTGGGCCTTCGCGAAGTACCTGGCGTCGACGGTGACCAGCACGCAGCCGAGCACACTCAGCGCGACGGCGTGGTAGGGGGTGTCGAAGAGATGACGGGAAAACCGGGACGAGAGCGCCGCAGCTCGCAGGTCAGCGTAAGGGGTATCCACCGTTTCCACATCCAGCGGACAGAGGTCTGCCACATCGCGTCGCGCCGTCGTGCGCGACAACCGCACCAGAACCGCCCGCAAGCCAGTGCCGGGGCTGGAAGTGTGTGATCCCGTCGGAGGCACGGGTCTCTGGATCGCTCGGGCCTGAGGCAGGTCCGGTTCGTGCAGGGTCGGATGGAACCAGTTCACCACAACGCTCGCGTTCGAGCGTCAGCGGGATCACGTTCGTCCCTTCGCGCGAGCGCTACGGATCGGGGATGCGCTCACCGCTCTCCTCGCGTGACGGCGAGCCGCGATCCGTCGAAGGGCCTGGCGCCGTGACTCGAGGCGCTCTTGGCGCCGGACCGCATCGCGCATCAAGTCCGCGATCACAGCGCTCTTGCTCGTTCCGGCGAAAGCCCTATTGAAGGCTTTCTTCACCTCCTCGGGGACGCTGAAGTTGACCGTTGCCATCGCCGTCACCTCTTGTTGGAATCTCCAAGAAGGCCACTCGTGTCGACGCGCCGGAGATCAATTGCGTGGTCCATCTGGGCTCGGTGTCGGTGGCGACACGAAGTTCGGGCAAGCCCGGCGCAGGAAGCCTCTCGCAATGGAGGCCGCTTCCCGAAGCCAGCGGCAGATCGCGCGGAGCACTCCCCAACGACGTCGCTCGACGAGGTCCGCGAGCAGCACGGGAACGGAGAATCCGAATCTACAAACTGGGGTGAGTGATGGGATTTGAACCCACGACAGCCAGATCCACAGTCTGGAGCTCTACCGACTGAGCTACACTCACCACACCTTTCGATCGGGCGGCCTCGATGGCGCGCCTGGAGGGACTCGAACCCCCGACCCGCGGCTTAGAAGGCCGCTGCTCTTTCCGCCTGAGCTACAGGCGCGTCGCCCCTATCCTACTCTGCCTCCGCGGCTTGATTCGAGGGTGGCGCTTTCGCTCCGCGGCCCCGAGCCGTCGCCCGGGAGGAGCGAGCGGAATGTAGCGCGGAGGTCCGCGGGCTGCAAGGGTCCGGGCGTGGGACAGCGCGCCGAGCCGGTCGCGAGAAAAATGGTGCGCGTGGCAGGATTTGAACCTGCGACTCCCAGCTCCGGAGGCTGGTGCTCTATCCGGACTGAGCTACACGCGCAAGAACCGCGATTCGATCGGGAGCAATGGTCGGGGCGAGAGGATTCGAACCTCCGACCACCTGCTCCCAAAGCAGGTGCGCTACCGGACTGCGCCACGCCCCGCCTGCGTCTCCTTCACCGGAAAGTCGCACTTTACCAGCGGGGGTTGGGGGCGTCAACGGCTTGGATCGGGGTGGTGGCGAGATCTCCTGCGACGCCTCCTCGGTGGGAGCGGGTGCGGGCGCGGCGATCGTTCGTCGCTGTCAACAAGATTGGGATTCCGGGGGCGGCAGGCCCCCGGACCCCCGCCCCGCGCTGCGGACGGGCCGGCGGACCGGTCCATCCGCAACGCGGGTTGTCATGGTCGGATCAGAAACGCGTCGATCAGCGCGCCGGGGAACTATCCCCGTCTCCTTGGCGTTGATCCACGTCCGTGCGGTCGCTATGCTGCGGTGGTTCCGGGGGGGCTCCATGCGCATCGGGCTGTTCGGCTTTCCGCAAACGGGCAAGACCACGATCTTCCGCCTGGCGACGGGGGCCGTGGTGCCGGCGCACGTCGGACGGGGCGAGGCGCTGGTCGGCGTCGCCAAGGTCGCCGACGCCCGCCTCGACCGGCTGGGGGCGATGTACCACCCGAAGAAGTTCACCCCCGCGACGGTCGAGTACGTGGACCTCGCCGGCGTCGGGAAGGGCGAGGCCGCGGAGGCGCTCCCTCTCGAGCAGCTTCGCGTCGTCGATGCGCTCGCCCACGTGGTCCGCGGGTTCCGGGACGAAACCATTCCGCACACCGAGGGGGCGCTCGACCCGGCACGGGACGTGGCCACGATGGAGACGGAGCTCGTCCTGGCCGATCACACCATCGCCGGGCGACGGATCGAAAAGCTCGAGGCGATCGTCAAGAAGAGCCACAAGGACGAGGACCGGAACGAGCTCGAGACGCTCCGGCGCTGCATGGAGGCGCTCGAGAAGGAGACGCCGCTGCGCGATCTGACCTTCACCGACGAGGAGATCCGGAGGCTGCGGGGATACACCTTCCTCTCGATGAAGCCGCTCATCGTCGTGGTCAACGCCGACGAGGCGGACGCCTCGAAGCTCTCGCAGGGAGCGGACGCCTTCGGCCTCTCGCACCTGCGGGACAAGCCGAACACCGAGGTCGTGGCGCTCTCGGCGAAGATCGAGGCGGAGATCTCCCAGCTCGATGCGGCCGACGCCGCCGCGTTCCAGGCCGACCTGGGGATCGCCGAGCCGGCGCTGGTGCGGATGATCCGCGGCTCGTACCACCTCCTCGGTCGCATCTCGTTCTTCACGGTCGGAGACGACGAGTGCCGGGCCTGGACGATCCGTGCCGGAACGAACGCCCGGAGCGCGGCGGGGGTGATCCACAGCGACCTGGAGCGGGGCTTCATCCGCGCGGAGGTCATCCGCTACGAGGACCTGGTCGCAGCCGGCGCGTGGGCCGCCTGCCGCGACAAGGGAACCCTGAGGGTCGAGGGGAAGGACTACGTCGTGCAGGACGGCGACGTCGTGCAGGTCCGATTCAACGTGTAGCTCGCCGCGCCCGCCCTCGCGTCCCCCCCGAGCGCTTCACCCCAGCCTCCTCGCGCAGAGCCGCGCCGAGGCGCCTCGCGAGCACCCGGTCCTGCGACGGAATCACCGTCCGCAGGTCGAGCAGGAGCTTCCCTTCGTGGATGCGCCCGATGACCGGAGGATCACCGACTCGCAGCGCCCGCTCCAGGAATCCCGCGTCGCCTCGAAGCCCCTCGACCGCCAGCAGTCGCGTCGGCCGCTCACCGGTGGGCGACGATCCCCCCCCGGTGCGGGACACCCCCGCGATCAGGCTCAGGCGTGACGACGCGCCGGCGCCCCGGCCCGCCTGGCGGGCCACCACCTCGGCGCGACGACCGATCTCCTCGGGGCCGAGGGCGAGCATCCGGAGGGTCGGGACCTCCTGGAACGCGCGACCGCGCAGGTACGACACGAGGGTCTCCCGGAGAGCGCAGATCAGAAGCCGGTCCAGACGGCACACGCGGGCCATCGGATCGCGGCGCATACGGGCCACCAGGTCCTCGCGGCCGATCACGAGTCCCGCCTGCGGACCGCCCAGCAGCTTGTCTCCGCTGAAGGTGACGAGATCCGCGCCCGCCTCGAGGATGGCCCTCACGGGCATCTCGTCGTGGATTCCCAAAGGACCCAGATCCACCAGATCGCCGCTCCCCCAATCGACGACCAGCGGAACTCCGGCTCGCCGGGCGAGCGCCGCGAGGGAGGCGATCGAGGTTTCTTCCGCGAACCCGACGATCTTGAAGTTGCTCGTGTGGACCTTCAGCAACAGGCCGGTGCGCGGCGAGAGCGCGCTCTCGTAGTCCGCGACGCGCGTGCGGTTGGTGGTGCCCACCTCGCGAAGGCGCGCCCCCGACGCCGAGAGGATCTCCGGCACGCGGAAGGACCCCCCGATCTCCACCAGCTCGCCCCGGGAGACGATCACTTCCTTGCCTTGCGCCAGCGCGCGCAGGGCGATCAGGATGGCGGCGGCGTTGTTGTTGAACGCGGCGGCGGCTCGGCCCGGGAACAGCCGGGCCAGAACCGGCTCGAGATGCGCCGAGCGGCTGCCGCGCGAGGCGCCCGCGAGGTCGTACTCGAGGTCCATGTACGCCGCGGAAACCCGCGACAGACGTCGCGCCGCATCTTCGGAGAGCAACGAGCGACCCAGGTTCGTATGGACCACGATCCCCGTCGCGTTGATCACCGTCCGAGGCGAAGGAGCCAGAACGACGCGCGCCGCCTCCCGCGCGCGGGCGATGACGGCGGCGGGGGTGATCGCACGCCGCAGCGCGTCGCCGCGAATCCCGCCGGCGAGGACGCGGGTTCGAATCGCGTCGAGCTCCTCTCGAACCAGATCCGTCGCCAGCGCGGGTCCCGCCTGGCGCGCCAGCGCATGCCAGGCGGGCACGCCCTTTACGCGCGAGACAGCCGGTATTCTCCGGAGCGCCTCGCCTCGCTCGTCTCGCTCCGCGCGGGGATTCTTCCGGGCTCGCTTCATTTGCACCGTCTCGGGGCCAAAACTATACTCTTCCAGGCGCAAGTGCGACGATTCTCGTATCGTCTGCCAGACGAGGTCCGAAGTGGTGGAGAGCGGTTCTCCTTCCCGAATCGAAGCCGATCTCGCTCGCCTCGAGGACGGCATCCGGCAGCTCAAGCTCCAGTACGACATGTTCTTCTCCGGGGCGATCCCGCGGCAGCCGTTCGAGATGCGAACGCAGTTCGAGCAGCTCATCCGGCGGTACGCGAACGCCCCCATCCGGAAGTACGCGCACCGCTTTCATTACAACGCCATCGTGAGCCGCTTCAACAGCCTGTCCGAGCACTGGGCGAAGACGCTGCGCAGCATCGAGGAGGGGAATCGGCCGGCGCCCGCGCTCCTCGACCGGCAGGGAAAGGGTGCGGGCGAGCGCGTCGTGACCACGTGCCACCTGCGGGACCTGACCAATCAGCGCGAGGCGCTCCAGATCCTCCACGAGTGCTTCCTCGAAGCTCGCCGCAAGGTGGGCGTACTGAATTCCCAGGTCTCGCTCGAGTCCTTCATCCGAGGAATCTCCGTGCAAGCGCAGCGGCTCCGCGAGAAGTCCGGCTGCTCCGAGGTCGAGTTGCGCCTCGTGATCGAAAACCGGAACGTGCATCTAAAAGCCCGGCCCGGGCGGTGAGCCCGCGGCTCGTCGGGGACCCCATGAAAATCCGTCGGATTCTCGGTTGGCTTCTTTCGGCCGCCGCCGTCGCCGCGCTGGCCTTCGTCGTGTTCGCCCACGGCTCGGCGCTCGCTGGCTCCCAGACTCCACCCGAGCCCCCGGACGACGAGCAGGTTCCGCCGTCCCCGGACGCGGATCAGGAAGAACAGTTGGAAGAACCGGAGGAGGAAGGGGAGGAGCCCCCGGACGAGGCCGAGCCCCCTCCGCCGGCGGGGCAGCCGATTCCCGTGCAGCCCGCTCCCGTGCAGCCTGCGCCGACGCAGCCCGCTCCCGCGAAGCCCGTCCCCACGCAGCCTGCGCCGGCGCAGCCCGCTCCGGTGAAGCCGGTCCCGACGCAGCCCGGCCCGACGCCCGCCCCGCAGGCAGCCTCTCCCGGCACGACTTCGACGCCCGTCCCTCCGCCTCAGGGCACCCCTTCCGCTCCCCCGTCGGCCGTCCCGTCCCCGGCGGCGAAGTCCCCCGCCCCGGCTCCCGCGCCGCAGCAGCCGATCGCGGACGCCGCGCAGCCACCGCCGGTGAAGATCCCCGCCGCGCTCTCGAAGCTCGAGAGCCGTCTGCGGAAGGGTCCGATCGCGCAAGATCCGAACGGACTTCGCTATCTCGACCTCGTGGCCTCCGGAAAGGCGACGCCTGCCGACCTCAACGCGTTCGGCGTCGTTGTCGGCCGGCGGAACTTCCTGAAGGACGCGGAGACGCTCTTCAAGGCCGCGCTGGACCAGGACAAGACGAACATCGATTTCCTGATGAATCTGGGGACGGTCAAGCTCCAGCGGGGCAACTTCTCCGGAGCGCTCGCCGAGTTCGAGAAAGTGAAGAAGATCGATCCCAACAACGCCTTTGCCTGGTACAACATCGGCACGGTTCACGACTACATGCGGAACTACGACGATTCCGTGGATGCGTTCGTGCGGGCGATCGCCCTCGATCCCACCCTGGGCGACTCGAAAGTCAATCCGCTGGTCGTGAACAACGATCGCCTCATGGTGGTCAACCTCCTTCTGTATCAAGCGCAGCAAGGCAGCCTCGTCATGCCTCTGCGCGGCGGACCTCCGGCTTCGAACGGAGCCCCGAAAGGGAGTCCGAAGAAACCCTGACCGCGTTGCCACCGCCGGGCCGGTCCGTCTACAATCCCGCTTCCATGAGGCGCATCATGCGTTGGATGGCGGGAGGGATCGCGTGGGCCGTGCTCCTGCACGGCTCGGGCAGCGTGTTCGCGTGGAATCCCCAGACCAGGGTCCGCGTCGTCGACGAGGCGGTCCGGTTGATGCCCCCCTCGCTCCGTCTCGCGCTGGAGCGGCATCGAGAGGATCTCCTCCGCGGCGCCCTCTTGCCCATGACCGGTGAGGACGGGCCGGCCCATCGCCCGCCCTGGCAGTCGGGGACGCTGGAGCAGGAGATCGCCCGGCAGATCGAGTCCCTGGCCCAGACCGTCGGGAAGCCCGCGTCCTTCCGGGACCTGGCGCGGCGATTCGGAGAGGTGGCTCACTTCGTGTCCGATGCAGGCTTTCCGCCGGTGGCGGCGGGGCCCGAGGGAGCCAGCCGGTACTCGGACTTCGGCCGCTTCTGCGAGTCTCGCGCGGACCGCTTCCCGCTGGTCTTCTACGGCCACGAGGATCCGGACCTGGCACGAGACGACGCCCGCGGCTACGCCCTTCGGATCCTCGATCGCTCCCGCGACGAGGACCGGCAGCTGGCGCGCGCGTACGCCGAGGCGGGAACTCCCCCCGATCCCACGGCCTTCGACGATCGGTCCGTTCCGTTCGCCGTTGCGTCGCTGTCGTACTCGAGGACGGTGACCGACGTCGTTCGCGCGTGGCTCACCGGGTGGGGTCGCGGAGGCGGAGACCTGGGGAAGACCCCGTACCTGCGCTCGACCCGCACGTACCGGCGTTAGAAAGCAATGGGAACTCCCCCGCTCGGCCGACGGTCCGCGAAACGGGAGGACCCGCGCGCCTGTTTCGGGCCTCACGCTCTCCTGGGTTTCTCGGAATTCGCCAACCGATCGCGCTGTCCTTCGAGGACGAAATGAGCACCGTGATTCGACGAGCGCTTCTGAGCGTGTTCTCCAAGGATGGGATCGTCTCGCTCGGCCGGGATCTCCAGGCGGCCGGCGTCGAGGTCCTGTCGAGCGGCGGGACGGCGCGTCTGCTCCACGAAAACGGCATCTCGGTCGTGGAGGTGCAGGAGTACACCGGTTTCCCGGAGATGCTCGACGGGCGCGTCAAGACCCTCCATCCTCGGATCCACGGCGGGATCCTCGCGATCCGATCGAACCCGGGCCACATGGACGCGCTGGCGCGGCACGGGATCCGCCCGATCGACCTGGTGGTGGTCAACCTCTACCCGTTCACCGAAACCGCGGCCCGCGCGGACGCGAGCTTCGACGATGTCGTGGAGATGATCGACATCGGCGGTCCGAGCCTGCTGCGGGCCGCGGCGAAAAACCACCCCGACGTGGTGGTCGTGGTGGACCCTCTGGATTACGGGGTCGTCACCCAGTCTGTGCGAGACGGCGAACCGATTGCCGGAGAGATCCGGAGACGGCTCGCGGCGAAGGCGTTCGCGCACACGAGCGCCTACGACGCGGCCATCCACGCCTATCTGGCCGGCGCGTCCGGCGCCGACGAGTCGAGATCCCGGTTCCCCGGCCGACTGGTCCTCGATTTCGGGAAGATCCAGGATCTGCGGTACGGAGAGAACCCGCATCAGAGCGCTGCGTTCTATCGCGAGGCGGATGCGACGGGTCCGACCGTCGCATCGTCGGCGCAGATCCAGGGGAAGGAGCTTTCGTTCAACAACATCCTCGACCTCGACGCCGCCCTCGCCCTCGCGTCCGACCTGCGCGAGGGCGCGTGCGTGATCGTCAAGCACGGGAACCCCTGTGGGGTCGCCCTGGGACCCGAGCCCGCCGCCGCGTTTCGCCGTGCGCTCGAATGCGATCCGGTGAGCGCGTTCGGGGGGGTGATCGCCTTCAGCCGCGCGGTGGACGCTCCGGCCGCAGAGGCGATCGTCGAGGCGTTCTACGAGGGCGTCGTCGCGCCGGAGGTCGAGCCGGCGGCCCGGGAGATCCTCGCCTCGAAGAAGAACCTCCGCGTGCTCGTCACCGGCGGTCTGTCCACGGCGGCCCCCGCGGGGTGGGATCTCCGGCGGATCCGAGGCGGCCTGCTGGCGCAGGACTGGGACACCTTGGGAGAGCCCGTCCGCCATGGGCGCGTCGTGACGCGGCGCCAGCCGAGCGAGGACGACTGGCGCGCGCTTCAGTTCGCGTGGGTCGTCTGTCGGCACGTGAAGTCCAACGCCATCGTCTACGCGCGAAGCGACCGCACGCTGGGGATCGGCGCGGGCCAGATGAGCCGCGTGGACTCCGCGCGCATCGGGATCGAGAAGGCGCAGGCCCCGCTCGCGGGCACCGCCATGGCTTCGGATGCCTTCTTCCCCTTCCGCGACGGCATCGACACTGCCGCGAAGGCCGGCGTGAGGGCGGTCGTCCAGCCCGGCGGCTCCGTGCGCGACAACGAGGTGATCGCCGCGGCGGACGAGCACGACATGACGATGGTCTTCACCGGGCGAAGGCACTTCCGGCACTGACGGTTCCGCGAGGGGCGATCTCGTGCGCGGGGCCGCCGGCCACGGCATCGGGGCCGCTCAGTCCGAAAGATCCCGGAACGGAAGGCTCTCCACGATATCGTAGTAGGCGCGGTCCTTGCGCCGGCTCTGGCACGCGGCGGCGAGCGTCCGCGCCCGGCGCACCTCCGGATCGGCGGGAAGAAGCGCGGCGGCTTCCGCGAAGTGGGAGACAGCCTGCCCGCAATCCGCCGCGCGCAGGGCGATCAATCCGAGGTTGTACCATCCCGCCGCCTTGCACAGGCCGAGCCGCGACGCGTCCACCGTCCCCTCGGGCAGGCGGTAGAACATCCGAAGCGCCGACTCGTACTCCCCCGTCTCGAACGCGCGTCGCGCTTTTCCGAACTGCTCGGTGTCGGCCTTGCCTCTCCTGTACGCTTCGCCCGCGTCGAGCAGCCTTCGCCTCGCTTCCTCGTGATCCGGCTGAACCCCAAGGACGCTGTCGAATGCGAGAATCGCGGCGTCGTACCGGCCCGCCGCCATGGCCCGCTCGCCGCGCGCCATCTCGTCCACGACCCGCTTCGCTGCGTCGTCGGCGCCGGCTCGGGGCGGCGTCACCGGTTCGCCGGTGCTCTTCGACTTCGGCCCCGGAAGGCGGTCAGGTCGGACATTCCCGGCGGCGGGTGCGGATCGCCCGCGAGGCGCCGCCACGGACGCTTCTGCCGCCGGAGAGTCGCCGGGTCTCGATAGCCACCACGCGAGGACCGCACAGCCCGTCAGGAGCCCGATTCCGGCAGCGCCGAGCAGCATCGCCCTTCGACCGGGAAGGTGGAACCTCGACCTTCGGGACGGCGCCGCCGGCGCGTGTACCTGCGCCGGCTGCGCTGCCTGGGGCTCGGAGCCAAGGTCGCCGTAGTCCGCCCCGGGCTCCAGATCGAAGGGTTCCGGCTCGGGCGTCCCGGACTGCGGCACGGCCACGGCTGCCGACGGGGTGCTGGCCGGCTCGCCCAGCTCGGCGGCTCCGCGGGAGGCGGAAACGGCCGGCGTCGTCTCGCGGTGCTTCGAGAGCTGGTGGTCGACCCTCTCGAGGAAGACCAACGCCTCGCGATGGGTCGGAGCGCGCTCCAGGGTCTTGAGGAAAAGCTGACGCGCCTCCTCGATCCGACCCTCGTCGAAACAGCGTGCACCTTCCTCGACCCACTCCTGGATCTTCCTCGCCTCGTTCTCGACGCGCGCGCGAACCTCTTCTTCGAGGGCCATGGCGTCCTGGTTCCGTTCGTCGAGGATGAGAAGCCGCGAGAGCAGGCCGAGCGCCTCGTCGTCCTCCCCCTTCGCCGCCGCGCCCTTCGCCAGGACCCAGAGCTCCGACACCCGCTGCTTCAGGGCGGCCGCGGCGGGATCCTCGCTCCGGGATTCCCCTTGGGGCGCCGGAGCGGGCTTCGAGGGGACCGATTCGCGCTGCGCCTCGGCCGGAGCGTCGGGGCCACCCGGCCCGGCCTCGCGCCGCGAGGAGTGGTCCTTGGGAGGAGGTCGGTACTCGTTCGCCCGGCCTCGAGCCGCTTGCTCCGCGACCGGCGCGGGCGGAGCCAGCCTGGGCTCGGCGAGCAGATCGGCCTCGCCGGGGAGCAGCGCTTCCGGCTCGCCTTCGCGGCCGTCCCGCAGCACGACCATCCCAAGGGTCGACTGCGGCGGGGAGACCTGACGGCACTCCTCGAGCAGCTTGGCCGCCTCGGCGTAGGCGGGGTCGAGCGACAGGAGCTTGGCTGTCGTCTCGGCCGCACGCTCGGAATCTCCCGCGGCCGCGTACGCCTGCGCGAGCGTGGAGAGCACGTCGGGATCGTCTGCGTGCTCAGCGCAGAGTTCCTCCGCGGAGCGAATGGCGCCGTGGAAGTCCCCCGCCTCGATCCGCAGCTCGACCTCGTGGAGCCGCGTCATCAATCCGTCCGGTTCGCGGGGCTCATCCTCGGGAAACGTGGGTGCGGGGAAGTCGGGCAGCTCGTCCGTGCTGTCGGCGAGGAGGGACGACATCCGAACCCCCTCCTGCGCCTTCTCATCGTGCGGGTCGACGAGCAGGAGCTGCTTCCACGCGGCAACCGCTTCGGCATACTCGCCGCGCACGTAGTGCTCGGATGCCTTCTCGTGAAGCGACGCCACTTGCCGAGGGTCCATGTCCGCCCCGATCCGGCACGCGGCCCCCCCGGCGGACTACCCCCCGAAGGCTCTCCGCGGTCCGGCCATGCGCACCGGCGGCGAATATAGGGTCCACGATCCGGAGGGAGCAATCCGGGGTGGGCCCGGGCATGCGGCGGGCGGGGATCCGCGAGAAGGAGGTTCGAATCGAACGGGGCGGAAGAAAGCCGAATCAGGGACCCGCCCGCTTCGCGCGCTCCGAAGCGAGGGCATCGCGGAGCCGGGCTGTATCCGGCGAGGATGGGCGGAGTCGATCGAGCCGGTTCAGAACCGCTTCGGCCTCATCGAAGCGGCCGAGCTTGAAGCTGAGCACCACCACCGTGTTGAACAGCGACTGCCAGTGCGCCGGATCCGCCTTCTGCGCACGGCTGAACGAGTCGAGCGCCTTCTCGTTCTCGCCGATGGCCTGAAGACAGGTGCCCAGGTCGGTGAGAACATCCGGGTCCGTCGGGGTCACCTGCAGGGCCTTCTCGTAGAAGCCGATCGCCTGCTGGAACATGTTGGCGTCGTGGTAGAGGTTCGCAAGCCGCGTGAGCGCTCGAACGTTGCCGGGGTCATTCTGGAGCACGCGTTTGAGACCGTTGATCTCCTCGATCATCGGAGCGCCTGCGCCGCCGGGGCCGATCTGCGTGGGGGCCATGGTACCCGCGGGCCCGGGGACGGGCGCGGCGGCAACGACACCCGCTGCGGCGGCGAGCTGTTTCGCGGGACGGTGCTCCAAGATCCGGAAGACTCCGAATCCGAAGAGAAAGCCGAACGCGAGCCCACCGGCCAGGTACGCGAGATTGTCACGATTCACGGCGCGTCCTCATTGCGGGGATGGCGATGCGATCGACCTCGCCCCGCGGAACCCGAGCAACCTACCGGACTCGATCGGGGAGTGTCAAGGAAACGCCGTCTCGGAAGCAGGCTGGGTGCGCCGGATCGTCGCGGAGCCCGTGTTAGACTCCGTCGGGAGACCGTTCGCCATGCACCGATTCCCCGCGCTGACGAACCTGTACGGACTCGACCGAGAGCAGATCGCGGCGACCATCGCGCCACATGGGTGTCGTCCGTACGACGGGGGACAGATCTACCGCTCCATGTACGGCCGCGGGCAGCTCGACCTGGAACGATGGACCGACCTCCCGCGATCGCTCCGCGCGCGGCTGGCCGCCTCGGTTCGCGTGGACCCGGGCCGGATCGGTGCCCGGGCCGAGGCCGGGGACGGCACGGTGAAGTACCGGATGGATCTGCCGGACGGCGGGAGCGTCGAAACCGTCTTCATGGTCGACGGAGGGCGCCACACCCTGTGCGTGTCGAGTCAGGTGGGGTGCGCCCTCGACTGCGACTTCTGCCTCACCGCGAAGATGGGACTGGTGCGCCACTTGGGGCCGGGAGAGATCGTCGGCCAGGTGGCGCGGATCCGCGAGGACCGCGGCCTCACCGGCGCGCCGCTCAACGTGGTGTTCATGGGGATGGGCGAGCCCCTCCACAACTACGACGCCGTGATGGCCGCCGTACGGATCCTCACCGACCCGGCAGGGTTCGCTCTGTCGCGCCGGCGTATCACGGTATCCACGGCGGGCCTCGCACCTGCCATCGAGAGGTTGGCGAGGGAGGCGGTGCGTCCTCGTCTCGCGGTTTCACTCAACGCCACCACGGACGTCGTTCGCGACCGACTCATGCCCGTGAATCGACGCTATCCGATGGCGCGTCTCCTCCAGGCGCTGCGCCGCTTCGCGGCCGACTCGCAGGAGCGGTTCACCTTCGAGTACGTTCTGCTCCACCAGGTCAACGACACCGACGGGGACGTGCAGCGACTGGGCCGTATCGTCCGGGGGCTTCCCGCAAAGCTCAACCTGATCCCGTTCAACCCGGTTCCAGGCTGGCTCCCCTACCTGCCGCCGCCCCGAAAACGGGTCATCGAGATTCGCGATCGCCTCCTCGCGGAGCAGGTCGCGGTGAGTGTCCGCTTCAGCCACGGGGCCGAGGCGCGTGCCGCTTGCGGCCAGCTCGCCGTCCTTCCCGGAGAGGCCGGCTCGGGAATCGAGGCCGGCGCAACGCGACCGTCGGCGCAGAGGGGTCGATGATCGATCTTCGTGGACGCGCGGCTCCGGTCACGGGAGGCTCGCGGGGCATCGGGAGAGCGTGCTGCGAGCTCCTCGGGCGGGCCGGGACGAGGCTCGCGGTGAACTACCGGGCCGAAGCGGTCGCTGCCACGCGGGTCGTGGAGGCGATCCGGGCGGCGGGTGGGAACGCGTTCGAGCTGCGAGCCGACCTGTCGCGGCGCGAGGACGCCGACGCGCTCGTCGCCGAGGCCGCGGCGCGGCGCGGCGGACTCCGCTGCGCGATCAGGGGAGAAGATTCGCGAGGAACTCCGAGTTCGTGGGATGGCGGGCGATCCGCTCCGTGAGAAGCTGCATCGCCTCGGCCGGCTTCAGGGGGGCGAGCGCGCGCCGGAGGAGGGTCACCCGAGGAAACTCCTCGGGCGCGTAGAGCTTCTCCTCCTTCCGCGTTCCGGTCTGGGAGATGTCGATGGCAGGGAAGATCCGTCGATCGAACAGGTTCCGGTTCATTACGATCTCGGTGTTTCCCGTCCCCTTGAACTCCTGGAAGATCACCTCGTCCATCCGAGACCCCGTGTCCACCAGCGCCGTCCCGATCACCGTGAGGGAGCCTCCGGTGGTCGCCTTCCTCGCCGCGCCGAAGAAGCGCCGGGGCTTCTCCATGGTTCTCGCGTCGATTCCCCCCGACAGGACGCGGCCCGACCCCTTCTGCTCCGAGTTGTAGGCGCGGGACAGCCGCGTGATCGAGTCGAGCAGGACGACGACGTCGCCGCCGCATTCGACGAGCCGTTTCGCGCGCTCGAGGACGATCTCGGCCACCTGAACGTGGTTCCGGGCCAGCTCGTCCGAGGAGGACGCGATCACCTCCCCGCGCACCGATCGCCGCATGTCGGTGACCTCCTCGGGCCGCTCGTCCACGAGGAGAACGATCAGGTGGATCTCCTTGTGGTTCTCGCTGATCGAATGGGCGATCTTCTGGAGAAGGACCGTCTTACCGGCCTTGGGCGGCGCGACGATGAGGCAGCGCTGACCCTTGCCGATGGGCGCGATCAGGTCCACGACGCGCGTGGAGATCTCCGAGGGGTCCAGCTCGAGGCGGATGCGCTCGGTGGGATCCTCGGCGACCAGGTTCTTGAACGGGGTCCTTCGCGCCCAGGAAGCGAGGTCGCCGCCGTTGATCTCGCGGATCTCGGCGAGGACCGGCGCCCTCCCGCGAGCGAATCCGATCCCTCGCAGCTCCACTCCCGTCTCGAGGCCGTGCTGCTGGATCAGCTCTCGCGGCACGATGGGATCCGACGGATCCGCGTTGTAATCCGAGCGCGGCGAGCGGAGAAACCCTTGTCCGGCCGGAACCACTTGGAGTACCCCGACGATCTCGAGGGACTCCGCAGCGCGTTGGGGAGTCTGCGTGACCGCCCCCGCGACCGCGACGGGAGCGCGCCCGTTCGCGGTCGGGGGACGGTGCCCTCGACTTCGTCGCCCTCGACGCCGACGCCTCGGTCCGAACCCGTCACGATCCTGCTGCATTCCGTCCCTTCCTCGGCGGTCCCGCCGATCCGACCGCGCGGAACTGCATCGGGGAATCGGCGCCGCTCCCCTCGCCGTCGAGGATTTCGGCTGCGAACACGATGAGCACCGGCTCCGCCCCTGCCAGCAGCGAGCCGGCAAGGGTGGGAACGAATCGCCATCCCCGCGTCACCGGGCGAGCCTCGAAGAACGCGCCCGGCGAATCCCAGTCGGCGAGCCCGTACGACGCCGTCCGTGTCCCTCGGGAGACGATCCGGAACAGGCGGCCGTCCTCTCGCAATATCGACGTCCCCGCCACTCCCATCCGCCCTCCAGGAGGTCGCGAGGACCGGGCTACCTCCTCGCCGTCGCCCGCGATCCCGTGGCGAAGCACGTAGCCGTCGCCTTGATCGACCACCCGAATCAGGTGGAGCGGATCCGAGCCCTTCCCCGTCACCACGAGACCGTGTAGGCCGGGCTCAGCCTTCCATTCTCGTCCGCCGGACTCGGCGAGAACGAATCCGCCTCGCGCGCGGCGAGTGAGAACCAGCGACGATTCCCGAGAGCCGGAGCCCACACGCCCACGTGAGCGACCGTCCGGCATGTCACCTTACTCCGCCGGAGTACGCGGAAACGAGGACCGCAGCGACTCGGGGACGGGTCGCAAGCCGCGCACCGTCGGGAACGAGCCGGGGAATATACACCCGATCGGAGCCAGACGCGATGCACAGCGTCGCCGTCGCGAACCGCTCCGGGCTCGCTCCCTCATGCTCGGCCTCCCTCGATCGAGGAGAGCCCGGAGGATACTCGGACGGCGGCTCCTGGGGCACGGGCTGGTCCTCCGCCGCGGGCTCGACGGTCGGGGGTCTCGCCTCCGCCCCCCCGGACTCGAGCGGTCCGCTCCGGAGCCGCTTCAGCGCCAACGAAGCCGTCGCCCGCACGAATTCGTTGGGGTCGTCACGTGCTGCCTCGAGCGCACCGAGCGCTTCGGTCCGACGCGACAGGCCGAGTGCACGAACCGCATGCACCCGGATCTCCCACTCCGGGTCGTCGAGCACCATCCGGGCCAACGTGCCGACCGCTGCAGCGGGGTCGAGGCTCCCCAGAGCCCTGACCGCGGCCAGCCTCACTCCGCTCACCGGATCCTCGAGGGCGGCGTTGAGCGCGGAGATCGCGTCCGGTCCCCCCAGCGTTTCGAGAGCCTCCACCGCCCGCTGGCGCGCGTGCCAATCGGGGTCCGATGCCAGGAGCTCCACCAGCTGCGCGACGTCCCGTCGCGTGCCGACGCTTCCCAGGCTCTTCGCGGCCATCGCGCGAACGAACCCGTCCGGGTCGGAAAGTGCCGCCTTCGCGATTTCCGCGGCGTCCGGAACCGCGATCGCCACGAGGGCGTGGAGGGCGGTGGCTCTCACGTCGCGATCCGTGTCGGTCAGCAGCGACCGGATTTTCGCCACATTGCGAGGCGTCGGCTCCCCCTTCCAGGCATAGATCCGGGCGATGCGATCCTGGGGCTCGCTGGCGCAGCCTGCCGCCAGCGCCAGAAGAGCCGACAGCGCCGCCCTCGCCGCAAGCCGTCTCCCCGGACTACCGCCAGACCATTCAGGCGCACAGCGAGGACCGCTCACGTTCCAGCGAGAATCTCGTTGCATTCTCCCTTTCACCTCCGTACCAGTACCGTTGCGAGGGGCGTGATCCAGGGCATTCCTGCGACGCAACCACGAGGTGACTGCTCCGCGCCGGACCGCAATCGCCCCTCCCGGGCCGGCGCGGTGCTCCTCCTCCTCGCCGCCGGCAGCGCGTCGCGACGCCGAGGCGGTCCAAGAGGCAGCCGATACATCTCTTCAGCGTGCGCGCAGCACCCGCGCGCCGATGTACCGCTGGGCCGCATCCACCGCCGTCCGAAGGTCCTCACCTCGGGCGAGATGCGCGGCGAGGGCCGCGGGATGCGCGCCGGAGAGCCCGGCAACGCGAGGTCCCGGCATCCTCGGCGCGTCGAACACCGACACTTTCCCCTCGTCGTCGAGAACGTCGATCACCCGGCCGCGCCAGGCGGCCGCCACCAACAGCGCCGCTCGCGCGCCGTGGGAGCGAATCACCGCGGCGGCCCGCAGGAGGCTCTCCACGTCGTCCACCGATCCGATACCGGCCACGGGAAAATCCGCCGCGCGCAACACGACGACTCGAGCCAGCGGATAGAGCGCGGAGCGGATCGCCCGCGAAACATCCTCCCCCTGCACCGTTGCGCCGCCCACACGGAACGCCGGAGCGAGGACGAGATTCCGAATGTCGAAATCCCGGATCATCTCCGCGATCCGCTCCGCCTGCTCGCGATCGCGAAGGATGCCCACCCTGGTCGCGGACGGCCGACCGTCTCGCATGGCGGCCTCGATCTGCTGCCCCAGGTTCCCGAGCGACACGCCCTCCAGGACCGCGCCCCCTTCCAGCCCGAGAACCAGAACGGTCGTCACGACATACCGGACGCGACACGCCAGATCCCTGCACACCGCAGCGTCGACAACGATGCCTTCCTCTCCGGAGGTTTCCGCGGCATTGACGGATAGAACGGCCGGTCTGCGATTCACGACGGAGGGCCTCCGCGGCGGGGCGCCCTGCCCGGAACCACCCCCGACCCGCGGATCAAGACTCGCGGACCCCGCGGCGGTCGCGAAACGACCGCACCAGATCCCCGGCTTCTTGACTCGCCGCGATGAGATCGAGCGAACCAAGGCCGCTCACGACGCCGCGCGCCCAGCCGCTTCGAACCCAAGGTCCGAGCGCCGTCAGCGCGAGCAGCGCGCTCGCCTGCTCCCAAACCGGCGTCCAGGGGATCGCCACGAGGAAGATCCCGAGCACGGAGAGAACGTATACGTTGAAAACGAGTTGGATGCGCGGCACCCCGTGACCTCCGTCGGAGGAGCGAGAGTGTACCACCCGTCCGCGCGACCCTGCCCGGACGGACGATTCGGAGATGGTGGACCGTCTCCCATGAAGCCCCGGGGCATCATGGGAGACGGTCCTCCGATCTCGTCTCTGTTGCCGGCGGGAAGGAGGACGAATCTCCGATCGCGGATCGGGCCTGCCTTTCGAGAAACAGATGCTCGGGGGCTTCGCCCCCGAACCCCCAACTCCGCCCTCCGCGACGCCGGCGGACCGGCATCGCTCCGGTTGGGCTCGTTTCTTCCCGTGGTGTCGAGAGAACGCCCGTGAGGCTGCTTCGCCCCCGAACCCCCAACTCCCGCCCTCCGCGACGCCGGCGGACCGGCATCGCTCCGGTTGGGCTCGTTTCTTCCCGAGGTGTCGAGAGAACGCCCGTGAGGCTGCTTGAAATGGTATCCCTTCCGGTCTGCCCGGAGCTTCCTGCCGAATCTCTCGCGCGGGTCGTCGACGGGATTCGCGCCTTCTACGCCGGCCGCTGAAGCCGGACGGGGCTCATTTCGATGGGCTGGCGGGCGTCTCGTCGTCGGTGACTGCATCGACCGCGGTGAAGATCACCCCAGCGCCGACCACGAGGCCGACCAGGGCGAAGATCTTCTGGTTGCGGGTCTGCCGCGCCCACCAACTGTCCGACTTCGGCCCGATCAAGGCCGGCGCGAGGCGGCCGTCGCCGGAATCGCGCACGAGTTTCACGACTCGCTGCGCCGTGGATCCGGAGCGAACCTCGGCGCCGGGGCCCAGCACCGGAGCGAGCCGGCCGGCAGCGTCCTCGACGGCCAGACGGTACGACCCGGGAGCGAGCGAGGCGAATCGATACGCACCGTTCTCCGCGACGCCGGTGCGCGCCACGAGATCTCCGCTGCGGTCGAGGAGGAGCATTACGTTTCCTGCCGCGAACGTGCCGTCCCCGACGACCAACCGCCCCTCGAGAGCGCCGTTGTCCCCTGCGCTCGCAGGGATCGGAGGACCTGCCACGACCACCGCCGATGCGAGAATCGCGGCCAAGATCCGATGGTTCGGTGCCATGAGTCCTCCGCCTTGCGGGAGGTCGTCCCGCTCAGAAACCGATGATCACCCAGATAAGCCCACTCTATGGCATCCGTCAAGTGCGAGTCGGCGGAGGCATACCGGGTGGATTCGGCGCTTCGGTGGTGTCGAAGATCTCGGACCTCCGGAAGATCGGGTAGAACGGCCAGCCGGACAGCCGCTGGCTCCCCCCTTCCTCGCGATCCACCAGACACACCACCGCCACCACGTCCAGGCCCGCCGCGACCGATGCCTCGATCGCCCGCAGCGTCGATTCCGCCGTGGTCACCACATCGTCCACCACGACCACCTTCGTGCCGGGCTCGGGCGCACCCTCGATCGCGCGGCCGGTCCCGTGCCCCTTCGCGTCCTTCCGAACGATGAACGCTCGCATCGGCGGACCCTCCAGATGGCTCAGCGCCGCCACCGGGCAGACGATCGGGTCGGCCCCCAGGGTCATCCCTCCGATCGCGGTAGCCCCGATGCCGTGCTCTCGGATCACGTGCAGGACCTCCTGGGCGGTCAGGAAGGCCCCCTCCGGAAGGAGAGTCGTCCGCTTCGAATCGAAGTAGAAGCTGCTCTTCCTGCCAGACGCGAGCGTGAAGTCCCCGAACAGGAGAGAATTCCGCTTCAGCAATTCGCGCAGGCGTTCTCGATTACGTTCCACGATGCCCCTCCTTGCTCGCACGAGCTTGGTTCGGACCCGGGGGAATCAGAGACGGCATCCGAGGTTCGCGAGATCGCCGGTCCTTCGATCCACACGCCGGTTGCCGAGTTTCGGTTGCCGTCCCCGATTTACCGTACTTTCGTGTCGGCCGTGGGGTCGACGGGCCTCTTGACCCTGGGAGCATTAGATTACTATCATTTCCGTGGTTTCCGCGCGCGACAGGTCGTTTCGCGTCCGGATGGGAGGTACGTTCGATGCCGCGTAGAAGCGTGCTCACGAAGGTCCTTGCCGTGCTCGTCTCAGTGGCCGTGTCCGGCGTGGTCGGCCCGGTCCTCGCGGCTCCCGACTCGGCATCCCTCGCCGGGCACGTCCTGGCGACGGACTCCCTGACGCCTCTTGCCGGGGTCACTGTCCACGTCGGGCAGAAGAAGACAGGGCGAGTGCTCTCGTCGGCTCCGACCGGCGCGGATGGCGGTTTCTCGGTGGGAGCGATTCCCCCCGGTACGTACGAGATCGCCGTCCAGTCCGGGGAGACCGTGTACCCCGTCAACGTTTCCGTGCCGCTCGAGGCCGGGGAAGCGCGGGACATCCAGATCGCCGTGAACCAGCAGGTGGCCCCCCCGCCCGGCCCGACGGACGAGCAAGAGAACAAGAAGGGCGCCGCGGCGTGGTGGAACAACCCGCTGACGGCCACGCTGATCGTGCTCGGCGCCGCGGTTCTCATCGGGATCGTCGTGGACAGCGCCACCGACGACGACGCACCGGCCAGCCCATCGAACCCGTAGCGACATGCGAGGGCGGCCGGTGATGTCCGACGGCCCCCTTCACGAGCTCCGCGCGACGGCCCGGGGACTCGAGTGGGGATGAACCGATGACCCTTGCCTTCGGCGCAGCGTCGAGCGGAACCGGCGACGGCACGCCGCTCCCCGCGAGCCGCGAGAAACTGAAGGACTACTGGCGCGTGCTGGTGGCGCGACGACGCGTCGTGTTCAGTGCGCTGGGAGCCGTCGTGGCCTTCACGGCGGTCGCATCCGTCCTGGTCACCCCCGAGTACCGCGCGAAAACGACGATCCAGATCGAGATGCTGGAGCCGGACATCCTGAAGTTCAAGGGTGTCGTCAACGTGGACAGCTCGTACATGGGGAACTGGAAGTACTACCAGACGCAGTACAAGCTGTTGCGAAGCCGGGCCGTGCTGCAGCTGGCCGCGGAGAAGCTCGACCTCGCGAACCGTCCGGAGCTCGCTCGCCCCCGGAACAGTCCGATCAGCCGCCTTCGCACGTGGGCCCGCCGCCGGATCCTGGGGCCGCCTCCCGCTTTCGACCCCTTGGCGGGCGCCATCGCACTGATCGACAGTCGGCTCGTCGTGCAGCCGGTGAAGGACAGTCAGCTCGTCGAGGTATCGTTCACGCACAGGAACGCGACGCTGGCGTGCGACGTGGCCAACGAGGTGGCGGAAGCGTACCGCGAATTCAACTTCCGCTCCCGAAACAACACCACGCACACGGCGCGCGGTTTCCTCACCGGCGAAGTCCAGACCGTCCAGGGAGAGATCGCCGATCTCGAGCGGACGCTTCAGGACTACAGCACGAGCAAGGACATCCTGGCGCTGAGCGACGGCACGTCGGATATCAGCGAGCAGGCACTGGGGGACCTCAACCGACGTCAGGTGGAGGCCCGAGGCGGCATGGCGGTGGCCGAAGCTGCGTACGCCGCCGTGGCCCACGCCCCTCCCGAGGCGCTTCCCGAGGTCCTGAACAGCCCGGTCATCGCCAACCTCAAGGGACAGCTCGCCGACGCGGAGCGGCGTTACCTGCAGATGGCCGATCGTTTCAAGGAAGACTGGCCTCCCCTGAAGCAGCAGCGCGCCGAGCTGGAGAACTCGCGCCGGCGCCTCTCGCAGGAGATGGCCTCCATCGCGAGGCAGGTGCGCGAGGTCGCCCGCGCCGACTTCGAGAGGGCCCGCGGGGAAGCCGAGCAGCTCGGAGAGCAGGTGGACCGCCAGAAGTCCGAGGTGCAGCGCATCCAGCGCGACGCCATCGAATACTCCAGGCTCCGAGCGGCGATCGAGAACAAGCGGGGGATCCTGGCGAGCCTCGCGGCGCGACAGACCGAGACCGAAACGTCCGAACGGCTCAATGTCACCGGAACGAGCAACATCCGGGTGGTGGACGCGGCCGAGGTCCCCAAGGCGCCGGTGCGCCCCAACAAGGTCTTGAACCTCCTCTTCGGACTGCTTCTCGGCACGGTGGCGGGCGTGGGGCTCGCGTTCCTGCTGGAGCATCTGGACAACACGATCCAGAGCGGCGAGGACGTTTCGCGCCTGACCGGTCTCGCTGTGCTTGCGCAGGTTCCCGTCTACCATCCGCTCCGGTCGGCGGACCCTGGGGATTCCTCGGACGAGTCCAGGGCCATGCGAGCGGTGGACCTGGCGAGCCACCTCGACTCGAGGTCCATCTTCGCGGAGACGTTCCGGAATCTCCGCACGTCCATCCTGCTGGCGGCACCCGACCGTCCGCCGCGGCACCTCATGGTGACGTCGTGCCAGCCGCGCGACGGAAAGTCCACCGTGAGCCTCAACCTGGCCGCGGTGCTCACCCAGCTCGATCGGCGCGTGCTGCTGGTCGATGCGGATCTGCGCGTTCCGCGGCTTCACAAGGTCCTCGGCATCCCGAACGACGTCGGGTTGTCGAGCTACCTGAGCGGCAACGCCTCGCTCGAGGACCTGCCCGTGGAGACCGACGTTCCCCATCTGCGAGCGATCCCCGCCGGCCCGATCCCACCCAACCCATCGGAGCTCCTGGGATCGCCGCGGCTGGCGCTCCTCCTCGAACGGCTGGGCGGAGAGAACGGGGGCTTCGACTTCCTCATCTTCGATTCGTCTCCCCTACTGTCGGTCTCCGACCCGTTCATTCTCGCCTCGAGCCTCGATGCGACCATCCTCGTGGTACGCGCCGGCGAAACGACCCGGGAGTCCCTGTCCCACGCCGTGACGCGACTCCGCCAGTCGCGGGCGCGCGTGGTCGGGGCGGTGCTGAACGGATTGACCGAGCACGCGGGGGATTACTACTACGGCCGCTACCGTCACGAGTACGCGCAGGACGCCGCGGAGCGTGCATCGACGCCCCGTCGCGTGTTCGTGCGGAAGGCCTCGCGGCGCGAGCGAACGCGGGGCTCGGCCTGACCCGGGTCGGGGTGGTGCCGGTCGAGACATTCTCCGCGGCGGACCGCGGAGGGAGGGTCCTTCGTTTCGGAATTCTCTGCCTGCTCGTCCTGTCTCCGCTTCCATTCGGCAGCGTGGAGTCCTCGGCAGTCCTGGTTCTGGAGCTCACCGCCGCGTGCCTCGGAGGACTCGCGCTGGCGCGGGCGTCGAGGGATCCCGGCTATCCTCCTCGGAACGTGCGGGGACCTCTCGCCGCATCGGGGGTTCTGGTCGCGGCCGGCCTGCTCCAGATTCTTCCCCTCCCGTCGTCGTGGGGTGCGCCACCGGCCAGCGGGATGCGGGAGGCGCTTCGCACCCTCGTTCCCGAGGCGGCGCCCCGCGTCGCGCCCTGGAGCGTCTCCCCGCCGGACACCGTGGACGCGCTCCTCCGGCTCGGAGCCTACGTCCTGCTCGGTCTCGCCGCGGCGGCGGCGTTCCGCGAGCGCCGGCATCGGAAGGCTCTCGCCGTGGCGCTCGCGGGCTGCGGCGCCTTCGAGGCGGTGTACGGTGTCGCCGAGTACGTCTCCGGACGTCAGCACATCTTCGGATATGCGAAGCTGCACTTCCTCGGAGAAGCCACCGGCACGTTCATCAACCGGAACCACTTCGCAGGGTTTCTCGCCATGGCCCTCCCCTTCGCCCTGGCCCTGGCGAGCAGGCAGCACGGAGCGATCGCCGCGCCTTCACGCGGGCTGCGCCGCAGGCTCGTGTCCTGGACGCGCTCGTCCGGACCGAACACGTTCCTCGCCGGATTCGCCGCGATCTGTATCTGGGGAGGCATCCTGCTCTCATACTCCAGGACGGGGCTGGTGGCCGCGCTGGGGGCATCGGCCGCGTTCGCGATTCTCACCAAGGCCCGTCGCAGCCGCTGGCTTCTGCTCGTTGCTCCTCTTGCCGTGCCCGCCATCGCCATGCTCTGGCTCGAGGTTCGCGCGCCCGGGGAGCGGCTGGCGACCCTCAAGTCCGAGGTCGCCTCGTCCACGGGGCGGCCCGCGGTCTGGCGGACCTGTCTCGACCTCGTGCGCGAGCAGCCGCTGCTCGGCCACGGGCTCGGGGCCTTCGAGAGCGCGTACTCGCCCCGGCAGACCGCCGCGGCGCGCGGCCGATACGATCACGCACACAACGACTGGCTGGAATCGCTCGTGGAAGGCGGGCTACCCGCGCTGGCTGCGGTAGCCGCGCTGCTCGTCCTCTCCCTGCGTGCCGCGTTCCGTTCGCGCGCCGGTCCCGGTCAGAAGGCCGATCTCGTCGTACAGGCTGCGGGTGCGGCGCTGGTGGCCATCGCGGTGCACAGCGCCGCCGACTTCTGTCTCCGGATCCCCGCCATCGCCGCGCTCACCGCCGCCCTCGTGGGGATGCTCGCGGGCGCGCAGTCGATCGCGCCGGCGCCGGGCAACGTGGCCGCATTCCCTGGCGGCGCGAGACGGACCGAGTGAGACTCTGCGTCGTCAATGCCATCGCACCGCCCGCCGCGGGCTCGCGCGCCGAGCGCACGCTCCACCTGGCCTCCGCGTGGATTCGGCTCGGCGGGGAGGTCACGGTGCTGCGCGCCCACCTGCCCTCCGGCTACCCGCTGATCGACGCGGGGCTCGGCAACGCGATGGACCGTTCCGGAGCACGGATCGCAACTCTCGCGGCCGGATGGCCCCCCGCCTGGCGTTACCCGGCGCGGGCTCGGGAGGCAACCCGTCCCCTTCTTCGCGCCGCGGCGCAGGCCGTCTGGCCCGACGTGTGGGTCCGTTTTGCGCTCGAGGCGGCTCGCTGGGTTCGAAGGCACCGCGACGAGCTCGATCTGATCGTCACGTCCGCGCAACCGTGGAGCGACCACGTGGCCGGTCACGAAGCCGCGCGCTCTTGCGGCCTGCCGTGGATCGCGGATTACGGAGACCCGTGGAGCCTCATCCCGACCCGCCGCGGATGGGTGCGCTCGCCGGAGTTTCCTTTGGAATCGCGTCTCCTCCGCCTGGTATCGGGTGCTGTGGTGACCACGGAACCCACGCGGCGTCTCTTCGTGAGGATGCATCGGCTGCCCCAGGAGAGTGTCCGCGTGATTCCCGCGGGCGTTCCGTGGCGGCCGCTCGCCCCCCCCCCGCCCTCCCCGGCCCCCCCGACGATCCTCCACGCGGGGACGGTCTACGGCGCTCGCGGCTCAGCGGGGCCGTTCGCGGACGCGGTCGACAGGTACCGCCGCGCAGGCCGGCCGCTGCGCGTGGTGTGGTTTGGCTCGCTGTGGCGGGACCAGGACGCCCGCGCGATCCTACGGACCGCGGACGTCGTCGAGGAGCGGGCGACGAGCGACGAGGTGGGCACGGCCGAAGCCGAGGCTCACGTCGTGCTGATCCTCGGCAATCGCGGAGGCATCCAGGTGCCGGGGAAGGTATGGCGCGCGCTGGGAACCGGCCGGCCGCTGCTCGTGATCCAGGCGGACGAGAACGACCCGCTTCGATCGCTTCCCGAGCTGCGCGACCGCGCGGTATTCTGCGACAACGACGCCGCATCCATCGTCCGCGGCATCGAGGCCTGCGTCGCGCGGCTTCCGGACTGGCCGTTTGCCGCGACCTCTCGGCCACGCGACCTTCCGAGCTGGGAGCAACGGGCGCGGGACCTCGGGGCGTTCGCCGACGAGTGCGTCGCCCGGCAGCGGTCCGCGCGCGTCGTTCTCCCGCGCAGCGCGTCATTTCGATTGCCATTGATCGCCGGCACCGCCTGTGGACTGCGGTTTCTCGACCTGTGGACCCGGCGGCGCGCCGCTCGGGGCGTCTGAGATCCGCTCGAGGCCGACTCGGCCGCGGGCCGCGAGACGATCCTCGTGGCGATTCGCGTCGACGGTGAACTTGCAGGCCCAGTTCGGAAACTGGAAACGACAGTAGCCCCCCCACACCGGGAACGAACCTTTCACGCCGCCGCGGACCTCCTGCGGACCGTCGAGACGGACCGTCCGGCGCACGTAGCGGTTCGCCGCCTCGGCCGCGGCGAGGTAGCGAACGTCGCCCGTGTCCTCGAGCAGGAGGAGCCAGCAGATGGCCGCCTGCGAGGTCCCGGTGAGGCAGGCCGACCGGCTCGCGGGGGACCAGTCCGCGCGCAGACGGCCGGGAAGAAACCCGTCCGCGCGAAGAGCGGAAGCCAGTCCATCCGCCGTCCGCCGCGCCGCGGCGAGAAGGCTGTCGTCGCGGCTGTGGCGCCACGCCTCGACGATCCCGCGGGCCGCGTAGGCCAGCGTGTGGGTCAGCGGGCGCGCCGGATCGTCGAGGGAGCAGTTCTCGAACCATCCGTTCGGCCGCTGCCTGGTGAGGGCCCAGCGCACGTTACGAAACGCGGCGTCCGACCATCGACGATTCGCCGAGACGCGGGCGGCTTCGAGGAGGCCCCAGGCCACGTGCGTGTGATACGTCTTCGCACCCACGGAAACGGAAGGGCCCCCGGCGCGCCGCCAGGCGCCGTCCTCGTCCTGCACGCCCACCAGCCACTCCGCCGCTCGCTCGATCGCGTCGAGATACGCGCCGACTGCCGCCGCGCCCGCCGCCAGACCGAGGAGGACCTGTCCCGTGTTGAACACCACGGGAACCGGCGGAGCCGAACCGACGGTTCCGCCCTGGAAACCGCCTCCCGGGAGCTGGATCGAGGCGAGCCAATCGAGCATCCGCCGCCCGCGATCCCGAAGCTCGGCGGAGCCGGTATCTTCGGCGTACTCGAGGATCGTGGGCACCGCGTAGCCGGTGGTCTCGGGGTAGGACGAAGACCATCCGCGGGCGAGATCGAAGGCCCTCGCGATCCCTCCGTCCGCGGATCTGGACCGGTCCTGGGCGCGACAGAGCCAGCGGATTGCCTCCTCGCGCACGCGGCGGGGACCGGGATCGTCCTCGGGCAGGCCTCGCAGATCGCGAAGGACTTCCTCCCGGACGGCGCGGGCACGGAAGGAGGGAACGGACCGGGCGAAAGACTTCGCCCCCTGCCAGAGCGATCGGATCCGCGCACTGTCGTCCAAGTCCGCGCCCGCTTTCGTCCGCCCGGAATCCCGCCGCCGGCGGACCGGCGAAGAGCGCCTACCATACCGGCCGCGGCTGCATGGCGGCAACTGGTAGAATCCGGCGGGTTGCGCGGCGGAGAAGCGACGGGAATTCGGGAATTCGGGGACAGCAACCGAAACTCGTGGAACGACCCGCGGCTTGAACAACCTACGGGCCCGCGAGTTTCGGTTGCTGTCCCCGAATTCCCGAATTCCCGGATTCCGATTTCCCGAGGACGGACCGTGGGAAGTCTCGATCGGGCCTATTATGATCAAGTTTTCGACTCCGGGTTGAACCTGAAGGAGTCGCTGCGACACGCCACGCGTCACGAGTTCGTCCTGTCCAGGATTCCGGACGATGCGGCGAGCATTCTCGATGCAGGGTGCGGAGACGGCGGCCTCTTCGATCGACTGCCGCGGCGCGATCTGACGGTTGGCGTCGACTTCTCCGTCGCGGCACTGCGCCAGGCGCGCGGCGTGGTGGCGTGCGCTCGTTTGGACGCTCTGTGCTTCCCCGACGCCTCGTTCGATCTGGTGCTGGCCACGGAGGTTCTCGAGCACCTCCGCAGCGACGAGCTCCACCGGGCGGTCCGAGAGCTCTCGCGCGTCGCCCGCCGCTACTGCATCGTGTCGGTTCCCAACCGCGAGCGCCTTTCGGTGGCCCGCGTGACCTGCCCCGAGTGCGCCACCGCGTTCCACGCCTGGGGCCACCTGCGTTCCTTCGATCCTCATCGCTTAGAAGGACTGATCCCGGGATTCTCGGTTCGGACCGTGGACGAGGTCGGCGTTACGCGACTCGAGTTCCCCATGTGGATGATCCGCCTTCGCCGACTGCGTTCCGGCGAACCATCCCTTCCGGATGGCCGCGCCTGCCCCTTCTGCGGATTCGTTCGATCGGGTGCAGTGCGGCTTTCGTCTCTTGGGGAAACCCCCACGCGGCGCGCGCTGTCGTTTCTGGCTCGCAAGCGGCCGAGCTGGCTCGTGGCCACCTACGAGAGGACCCGAGTGGGCGCGCCGTGAAACCCCAGGGGCGCTTCGCAACGAGTGATGCGTCGTGAAGAGCCTGCGGGTTCGCACCGCCGTCCTGGCCCTGGGGGAGTTCGTCAACACCGGCCTCTCCGCGCTCCTGGCGGTCGTCCTCACGCGCCTCCTCACGAAGGAAGCATTCGGCACCTACCGTCAGGTGCTGTTCGTCTACGCCCTCTTCTCCGCGTTCCTCGCATCGCACATCGCCGAGAGCCTTCTCTACTTCCTCCCGAGAGCTTCGCCGGAAGATCGGCCCCGCTGGCTCGGCCAAACGATCCAGCTTTCCCTCGCCTCGGGCGCGGCCATCGCCCTGCTGCTCTTCGCCACCGCCGGACCGTGGGCGAGCTTCAGCGGGAACCCTCGTCTTCCCGGGCTGCTTCGCTGGTTCGCCCTGTTCGCGGTCGCGGACCGCGTGGTTCGAGTGGTCGTCCCCGGCCTGATCGCCGTGGACCGCCCCGAGAAGGCGGCGATGTTCACCGTCGCGTCCGGGATCGTGAAGATCGCCTCGGTGATCGTCCCGGCAGCCTGCGGCGGATCGCTGGAGACGATCTTCTTCACGATGAGCGGCTCGTGGGTAGCGCTGGCGGCGGCGGGATCGATCCTGGTCTCCCGCGACTGCGGGCTGAGAGTCGCAACGCCTCGGCGGGGGGAGCTGCTCGAGCAGGCGGCGTACGTCGCTCCACTGCTGTGCGGCTGGACCGTGGCGATGCTCCAGGAGCAGTTCGGGCAGTTCGTCGCCACGGGGTTGCTGAGCACGGCCGACTATGCCGAGTACGCCGTGGGCGCGGCGCAGCTTCCTCTGGTGGGCATCTGGACCGGAAGCATCGCCTCGGCGCTGATGCCTGACCTCGTGCGTCTCGCTTCCCAACACCGGTACTCGGAGCTCCTGGCGCTCTGGCACCGCGGCGTCCGGAAGGGTGCCGTCGTCATTTTTCCGGTCGCCGCCACCGCGCTGCTCGTCCCCGACCTGCTCGTGCGCGCGCTCTACGGTCCCGCGTACGGAAAGGCCGCGATTCCCTTCGTGTTCTTCCTTCTCACGATTCCGCTGCGCATCACGAACTACGGCGTCACCGTGCGCGCCATGGGGCGTACGCACGCGATCCTGATCTGGTCCGCGGTCGGGCTCGCCGTGAACGTCGTCGCGACTCTCGCGATCGTCGGCCTGGGCCGCGGGACGTCGCTGGCGTTCGCCGGGCCGGCTGTCGGATTCCTCATCGGGTACGCGGCGACGGTGGCGATGGCGCTCTTCCTCCTGGCGCGCTGGTTTCGGGTCTCCTTGTCCGGCCTGCTTCCATGGAAGGCGCTGGGCTCGCTCGCGCTCTTGAGCGCAGCGTGTGCCATCCCGGCCATGCTCGTCCGGCTTCTTCCGGTGTCCGACTGGGTCGAATCCGCGTCACGACGCGGGACCGCGGAGTCCCCGCTGGCCAGCTCCGTGGCAGCCGGAACGGTGTGCATCCTCGTCGCGACGGTGCTCCTCGGTCTCTACGTGTCGTTGGGGATGGCATTTCGCGTCTTCGACGAGCGGGAGCGCGGGCTCATCCGGAAGCTGCTCCTCATCTCGCCGCGCCAACCGCGAAACGAAGACTCCAGCTGAAGCCCGCGGCCCTTCGAGGAGTGCGGGTCGGACCGATGTCGGCGCGACGAACGGCCGGCAACGAGATGGAAATGCCGGTGTCCCGAATCCGATTCGCCTCCTTCTCGGAATGACTCGCCCGCGCGCTCCGCGGTCAGGGCTTCGCCGAGAAGGCAGGACGACGGGCGCCAAGGTCGAGGGTGCCCACCCCTGCCGCCGCCGCGAGCCCGTAGCCCAGACCGAGGTAACTGAACCACTGCGGGCCCGCCGAGTACACGTAGCCGTTGAACAGCACCGTGCTGAGCGCGTACGCGAGGGCGTACGCGCGCCATACCGTCTTGGTGACCGCCGCGTCGGGAGAATCGCCGGGAGCCGACCGGAGGATCCACAGGTGCGAGCCGAGAAGGAGCAGGTAGAGCAGCAGTCCGCCGACTCCGAAATCGAACAGGACGCTCAGGTACGAGTTGTGCGAATCGTAGCGGAACGCCAGGGTCCGCTCGGTGACGTTCCAGACCTCGCCGGGCCCGTGTCCCAGCGCGATCTCGATGGGCCCGCTCGATGCAATCTCGTCGACGATCGCGCTCCAGATGCCGATCCGGCCGCTTCCCAGCTCCGGACTCAGCTCGGCCTCCTGAGAGAACCCGGATAGATCCTGAACCCGGGCCTCCAGGTACTCCTCCGGTACCCAGTACAGCAAGCCCAGGATCAGCAGCACCGGAAGGACCAGATGAACCGGCCTCAACCTACGCTGACGAGCCTCTCCTCGCGGGCGCCACATCGCGATCGTGATTGCGAAGAGGACCACTCCCAGGATCGCCGTCCGGGTGAGCGTGAACAGGAGTGCCAGGCCGATCGCGACGAATCCCGCGGAAGCGACCAGTCGCTCCGCTCGCGCGGCACGCCGGAGCCACAGCTCGGCGAACACAGGGAGGCCCGCGAACGCGATGACCGCGGTGGCGACGGCGGTGGTGAACGCGCCCCGCGAGCGGATCGCGCCGACCGTGATGCTCTCCAAGGCAGGCTCTCGGATCACGCGGTCCAGAACCGCGCTCGCCGCGGCGACGATCGCGGTACCTCCCACCGTCGCGAGCACCCAGAAACGGCCGCGGGACGCGAGCCAGTACCCGACGAAGTGGATGACCATGCACGCCACGAGCCGGCCGATGATCGTGGTGCCGTCGGACGACGGAGCGCGAAGGAACAGGAGTCCGCACCAGAACAGGAATCCCGCGTGGAGCCAGTGGGCGGCCGTGGGACGGGGAACCTGCCGCGTCACCGCGAATTCGCCCAGCATCCGGAATAACATGAGCGACGTCAGACCCATCATGAAGGCCTGGCTCGCATTGATGGAGACGCCGGCGATCTGCAATGCGGGCATCTCCCGGAGGAAGATCTGGAGAGAGGAGTACGGAATCACCACCGCGAAGAGGAACGCCCCGGGGCTGAAGACCAGGAGCGCCATCAGGTACAACCCGGCCACCGCAAGAACGGCGGGAAGCGGACCCAGGATCCAGGTGGCGAGCCCCACGAAGGCCCCTGAGGCGACACCGAGCTTCCACTCGATCCCGCGAATCGAGCCAGGGGAGAACGTCCAGGCCGCGCGATGCGCCAACGTAGTTCCTCCCGCCGAGCCGGACGCTCAGCGTGCCGATCGATTCATCGCGCGCCGGTACACCCTCTCCACCCGTCGAGCGATTTCCCGGCCGTCGTACCGGGCCGCGGCTGACCTTCCCTCGAACGGACACCCTGCCTGCCGCGAGAGAATTCGATCGAGAGCCGAGGCGAGGGCTCCGGCATCTCGCGGACAGACCGCGCAGCCGTCCACGTCCCTCAGAACGTCCGGTACGTCTCCAACGCTCACCGCCGCGACCGGAACGTTGCAGGCGAGCGATTCCTTGACAGAGGTCGGTGATCCCTCCGAGTCCGAGCACAGGATCATCGCATCCGCCGCGGCGTAGTACCAGGGCATCTCCTCGTTCCCGACGCCCGGCGGAACGAGGATGGAAGCGTTCCTTCCCCGGCTCCGCAGCGCCTCTACCGTGGCGGAAGCCAGGTCGAACCGTTTCACCGGCCGGCGCGGAGAAAACGGAAACAGGATGTACGCGGCGTCCGGGACGAGGCCGAGCTTCCGCCGCGCCTCCGCCCGATCCCGAGGGCGGAACCGATCGAGATCGACCCCGCACGGGATCACCTCTGCGGCGATCCGCTCCGCGATCGGGGCGGAGACCGCAATCACCTCGGATGCGAAGCGACACACGATCCGGCTGAGGGTCGGCTGGATCCGGCCGACCAGCGCATCGCTGCCGTGCAGCGTGACCACGAGCGGAGCCCGACGGCGGAAGAGCGCCGGGATGCCCGACAATCCGTAGTGCGCGTGGACGACGTCGTAGGAGGATCGGCGCGTCGCGCGAACGACGGAAGCGCCGCCAAGCAGGTACTTGAGCTTTCGGCCAGGTCCCAGAATCGGCAGCACGTCCACTCGAAGTCCGAGGCGACGCAACGCATCCACCTGAGCCTGCACGAACGTCCCGAGCGAGGGGTTCTCGGGGCTCGGGTACATGTTCGTCACCACGAGGACGTTGATTGGCTGCGACGGGTCTGCGGAGCCCGCGGGGCTGCCCTGCGGCCCGTTCCGGCCCGATGCGCCCTCCTGCCCGTTCCCACCGCTCAAGACGAGAGCATCTCCACGTACCGGTGCTTCTGCACCGACCAACGCAGCGGCGCCGCCGCGTCCCGAGCGCGCTTCACGAGGCTCGAGCGAAGGGCTGGATCGTCAGCGAGCCGTTCGAGACAGCCGCAGAGTTCGTTCACATCCCCGGAATCGAAGAAGGCCGCCGCATCCTCGGCAAAATAGCGGAGGGTCGTGGACGTTCGCGCCACAACGCACGGGACGCCCAGGGCCGTCGCTTCGAACAGTCGGGTCGGCAGACTGAGGTCCGTGAACTCGTCCCGGCGGGTCGGAATCACGCACGCATGGGCGCGGCCCAGACACGACGCGATCTCCTCCACGGGACGGAAACCGTGGATCTCGACGACATCTTGGAGGCCGAGATCGGAGCGCAGGGCGCGGATCTCCGGGAGGAAATCCCCGTCTCCGAAAAGATGGATCCGCAGGCCGGGGATCCGCTCCCTGACCTGCGCGGCGGCCCGCACGAGCAGGTCGGCGCCGTAGCGGCGGATGATCGTCCCGTGGCAGATCACCGAAAACCCTGGGGCGGGTAGTGGCGTTTCCCGTACGGCATCAAAGATCGATTCGTCCGCAGAGTTGAATACGAGCCGCGCCTTGTCCTCGGGAAGGCCGCGCTGCAACAAGCGCTCCTGCTGCCCCGCGTCGGGGGACAGGACCAGATGCGCGACCCGGAACGCGATGCGCTCCCACAGCGCCATCGAGCGGTACAGGAGGCTCGCCTGCGAGACGCCGAATCGAGACCGGGCGAGTTCGAGGCTGTTGTCGTGCACGTCGAACACGACCCGCGCGCCGAGAAGGCGCGGGAGGAGCGCCGCGAGGATCAGGAAGTCCGGGGGATTGGCGATCTCAACGACTCCGAACCGCCTCCGGAGGTGCCCGACGAACAGCAGACCCGTCACCAGGACGCAGAACGCCGCGTACTCGGCCAGGTAGACCGCAAGCGGGGCGCCCCGATGCCGGTCCACCGGTAACCGACGGACGTGAATTCCGTCGATCTCCTCCCGGCGCCGCTCGCCGGCCCCGCGCAGGCAGAAGACGTGGACTTCCCACCCCGCGCCGGCGAGGGCTCGCGCTTGACGGCGGACCCTGGGGTCTCGGGGATAGTGAGAGTGCGCGACGAACGCGATGCTCTTCCTTCGCTCCTGCATCGCGCGTCATCCTATCAGGGCCTCGGGCGAAGGGGACGCCGCCCCCGCGCCCCCGGCTCCCGCGGGAAATGCACGCCGGCAGACCGGCGTGCATTTCCCGCGGGACGTTTTCAGCATTTCAGGGTGACGCCTGGGGCGTGATGGACGACTGTCCCCGATTCGCTTCGAGTCCGCGCCTCCTCACTTCCCTGCCGTACACCCTCTCCTCGCACCGTCGAATTGACAGGCGGCGCTGGCTGCAACTAAATTGGCCGATCAAGGCGCTCTGGGAGGTCACCGTGAGCCTCACGTTCCGCTCTCCGAAACGGCAGATCGAGGACGGATCGGGGGGCGAGGCCGCTCGCGTGACATCCGGCGGCTTGCCCCGAGAACGATCGGCGCCGCTGCGCGCCCTGGTCGTGGACCCGGATCCCACGGTTCTCGCATTCGCCGCCGACGCGCTGAACTCGTTTCGACCGGGTTTCGATGTGGCGACCGCCGAGTCGGTCGACAAGGCTTTGGCGTGGCTCGATACGTTCCAGCCCGACGTCCTTCTTCTGGGAATCTACCCCGCGAGCGAAGGCGTCGAGGCACTAATCGCGCGGCTCGGAAATCCTCCCCGCACGACGCCCTGCAAGATCGTCTGTCTCACGGAGAGCGCTCCGTCCGCTTTTCTGCTGGCCCCGGCGCGGATTCGTGCGCAGGCGGTGCTGCCCAAGCCGCTCGGGTTGACGACCCTGTTGAGCACCGTGCGGCGTCTCGTCCAGGAATGAGGAGCTCCGTTCCTCCGAAAGGCCGACTTCGATGAGCCAACTCCCATCCCCCATCGCGTCCGCGGCGATTCCCTTCCTCGACCTCGTCACCACCCATCGCGACCTGTCCGAGGAGATCCTCGCCGCGTGGCGGCGGATCCTCCATGCGGCGGCGTTCGTCGGCGGCGAGGAGGTCAATGGCTTCGAGCGGGAGTTCGCGGAATACCTCGGCGCCGACCACGCGGTCGGCGTCGGCAGCGGCACGGAGGCGCTTCGGCTCGCCCTCCTCGCGACGGGCCTTCGGCCTGGCGACGAGGTGATCACCGTCCCGCACACGTTCATCGCCACCACCGAGGCGATCACGCAGGCGGGAGGCGTTCCGGTCTTCGTGGACGTGGACGCCGACACGGGGACCATGGACCCTTCGCGGATCGAGTCTGCGCTCACCCCGCGCACCCGGGTTCTGCTTCCGGTCCACCTCTACGGTCAGCCCGCGGACATGGACCCGATCCTCGAGATCGCGCGACGTCGCGGACTCGAGGTGATCGAGGACGCCTGTCAGGCGCACGGCGCGGAGTATCGCGGCCGGAAGGCGGGAACGATGGGGATCGCGTCGGCGTTCTCGTTCTATCCGGGCAAGAACCTCGGCGCCTGCGGCGAGGCAGGGGCGGTGGTCACCCGGGACCCCGACGTCGCCCTGCGCGTCCGGAAGCTTCGCGACCACGGCCAGGCCCGCAAGTACCACCACGAGGTGGAAGGTACGAACGGCCGCCTCGACGGGCTGCAGGCGGCCGCGCTCCGGATCAAGCTCCGGCACCTCGACGCATGGAACGACGCGCGGCGTCGCCACGCACGGGCGTATGCGGAGCATCTCGCGGGAAGCGGCGTCGAGCTTCCCGCGGAGATGCCGGGGCGAAAGCACGTGTACCACCTCTACGTCATCCGCCACCACCGGCGCGACCTCGTCTGTGAACGGCTCGCCCGGCAGGGGATCGGTACCGGCCTTCATTACCCGGTTCCCCTGCACCTCCAGGAGGCGTATCGCCGGCTGGAGCTCGGCGAGGGCACGTTCCCGGTATCCGAGCGATGGGCGGCGCACGGGCTGTCCCTTCCCATGTTCCCTGGAATGACCGGCGAGCAGGTCGACCGCGTGAGCGAGGCCGTCGCGGAAGCCGTGTCGTAACGACTCATGTACTCGCGAAACCTGCTCATCGAGAAGCTCCAGCTCGCGATCCTGGACGGACTCGTGGTTTTCGGCTGCGCCCTGGTGGCCACCTGGCTCCGCCACGGCGTCGGAATCCTGTCGCCCGACGGGGCGTCGGGCGTCCCGTGGTCCGCCTACCTCTTCCCATCCGTGCTCGTGGCCTCGGGATACGTGATCCTCCTGCGGCTCCAGGGGCTCTACGCGGGATTCCCCCGTCCGCTGGAAGAGGCGTTCCGTATCGCCAGGGCGGCCAGCGTCGCGACCATGGCGGTTCTCACGCTCACGTTTTTCTATCGCGGCTACTCCTACTCGCGCGCGACGGTGCTCCTGTTCTACCCGCTGTCCATCGTCTGCCTCGTGGCCTCCCGGTGGGCGTACCGGAGGTACCGGAGAGCGGTGCTCGCGCACCGGGACACGGCGCGGAGGGTCCTGATCGTGGGGTTCGGGCGCGTCGGACAGCACCTCGGGCGCGCGCTCCTGGACAACCCGTCCTACTACACGCTCGTGGGATTCCTCGACGACGATCTCTTCACCAGCGGACGATCGCTGGATCGCGTTCCGGTTCTGGGAGCGACGCAGGATCTCGAGCGCGTGACCCGAGAGCGGCGGATCGACGAGGTGATGGTGGCGATCCCGTCCGCGCCCCAGGACCGGATGATGGATCTGATTGGGGAGTGCATGCGGCTTCGGGTCCGGTGGAAGGTCGTGCCGAACCTGTGCGACCTCATGCTCGAGCGCGTGCACCTCGATCACGTGGGCGGACTCCCCCTCATCGGACTTCGCGGATCCAGGGTCCTCGGGTTCAACTGGGCGATGAAGCGAGCGTTCGATCTGACCGTATCCGCGGCCGCACTTCTCGTGCTGGCCCCACTCCTCGCGGTGATCGCGAGCGCGATCAAGCTCACCTCGCGTGGACCGGTCCTCTTCAAGCAGGCCCGGGTAGGTCTGCACGGGCGCGTCTTCACGTTCCTGAAATTCCGCTCCATGAAGGCGCACAGCGGCACGGAGATCCACAAGCACTTCACGGCAGACTGGATCTACGGCCGCACGGGATCGGCGGGATCCCCCGACGGGGGCGAGGGGACCCGCGCTTCCAACGGGCGGCAGGTCGTCCACAAGATCCGCCGCGACCCTCGGGTGACGCCCGTGGGTTGGCTTCTGCGCAGGACCAGCCTCGACGAGCTGCCGCAGCTGTGGAACGTCCTGCGCGGCGAGATGAGCATCGTGGGACCCAGGCCTCCCCTCCCCTACGAGGTCGAGCGGTACACGGAATGGCACAAGCGTCGCCTGGAGGTCCTGCCGGGCTTGACCGGTCTGTGGCAGGTGAGCGGGCGGAACTCCCTCTCCTTCGAGGAGATGGTCCGCCTCGACATCGACTACATCGAGAAGTGGTCGCTGGAGGAGGACTTCCGTATCCTGCTCCGGACGGTCCCGGCCGTCCTGTTCGGACGCGCTTACTGACGCGGGAAGGAGCGGTGATGGAGCCCGTACGCATCGGTGTCATCGGCTGCGGCTACTGGGGTCCCAACCACATCCGGAATTTCTCGACACTGCGCGGGTCGGGGGCGGAGATGGTCGTCGCCGCCGACACGGACGAGGCCCGGCGGAGGCACATCGCGGAGCTGTACCCGTGGGTCCGCGTGGTGGACGACGCGGAATCGATCCTGGACGACCCGAGCCTGCACGCCGTCGTGATCGCGACGCCGGTGAAGACGCATCACCCGCTGGCGCGGAAAGCGCTGCTTCGAGGCAAGCACGTCCTGGTGGAGAAGCCGTTCGTCACCGACCCCGCCGAGGCAGACGAACTGGTGGCGCTCGCGCGAGAAGGGCGCCGCGTGCTGATGGTGGGGCACACGTTCGAGTACACCGCGGCGGTGAATCACATCCGGGAAGCCATCGCCGCCCAGGAGCTCGGCGAGATCCTGTACATCCGGTCGCTGCGGGTGAACCTCGGGTTGTTCCAGAAGGACATCAACGTGCTGTGGGACCTGGCGCCCCACGACGTCTCGATCCTTCTGTACGTGCTCCAGAGGATGCCCACCCACGTGGCGGCGGTGGGAACCGCCCACGTGACCCAGGGGGTGGAAGACGTGGCGGTTCTGACCCTCGAATTCGGTCCTTCGCTGATGGCTCACGTGATCGTGTCGTGGCTCGATCCCCGGAAGGTCCGGGAGATGACGATCGTCGGAAACAGGAAGATGCTGGTCTACGACGACATCTCGGCGAACGAGAAGATCAGGATCTTCGACAAGGGCGTCGAGGGACCGAGCCGTTACGACTCGTTCGGCGAGTTCCAGTATTCGTACCGCTACGGGGACATCACCACCCCCATGATCCGCGAGTTCGAGCCGCTGCGGGCGGAGTGCGGGCATTTCGTGGACTGCGTGCGTGGCGCGAAGACTCCGCGAAGCAGCGGAGAGGTGGGCGCGCGAGTCTGCAGGGTCCTCGACGCCGCGCAGAGGAGCCTGAGGGACGAAGGCCGGCGCGTGGCCTTGCAGGACGTGAGCCGGCGTTGAGCCGGCTGACCGTGCGGCTGGCCGTCTGCCTGGCCGGAGTGTATGGGCTCGCCGCGTGGCAGTTCCACCGCGCCTCGGAGATCTCCCCGGACCTCGGTAGCCGCTCCGCGTGGTGGATCGCCGGCCCGTCGGGAAGGGCCCTGGCCGAGGCCGCGGTTCTCCGGATCGAAGAGGCGCTGCGTGTCCTGCACGACCGGAACGAGACCGGCAGCGCGAGGATCGAGCGGTACCGGGCCGGGCTCCGATCCGCGGAGCGTCTCCTCGAGCGCAGCCTTCTCGCCGAGCCTGCGTCGGCGCGCGCCATCGCCCGTCTCGGCGCGGTTCGCTGGGAGCTCCGCGCGCCGGATGCGGATGACGGATCGAGCGGATCGCACGCGCTCCTCGATCTGGCGTCCGGCATCGCCCCGGATGCCCCGAGCGTGCAGGTTCTGCTGGGAGAGCTGAATCTGCAGATCGGCCGGCCGGACGTGGCGGCGCGACGCCTGAGGAGGGCCGTCGAGCTGGACCCGGCCCTGGCCGCCCGGGCCGTGGCTTCGTTTCGCGACCACATGATCGCCGCCCGCGCGATCCTCGATGCCCTGCCTCGCTCCGTTTCGGTCCTCATCGCCCTCAAGGAGCCGTTCTTCGAGGACGGCGCCCCCGACGAATACCTCGAAGCGCTGGAGGAGTCGCTCGAGAGCGGTCGCCTCGAGCTGCTGCCGGCGTACGCGGAAGCCTCCCTGCGCGCGCGGCGCGAGCGGCGGCTTCTCGCAGGCCTCGACGCGCTCGACCTCTCCGCTGCCGGGCCGGTCGATCGGGCCCTGTGGAGCACCCAGCGGTCCCGCGCGCTCCTGGCCCTGGGCGATGCGGGCGCCGCGCTCGACGCGGCCCTGGGCGCCCGTGCGATCCAGCCGGAGGATCCGAGGGTCCTGGAGCAGCTGGGCCGGGCCGCGCTCGCCACCGGCGACGCGAACGCGGCGGTCGCGGCGTTTCGCGAATCCCTGTCCGCGGTGGCGAGGAGCGCCGACCATCCCGGCTGGCGCGCCCGCCTCTACCGGCAGATCGGGGAAGCCGAAGAGAAGCGCCGGAACATGGCTCGCGCCCTGGACTCGTACCGCAAAGCGCTCGCCCTGAATCCGGAAGACTCCGCCGCTCGACGGCGCATCGACGAGATGGAGTCCGTCCCGCTCCCGACGCGATGAAGAGCGATCCTGGATTCGGGGACGGCGTACCATGCGGCCCGACCGGTGCGCGCAAGCCGGGAGAATCGGGCATTCGGAGAGACCCATGAGCGAGAGTTTCTTCCGGCACCCTCTCGCCCTCGTCGAGAGCGACGAGATCGGAGCGGGAACGCGAATCTGGGCGTGGGCGCACGTCATGAAGGGAGCGCGCCTGGGCGCGGACTGCAACATCGGGGAGCACTGCTTCATCGAGCGCGGCGCCGTTCTCGGAGATCGCGTCACGGTGAAGAACGGCGTCGCGGTATGGGAAGGGGTGACCGCCGAGGACGACGTGTTCCTCGGACCCAGCGCGGTGCTGACCAACGACCTGCGGCCGCGCAGCAAGGTCTACCACGATCGTCCGGCTGCGACGCTGCTGCGACGGGGCGCAACCGTCGGGGCCAACGCGACCCTCCTGTGCGGGATCACGGTCGGCCGTCACGCGATGATCGGGGCCGGCGCCGTGGTCACCCGTGACGTTCCGGACCACGGCCTGGTCTTCGGCAACCCAGCGCGACTCCGCGGGTACGTATGCGCCTGCTCCCTGGCTCTCGAGTTCCGCGCCGACGAGGCGCTCTGCCCCTGCGGGCGCAGGTTCGTGCGGCGCGATCGTGTGGAAGAGGCGATCGGGAGTTGAGCGCTCTCGAACGCACCGGGGAATCCCGGTCAGGACCGCGCGCCCGACGCGCTCCGGATTGGATTCGGGCCGTTGCGCGAGCCGTTCGCAGAGTGCTCAGCGCCGGGACGGCTCTCCTGCTGCGCCCGCTCCTGGTGCGGGAGTGGCGTCGGCAGTGGCGTTCGTGGCGCAACGAGCGCCCGGTGGAGTACGCGTTCGCCCTCGCATGCCTCGCGGAGAGCTACCCCGCGGAAGTGCTCGACGTGGGGGCCGGAAAGACCGCGTGGCCACGCGTCCTCGCCGACTGCGGCTTCCGGGTCACCGCGGTGGACGAGGGGGGAGCGTACTGGGCGGGAGGGCTCGTCAACCGGCACTTCCTCGTGCTCCGCGACGACGTGACCGGGCCGACGATCGAAGCCCGGTTCGATTTCGTCACGTGCATCAGCGTGCTGGAGCACATTCCGAACCACGACGCGGCGGTCCGAGGCATGTTCCGGCTGCTCCGGCCCGGAGGGCGCGTGGTGATCACCTGCCCTTACGCCGAGGGCCGTTTCGTCGAGGATGTCTACCGCCTTCCGGGCGCCGGGTACGGCCGGCACGCGTCGTACATCTGCCGGATCTACTCTCGGCGGGAGGTCGACGGTTGGCTCGCCGCGAACGGTGCGCGGCTGGTTCGTCAGGAGTACTTCGAGGCGTTCACGGGGGATCTCTGGACCGTCGGCGAGCGGTTGTACCCTCCTCGCAGGGTCGGAGCTTCCGACCGGCACCACCTCACGTGCCTCCTGCTCGAGAAGCCTCGATCCGACGAGGCGTAGCCGGCGGGTCGGTTGACGGTTTTTGCAGCGACATTCTAGACTCCCCCGGTCATGCGTCGATTCGCGGTTTGCCTGCTCTTCGTCCTCGCGGCAGCCGTCGATGCGCGCGCGGCCGATCCTCTCTCGCCCCCGGACATCGGACGCTTCCTGCGATGGGGTCCGATCCGCGTGCGCCCGGGGTTCGCGATTCCCGCGCTGGGCTACGACGACAACGTGTATTCCAGCTCGGAATCCTCGTCCAGCGAGGGGGCGTATCTGATCCGGCTGTCGCCGCGCGTCGAGGGACTGGTGCTGTTCGGCGACGCGGCGTTTCTCACGTTCAAGGAGCGCCTGGACTACACGGCCTATCCGGGGCTGAGCACACTGAACTACTTCGAGAACCAGGGATCCGCCCGGCTCACCGTTCCCTTCAGGCGGATCGGCGCGTACGCCGATTTCGCGCTGAACCGCCTCAAGGACCCTCCGGCCAGCGAGATCGACTCTCGACCGGTGCGACGGGAGAAGCGTCTCGGCGCCGGACTTCTGTTCCGGATCGGCTGGCGCATGGACGCGGACGTGAGCGTCGTGAGAAGCGACTGGACGAACCAGGACCCCGACTACATCTCGGACGAAGGGTTCACGATCGAAGAACTCCTGAACCGTACGGAGCGGGGATGGCAGTCCAAGCTGCGCTACCGAGCGTCGGGAATCACACGGCTCACCCTGGACGTCTCGCGACGGGACATCGTGTTCGACGATCCCGACGTGAGGCGCGACACGACGCAGAGCTCGGTGATGCCGGGTCTGGAGTTCAGCTCGGGAGGCCCGCTCGCGGGCACCGTAAGGATCGGTTCCGTCCGTCTCGATGCGAAGGCCGAGGAGGTCTCGGATTACTCCGGACCGGTGGGGGACGCGGCGCTCGTGTGGCGCATTTCTCAGGCGACCTCGGCCCGGCTCGAGGGGGGCCGGCGAGTCGGCTTCGCGATCTATCAAACGAATCGGTACTTCCAGAGCGACTTCGAGGAGATCCGCGGCGTCCATTACCTGACTCGCATCGTCGGCGTCGAGATCGGCGGCGGGCGCGAGCGGCTCGAGTTCCCCGGTTCCGTCGACCTCGACCCCCGAGTCGACCGAGTCCGGCGGCTGTCGGCCGGGGTGCGGCTGCGGCTTCCGGAATCGGTCCTCGGCCGTGCCGCGGAGTACACCGTCGGGATCTCCCGGCGCCGCCGCGACTCGAGCGACGATACCCTCGATCTGTCTCGGACCGTCTTCGCGTTCGGCGCTTCGCTGGGCTTCTGATGCGTGCCGGCGTGGCGGGACCGGACCGGTCGGCTATACTCCTGGTCGGCTCTGGCGACCGCATGCCTCGAGGAGCGGGCCCCCGGTGATCACACGACTCCCCCCGATGATCGCTGTCCTGGCGCTCTTCACGGTGACGAGCCTCGCGCAGCCGCCGGGAGGCGACGATGCTCTTCCGCCCGAGGGGGGGGCGGGAATCGTGCTCGAGGCGCTCCCCGCGGACCCGACGATTCTCCGCGGACACGGGCTGCCCGATGCGAAAGGCGGATCCGACTACCGGATCGGCCGGCAGGACCTCCTCGAGATTCGTGTCTTCGACCTCGACCAGATGAATCAGACCGTGCGGGTCACCGATGACGGATCGATCACCCTGCCCCTGCTGGGACGACTGGCCGTGGCCGGGCTGTCGAAGAGCGAGCTCGAGGCCCTGATCACGCGCCTGCTCGAGGCACGATTCGTTCGAGACCCCCAGGTCACGATCTTCGTCAAGGAATACGAGTCGAAGAAGGTGGCCGTGAGCGGAGCGGTCAAGAAGCCCGGCTCCTACGAGATGCTCGGCGAGAAGACTCTGCTCGAGATGATCTCCTTCGCCGGCGGTCTCGACCGCGACCTCGGACAGGAGATCGTC
The DNA here is from genome assembly GCA_963699985.1 of Terriglobia bacterium. Classification (GTDB taxonomy): domain Bacteria; phylum Acidobacteriota; class Polarisedimenticolia; order Polarisedimenticolales; family CAVOVZ01; genus CAVOVZ01. Next base: position 367,195 of record CAVOVZ010000013.1, read on the forward strand.
ATCTTCCGCCGGGGCGACGACGGCACGACGCGGCGCATCCCGGTGGACCTGAGGCGGCTCATCTTCGACGCGGACCCGACCCTGAACCTCGCGGTGGAGCCCGGCGACATCATCTACGTGACCACGGTCGAGACGGTTCGGATCTTCGTGAGCGGTGCCGTGAAGAACCCCAATCTCTACGAGGTTCCTCGGTCCGAGCCGGTCACGGTGCTCAAGGCGATCACCCTGGCGGGCGGGACCACCGACCGGGCCTCGGAACGAAGGGTGCAGATCATCCGGACGGACGCGGCCGGCGCTCGGACCACGATCGCCGTGGATCTCCGGAAAGTGAAAAAGGGTCAGGCTCCCGATCCTGTTCTCGAAAAGGACGACCTCGTGCTGGTTCCGGAGGCGTTCTTCTGATGGAAGGCCGGGCGCGTCACCTGCTCGACTACTGGGCGGTATTCCGCCGCCGGCGATGGGTGTTGCTCTTCGCCGTCTCCACCGCCACGACGCTCGCTCTGGTCGGCTCCATCCTCTCGACTCGCCTGTACCGGGCCACCGCCACGCTCCAGATCGAGCGCCTGAACCCGGACATCCTCTCGATCAAGGACCTGGCCCGCGTGGACTACAACTGGGCGGCCTACGCCGACTACTACCAGACGCAGTACAAGATCCTGGCGAGCGAGGCCGTCGCCCGCGGGGCTGTCGAGGCCCTCAACCTGACCGCCCACCCGCTGTTCGCCCCGCAGCAGCCGGCCGGCTCGCTGCTCCAGAAGGTCCGCTCGCTGCTTCCGGGTGGCGCGGCCCGCTCCCGGCCAGCCGACCCGGCCCTCGCCGCCGCCCGCGCCGTGCTGGCGCGTCTCCAGGTGACACCCATCCGCGGCTCGCAGCTCGTCCAGGTCTCCTGGGTGGCATCCGATCCGGAACTTGCCGCGCAGGTCGCGAATGCCCTGGCAAAAGCTTACATCGAGTTCAACATGGGGTTGCAGTACGAGTCCTCGGGCGATGCCTCGGGGTTCCTGGAGCAACAGATCGCCGACCTGAAGCGCGAGCTCAACCAGCTCGAGACGACGCTCCAGGATTATGGCGAATCCAAGAACATCGTTTCCATCGACGACGCGAATAACGTCACCATGCGCGCCCTCGCGGACATTGCTCAGCGGCGGACCGAGTGCCAGACCGCGCTGGCGCGCGCCGAGGCGACGTACAAGGCCGTCCTTGCGTCTCCCGAGGAGGTCCTCGCCGAGGCGCAGAACCCGGGGCTCATCAATCGTCTGCGAGAGGATTACGCCCGCTACGAGGCCGAGTACTCGGAGAAGTCCAGGCTCTTCAAGGCCGACTGGCCGGAGCTGCAGACCCTCACCTCGAAGATGGAGCAGGCCAAGCAGCGGTTAGAGGAGGGAATCAGGACGACCGCCTCCCACGCGACTCTGTCCGCCGAGTCCGAGTACCGGAAGGCCGCCCGAGAGCTGGCCAACCTCACCGGGCTGCTGCGCGACCAGGAAGACGCGGCCCAGCAACTCAAGCGCGACGCGGTCGAGTTTGCGAACCTGCAGAGCGACGCCAAGAAGAAGCGCGATTCACTCAACAGCCTGATCGCCCGAAAGAACGACATGGCCCTGTCCACACGCCTCAAGGACGTCAAGGCGAGCCTGAGCAACATCCGCGTCGTGGAGAGCGCACAGGCCCCGGAGGCCCCGTTCCGGCCCAACACGCGGCTCAATCTACTGGTCGGGTTGATCGCGGGCCTCGGTCTGGGCGCCTGTGCCGCGTTCCTCCTCGAGGCGCTGGACAACACCGTCCGCTCGGCGGTCGACGTGGAACGGGCCTCGTCGCTGCCGGCGCTGGCCCTCGTTCCCAGGCACGGCCCCTCGGCTTCCACCGGCCGCGCCAGGCCGGCGGCGCCTGCGGAAGTGGAATCGATCGACCTGGTGGCATATCGCGCCGGACAAGCCGCGGCCACCGAGGCGTACCGTGGCCTGCGCACCGCGCTGCTGCTGTCGAACCCCGGCGGGGCGCCGCGGCAGATCCTGTTCACCAGCGCGCTGCCGGAGGAAGGGAAGTCGGCCACCGCCGTGAATCTGGCCGTCGTCTTCGCGCAGCTCGGCCGGCGTGTTCTGCTCGTCGATGCGGATCTGCGCCGCCCGAGGCTGCACAGGATCTTCGGGTTGGACAACGGCGGCGGCCTGAGCACCTACCTTTCGGGAATGGAAGCCGACCCCCGCCGACTCTCGCGCGCGACGGAGGTGGAGCACCTCGAGCTGATGTCCAGCGGGCCGATCCCTCCCAACCCCTCCGAGCTCCTCAACTCGAGGCAGTTCGCGCAGATGGGGCCGCGCTTCCTCGAGCAGGGGTACGACCATGTGATCTACGACGCGCCCCCGGGCCTCGCCGTGTCCGATCCGATCGTCATCGCGAGCGTCGTGGACGCGGTCGTTGTCGTCGCCAGGTCGGGCAGAACGCCCCGTCAGTCGCTCCGGCTGGTGGTCGAGAAACTCTCTCAAGCGGGGGCGCGCCCCGTCGGTGTCGTTTTGAACGACATGGACGTTCACGCACGCGGCTACGGCTACGATGCCTACTATGCGCAGCACGACCCTTCGGCGGAGGTCGCGCCGGCGGAGCGCGGCGGGAGGCGGCGGCGCGCGGGTATCGTCTAGTGTCCCGAGCCACAGGTGCGCCGGGTGCCGCAAAGACCCGTCGGCGGCCCGGGCGGCGCACGCGGACGACGGAGCACCCGGCGCACTCCGGGAACGCGCAACGCAGCCGGGAACGTCGAGGGGACTGGCCACGTAGGTGACGCACTCTCGACTCGAAACACAGGAGCCGCTCGAGAATGGGCTCGACGAACCGGCGCGAACTCGCGCGGATGCGGCTGCAGCCATTCTCGAGATCGGCCTCGCCTGCGTCGTCGTGATCGCTCCGCTTCCGTTCGGCTCCGTCTCTCCACCCGGACGGCTGTTCCTCGAGATCGCGTCGCTCGTGCTTCTTGCGGTGTGGCTTTTCCGGTCGTTCCTCGGCCCAGCCCGACTTCCTTCGACCGCTGCGGCGATCGGCCTCGGGGGGCTGTTGCTCCTGGCCGTCGCTCAGGCGCTCCCCGTGGGGGAATCCCTCGCAGCCGCTCTGTCCCCCTTCGCGGCTCAGGTGCGCCGGGACCTGCGGCCCGTGGGGGCTGCGCTCGACGCGGAACGACGGCTGCTCGGCGCCGATCCGGCGGGCCTCGACGGAAGCGCGACGATCTCCGTCGATCCCGAGGCGACGGCGTCCGCCGCTCGGACCGGTGCGGCACTCGTGGCGCTCTTCCTCGTCGCGACCACGGTCGTTCGCACGCGGGGCCCCGTCCTGCTTTCGCTGTCGCTCCTGGTGTCCGCCTCGTTTCAGGCGTTGTACGGCGTCCTGATCCTCGCATCCGCGGATCCGATGATCTGGAACGTCCCCAAGCGGTACTACCGCGACTGCGCGACCGGCACCTTCGTGAACCGGAACCACTTCGCCGGTTTCCTGAGCGCGGCCCTTCCCTGCGGAATGGCCCTCGCGATCTCGGCCGCCCGACGGATTCCCCTCGCTCGCGGGACCCGCGCCAGGATCCTGGCCCTGTCCGGCGGGCGCGGGGTGCAGGCGCTGCTGCTGGCGCTCCTGATCCTCGTCGGGCTCGCGGGGCTGCTCCTGTCGTTCTCACGCACCGGCATCGCACTGGGAATGGGCGGGCTGACCTTCACCGCCTTCGCCTCCGGTCGGCGTGGGATGAAAGCCAGAGTTCTTGCTCTTGCGCTCCTGTTCGCGGTGGCCGCGATTCCGCTGGCCCAGATCGGCGCCGAGCGGCTCGTGAGTCGCTACGCCCGCGCGGATGACGACCTCGCGGCTCCCAGCGGCCGCGCAACCGTCTGGAACGATACGCTCGGGATGATCCGCGCGGCTCCCGTGTTCGGCGTGGGATTCGGCGCGTTCGAGAGAGCGTATCCGCTGTTCCGGTCCAAGGAGATCCGCGCGCGCTACGACCACGCGCACAACGACGCCCTCCAGGTCGTGGCCGAAGGGGGCGCGGTCGGAGCGGCGTTCGCGATGGTGCTGCTGCTGGTCGTGGCGAAGGACCTCGTCCGCGGCCTCTCCGGGGCAGGAGGCGCGCTGGGCGTTGGCATCGCATGCGGGCTCGGCGCCCTCCTGCTCCACGCGCTGGTGGACTTCAACTTCCACATCCCGGCGAACGCAGCCACCGCCGCGGTCCTTGCTGGGACGCTGCACGGGATGCCGTGGGATCGGTGAGCCGCCTGAGCCTCGCACCCGCGGCGCGTCGGCCGGGGACTGAGCGAGCGCGAACCCTCGTCCTCGGCGCGATCGTCTTCGGTACGAGCGTCGTCGCGAGCCTCCTGGGGGCCGATGCCGCGCGACAGCCCGTCCGGTCGCTCGACGAGGGACGCTCGATCGTGGGCGCAGCGCTGGAGAATGGCAGCGGCTCCGAGGAGGTCCGAATTCCCCTTCGAGCACTCCGCTCGCGGCTCGGTCGCCACCCGCTCGACAGCGCCACGCGCGTCCTGTACGCCAGCGTGCTTCTCGATCTGGTGGCGCGGACCGACGACACCCTCGCCCCGGCTTTCCACGCGCGCCGCGCGGTGGCGCTGGCGCCCGTCACCGTCCCGGTCGTTCGCGCGGCCTGCCTCGTGCTCGCTCGCTGCCAGGAGCACGAAGAAGCAGTCGCTCTCGCGCGCCGGATGTTCTCGTACGACTCCCGGTCGGCGAGCGAGCTTCTGGAGCTGGCCGAGCCGTTCCTGGGACCGGAACGCATCGGGGAGGCGCTCCCCGACGACCCCGCGGCATGGCTGGCCTGGACGAAGCGCCTCGACGCGTCCGGTCGCGGCGGAGATGCGGACGGGACGCTCGGACGCGCACTCGATCGCTGGCCCGAGAACCTCTCGCTTCGGCTCCTTCTCGCCGCTCGCGCGACGGCCCGCAAGGACTGGCCGAGCCTCGAGCGCGCCATCGGCCCCGAAGATCCGCCCCGGGATCGGGAGTCGGCGTCCCTCTGGGCGTATCGCGGGCGTCTGCGCGCCGCACGGGGGAACGCCGACGGCGCCAGGACCGATGCGCTTCAGGCCGAGCAGCTGGGCGGGAGGGACCTGGACGTGCCGTTGGGAGACCTCAGGGAGGCGCTCGGTGAGCTGGACGCCGCGCGCGGTCACTGGACGAGCGCGCTGTACCATCTCCCGGCCACCGAGAAGAGCCGCCCGGCCCGGCTCTCGATTCTCGCGCGCCTCTCCCGGCTCGAGGAACGGCGGGGGCGGACCGGGGACGCGATCCGGTCGTGGCGCTCGATCCTCACCATCGACCCGAACAACGACGAGGCCCGGCGACACCTCGAACTCCTCGGTCGTCCTGCGCCGCCCTGAATCGGCGCAGGTGGCCTTGACCGCCGCCCGGTCCCTTCCGTAGTCTCCCTTCGTCGCAGGAGGATCGTCGTGCCGCTTCTCTCGATCGTCATCCCGGTCTACAACGAGGACCGTACCGATCCGCGCGCTCCTCGACGCCGTGCTGTCGGCTCCGCTCCCCGAGGGTCTGGAGCGCGAGGTGGTGATCGTCGACGACGCCTCTTCGGACGGGACCGCCGGAATGCTCGTGGAGCTGGCGCGGGACGCTCGCATCCGGGTCTTCCGGCAGTCGGTGAATCGCGGAAAAGGGGCAGCGCTCAGGCGCGGGTTCTCGGAGGCCAGAGGCGATTTCGTCGTCGTGCAGGACGCGGACCTGGAGTACGACCCTCGGGAGTACCCGAAGCTCCTCGCGCCGATCCTCGATGGAAAGGCGGACGTGGTCTTCGGATCGCGTTTCCTGGGAGGGGGGCCCCACCGGGTCATGTTCTTCTGGCACTTCGTCGGGAACCGGGTCCTCACGCTTCTGTCCAACGCGTTCACCAACCTCAATCTCACGGACATGGAGACGTGCTACAAGGTCTTCCGAGCGGAAGTTCTCGGAAGGATCGTCCTGCAGGAGAACCGATTCGGCTTCGAGCCGGAGGTGACGGCCAAGGTGGCCGCTCTCGGCGTGCGAATCTACGAGGTGGGAATCACGTACTCGGGCCGCACGTACGAAGAAGGGAAGAAGATCGACTGGAAAGATGGGATCCGAGCCCTCTGGTGCATCGCCAAGTACGGGCTGCTGCGCGGTTGACACGATCGGGTCCGCCTCTCGCGGCCGCGAGTCTCGGCGGCGCTCGCGCCATGAACCTCGCCCTCGTTTTCGTGGCCGCGGAGTGCGGTTTTGCGACCACGTCGACTCGGTGCCGTTCCGTCCCTATACTCGCTCAGGGATCCGGCGAGGGCGCGCTTCGGGGAATACCCCGCCGCCGGGGCATCCCCGTGGATCGCGTGCCGGTCCGTTTCGAGTTCACGGTGTGGGGGAGCGCCGGGGAGGTCGATCGATGAGAAGGCCCCGCGGGTGCCGAAAGGTGATCGGGATCGTCGTGCTGCTTTCGATGGGTCTTCCCTCCTCGCTCCTGGCTCAACCCACCCCCGCGACCGCCGCAGAGCCCGCGCCGGAGCCGAGCCCCGAATGGCGAGGACGTATCGAGGGCCGGCTGCTGACCGCCGACGGCAAGAACGCCGTGCCGGGTGCTGTCGTGCGCGCGTGCGCCCTCGAGGGCGAGACGGTGATCTCTTCGAAGCCGAGCGACCCTCGCGGAGAATTCCGACTGGATGGGTTGCCGCTGGGATACACAGATCTCACCGTGGAGACCAGCGAGGGGCTGTTCGTGGTGAATCAAGTGCTCCAGGTGCTCCCATCCGGGCGCATGGTCCTGGATCTGGTCCTCAACAAGTTCGCCGATCGGCCGTCCAGCTGGTGGGAGGGGCGTGAGCGACCGCAGGCACCCCCCTGCTCAGGCCAGCAGCCGGTCGGCAGCGCAGACGTCCGCGAAAAGCGGACCGCAAAGGAGTTCGCGAAGTCGCCGGCGGGAATCGGCCTGATCGCGGGGGGCGTGGGGGCCCTGCTGCTCCTGGCGGCGACCGGCGGAGGGAGCGAGAGCTCGGCGAGCCCGTCACAACCCTGATCCGCCGGTTGCGGACCAGGCAACCGCATGTGATTTCGTTTCCGTGCTTGACATCCCCCGCAGAGCGGAACAACAATTCGCCTGTCTCTGATGCTCGTGCAACGGGGGCGAGCCGGGTGGGCGTGCCCGCTCGCCGGGCGACTGGCTACACGGGTGGAACATGAGGGGCCGCCGCCGAGCGGCTCATTCGATCGGAGGGTTTGAGATGAGCTTCTTCCGCTTCCGTCGTGCCGTGGCCGTCGGGGTCATTGCGGCCCTGGTCCTGGTGATCGTGCCGCTACCGGCCGCAGCAGGCGAACCGGCCCTTCTGCAAGGTCGCGTCACGGCCGCCGACGGCGTATCGGCCATGAGCGGCGTCGTGGTGACCCTCGTGAACGAACGTACGCGCAGCACGTTCGCGTCCGATCCCACGAATGATCGCGGGGCGTTTCAGGCTTCCGCTCCTGCCGGGAGCTATCGTCTCGTCGCCGAGACTCCGAAGGGTGCGTTTCTCGCGTCCGGATCGGTGAAGCTCGCCGGCGGCGAGAACCCGACGGTCTCCCTCGCGTTGAAGGAGGCTCAGGAGGGCGAGGCCGGCGCCCCCGCCGCGGCGGCCCCTCCAGCAGCCCAGAGCGGAATGGCTCCCTGGGCGAAGTGGGTGATCGTCGGCGGGATCGTCGTCGCTGGGTTGCTCGTGATCGACGCCGTCAGCGACGACGAGGAGCCTGCCAGCGGATTCTAGGCGTCCGGCACCAGAGAGCCGGGCCACGGGGACGGGGTGCCGGAACGGCGCCCCGTTCCGGGCTTGTCTCGAGACGCCTTCCACGTCAGGTCCCACTCCGGGACCTTTCTCTCGAGGCATTTGGGGCACTGCACGAACACCTGGCCCCCCTCGAGGTGGCACGTGGAGTCGATCTCACGCAGAGAGCACACGTAGCAGTAGTACTGTCCGGGAACCGGTGCTTTCTCTCCCGGTTTGTGTGTCAGGTTCTTCCTGGCCATCGCTTCTCCTCGCGCCGGATCCCGCGGAACGGACGGATCGTCACGTTCCATCTCGACGAGAGTATAGCGCTCCGACGGCCGCCCGCGTCCCACGGACGCTACCCCGGGATCGTTCACGAAGCACCGTAGCGAAACCGACTTCGGCGAGCTCAGTCGAAACGCGAAGATGCCCGTCCTGCTCGGCGCCCGGAGGGACTCGAGCCCGAGACGTACTGTACCGTACGTCGCAAAGCGCGAGGGCCGAGGACTTCGAGCAGGCTGGGGAGATTCGCGGTCGCAGTAGGTCCTCCGTGAATGATCCGGGCTAGAATCGAAGCGTCATGGGCCTGTTCGATTCGGAACCAGAGGTGGGTCCGGCAGCCGACGCACCGCTTTCGGACCGGATGCGCCCGACCCGTTTCGACGAGCTCCTGGGTCAGGACCTCGTCGTGGGGCCCGGGACCGCCCTGCGGGGGGCGATCGAGCGGGACGAGATGCGCTCGATCATTCTGTGGGGGCCGCCCGGCTCGGGGAAGACGACGCTGGCTCGGATCATCGCGCGAACGACGAGGGCGGTTTTCGTGCCGTTCTCCGCAGTCCTCTCGGGCATCCGGGAGATCCGCGAGGTGATGGAACAGGCCGAGCGCGCTCGACGCGCGTCGGGGCGACGCACGATCCTTTTCGTCGACGAGATTCACCGCTTCAACAAGGCTCAGCAGGACGCGTTCCTGCCGTACGTCGAATGCGGCACCATCGTTCTGATCGGGGCGACGACGGAGAACCCCTCGTTCGAGGTGAACTCCGCGCTCCTCTCACGCTCCCGCGTGTACCGGCTGGATCGTCTCTCCGACGACGACCTGGTCCTTGTGCTGGAGCGAGCCCTCGCCGATCCGGCTCGCGGCCTCGGGACGATGCGAGTGGAGGTTCCCGCGGATCTCCTGCGGGCCGTCGCGCGGGGCTCCCAGGGGGACGCACGCGCCGCGCTCAACGTTCTCGAGCTTGCGGCTCGGTCGGCCCCTGCCGGGCCGGATGGCGTGCGGCGAGTGGACCGCGCCCTGCTCCAGGACTCCCTGCAGAAGGCCGCGCTGTATTACGACCGGGCGGGAGAGGAGCACTACAATCTCATCAGCGCGCTCCACAAATCGTTGCGGAACTCCGACGCCGACGCCGCCCTCTACTGGCTCGCCCGGATGCTCGAGTCGGGGGAGGAGCCACTGTACGTCGCGCGCCGCATCGTGCGATTCGCGACGGAGGACGTGGGCCTCGCCGACCCGCGCGCCCTCGAGATCGCCGTGGCCGCCAAGGATGCCGTCCATTTCATCGGCCGACCCGAAGGCGATCTGGCCCTTGCCGAAGCCGCGGTCTACTGCGCCCTCGCTCCCAAGTCGAACGCGCTGTACGCCGGGTGGAAGGAGATCCTGGCGGCCATCCGCTCGGGAGCGACCGATCCGGTCCCTCTACCGCTCCGCAACGCGCCCACAACTCTCATGAAGGAGGAGGGCTACGGGCGGGGGTACGAGTACGCTCACGATCGCGAGGACGCCGTCACGGGGATGCAGTGCCTCCCTCCAGCGCTCGTCGGGCGGCGGTTCTACCGCCCGACGGGACGCGGCTTCGAGCAGACCCTCTCGGATCGGCTCGAGCAGTGGAGACAGCGACGAAACCGGTGCGCATCGCAGAATGACGACGGATCGGATCCCGATCGCGTCGGAAGCGAAGACTCGGGCGGACCGCCGTAGCCGCTTGCTTCGCGCAGATCTCTGCAGGAAGGGCCGTGCCGCATCCTTCGGGCGAGCCAGAAGGGTCCCGGGGTCACTCCCGCGGCGTCTCCTCGGCGGAGTCGGCGGAGTCGCCGGGGACTACGCTTCCGCGCAAGGCCTCGGCCTCCGACGGACTGGCCTCTCGCCAGACACGGAGCTTCCGCTTGCGCTCGATCGCGTCGCGGCTGTACCGCACGCTCGAAACGAGCCTGCCGTCGCGGGTGAAGAAGTGGGTACGACCTCGCTCGCCCAGAACGACCAGGGTCCCGTTGCGGTCGTCGATGAGTACTGCCTGCTCTCGGGCGGTGCGGGCGTCCGTGACCGCCATGCGAGTCGGGCGATCGCCCGACTCGTGCCGGTCCTGGGCGTGACCCGTTCGGCGAGAGCGGGATCGCACGTCGTGCTCGAGCCGCCGTGCCATTCCTCGGAGGATTCCCTCCACGCGACGGTCCCGCTCTTCGTCCGAGAGGCCGCCCCTCCCCCCACGCCGCCCACCACCCCGGACCGGCTTCGAGAGGCTGACCAGAGCCGACTGGGCCCAGCGTACCGAGCGCCGCCACGGAAGCTCGTCGTGCCGCTCCCACAGCATTTCCAGCTCTTCGCCCGACGGTGCGCGTCCCAGGATGTTGAGTCCGTAGCGCGACATGCCGGACTCGTTGCGTGACGCCGCGACCTGGAACGTCAGCGCCAGAACTCCGCGCCCCTCTGCGATGCGAGTCCGGACGGGGAAGAACCCCGCCGTGACCTGGCCGAGGAGCTCGTAGCTGCCGGCCTCGAACGCCTGCAGCAGTCCCGCGCGCAGAGCGCCCGCGCCCTGAAGGAGCGTGAAGAACGCAGGAGGATCCTCGTACAGTCGGTCCACGTCGGGATGGCGGATCTCGAGGCAGTGCTGGGCGAAGTCCTCGAAGCGGGGAGTTCCGGTGGGCGCATACCCCACGAACACATGTCGGCACGACGGGGGGCGGGAGTGCTCGCATGCCGCGTTCACGCAGCGGTGACAAAACGCGTGGCCCGGCCGGAACGCAGCCGCGTGTTGCACCATTTCGTCGAGCCTGGCGTCGAGCGCGGCAACGATCTGCCGCGAGAACACGCTCGGATCGGCCCCCGCCCCTCGGAGCGGCAGCACGATCCTGAGTTCCACTTCGCGCAGACTCGACTCGACGAGGTGGCCTCCCGCCTTGCGCCCCAGGAGCTCCTGCGCCATTCGCCGCAGCACGTCCCAGGCGATCTCACCCAACGCCAGCGCTCGATCCTCCACGACCTGGTCCCCTCCCCGCCTAGCTCGGCCCCGGAGCCGTCGCAGGCCCCTTGGGATCCTGGAGGAGCCACTCGGCGAGAGCACGCTTCTCCGCCTCGCCGAGCGGAAAACCCCGCATCAGTCTTCCCTCGTACTGCTCCACGAGCCGTCTCAGGCGAGGGTTGTTCTTCTGGAACGGCGCGGGATCTCCGATGTAGCGGGAGAGGTCGTCGGCATTCCAGTGCTTCGCCAGGCCGACGAGCGCAGGACCGATCTCGGTTCCCGAGCGATCCTCACCGTGACAGCGATAGCAGGTCCGGACCCGGTACGAGACGGCCGGACGCGCAGCCGCGTCGGCGGCCGGAGGGGCGACGGAAGGACCGCAGCCGCACAGGCCGAGTTGAACGGCGATTCCGGCCGCGAGGAGCCCTGCGTACGCCGGCCGGCCGGCGCGGACTCTCCGCCGTTCGAAATCTGGCCAAGCGTGCGCATGTTCCCGGCGATTGTGCCCTACCGGAGCAAGGATGCCAACGCGCTGACGCGTGCTAGGGTACGTTAGCGGGACTTCCTTGGCATGCCTGTACCGCCGATGCGGCCCGCGCCCGAGGAGCAACGGGGAGAGACGGATGTTTCCTTGGCGACGACTCGTCGGTGCCACGGCCTGGTGTCTCGTCGTGGCGGCTCTCAGCCGTGGCGCCACCGCCGCCTCTCGCGAGCCCTCCGAGGAGGCCGGCGAGGCCTCGTTCTGTCACGACGTCGCCGTGAAGGGGACGGTGTCATTCGCCGCGCAATCCGGCACGCTCGTGGTCCGCGACGTGAGAGATCCGTCGAACCCCCGCCTCATCGGGAAGCTCACGCTTCCCGGCGAGATCCTCGCGGTCGCGCTGGAGGGTGACCTCGCCTACGTCGCCAACGGGAGCCATGGCGTCGCCGTGGTGGACGTTTCCGAGCCCCACACCCCGCTTCTCCTCGGCCGTCACGACACGCCGGGCTCGGTGCGCGACGTCGCGGTGTCGGGAGCCGTAGCGGCGCTGGCCGACGACATTCGAGGGATCGAGATCGTGGACCTGTCGAACGTCCGGAGCCCGAGGACGCTCGCCTCGATCCCCACGCGCGACAGGGTCCGGTCCGTCGCGCGGCACGGACCTCTGCTCGCGGCGGCCGAAGACGACGCCGGTGTTCGCCTGTTCGATCTATCGAAACCGGGAGTTCCGCGCGCGGTGGTGACTCTCGACCACGTGGGCCGTGCTCGCGGCATCGCGTTTTGCGACGGCAACCTCCTCCTGGTAGCGGCCGCGGACCTGGGCCTGATCGTCGTCGATCTCTCGGAGCCTTCCCGGCCGAGGCAGGCGACGCCGCTCGCGACCGCAGGCAGGTCGGCCTTCGTCGCCTGCTCCGCTCGCCTTGCCGCCGTGTCCGAGGGCGACGCGGGAATCGAGATCGTGGACCTCGAGCGTGCGACGCTCCCGCATGTCGTGTCGAGGGCGCGGCTGCCGCGGGGCAGTCCTGCCGGGCGCCTGCGATTCGCGGGCGACCTGCTGTTCGTGGCGGCGGGAGCCGCAGGGATCGGAGTCGTCCGGCTCCCGGACCCGTCTCGGCCCGAGGTCCTCCTTCCCCGTCGCCGGAGGATGAACGTGAATCTCCGCTGAGCGCGCGGCCGGCTCCCGACGGGGAAAAGGACCCGAATTGCGAGGATTCACCGTCTGGCGCTTTTCTGCCGCATGACCGTTCCCTTGTTCTTACTCGCGCATTGTGTATAGAATGCAGCCGCTCGGGCATGAACCGGAGGTTGACCATCTGCCTGGGCGGAACGTGGGTTCCTTCAACGGCCCGCAGGAGGCGGCAACCATGGAGATCAAGAAGATGCGGAAACTGATGTACCTGTTCGGGATCGTGCTGCTCGTGGCTTCTGTGAACGGATGCGCCAAGCCGCCGCAGGCGGACATCGACGTCGCGAAGCAGGCGCTCGACGCCGCGCGCAGCGCCGACGCGGGCACCTACGCGCAGGCCTCGCTCCGCGCGGCCGAGGACGCGTTGGCCCAGCTGGACACCGAGCTGAAGGCGCAGGAAGAGAAGTTCGCGCTGTTCCGTTCCTACAAGAAGGCGACCGAGCTGGCCACCGCCGCCAAGGCGGCGGGCGAGAAGGCATCGACCGACGCCGCTGCAGGCAAGGAAGCGAAGAAGAACGAGGCCCAGGCGGCAATCACGGACGTCAAGACGATGCTCGACGAGACCAGGGCGATGGTCGACAAGGCACCCACCGGAAAGGGAACGCAGACCGACATCGCGGCCTTGAAGGCCGACCTGGACGGCGCCATGGCCGCCATCACCGAAGCCGAGACCGCTTTCGGCTCCGAGAAGTACATGGACGCGATCGCCCGGGTTGAAGGCGCCAAGAGCACCATCGGCAACGTCAAGAGCTCCATCGAGCAGGCGATTGCCATGAAGGCTGCGGCGAAGGGCGGCAGGAAGTAGCTTCCGACTTGCCGAATCGAGGGGGCACGGCTGCCGCACGGCCGTGCCCCTTTCGGTGTTCGGAGGTCGCTCCAGGCACATCTCCCCGATGGTGATCCCGGAGCGTTCTCGGCCCTATATTAGTGGTGCGATGAAAATCCGTGAAAATCGCTCTCTCGCTCGCGGACGGTGGACTCGTGTCGTTCTGGTCCTTCTGACCGTCGGCGTTCCCGTCCTCGGAGGGGCGGCCGCGCTGCCGGTTCTGACAGGGCGCACGGAGGCTCCTCGGTTCAGTCTCGAGGCCGCCTGGAAGGCGGTGAACTCGGCGCGCGATTCCGGGGCGATCCGATGGGCGCCGGAAGATCTCTTGCGGGCCGAGTCTGCGCTGCGCGCAGCCATGCTCGAGCACCGCCGCCAAGAAACTCGATTCGTGCTGCTCCGGAACTTCGCTGCGGCTCGGGCCGGCTTTCGCAGCACCGAAGAAAAGGCGCGCATCGCCGCCGAGCAGGCGGTACGGAACCGCGAGGCCGCCGACCTGGCGGCCGACCATGCCATCGAGCTGGCCGCGAGCGCGGTGGAGCAGGCGGACGGATATGCATCTTCCCTGCACCTCGAGTACGGGAAGCGCCGCCTGCTCCAACGGTCGAAGATCGGCCTCGCGGAGGCGAGACATCTCCGGAAGGTGGGAGAGCCCGAGAGCGCCAGAGATCGCGCGTCGCTCGCCGAAAAGAGCGCCTCGGAAGTGCGAGCGGCGGCCGTCGCGATGGCCGCGCGCTACACCGACCCCGAGCGTGTACGGATCTGGCGCCGGTGGGTCGAAGAAGCGATTGATCAGTCCCGGCGGTCCGGCGGAAAGTCGATCGTGGTCTTCAAGGAGAACCACGCGCTCCACCTCTACGAAAGCGGCCGGCTCACCCGGACGTACCGCGCGGAGATGGGATACAACGCGCTCCAGACCAAGCTCCGGGCCGGCGACGGATCGACCCCGGAGGGCCGCTATCGCATCACCGCGAAGAAGGGCCCGGGGCAGTCCACGTACTACAAGGCGCTCCTTCTCAACTACCCCAACGAGGAGGACCGCTCGCGGTTCGAGCGCGCCCGGCGGTCCGGGGCGATCCCCCGCTGGGCGACCCCAGGCGGCCTCATCGAGATCCACGGCGAAGGGGGCCGAGGAAAGGACTGGACGAAGGGTTGCGTCGCGCTCGAAAACCGAGACATCGATGACCTCTTCGCCCGGGCCGCCGTGGGGACTCCGGTCACCATCGTGGGGAGCAACGGCCGGGGAGGCGTCTTCACCGAGATGGTCCGGGAGAGCCAGAGCTCCTCGACGGCCACGGCGGGGACACGATGATCGAGGGCGAACTTCGCGCGGCGCCGGAAGGGACGATCGGGCGCCCGCGACGGCGAGCGCTGGTTCTGGCGTTCCCGGCAGGGTTCGGTCTACGACCGTGGATCTGGCTTCCCGCTGCGTTCCTGGTGCTCCTGGGAACTCTCTCGTTCGGAACCGGTTTCTTCTACGGCCCCATCGGCTCGCGCCCGCCGACTCTTCCGGCCGCGATGGCGGGGAAGGCTCCGGAAGCGTTCCTCAAAGACGTGGTACGCCTCCGTGCCGAGAAGAAGGGGCTGGAAGGCTCGCTGCGCCAGAAGACGCCCCGCGGCACCCACATCGTCATCGACCAGACCCAGAATCGCCTGTTCGTCAGGAAGGACGGCCAGGTCGTTCTCGAGGCGAAGTGCTCCGCCGGATCCGGGATGGTGCTTTCCGAGGAGGGCGGAAAAGAGCGCCGCTGGGTGTTCGATACCCCGCGAGGACAGTTCCGCGTTCTGAGCAAGATGGCGAACCCGGTTTGGAAGAAGCCCGACTGGGCGTTCGTGGAGGAGGGCAAACCCATCCCGAAGGACCCCGAGGAGCGTTTCGAGGCCGGGACGTTGGGAGAGTACGCGCTCTACTTCGGCAACGGGTACATGATCCACGGGACGCTCTACGAGCGGCTGCTCGGCCGGAGCGTGACTCACGGTTGCATCCGGCTCGGCAGAGACGATCTGCGCGTCGTCTGGAAGGAGGCGCCCGTGGGAACTCCGATCTACATCTACTGAACGCCGTGGCGCCTCACCTCGCCATTTCGCGCTTTGCGACCGGAAGAGGTTCGGCCCACCTACCGCGGTGCGCCCGCAAGGAGGTGCGCGGAAGCCTCGGGGCCGCGGCCGTGTTCTTCGCCATCGTGGGGAGCTGCGTCCCCACCCCGTCGCGCGCGCAGGCCCTCCCCCGGGAAGAGGCTCTCCGTCTGTCGGCGGAGAACGATCTTCTCCGCAAGCGCGTCGAGCTCGCCACGTCCAACGGTTTCTACCTGCTCCTCGACCCGAACGACCGCTCGCTCACCCTCATGCTCCAGGGGGCGATCCTGAACAGCTACCAGGTGTCCAAGGTCGAGGTCGGCGATCCTCGCGTGGCGTTCGTCTCTCGCGGCTCGGACGAGGACTGGCAGGGGCGGATCTGGGCAGGCGGAGCCCTGGTCCCTCCCCGCGCGCTGGACCGCGTCGAGATCAAACCCCCGCCGGCGGGACAAGAGAGCGCCGAGCCGGTCGCGCCCCCGCCGACGCCCGAAGAAGCGTATCCGGTTCCGTCCCGGTACGGAATCCGATTCGACGGCGGTCTCTTTCTCGAGATGCAGCCGGGCGGCGAGGACGGTTCCCCCCATTCGATGTCCGACCGCCTTCGGCACTGGTTCGAGGACTTCAAGGAGGTCCTGCAGCGGCATCCGAAGGACCAGATGCGAATCCGCCTCAGCCTACGACCCGAGGACATGCGTTCGATCTACCGGTCGTTGCCGCCCGACGCGAAACTGCTGGTGGTCCCGGCGCGATAGCGGATTCGGCCGACGCCGCGATTCGATCGACGCAAGTCCGCAGACGGCGCCGAGAGTACGAGGGTGCGCCGGAGAGACGTCGGGGAGGCTCGAGGAAACCCGACGCTACCGGCGGCGGACTGTTCCCGAGATCAATGCTCCCCGGCAGCGTACCGGACGATGTCGTTCCCGCTGCCGTGGGATCGGGATGCCGGCCCTTTCCGCTCCTCGGACCATTTCTTCACTCCCCCGGGCCGAGTGCCGCCGATCTGATACAGCTTGCTCTTGTCGAAGATCATCAGATCCCTCGAGAGCCCGGTGACCACGTACGTCTTCGACATGAAAATCGCCTCTTCCGGGCAGACCTCCTCGCACAAGCCGCAGTAGATGCACCGGAGCATGTTGATGTCGAACTTCCGCGGGTACTTCTCGATCTGGTGGAGGCGGTCACCAGGGGGATATTCGGCGGCATCGATCGAGATGGCCAGGGGGGGGCAGACCCACTGGCACATGTAGCACGCGACGCACTTCTCCCTCCCGTCCTCGTCCTTCACGAGCGCGGGAACTCCGCGGTAGCGCGGACCGAACCGGTGCCGCTGCTCCGGATACTGGATCGTGTCCTTCTTCCGGAACATGTGGCGAAACGTCACCACCAGCCCGGCGAAGATGCTCGGAAGGTACAGACGGTCCCAGAGGGACGGCTCGATACGCTTGACCTTCATGCTCGTCTCCCGCCCCGCTCAATCTCCGGGAAGCTCGACCTCGACCACCTCTCCGTCGCAGCGCGTGGGATAGGCGCCCACGCCGACCTCCGGCGCCTTGGGGCTGCTCCCCGTCCGCAGCTCGAAAATCCAGGAGTGCCACGGGCAGATGACCTTCCCCTGCACCAGCAGGCCCTCTCCCAGGGATGCCCCGCGATGCGGACACGTATCGTCGATGGCGAAGAAGTCGCCGCCGTCGTTGAAGAGGGCGAGGCGCCGTCCGTCGGCCAGCACCGTTCGACCGGTTCCCATGGGAATCTCGCGCGGCCTCGCGACCTCGATCCAACGCCCCATCTCAGTCCCCGGCTCCCGGACCGGCGAGGCGACCGGCCACGATCTGCGCGACGTCCATGACCGCGAGCGACTCCTCCCGGCCCGTCTCGCTCACGCCGTCGGACAGCATCGTGATGCAGAACGGGCAGGCCGCGGCCACGATCCCGGCACCGGTGGCGGCAGCTTCCTCGACTCGGTTCCGATTGACCTTCGTTCCGATCTTCTCTTCCATCCACATGCGCGCCCCTCCGGCGCCGCAGCAGAAGCCGTTCTCCCGATTCCGAGACATCTCGCGAAGCCTCAGGCCAGGAACCGCCTGCAGCGCCTCGCGGGGAGAGTCGTAGACGCCGTTGTGACGTCCCAGGTAGCAGGAGTCGTGGAAGGCGACCTCGAGATCGCGCGCCGGCTCTCCCGCCAGTCGGATCCGTTTGTCGGACAGCAGCCGAGCGATCACCTCCGTGTGGTGGGACACCTCGTAGTAGCCGCCGATCTGCGGGTACTCGTTCCGCAGCGTGTTGAAGCAGTGGGGACACTGGGTGATGATCCGCTTCACGCCGTATCGGTTCAGGACGTCCACGTTCTGAGCCGCCAGGACTTGATACAGGTACTCGTTTCCCGCCCGCCGCGCCGGGTCTCCGGTGCACGACTCCTCGGGCCCGAGAATCGCGAAGCGGACCCCTGCTGCCCGTAGGATCGACGCGGTGGCTCGAGCGACCTTCTTGCTCCGATCGTCGAACGCGCCGGCGCATCCGACCCAGAGGAGATAGTCGATTTCCCCGGGAGTGTCGGCCATCAGCGGCACGTCGAGCCCCTGGGCCCAATCGGCGCGTGTCGCCGGGTCGATCCCCCAGGGGTTTCCCGCCTTCTCGAGGTTCCGGAAGGCGACCGTCAACTCGTTGGGAAATGAGCTGTCCTCGAGCACCAGTTTCCGGCGCATGCCGACGATCCGGTCGATGAACTCGATGAATAGCGGGCACGCCTCCTCGCACGCCCGGCAGGTGGTGCAGGACCAGAGCACGTCGTCATGGATCGTCTTCGACGGCAGGAGGGGGGCCTCAAAGCTCGGTGACCCCTCGCCGCGGCCCAGGAGCATCGGCAGCGCGGGGAACAGCGCGTCCCTCATGTCCTCGTTGATCTTCTTCGGATTGAGCGGCTTCCCGGTGGCAAAGGCCGGGCAGGCGTCCGTGCAGCGCCCGCACTCCGTGCACGAGTACACGTCCAGCAGGTCCTTCCACCGCATGTCCCGGAAGGTCGCGATCCCGAACCGCTCCGAGCGCTCGAGGTCCATCGGAGGAAGCGCCCCCGTGTCCAGCCGCCGAAAGAGGACCGACGGAAGGGCCGTGACCACATGGAAGTGCTTCGAAACCGGTAGATAGGTGAGGAAAAAGAGGAGCGAACCGAGGTGCAGCCACCAGGCCGTCTGGTGGAGCCCGCGAAGGAACCCCTCGCCGCCTCCTAGCAGCGGCGCGAGAAGCGCGCCCGCGAGAGAACGGTAGCCATCCGCACTCCCCGTCGACGCCGTCAGCGTCCCCGCCAGGACGAGGTCCGTCAGCATGAGGGACCCGATCAGAAGCAGAATGAGCGCCGCATCCCACGACCCGCTGAGTCGCGCGGGTCGGACCACGATGCGGCGGTACGCCGCCGCGAGCACCATGGCGAGCACCGCGATCTCGAACAGGTCGCGAACCGCCACGTACGATTCGCCGAGCAGGGTCCCGGGGCCGAATCCCGGAACGTGCCAGCCAGGAGCGAAGCCGCCGACGACGAATTGGATCGTATTGAGGGACACCGCCAGAAAGCCCCAGAAGATCAGGGCGTGCATCCACCCTGCGCCGCGATGCCGCCGATCCAGGATCCGACGCTGCCCGAGGAACTGGGTGAAAACTCCCTCGAGCCGCTCCCTCCAGCGGTCGAGCCGTTCGGAGGGCTGCGCGGCGGCGAGGAGCGCCAGCCGGCTCTCCATCAGGTACCCGAACGTGCCGAGAGAGATGAGAAGGAGCGCCAGGAACAGCGCGAAGCCCAGCGGCGAATCCGTCGGCCTCAAGATCCCTCCCGAACGGTCCCGCCACCGGCTCTCGGTCTCGGGATTCGCGCCGTCGCGGCCCGTCGGCGGAGGACTCGTCGTTCCGGCGACCGGCGGGAAGCACCGCCAGCGGTGGAAGATGCTATCACGCGCTCGGACGGCCTCCAAGCGCACGGACGCCGAAAGGCGCATGCGAAAACCCGACGAGAAGGCGAAGCGTCTCGAACCGGTTCCGTCACGCGGGGCGCAGGACGAGCACCTCCGCTCGAGGGTTCACGCGCTCGACCCGCAGGGCCACGCGTTCTCCCAGACTCGCCGGGGTCAATCCCGGCACCTTCTCTTCGAGCAAGGTCTCCACCAGCTGCACCACCGTGGGGTGCTCGTCGATCACGATCGCATCGACAGTGGTTCCCACGAAGCGTTCCAGGAAGCGCAAGCGCCAGTAGAGGTCTCCGTCCCGCTCCGCCCGGCGCGCCTCGGCCTCCGCACGCTCCGTCGTGGCAGCGATCCTCTGGAGATCCTCGGTGCGGTAGAGCGGCGCCGCGCCCGAAAGGACGGAGGCGATCTGCCGGTGGAGCGCGAGATCCTGGTACCGGCGCAGCGGCGAGGTGGCTTGACAGTACGCCGGGAGGCCCAGCGCGAAGTGTCGAGCCGGTTGCAGCCCCACCTCGCCTCGCCGTAGTGACCGGCGCAGCGCACGAACCAGGACGGGGTCAACGACGGGGCCCGCAGGCAGGAGCGGAGGAGAATCGGGCGGCGCCTGCCGGCGGAAGAGGGCCGGGACGCCGCGCGCGACCAGGAATCGCGCCGCCACGGCGCCCGCGAGGATCATCGCCTCGCTCACGATCCGCCGCGCGGGCGACAGCGAATCGAGCCGCTCGAGGCGAGGAACGCCGTCCGTTCCCACGTGAACTTCCGCTTCGTTCGTGAGGATGACGAGCGCGCCAGCGTCCACGCGGCGCGCCTCGAGCCGGCGCGCGACCTCGAACAGCTCCTCGAGATCGTCGGCCCACGGCCCTTCCGATCCGCCGATCATCCGATCGGCGTGGTCGTAGGTCAGCCTCGCGTGGGAGACGATGGCGCTGCGAACCACCTCCTCGCGCACGATGGAGCCCGAGCGGTCGACCTCCACCAGGAAGCTCAGCGCCGGCCGCTCTTCGCCTTCGACCAGGCTCGCAGCCGCCTCGGAGATCGCGGCGGGGAGCATGGGAATCCGCAGGTCGGGCAGGTACCGGGAGCAGGTGCGGCTCAGCGCCTCGCCATCCACGGCATCCCCGGGAGCGACGAACGCCGACGCATCCGCCACGTGGACCCCGATCCGCCATCCACCGGGACACCCTTCGAGCGAGAGCGCATCGTCGATCTCCCGAGTGTGCGGGCCGTCCACCGTGATCGACCGGAGCGTCGTCAGGTCGCGACGTCCGGTCCGGTCCCACCCTCCCGCGACGGACGCTTCCGCTGCGGCGACGACCTCGGGCGGAAACCCGATCCTGAGGCCGTAACGGAGCGCGAGGAGGTTCTCGTCGTCGGAGGCGAACCGCGAGACCGCCCGTAGGAGCCGGAACGCCCTCTCCGCGGGACGGTCGCCTCGGACCCGGCTCCCCTCGAGCGCCTCCAGCGCGAGATCTCGGTGGCTGTCCGCAGCATCGGCGTCGCGAACGGCCAGCTCCTCGAGAGCGTGGAGGTACTTCTTCTCGACGTCGCTCCCGGTGGGGACGAACGTCTCGCCTGCGACCGCCCGGGCGAACGCTGCCAGGGCCTGCTGTCTCTCGGCCGCCCGCGACGAGGCCCGCTCCCTCTGCTTGCGAAGCTCGTCGAGCCGCTCCGCGGAGCGGGGCTCCCACCGGTCTTGGCGGCGTATGAAATGCTCGGACGATTCCGCCAGGGCCAGGGCGACGGCGGCTCTGCACGCCCCGCCGTCCTCGCCCAGCGCCAGGCTCGCCAGCGTCGCGAGGTCCAGTTCTTCGCCCGACTCCCGGGCGATCTCCGCCAGGGCCGCCACGTCCACAGCGCGCTCGAAGGTCCCGGATCCGGGCTTCGGCGGCACGGAGGCGCCGTGCGGCCACCGGCGGATCGGCCACGCCGCCCGCCCCGCCCGGCTGGATCTCGATCGCGACGCGGTGCGAGGCGATCTTCTCCTCGGCCCCGACGGACCGCGCCACGCGGACGCGCTCCCCGTCGAGAGCGACCACGACTCCGAACGACAGCTCGTTCTGTTCCCACCATGCGACCACCGCACCGGGGAGCGGGCGGACGTGCATCTCACAACCTCCGCAGGAGCTCGGAGATGCCTCGCGCCAGACCGGCGAGATCGTGAGCCTCCACCGCCACGTCAGCGAACGGGAGGTACTCCGGCAGAGCCGAATCGCCGGTCCCCCACCGCGCTCCCGGCTCGGGGACGAGCCAGAGCACGGCGCGGCATCGTCGCGCGATTTCCTCCAGGGTCCATGCGAGCGGATCGAAGCGATTCGTGCGGCCGTCGCCCAGGATCACGAGCACGGTGTCGCGGCTTCCGGGACGAAGGTTGCCCTGCAGCACGGCGTGGAGCGCACGCCCGTAGTCGCTGGGCGCGTCCAGGTTGAGACCCCGAAGGGACTCGAGCATCGCCGAGAACGGAGACGAAGCCGGGCGAATTCCCAGGCCCAACCTGCGCGCGCCTCTCGTTCCCCTGCCGGGCATCGAGGGGACGGCGCCGGAGTCGCGGCCGCGCCGATCGAGCCACCTGCGGACCGCCTCCGTCGCGTCCACCGGGCGGTCGACGAACGCGATCACGCGCGCGTCCCGCCCCACGCGAAGGAACGCCGAGGCCATCCAGAGGAAGAAACCGGTGGCTCGCGCCGCCGAGAACGACACGTCCACGAGGAGAACGACCCGCAGGCGTCGGGGCCTCTTGCGCCGGAACGGCAGAACGAACGGGATCCCGCCGTGAGCGAGGTTCTCTCGGAACACCCGCCGCAGGAAGATGCGCCCGGACCCGGACCTCCGAACACGGCGACCGGTCCGCAGGCGGATCTCCTCGAGGAGGCGGGGAACCAGGTCCGCGAGCGCCTTCTCTTCCTCGGTGGCCATCGCCCGGGAGAGCTCGCGATGGACCCGGCGCGGCGTGCCACGAGCATCGGTTCGGCCAACCTTCTGCTCGGCGCTCGGGGAGGCGCGGAGAATCCGGAGCCGCCCGGCCGGCCGAGGCGATTCCGATCGGATCCGCTCCAGGAGATCCTCCGCGCCGCCCCGACGTCGCTCGGCGGCCGGAGTTGGGCGAACGAGACGGCGGCTCTCCCGCTCCGACATCGGCTTCCCGGGGGCGTTGCGCTCCTCACGCGGCGGTACGCGGCGGGCGCCGGCCTCCCGGCCGGATCGCCCGTGCGAGCCTCCCGGTCCCTCCCCCTTTGCGGTCCCCTCGCGTCCGCGTCCGGGAATCTCCGGTGAAGCGAAGAACCGGTCGAAGACCCGGTCGAACACGGCGCGCCGCCGCCGATCCTTCGCGAGGGTGGCGCGTAGCGCCGCCTTGAACCGGGCGCGCGCCTCGACCCCGAGCGTCTCGACGGCCCGCACCGCGTCCACGAGCTCCGCGGGGGATACGGCGGCGCCCTCGACGCGAAGCGCCTCGGCGAATCTCCCGATGGCGGGAATCATGTTCGGAAGCGAGAGGGCTCGGCCAGAACGCGCTCGACGTCCTCGCGGTTCTTGAGGAGCGCTCCAAGCGTTTTCCGGAGCGTCGCGGCCGAAAGGCTGTCCGAGCCCACCGCGACCAGCGCAAGGGCCCAGTCCACCACTTCGGCGATACCCGGCGATTTTCGCAGGTCCGCCCGGCGGAGGGACTGCGCGAAGCGTACGACCCGCTCGGCCAGGGCCGAGGAGATCCCCGGAACACGGCTTTCGACGATTCTCATCTCGTCGTCGAACGACGGGTAGTCGAGGTAGAGATACAGACAGCGACGTCGCAGCGCTTCGGACAGATCCCGTGTGTCGTTGCTCGTGAGGACCACTCGCGGTCGGCTCTTCGCCCGAATCGTCCCAATTTCCGGGATGGACACCTGGTAGTCCGACAGCACCTCGAGCAGAAACGCTTCGAACTCCTCGTCGGCCCGGTCCACCTCGTCCACGAGAAGGACTGCGGGCCGCTCCGACAGGATGGCCGCGAGAATCGGCCGCGGAAGGAGGAACTCGCGCGAGAAGAACTCGTCCGCGTTCCCCCGAAGCAGCCCCATGGCCGAACGCAGATCGGCAGCGCGGGCCAGAAGCTCGCCGGTCTTCTCCCGCAGCAGCTGCACGTAGAGCATCTGCTTGCCGTACGACCACTCGTAGAGCGCCTTGCTCTCGTCCAGCCCTTCGTAGCACTGGAGCCGCACGAGCTCGGCGCCGTGAAGGTCGGCGCAGAGCTTGGCGATCTCCGTCTTGCCCACGCCCGGAGGGCCTTCGAGCAGGACCGGCTTCCCGAGGACATCCGCGAGATAGAGGGTCGTCGCGACCTCGCCCGTGCAGATGAACCCGCGCTCGGCGAAGCCCGCCTCGATCTGCTCTGGGGTCGGAAAGGTCGCTGTCGCCACTCCGGGAGTATAAACCGCTCGGCAGGCAGCCGGCTCGACACCGCCCCTCCGGGTCGAGCGCGGCGTCACCGCGGCGCGGTCTCCCCGATCCGAACCCCCTGCCGCTCCAACTGTTGCGCGAGGATCCGGAAGCGGGGATTCGCGGGCTGGAGGGCCAGCGCCACGCGGAGGTGTGATGCGGCTTCCTCCAGGCGGCCCGCGCGAGCCAGCGCGGTTGCGAGTCTGGCGCGCGCCTGGACGTAGCAGGGCCGACGCAACACCGCCTTCTCGAGCTCGGAGATTCCCTCCGTGGCCCGTCCCTTCGCCAGATACGCAGATCCGAGCGCCAGGCCGTACGAGGCGACGTCCGGCGCCAACCGACTGGCTGCGCCGAGCTCCTCGATCGCCTCGTCGAGATTTCCGCTGTCCCTCAGGGCGGAGCCGAGCTCCATCCGTGACTCGGCATGGAGAGGAGCGGCTCCGACCACCTCGCGCAGGGCGGTGATTCCCTCGTCGGTCCGGTTGAGGCGCAGCAGGCACTCGGCACGCCGTCGCGTGGCGTAGACGCTGTAGCGATCCCTGGGGAATCGTCGCAGGTACCTGTCGTAGAAGTCCAAGGCCGCGCCGTGCGTGCCGTTCAGCCGCAGCCGATCCGCCTCGAACAGCTCGGCGTGCGCGAGGAGCGGATCGATGTCTTCCGTTCGTCGTCGGGCTCTCGCACCCTCCGCAGCATGTCCCGCGGATTCCAGCGCGCGAGAGAGAACGTACCAGGCACTTGCGTCACTCTCGCTTTCGCGCGAGAGCTTCCGGAACAGCTCGAGCAAACGCGGCGCGTCTCCCGTTCCCGCCGCTTCCGCCGCCTCGCGTCGAGCGGCCCCATCGGTGGGATCGTGGCTCTTCCCGCGAAAGAGGTCCTGGAGCTCCCCCGCGAGCCAGCGACTCTCCACGGGCACCGTTCCTCCGAGGGTCGAGAGGGAAAGGGTGACCATCTGCGGTTGAATGCCCCGCGCTCTCAGGCGCTCCACGAACGCCCGCGGCTCGATCCAGGGTCGCGGGTCGACTCTCTGCGTCAGCGCGGAGCGGCTCGTGAAAAAAGACAGGTCGACGTCGAGAAGGGTCGGCTCCGGAAGATCCGGCAGGTCGGCGATCGTGCACACGGTGAGCGGAACGCCGAGTAGCGTGCCCCGAAGCCGCCTGCCGTCGACTCGAAGCCCAGCGGCCTCGGCCTCGCCGACCATTTGCAAGCGTCCGACCAGGACGTCCGACGCCAGGCGCCGCAGGGCGGACGGCGCTTCGAAGGTACCGTCCGGCACCACCCACACGATCTCCCGCACGATTCCCAAGCGAGCCGCCGGGTAGAGGAAATCCTCGGCGCCGAACCGCTCGGTTGGGTTCGCTTCGAGGGTGCAGGGGTCGAGCTCCAGGTCCGCCAGCTCCGCCGGGTGGGCGGCCGCGATCCGTGCCACGGTCTCGTCCGGCAGCCAGTCCAGGTCCAGATCGGCGTCCACGTGGACCAGGATTCGGTTCTTCACCCCTTGCTGACGCCACGCGATGAGCGCAGACGAGTGCTTCTCGTGGAGATGGACCTCCACCGCGGGCTCCAGGCTCCCACCCGCCTGCCCTCCCGTCGGGGCGGCCGGGTCGTCGCGACGGTCGGAGCACCCGCCGCTCGACAAGACCGACACGGCGAGCGCGAGAAGGCCCAGGCGAAGCGATCGGGAGAACGTCCCGAGTCCTGGAGTCACGATTCGATCCATGCTTCCCGAGGCGGACAGGATCCGCGAGGCATTCGACGCCTTCGCGCCGCGCTTCTCGGGTCCGGATCCGAGGAACCCACGCACCGCTGGAATATACAGGCGCTCGGGGGGCGATGCGACCCCGCCGCGTTCACGATGGCGCCGGCGGGCGCGGCCCTTGGACGGCCCCAGCGGATCGCGCAAATGGGTCCTCGAGCCCCACCAGGCGGGGCGGGGGCGAGAGCCCCTTCGAGGCGAGCAACACCTTGAACGTCCGCCCCATCCCCTCGGGATGGAGGAGCTGCATCGCCTGCATGCGGCCTCGGACTCGAGCCGGAGCCGCCCAGCGCGCCGGATCCTGTTCCGCGAAGCGATCGAGGATTCCATTCGCGATGAGGAACCGGTCCTGCGTGGTGAGGCCCAGCACGGCCAGACCGATCTCGGATGCGCGGTCCTCCAGGACCGAGAAGTTCACGTGGGCGGTGAGATCCTGCTCCCCGACCCGCCCGAGGTAGTCCTCGCTCGTCGTGTGCCGGCGGTAGGCCAGAAGGGTTCCCCTGCGGTGCGCGGGGCCGAACAGCTCTTTCGCGCGGTACCCGTAGTCCACCACGAGGAGGAACCCGCTCCGGACGGCCGACGCCAGAGCGTCCAGAAGGACGATCGCCTGCGGGCAAACCTCGGCCTCGTCCCCCTCCTCCGGCGCCGCCGCGTACCTTCTGGCCAGGTCGGCGGTGGATCGAAGCGGCTCTCCCTCCGCTTCGACGAGCCGGCCTCCCGGGTCCACATCGACGAACACCTCGCGGAGCTGCCCGTCGCGCCTGCGCACGCGATGGACCGGGAGCGCGTCGAACAGCTCAACGGCCACGACGCAGCCGACCCCTCGAGCCCCCACATCTTCCGGAGGAACCACGATCGCCTCCGGGACTCGCCGCGACGCCTCCTCGCGCATCGCCGGGCTCGTGTCCGCGAGGAGGCAGGCCGTGCGCTCTCGCAGTTCGGGATCGCTTTCGGCGAGGCCGTCGAGGACGTCGCGCGCCAGCCAGCCTCGCCCGGCGCCGTACTCCACGTACCAGAACGGAGCCGGGTGGTCGAGGAGCCGGTCCATCTCCGAAAGCTGCCGGGCGAGACAGTCGCCGAACCCGGATCCAACGTCGCTCGCCGTGAAGAAGTCCCCCTTCGTTCCGATCCGGCATGAGC
The DNA here is from genome assembly GCA_963699985.1 of Terriglobia bacterium. GTDB lineage: Bacteria > Acidobacteriota > Polarisedimenticolia > Polarisedimenticolales > CAVOVZ01 > CAVOVZ01. Next base: position 393,983 of record CAVOVZ010000013.1, read on the forward strand.
TGGTGGCGTAGTAGCCGAGCCGCGGCTCATACAGAGCCAGATCCATGAAGCGGGAGAACGGGATCGGTCCCGAGCGACGCACCTCGTCCGCGATACGCTCCGTCAGGGCACCCGTATTCCCCGGTTCGGCTGTCGGCACGGGGATCAGGCCGGAAGGGCCACGGGTCTCGCGAGCTCCGCCGCGGTCTTCTCGCCTCGCTGGATCTTTCGCTGGACCTCGAGGACCGCTTCGATGAGCGCTTCGGGACGCGGTGGGCATCCGCTGATGTAGACGTCCACGGGGAGGATCTCGTCCACTCCCTGGACGACCGCGTAGGATCGATACATCCCCCCGGACGACGCGCAGGCTCCCATGGCGATGACCCACTTCGGGTCGGGCATCTGGTCGTAGATGCGCTTGACTGCCGGGGCCATCTTCTTCGTCACCGTGCCCGACACGACCATGAGGTCGGCCTGCCGGGGCGAGAAGCGGAGCGCCTCGGCGCCGAACCGGGCCAGGTCGTAGCGCGGGCCCACGGTGGCCATCAGCTCGATGGCACAGCAGGCGAGCCCCATGGGCATGGGCCAGAGGGAGTTCTTGCGTGCCCACCCGACGAAATCCTCGACGCGGGTCGTGTAGGCGGTCTCTTCGGCGTCTTTCGCGGTCTCGGGTCGCTGATGCAGGATCAGGAGTTCGTCGGACGCCATGGGCGCCTCCGCTCACCGGAGCGACTTGCGTCGCAACGTGCCACGAGGATTCGGACGATCGATGGTATCACAGGGCTGCCGGACGAATTCGCCGCGCCCGTTGCTCGCCTCCCCGTCCCGACCTTCTCACGTGGCGGCCTCGTCGGACCCTGCATCCCACGGGCCGTCCTCGTCCAGAGGCTGCCGCCTCGAAGGTCCGGCGCCGGCTTCGTGCCACCACGCCAGGGACGGCTCTCCCACCTTCCAGCACAGCAGGACGGCCCTTCCCGCGCGGCGTGCCGGGAAGCCCAGAAGCCCGGCTGCCGGATCCTGGATCACGATTCCCGCGGATCGCAGGCGATCCATGGATCGCCAGACCGTGCGCGCCAGCTCGAAGTACTCCCGATCGACGGGGCGATCTCCCGAAACCAGGCCGGTCTGGAGGATCTTCATGCATCGATACGCCAGCGCCATCGCTTCGGCGGATCGGCGCACCTCGGCGAGAGCCTGCCGGGCCGTGCGCGGCGTGAACAGACGGTCTCTCAAGAAACCCGCTCCCGGGGAGGCGAAGGCGGGATGACACGGTATTGACCGTCGTAGGATGCGTCAACCCGGACTCACCACCCGGGTTGCGGAATCGGGAACGGGCTCGTCGTTCCCCGTCCGGACAGGCGGCGCCTCCCCTCAGGCGCCGATCTGGATCAGGCGTGCCGCGACGGGCTGCACCGCGCCCCGTTCCGGCTCGGCCGGATCCGCGGCGTGAGCCGGCGGGTGACAGCCGCAGCCACCGGCCGCGGGCTGCGCGATCACGGGAAGGGGGACCGATTTCCCGCCCGCGTACACCTTGTGCTTGCCCACCTGCTGGTACCAATTCGCCGTCGTCGCGGTCACGTGCATGTTCTCGATGATCTGGCGCCAGCCCACGCCCGTGTTGTAGGCGCAGAACGAGATCTCCCCTTTCTGCGTGCCGTACGGGATGATGCACATCTCGGTCCGCCGGAAGTCGTAGTTGAAGAGATCCTGGAACCACATCCCGGCGACCAGGACGGGCCGCCACGTGTACCGGCTCTTCTCCGAGAGGCCGAGAGCGCCCTGGTTGTAGCCGTCCACGATCTTGACGAGCTGGAAGAGGCCGAGAGTCTTCGGGAACTCCCGAATCCGCATGTTGCGAAGAAACGCCAGGGCGGTCTGGAACACCGTCCACGTGCGACCTCGCGCCGAGTCGGTGACGACCTGGATGTCCTGGAGGAGGCGGTCCGTGTTCACGAGCAGGGTCGCGGGAACGGTCTCCTTGGTCTTCTCGTGGACCAGCAGAATCGTTCCAACGCCGCAGTTCGGGTGACAGCCGCACTTCAGGTTGCCCCACTCGGCGTGCGGGCCGGCGAGAAGATCGGTGAGGTCGGCGAAGGGACCGGCCGCCGAAAGCGGGAACCAGTCCCGCATGGGCTCGGTGAGCCCCGTCTGAACCTTCACGTCTCGTGCGAGATGCGAGAGCGTGTACCGCTGCTTCTTGCGCGTCTCGTCGTCGACCTCCTCGTCCCGGCCGGTGAAGGAAACCGGCTGGAACGCCAGGGAGTTCACCTTCTCGATGTTCTCGATCAGGAACCGGACGATCGGGCCCACCTGGTGATCGTTCACGCCGTTCACGATGGTGGTGACCAGCGTCACGTCCACACCGGCGGCGCGCAGATGGTCGATGGCCCTCTGCTTCACCTCGAAGAGGTTTCCCACCTTTCGGTGCTCGTTGTTCTCGTTCCCGACGCCGTCGAACTGGAGGTAGGCGAGCCTCAGTCCGGCCTTCGCCGCAGCGCGGGCGAACTCCGGCTCCTGGGCGAAACGGATCCCGTTGGTGGCGCACTGGACGGAGATGTAGCCCACCTCGCGCGCGTAGGCGATCGCCCGGAGGAAATGGGGCGACAGGGTCGGCTCACCGCCGGAGAATTGCACGGACATTTGCCTGCGAGGCTTGACCGTGATGGAGTCGTCCAGGATCTGACGGATATCGTCCCAGGAGAGCTCGTGGACGTATCCGACCTGGTTCGCGTCCATGAAGCAGGGGTCGCACATCATGTTGCATCGGTTGGTGAGATCCACGGTCAAGACGGCGCCACGGCCGTACCGGATCGACGAAGTCCCGTGATCGTGCAGGGAATCCGGGACGATCTTGAAGTCCCGCCCCGGAAACATCTGCTCCATGCGGCGGAGGAAATTCGCGTCGATGGCCATGATGTCCTCGACGACCCCATGCTCCGGGCACTCCTTCACCATCCACACCTGTCCGTCGCGCTCCACGATCCGGGCTTTGATCTCGCCGGCGTGGCCGTCGATCAGCTCGCGAGTGGTCATTCCGCCGGACAGGATCTTGGCCCGAACTTCCTTCACGCATGAGGGGCACAGGGAATCCGTCTCTCGCGGGAAGCCCAGGGTGGGACGCGTGCGCTCGTGGGACTTCAGCAACGGCGCGGGGGCCCATCTGGGCTGAAACGGTTTTCCCGGGATGCGTCGGTTGATCAGCTGGAAACCGCGCCAGAGGGCATCTGCCGCGACAACGACCGTCTGACCGGCCACTCTTCGGAACATCGTACGGTCTCCTCCTGCCGGGAAAGGCACGAACGGGCTCATCCCGAAGATCCGCGCTTCCCCGACCCAGCGCTTCTTCAATCTCACGCGCTCAATCACACGCTTCGTCGAGATGCGAATGAATGTTGTCTTGGCCGTCGCGAACTGTCAATAGGCTGAGCGAGTCGTCTCGTCCCTGATGTGCCGCGCACCATGCGCGCGTCACGCTTGACGCCCTCCCGCGGCTCCGGTAGATTTTGGTCTTTCCATCGCCATCTTGGGGCGGATGACCGTCCGCCGTCGATCGGGCGATGCGGCGCGGCCCGGCGCATCCCGCGTCAGGATTTCAGGGGAGAGTGGCGTGGGAACGACGGAACATCGCTTCGATCTTGCGGTGATCGGCAGCGGGCCGGGCGGATACGTCGGGGCGATACGCGCGGCCCAGCTCGGGATGAAGGCGGCGGTGATCGAGATGGCGCCGCTCCCCGGCGGGACGTGTCTGCACTGGGGCTGCATCCCGACCAAGGCTCTGCTCCATGCAGCGGAGGTCCTGGAATCCGCCCGGCACGCCCAGCGCTTCGGCGTGAAGGTGGCGAGTGCCGAGCTGGACATGGACGGCGTGCAGAAGTACAAGGACAGGATCGTCACATCGAACGCCCGCGGAGTGGAGTACCTCTTCAAGAAAAACGGCATCACTCTTCTTGCCGGTCGGGGCCGTCTGGCGGGGCCGGGAAAGGTCCAGGTGACCCCCGCGAACGCCGCCCCGTACATGGTGGAGGCCCGGTCCACGGTGCTGGCCACTGGATCCGCGATCCGCGGGCTCCCGGGGGTCCCGTTCGATGGTCGGCGCGTGATCCATTCGGACGACGCGCTCAGCCTGCGGAGCGTGCCCGCGTCGATGATCGTTCTGGGCGCCGGAGCGGTCGGGGTGGAATTCGCGTCGATCTATGCTTCGTTCGGCGCGAAGGTGACCCTCGTCGAGCTCCTTCCCCGCGTGCTTCCGCTGGAGGACGCGGCCCTGGGCGCCGAGCTCGAGAAGGCGCTGGCGCGGCGCGGAATCGCCGTGCACACGTCCACCCGGGTCGACGACGTCAAACGCGACGAGGGCTCGGTGACGATTCGGGCCGTGAAGGGAGGCGCTCCCCTCGAGATCGCGGCGGAGGTGCTTCTGGTCGCGGTGGGGAGGCGACCTCTGACCGATGACCTGGGGGTCGAGGGAACGCGGATCCGTTTGGACCGGGGATTCGTGGAGGTCGACGCGATGATGCGCACCGGAGAGCCCGGCGTGTACGCCATCGGGGACATCGTGAAAACGCCCGCCCTCGCCCACGTGGCGTCCCATGAGGGGATCGTGGCGGTGGAGCACGCGGCGGGACGGAGCCCGCACGGGATCAACTACGACAAGATCCCCTCGTGCACCTACTGCCAGCCCGAGGTGGCTTCCATCGGGCTTTCCGAGGAGGAAGCCCGCAAGCGGGGGCACGACGTGGCCGTGGGTTCGTTTCCTTTCTCGGCGATCGGAAAGGCGAAGATCCTGGACGACACGCGTGGATTCGTCCGGATCGTCGCGGAGAAGAAGTACGACGAGATCCTCGGCGTCCACATCATCGGACCTCAGGCGACCGAGCTGATCTCCGAGGCCACCGCAGCGGTGAACCTCGAGGCGACCGCGCGGTCGCTCTTCGAGGCGGTGCACGCGCACCCCACGCTCTCCGAGGCCATGGCGGAGGCCGCCCTCGGCGTGCACGGCGCGAGCATCCACATCTGAGCCGGAGGCCGCGCGACGACGACCGCGGACGACGCTCGCAGACGGGGCCCGGAACGGGCCGCAGGGAGAACGGACGATGCGCGTGGACGTGATCATGCCACAGATGGGCGAGTCCATCGCCGAGGGGACGATCACGAAGTGGATCAAGAAGGCCGGCGACCGGGTCGAGCGGGACGAGCCGATCTTCGAGATCTCGACGGACAAGGTCGATGCCGAGATCCCCTCGCCCGCGGCGGGGATCCTCGTCGAGATCCGGAACGCCGAAGGCGAGACGGTGCCCGTGAATCAGGTCGTGGCGATCCTCGAGACCGACGCGGCCGCGGCGGTGGCGGAGCGATCGGAGGGGAAAGCCGACCGGGCTTCCGCCTCGTCGCCCGCTCCCTCGGCTGCTCTTTCGGCCGCTCCGGCGCCGGCCGCTCCGCCCGCGCCCCACGTGCCATCGGCGGCCCTCGACGCCGCGATTCCAGGGACCACGCCCGGAGTATTCGTCTCACCGGTGGTCCGGCGGATCGCCGCGGAGCAAGGAATCGACCCGACGCGGGTGCCCGGAACGGGCGCCGGCGGACGCGTCACGAAGAAGGACATCCTCGACTTCGTCGAGCGGCGGAAGGCGGAGTCGGGACCGACGCGCCCGGCGGACACTCCGGCCCCTCCCCGTCCCGTGGCGGCGCCCGCGGCCGGAGCTCCGCTCCAGCGGGTGCCCATGTCGGCCATGCGGAAGAAGATCGCCGAGCACATGATCGAATCGCGGAGGACCTCCGCGCACGTCCACTCGGTCTTCGAGGTGGACATGACCCGGGTGGTGAAGCTCAGGGATCGGTTCAAGGCGGAGTACGAAGAAAGGCACGGGGCGCGGCTGACGTTCATGCCGTTCTTCATCAAGTCCGTGTGCGATGCACTTCGGGCGTGGCCGGTGGTGAACTCCTCGGTGGAAGGCGACGAGATCGTTTACCGGCGGGATCTCAACATCGGAATCGCCGTGGCACTGGATTGGGGGCTCATCGTTCCGGTGATCCGCAACGCGGACACTCTCTCCGTGGCCGGGCTCGCGCGTCAGGTGCACGACCTCGCCGAGCGAGCGCGCACCAAAAAGCTGAATCCCGACGAGGTGCACGGTGGAACGTTCACCATCACGAATCCCGGCCCATACGGCGGTCTGTTCGGGCTTCCGATCATCAACCAGCCGCAGGTGGCGATCCTCGGGATCGGGGGGATTCAGAAAAGGCCGGTCGTTCTGGACGACGCCATCGCCATCCGCTCGATGATGTTCCTGTCCATGTCGTACGATCACCGCATCGTCGACGGGGCCGTTGCGGACCAGTTCCTCGCCCATGTCAAGCGATCGCTCGAGAACTTCGACGATTCTCTGCTCTAGCCCGGATCATTCATGAAGAACCTACTGCGACCACGAATCTGCCCATCCTGCTTGACGTCCTCGGGTCTCCGGCCCTGCGACGTACGCCACAGTACGTCTCGGGCCCGAGCCCCTGCGGGCGCCAAGCAGGACGGGCATCTTCGCGACTCGACCGAGCTCGCCGAAGTCGGTCTCGCTACGGTTCTTCATGAATAGTCCGGGCTAGCCCATGCAGCTTAGAGAAACGGCGGAGCCGGAGCCGACCCGGGAAAGGCCGGTGAGGTCGCCGCGGCCACTGATCGCGCGATGGCTCGGACGCGTCCCGTACGCGGTCGCGCTCGGAATGCAGGAGACCCTCGTCGCCGAGCTTCGCGCGGGTCGCGCCGCCGATACGCTTCTCCTCCTGGAGCACCCGCCCGTCATCACACTCGGCCGCTCGGCCGATCCGTCTCACGTGCTCCTGAACGCCGCGCAGCGGCGCGCCAGGCGAATCGAGCTTCACGACGTGGGCCGCGGCGGGGACGTGACCTACCACGGGCGGGGACAGCTCGTCGGTTACCCGATCGTCGCGCTCCCGGCTCACAAGCGGGACCTCCACGTGTATCTGCGGGACCTCGAGCAGGGGCTGCTCGGGGCCGTGGCCGAGTACGGGATCGCTGCCGAGCGCGCCCCCGGGCTCACCGGGATCTGGGCGGGAAACCGGAAACTGGCCGCGATCGGCGTGCGGGTGTCCACGGGCTGGATCACCTCGCACGGGTTCGCCCTCAACGTGACCATCGACCTCACGGAGTTCGGGACCATCGTGCCGTGCGGGATCGCGGATCGGGGCGTCACCTCGATGGCCGAGATCCTGGGACGACCGATCGCGCTTCCCTCGGTGGCCGCGACGGTGGCGCGACACGTGGCCACGGCGCTCGGCATGGAGCCGGTTGCCGCAATCGACGAAGCCGATCCGCTCGCTCTCGATGCTCCGACGCCCGTCCTCGCCGGCGATCGCTCCCCGTGGAACGCGGATGCGATGCGACGACGGCGCGGGGAATCGCCGTCCCCCCCGCACTGCGCCAAGGAAGCGAATTCATGAGAAAGCGAGAATGAACGGCACATCGAAGGAGCCGCGCCCCGACTGGCTTCGCATCCGGATGCGCACGGACGAGACGTTCCGGCGGCTTCGATCCACGGTGGGCGAGCTGCGCCTGAACACCGTCTGCGCCGAGGCACGCTGCCCGAACCTTTTCGAGTGCTGGAACGCGGGAACCGCCACGTTCATGGTTCTGGGCGACACGTGCACGAGAACGTGCGGCTTCTGCAACGTGAAGAGCGGCAAGCCGCTCCCCGGCGTGGATTCCCTCGAGCCGGAAAACGTGGCGGAGGCGGTGGTCCGACTCGGCCTGCGGCACGCCGTGATCACGAGCGTGGATCGCGACGACCTCGCCGACGGCGGAGCGAGGCATTTCGCCGAGGTCGTCGGTGCGATCCGTTCCCGGGCGCCCGGTTGTGCGGTGGAGGTGCTCACCCCGGATTTCAGGCGAAAGGCGGGCGCGCTGGAGACGGTTCTGGATGCGTGCCCCGAAGTCTTCGCCCACAATGTCGAGACGGTTCCGAGGCTCTACCGCGTCGCGCGTCCGGGCTCGTCGTACGAGGGATCCTTGAGGCTCCTTGCCTCGGCGTCGTCCCGTCGAGACCGGGACGGATCGAAGCTCCGCGTCAAATCCAGCCTGATGCTCGGCCTCGGCGAAGCGCGGGCGGAGGTGATCGCCGTGATGGAAGATCTCCGCAAGGCGACCGTCCAGGTTCTCACGCTAGGGCAGTACCTCCAGCCGACCCGGGAGCACCTACCCGTCGCCCGATTCGTTCCCCCCGAAGAGTTCCTCGCCTTGCGCGAGGAGGGAATGGCGATGGGGTTCCTTCACGTGGAGTCGGGACCTCTGGTTCGCTCGTCGTTCCACGCGGAGCGCCATCGTCCCGACGTTCCCGCGCGCGACGATGACTCGGCGTCCCAGAATGCGCGCCCGACCGACGAACTGCTACGAATCGACGGACGCTGACGAGCGATGGGAGGCGCGATCCCTCATGGACGAGGCGCGCCCTGTACCGATTCCGGGACGGGCGGCTTCGGCGGGATTCCGAGAGGCTTCCCTCCGAGGATCGCGTCCACGTCGCGCTGAAGAGCCTGGACGGTCTCCGGTGTCGCACCGACGTAACGGCGAACGATCCTCCCCTGGTCGTTCACCAGGAACGTCGTCGGCACGAGCGCAACTCCCCCCCACCGGGCGGCCAGCTCGATGCCGTCGGCGATGATGGGATAGGAGATCCCCAGGTCGGACGCGAACTTCCGCGCCACCTCGTCCGATACTTGGTCCACCATCACGCCGACGACTGCCACCGCTCTTGCGTCGTGGCGCGTCAGGAGCGACTGAAGGGCCGGCATCTCGACCCGGCAAGGCTCGCACCAGGTCGCCCAGAAGTTCACGACCGTCAGCGTGTGCGAACGCCAGTCCGCCTGAAGGCCCACCCCCGCGAGCGTCTGCCCCCGGAGCGCCGGTGCGCGATCGCCGGGAGCCAGCGCCGGCCCGAGGGCGGCGCGAACGTGCCAAGTCCCGAGAAGCAGCGCCGCGAGCGCGAACGCCGCGAGCGGCCCTCCTGTGGTGCGACGTTTCCTCATCGGCCACCCACCAAGACGTAGCACGCAGCAGTCTTCCCCGGGAAGATCGCTTCGACAGCGCGGAGCACCATCTGGAGCGGGAAACGGGACTCGAACCCGCGACCCCGACCTTGGCAAGGTCGTGCTCTACCAACTGAGCTATTCCCGCATCGCCGGTTACGGTACCCCGCGGCTTCACTGCGACGGGTGCCGCGCGCCAAGCCGACCAGAGACCGCTCCGCGAGCAGAAAAAGTACCTCACGGTTCCGGCCGAGTCAACAAACCCCCAGCGTCACGCTGCACGGCCGAGGGGCGGCCAGGCGACGGAGAGAGGGGACGGGAGAGTCGGCCGCCGGAATCCCGCGCCGTTCCCCCGTCAACGCGGCGCGTCCGTTCGAAACGCGTCGGGGATGTGTCGGACCGCCGGCCGGCCGGATGCCCCGATGAGGACCTCGACGACATCGAAGCGGGCGCGCCGCTCGAGCAGGTCCCGGTCGGCCAGATACTGAAGCGCCGCCCGGGCGATACGGGCGCGCTTCCTCGCCACCACCGCCTCCCACGGCTCTCCGTGGCCGACGCCCCGCCGCGTCTTGACCTCGACGAATACGATGACCTCCCCGTCGAGCGCTACCAGATCGATCTCGCTGCCACCCCCTCGGAATCGGCGATCGAGGATGCGCAACCCCTCGCCCGTGAGAGCTCGCTCGGCAAGAGCCTCTCCATCCCTTCCGAGGCGGTGACGCGGATCTACGTACCCTTCTCGTTTGATTCGGTCTCTCCCGGAGGCGGTGGGGACCTTCGCTTCCAGCGGACCCCTTGCGGCGTGTCCTCGAGAACGATTCCCATGGCCGTCAGCTCGTCCCGGATACGATCCGCCTCGGCGAAATCCCGCGCTTTCCGCGCCGCCGTCCTCCGGGCGATCCGATCCTCGACGTCGGCGGCGAGCGTCTGCTCGGGCCGATCCAGCACTCCCAGCACGCCGTCCAGTCGGGAAAGCGCTGCTCGAAGCGACGAGCGGCTGTCCGCGGGAAGCGCCCCGCGATCCATGGCCGAGTGCATTTCGCGGACGAGCCGGAACAGCGCGCCGAGAGCTCCGCTCACGTTGAGGTCATCGGCGAGGGCGGCGCCGAACTCCTCTTCGGCCGTCCCGATCCGGGAATCGACCGCTGCGTCGCGACCCGGCTCGGCCGGCTCGCGATCGAGCCGGGCGGCCAGATCGTCCATCCTCTCGAGCTCGGAGCCGGCCTGGGCGAGCGCGGCGAGCGTGAAGTTGAGCGGACTCCGATAATGCGTGGACAGGAGCAGGTAACGGATCGTCCGAGGGTCGGTCCCGCGCGCGATCAAGTCGCGCAGCGTGTAGAAGTTCCCCTTGGACTTGGCCATCTTCTCGCCGTCCACCATCAGATGGGCCGCGTGCATCCAGTGCGTGACGAACGGCAGACCGGTGGCGGCCTGGCTCTGGGCGATCTCGTTCTCGTGATGGGGAAAGATGTTGTCCACACCCCCCGTGTGCAGGTCGAAGCTCTCCCCCAGGTACTTCATGCTCATGGCGGAGCACTCGAGGTGCCATCCCGGCCTTCCAGGGCCGAACGGGCTCTCCCAGCGCGGCTCGCCGGGCCGGTGCGCTTTCCAGAGAACGAAATCCCGGGGGTCGTCCTTGTCGTACTCGTCGCTGTCCACGCGCGCGCCCGCCCGAATCTCGCGTCGCTCCAGGTTGGACAGCCGGCCGTAGCCCGGGAACGCGTCGATTCGGAAGTAGAGCGATCCCTGGCTGGTGTACGTGACCCCCCGATCCCGGAGCCTCTCGGCGAGCGAGATCATCTCGGGAATGTGCTCGGTCGCCCTGGGGTAGTGCTCGGCCCGCTCGATCCGGAGGCGGTCCAGGTCCTCGAAGAACGACGCGATGAACGGCGCGGTGACACGGTCGATTTCCGTACCGGATTCCATCGCCTTCGCGATGATCTTGTCCTCCACGTCGGTGATGTTCATCACCTGGGTGACCCGGAAGCCCAGATGACGGAGCGTTCGCCGGAGCAGGTCTTCCCAGACGTAGGTCCGGAAATTCCCGATGTGGGCGAAGTCGTACACGGTGGGACCGCAGGTGTACAGCCGAACGTGTCCCGGCTCGAGCGTCCCGAGCGTCTCGAGGCTGCGTGAGAGGGTGCTGTAGATCCTCATCGTCTGCGTTCCGCCCGTCGAAGATCCGCCATTGTAATGTACCGTTTCGGAAACCGCCCTCTCCCTCACGGCTCACGAACCGTCTGTCGCGACGATGAGTTCTGCCGTGGCGACGGAACGCCTCGGGCCTCGAAGCCTGCGAGGGTTCATCAGTCCTTCAAGGTGAACGATCCCTCCGCGGTCGTCCTCGCGCCCGAGACCCGATCGACGAGATCCACGCCGACCCGGTACACGCCGCTCGGCCAGTCTCCGATGGGCAGGGCGAGCCCCAGAGACGCCCCCTCCGCACCTCGGTAGCGGAACGACTTGCCGTACGGACGGAATCCGCGGCGCCCCGCCCGCTCGAAGAAGAACCTCACATCCATCCGGGGCTTTCCGCCCGCAGGATCCCGGGCGGCATCGTAGACCTGGAGGTACAGGCGCAGTGGCTCGCCCCGATGAAACGTCCCACCAGGCCTCGGAACCACCTCTTCCGATCCGACGGCGAAGGGAGACCCCACGCGATCGCCGAGGGCCCCGAAGCGCTCCGCCGGGACGACCGAGCTCGCCGTGAAGCTTCCGGTGCGCATTTCCGGAACCTCGAGCCGCGTGGTACGAAACGCGACGCTCTTCTTCACCGGGTCGAAGATCGCGTACCGGGCCACATACTCGCCGGGCTCCAGATGGGTGCGACCCACGAACCATGCCGCGCTCCGCCCCGCTGCCCCTTCGGAAAGAAGCTGGAACCCGACTTCGCGGACCACGGCGGCCGCTCCTGGGTTCGCGGGCTCGACGGGAGAGATCCATGCCCTCGCCTCGAACCCGAAGGAGGGCTCCGCGGCCGCCGCGGCGGATCCGCCGACCGACTCGGGCGGCGGCAGTTGAAACTCGAGCGCGAGCATCGAAAGGACGGCGACGTCCGCCGTCCGAAAGAAGTACGCCGCGATCTTCAGCGGCGATTTCTCGACCGGAGGCTCGCCGGAAGGCGAGTCGAGCGACGGGATCCGTGGTCGAGGCACGTCTGCCGGAGTCGTTCGTCGTCCGGTCAGGCTCAGGTCTGCCCGCGCGCGCATCAGGACTTCGACGGCGCGCTCGATCTCGAAACCGGACAATTGGGGGTATGCGCCGAGGATCTCCTGACGGAGGCGATCCCTCTCCCGGGCGCGCGCGATCGGATCGTCACGCAGATCCCCGGACGCCGCCACGGGGTCCAAAACGAGCCGGCCTGACGCATCGCGGTAGAAGGAGATCTCGAGACCGCTTCCCCCGCCCCCGGCCGGTTGCGCGTACGACCAGATCTCCCGATCGCGACCCCGTAGTTCTCCGGCGTCGCGACGCACGGAGTCGGGCTCACCCAGGAGAATCAGCACCCGACCTCGATCCGTCTTCCATCCCGGAGAGGTCGGATCCTCGAACTCCTCGGCCTTTCCGCAGCGGAGCTCGAACTGCTCCCGGAACTCGTTTTCCGCGGTCGACGGATCCGGATCGAGACGTGCCCAGAATCCCTCCACGAACCGTCGACGCTCTTGCTCGCTCTTCAGCCGCCCGTACCGGCGATACTCGTCCGCGGTCAGGAAGTACTGGACGGGTCCGTCGCGCCAACGCTTGTCCGTCCCTTCCACGCGTGCCGCGGGGCTGTCGGCTGCCTGCGCTCCGAAAACCGCCAGGAGCAGCACGAGCACGCAGGCCCACGAAGGCTCAACCAGGGCCGGCCAACTCCTCGTGTCGCGGTGTCCGCGACGCTTCAGGACAGTCCTCCATGAAGCCCGAGGCGTCACCCTGAAATTGATGAAAACGTCCCGCGGAAACGCACGCCGGTCCGCCGGCGTGCATTTCCGGCGGGAGCCGGGGGCGCGGGGGCGGAGCCCCCGTGTTTGCATATCAGGAGCAGCCTCACGCGCGTTCTCCCGACACCTCGGGAGGAAACAAGCCCGACCGGAGCGATGCCGGTCCGCCGGCGTCGCGGAGGGCGGGAGTGGGGGTTCGGGGGCAAAGCCCCCGAGCATCTGTTTTCTAAGAGAGGCGAGGAGGTCCACAGGATGAGCCCGGAGACGAGAGCGGTAGAGATCTCCCTGAGGTAGGCGGCGTGCTCCGAGACCTGGAGGCACCCTGCATCGTGACCGTCTCCGCTCCCCTGCGACCGGCCTCCGTGAGACCTTCGAACGAGACGCGAACGGCCGCTCGAAGGCGGCCGTCCGCAGGAATCGCACGAAGCAAAGCGGGTCAGAACGAGTACTTCCCCTGCAACTGGAACTTGCGGCCGGTGTCCCGAGTCGCGGCCGGACGGGCACCGCTCACGGTCACGCCTTCGATGTTCAGGGTATCCGCGTTGAGAAGATTGAAGACCTCGGCCGACGCCTGTAGGTTCCTGCCTCCCTTCAGGTTCCAGTCCTTCGCCAGTCTCACGTTGAAATTCCACCAGGACTCGTTCCGCTGGTCGTTCCTCTGGTGGCTCGGGTAAAGGAGTCGCGTTCGCGTCGGGTCGGCAGGCTCCAGGTCTTTGTACGCCTCAGGTATCGCATCCCTGGTCGCACGTAAGTCGGTTATGGAGTAAGGGTATCCCGATGACCATTGGACGGTCCCACCCACACGAATCCCCCACGGCGTGACGGTCGTGGCGTTGACCTTCACCACATGACGCTGGTCGTAATCGAGATATCCGCGTTCGTCCGTGAGCGTCGTCCGGTCGTCACCCAGAAGCGAATCGAAGCTCTCCGCATCGCCGATCGCCTCGGACCACGTGTACGAACCCTGGAGCTCCCAACCCTTGTACTGCCTCCGGTCGAGCTCGAGCACCACTCCCCTGTAGTCTGTGGAGTTGAAGTTCCCCACGAGCAGCAACGATCCCCACGCCGGATTCTGGACATACGTGTCCAGAAAGTCATCCGGCCGGTTCAGGTTGGTCAGGTTGCTCTCATCGCCGGGATCGCTTCCGGGCTCGCGCGGGCCCAGCACGAGCCTGCCGATGCAGTCGTCCAGCTCACCGTCGCCGCCGGTCGGGTTCTTCGCCGACTTTGGCTCCGCCTGCTGGATGGTTGCTCCTTTGAGAGTGCGCTGAAGCACGCAAAATCCATAATCGGCGGGAAGGTGGTTCAGATCGATATCCTGCACCTGATCCCGGATCTTCCTGCGGACGTAGGTCAGCTTGAGAGTCGTCTCCATCGCGAGCTGTCGCTCAAACGTGAACGTGAACTCGTCGGTGTACGGCGTTTGGATGTTGCGGTCGACCACGGTCACGTTCGGCGCAGCGTTGAGGCTTCGCACGCTCTGTTGGACGTCGCCACCGACCGGCCTGCCGTCATTCGTCAGGTCAATCGTGATGAACGCGCTGGCTGGCGCCAGCTCGAGCGCCGGGATGTTGAGGGGCAGGAAGCCGTAGTACCGGCCCGCCGACGCGGAGAACTTCGTCTTGCTATTGCTCCACGGGTCCCACGAAGCGCTCAGAAACGGCGAGAAATTCGTGTTCACGACGTTGAGGTCGTCCAGTCGGCGCTGTTTGGCCCAGCCGGCGCTCTGCTGCACTATCCCGTCCCCCAGCTGGGTCGCGAGGTCCGGCGGAATCCCGAGAGCTTTTCCGATCTCCTGGCTGAACTGCGCCGCGCCCTCGTAGGCAGTGAACGCGCGCTTGACCGCGTTGACGGGGTCTTGGCTGGCGCCGAGCGGCGGAGGGTTGGTCAACCCGAAGAACAGCTGCGCCTCGGCTTCGGGATCGAAGGGCTGGTACCCACGGCCCGAGAGCTGCTCCCGGTCCAACCGGACCCCGACTTCGAGAGAAAGATTGTTCACGGGCTTGAACTGGTCCTTCGCGTAAAACCCCCACGTATTGCCGGTGGCGCGCGCCGCCTCGGTTTGGGGTACGGTGAACTGTCCCTGTAGTTGCTTCGCTTTCGCGAAGTCGTTATCACCCACCCCCTGTACTTCGTACAGGAAGATATTCGGGTTTCGCACCTCCTCCTGGTAAAACCGTTCGTTCTCTGAGATGAAACCGAATTTGAATTGGTGGGTCATCCCCCAGATCCTACCGCCGAAGAACTCCAAGTCGGACTTGAGAGTGAGGCGCTGCCTCTTGTCGCGGTGCGTTAGGTTGAAGGCCCCGCTGAATGAGTTATCGATCAGATTGCGACAGCTCGCTATTTGCAACTCAGGGAAGTCGAGAACGCAGTTGTTGTTGACCTCTGCAGAGTCGGTCATCGGGAGAATGTTGGACACAGGGTCCTGGTAGGCGACCATGCTGGTGACCAGAAGTTTCGGGGAATACGGCGCCTGCCACTCGACCTGCATGGTCGGTCCGCCGACCTCGGTCCGAACCGCGTTCTCCACCGGACGGATCGAGCTCACGCCGATGTTCGTCCGCGTATTGGAGTCGTAGCGGTAGGTGAGCGCGAGCTTGTTGCGAGGCGACGCCTGCCACGTCAAGGTTCCCGAAGCGATCGGCTGCCGCTGCGTCTGGACGACGACTCCCGAGGTGATGTTTACCGGCGTTTCCACGCTGTGGAACTCGTAGCTCAAGATGTACCACAGCCGGTCCTTCAGGATCGGCCCCGAGAACTGCACCCCCGGAATGTACGTGTCGTACGCCGGGAACCGCTTCCCCGTCAGGTTGGTGGCGCCGTTCCCATCGAGCTTGCTCGAGGCGTACACCAAGCTCACCTGGCCCTCGCGATCGTTGCTCCCCTGTTTCTGTACGATCTGGGCGTAGCCGCCCTGCGCACGACCGAACTCCACACCTGCACCGGCGGTGACCACCTCGATCTCCTCGATCGAGTCGGGGTTGACGTTGCTCAACCATTCGCCCGTCAGGGGATCGACGTTCGAGACCCCCCCGACCGTGGTCTTGAAATCCGTGCTGCGCGATCCATGGACGTTCACGTTGCCGTCCCCGTCATCGTCGGAGACTCCAGGCGCCAGGCTGAGAACGTTCTGATAGAACCGCCCCTGGACCGGGAGGTCCTTGACGAACTCTTCACTGAACCGGGTCGCGGTCTCGGTCCGTTCCAAGTCCACGACCTCGCGCCTGCCGACGACCTCGACCTTCTCCTGAATCGCTTCGGAGAGCCCGATGGGGATCGAGACGGACTCGCCGATCTTGACCCGTTGATCGGCAAGGCGCACCTTCGCGTAGCCGGGAAACGAAACCTCGACGATGTAACCACCCCCGGCCCGCAGGACGGGAAACACGACATTGCCGTCGAGATCCGTCTGCTCCGTGGTCGTCTTGACGTTGCCAGTCGCATGACTCAGCACGACGACCGCGCCGGGCAAGGACTCGTTGTTCTTCGCGTCGTAGACGTGCAACTTCATCCCGCCCGACTGAGCCGAGGCGGCGGTCACGGTTGCGGCCACGACGAGCGACGCCAACGCAACATGAGAGAGCTTCATCCTGTTCCTCCCGCAAGCCGCACCGCATCCGGCTCCAGCTCGCCCCACGCAACGCGCAGGCCCCATGACGCCCTTCCGAAGCCGCGCCCACGGTACCAGCGGCGCGACAGCGGTCTTTATGTACCATCCACCCCCGGCGACGTCAATGGGCCGACCATCCATCGAGTTAGAATTTAGGGCGACGACGTCCGTCCGGCAGAAGTGAGACGAATCGGGCGCTGCACCATCACCGCACGCCTCCGGCGCCGCTCGCCACGGAGGTTTCACTCGCGATTCCCCGGGGAACGGCTGTCGAGTCCCTCCGGCTACCGGCAACGCGGCCGCGGACCCTGCGGCGGGCGTACGACACGTTTCTGGCGCCCTCGCCCGGCCGTCACCGCACCGAACGCCGCCGCCGTGGAGCGATTCGAGACCGGCCCTCGCGACACCAGGGCTCAGCGCGTGATCCCAAGACGCTTGATCTTCTCGTTGAGCGTCGTGGGCTTGAGCCCAAGGGACTCCGCCGCGTACTTCTGGACCCCTCCGGCCCTTCGCAGCGCCGACTCGATCAACTGCCTCTCGTAACGGAGCACCGCCCCATGAAAATCTGCTCCCTCCGGGATCTCGGCCGCAGTGGGAATCGCCGCCTCCTCGAGGATCTCCCGCGGGAGGAGATCCAAGCCGATCTGGTCGCCGTGAGCCAGGACCACCCCGCGCTCGATGGCGTTTTCCAGCTCGCGGACGTTGCCGGGCCATGGGTGGCGGAGGAACCGATCGAGGACTTCGGGCGCCAGCCGGCGCACCGTCTTCCGGTTCTCTTCGCTGTATTTCTCGAGAAAATGCTCCACCAGGAGCGGAATGTCCTCCACCCGCTCGCGCAGCGGCGGCAACGGCACGCGAATGACGTTGATGCGGTAGTACAGGTCCTCGCGGAATCGTCCCTGGCTCACCAGGGTCCTGAGGTCCTCGTTCGTCGCGGCGAGGATGCGAACGTCGGAGGTCCGGCTCTCGACGGCGCCGAGCGGAAGGAACTCCTTTTCCTGGATCACGCGGAGGAGCTTCACCTGCACCTCGGGGGCGACCGTGCTGATCTCGTCGAAGAGAACGGTCCCGCCGTCGGCAGCCTCCAGAAGTCCGGGTTTTGCGCCCGTCGCCCCCGTGAACGCCCCGCGAACATGGCCGAACAGGTTGTCCTCGAGAAGCTCCGTGGGGATGCTGCTGCTGTTCACGACCACGAATGCACGCCCCGCCCTCGGGCTTCGCTTGTGGATCGCCTGCGCGACGAGCTCCTTGCCCGTGCCGCTCTCTCCGTGAATGAGGACCGTGGATTTGCTGGGAGCAACCTGATCGATGAGCCGATAGATCTCCTGCATCGGACGGGACTTCCCCACGAGCCTCTCGAACCTGTGGCGTTGCTCCAGCGCGCGCCTCAGCTCCCGATTCTCCCGCTCGAGCCCCGTCGTATGCACGGCCTGCGCAACGAGGAGCCTCACCTCCTCGTTCTTGAACGGCTTCGCGACGTAGTGGAACGCTCCCGCCTTCATTGCCGCGACGGCGTTCTCCACGGTGCCGAAAGCGGTGATCATGACCACGGTGAGCTCCCCGTGGTCCTGTCGAATCCAGCGAAGAACGGAGAGGCCGTCCGCGTCCGGCAGCATCACGTCGAGAAGGACCGCCGCAAAGCGGACGTCCGACTCGAGGTGCCCACGGGCCGCTGCGGCGTCCGATGCCACTTCGACCCGGTACCCCTCCTTCTCGAGAAGGCGCCGGAGGACATCGGCCACGATCGGCTCGTCGTCGACGACGAGGATCGAATCGCCGCGGGTCTCGAGCGAGGTCTCCATCCTGCCGGATTGTAGCAGGGGAAAGGGCCGAGCCCCGAGCGAAGGGGGCTCGCTCCCCGCGGCTCGGGGACCGGTGCCCTGGCCAGGTCCGGCGCGAGCGGGCAGGGGAACGCTCGAAACGCGACGGGAAGCCGGAGAATCCCGGCGCCTCCACCGGCTCCGGATTCAAGAGCCGGCCAGGGTGCGCGCAGGCATCTCCTCGGGCAAGTCCACACGAAAACGCGTGGACTCTCCGGGGCTGCTCTCCACGGAGATCTCACCGTCGTGCTCGTGCACGATGCCACAGCTGATGGACAGGCCCAGTCCGGTCCCCCTCCCGCGTCCTTTCGTGGTGAAGAACGGGTCGAAGATCCGGTTGAGATCCTCCTCCGCGATCCCGACGCCGTCGTCCATCACGTCGAGGTAGACCCGCCCCCGATCGTGCCCGGTGAGCACCTTGATGGTGCCGCCGTCTCCCACCGCGTCGCGAGCGTTCAGGAGGAGGTTGAGGAGCACCTGTTGCATCTTTGCTCTGTGCGCCCGCACCGCAGGAAGGTAGGGATCGAGCCGGCTTTCCATCCGGATCCCTCGCCCCCGCACCTGCGGCTCGAACAGGCGTAGGACCTCCTCCACGAACTCGTTCAACGAGAGCGTCTCGGTGGCGGCGCGCTCGGGGCGCGCCAGGTTCAGGAGGGAGTTCGCGATGGAGGAAACCCGACGACTCTGCGCGTCGATCTTCTCCAGCATCTCCCGCCGGGGATCGTGGGGGTCCATCTCCTCGAGCATCATTTGAACGTAGCTCGAGATCCCCGTGATCGGCGTGTTCACCTCGTGCGCCACGCCGGCGGCCAGCAGGCCGAGAGACGCGAGCCGCTCCTGGCGAAGCACCTGCTCCTCGAGCTTCACTCGATCCGTCACGTCGTCGAACGAGACGACCCGCGCGCCGTCCCCGGTCAGCTCGTGCACCGCAGGCGACACCGACAGGTTCATCACGACCCGCTGGCCGGTCCGGCTCGCCATCACGTGGCGGTAGATCCGGACCTCCTCTCCCGGTCGAGCCGCCTCCGTCTCGCGCTCGAGGCGACGCACGAGATGGAGGGGCAGGATTTCTTCGATCTTTCGCCCGATGACTTCCTTGCGAAGTACGCCAAACATCGATTCGAGGGCGCGGTTGCAGGCCAGGATGCGTCGCGTCGCGTCCATCAGGAGGAGACCGACGGCGCTGCTCTCGAGAATCCGTTCTTGTCGGACCTGAAGCCGCTCCACGTGCTCGGCCTGTTGCCGCACCTCCCGGAGCAGCCGAGCGGCCTCGATGGCCGCGGCCGCGTGGGCGGACAGGGTCGCCAGAAGGACGCGGTCCTCGCTGGAGAGCGGCGGGTCCGGCTCCTCCCGCTCGGCGACCGCTAGCACCGCCCGGAGGCTGTCCTTCACGCGCATGCCGAAGAGATAGCGGGCTCCCCCGAGCGAGGGGATCTCCCCCGGACCGACCAGCACGTACCGATCTCGTTCGAGCCGCTCCCGGACCAGCGGCTCGATCTCCAAACGAACGACCTCACCCGACGGCCCGGTGGCTTCGAACCGGTCCGGACCGGAATGTACGAGCACACGTGCCTCCGGGACGGCGAGCGTCTCTCGAACCCTGTGCTCGAGTCGGTCGAGCATGGCCGACAGATCGGTCTCCGCGTTCAGCTCGCGCCCGAAGTCGAGCAGGGTCGCTCGGTAGCTGTAGCGCGTTCGGTAGAACGCCTTGTCCACGCCCCCCCGAACCCACTCTCGCAGCTTCGGATACGCAAGAGCCGCCGACGGGATGGACAGGTAACGCAGGCCGCTCGGCGACAGCGAGATCACTCCTCCCAGCCCGAGCTCCAAGACCGCTTTCGACACGGCGTACGCTGCCATCACGCAGAACACGGCGGCGATCTCCGCGAGCCCGCGTCGCAGGAGGTAGTCGAGATCGTGAAGGCGGTACTGGACGAGAGCCGCGGTGAACGACGCGGGCATCGCGAGCATCGGGACGACGGCGAGGAACTGGACCCAGGCCGGGACGGATGCGCCCAGGGCCCACGGCAGCCCGCACGTAACGACGAACGGCACGAGACCGATTCCCAGCCCCCAGAGCATCCAGCGCATCTGGCTGCGATGAAGCCCCGACGAAGACCGCTGATCGGATCGTTTCAGCAGCAGCGCGGAAATGGCAACGGACAGCGCGAGGAAGATCAGCTGGAGCCGATCGGTAGCCTCGGCCATCAGCGCGGGGTCGGCAAAGCGCCGAGCGCCGCCGAACCCGACGAGCCAGACTCCGAGGGCGACGAGCGCGGCCGTGCTCGTGTACCCCGCCGCCAGCATTGCGCGCCGAGCGCTCGCAGTCCGGCGCGTCACCGACAGTACGAGATGCAGGAGGAGCGTGGGCGCCAGCGCGCCGGCAGCGACGTCGGCCCAGTGAATCGACCAGTCCGGAACATCGCCACGGCCGGAGTGGGAGAAGACGAGGAGCACGAACAGGCAGGCCGCGAGCAGGGAGTACGCGCGCCCCCCGCGCACGGTGGGCCAGCGAATGGCGATGAACGCGCCCGAGGCGAGAAACGCCACCGCCACGATCGCCAGATAGACGGAGGCTTCGGGAGCGCCTCTCCCCGCCTCCGGCCGAAGCTCGAGACGCAGCCGACGGGAGCCTCGCCGCACGTGGAGCTCGATCGGATCGCCCGATCGTTTCCACGCGAGACCTTCCGCATCCAGCGCGCTGGCCACCTGCCGTCCGTCCGCGTCTTCGAGGACATCTCCCGGGACCAGGCCCGCGGACCACGCGGGGCTTCCCCGCTCGACAGTGAGGGCGATCGGGCCTGGCCTCCCCTGAGCCCAATCGACGCCGACGAGCGGGGACGGCATCGTCAACCGCCTCTCGAGCGAGACAAGGCCCGACGCGAGCAGCGCGAGAGCGAGAAACCCCAGGATCCATGTGCGCAGCCTGGATGCCCCTCCGGCCATCCGCCCTTCCTTCAATTCGCGATGTTTCCGCGGTTCGTCCTGGTTTTGCAAGCGTCAAGCCATCGAAGCCTCGCGACGCCACCTGTCGACGAGATCCGAAACGGGGGATTCACGCTTCCCGTCGATCTGCGAGACCGGGAACGCAGGAGATTGGAATCCAATCCGTTGAACACTCGGCGCGCACGCTCCGGCACTTTGGATGCGTGCAAAACGGGATGGAGATCCCGGCGACGGTCGCGCCGGGCCGAACCGGGTCTCGATCCCCAAGCTGGCCCCGTCGCCGACGGTACCCTGTGCGGCGTCCGGGAACACGATCGACGGATCGATCGTTCCAGCGAGGATCCGATCCGGCGAAGCAGGTCGCGCGGTCCGATCCATCGCGTTCGGCGGAGTCGAGCCGCCCTCGACGTCGCGCAGAATGCTCCGTTTCCAGAGTCGGAGCGCCCATGCGGGATCCTCCGTCGGGGGATCTTCGCCGGTCGGGGGCGAGGAACGCAGCAGGAACTCGAACGATGACAGGAGCCAAGTGGTCGCCCGCGCCACAGCAACACCGACTCACCCTGCATCACCGCCACCCTGTGGGCACCCGGCGAGAGACCGGGGGCCGCATGTCGGCCCAGATCGTCCGTCCGGCTCCTGGCAACGGGCTCGTCTCCCGGCGCGCGAAACATGGCGAGTTCCACTCCGGTCAGGACGCGCCCCACGGAATCCCGGATTGCCCCTCGAAATGCGGTGGAGACCGGAATCTCCGAGCGGACCCGGATCGTCTCGGCACTCGCAACCCGGACTAACGCGCACGTCAGCGCGAATGCCGCCGCAACTGGATGATTCATGCCACCCATCTCCGGAGGCTCAGATCGTTCGCAGCCGGCCCGGATCGGCCGAGCTTACGGCGCAGCGACGCCGGTTGTCAACGCTCGGATGGCCAATGAGATAGAGTCTCATGCCGATCGCAGCGGAGAGAGACGCCCGGACGGGAAGGGAGGGACCGTGAGGCCGAGGAGACTTGCCTGCGCCGCCGCGTGGCTCGTGATCGTCGCGAGCGACGCAGGCGCTG
The DNA here is from genome assembly GCA_963699985.1 of Terriglobia bacterium. Taxonomy (GTDB): domain Bacteria; phylum Acidobacteriota; class Polarisedimenticolia; order Polarisedimenticolales; family CAVOVZ01; genus CAVOVZ01. The sequence continues at coordinate 416,351 of CAVOVZ010000013.1, forward strand.
CGACGGTTCTGACGGAGGAAGCCCGGCTGATCCTCACCGTCGACGTGCTGTCGGTCGGCGATGGGACCGCATCGCCGTCCCTGGCCACGCGGTCGATCGAATTGGAGCCCGATCGGCCGCTGACCACCGAGATCGTCCTTCGCTGGCCGACCCCGGAAAGCGAGAGCAAGCTGAAGATCGAGGCGACGGCCCGGATCGGACCGACCGGATCGGCGCCCGGCGTGACGATCGCGACGTGGCTCGTCACCCCGGACGGCCGCACTCTGCATTCCGAGCGCGAGGTGTCGATGCGGGAAGGAGCGACGCGACTGGTGGATCTCGTCTCGGTTGGCGAGCGCCGCTTGATTCTCGCGATTCAGGCGGAACGGACGATCCGCCACGTCGCGGCTCGATCTCGATCGCCCGGAAGGCCCGTACGCTTCCGCGTCGATCTCGTCCGGATCGAGGCGGGCGGCGAGACCCCGCTCGAATCCAACCGACTGGACACATTCGTCGGCGAATCGGTGGAGTATTCGTTCCAGCGAGGGAGCGACGACGCGCTGGAGTCCATGCGGATCGTGCTGAAGCCCCTGCGCCTCGAAGTCGACATCGCGGAGATCGAAGTGGAGATCTCCGGAACACTCCCCGGCACGCCGACCCGAGCCGTGGTGAGCCGCCGGGATCGGCTGATGGTCTCGCGGGGCTCGCGATCTTCGCTCACGGTGGCGGCCGGCTCCGCGCCCGCTGGGTATCGTTTCGATCTCGTTCCCGACTTCTGACGGTGGACTATGATGCGGTGGCAGAGGAGAAGCCGGATGCCCATCGAAACCCGCGAAGTGACACGAATCGCCGACCTCGCGAATCTCGCGCTGGATGCGGAAGAAGTCGAGCGGCTGCGCCACCACCTCCAGTCGATCCTCGATCACGTCCTCATGCTCGACGGCATCGACCCGACGGAGGTCCCGATCAGCGCGCACCCGTTCGAGGAGGGCCAGCTCCTCCGTTCGGACGTCCCGCACGAGTCCCTGGGACAGGAGCGCGGACTCGTCAACGCGCCGGACGCCGCCGCGGGCTTCTTCCGCGTGCCCAAGGTCCTCCGCGGATGAGCGACGTCCTCGTCGATTGCGAGGCGGTCGAGATCGTCGATCGTCTCAGGCGGCGCGCCGCCTCGGCGCTCGAGACGGTCCGGGCGTTCCTCCGGCGGATCGAGACCCTGGATCGGCGCATCGGCGCCGTCCTCCGGCTCAACCCCGCCGCCGAGGACGAAGCGCGCAGGCAAGACATCGAGATCGCCGCGGGACGGGGCGGGCTTCTCGCCGGCCTTCCCATCGCCCTGAAGGACAACCTGGTGACTGCCGGGCTCGAGACCACCTGCGCCTCCCGAATCCTACAGGGATTCGTCCCGGTGGAGGACGCCACCGCGGTGGCCAGACTTCGCGCCGCAGGCGCCGTCATCCTCTGCAAGACGAACATGGACGAGTTCGCGATGGGCTCCTCCACGGAGAACTCGGCGTTCGGACCCACGAGGAACCCTTGGGACCTCGGACGAGTTCCCGGTGGATCGAGCGGGGGGTCGGCGGCGGCGGTCTGCGCGGGAATGGCGCCTGCGGCGCTCGGGAGCGACACCGGAGGCTCCGTGCGCCAGCCGGCGGCGTTCTGCGGGATCGTCGGCCTGAAGCCGACCTACGGCCGCGTATCCCGTCGCGGCCTGGTGGCGTTCGGCTCGTCACTCGACCAGATCGGACCGCTCACCAGGTCGGTCGTGGATTGCGCCCGCCTGATGCGCGTGATTTCGGGGCATGATCCGGCGGATTCCACTTCCTCTCTCGTTCCGACGGAAGACTACGAGGCCTCTCTCGACGCCGGAGTCCGGGGGATTCGGGTCGGGATTCCCCGCGAGTACTTCGGGGACGGGCTCGACGAGGAGGTCGACGGCGCCCTGCGTCACGCCGTCACCTGCCTCGAGAGCGACGGGGCGCGGGTCGAGGAGGTCTCCCTTCCGCACACAAAGTACTCCATTCCGACCTACTACCTCGTCGCGACGGCGGAGGCCTCGAGCAACCTCGCCCGTTACGACGGCATCCGCTACGGACGCCGCGCGAGCGCCGACGGCCTTCGGAGCACGTACCTGCGTTCGCGGGGGGAAGGGTTCGGAGCGGAAGTCAAGCGCCGGATCATGCTGGGTACCTACGCCCTCTCGCGGGGGTACTACGAGGCGTTCTACGAGAAAGCGCAGCGGGTCCGGACGCTGATTCGTCGCGACTTCCTCGACGCATTCCGAGACGGCTCCGACGTCCTCGTCTGCCCCACGGCGCCGACCACGGCGTTCCGCCTCGGAGAGAAGCTCGAAGATCCCCTGGCGATGTACCTGTCGGACGTGTACACGGCGACGATCAATCTCGCGGGGCTCCCCGCCGTCTCGGTTCCCGTGGGCATCTCCCGCTCGGGGCTCCCGGTCGGGGCCCAGGTCGTCGGACCCGACTTCGGCGAAGCGGTCGTCCTGCGCGTCGCGCGATCGCTGGAGCGAGCGCTCGGCCGGCCGCGGCCTCCTGTTTCTTCCACGGCTGCCGATTCCGGCCGCCGCGACGGGGTCCCGGGATCAGCGTGATCCTCCGACCCCGACTTCGCTTCGCGCGAATCGCTCGTGTCCCGACTCTGGTGATTCTCGTGGCCACTCTCGCCGTGCGCGCGCAGCAAGGCGCGGGAGGTGCCCCGGGGGCGGCCTCCGACCGGATTCCACAGAGTGCGACTCTCGTCCTGAGCTCGAGCTATCGCGTCCGGGTCGTCGCCGGGCGAAACGTGGAGATCGAGGCGCGCGCAGAACCGGGAGAGAGCGTGCGGGAGGTCGCTCGCCGCATCGCGGGAACCGCGGGTCGAGCCGGGTCCCTCGAGGAGTGGAACGTGAAAGCCGAGCCCGACGGGTGGATCCGCGTTCCCCTCGCGCTTCTCTCGGACGACTTCCGCGCGCTCGTGCTCCTCAACCTGTTTCCGCAGGACCGGAGGGACGGCGACGATTGGATCCACCGGGCGCGGATGGGCGCCGTTCCCACGTACGACGAGGGTCTCTGGCAGGTGGCCGAGTGGTTCACGGGCCGGGGCGATCGGTTTCTCGAGATCATGAGCCTGAACCGCCTCTCCTCCCCCGAGCTCGTGGGAGGCGAGGAGCTGCGCATCCCGGCTCGACTCCTTCACCCCGCGCTCCGGCAGGGCGAGCGCTCCGAGGACGGACAGCTCGAGTACGGCCGCGACGGAAACGGTGCCTTCGCGGCGTACCGGCTCCGGCCGGGTGAAGCGTTGTACTCCTCCGTCGTCGTGCGGTTCACCGGACGTACCGCCCAGAAAGACGTGAACGGCCTCGCGGAGAGGATCGCCCGCCTCAGCGGAGTCCGGGATCTGACGGACATCCCCGCCCAGTATCCAATCAAGATCCCGCTCGACGAGCTCGAGCCCGAGTTCCTCCCCAGGGGCCACCCGCGCCGACGGGAGGCGGACGCGGCGCGGTCCGACGCGGAAGCAGAGCTGGCCCGAAGGCCGGTCGGTCCCACCCGAGACCGACTCCAGGGTGTGATCGTCATTCTCGACGCCGGTCACGGCGGACGGGATCTCGGCACCATGAACTACGGAATCTGGGAGCACGACTACGTGTACGACGTCGCCTGCCGGCTCGAGGAGCTCCTGGAGCGTCGCACATCGGCTCGGGTGTTCCTCACGATCGAGGACATGGTGAGCGGCTGCGCCCCGTCCGCAGGCGACCGGCTCGAGGCCAATCGGCAGGGGACGCTGAAAACGACGCCGCCCTTTCTCGCCACGAACGACGGAGACTCGGAGATCGCCGTCCACCTGCGCTGGTACCTCGCCAACGCGATCCTCCGCAAGGCCGTGCGCGAGGGGACCGGGCCGGATCGCGTGGTGTTCCTCTCTCTGCACGCCGACTCGCGCCATCCGTCGATGCGGGGGCTCATGGTCTACGTTCCGGGCGCGCGCCACCGCGGGGGGTCCTACGGTGCCGCCGCGTCGGTCCACCAGAGGTTCCGCGAGTCCCGCGAGGCGCCCCGGGTGAGGTTCGGCCGGCAGGAGAGAGTGCGATCCGAGGCGGTGTCCCGCCGTCTGGGAATGGAAATCGTCGCGTCGTTCGGCCGGGAGAATCTGCCGGTACAGCCCTACACGCCGATCCGCTCCGAGGTGATTCGGTCCGGCCGACGCTGGCTCCCGGCGGTGCTCCGCGGGAGCGCCGTCCCAGCGAGCGCTCTCGTGGAGATGCTCAACCTGGGGAACCGCGAAGACGCTCAGTTGCTGTCCTCGGCGGACTCCCGGCAGCGGATCGCGGAAGCTCTTCTGGGGGCCCTCTTCGGCTACTTTGGCGAGAGGCCTCCCAAGGATGGCGGCGCGCCGTCGCGGTAGACCTCGACGACCCTGCGCAGCCGAGGGTCCGGGATCGGCCGGAGGACCTCTCGGGTAATCGCGTGCACCCGCCGCTCCTCGAAATCCCGTTCGTCCCGACCCGCGTCGAACCCCGCGAGACCGCATCCGAACCGAACCACGTGGACCAGCTCGTGGGTGAGGACGTACAGGAGGAGCGGATCCAGCCCGATCCCGTCGCCGCGATCCTCCACCGCCGCGAGGATCGCATCGTCCCTCAGTCGGATCCGGAACAACCCTCGAATGGCGTGGCCGGGCGCCCGCCGGACGAGACGAACCACGTCGGCGAACACCCGACCGTCGGGACCCGGACCGTCCCGAAGCGTTCCCACGTCGTAGGGAAGCCGTGTCCATTCGCGGCCCGGAATCCGGTAGAAGTCCCCGGTCAGAGCCTCGGCCCGCTCCAGGGCGCGCTCGACCGCCGCGCGTTGCCGCGAATCGAACCGAATGCGAGTCGCCATCGTCTCCGCGCACTCCCTCCCGCAGGTCGGGTTTCTTGACATGGCCGGTGGCGCGATCTTACTCTACTGTAGTCGGTCGGGAGGAATTGCTCCATGCCCATTTACGAGTATCGATGCTCTTCGTGTCGGCATACCTTCGAGGTGATCCAGAAATTCAGCGATGCGCCTGTGAAGCGTTGCTCCGAGTGCTCCGGTCCGGTGGAGAAAATGGTGTCTCGGACGTCCTTCCACCTCAAAGGAGGCGGCTGGTTCCTCAACGACTACTCGGGAGCCCGGGGCAGCGACAAGACCGGGAGTTCCGACGCGACCGAGACCAAAGGAAAGAGCGAGTCCAAGGCCGCCGAGGGCGGCGCCTCGCCGTCCAAGCCCAAGGCGGCGGGATGCGGCGAGGGCGGCTGCGTGAATTGACGTCTCCTGCGCGATCCGCATCACCCCCGTCCCCTCCCCTCCGGCAGACCGGCCTGCACCTCCCGCGGGTTTTTCATCGCGTCCGGGTGAAGCCCCGAGGCTTCATGGACAATTAGAGAAAAAATACCGGGGGCCAGCCCCCGGACCCCCGCACCCGCGTACGGTGCAGTCCGGCAGACCGGCCTGCACCTCCCGCGGGTTTTTCATCGCGTTCGGGTGAAGCCCCGAGCTTCATGGACAACTGGTGTGCAGACACGGGGGCTCCGCCCCCTCGCACCCGGCTCCCGCGGGAAACGCACGCCGGCGGACCGGCGTGCATTTCCGCGGGACGTTTCCAGCATTTCAGGGCGACGCGTCGGGCGTCATGGACGATTGTCCCCGATTCGCAGCATCGTCTCACCACTTTGCTGTCGCACATCCCAGCGGAGCACGCGCGTTGACGCTTCGCAAACGCGCATGGGATAATCCGCTCGTTTCCCGCGGAAGCCTCACATGAAGGTGCTGATCGTAGGAGAGGGCGGGCGCGAGGACGCGCTGGCGTGGGCTCTCGCAAGGAGTCCCGACGTGTCCACGCTGCGGTGTGCGCCGGGAAGCGCGAGCATCGCACGTCGCGCTGCCTGCGTCCCCATCCCGGCCGGCGATCAGGAAGCGTTGGTCCGGCACGCCACCCACGAGACGTACGACCTGGTGATCGTCGGACCCGAAGCACCGCTGGTTGACGGACTCGCCGACCGGCTGCGTGAGTCCGGAATCCCCGTCTTCGGTCCCTCGCGTCTCGCGGCGGAAATCGAGGGAAGCAAGGTCTTCTCGAAGGAGTTCATGGCCCGGCACCGGATCCCTACGGCCCGGTTCCGCGTTTTCGAGGACGCCGGCCCGGCCGCCCGCTTCCTGCGCTCGAGCGAGGCGAGTTACCCCCTCGTCGTGAAGGCGGACGGCCTGGCGGCGGGGAAGGGAGTGGTCATCGCGCCCGACGCCGAGACGGCCGAGCGGTGCGCTGCGACCATGCTGACGGGCCGAGCCTTCGGGGCGGCGGGATCGCGAATCGTCGTGGAAGAGTTCGTCTCGGGACGGGAGGCATCCTTCTTCGTCCTCTCGGACGGGACGCGTTTCGTTTCCCTGGCGACCTGCCAGGACTACAAGCGGGCCTTCGACGGCGATCGAGGGCCCAACACGGGCGGCATGGGCTCCTACTCCCCTTCGGCGTACCTGGACGCGCCGCTCCTGGAACGCGTCGAGCGCGAGATCGTGGCGCCGACCCTCTCCGGGCTCGCGGCCGAGGGAAGACCGTACCGAGGCGTGCTGTACGTCGGGCTCATGCTCACCGACCGGGGCCCCGAGGTCCTGGAGTACAACGCCCGATTCGGGGATCCGGAGACCCAGGTGCTGCTGCCTCGGCTGGACGGCGACTGGCTCCCGCTCCTCCTCGGGTGCGCGGTGGGCCGCCTCCCGGAGGCGCGGCCGCGATTCAATCCCCGGCCGGCAGTCTGCGTCGTCCTGGCCTCGAACGGATACCCGGAATCCTACGCCACCGGAATGCCGATCCACGGTCTCGACGAGGCGGAGGCTTTGCCGGAGGTGGTCGTTTTCCACGCCGGAACGCAGCGCGACGGGTCGGGTCGGTTCGTCACCGGAGGGGGGCGCGTGCTTGGTGTCACGGCCAGGGGCATCGACCTGACACGGGCACGGGCGAGGGCGTACGAAGCGGTCGAGCGGATTCGTTGGGAGGGGCGGCGCGCGAGGGCGGACATCGCCCTCGATGCCGTTCTTGCCCTCGGGGAAGGAGCGGACTCATGAATGCCGGCGGTCGACCCCTCGTCTCGATCCTCATGGGAAGCGACTCGGACCTGCCCGTCATGGCGGAGACGGCGCGGATCCTGGAGTCCCTTGGGGTTCCCTATGAGGTCGAAGTGACGTCCGCCCACCGGTCCCCCGAGCGAACCGCGACCCTCGTCGCCGGCGCGCCAGAGAGGGGCGTGCAGGTCTTCGTGGTGGGCGCCGGAGGAGCCGCGCACCTTGCCGGAATGGTCGCCGCCCACACGAGCCTCCCGGTGCTCGGCGTGCCGCTCGCCTCGACGGAGCTGAAGGGGCTCGATGCGCTCCTCGCCACCGTCCAGATGCCGGCAGGGGTCCCCGTCGGGACGCTCGCCATCGGAGCGCCGGGCGCCGCGAATGCCGCGTTCCTCGCGGCCAAGATCCTGGCGCTCGCGGATCCGGCACTGGCCCATCGACTCGCGGAGCATCGCGTGACGATGGCGGAGGGGGTGGCCCACAAGTCGGAGCAGGCCCTGCGAAAGCTCCCCGAGATCCTGGGCCGTCCCTCATGACGCGGCGCACGAAAACGAGCATGCGCCGGGATCGTCGACACGGCGGGAAGACCGGATGAGCGTCCGAATCCGCCGTCTCGCCCTGGCCCTGGCGCTGGTCGCGAGCGTCGTGCGCGTGCACGGCGCGGCCCCCGAGTCGGGCGGAGATCCCGGCTGGCCCACTCTCGATGCGGTCCTCCAGAATCGCAGCGGTCGCGAACGCCCGATTCTCGTGAACTTCTACAAGCAGTCCTGCCCCTACTGCTCGAAGCTGAGACTCGCTTTCGAGGATCGGAAGCACGCGACGCAGCTCGAGAAGATCCGGAAAGCTCAGGTGGACGTGCTGTCGACGCGAGGAGGTGGGCTGGCATCGCGGCTTTCCGTTACCGCCGTGCCCACGCTGGTGCTGCTCGATTCCTCTGGACGCGTCACCGATCGTCTCGATGGCCTTCCCGACCCGTCCGCGCTCGAGCGATTGCTGGATCGTGCGGAACGATCGCGCGGCAGCGCCCCGCCCCATGCCGAGGGTTGGATCACCGCGGGGGACCTCGCCATGGACGCGGGAGCGTGGCGGCGCGGGGCAGACTGCTACGCGCACGCGATGCAGTCTGCCGGCGTCCTTCCCGCGATGGCCGATGGAGCTCGACTGCGTTACTCCGCCGCGCTCGAGGCCGGGGGGCGTGGGAAAGACGCTGCCGACGCTCTGGAGCCCTTCGTGGAAGCCACCGAGCCCGGCCCCGTCGCAAGAGCGGCGCTCGATCGCCTGGTCCGTTTGAGACGATCCCTGGCGGACCGAGCCGGGGAGGAGCGAGCCATGAGGGCGTTCGGTCGGCTCTTTCCTTCCATCCCGGCACCCTGAAACGACGGAGAAGCCGATTCCCCTAGAGACGAGGGACCGATTCGGGGCGAGACGACGCTGCCGGCCGGAGGATCGCCCGAGTCCACTTGCCGGATGACGGTGTCTCGACCGGTTTCGTCTCGCCGGCTTCTGACTTCGATGTAGTCACGGAATCGCCCGGGAACGCCTCGAACCGTCGCATCAGCCGCATCCGGACGGTCCATGACGTGAACGTGCAGGTGGGGCTCCGAGCTGTTTCCGCTGTTGCCGCACTCCGCGATGGGTTCCCCTGCGCGGACCGCATCCCCGGCCCGCACGCGGGCCGTGCCCCGTCTCAGATGGCCCAGGAGCACGAACTGCTCATCTCCGAGGTCGATCACGATTTGGTTTCCGAAGGCCCAGGCGGGGCGGCCGAGATCTTCGAGCAGAGACCTCGCCCGGGGCACTCGCGCACCGTCGTTGTCGTCCACGTCGTCCACGACGCGAACGACTGTCCCGTCCGCGGGCGCGAGCACGGTCTGGCCGAACGTGATCGCGTACCGGTTGCGGCGGGTCGTCGAGTAGCCCTCGGTGGTCGACGCTCCGGTCCTGGGGTCGATGGCAACGAAATCCCAGGCGAAATCCGCGCCGTACCCGCCCAGGCGGTGCGCCGTGCGGCAGCCGTGCCCCTGACTCACCCTCCAGTAGCCCTGGAACGGGAGCCGGAGGGGCTTCGGCGAAGGCGCAATGCCCAGGGGAAACTCGATCACCTGAGACGAGCGTACCTGGCCGAGGCCCGCACGGCGGGTGAAGGTCAGCTCGATCCGGACGCCGTCGGACTCGGCGGGAATCTGCTCCAGGCAGACCCCGTTCCACTCCACCTTGCCGCCACGTTCGATCCGCCTTGGCCGCTTGGCCCGGTCCCGAGTGAAGAACGCTTCGCCCGGGGAAACGGTCCCAAGGACTCGACCGCGAAGTAGCGAGTCGATCCGGATGGACGCCACCTGCACGGAGCGGTCGACCCTGTTGACGAGAACGAGACCGACCGTCGCCTCTCCCAGGCCACCGGGCCCCAGAACGACGAACGGGGCCTGGCCGTGCAGGATCTCTACCCAGGGTTCTGGCTTTGGAGAGGGTGTCGCGCCGACCTCGAGGAATCCGAGCAACGCCATCGCAAGTGCGATGACACCGCTCCTCCGATCCGTTGAGGACAGGAGGAGCGGTGCGCGCGATCTCGTTCGAATCTGCTGGTCCGTGCGGAGACTACTTCTTCTTGATGATGTCCTTGAGAGCCTTGGCCACCGTAAACCGCACGACCGTCTTGGCGGGGATCTTGATGGCCTCACCGGTCGCCGGATTGCGGCCCATGCGCGCCTTGCGCTTCACCACCTTGAACTTGCCGAGCCCCTTCATCGGGACATCGCCGCCCTTGCGAATCTGCTTCTCGACCAGAACCGTGAGGCTCTCGAGAAAGATCTTCGTCTGCTTCTTGTCCAGCTTCGCCTGCGCGGCGAGCGTCGCGATCAGTTCCGTCTTCGTCATCTGCTTTCCTCCGAAGAGAGTGTCTCCGAGTCGACCTTGTATCATCTTTCGCAAGGGAAAATCAATGGGAAAAGCTCCCGAAGGCGAGCCAGGACACGAGCCGCGACCCGATCCGGGCCCTCGCGTCCCACTTCCACGCGTACCTGCGCCAGCGCGTACGCGGCGCGACGCTTCTCGAAGAATGCTCGCAGCGCGATGGGGTCGCTCGGGAGGAACAGGGGCCGCCCCACGTCCGACCCGATCCGCTCGCGCACGACTTCGAGAGGGGCGTCGAGCCAAACCGTCACCCCGTGCCGTCTCAGCAGAGCTCGATGCGCCACGCCCAGGAACGCGCCTCCTCCGGTTGCAACGACGACCCGTGGACGTCCTGCGACCGCCTCGAGCACTCGCCATTCGGCCTCCCGGAATCGCCCTTCGCCCGACTCCCGGAAAATCCGGTCGATGGAACGACCCTCGGCTTCCTCCACGCGCGAATCCGTGTCCTCGAAGTCGTAGCGGAGCCGACCGGCGAGGAGCCGGCCGGTTGCGGACTTGCCGGAGCCCATGAACCCGACGAGATAGACGGACGCCTCCTCGGGACGGAGTGGCCCGAGGCTCAAGGGGGCACCGACGGGTGTTTCCTGAATCCGCGTTCGCCGGCCTCGACCCGGATTCTCAGTCGATTCTCTCGCGGCGTGGTCGGACAGGCGTAGCGCTCGGGCGCGCCGTACGCGCACCACGGACTGTACGCCCGGTTGAAGTCCAGAGCGTAGGGACCGCCACGCGGTCCTTCCAGATCCACGTATCGACCCGCCGGATAGGTCTCCTTTCCGGACGTTTCATCGAGGAACGGGAGGAAGAAGGTCTCCATACCGGGTCTGGGCTCCATGTCGAGCAGTCGGTAGACGGAGAGGGAATGCTCGCGGCCCGCGAGCCGGAAGAAGACCCGACCGAACCTCTCGCACGGTCGCGATTGCCCGGTCGTGGTGACGATCGTGAATCGCTCCAACCGTTCGTTGATCTCGATTGCACCCACGAAACGGTACGCGGGATCGGGCGGCCAGTAGTCGAGGCCCCGGAACCCGGGCAGATCCTCCTTCGGAAGAGGAGTGTCCGGTGATTCCCTGAACTGGCGGTCTTTCGCCTGCCGCTCCGAAGCCAGGTCTTGCGCCCATCCCGGGGGAACGGGCTCGTTGGTCATGAACGAGCCGCCGCCGGCACGGCAGGCCAGTCCCACCGCTACGACCGCAGCGACCGCGCATCGAGACATGGAACGAAACTTCATCGCGCCGCGCTCCTCACCACGAGAGGGGAACCCGCACCGCGCGGTCCGCGTGGTCGCGGTAGAGAAGGTACTTCCGCTGCCGACCCAGCTCGTAGAGTCGGCGGGTCAGCTCGACGTCCTTCCGGCAGTACTGCTCGATCAGGTCGATGCGGCCCTCTTTCCACCAGCGCAGGCTCTGCAGCCCGTCGCCTCCCTTCGACTCTCCGAGATTCACCTCCGACAGGTGCGCGAGGGAAGGCCTGAATCCGAGGCGGCGATGGAGATCGGCGAGCAGGTCGAACGTGCGGATCCTTCGGAGGTCCTGGTCGGTGTAGGCGGAGAGCACCTCCAGATCGAACCGCTCGATGTTGAATCCCACCACCCGGTCGGAGAGGACCAGGTCGAGGAGAAGCCGCTCGACGTCCGCCTCGTAGTACGTGCGGTACGTCGCGCGTGCCTCGTCGTACACCACGGCAAGGGCGAGACCCATTCGGGAGATGTTTCCCCAGCCGCCGACCTCCGCGGCGCTCCGCTGGGTTTCCACGTCGAAGAACAGAACCCGCTCGGCTGGCAGATCGGGAGACGACTTCGGGTCGGGCCGCGGTCCCTCGACCGGCGGGCCGGGCTCGACGTTTCCCCCGCGCGTGATGCCGTGACGACGGGAGAAGGAGGGAATCGCCACCGGCGGCGCGTGGACCCCCTCGACCGGCACGGCCTGCTCGACGCGAATCTCCTCCTCGCCAACCAGCACGCGCAGCACCAGGAGCGCGCCCTGCTTGTCGAGCGGCTTGTTCCCGTTCCCGCACTTGGGCGACTGGATGCACGACGGACAACCCACATCACAGGGGCACGTGGCGAGGAGGTCCAGGACCCGGCGAAGCAGCGTCTCGACGCCGCGATACCCCGCTTCCGCGAGCCCGGCCCCGCCGGGCACGCCGTCGTACACGAAGATGGCGGGTGCGCCGACCTGCGGGTGGCCGGTGTAGGAAATCCCGCCGATGTCCCCGCGGTCGGCGATGGCCAGTAGCGGGAAGAGCCCGATCATCGCGTGCTCCGTCGCGTGGATTCCGCCCATGAAGTGCAGTCCGCGGGCGGCGGCCTCCGCGGCCAGGCCGGGCGGAAGCTCGAGCCAGAAACCGACGGTCTCGAACACCAGAGGCGGGACCGACAGCGGGTGCTCCGAGATCGGCTCGCCGTCGAACAGGCGCTTCTTCTGGTATCCGCGAATCCGAACCGTGACCTTCAGACGCCCCAGCGCGACGCGATTGCGACCGAGCATCCTCTCGTCGATTCGCTCGAGAATCTCGGTTTCCTTCTCTCCGAGGACCGCCGTGTAGTAATCGACCGCGGCGGGGTCGGCGACGACCCGGCGCGCCTCCGGATCGAGATCCACGATGCGAAAGCTCTGTCCGCCGTGAAGGTAAATCGCTCCCGGATGGCACTCGTGGTACACGCGCATCCCGTCCACCGTGCCGAGCAGCGCGTCGGTCCGGACGTTGCGGATGGTGAACGGCTTGCCCGCGCTGCGGACGTTGACGTCCCGGTGAGGTCGACGGCGAAAGGAGAACCACCGCTCCCCGTCCGCGTCGCGCACGAGTCGGCCCTCCTGGGCGAGTGCCGCGACGAGGCTCTCGGTGCGCGCCCCGCCCGCCGCCAGCTCCTCTGCCCGGATCGGCTCCTCGGCGGCGGCGCAGACCCAGTGCTGGCCGGCTACGTGCGGGTTCCATGGATCCAGCACCGCTTTCTCGAACGTCCGCCCGAAGAAGACTTCGGGGTGAGCGATCACGTACTGGTCGAGGGCGTCCGGCATGGCGATCAGCACCACGAGCGCCTCCCGGTCCTTCCGTCCCACCCTCCCGATGCGCTGCCACGACGAGATCAACGAGCCCGGATACCCGACCAGAACGCAGACGTCGAGTTCACCCACGTCGATCCCCAGTTCCAGGGCGCTCGTGGCGAGAACCGCCAGCAGGTCGCCGCGGAACAGCCGAGCCTCGATCTCACGACGCTCCTCCGGAAGGTACCCCGCGCGGTAGGGAGCCACCCGGCCTGCCGCGTCGGGCTCCTGCTGCACGAGCCAGGCGTGGAGCAGCTCGGTCGTCTTCCGTGCTTTCGTGAACGCGATCGTCCGGAGGCCCGCGCGAATCGCCTCGGCCACGACCCGCACCGCGACGGTGTACGGGGAGACGCCCACGGGGTTGAGGAAGACCACGTGACGGCCGGCCGCGGGGGCTCCGGACGCGTCGATGACCTCGAACCGCTCCCCCGTGAGGATCTGAGCGAACTCCGCGGGGTTTCCGACGGTCGCCGACGCGGCGAGGATCCGCGGAGATCCGCCCAGAAAGCCGCAGAGCCGGATGAGCCGCCTGAGAACGTGGTGCACGTGGGCGCCGAAGAGACCCCGGTACACGTGAAGCTCGTCCAGCACCACGAAGCGGAGGTCCCGAAGAAAGCGTTCCCAGTCGTGGTGGTGCGCGAGTAGCCCGAGGTGGAGCATGTCGGGATTCGTGACGAGGACCTCGGGCGGATCGGTCCGGATCTTCCTGCGAAGCGAGTCCGGCGTGTCCCCGTCGTAGATGTCGAAGCGAGGAGGTCGCATCAGGCCGATCGCCGCCGAGAGGTTGCGAAGCCCCGCGACCTGATCCTGCGCGAGGGCCTTGGTCGGGTAGAGGAACAGGGCGCGTGCGCTCGGGTCCTCGAGCACGCTCTCGAGAACGGGAAGCGCGAAGATCAGAGTCTTCCCCGACGCGGTGGGGGTCACCGCGAGGACGTTGTGGCCGGCCCGAATCGAGTCGAGCGCCGCCGCCTGGTGCGTGTACAACCGCCGGATCCCTCGGGTCTCGAGCGCCGTGGCCAGGGCTTCCGGAAGCTCCCGGACCGGCTCCGAGTACCGCGCCGCGCGGCCGGGAACCCGTCGACGGTGGACGACCATCGGTCCGATCCCGGGGTGATCGAGAAGGCGATCGACGAAACCGCGCATCGCGCCGCGCGGCCGGTGGGTCTGCCGGATCATGATGGCACGCTCTTCACGGAGAGCCCGGACGGGTCGTCGGCTTCGCGTTCGATCTCTGCCACGAAATCGGCCGGCAGGGATGCCCGGACATCCCTTTCCCCATCGTCGCCCGGATCCGGAAACACGAGCCGCGCACAGTGGAGCATCTGCCGCTTTGGACCTGGGGAGGCCTGCCGGACATCCCGGGCGTCGCGTACGAGACTCAGGTAGTCCTCGTCGCCGCGGCCGTAGAGGAGATCGCCCAGGATCGGGTGCCCGATCGCTGCGAGGTGAACGCGGATCTGGTGCCGCCGCCCCGTCTCCGGGAACACCCGGAGGAGCGTGCGGCCGCTCAGGCGGCGCTCGACTCGGAAGCGGGTCCTGGCCGGCTGGCCGCTTCCCGTCTCGCGTCGCACGTACACGCGCGAGTCGGTGGCCTCTCCGATCGCAAGGTCCACGGCGCCGTCGTCCTGGGGAGGCTCGCCGGAAACGAGCGCGAGGTACTCCTTGCGCACCCGGCCGCGCTCGAACGAAAGCGACAGCTCGCGAGCGACGTCGGGCCCGGACGCGACGAGCAGGACTCCCGTGGTCTCCCGATCCAGCCGGTGCACGAGACGGAGCGTCTCGACTCCCTCCTGGCGCCGCAGCATGCGGATCAGGCTGTTCTCCTTCACGCGGTGGACCGGGTGCACCGGGATCCCCGCCGGCTTGTTCACCGCAAGCCAGCCGTCTCCACGCACGAGCACGGGAAGCGGCACGTCCCGAATCTCCTCCTCGCTGGGCGCGGAGACGATGCGGACCTCGCCGCCCGGCCGAACCGAGGTGGACGGTCGCGCGCGAACGCCCCACGACAGGATCACGCGGGAGCGGATGGCCTCCTGGATCCGTGCCCGGGAGAGCCCGGGGATCCGCTCGCTCAGAAACAGGTCGAGTCGCTTGCCACGGTCTTTCGGGCCGATCTCGAACCGCGTGCGAGGTTCCGACACGTGACCTTCAGGAGTGCCGGAGGGGATCGCGAAGCCGCCACCCCAGGGCACGGACGATCGGACCGTTGGCGGGAGGCATGGGGAGAGTCGGGAGATCCTCCGTGGCGATCCAGCGCCACGGACGGCCGCCGTCCGTCCGGACCTCGCCGTCGGGGTCGCGAATGAGGTACGCATGGAGCCGAATGGGCCGGCCCGGGTAGTCGAAGTCGTGCACGAGCAGCGGCTCGAGGACGCCACCCACGAGCCCCGTCTCCTCGCGCAGCTCGCGTCGCGATGCGACGGAGGGATCCTCGCCTTCTTCGACCTTGCCCCCCGGGAACTCCCACGAGCCGGCCAGGTGCGTCCCCTCACCCCGCCGCGCCACGAGGACGAGCCCGCCGCGCGCAACCACGGCCAGGGCGACCTGAACCACTTCCATCCCTCCCCCGATCATCGGGCCGCGGCCGGCCGCGTCCTGTCCGAGGAGTAGTCGTAGAACCCGCGCCCGCTCTTTCGTCCGAGCCAGCCGGCCTCCACGTGCTTCCGCGGGAGCGGGCGCGGTCGGTACTCGTCGTCTCCGAGCCCCGCGTGCAGCACCTCGAGGATCGACAGGCAGGTGTCGAGGCCGATGAAATCCGTGAGCGTGAGCCGGCCCATGGGGTGGCTCATGCCCAGCTGCAGGACCGTGTCGATCGCCTCCTTCATCCTCGCCGGAAAAGACGGATCCTGACGCCGTCTCCCCGGCGGCGCCGCCCGCAGGGGAGCGGCCCGGTCAGATCCTCCGAATCGCCAGTGCGACCGCATTTCCCCCCCCGAGACAGAGCGCGGCGATGCCCCTCTCCTTGCCCCGGTCTTCCAGTGCGTGCAGCAACGTCGTCAGGATGCGCGCGCCGGAGGCACCGAGGGGATGCCCGAGCGCGACCGCGCCTCCCCAGACGTTGTGCCGCTCTGGATCCAGCCCCAGCACGCGCTGCAGGGCCACCTGCTGGACCGAGAAGGCCTCGTTGAACTCGTAAAGGTCCACGTCGGCGGCCGCCCAGCCGGTCTTCTCCCAGACCATGCGCACGGCCTTCTCCGGTGCCATCATCACGAGCTCGGGGGCGAGGCCGCTGGATGCGTACGCCACGATCTCGGCTCGGGGCTCGAGCCCGAGCCGGCTCGCCGCCGCGGCGGAAGCAACGACCACCGCAGACGCGCCGTCGTTCACCGGCGGGGCGTTGCCCGCGGTGACCGTCCCGTCCTTCTTGAACGCCGGCTCGAGCGAGCGCAGCGCCTCGATCGTCGTGTCCCGCCGCGGGCTCTCGTCGACGTCGAAAACGACCGGGTCCCCCTTCTTCACGGGAATTCCCACGGAAACGATCTCCTTGCGGAATTTCCCCGTGTCGATGGCGGCAATGGCCTTGCGGTGGCTATCGAGCGCCCACTGATCCTGCTGCTCCCGTGCGATCGCGTACTTCTCCGCGACGACCTCTCCGGTGTTTCCCATGTGATCGTCCCGGTACGCATCCCACAGGCCGTCGTGGATCATGGAGTCGACCATGGTTTGGTGGCCCATCCGGAATCCGTTGCGCGCCCCCCGGACGAGGTATGGCGCGTTGGACATGGATTCCATGCCTCCCGCGACCACGATCTCCGCGTCCCGGCTCTTGATGGCCTGCGCGGCAAGCACGACTGCCTTGAGCCCGCTGCCGCAGACCTTGTTGAGCGTCATGGCGGGAACCGAATCGGGAAGTCCTGCCCCCAGCGCCGCCTGACGAGCCGGGTTCTGGCCCAGGCCGGCTCCGACCACGTTCCCCAGGATCACCTCATCGACCTGATCCGGGCGGATGCCCGCCCGCGCCACGGCCTCGCGGACGACGACTGCGCCCAGTTGCGGAGCCGTGAAGGGTGAAAGCGTTCCGAGGAACCTGCCGATCGCGGTGCGGACCGCGCTGATCAGTACCGGGTTTTCCACGGATGCCTCCGGAACGCGTCGGGCCGGAGCACCAGACCGGGTCGCCCCGGCGCGCGGGCTCGAATCTCGCGTGACCGGCGGATTCTACCGTTGCCGCCGGGGCTTCCGCCATCGCTCGCAGCGCATCAATTTACGCCGCCGTCCTCCTCCCCCGGTCCTGCCGTCGCGGCCTCGGGTCGGATCTCGGGATGGTGAACGCGCCCGCCGAGATTCGCGGCGCGCGCCAGGAGACCTCCCGCCAGGACCGCTGCAGCGGCTGCGGCAAGGACGGCCCATCGCGGAGTGGCGCCGCGGCGGAGCGAGGACACGAGACCGGCCGCGGCCAGCCCTCCGAGAATCCACACCGCCGCGAGCGCCGCTCCCGCAGCGTCCTCGTGCTCCTCGATGGCGGGCCCCGAGATCGAGGGGATCCCTTCGATCACTCTCTCGGCGGGCTCTCCGGTGAAGTAGACCGGGAGAGTCAGGATCGCCGCCGCCGCGAACGTCAGAAGCCCCGCACGCCGAAGATCCTCGCTCGTTCGAATCACGCCGGCCAGCGTCAAGGCCAGGCCGAACGGAACCGCCAGGACCGGAAGGTGGTTGAGTACGAGGTGGACGTGGGCCCAGTTCACGCGATCCCCTTCGGTGGACCTACGCTGCCGGCGTTCCCCGGATCGATCGGGAATCGAGTGCTCCGGGAACGATCACGCTCTCTCGAGCGCCTGCTCGATATCGTCCACGAGGTCGCGCCAGTACTCCACCCCCGTGGAGAACCGAACGAGGCCGTCCGTGATCCCCGCGCGCTCCATCTCGTCGGGAGCCATTTCCGACGAGGTCGTCGTCCGCGGGTGCGTCACCAGCGATTCGACGCTTCCAAGGCTCACGGCGAGCTTTGCGATCCGGAGAGAATCGAGGAACCGGAACGCCGCCGCCTCCCCTCCCGAGATCTCGAACGAGATCATCCCACCGGGGGCGGTGCATTGCTGTTCGTAGACCCGCTTCTGGTCTCCCTCGAACAGCGTCGGGTAGTGGATTCTCCGGATCTTCGGGTGCGCCTCGAGCTGCTCCACGATCCGCTCGGCGTTCCCGGACTGCTTGTCCATCCGGGTGTGGATCGTGGCGAGGCTCCGCTCGAGGAGCCATGCGGTGAACGGCTCGCAGATCGTGCCGAAGAACGCCCGGACCTTCTTGGCGTCGTCCACGAGGGTCGGGTCGCGGGCGAGCATGGCACCGGCCACGAGATCCGAGTGCCCGCCGATGTACTTGGTGGCCGAGTAGAGAACGATGTCCGCCCCGTGCTTCAGGGGAGACTGGAACATCGGCCCCAGGAACGTGTTGTCCACCGCCAGGAGCACACGCCGCCGGCTGCCCCGCTCCCGCGCGATCTGCGCCGCCGCCGCGATGTCCGTGGCGCGCAGCGTCGGGTTCGCCGGCGTCTCGATGTAGATCATCGCCAGCGGATCTCCGATGCGCGCGGCCTCGCCCGCAAGGAGATCGGGGTCGCCCGCCTCGACCCCCCGCGCGGTGATCCCGAAGGGCTCCAGCATGTGGTTCACCACATGGTCCGTGCCGCCGTAGATCGGACGGGTGTAGAGCACCACGTCCCCCGGCCGCAGGAAGGCCAGGAAGCACGTGGTGATGGCCGACATCCCGGAGGCGAACGAGGCCGCCGCCGCGGCGCCCTGCTCGAGCGGCACCAGGGCCGACTCGAACATCTCCGCGTTGGGGTTGTTCAGCCGCGCGTAGATCAGCTCCTGGGACGCCCCGGGGGGAGACTCGATCCGGCCGAGCGCGATGTCGAAGAACTGCTTTGCCTCGCGGGCGCTGCGAAAGCAGTAGGTCGAGACCGGATAGATCGGCGGGCGCGCCGCCATGACCGAGAGGGTCGGATCGAACCCCTCGCTCACGGCCGCGGTCTGCGGGTGGACGATTCGAATCCCGCGCGGTTTCTCGCCGGACACGGGGTCGCGTGTGACCATGGATCCCTCCCCCTTCTGCAAGCCCGCGCGAGCGATGCGGCGCGGGTCGATCGCGGCAATCCAGACGGCCCTATTGTAACGGCATCAAGGGACCGCGGAGCCGCCCACCTCTTCCTCGACCCACCGGGGAGCCCGACGCCCCGGGTCGAGGCGATGCAGGCCGAGCCGCCCCGCGATCTTGAGCGCTCGCTCGTACTCGACCGCCGCGAGCGAGCGATCCAGCGGGGGGTGCTCGGCGGCGAGATACGCCGGGCGGTACTGGTCCATCAGATTCACCCAAGTTTCCTTCGAGATCTCCTGGGCGAGGAACTTCAGAACGCGCCCCGTGTTCGCCGCTCCTCCGGGAAGCACGAGGTGCCGGACGAGCAGGCCTCGGCGGGCGAGCCCCGACGCATCCAACGTCAGATCCCCCACCTGGCGATGCATCTCCTTCACCGCCGCTCGGTTCACGGACGCGTAGTTCCTGACGCGGGAGTAGAGGCGCCCGGCTGCCGAGTCCCCCCATTTCATGTCCGGCATGTAGATGTCCACCACTCCATCGAGCAGCGCAAGGGCTTCCTGGCTGTCGTAACCCCCGCTGTTCCACACCAGCGGAATGCTCAGTCCGCGCCGGGCCGCGAGCACCAGCGCGTCGAGCACTTGCGCCACCACGTGGCTCGGACTGACCAGATTCACGTTGTGGCAGCCCAGCTCCTGGAGGTCGAGCATCCTCTCCGCCAGCTCCACGCGATCGACCTCGCGCCCGACCCCTTGCTGGCTGATCTCCCAGTTCTGGCAATTCACACAGCGCAGGTTGCACCAGCTGAAGAAGATCGTCCCGGATCCCTTCCAACCGCGCAGGACATCCTCCTCACCATGGTGTGGGTGGTGGCCGCTCACCACGGCGCGCTCTCCGGTGCGGCAGGCCGCCCCCGCCGTGCTGCCGAGCCGGTCCACATGGCAGTGCCGCCCGCACAGCACGCAGTCCCGGAGCATCTCGTGGGCGCTCGCGGCCCTTCGCTCGAGCTCGTCGGTCTCGAGAAGCGCGAGATACGCGGGAAACGAGACAGATACCGGCATCGGCGAACCCTCCAGGGGCGCGGTCGACGGGTTGAGACATTTATACGTCATCCCGCCCTGGTTGCGCGCGGAGTCTTCAGGCCAAAAAGAGGAGATCTGTCCCCTTTTGACTCGGCTGGCCCGCGACCACCCGGCGGATGCCACCGCGCGCTTTCGTGCTCCCGAGTTGGACTCGAGCGCCTCACGGATCGTTGGAGGCGAAGCGCGAATCAGGCAACCGGCACGAGACGTGCGGTGAAATGGCGGAGCTGAGGAGGTGCGTCGAGGATGCGCAAGCCGCGCAGCGCATCGCGACGCGCGCGGACCTCCTGGGCGATCTCCAGGACGTAGTCGATGTGGCTCTGCGTGTAGACGCGACGCGGGATCGCCATCCTCAGGAGCTCGAGGGGTGCGACCCTCTCCCGTCCGGTCCGGGGATCGGGTCCGCCGAACATGAGGGTCCCGATCTCGACGCTGCGGATTCCCCCTTCGATGTAGAACGCGCAGGCAAGGGCTTGACCGGGAAACTCCGCGGGCGGGACGTGCGGCAGGTAGCTGCCGGCGTCGATGTAGACCGCGTGACCGCCGGGCGGCCGGACGATGGGGAATCCCGCGCGCCGGAGTCCTTCGCCCAGGTAGCGCGTGGAGGCGACCCGGTACTCCAGGTACTCCTCCTGGACGACCTCGCGCAGCCCGATGGCGATGGCCTCCAGGTCCCTGCCGGCGAGCCCGCCGTAGGTGGGGAAGCCTTCGGTGAGAATGAGGAGCTGTTCCTCTTGAAGCGCGAGGCGATCGTCGTTCGACGCGAGGAAGCCGCCGATGTTGGCCAGACCGTCCTTCTTGGCGCTGAACGTCGCGCCGTCGGCCAAGGAGAACATCTCCCTGGCGATGGACTCCACGGACCGGCCTTCCTGCCCCGCCTCGCGGGTCTTGATGAAGTACGCGTTCTCGGCGAAACGGCACGCGTCCAGGTAGAACGGGACGCCGCGCCGGCGGCACCGCTCGCTGGCCCCGCGCAAGTTCGCCAGGGACGCGGGCTGGCCGCCGCCCGAGTTGTTCGTCACGGTTGCGATGACGCACACGACCTCGCCCCGCTCGCCGGCGAGCATGCGGTCGAGGGCATCGAGGTCCATGTCTCCCTTGAACGGGTGCTCCTCCTGGGGCCGGAGGGCTTCCGGAACGGGGATGTCCACCGCGGTTCCGCCCAGGTACTCGACGTTCGCGCGGGTCGTGTCGAAGTGCGTGTTGCTCACCACCACCTTGCCGCTCACGCCCAGACACGAGAAGAGGATCCGCTCCGCGGCGCGGCCCTGGTGGGTGGGGATGATGTGGCGGAAGCCGGTGAGCTCTCGCACGCGCTCCTCGAAGCGGAACCACGAGCGAGCGCCGGCGTAGGACTCGTCACCGCGCATCATGCCGGCCCACTGCTCGGACGACATGGCGCCGGTTCCCGAATCCGTCAGGAAGTCGATGAGGATGTCTTCCGCAGGGATGCGAAAGAGATTCCATTCGGCCTTCGCGAGGATCCGCTGTCGCTCGTCGCGGGTGGTCAGCTTCAACGGCTCGACGCTCTTGATGCGGAACGGCTCGATGATGGTCTTCACGGCGTCTCCTTCCCGTTGCCGCGCAGATCGTGGCGGATCCGCCTCCCGACGTCAAGAAAGCCGGGCTCGATCGGGAAGGCGTTTCAGGAAAGCCGGGAGCGCACCGCTTCCGCGGCGCGTCGGCCGGACGTCAGCGCTCCCTGGAGCGAGGCCTGGTCCCGGAAGTCGCCGCAGACGAAAATGCCGGACTCGAGCCGCACGGGCCGTTCCGGCGGCTCGAGCCACGACGGCGGCTGCGCCGGGAGGGCGTGCCGGATCCGGTACGTCCTGACGAGCCGCCACGACGCGACCGCGGCTCCGAACCAGGTGCGCAACTGGTCCCGGACGGCCTTCTCGAGAGCCGCGTCGCCGGTCGTGGGAACGCCCACGATGCTCGCGGACACGAGCGCGCGTCCCTTCGGGGCGTAGGACGGGGACACCGCGCTGGGCACGCAGAGGTTGTTGACGGGACCGCTTCCCTCGCCGTTCAGGACCAGAATCGGCTCGCCCACAGGCGCCTCGGGAGCGTCGAAATAGAGGCAGGTCGTCCCGCACGAGCGCGGAGGGGGCGTGCGGACGAGACGAGAAGCCTCGGGCCCCTCCGTCGCCACGACCACGGCCCGCGCCGGGACCTCCTCGCCGGTCGCCAGGCGCACCGAGTTCGAAGAGACCGACTCGACGCGGGCACCGAGACGAACGCTGCCGTCGGGGAGCGCCTCCGCGAGCTGCGCGGGGATCGCCCGCATGCCGTTTTCGGGAATCGCGGCGTCCCCCGTCGAGAACATCCGGAACACGAACTCGAGCATCCGGCTCGTCGTCTCGAGGTCGCCTTCCAGGAAGATCCCCGCCAGGAACGGGCGGAAAAAAGACCGGATCATCCGCTCCGAAAACCCCTCCGCACGCAGCGCCTCGAGGCTCGTCCGCTCGGGCCGTCGGAACAGATCCTCGAGGCTCCCCGCCGTCGTCTTCCGCCGGAATCGAAGGACGGTGAGCTTGTCCCGGAGCCCCCCGACCGGCGCGAGCAGCGTCGCGATCGCGCGGAAGGGGCGTCGCGCGGGGTCGACGATCCGATGGAATCGTCCCCCGGTGCGGATGAGGCTTCCGGGCTCGAAAACGCCCAGGCGGAGCCGCCGGTAGTCGAGCGACCGCTTGGCCTCCGGATACGCGGTGAGCAGGACCTGGAAGCCGCGGTCGAGCAGGAATCCGTCGACCTCGTCGGTCCGGAGGCGCCCACCGATCGCGTCCGAGGCCTCGAGGAGGAGCACGCTCGCGCCGGCGCGCATCAGCTCGCGAGCGCAGCAGAGGCCTGCCACGCCCGCGCCCACCACGACCGCATCCGGCACGGGCAACGTCAGCTCTTCGCCCGCACGGAGGCCAGACCGCCGTCCACTCCGATCACCTGCCCGGTGATCCATCCGCTCGCGGCGCCGAGGAGCCACGCGATGACCTCCGCGACCTCTCCCGGCTCGCCCAGGCGGCCGAGAGCGTGCAACGAAACGGACGCCTTCTCCGCAGTGGGATTGGCGGTGATCCGCTGCGTCAGCGGCGTCCGCACGAGCCCGGGGGCCACGGCGTTGCACCGGATCCGTCGCGGGGCGTAGCTGGCCGCGGCGGCGAGCATCAGGCCGATCACCCCCGCCTTCGCTGCCGCGATCGCCTCGTGGTTGGGAAGCCCGATCCGCGCGGCGGCAGAGGAGACCAGAACGACCGAGCCGTCGGAATCGATGGTGCGCGCGGCGGCGCGAACCGCCGCGAACGCGGTGCCGAGATTCAACGCAACGACGGAATTCCAGTCCTCGTCGGTCGTGAGGTGCGCGGGCTTCAGCAGGAGCGACCCGACGCAGTTCGCCACGCCGTGGAGCGATCCGTACCGTTCGACGGCGGTGCGCGCGCACTGCTCGACCTCGTCCGCGGCGGGTGGCGTCCACCCGCACGGGCACCGCCCCGGTCTCGCCTTCGAGCGCCGCGAGGCGCTCTTCGCCGCGGGCGGCGGCGACGACGCGAGCACCCTGCGCGGCGAGCCGACGGGTCAGCTCGGATCCGATTCCACCGGTGGCCCCGAGGATCAGGTACGTTCGGCCGGAATGGGATGGCTCGGGTTCCGTCATGGCGTTCTCCGTCGCGGCAAGCGCCGCGCATCCGCCTCGAACCGGGAGCGATGCTACAGTAGCGAATCAGGCCGCAGCAACATCGGCGGACGAGCTGGTGCACGGGAGAATCGGGGCGGCTTCTGTGTCCCGCCGATGCGCTTCGGGCACGAGGTCGGTGCGCGTCGGATGACGGGATCGACGTTTTCGATTCCGGGTCTCGTCGGGAGCGTTCGTTGCGAATCGCCATCGTCGGTACGGGCGTGGCGGGTCTGACCGCCGGGCACCTTCTCCACGAAGAGCACGATCTGACGCTGTTCGAGGCCGCCGATCGGGTGGGTGGCCATGTCCGCACCGAGCGGGTCGTGACGGGGGACGAGTCGTTCGACGTGGACACGGGTTTCGTGGTGTTCAACCACGCGACCTATCCTCTCTTCACGAAGCTCCTCGAGCGGCTCGGAGTGGACTCGCAGCCGACGAGCATGAGCTTCAGCGTGAGCTGCCGGCGGACGGGACTGGAGTACTGCGGCACCTCCCTCGACACCGTGTTCGCGGATCGGAGGAATCTCCTCCGGCCGTCGTTCCTCCGCATGCTGAGGGACATCCTTCGATTCAATCGCCGGGCGGCTCGTCTCGCGCGCGAGGGATCGGCGGGAAAGACGCTGGGAGAGGTCGTCGGATCGGGCGGATACTCGGCGCAGTTCGTCGAGCACTATCTGGTCCCGATGGGCGCGGCGATCTGGTCGTGCGAGCCCGGCAGGCTGCTCGACTTCCCGGCGGAGTTCTTCCTGCGTTTCTTCGAGAACCACGGCCTCCTGAGGGCCCGGCAGCAGCTCCCGTGGCGCGTGATCCGCGGCGGAGCGCGGCGCTACGTCGATGCGATCATCCGGCCGTTTCGCGACCGGATCCGGCTCGGCGCGCCGGTCCTTGCGATCCGCCGCGAGGAGTCCGGCGTCGTCGTGAAGGCCGACGAGGGTCCGCCGCAGAGATTCGATCACGCGATCCTGGCCACGCACAGCGATCAGGCGCTCGCGATCCTCGAGAGCCCGAGCGAGGACGAGCGCGGGGTCCTCGGCTCGATTCCGTACCAGTCGAACCGCGCCGTGCTCCACACCGACGCCTCTCTCCTTCCCCGTCGCCCCCGGGCCCGGGCGAGCTGGAACTACCACGTGCCGGCGGATTCCTCGCGGCGCGTCTCGGTCACCTACGACATGAGCCGCCTGCAGGGGGTCGCCTCCGCCACGCCGCTCCTCGTCTCGCTCAACCCGGAGGAGGAGATCCGGGCGGACACGGTCCTCCGCCGATTGGAGTTCGAGCACCCGGTCTACCTGCGCGGGTCGGACGCCGCGCAAGCGCGCCACGCGGAGATCAGCGGAGCGGCTCGCGTCCACTTCTGCGGTGCCTATTGGGGAAACGGATTCCACGAGGACGGGGTCCGGAGCGCCGTCGCGGTGTGCCGCTCGTTCGGCAGGGAGCTTTGAGGGAAATGCCGCTCGAAAGCTGCATCTACCGCGGCGTGGTCCTCCACCGCCGATTCGCGCCGGTACCTCACGTGTTCCGATTCCCGCTGTTCCTGACGTTCCTCGACCTCGACGAGCTCGACACGGTCTTTGCGGGGCGCTGGCTCTGGTCCGCGCGGCGCCCGGCGGTCGTCTGGCTCCGGCGGGCGGACCATCTGGGCGACCCGCGGATCCCGCTGCGCGACGCGGTCCTCGATCGGGTGCGCGAGCGGACCGGAATCGAGATCGACGGCCCGGTGCGCATCCTCACGCACCTGCGAACCTTCGGGCACTGCTTCAACCCGCTGAGCCTGTACTTCTGCTACGACTCGGCCGGAACCGGGGTGCGGGCGGTTTTGGCCGAGGTGACCAACACGCCCTGGCGAGAGCGACACTGCTACGTCCTGGCCGCCGACGCCGGGCACGGTACGACGATGCGCTTCCGGAATCGAAAGGAGTTCCATGTCTCCCCGTTCATGGGAATGGACATGGAGTACGCGTGGACCGTCACGACACCGGGGCCCCGCCTGACGGTGCACCTCGAGAACCATCAGAACGGCAACAAGATCTTCGAAGCGACGCTCTCGCTCGCGCGACGGGAGATCACGGGCGGAGCCCTCGCCGCCGCACTCGCCCGGTACCCGTTTCTGACCCTCCGCGTGGTCGGGAGGATCCACGCGGAAGCTCTCCGGCTGTGGCTCAAGCGGGTGCCGTTCCACCCCCACCCGAGAACGGCGCGAGCGCCCGACGAGGAGCGCGCGTGAGCGACCTCGCGGCGAGGAAGCCCGGCGTCGCGGTCCCGCGCCGGACGATCCGGCTGGGAGACCGCCTCGCGCGTCGCGCGTTCGTCTCCGTCCTCCGCAGCCTTCGGCGCGGCCGGATCGACCTGGTCGAGGGAACGCAGCGGCGCACGTTCGGCACAGCCACCGAAGAGCACCCGTATCGGGCGATCGTCGAGGTCCACGATCCGCGCTTCTACCGCGACGCGGTGCTGGGAGGGAGCATCGGGGTCGGCGAGTCGTACATGGACGGGCGATTTTCCAGCGACGACCTGGCGACGCTGGTCCGGATCGTGGCGGCGAACCCGGAACTGCTCGGGCGCATGGACGGGGGCCTGGCCCGGCTTCGTGCCGCATTCGAGCGCGTGATGCACCTGCGGCGCAGGAACACGCCGCAAGGGAGCCGCTCCAACATCGAGGCCCACTACGACCTGGGCAACGACTTCTTCTCCCTCTTCCTCGACGAGACGCTCATGTACTCCTGCGCCCTGTTCTCTCGTCGCGAGGAGTCGCTGGCCGATGCCTCGAGGAACAAGCTCGACCGGATCTGCCGAACGCTCGGATTGAAGTCCGGCAGCCGCGTGGTGGAGATCGGCAGCGGCTGGGGGGGGTTCGCGCTGCACGCGGCGGCGCGGTACGGCTGCGAGGTCGTCACCACGACGATCTCGCCCAAGCAGCACGAGCACACCCTGCAGGCCGTCCGAAGCGCCGGGCTCGAGGACCGGGTCCGGGTGCTTCGCGAGGACTACCGGAACCTCCCGAGCCGGCTGGAATCTCGCTTCGACGCGCTGGTGTCCATCGAGATGATCGAGGCCGTGGGCCACGAGTTCCTTCCGGACTACTTCCGCACCTGCGCGGACCTGCTCCGCCCCGAGGGGGCGGCGCTCATCCAGGCCATCGTGATCGACGACGCCGACCACGACCGGTACCGCCGCTCGGTGGACTTCATCCAGCGTTACATCTTTCCGGGCGGGTGCCTGCCGAGCCTCGCGGCGATCGGAGCGGCCGTCGCCCGCGGGACGGACCTGACGCTGCGGCGCGTGGACGACATCACGGAGCACTACCCGCCGACCCTGAGGGCCTGGAGGCGACGGCTGCTCCACGAGGCCGACCGGGTGCGGGAGCTTGGATTCTCCCACCGGTTCGTTCGGATGTGGGAGTTCTACTTCGCGTACTGCGAGGGCGGGTTCCTGGAGCGGACGATCGGAGACCTGCAGCTGCTCCTCGCGAAGCCCCGATGGAGCGGCGCCTCGGCGACGGAGGGACCGGTGGAGGCGAGATGGCCGCGCTCGTGACGCTGGCGGAGCGGGGTCTCCTTCCGGACGTGCTGACCCGCGCCGGGATGCGGAGGCTCCTCAGCGAGCGGCTTCGCGAGGAGCGGAGCCGGCAGCGAGGCGGACGCGAGCGGGCGCTGTCCGATCTTCTCGCCCGGATGCGAGACGGGCCCGTCGCCGTGGAAACCGGCCGGGCGAACGAGCAGCACTACGAGGTCCCGGCAGCCTTCTTCCGCCTTGCCCTCGGACCTCGCATGAAGTACAGCTGTTGCCACTTCGACGAGGGGGTGGCCGATCTCGCGACCGCCGAGGACGCCATGCTCCGGCTTTCGTGCGAGCGCGCGGAGATCGCCGACGGGATGGACGTTCTCGATCTGGGCTGCGGGTGGGGCTCCCTCTCGCTGTGGATCGCATCGCGCCATCCGGCCTGCCGGGTGCTTGCGGTGTCGAATTCCGCGTCGCAGCGGGAGTTCATCGAGAACGACGCTCGGGTGCGCGGCATCCGGAACGTCGAGGTCACAACCGCGGACATGAATGCGTTCGACGCCGAGCGGCGTTTCGATCGTATCGTGTCCGTGGAGATGTTCGAGCACATGCGGAACTGGGAGCTTCTCCTGAAGCGAATCGCGTCGTGGACGGCGCCGGGCGGGAAGCTGTTCGTGCACGTCTTCTGTCACCGCGACCTGGCGTACTTCTTCGAGACCGACGGCAAGAACGACTGGATGGCCCGCCATTTCTTCACCGGAGGGCTCATGCCCTCCGAGGACCTGCTCCCTTCGATCCGCGGCCCCTTCGAGACGGCCGCCCGGTGGAGCGTGGACGGCCGCCACTACGAGAAGACCCTGCTCGCCTGGCTTCGCAACATGGACGGGCGGCGCGTCGAGACGCTCGGCATCTTCCGGGATGTGTACGGCGACGCGACGGCGCGGGTCTGGTACCACCGCTGGCGACTGTTTTTTCTGGCCTGCGCCGAGCTGTTCGGCTACGGTGGCGGCGCCGAGTGGCGCGTGGGGCAGTACCTGCTCGAGCCGGGAGGAAACCGATGATCGTCTTCCTGCGCGTGGTCTTCGCCGTCGTCCTGGTGGCGATGATCGGTCTCACCGTCGCCGCGAGCCTCGAGCGGGGGGTCGTCGCGGCCGCCCGGGACCTGTTGCCGGACGCCTGGTTTCGCGCCACGCTCGCCGACGCCTACTTCGGCTTCCTGACGGTCTTCGTCTGGATCGCCTACAAAGAGGCGGGCCTCATCCGCAAGACCGTCTGGTTCGTGCTGCTCATGGCGCTGGGCAACATTGCCATCGCGTCGTACGTTCTCGTTCAGCTCTTCCGCGTGCGACCCGGCGACCCGATCGAGCGCGTCCTGCTCCGGCGGACGTGAGACTCCGCGCGCCATGTGGATCGCCCTCCCCGTCACCCTCGCGCTCATGGTCGCCGTGTGGCTCGCGAGCCTCGCGAAGCGCGACGCGAGCATCGTGGACATCTTCTGGGGCCCGGGCTTCGTGCTGGCCGGGTGGACGTATTTCCTGACGGCCCACGGCACGCAGGCGCGCAAGCTCCTCGTCGTCGTGTTGGTGACCGTCTGGGGCTCGCGACTGGCGCTGCACATCCTCCGCCGTAGCGTCGGTCGCGGGGAGGACTACCGGTACGCCGCGATGCGGGAGACCTGGGGCCCTCGGTTCCCCTGGGTCAGCCTGTTCACGGTGTTCCTGCTCCAGGGAGCGCTGGTCTTCGCGATCTCCGCGCCGCTCCATCAGGCGGCGAGCGCTCCCCTGCCCGATCGGCTCGGCGCGATGGACCTCGCGGGCGTCCTCGTGTTCCTGGTCGGGCTCGGCTTCGAAAGCGTCGGGGACTGGCAGCTCGCCCGATTCAAGGCGGACCCCGCGAGCCGCGGCAAGGTGCTCGACCGCGGCCTCTGGCGGTACACGCGCCATCCGAACTACTTCGGCGACGCGCTCGTGTGGTGGGGGCTGTTCCTCGTGGCCCTGGCCACGCCGGGCTCCCTCTGGACGATCTACTCCCCCGCGCTCATGACGTTTCTTCTCGTCCGCGTGTCGGGTGTGTCGCTCCTCGAGAAGTCCCTCGCGGACCGCAGGCCGGGGTACCGCGAGTACATGGCGCGCACCAGCGCCTTCGTGCCCTGGTTTCCTCGAGGGAAAGGGTAGGACCGCAACGGTCGCCTCGAGCCGCGCGGCCGTTTCAGATCCGGGTGCCGATCCCCATCGCGCGGTAGAGCTCGTCTCGGGCGGCCAGATACTCCGGCGCGTCGAGGTCCCGCGGGTGCGGGAGTCCGCCGAGGTCGAGGATCGTCCGGATGCGCGCCGGCCGATCGGTCATGACGACGACCCGCTGGCCGAGTTGCACGCTCTCGTCGATGTCGTGGGTCACGAAGGCGATCGTCCGCGTCTCCCGCTGCCAGATCCGGACGAGCTCCGTGCGCATGCGGAGGCGGGTGAGGGAGTCCAGCGAGCCGAACGGCTCGTCCATGAAGAGAATGTCCGGATCGACCGCCAGGGCCCGGGCCACCTCGACCCGCTGCTTCATTCCGCCGGACAGCTCGTGGGGGTAGGCGTTCTCGAAACCCTCGAGACCAACCAGGTGGATGTATCGCTGTGCGATCTCGGCTCTCTCCCGCTCCGGGCGCCCGGTGAGCCCGAACGCGATGTTCTCCCACGCCGTCATCCAGGGGAAGATCCCGAGCTCCTGGAACACGAACACGCGCCGGCGGTCCGGGCCTTCGACCGGCGCTCCGTCGATCCGGATCTCTCCGGAGTCGGGGCGCTCGAATCCGGCGCACAGGTTGAGCACCGTCGTCTTGCCGCATCCGGACGGGCCGAGCAGACACAGGATCTCTCCCTCGAAGACGTCGAGGTCGAACCCTTCGAGGACGCTCACGCGCGGCTTCCCCGGCTCGACGAACGCCTTGCCGACCCCACGCAGCGAGATCTTGACCTTCGCGTCAGGTGCGTCGCGCATAGCCCCACCGGATCCTGTCCAGCCGCTCGAGCCGCCGAAGGAGCGCGTCGAGCGCGAGCCCGATCGCGCCGATCGTGATCATCGCGGCCACGATCAGGTCGTAGCGCCCCCCGGCGTTGCGCGCGTCGATGATCAGGTACCCGAGGCCCGACTCGACCGCGATCATCTCGGCCGCGACCACGACCAGCCAGGCCACACCCGCCGCGATCCTGAGCCCCGTGACGATCTGCGGGAGGGTCGCGGGCAGGATCACCTTGGCGAACAGCCGCGGCCCCCGGCAGCTGAAGTTCGACGCGGAGCGGATGTAGACGGGCGAGATCCCCTGTACCGCGGTGGCGGTGGAGACGACGATCGGGAAGAAGGTCGCGATGAAGATCAGGAGGATCGATCGCGAGTCGTCGTTGTGCACGAGCAGGATCGCGATGGGGATCCACGCGATCGGCGAGATCGGACGGAGGATCTGGATCAGGGGGTTGAGCCCCCAGAACACCGGCGCGTACCATCCCATCAGGAGCCCCAGCGGGATCGCGAGGCAGGTCGCGAGGAGGAAGCCCCACGTGACGCGGAAAACGCTGGCGATCGCATAGGCCAGGAGCCGCGGCACGTGCTCTCCCGGCGGGACGCGACAGAGCTCGCCGAACGCGCGGACCACGCGGGCGGGCGAGGGAAAATCGGCGACTCCCGTTCCGCCGGCGAGCGCGGCCCACGCGGCGAGGAGCGTGAGCAACACGACCGCGGGAAGGACGAAGCGCGCCCACGGCGAGGTCATCGCGGCACGGGCTCCGTCGCGGGCGGCATGGGGAGGACGCGTCCGGAGAACCCGTCCGCGAAGCTCGTGTCCACGTACTCCTCGAACGCGATCGGCCTCTCGAGCACCCCCGTGTCGACGGCCAGGTGCATGATCTCGTCGAAGTCCTTCCGGAGCGGCGTGAGCCGCGAATAGCGGACGCGGTCGGGAGGCTTCGATAGGACGAACTTCAGGAGCGCCGGGTCCTGATTGTAGTAGTACTTGCCTGCGACCTCCGCGGCATCGAAGCGGTTCGCCTGGGACTGCTCGAGCCAGAGCCCCGACCCGGCGATCCCGTCCACGAGCTCCTGCACCAGGTCCCGGCGCGAATCAATCAGCTCCTCGCGCACCACGAGCACGCAGCTGATGAAGTCGGGCCAGCTA
Organism: Terriglobia bacterium; assembly: GCA_963699985.1. Classification (GTDB taxonomy): domain Bacteria; phylum Acidobacteriota; class Polarisedimenticolia; order Polarisedimenticolales; family CAVOVZ01; genus CAVOVZ01. The sequence goes on from CAVOVZ010000013.1 coordinate 447,793, forward strand.
TCCTTGGTCAAGAGCAGCACCCGGCCGGTTCCGGCCATCTCGGATCGAGCGGCATGAGGCTCTCCCGTCGCGTACGCGTCGCACCCGCCCGTCTGGAGCATGGCGGGCATGTCCGGAGGCGGGCAATCCCGCAGCTCCACGTCGTCGAGCGTCATCCCGTTCTCGCGGAGCAGGCGGGCGATCCAGAGCCGCTGGTTCGAGTACTTCGAGGGGACCAGGATCCGCTTGCCGCGCAGCTGGGAGAAGCGAGTGATCCCGGAGTCGCTGCGCACGACGAGCGCCGTGCCGTCCCGATGGCCGAGATAGACGACCCGGATGGGAACGCCTCGCGCCTTGAGCGACATCGCCATGGGAGCCAGCAGGAACGCGGACGTCAGGTTGCCAGAGCTGAGGTCCTCGGAGAGGGTCGGCCAGTCGGAGTAGCGCCGGCTCTGGAACAGGGCGCCTCGGGAGGAATGGCGGGTCGTCCAGTCCACGACCGGACAGGTCAGGTGTCAGGTGACCGGGAGGAAGCCGACCCGCAGGCTTCTCCTCTCGAGCCCCAGGAGGACCTTGCCGCCCTCCGAGAGGGAGCCAAATCCTACGTTGGCCGCAACGTGCGCGAACGTGATGAGCGCGGTCCAGACCGCGACTCCCGCCGCGATGCGACGGAACTGGCTCCGGCGGGTCGTCGAGACACGCCCGGAACCGACCTCGCTTCGCGCTCGTCGACGCGTGTTGTCATCGGGCTCACCTACCCTCGTGCAAGCCGCCGTGCTGCGGAGTATACCAAAACCACGAGGTTGGTGGGATAGGATCGACGATTCCCCGATTCTCCGAGGAGGTGTTCATGACCTGGATCCGAACCGTCGCGCCGTCACACGAGAATCCCGATGTGGCCGAGGCCGTCGCAAGGGCCGTCGAGGGGTACCCGCTGGAGTACTCCCCCGCGATGCAGGCGCAGATGCGCGTGCCGGATCCGGTCCGCGCCGACAGCATCGTCCTGTCCCATTCGCTGATCCCCGCCGCGCTCCGCCACTTCTTCGCCGGCTTCGGCGCGCTCCTCGATCCTGCGTTGCCCCTGAGCCGGCGCCAGCACGAGCTGATCGCCGCGAGCGTGTCCGCCCTCAACCGGTGCTTCTACTGAGTGGAGTCCCACGCAGAGTTTCTGCGTGTGACGACGCTCGACGAGGCTCTGGCGCAGGCGATCCGGCGCGACTGGCGCGACGCCGATCTCACCACGGCCGAGCGCGCGATGCTGGCCTACACCGAGAAGCTGACTCGCAACGCGACCTCCGTCGGGAAGGAGGACCTCGAGTCCTTGCGCGCCGCGGGGTTCGACGACGTGGCGATCCTCCAGATCAACCTCATCGCGTCGTTCTTCAACTACATCAATCGCGTCGCCGACGGGCTGGGAGTCGGCCGCGCCGGGTGAGAGTCGGACTCCTCCCCAGTGCGCCGCCCTGGCGACGGCCGCGGCCCCTCCGCTGCGGGGACGGAGCCGCGGCCATCCGGGTCACGGGCAGGGGCTCGAGAGCGGGATGGGCGCTCCCGGCGCTGTCCCGCCCCGGAATCGAGTCGCCGCACACATCTCGCGTGATCAGGTAGTAGTACGAATCGCCCGCGGACGGGCTGGCCCCGTCCGTGGACGGGGGGCCCGCCAGGAGTGCCGCGAAGCACCCGTGGTTGTACGCCCAACCGGCGCGCGGCGAGACGCCTCGGTACACGTTGAACGGACCCGGCGGGTCCGACCACTGGAGGAACGCGGTCGTGCCCGACTTGGCGAGCCGGAGCGAGCCGTTCACCTCCGCGGGAGGCGGAACCGGCGTTCCCGCGCACACCCCCGCGTTGCACGTGTCGTTCACGGTGCACGCGTTGCCGTCGTTGCACGAGCCGCCCGTGAGGGGAGCGTGGACGCAGCCCAGCGCCGCATCGCAGGTGTCCGAGGTGCAGGGGTCGCCGTCGGTGCAGCTCGCCGCGGTGCAGCAGCCCGTCACCGTCACGTCGTCGATGCCCAGCCCCGAGTAGCCCACGAAGTTGTCGCTGCCCACCCCGAAGACCAGCTGGACGTTCGCCCCGGCGTAGGCGTCGAGGTTTCCGCTCTTGATCGCCCAGCCCGAGCGCATGGGAATGTAATCGACGTTGAGCACGCCCACGTCATCGTCCTGGGTGCCGTCGAGCCAGAGGTACAGGTTCTCGATGTTGCCCGTGTCGAGGTTGTCCACGTCCACTTCCATGGCGTCGAACGAGGCGTTCTCCATCTGGGAGACCTGCGCCCAGGTGGCGCGGATGGGCGCCGTGAGCCCGGCGAGGGAGAATGCCGGGCGAGCGCAGCAGCATGATCGCGTTGTCCGAGTAGACGCCATCAGGTTCGTCTTCCAGCAACTCGTCCCGCTGTTGCAGCTGAGGATCGGGTCCGAGGCTCCGGAGGGAAGTCCGCGCTGCCACTCGTCGGGGGTCCCGGAGTGCGTGAACCCCGCGTCGTCCGTCTCGAAGTCGCTGGAGTACAGCGTGACGGTCGTCCCCGAGCACGCGACCGGCGGCGGCGGCTCGCAGACGGTGATGCTCCAGCCGGTGAGCAGACCCGCGCTCCCGTTCGCGGTGTCGTCCCACAGCCGCAGGGTCCAGGTCCCGCCCGCGTCCTGTCCGTCGAACCAGCGGAGGCCGAACTTCGCCTCCGTCTGGCACACGAGTCCCTTCAGGACGGTGGAGGCCGAGAGAGGAAAAGCCGCCTCGTCGTCCAGGGTCAGGTCCAGCTGGGACTGACCACCCGCAGCCGTGGAACCGATGTCGGTGAACAGGCCGACGTCGTTGCCCCCGGGACCCCGCAGAATGACGTCCAGATCCGCCATGAGCGGATGATTGAGCTGAAGCGAGACGTCCAGATCGTAGATCCGCGGGTTGCCCGGAACGGAGATCGTGGATGTGACGGGCCCCGCGCCGTCCGCGATCGCCACCGGAACGTCGGTGCTCGTGTAGGTGGTGCAGACCGCCGAGGCCGGGGTCGCGGGATGGACGGACACGCTCAGGTTGTAGGTTTGCGCGATCGATCCGGCGGAGCTGCTGCTGTCCACGCGGACGTAGTAGGTCCCTCCCTGCTGCACCGTGACGAAGAGCGCCTCGGAGTTCGGCGAGGTCGCGCTCGCGTCGTCCACAGTGAGCACCTGATCGCCGGCGTCGCCGAACAGCCCGACTCCCATCCGCGGGTTCCACGTGGCGGCGTTCCGCTCGGGATCGGCATCGAGGCTCAGGTAGAGCGAATCCCCCGCATTGAGGGAGATCTGAAACCAATCCACGTCCGAAGTCAGGTGAACGCCCGACACGTGGCCTCCCGCCGGCAGCACGTTGGCCGTCGCGGGAGAGTCGTTCGGCTCGCTCTCCGGAGTGGTCGCCGCCGGCTGGACGCGGACGTGGAGGAAATACGGCCGCACCTGCGGTATGCCGCCGAGCGCAGTCACCCGGAGGTAGTACGTTCCGCTGGACGGGATGGTGCGACCGGCGATGCTCGAGGAGCTGGCGCCCAGCGAGCCGTCGTTGTCGTCCGTCTCGAGCACCGTGGCGCCGTTGCTGCCGATCAGGTCGAGAATCGTGTCGAAGTTCACCGCGGAGGAGCCCGAGGTCATGGTCGCCGCGTAGACGCGATCCCCCGCGTTCGCCTGGAACGAGAAGAAATCCACGTCGCCCGACGGGTAGATGTTCCCCCATCCCACCACGTTCGTGCCGCCGAGCGCGGTCGCCTGGCCGGCGACATCGTTGTCCTCGCGCTCCACCACGAGCGCCTGAGACGCTTCCGGCGTCGCAGCGGGCGCGCACCCGCAGCGAGCCTTCGATCTGGCGAGCCTCCCCGGCTCGCCGTCCCGGGAGAGCCGGTCGGCCGTCGCCGCGTCGGATTCCCCGACCATGACCGTGACGGCCCCCGCGGGAGGCGTGTCGGAGGCCCACGGGAACGGGCTGGCAAGGAAAGACGCGAGAAGGAAAGCGATGGCCAGTGTGCGAACGGATCTCATGGAATCCCCCCCCGGACGATGGAAAGCCGCGCCGGTGCTGAAAAATAAGGTACGCCATCTGCGCGTCCGCGGCGAGAATTCCCGATGGCGAGGACGTCTGCGAAGTCGTGGGAGGTCGGGTTGGCACCCGGGAGTCTCGTCCGGGGGATCGGGTCAACCTGGTCCCCGTCCCGTGGGCTCAGGCGGGCGGGTGGCGGCGTTTCTGTCGGCTCCGCCGCGCGCGAAGACGAGGACTCGACAGCGCACGCGCACGCGATCGATCGCGGCGGGGTGAGGACACGCGACCCCGCGGATCGGCCCCCCTCCGATCGAGGTAGAGAGCCGTGATAGGCTGCCGGCGTCGCAAGAGATCTGCCACGCCACGCAGCGAGCGAAGGGGAAGAGTTCTGCGCCGAGGCACATCGCGCTGGACTGTGATATCGGATCTCAGAGTTCAAGCGACTATTTGGCTGGGTTGCCCGAAGAAGGTGCGAGACGAGACGGAGCGAGAGGGGAGTGGACATCAAGGTCGTCGATGAGATCCTCGGTGTCCGGACGATCGCGGTCGGGCGGCGGATTCGGGTGCACGAGCGACTCCGCCGGGTCTACGGTCTCGGGCGTTGGCGAAAGCAGAAGGGTGTGGCGCGGGTGCGACTTCCTGATGGCTCGGTGCGGTGGGGGGAGGTACCTTGGTACGAGGCCCACGGAATCGGGCGCAAGGAAGTGAAGATCGAGCGCCTGATCGGGGAACGTGGATGAAGCGTAACGGCAAGACCAAGAGGTTCCTCCTTTGCTCGAGCAATCGGGGATACCGGGCGTCACTCGTCGCGCACAAGGTGTACGAGCACGTTCCCGATGATGAAGCAGCGGAGCGAGGACTGGTTCGCGTCGTGGACGAGTCCGGAGAGGACTACCTGTTTCCGGCTCGTCTCTTCGCCGCGATCGAGATCCCGAAAGACGTTCGCGTCCGGCTGGCAACCTAACCCGCGCGTGAACCCGACGGTTCGTCCGGTCACGGCGCTTGCACAGAACGCAAGCGCCGCGCCCGTCCGACCCGCGGGTCGAGCACGACGTTAGACACCGAGAAAAGCCAGGGGAGATGGATCGACGTATACTCCTGTCGATCGAACGCCGGAGACGAGTTGATGATTGATGCGAGTCGGATCGTGCAGCGGTCCAGCAAGGTCATGGGCGGAACCGCAGTATTCGCGGGGACGCGTGTCCCGATCCAGACGCTTCTCGACTACCTGGAGGCTGGCGACCGACTCGACGACTTTCTCGACGAGTTCCCAACTGTGACCCGGAAAAGGCCGTAGCCTTCCTCGAACTCGCCAAGGAGGTCGCAGTTGCCCGAGCGAGTTCTTCTTGACGGGTGCCTGCCCCGTCATCTGAAGCGTTCTCTCGTCGGGCACCAGGTGCGCACGGTCCCGGAGGCTGGCTGGGCCAGCAAGGAAAACGGCGACCTCCTGGCCCTTGCGGTCGACGACTGCGACGTGTTCGTGCCGGTCGACCGAAACCTCACGTTTCAGCAGAATGTCGAGAAACTCCAGATCGGGATCGTGGTTCTCGTCGCACGCGGTAACCGTCTCGAGGATCTCATGCCGCTCGTGCCGGCCCTCCAGCGGGCGGTCGAGACCGTTGAACGTGGCCGAGTCGTGAGGCTCGGTGTCTCACCGACGCATCAGCGCGACGGTTCGTGCCGTCACGTCCCGTGCTTGCGCACGGTCCGCGCCGGCCCGGCCCGCGCGTCGTGCGCACCGCTAGGCACCGCGAAGAGGAACGACTCGAGAGCGGGTATACTGGAGAACACGATGCCGAAGGAGTCAGCGATGCGCGGTGTTCAGTTCCTGGTCGATGATGACGGAGAGAGAACGGCGGTACTGATCGACCTGAAGAAGAACGCTCAGCTCTGGGAAGACTTCTATGACGTCGCCGTCGCGAAGTCCCGGGCCAAGGAGCCGCGCGAGTCCTTGGAGAGCGTCAAGCGGCGCCTCGGCCTTCGCGGCAAGCGTCGGTGATGGGGAGCTATGGCGTCACCTTCGCCCGAAGCGCACGCAAGGAGCTCGAGCGACTGAGCCCTCCGGCGCGTTTGCGGGTGTTCCGTCGCATCGAGTTACTGGGGTCGAACCCCAGACCGGCAGGGTGCAAGAAGCTGGAAGGCGCCGATGATCTCTGGAGGATCCGAATCGGCGACTACCGTGTCGTCTACGCGGTCGACGATTCTCGCCGAATTGTCGACATCAGTGCCGTGCGGCATCGGTCGGATGCCTACCGCTGAGGCGCGGTGCCTAACCACGCGATTCAGCTGTCGGTCTGCGCGTCACGCCCCTTGCAAAGAACGCAAGGGTCGCGCCGCGCAACCCGCAGCTGATCGTGAGCGTTAGGCCGATCCGCAGGTGCAAGAAGACAAAAGCATCAATGAAGGCAATCGTTCACGAGATCTACGGCCCACCCGAAGTACTCCGAGTAGAGGAGGCCCAGCCCCGTTTACAGGTTCCCCTTGGCCGTGTCCGCCGTTTCCAGCTTCGTGCCCGTTTAGGTTCGCCATAACGAGGTCGGGCCTCCCCCCTCACAGACCCGGGCGTGCGGAATTACCGCACCCGGTTCCTCAAGCGTGACTCGTCTCACTGGTCCAGGAGCGAGTGATGCGGGGTCGCAGCAGCGGGTGCCGGAGCAGAAGCAGCGCGTAGGAGTACCAGTCCAGGGTCTTCCCTCGGGTTCGCCGGTTCAGCCACTTCTTCCAGATGCGCCGGACCACCCGGTAGAACCTCCAGATGCCCTGGTAGTTCGTCGGGCGGCCGTAGTATCCAAAGTGTCCCCGCAGCTTCGCGTTGAGCACCTTCTGCTGCTCCTCCACAGGGTCATGCCTGTGGGCCTGGCACCAGGTCGAGACCTCGGCCAGGCTTCGCCGGAGACGCTTTCGCATCGTCCGAACGTGGATGGTGAAGCGCCCTCGGCGGCTTCGGGCCGCTACGTGCGTGAAGCCAAGGAAATCGAACGTGGCCGGCTTCCTCCCCCCGGGCTTGGCTGCCTCTTCCAAGGCCTGCCTCCCAAACTCTATGAGCCGGGTTTTCTCCGGGTGCAGAGTCAGCCCGTACTTCGCGAACCTCTTGTTCAGAACCACCAGCACCCTCTCCGCGTCCTCCCGGTACTGAAAACAGAGGATGAAGTCATCGGCGTACCTGATTTCATAGGCCTCCCCCCGCAGGCGGGGCTTGACGACCTCCTCGAACCACTGATCGAGCACATAGTGGAGGTAGATGTTGGCCAGTAGAGGGCTGACGACCTGCCCCTGACCCGTCCCTGTCTCGGAGACGAGAAGCCGTCCATCGTCGATGACGCCGATATGGATCCATTTCCGAATCAGTCGGAGGATACTGCCGTCCTGCACCCGTCTCCCCACCATCTCCATGAGCAGGTTTCTCACGATAGAGTCAAAGTAGCCTCGAATGTCGGCTTCCAGAACCCATCGGATCGGCCGCCTACAAACGATGCGACCGACATCATCGAGGGCATTGTGTGGACTGCGCCCCGGCCGGAACCCGGACGAACACTCGAGGAAATCCTGCTCGTAAATCGCGTTGAGCAGTTCGACCATCGCCTTTTGCAGGATCTTATCCTCCAGAGCCGGAATCGAGATCGGTCTCTGGTTCCCGTCCTCCTTCGGGATATAGACCCTGCGTAGGGGCTGTGCCCGATACCGCTTGCTCCGGAGCCGCTCGTGGAGCTTTTGGATGTTCCCTTTCGCGTCCTGCCTGGTATTCCCTGTACGTGACTCCATCCACTCCCCCGCTGGCGTCTTTCCGCAGACCTTCGAACGCCTCTACAAGGCCTCCGGCGTGAGCAAATGAGCGATCGAGAGAAATTGCCGCTTCCTGTCTTCTTTCGCCAGTTCGGTTATGCGAATGTATTCCGTTGACATGTGTCTCCGATCTCTGTGTATCGTCATGTCTCCGTCATCCGTTGCGTTCATTTGTTCGCCCCTTTCCTCCAGTGGGTCCCGGCCAGCGCCAGTTCCCCACCTTCCTCGGTACTATGGGTTTGTAAGACTCCTCCCGCGCCATCGGAGCGGCCCTCCGGTTTCCCTTGGGCCATCCTTACCCTCCCGCTCTCGGGGTGGAGAGCAGGAGGTCTCCCAGGTTCCTGGGGAATCCTGTTGGAAGCGTGCCCCGGGCTAGGGACTCCGGCGGCTCGTTTAGCGACCTCGCGGTAACGGTCGCCCCGATGCTGCCTTCGGCCAGGCTAACGGCGTCGGCATCCGCAACGATATACGATTTCGGAGCTGACCCTCGCGGCCCACTTCCTCGCTGTCTACGCTTCAACCCCACCAGTCGCCCGGTGAGGAGCAAGACTCGCTTCCGGCCTGCCCGCTACGACTTTGGCCGGGCTGGACTTCCACCAGCTGGATTCCGTCGAAAGGTTTCATCGCTCATGTTGAGATCCCCCTTCCCCAAGCTTTGCCTGGCGCGATAGCCCGCATTATTCACGAAGCTCCTGCTGCGACCGCGGATCCGGCCATGCTGACGGGCGTCCTCGGGGCTCGGACCCTGCGACGTACTGTTCCAGTACGTCTCGGGTCCTCGCCCCTGCGGATGCCCGTCATCACGGCCGTCTCCACGGCTCGACTGAGCTCGCCGAAGTCGGTCTCGCGACGGACCTTCGTGAATAAAGCGGGCTAGAGCGCGAGGACGTCGCGAAGCCATCGATCGGGGATGATGACGTCCTCCTCCGCGTCCACGCCGCTGGCCTGGACCCGAGCGTGTGGCATCTCATGACCGGTCTACCGTACCTGGTGCGCATCATGGGGTACGGGCTACGCAAGCCACAGACCTCCGTCCGGGGCTCGGATGTCGCAGGGGTCGTGGAGGCGGTCGGCAAGAACGTGACCCAGTTCCGGCCCGGCGACGAAGTGTTCGGCAGGTGCAGGGGCGCTTTCGCCGAGTACGCGTCTGCCCGCGCAGACACGCTTCTGCCGAAGCTGGCCAGTCTCACCTCACAGCAGGCAGCAGCCGTCCCCATCTCCGCCTGTACCGCTCTGCAGGCTCTGCGCGACGCTGGTGACGTGCAGGCAGGTCAACATGCGCTGATCATCGGTGCGGCAGGCGGCGTGGGGACCTTCGCGGTGCAGATGGCCAGAGCGTTCGGAGCGAAGGTCACCGGCGTCTGCAGCACCACGAAGACCGACCAGGTTCGATCGATCGGCGTAGACTGTGCCATTGATTACACCCGGGAAAACTTTGCTGATGGCCGAGAGCGGTATGACCTCATCCTCGACCTGGCGGGCAATCGATCCGTGTCACACCTCAGGCGCGTCCTCACCCCGCTCGGGAGGGTCGTGCTCGTCGGCGGAGAAGGGGGTGGGCAATGGACCGGCGGCGTGGGGGAGTCGCTGATGTCGCTCGCGCTGTCGCCGTTCGTGCGCCAGAAGGTCCGCCCGCTGATGGCGACGATACGTAAGGAAGATCTGCAGACATTGAAGGAGCTCATAGAAACCGGGAAGGTCACGCCAGTCATCGACAGGACCTATCCACTGAGAGACGTCCCGGAGGCGATTCGATCCTGGGAACGAGGCCACGCTCGGGGCAAGGTCGTCATCACGGTGTGAGGGCCAGCAACGAATCAAACCACCCGCTGCAGCCGACCGGCTTCGCCGGCGGCCGAGCGGAACGTCATACCGCTGAAGCGGCGCTGAGGCCGTAAGAAGACGGAAGGAAGCGGGGCAGTGAAACTCACCTTTGCTTGGGATTCGGAGAAGGCCGAGACCCACCTTCGGAAGCACGAGCTGGCGCTCGAGGGGGCGATGAGCGCGTTCGCGGACTTGTTGTCGTTCACCATTTCCGATCCCGACCACAGCCACGAGGAGCCACGCGATCTGCTCCTGGGGGTATCCTACCAGCGACGTCTGCTGGTCGTGTGCCACACGGAACGAGGTGAGACCATTCGAATCATCAACGCGCGGCGGGCAATCCGTCGTGAGAAGAGAGTTCATGAAGAAGGTGAAGACTGAGGTGGATCGTTGTTGCCGGGGATGACACGCCTCGGTGGGTCAGGGTATATCCTAGCGCGGCAGAGCCGCAACCAAATCTCCGAACAAGCACGATGAGCGGAGTCGGCTGACGTCCATGGCGCCTCTCCGGCATGATGTGTTCGCCGAAACCCACATGCTGAAGGAGATGCCATGGACCGTTTCATCATGCACCATCGCGACAAGATCGTGGGAACGTTGTCCTGCTTCGACCGGGTGATCTTCAAGGGGCACCTGCCCATCAGCCATCCGACGGGCATGGAGAACTGGATGAGTTGCCTGGGCCTCAAGCTCATGGAGTTCAAGGAGATCGCGCTCGAGGTGGCTGATCGGCTGAAGAGCCACGCCCAGGCCGTCGCCCAGCGTGCCGGCTGCACGTATCGCTACCTTGCTGGCCCCGTGCGCAAGGAGAAACTCGCTCGCGAGATCGCAAAGCGTGAGGGCATCACCCGTGGGCTCATCTGCGTTTTGGCTACGGTCGAGCCAGTCCTGGCGTTCCGGCTGGCCTACGGCGACGGCCGTCCCTGCGTCCGCTCGGATTGGCGCAAGTGCCTGGTTCACTACTTTTACCTGTTCGACCCCGACTTCGGGTTCATGCACGTCCGCCGTCCAACGTGGTTCCCGGTCACCCTGCAGGTCTACGTCAACGGTCACGAGTGGCTGGCTCGGCAGATGCAGAAGCTGCGGCTGGTCTTCGAACGTGTGGACAACGCGTTCCTCTCGATCGCCCATCCCGAGCGGGCGCAACGTCTGTCCCACGAGTTTGCCCGACTCGACTGGCCCACCATCCTCGACCGCTTTGCCCATCGCTTCAATCCGCTCTTCTCCGACCTGTTCGCCATGCTCGACTACTACTGGGTCACGGACCAAGCCGAGTACGCGACGGACATCATGTTCCGCAACCGCGCGGCGCTCGAGGCCCTGTATCCCGCCCTCGTCCGACACGCGGCGTCGACCTTCGGCGCCGAGGATGTGATGCGCTTCCTCGGCAGGAAACTCCACCCCAATTTCGAGGGCGAGGTCGTCAGCGACGTCAAGCGTCGTCCGGAGGGGGTGCGCATCAAGCATCGGGTCAAGCGCAACTGGATCAAAATGTACGACAGCCACGGCCGCGTTCTCCGGGTCGAAACGACCATCAATCAGCCCCGCGAGTTCAAGGTGCGCCGCGTGACGCGTTTTCGGGGTGAGGTCCGAGTACGCTGGAATCCGATGCCGAAAGGCGTCGCCTTCCTCGATCGATACGAGCGCATCAGCCGCGCCGCCAACGCCCGGTACCTCGAGGGCCTGGCCGGCGTCGCCGATCCGACCTCGGCCCGCAAGGTTCTCGACCGGATGGCCACACCCATTCGCAAGGCTACGCGTCGTCACCGCGGCTTCAACCCCGCCGATCCGGACGACGCTCGGCTCTTCGCCGCTGTCCTGCGCGGGGAGCACGTCATCGCTGGCTTCCGCAACCGCCACGTCCGCGAGGCTCTCTTCGGAGCGGCCGACGATCCCGTCCTCGCTCGTCGCAACGCTGCCCGCGTCACCCGCCTCTTCAATCGCTTGCACGCTCATGGCTACATCGCCAAGATCCCCCGGACCCGTCGCTGGCGCGTCACCGACCTTGGCCGCGCCGCGATGTCCGCTGTCATCGAAGTCCGCGAGAATGCGTTCCCCACAGCGTTTTCCAAGGCCGCAGCTTGATCACCCGACAAGATCTCCGCAGAACGGAGAGAAGTTGCAGAGGAAGAGACTAGGTGACGATGAAACACGACCTGCGGGACACCGTCGTTCTCGTTCGCGACGCTCCGGAGCACGGTCTCCGTGCTGGTGACCTGGGTGCAGTCGTGGGGACGTATCCTCCGGACGCGCTCGAAGTCGAGTCTGTCACCGCCTCGGGTCGCACGACCGCCCTCGTGAGGCTCAGGACGGCCGACGTTCGTGCCATCGCTGATACGGACTTGGTCGCCCCGTGCGAACGATCGCGCGCTCGGCGTGACTCGTCTGCACGGCGCATGATCAGCATGCAGTTGCCGGCGCTTCGCGGCGCAGCTGATGCTACACGTCAGGCGACTCTCATGGGGGTCCGAGAGGATTTTAGCGTCAGTCTCACGCCGATTCCCAGGCGTGCGAGCATGTCAATGAGTGTATCGACGCTGAAGAGGTCGATCCGGCCCCTCAGAAGGTCACTCACTCTGGGTTGGGTCACACCCAAGAGCTTCGCGGCCTGCCCCTGTGTGAGCCCCCGCCTTGCGATCGCCTTCTCCAGCGCCACCATGAGATCGGCGCGCACGCGAAGGTGTCCAGCCTCCTCGGTGGAGAATCCAACGTCCTTGAAGACGTTACCGCTCGACGGAGTTTTTCGCAGCTTCATGGCCCACCTAGCCCCTTCCCTTCCGGCGCTCGACCACCAACTGCCTCAGGCGCTCGCCGGCAATTTGGATGTCGCGTCTCGCGGTTTTCTGGGTCGCTTCTCGAACCCGTGCAAAACGTACACCCCTTCTCCGAACTTCGCGAGGTACAGCACTCGGTGCTCGAGACCGGTGTGAATTCGGATCTCCCGAACGCCAGGGCCCACCGTCGGCATGAACTTCCAGTCGGTGGGTTCGACGCCGAGCTGAACCCTCCACAGCTGGTAGCCCGCGAGCCGTCGCGCCTGCCCGGGGAAGCGCCTGACATCTGCGCGAGAGCTGCCCAGCCAGGTCAGCGGTTTCACGATCGCCGAAGAGTATACAAGTACTTAGATTGGCTGTCAACGGGGAACAAGCGCGAGTCGCCTCACAACAGCGTGAACCTGCCGACCCGTCCTGTCACGGTCCGTGCTTGCGCACGGCCCGCGCCAGGTTGGCTCGCAGGTTGCGCTGATCGGGAGACGTCTGCAAGGGACGAGGAGGATCTCAGATGACGAGCCATCCGCCCTGTCGTCGTGGGTTCGCGCTCATGGTGGTAGCTCTCATGGGGCTTGCTGTAGCGATCCCCGATCTGGCGAGGGCAACTGAGCCTGGGCCTCGGAAGGTGACCGTGAAGGCCGGTCTCGCTGGCGACGCGACGTCGGCGGAGACCTACCTAGAGGCGAACGCGACCTACGTTCGCGAGACCTTGCCAGAAGTAGTTCGGAAGTGCGCGGCCACAGCTCCTACCGAAGCGGTGATCTCCTTCGACGTGACCCTGAGCGTCGGTCATGGTGGGAAGATCGCGACCGTCAAGACCGATCCGACGAACGCCTTCACGTCTTGCGTTTCGGAGACCGTCAGAGAGGCGGTATTCACGGAGCCGCCTCGTGTTCCAACTGACGTCTATCTCGAGGTGTCGATCGTTCCCTGAGGAGGCCAGACGTCCAACCAGTGCGTGGCCCCGCCAGCCCGTCCGGTCACGGCGCCTGCTTCCGCAAGCGCCGCGCCCGTCCGGCCCGCGGGTTACGCACGACGTTGGGCGGACACGACCTCCCCCAGAGCCAGCCTGTGATCTCGTGAAGGAGCACACGCCATGACAGGCGAGCCGAAAACGACCGCCAAGACCATCGACGAGTACCTCGCAACCGTGAGCGATGACGAGCGAGCTGCACTCGAGAAGCTTCGAAGGGCCATCAAGTCCGCGGCGCCCGAGGCGGAAGAGTGCATCAGCTACCAGATCCCAGCCTTCCGCCTTGGCGGAAGGATGCTCGTGGCCTTTGGCGCGGCTGCGAACCACTGCGCCTTCTACCCCGGTGCCCACCCCCTGGAAGCCCACAACGACGAACTCGAGGCCTACGACACCAGTGAAGGCACCGTCCGTTTTCAAGCGGTCAGTCCCTTACCGGCGACACGGGTGCGGAAGCTGGTGAAGACTCGGATCGCGGAGCGTGCCGCCCAACGCGTCGCAGCCGGCCGTCGATCGCGCACGACCGCCGGGCGCCTAGCCCGCATGATTCACGAAGCTCCTGCTGCGACCGCGGATCCGGCCATGCTGACGGGCGTCCTCGGGGCTCGGACCCTGCGACGTACTGTTCAAGTACGTCTCGGGTTCCTCGCCCCTGCGAGTGCCCGTCATCACGGCCGTCTCCACGGTCTCGCGACGGACCTTCGTGAATAGAGCGGGCTAGGAGAGGTTCGCATGTTGATCGAGGTTCGACACGAGAAGCCCGGAGATGTTGCGGCGATTCGTGAACTCCACGAGCGCGCTTTCGAGCAGGAGCAAGAGGCCAACGTCGTCGACGCGCTCAGGTCGAATCGTGCGGTGCGGCTGTCATTGGTCGCTGCGGTGAATGGCTGCCTGGTGGGCCACATCATGTATAGCCCGATCACCATCGGCGGGCAGATTACGGGCGCGGCGCTGGGTCCCATGGCAGTGCTCCCTGAATACCAGCGCAAAGGAGTTGGTTCCGCGTTGGTTGAGAAGGGAAACGAACAGCTCGAGAACGAGGGTTGCCCCTTCATCATCGTTCTCGGTCACGCGGGGTATTACCCCCGTTTCGGCTTTCACCCCGCAAGCCCGCAAGGGGTAACGTGCGAGTGGGAGGTTCCGGACGACGTGTTCATGGTGCTGGTGCTCGATGAGCCGAGAATGCGTCGTGTTTCCGGGCTCGCCAAGTACCGACATGAGTTTTCGGGTGTCGTGTAGGCGCGCAACGAATCACTGCAGGCGCGACGGCCCTGACGGGCGGCGGCCTGAGCGCAAACGGTCGGCGACCCGGGGAGCGTCCACAGAACCAGAGGATCGAAGCGCCGCGACACGGCCTGACCTCCGAGCAGAATTCGGAGCGCATGGACCTCGTCGCGATGCTCGAGTGGCTTGCGCCGCCCGTTCGGCGAGGACGGCTCTGGCTCCAACGTCGAGACGAAGGGCTCGCCTCGGGAACCCTCAACGCGGGCCCACGGCCGCCGGGGGGAGGGTGCCGGAACCCAGATCGCTGCGGTCAGGCAAGCAGGTCGAGTGAAGCGGTCCGCGCCGAGCGCGCCCCCGCATTCGGCACGACGCTCGGAAGCGGATCGGCGACCTGAGCCGACGGGAGCCGCTCCGCGAAAGAGCGGGCGGCAGCCGCTCCGTCGTGCGTCTCTCCCGACGGAGAGCCTCCCGCCGAGGTGTGGCCGCCGCTCACCGTGACGCTGTCGAGGCCGAGGCCGCCGGCACGAAGCTCCTGTGCGAGCGCGGGAGCGCCGTCCACTAGGATGCGCCGGGCGTGGGCGAGGTCCGCCGAGATCTCCACCACCACTCCCCCCGGACCTCGACGCAGGCACAGATCGATGGCGCCCAGCTCGGCGTGCTCCAGTCGGATGCGAAGCGTCGGGCCGTCCCTTCGGGCCAGGTCGAGGATCGCCTGGGTGACGGGGACGAGGGCGGGCGGGAATGCGGAGGCGGCAGCCGGCGTGGTCGCGACCGGCCAGGCGCCGTCGGACCGCATGGCCTGGTGTGACAGCCGGCCACGGCACAGGACCTTCGGGAAACCGCGGAGGCACGCGCGAGTTCCGTTGTCGCCGATGCCGGGACCTCGATCTCTCCGGCGCGCGGACGAACGGGAGTGTCGGTGGGTCGGGCCGGCGAGTCCCCTGCCGCGGTCCGCACCTCGTCGCGCGCCGGCTCGCCCGCGCCTCGCGCCGCCGTCGGCTCCGGCACCGATTTCCCGGATTCGCGCGGGCCGCGGGACTCGCTCGGCTCTGCGGAATCCGGGGCAGACGAGACGACGTGAGGGGCAACGACCGGCGAGACGAGGGACCCCGGGACCGAGAAGGTGCGGCCTCCCGGATTCCCGGTCTCGATTCGGTGCGGGGACGCCGGCGATTTCGAATCCCGCACCGGCTCCGCGCGGTTCGCGTGATCTTCCCGAAGCGTCGCGTCCGATTCGGGGCTCGCCGAACGCCGCACGCCGAACGTCGGGGCGTCCGTTCCCGTCGCCACGTTCGGAACCGGATCGCCCTCGGGCAGAGCTGCGACGACGGGTCGACGACGGCGGCGTCCGCAGCGGCGAGACCGTGTCTTTCGAGATGCCGCGCTGGAGCCGAGGAGGAGGCGAGGATGGCGCCGACCCATGCTCCGCCTGCGCTCGGGCGACCGAGAAGACCGTTCTGTCGGGCCCGAGCGGCCATTCCGACCGCTCCATGTCCCTCACACGCACGATCGGGCCGATGTCCGTCAACCTCGCGGCCTGGGCTTTCCGCGGCGGGGGACCTTCGGAACGCTCCACTCCTCCCGCATCGCTGCCGGACGAACGCGACGCCGCTGCATCCGTGCGCGCCGAGCGTGCACGTGCCGGTGCGTCCCCAGCGCGCGAGGGTTGGACTCGAGGATTCTCCACGTCGCGAACCGGCTCGGGGGCCGACGGCTCGCGTGGTGCAGCGGAATCCGGCGGCGCCGGCCGCGGAGGCGAGCCGGGGATGATTCGCTGCGGCGCCGGACCGCTCGCAACCTGGCGATCGACGTAGCGGTCCGCGGGGTCGGGGACGGTCGCGGATCCTCGGACCGCGCTCGGGCTCGTCCTCGGCGTGCCGATGAAATCGACGCGGACGCGCGCGGCAACGGCGGGAGGAAGATCCCGTCGCGGTCCGGGGACCCGATCGGCTCCGTCGGGGCGACGGCCGCGGCTCGGACGTTCGCCGATCTCGGAGCTCGCCTGCGAAGACCGCGCATCGTCGAACCAGCTCGGCCGGGAGTCTCGATTGCGTCGTGCGTGCGCGGAGTCCCGCGGGGCGATTGGATCTGTCGGCGCGGTGCGGGTGCGATGGAAGTCGTTCGCCTCGACTCTGCGTCCGACGTGCGATCGGATCGCCTCGGGCGGCGCGGCATCCGCCGCCTCAGGACCGCGGGATGCGCGATCCAGCGACTCCGGAGCGACGCGCGGGCGCGGGCGCGGAAACTGCGCGGGCGATGTCGCATCGACACCGCGAGCGGTGCGCTCAACAAACGGTTCCCTCGCGTCCGTTCGCTTCGCTCGGACCGGATCCGACGCGTGAGGAACGTCGTGCGACGGAGCTGCCGCGGCGACGGCCTGACGCAGGTCGCGGCGCACGTCGCTTCCAGCGGCAACGGAACGGCCGGACGGAGCGGGCCGCAATGCCCCGGACAGCGCAGGCGCGCGCTCCGTCTCCGGACGACGATCCACCGCGCCCGCGACCGGAGCCGATGGCGGGCGCGTACCGCCCGTTTCCTCCACCGCGGAATTCGTGGGTAGGCCTCGAAGGACCGACGAAGGAGGCTGCGCGGCCTGAGCCGAACGGATCGCGGGGGAGGTCGGAGCCGGCGAGACGGCGCCCTCCGGAGTCGCGCCCGAGACGTTTCGACCGCGGAGAGACGCGGCCTCCGGCGCCTGGGTTCGATCGGAGCGCGACGTCTCGATCGCACCGAGCGGATCCGCGCGTCTCAAGGTCGCGGCGGGTGCGGGAGCTCCCGCTCGAACCGTCGAGGTCACGCGTTGCACCGTCGCGGAGTCCGCTCGATCCGGTTCGGCCGTCGTGGGCTGCGGCACGGTTCCTCGGCCCGGTTGCGGATGAGGCCGGGGTGGTTCGATGCGCGTCGAGACGGACCGCTCCCCAACCGTCGCGGACGCAGCCTGTCCGACGACAGGGACGTGCGGAAGCACGAGCGGCGCCCCGTGCGCCTCCGTCTCGCGTACCTGCCCCGCCGCGCTCGACTCCTGGGCAAGCTCGGGCAGCACGGTGCGCAGCGACTCGGACTCGTGCTTCAGGCGCAGTCCGAGGAGGTACGCAGGTCGTGGACCCGTCGACGCGACGGGCGACGCCTCGCGTGGCTCTACCGACGTCTTCGCCTCGCCGTTCGCCCCTCCGAGCCCCGCCGCGGCCTGGGACGCCGGCGCCAGGCTCTGCAGGTCCAACGGGCTCGACGACACGCCGGGTTGCGGCGCGGCGCCGTCGCGCGCGGCCTCGTCAGACGCGCAGCCGTCCGGCCGGAGCCTGCCGGGAGTGACGCCGGAACGATCGGACCCAAGGAGCCGTCGCACCCCTGCCAGGATCCGGGCGAAGCGCGCTCCCGAATCCGCTTGGGTCGTGGAGCCGCGATGGGGCGCCGCGGCTGCTGCGCGAACCTGCTTGCCGGCCGCTGCGATCACTCTGGCGAGGGGGAACATCGCCGCGTCGGGGCTGCACTCTCCGTGCCGCCGGGCGGGCGTCCGAAAGGGCTGCGCGGCAACGACGCGCGGCACTTGCTCGGCTTTCGCCCGGTCGAAGCTTCCGGGACCCGGACGGAATTACCGGGCGGGCTGGAACGCGGCCGGGGTCGCCTCGCCCAGCATCTCGGAGGTGATCGTGGCGGCTTTCTGCGGAGAGCGCCGGCTCATGGCGTCGAGGATGGCCCCGGATTTCCGCGGGTCCATCGCGAGCAGGGTCTTCACCGTGGAGTACATGTCCCGATCGGCGAGCAGGACGAGCGCGGCGGAGGCGTTCTCCGGCTCCATGTTCTCGTACGCGCGCACGATCCGGCGGAACAGCCTGTTCGCCTCGGCGACCGCGGTGCCGCCGGTCGTGTCGTCCTCGTCGGCCGAACCCGGCGCCTGACCGTCGGTCTTCGCGGCTGTGTCCGCGCCGGCGCGGGGAGGGCTCGAGGACGAAGCGGGCGGCGCGCTCGGTGCTTCCGGCTTTGCGCCCGCTTCGACTCCGCTCGGGGCGCCGACGGGTCCCGTGACGGGGGGCGCGGCATTGCTCTCGCCCGGAGTCGCGGACGAGGGCGTGGCCGTCGCCGGCCGGTCAGCCGGCTTCGCCGGGTCCGTGGCCGCCGAAGCGCTCGGAGGCTCGAGGACGATTCCGAGCAGCGAAGGCCCGACCACGAATGCCACGTTGCCCACGAGCGCCGCTGCAGCGAGGACTTCGAGAAGCCTTGCGGAGCGTGTCGGTTTGGTCATCGCGTCCCTCCAGGAGTCGCGTCCTCTTCCCTGAATCGCAGACGCATGCGGTGGAACTCGTCGGACTGCTTCTGCATCTCCACGTCCACCTCGCGCTGCCAGCGGGAGCGGCGGATCTGGCCGAGACCCTCCACGGCCTCCAGCGACCGCCGCGCCTCGACCAGCCGCGCCAGCGTGTCGCGGCAGGCCTCGAGCGCCTCTGCGTGGGCCGCAGCGAGCGCCTCTCGTCGCGAAGCGAAGGCGCCGCGGGCCTCGTCCGCGGCGACGAGGGACTCGGCGTCCACGTCCCCGGAGGCACGCCGCGTCGCCTCTTCGGCGAGAAGCCTCTCCACCATCTCGTCGTGCGCCGCGAGCGCGGCCTGCGAACGCGACACCGTCCGCAGGGAGATGTCGTGCTCCGCCCTACGCGCCTTCTCCTCCTGCCGGCGCCAGCGTTCGACGCGATGCAGGCGGAACCGGAACTTCTTCACGAGACCTCCGTGCAACGGGCGAGCATCTCCCGCGTGTCGGCGAAGCTCGAGCGCTCGGCCCGCTCCTGGCAGAGGAACGCGCGCATGGACGACATCGCCGCCACGGCATGGTCCACCTCGCGACTGCTGCCCGACGCGTACGCCCCGATGCGGATCAGATCCTCGGAATCGACGTGCACCGCGAGGAGGCGGCGGAACTCCGCGGCGGCCCTCAGGTGCTCGGGAGAGACCAGGGCCGGCATGAGGCGACTCACGCTTCCCAGGACGTCCACTGCCGGGTAGTGGTTCCGTGACGCCAGCTCGCGAGACAGGACCACGTGCCCATCGAGGAGCGATCGGGCCGCGTCGGCCACCGGGTCCATCAGGTCGTCCCCCTCGACGTAGACGGTGTACAGGCCGGTGATGCTTCCCCGGCTTGCCTGTCCGGCGCGCTCGAGCAGGCGCGGCAGCAGCGAGAGCACCGACGGGGTGTACCCCTTGGACGAGGGGGGCTCCCCTGCGGCGAGGCCGATCTCGCGCTGCGCCATCGCCACGCGGGTGAGCGAGTCCATCATGAGGAGGACGCTCCGCCCCCGGTCCCGGAAGTGCTCGGCGGCCGCGGTGGCGGCGAGAGCGGCACGGATGCGTCGCAGCGGAGGCTCGTCGCTCGTCGAGACGAAGACAGCCGAGCGACTCAGACCTTCGGAGCCCAGATCGTTCTCCACGAACTCCTTCACCTCGCGGCCGCGCTCCCCCACCAGCGCGATCACGTTCACGTCGGCGGTGGTGTGCCGGGCGATCATGCCCAGGAGCGCGCTCTTGCCCACGCCGCTGCCCGCGAAGATGCCCAGCCGCTGCCCGAGTCCGCACGTGAGCAGGCCGTCGATGCTCCGCACGCCGGTCTGGATCGGCTCGCGAATCGCGGGCCGGGCCATCGGGTCGGGCGGCTCCGCGTGCAGCGGGCGCCAATCTCCCCGCACCGGATCTCCCAGCCCGTCGGCCGGGCGCCCCTCGGCGTCGAGCACGCGACCGAGGATCGCGTCCGACACGTGGATGCCCGGCCTCGAGCGAAGAGCGACCACGCGATCCCCGAAACGGATCGACTCCGAACGATCCACGGGCATGGCGAACACCCGGTGGCCGGTGAACCCCACGACCTCCGCGCGGCACGTCCGCCCGCCGCGTCCGGCCAGCAGGCATTCCTCGCCCACCGAGGCCGCAGGTCCCAGGCACTCGATCGTGAGGCCCACCACGCGCGTCACCCGCCCGACGGCCCGGATGGGCCGGACGGCCGACGCCGCGTGCAAGTAGCGGGAGAGGTCGACGCGCGCTTCGTCGGCGCCGGCCATCAGCTTCTCGACAGCAGCTCGCGCTCGATCACGCGCAGCTGCGACTCGATGCGCACGTCCAGATCCCCCGCTTCGCTTTCCACGAGGCAGCCGCCCGGCGAGCACGACGGGTCCATCTGCAGCCGCCAGTCGCCGCCCGCTCCGGGGATCCCGGTCAGTGCCGATTCGAGCGCTGCCGCGTCGTCGGGATGGCAGCGCACCGTGAACGGCTCGCCCTTCGGCAGCTCCGCCAGCGCCGCGCCCAGCGCGCGAACGACCATCTCGGAATCCCGGGACACGCGCTCCCGCACGACCGTCTCGGCGATGCGCACCGCCAGGTCGAGGAGATCCTGCTCCGCCCGCTTCATCACCCCGCTCCGCAGCTCGACCAGCGAGGCGATCGCGGCCGAAAGCTGGCGGAGCTTCGCCTCGACCTCCGCCCACGCCTCGCGACGGCCCGCGTCGAGACCTTCGATGCGGCCGCGCGTGCGGGCCTCCGCCTCGGCCTGGCGGATCCGCTCCTCGGGGTCCGGAGGGACGCCTTCGACGCCGATCACGGGCGCGACGAAGCGGGAGGCGGTCGCCCGCTCGCCGGGGGTCACTCTAGACGCCAACGCCCTCCCCCCCGGACACATCGAACGTCACTTTCCCCTCCTCTTCCAGCCGCAGCGCCTTCTCGAGAACCTCCTTCTGCCCGGCCTCCACGTCCTTCACCTTCGCGACGCCCAGGTACTCCATCTCGTCCTTGACGAGCTCCGCGGCCCGGGTCGACATGTTCCGGAAGAACTTCTCGGACACCTCGGGCGTCGAGCCCTTGAGGGCCAGGGCGAGCTGCTTGGAGTCGACTCCCTTCAGGATCTCCTGAATCCCCCGGTCGTTCACCGCCAGGAGCATCTCGAAGGTGTAGACGCGGGATCGCAGCGTCTCCGCAGACTCGGCGTCGAGAGACTCGAGGCGCCCGAGGATGGAGCGACTGCGAGCACGGTCCATCTTCTTGAGGATCTCCGCGGCCGCACCCACGCCGTCCTTCTCTTCGACCCCTTCCGCCCGCAGCGC
This sequence comes from Terriglobia bacterium, assembly GCA_963699985.1. Lineage (GTDB taxonomy): Bacteria > Acidobacteriota > Polarisedimenticolia > Polarisedimenticolales > CAVOVZ01 > CAVOVZ01. Next base: position 469,425 of record CAVOVZ010000013.1, read on the forward strand.
CTCGAACCGCTCGGTCAGCGCATCGGAGATCTCCCGCGTGACCTCGGCGGAAACCGAGGAGACCCGCGACAGGCGCGCGGTGATCTCCGCCTGTGCGTCCTCTCCCATGGCCGCGAGAACCCCCGCTGCCCGCCCCGGGGGCAGGTGCAGGAGGACCAGCGCCGCCGTCTGGGGGTGCTCGAGCTGGAGCGCCTGTCCGAGATCGCTGCTCTTCACCCCGGCCAGCGCCGAGAACGGTCCTTCGCGCGGATCCCCGGGAACGCTGGCGGTGCGGCCTTCGCCGGCGCCGCCGGGGAGCGTCTGGGCGGCCATCTCCAGGCGCTCGGGCGACAGCGTCCGTGTCAGGATCCTGCGGGCGGCGTCCGGCCCTCCCTCACGCCCTTCGCGGTGCGAGAGGATTCGATCTCTGTACTCCCCGAGCACCCGCTCGGCCACGTCGGGACGGATCTCCCGAAGGGCGGACACGGCCCGACCGATGGCGAAGATATCGGGCTCCTCGAAGTGCCGTAGGATGCCCGCGGAGGTCTCCTCTCCCAGCAAGACCATCAGCACGGCGGCCTTCTCGGCTCCGGTCATCGTCTCGGGCATGGATCAGCTCTTCTCCCGGAGCCAGCCTCGGACCACCTGCGCGGCTCCCTCCGGCTCACTAGCGGAGATCTCGATCAAACGCCTCCGGAGCGTGAGGGCTGGGGTGTCCGGCGCGTCAGCGAGCGCGGGCGCTTCGACGCGCACCGCGGGCTCCCTCGGGCTCAACGCCGTGCGGATCGAGCGCAGGATGGGACGCACGACGAAAAGGAACGCGAGCAGCGCCCCGAGAACCAGGGAAGGGTATTTCCCCACGCGGTACCAGAACTCCGTGCGCTCCGCGGTGCTCAGCGCCCGCTTCTGCTCCTCGATGGGGCCCGAGTCGAACGCGAGGTTCGCCACCGTCAGAGCATCGCCGCGCTTCTCGTCGAATCCGATGGCGGCGCGCACCAGCTCGGTGAGCTTCTTCATCTCCTCGTCCGAGCGGGGCACGCTCTGGGGGGCGTCGCTTCCCGACTGCGCCGACGGACGGACGGCGTTATCCAGCACCACCGCCACCGAAAGGCGCTTCACGCCGCCCACCGGCTCCGTGATCGTGGCGACGGTCTTCGGAATCTCGTAATTGATCGTCGAGTCGCTGGACTCGTCGGCGTCCCCTGGACCCGCCGTTGCGACGGGCGAGCCGGTGGGGATGTTCGACGGCGTTCCTGGCATTCCCGACGCTCCTCCGCCCGCGCCGGATGTCCGAACCTGCTTCCCCTTCTGCTCGCTGCGCACCACGGCGCCGTCCGGGTCGTACCGCTCCTCGACTCGCTCGACCCTCTGGAAGTCCAGCGTGGCGTCGACCCTCGAGCGAACCCGCCCCTCGCCCACGATGGGCGAGAGCAGGGCGACGAGCTTCGTCTGCATCTCCTTCTCGAACGTCCGCTTCAGCTCGAGCTGATGCGCGGAGAGGGCCTGCACCGTGTCGTCCCCTTGACCGTCGCGCAACATGCGGCCGTCGGTGTCCACGATGCTCACCTTCTCGGGGGAGAGCCCGCGGACGGCGCTCGAGACCAGGTGGGCAACCGCCAGCGTCTCCTCGACCCGGAGCTCCCGGCCGCGGAGCAGCTTCAGGACCACCGATGCTTTCGCCTCCTGCCCCTCGCCCGCGAAGAGCGTCCGCTGGGGAAGCACCAGGTGCACCCGCGCCTTCGAGACGGGGTCGAGCGCTTCGATGGTCCTTCCCAGCTCCCGCTCGAGAGCGCGCTGGTAGTTCACGGTTTGGACGAAATCCGACAGATCGAACGTGGATCGATCGAAGATCTCGAAGCCGACTCCGCCCCCGCGCGGAATCCCCTCGCCGGCCAGCGTGAGGCGGACCTCCGCCACACGGTCGGCCGGGACCGAGATGGCGTGGCCGCCCGCCTCGATCCGGTACGACACCTTGCTTTCCTGCAGCTTCGCCACGATCGCGCCGGCGTCCTCGGATTCCAGGTTCGAGTAGAGGATCTCGTAGCGGACCCGGCTCGCGAACGCCACGATCCCCCACACCGCTGCCACCGCGAACGCGGCCGCGAGGCCGAGGCTCACCATCTGCGCCGTGGTCAGGCGGCCGAGGAGAGCGCGGATGGCGTCGAAGGGAGATCGTTCCACGGCGCATCACCCTCGTCAGATCTGCATCCGCATGACCTCGCGGTACGCGTCCAGGAGCTTGTTCCGCACCTCCATCATGGTGCGGAACGAGAGGTCCGCCTTCTCCACCTGCAAGAGAACGGTGTGGAGGTCCACGTCGCGTCCCAGCGCGAACAGGCGGGAGGCCTCGTCCGACGCCGCCTGGGCACGCGACACCGACTCGATGGCCGACTCGAGCACGGATCCGAACGACGGCCCCTTGGGTGTCGCCGTCGCGGATGGCGCGCCGATTTCGAGGTCCTGGGGCCGGATCGGTGGGATGCGCAGCGGATCCATGTGCCTACCTCAGGAGGTTCAGCGTGGTCTGGAGGAGCTGGCGGGCCACGCGGATCACCGAGATCCCCGCCTCGTAGGAACGCGCCGCGGAGAGGAGGTTCACCATCTCCTCGGTGGAGTTCACGTTCGGGAACTCGACGTACCCGTCCGCGTCGGCGTCGGGGTGTCCCGGCTGATATCGCAGAGCGGGCGGCGACGTGTCGGCGACGATCCTGTCGACGCGAACCCCTCCCGGGACGCGGCCGGACCGCCGCTCGCGGTCCGAAAGGAGCGCCGGCTCCGCCTCGAACACCGCCATCCTCTTCTGGTATGGACCGCCCTCCGGGGTGCGCGTCGTCTCGGCGTTCGCCATGTTCGCCGAGGCCAGCTCCATCCGGAGCCGCTGGGCGGACAGCGCCGTCGCTGCGACGTCGACTGCTCGCGACAGACTCATGCGCCACCTCCTCGGCCGTCCTGGATCGCGTAACGCAGCAGCGCGAAACGCTTCCGGAGCAGCTCGATCGTCGTGGTGTACCGGCCCGCGGTCCTCGCGAGGGCCAGCATCTCGCGATCGACCGAGACGTTGTTCTGGTCGTTGCGCCGCGGAAGATCCCGGAGAACGCTTTCGAACCCGTCGAGAGGGGGCGATCCCGGGCCCGGCAGGTGGGCGGGATCCGTCCGCCCGATCCGCGCCTGAGGCAGGGCCGAGGCGCGGTCCGCCGCGGCCATCGCCCGCTCGAAATCCAGGTCGCGGGTCTGGTAGCCCGGCGTGTCCACGTTCGCGATGTTCGCCGAGAGAAGAGACTGACGCCGGGCGGCCACGTCGAGCAGACTCTCGAGCAGCGCGGCGGTAGCCTCGTCCACACTTCGCATGCCGTCTCCCCTCGAGCCCGATCGCACGGGCCGCGTGCCCGCGCCGAGAGAACCTTTGCGGCTCGAGCGCCTTGCAGCAAGCGACGTGCCGCGGTGGTGGCGCGGTCGATTGCCCCGCTCGGCGCCGACGGCAGTCGGTTCGCCGTCGACGGCGTCAGGATCCGGTCGGCAGATTCTTCCCATCGTCCTGAAGGCGGTACGCGCGAAGCTTGTTCCTGAGGGTGCGCACGCTGATCCCGACGAGGACTGCCGCGCGCGTCCGGTTGCCGCCCGTGGTGCGCAGGGCGTTCTCGATGAGGACGCGCTCGGCCTGGTCGAGGGTGGCGCCCGACCAGGAGCCGGTCGGGGCGTCCGGAACCTCACGAGAGTGTGCGGCGGCGTGCCCGCGGCCCGACGGGATCTTCGGGAAGAAATCCGCGACGTCGAGGTCTGCCGAGCCGGCCATCACCACGGCCCGCAGCACGCGGTTCTCCAGCTCGCGGACGTTTCCGGGCCATGGATGCTCGCGAAGCCGCAACGCGGCGGCATCCGAGATCCGGACCGCACCGTGACGCCCGTGGAACCGCGCGAAGTGCTCGACGAGGAGCGGCACGTCGTCGGGACGCTCCCGCAGCGGCGGGATCCGCAGCGGAATCACCGAGACCCGGAAGAAGAGATCTTCGCGGAACCGCCCCTCGCGCACGTCGGCCTCGAGATCCCGGTTCGTCGAGGCGACGACCCGAACGTCCACCCGTCGCGGAGTCTCCTCTCCCAGTCGCTGGACCTCGCGCTCCTGCAAGACCCGCAGCAGCTTCGCCTGCAGGGGCGGGCTGGTCTCCCCGATCTCGTCCAGGAGCAGAGTGCCTCCGCTTCCGGCCTCGAAGTGTCCGCGGCGGTCGCGGACGGCTCCGGTGAAGGCGCCCCGCGCGTGACCGAACAGCTCGGATTCCAGCAGATCGTGGGGGAACGCCGCGCAGTTCACCGCCACGAACGGCCCGGCCCTTCGAGGGCTCGCCTCGTGCACGAATCGGGCGAGAAGCTCCTTTCCCGCCCCGCTCTCCGCTTGGAGGAGGATCGTGGCCTCGCTGGCCGCGGCACGGCGCGCGGCGTCCAGGAGGCGCAGCATCGCGGCGTTCTGCGTGAGAATACGGCGGGCGGTCTCCCCTCCGGCGGACCTGCCTGTGGGACGCGCGAGGCAGATCGCCTCGGCGACCGCGCGCTCGAGGACCTCGGGCGGGAAGGGCTTCAGGATGTAGTCCTGGGCGCCGCGCCGCACGGCCTCCACCGCCGACTCCACCGTCCCGAACGCGGTGATCATCAGCACCCGGCTCTCGGGGGAGACCTCGCGGGCTCGCTCCAGAAACGCCATGCCGTCGAGCTTCGGCATCCGAACATCGGTGACGATCACGGGGTGCAGCCCGCGCTCGAGCTTCCCCAGCGCGTCGATGCCGTCGCCGGCCTCGTCGACCTGGTAGCCCGCGCGAGCGAGCACTCGGGCCATGGCCAGCCGCATCTGCGGCTCGTCGTCCACCACGAGGATCCTGTCACTCAACGGATTGCCTCCTCCACCGGACGCTCGCGATGGGCCTGCCCCGCGCCGTAGACCAGGAGCACGGAGGATCCGACTCCCGGTTCGCTCTTCAGCTCGAGGCGCGCTCCTTGCGCCTCCGCGAGGCGGAACGAGATCGGCAGGCCCAGTCCGGTGCCCCCCTCGCGCGTGGTGAAGAACGGATCGAACACCCGGGACTGCGTCTCCGGGTCCATTCCGCGGCCGGTGTCGGTCACGGCGAACTCCACCGTGCCTGCCGCCGAGGGAAAAGCGGACAGCCGGACGCAGCCGCCGGCTGGCGTCGCTTCCAGCGCGTTCTGCACGAGGTTCAAGAGGATCTGTTGGAACAGCTCGGGGTCCCCCAGAAAGGAGATCTCGTCGGCTGCCGCCAAGTGGAGCGCGATCCCGCGCGCGACGCAGGCCGGCTCCACCAGACTCCGCGTTCGGCGGAGGCAGGCGAGCGCGTCGAGACTCTCCAGACGGGGCTGCACGGTGCGCGTGAACGAGAGGAGATCGCCCGTGACGCGCGTGAGCGCTCGGATGCCTTCGAGCACCGAGAGCGCCAGCTCTTGACGGGGGTCCCCCCGCAGGTCGTCTCGGAGGAGCGAGGCGGTGAGCTCCAGTCCGCCGAGCGGATTGCGGATCTCGTGGGCGATCTCGGCCGCCATCCGGCCCATCGCCTCGAGACGGCTTCGCCGCGCCGCGTCCTCCTGGAGCCGGAGGTTCTCCTTCACGCTGCGCTCGAGCTCGGCCTCGGTCCTCCGCAGCCTGGCGGAGAGATCCTCGACGCGTTCTCGGAGCGCGCCGTACGCCGACTCCAGAGAAGCGGAAGCGCGGGCGAAGCTCTCGAAGGCGGAGGCGAGCCTGGGACCCGACGGGATCTCGGCTTCCGCGGCGCCGACCTCTTCGGCGACGACGGCATCAGCCGGCCCCGACCCGCGCACGCTCAAAATCGCCTCCCGGCCCGCACGACGAGCGGAGCCGGTCCGGGAAAAGCAAGACCGGCGCCACGACGAAATCGTCAGCAATCCGCCCGGAGGCGGTTTCGCACGTCGGGAACCGGTCACCGATGGGTCAAGAGGCCGACACCGTCCGCGTCGATGCGGCTTGACTCGATGCGGCACCGGAACGAAGTTCCACCTCCCCGGGCGCTCGCGTCGTCGGCACCGGGACGATCTCCGCGCTCAGGGAGGATGCCCCGTTGACCCTCGCGCTCGGGCTGGTGTCGGATTCCAAGCTGCAGGACGCGGTGAGCGCGCAGCTGGCGCCGCTGACCGTGGATTTCTCGTGCGCGTTCGACGCCGAGGATTTCTGGGACATGCTGCCGAAGCGGCCGTTCGAGGCGATGCTGGCGGAGCTCGCCGCCCTGGACGTCGCTCCCACCACGTTCCTGTGCAAGGCGAGACGGATCCACCCGAACGCACGCGTTCTGTTCCTCGGCCTTCCCGAGGACGACTCCGCGCTCCCGGCCGGTCGAGCGACGGTTCTGCGTCTCCCCCTGGCCGAAGGCGCGCTGGCTCGAGCGCTCGCGCGGACGGTCGAAGAGCCCTCCCCCACGGATCCTCTCGAGGATCTGGTAGGACCCAGCGCCGCGCTGGTCGCGCTCAAGGATCGCGTGCGGCTGTTCGCGGCGGTGGACTCCACCGTCCTGATCGTGGGCGAGAGCGGCGTGGGGAAGGAGAAGATCGCCCGCGCACTCCACGCGCTCAGCGCGCGGCGGGACGGCCCGTTCGTGGCGGTCAACTGCGGCGCGATTCCGTCGGAGATCATCGAGTCCGAGCTGTTCGGCCACATCAAGGGCGCCTTCACGGGCGCGGACCGGGACCGCACCGGACAGCTCCCGATGGCGGATCGCGGCACCCTGTTCCTGGACGAGATCGCCACGATGCGCCTCGACCACCAGGTGCGCCTGCTGCGAGTGCTCCAGGATCGACAGGTCACCCCCGTGGGCGCCACCGTGTCGACCCCTGTGGACGTTCGCGTGGTCGCCGCGACCAACGGCGATCTGATGAGCCTCATCGAAACTGGGCGGTTCCGCGAGGACCTGTTCTACAGGTTGAACGTTCTCCTCGTCTCCGTCGCTCCGCTCCGGGAGCGCCGCGAGGACATCCCCGAGCTGGCCCGCTGGTTCGTGCGCCGTTTCGCCGCCCGGCACGGCATGAGGGAAAAGACGATCTCGGAACTCGCCATGGAGCGTCTCCTGTCCCATCCGTGGAAGGGAAACGTGCGCGAGCTCGAGAACGCAATCGAGCACGCCATGGTCTTGGCCCGCGGCCGCCCCGTCATCGAGCTGCTGGACCTGCCGTGGGGAATCGGCGACCGACGGAGTGGGCTCGACCGCTCGGCGGTGCGCCTGACGCCGGCGGGAATCGACCTGAACGACACGGTCTCGCGGCTCGAGCGGGACATGATCCTGCAGAGCCTGGCGCTCACCGGGGGAAACAAGTCGAAAGCCGCGGAGCTGCTGCGGCTCAAGCGCACGACGTTCGTCGAAAAGATGCGCCGCCTCGAGCTGCTCGACGAGGAGGACTCCCCGCTCAACGCCTGAGATCGAGGTCCCGGACTTGGGAGCGACCGGCGAGGGCGGAGCCGATCAGTCGTCGTCCCTGTCGAAGCTCCTCGAGCAGCGCACGAGTTTCCTCTCCGTGGGCGCGCCAGGCCTCGAGGAGATCGTTCGTGGCGCGGAACAAGCGCTCGGCAGTCTGTCGATTCGTCCGCGCCAGCCGCTCCTCCTCGGGATTCGTGGGTCCCCCCGGAAACGCGACGCGGCTCAGCTCCTCCCGGACGGCCAGGAGCCGCCGGAGCGCCTCATCGCGCTCGTGCCCCCGCTCGTCCGTTTCCTGGACCACGGTCTCGAAGGACTGGACCGGCCCTGCGGGGGCGAGCGTCTCGAGATCGCGCAGCGAGTCGGCCTCGCGCCGGAGGAGGTCGAGTCTCCGATCCGAAGGACCGGTCATCGCTGGTGAACCGCCGCCGCCACCTCGGTAGCGCGGGCGCCCGGAGCCGCCGCGGCGATCGAAGAGGCGGACCGATCGGCTCCTGACGGAGCTCCGGCGGCCGCTCCCGCGGGTGCCGCCGCCTCCGTGCGCGCGCCGCGCACCACCGCCTCGTTCCAGGCCCCGCGCAGAGAGTCGAGCTGACGCAGCACCTCGTCCAGCGGATCGCGCCGGGATCGAACGTTGGCATCGGTCAGGCGTGCGGTCCAGTACACGTACAGGCGCTCCAGGTTCGTGGCGATCTCTCCCCCTCGCCGTGGTTCAGGCTCGTGCGCAACTCTCCGAGGATCCCGAGGGCGCGGCCGATGGCCTCGCCTCGGGCGGCCTGCTGCCGGACTCCGGCGGCCTCCGCGGCGCGGCGCACCTCTCGCGCCAGTGCTTCGAGAAGGAGCGAGATCAGCTCGCCGGGAGAGGCACTTCGGATCCGAGCCTCGAGGTAGCCCTTCGCCGCGCGAGACCGCTGGTCGTCCATATGCGGGTTCACCCTCCGTTCAGAACAGGGAATACGATTTCCCCAGTGCCGACTGCTGCCGCTGCAGCGTCTGGATCGCCTGCTCGGCGGCGCTGAATTGACGGACCAGAAGCACCTCGCGGGCGTCCAGGCGCGCCTCGAGGGATGCGATCTCGTCCCGGATCCTGCGGGTCTCGGCGTCGTAGCGGGTCAGCGTGCTCGCCACCAGACCGCTCGCCGGGTCCACGACGCTCTTGAGGTCCCGAGCGAGGGAATCTGCAACACCGCGGGTCACGGTCACCGAGCCGAAGTCTCCGCGCCGCGCCGCCACCGTCGCCGGATCGGTGAGGACCGAGATCAGGAGGCCTTCCGCGCCGTTGCCGCCAGCGCCCGTGAGGGTGCTGCCGGAGCCGATGGCCTCGACGCCGCCGATCGATCCCTCGATGTCCACGCCGCTGTCCGAGATCTCGCCGGTGCCGATTCCGGTGGTCGTGCCGTCGTCCGGGTCGGCCACGTCGGATACCACGCGAAGGGTCGCGTCGTTGCCGTACGCGGACGAGCGGAGGGCGAGGCGGCCACCGTCATTGGACGCGCGAGCGGACACGCCGGCCGATGAGAGCGCGGAGTTGATCTTGCCGACGACCGTCGCGATCGTGTCCCCCTGCTCGAGGGCAATGGTCGCCGAGACCGATCCGGCGGTGATCGTGAGGTTCTCGGCCTGCGCGAGACCCGCGTCCCGGATCTTCGCGCCGCCGACGACCGCGGCCCGCTCGGGAGCCCGGGTGACGATCACCGCGTAGGTTCCTGTTTTCGTGGCGCTCGTCACGGATCCGAACGAAACCGCGCCGTCGGTCGCGACCCCGGATGCGGAGAAGAGACGTCCGATCTCGGCGAAGCGGTTCTCGAGCGCCGCGGACAGCTTCTCCTCGTCGATCTTCAGCTTGCCGGACGTTCCATCGATGGCGACGCCCAGCGCGCCGAGGGTCGTGAGGCCGTCGGACGGGAGTCCGGCCACGCCGCCGCTCACCGCGGTCTGCAGCATGTCCTGCACGCGGCGAAGAAGCGCGTCGCCGGCCAGCACCCCCGCGCGTCCGGTGGTCGGGTTGGCGGAAAACTGGGCCCGGAAGACGTCCGCCACCGCTCCGTAGGCATCGACGAAACGCTTGATCTGGTCCCGAGCTTTCGCGGTGTCGGCCGCCACGCTCACGGTAACGGTGGTCCCGGGCTCCTTGCCAAGGAGGTTGAGCGTCACCCCCTGGATCGCGTTGGTCAGAACGTTGGTCGCGCTCTCGATCGTGACGCCGTCCACGACCACCGTGGCATCCGCCGCGGCATCCAGAACGCCGGTCGGGTCGTCGAGACCCAGGTTGGTCGTGTCCTCGATCGTGAGCGCGTTCGCAACGCCCGTGGTCGCGGAGCGGACGACGAGGAGATCGCCGTCGCCGTCGCTCACGATGCTCGCGGCGATCCCGGCGCCGGCGGCATTGATCCGGTCCCGGATGGCCACGAGCGAGTTGTTCCCCTCCGAAGAAGAAACATCGATGGTCACCGCGGTCCGGCTGCCGGAGCGGATCGTGATGGTCCCGTCGGACACGGCGGGATCCGAGCGGCCGGAGACGCTCACCGACCGCACGCGGCTCGCGCGGGCAAGAGACCGCACCTCGACGTCGTGGGATCCGATCTCGGCGGCCGCGGTGGCGCTGGCGGTGACGATGGACGCGTCCGAGGAGCCGGCGGTCCTGGCGCCGAGCGATCCGGCGGCCGACAGATCCTCTAGGACCGCACGCAGCGCCGTGAGCTTGGTGTTGAATTCCTGCACCGCGGTGCGGCGCGCGTCTAGAGTCGATTGCCGCGCCTGAAGGCGCTCCACGGGCTTGCGCTCGGCCCGAAGGATGGCGTCGATGATGCTCTTGGTGTCGAGCCCGCTCGCCAGCCCGCCGAAGCTCACCGGTCCGAGTGCCATGCCCTTGCCCCTTCCCTTCCTCGGATCCATGCCGCGAGGCGCCGCCGGCGGAAATCCGCCGGCGGCGCCTGCGGGAAGCTACGCTTTCCGATCGAAGAGCAGGCCGATCATCTCGTCCATCTTCCGGGCGAGAGCCACCAGCTCGTCGGGCGGAATCTGCCGGATCACGTTTCCGGATCCGTCCACGACCCGGATGACCAGGCCGTCCTTTGGGTCGAAGCTCACGTCCAGCCGGTCGCCGCTCGAGTCCCGAATGCCCGGCATCCGCCGTGGCGCAGGCTCCGAGCGGGAGCCCTTCGACGCTTCCGCCGAGACGACCGCACGAGCGGATTCCGCGGCGACATCGGTCGGAGGCTCCTTCGCAGGACCCGGCATCGCGCCGACGGCCGAGGAGATCGGCGGCACGGGCGGGTCCGTGGTGCTCACGCGTTCCATCATGACGGCGCCTCCCGGGGCGCGTTTTCAGCGCCCCAGCCGAGCGTCGCCTACCGCAGCAGGCTCAACACCGCCTGCGAGGCGGAGTTGGCCTGTGCGAGGGACGCGAGACCGGTCTGGGTCAGAACCTGGAACTTCGTCAGGTTCACCACCTCCTCGGCGATGTTGGCGTCCCGGATCTGGCTCTCGGCCGCTTGGAGGTTCTGCGACGTGGTCGAAAGCACCTCTGCGGTCGCGACGAGCCGGTTGAGGCTGGCGCCGAGGGCGCCCCGCCGCGTGGAGATGTCGTCGACCGCGGTCTTGAGGAGCGCGATTTCGCCCTGAGCGGTCGCCTGATCGGTGTCCAGTGAAGTCGTCGCGACCGCCTGGCCCGTTCCGGTGGCGCTCAGGCCCAGGCCGACGGCGTCCAGGGAGTCGGTGGTGATCGCGACCGAATCGTACGTTTCGCTGCCGGTTCCCACCTGGATGTTCAGGCTGACGCCGGCCGAGCCGAAGATCACCCGTCCGTTGAACGCGACGGAATCGCTGATCCGGTTGACCTCGCGGAGGATCTCCTGGTATTCGCTGTTGAGCGCGGCCTTTGCCGTCGAGCCGAAGTCGCCCGACGTGTCGGAGGCCGCCTGCTCGGCGAGGGTGACCGCGCGCTGCAGCAAGCTCGAGATCTGGGACAGCGCGCCGTCGGCGACCTGGATCACGCTGATCCCGTCGTTCGCGTTGCGGGCCGCCTGGCCCAGCGCCGAGATGTCCGCCTTCAGGCCGTCGGCGATGGCGAGCCCCGAGGCGTCGTCGGCCGCCGAGTTGATCCGGAGGCCCGAGGACAGACGATTCACCGTACGCGCCAGTCCCTGCTGAGTCTGCAAGAGACGATTCTGTGCGTTGATGGAAGCGATGTTGTTGATTACGCTGAAGGCCATTTGCTTTCCTCCTTGAAAGCGATTCGGCATCCTTGCCGTTCTGGTCCGGGCCGGCTGGGAAACCCTGAAGGGTGTGCCGGCCGTTACGGTTTCGAAACGTCTCCGGGGGATCTCACTCCCCCGAGTCCTGTTTGCCTCACCTTCCTTTCCGTTCGGTGGGGGCCGGAATGGCCGCGCTCACGTGTTCCATCGGCCGCGGGGGCGGATCCTTGAGGCAGGAGCCTACCCATGGGTCGAGGCCGCGACGGCGCTATCCTATGGGCCGTTCGACCGGTCGCGAGCGCCGCCAGGCGCCCGTCGAGCGATCGCGGGAGATCTCCATGGACGGTTCCGCGTTGGTTCCGCTGGCCTCGTTCCTCTTCGGCGCCTTCCTGGGCGCGATGGTGGCGTGGCTTGCGTCCTCGACTCGCGCGCGACGTGCCGAGCGCGACGGTGCCGCGCTCGTGGCGAGGCTCCAGGAGAAAGAGGCGGCCTCGGCGCGACTCGAGGCGGAGATCGAGACGCGGCGCCGGGAAGAGGCTCGAGCACGGGAGGACCGGGCGCGGATCGAGGCCGACCTCGCCAACGAGCGACGAGCCTCGGAAGAGAAGCTGCAGCTCCTGGGGCAGGCGGAGGACCAGCTTCGCGAGGCGTTTCAGGCGCTCTCGGCCGAAGCGCTCCGGCAGAACAACCAGACCTTCCTCGAACTGGCCAAGGAGTCCCTGGAGGGGTTCCAGAAAGCGGCGCAGGTCGACCTGGGCGGGCGGCAGAAGGCGGTGTCGGAGCTCGTGGAGCCGGTGCGCAAGTCGCTCGAGCAGGTGGACGCGAAGCTCCAGGCGATCGAGAGGGAGCGGGAGGGGGCGTACCAGGCGCTCCGGAGGCAGGTCGAGGCGATGACCGCGGGGCAGGAACGCCTTCGAAGCGAGACGGCGGGCCTGTCCCAGGCTCTCAAGAACCCTTCCTCCCGGGGACGCTGGGGCGAGATCCAGCTTCGGCGCGTGGTGGAGCTCGCGGGGATGCTGGATCACTGCGATTTCGTCGAGCAGGAGTATTTCGCCGGAGAGGATCGATCCTCCCGGCCCGACATGGTCGTACGTTTGCCGGGCGACAAGCGCCTGGTGGTGGATGCGAAGGTGCCCCTCGATGCGTATCTCGAGGCGCAGGCGACCGACGATGAGGGAATTCGGCAGCAGAAGCTGGACGAGCATGCGCGGCAGGTTCGGTCCCGGGTGACGCAGCTAGGCTCGAAGGCCTACTGGGAGCGGATCCAGGAGAGCCCGGAGTTCGTCATTCTGTTCCTTCCGGGTGAGTCCTTCTTCGCCGACGCGGTGCGGCGCGATCCGTTGCTGATCGAGGATGCGGTCGCGCAGCGTGTCATCCCCGCCAGCCCGACGACTCTCATCTCTCTCCTGAAAGCTGCTTACTACGGTTGGCAGCAGCAGAAGATCGCAGACAACGCGCGGGAGGTCCGCGACCTCGGCATCGAGCTCCACGACCGGCTTCAGAAGATGTCCAGCCATCTGGCGACGCTGGGCGATTCCCTGAATCGTGCGGTGAAATCCTACGACCAGGCGGCTGGATCGTTCGAGCGGCGGGTCCTCGTCACGGCGCGGCGGTTCCAGGAACTCGGCGCCGGGACTTCCCGCGAGATCCCGCCCCTCGACCCGGTGGGGCGAACGGTGCGGCCGCTCGAGACCTCCGAGGAGGCCCCGGACGCCGAGGCCGGGCTCGCGAGCCCGGCGGACCAACCCCTCCCGTCCCAAGGGAGAGAACCGCACACCATGCCGGAGTAGCGATCCGGCGGAGGAACGACCTGCCATGAGGCGCATGCTCCTCGTCAGCACCTCGACCACGTTCGGCACCGGCTACCTCGATCACTGCGCGGAAGAGATGCGCGAGGCTCTCGCACCGGCCCGACGCGTTCTCTTCGTTCCCTACGCGCTGCACGACCGCGACGCGTACGCGGCGAAAGCACTGGAGCGGTTCGGTCGAATGGGGATCGATCTCCAGGCGATCCACACGGCGCCCGATCCGGTCCGCGCCGTTACCGAGGCGGAGGCGGTCTTCATCGGTGGAGGCAACACGTTCCGGCTGCTGCGCGCGCTCTTCGACGAGGGTCTGCTGGGACCGATTCGCCGCCGCGTCCTGTCGGGAATGCCCTACCTGGGCACGAGCGCCGGCTCGAACGTGGCCTGCGTCACCATCAAGACGACGAACGACATGCCCATCGTCTCGCCGCCGAGCTTCGACGCGCTCGCCCTCGTCCCGTTCAACATCAACCCCCACTACCTCGACCCGGATCCGGGCTCGCGGCACATGGGGGAGACCCGCGAGACCCGGATCCGCGAATTCCATGAGGAGAACGAGCCACCCGTGGTCGGACTACGCGAGGGCTCGATGCTGCGGATCGACGGGAGCCGCGTGACGCTGCGCGGCGCAGCGGGGGCCCGTGTCTTCTTCAGGGGCCGCGACCCTCTCGAGTTCGCAGCCGGAGACTTCCTGGACTTCCTGCTCGACTGACGGCCGGGCGCTCGCACGATCCGAGGTGCGTCGCCCTCGCTACTTCGATGCAGAGCTCGGGATCGGCTGAGGCCTCGCGAACGTGGCCTTCCCGTCGCCCACGCGCACGAGGACGGTGGTGCTCTCCTCCCCGAGCCGGAACACGACGTTGCCTTCCTTCGCCGTATCGGGTCCTTTGGGCGTCCACGTGACCATGGCCTTGTACTTGCGCGGTCCGTCGGGTTCGACCCGAACGGAGAACGCTTCGGGCGACGCGGTGGCACGGAGCGGCTCCTTCGACAGACCGGGCCTCACCATTGCGGTCAGCACGCCCGTGGCGGGAGTCGTTTCTTCCCGTTGCGGCGGGAGGAACAGAAACGTGGGGACGATCCTCATGGCGTTCTGGAGGACGACGGATACGGGAACCGTCACCTCGGGCTCGCGCGGAAGGCCGGTCTTGAAACGAACTTGAAAACCGCCCTGCGTCCTCGGCGCATCGTCCGCAACGCTCACGTCGATGATGTAGTCGCCGGGCTGTCCGGCGGGAAGACCCTCCCCCAGCACCTCCGGCTGCTCGACCTTCCGCGAGGTCGCAACCAGCCAGGGCGCGGTCGTCGTCAGGTCGGTCACCTTGAGGTCGCCCGACTCGGTCTCGTCCTTGCGGATCACGAGCTTGCCGGCGTAATCGAAATTGACACCCGCGGGGAACTGGAGACCAGGCCGGGGAAGGACCTCGACGCTTCCGACGATCCTCGCCTTGAGTCGGAGCGACACGCTGGGCCGAGACGAATCCGAGCTCGTCACGGTGATGACCTTCTCGACCGGTCCGCGGTAGTTCTCGGTCTTGAGCTGCGCAGAGACTTTTCCCGCCTGCCCGGGCGGGATGACCTCGTCGAACGAGGCCACCGTGCAGCCTCAGCCG
This sequence comes from Terriglobia bacterium, assembly GCA_963699985.1. GTDB lineage: Bacteria > Acidobacteriota > Polarisedimenticolia > Polarisedimenticolales > CAVOVZ01 > CAVOVZ01. The sequence goes on from CAVOVZ010000013.1 coordinate 484,439, forward strand.
GGTTTCGCGCTGAGGATCTTCAGCGTTTCTGTGCCGGTGTTCTTCAGCACGAACACGGCTTCCGCGACCTTCCCGCGCACCACATCGCCCACGTCGACGACTTCCTGCGCCACCGAGAGACGGCCTCCGCTCGCGGCCTTGGCTGCGGCGTCGGTGCTCGGCTGGAGTTCGGCCGGCTTGGCCTTCGCGCCGGCCGACTTTTCAGCCCATGCGGCCTTGGAAGCCTCAACGGCCTTCTTCTTCTCCTCCTCGGATTTCGCCGTCGGGTCCGATGCCAGCGCGATCCGGGAACCGGCCAGCGATGCGGCGATCGAAACAGCGATCCAAGCGAGCACCCAGCGTCTCATGAGCCACCTCACGGCGCACCCCCCACAGGGAGCGCAATCCGTAATAAGGTACGCCATTCGGAGCCGGCTGCCCAGCGGGCGGGTTGTCGCATAATCGGACGGTCCGGCCCCGCCGCGAAGGGTGGGCGTTGGCGCGCCTGGATCCGGATGGTAGGAGGGATCTTCTTGAACCCCGCACTGATGGCGACCTTCGGCGTTCTGGTGGGACTGGGTGCAGCCTTCACCGGACTTGGCGGCGGTTTCTTGATGATCCCGCTCCTGGTCTTCCTGGGGTTTCCGCACCAGAAGGCGGTGGGCACCTCGTTCGTGGCGATCCTGATGCTGAGCATCTCGGCCGTTTTCGCGCACGGGAAGCTCCAGCACGTGGACTGGAGGGTCGGGGTCGTCCTGGGACTCGGGGGAATCGTGGGTGCCCAGGTAGGCGCCCGCCTGGTCGAGCACGTCTCGGCGGTGACTTTTCACCGGATCTTCGCGGCGATCCTGCTGGGCCTCGCCGTGAGGATGCTGCTCCAGAAGTGAACGACTCGGCCGAGCCCCGACAGAATCTCGCCTCGCTGCTCGACGATCTCGCGGCGCGGCCGTGGGCGCCCGCGTTCGTGCGCAGGACCGCCTACCGGCGATTCTGCTGGACCGCCGGCGAGACCCGCACCGCCGCCCTGGCCCTCTGCGGGCGGCTCGCGCGCGCGGGAGTCTCGCCGGGAGACCGGGTGCTCCTGCAAGGCCCGGACGGTCCCGAATGGGTAGCCGCGTTCCTGGGAATCGCGGCGGCTGGCGCGATCGCAGTGCCTCTGGATGCGACGTCTCCTCCCCCGTTCGCGCGAACCGTGGCGGCGAAGACCTCGGCACGGGCCGCGATCGTCCCGTTCGAATCCGCGGGGACCCTGACCGACATCGTCGCCACCTTGGAGCCGCTCGAGCGCGTCGCAACGCTTCGGACGATCTCGGGCCCTCAGCCGGAGCCGTATCGGGCGCGCCCGGACGAGACGGCCGAGATCGTCTTCACGTCGGGCACGACAGCGGAGCCGAAGGGCGTCGAGCTTACCCACGCGAACCTGCTCGCCTCGCTCGCCGGCATCGAGGCCGGCTTCCGCAAGCGCCGGTGGGCTCTTGGTCCCCTGCTTCCTTTCCGGTTCCTCTGCCTCGTTCCGCTGTCCCACCTGTTCGGGCAGTCGCTGGGAATCGCCATCCCGATCCTGATGCGATCCACCGCCGTGTTCTCCGCGAGCCTGCAGCCGGCGCGCCTGCTTTCCATCCTCCGCAAGGAGGGCCCGCTCGCAGTCATCACGGTCCCGCGGGTTCTCGCGTCGCTGCGGGACGCGGTCCTCCGGGAGATCGATCGTCGCGGCGAGCGCGCCGCATGGGAGCGCGTGAACGCCCGATGCAGGGACCGATCGTTCGTCCGTCGGGTTCTGGCATCGCGCCGCATCCGCGCGCTGACCGGCTGGCGCACGTTCGTCGTGGTGGTCGGAGGGGCGGCGCTCGATCCGGATCTGGAGGCGTTCTGGTCCGGCTGCGGATTCCTGGTCGTCGAGGGGTACGGAATGACGGAGGCGGCGCCGATCATCTCGGTCCACAACCCGCTCGATCGCACATCGCGCACGCTGGGCCGGCCGCTCAGGAACCTCGAGGTCCGTCTCGCCGAGGACGGAGAGGTCCTCGTTCGCGGCCCGAACGTCATGAAGGGGTACTACCGAGATCCCGGCGCAACGGCGGAAGCGATCCGGGACGGCTGGCTTCGCACCGGAGACCTCGCGGAGCGGGATGCGGAGGGGCGGCTGTTCTTCAAGGGCCGGAAGAAGGACCTCATCGTCCTACCCGGGGGACTGAACGTGCACGCCTCGGACGTGGAGCGAGCCCTCCTAGCGCTCCCGGTGGTTCGAGAGGGGGTCGTGTTCGCCGCTCGTGGGGAGGACGGAGACGAGGTGCACGCCGCGGTCCTCGCAGGCACCGGAGGCGCAGACGCGGAAGCGATCCGAGCCGCCGCGAACGCAACCCTGTTGCCGCACCAGCGAATCCGAAGGCTCGTGGTGTGGGAAGACCCCGACTTCCCCCGAACCTCCACGGGGAAAGCCCGTCGGGGAGAGATCGCCGCGACGGCACGGATCCTCACGGCGGCGGGCGAGCGGGGCCGCCTCGCGCCCGGATCGGCCCCCGCGTCGCTCCGCCGGATCGCGGCGGCGGTGGCTCGCGTGCGTCCGGACCTTGGACGCATCTCGGATCCAGCGACCCGGCTGGTCGAGGACCTGGGGCTCGAGTCGCTCGACGTGCTCGAGGTGTTGAGCGTCCTCGAAGAAGAGCACGGCATCGACGTGCAGGACCCTGAAGCGTCCCGATCGCTGACCGCCGGCGGTCTCGAGCAAATCCTCGACGGCAGCCCGGAGCGCGTCGAGTCGCGAATCCGCATGCCGCGCTGGGGGCGCAGCGGGCCTCTGCGTGCGCTGCGCGCCGTCGCACGACCGCTTCTCCTCCGGCCGCTCTACGCGATCTTCGTTCGACTCGAGGTCCGCGGTCGGGAGCACGTTCGAGCAAGCCGGGGCCCGTTTCTGGTGGTGGCGAACCATGCGAGCGTCCTCGATGCGCCCACGGTCGTCTTCGCGCTTCCCCGCGCGCTTCGGGGGCGCGTCGTTCCCGCGATGGCGGTCGAGGCGTTGCCGGAGCACTTCGATTCACGAGGACGACCTCTCGGACGCCGGATCCGGTCGGCGGCCCTGTACGGGATCGCAGCCGGCCTTTTCGGCGCGTATCCGATGCCGCAGACCCGGGCGTTCCGGCCCAGCCTCGAGTACTCGGGCGAGCTGGTGGACGCGGGGTTGAGCCCGCTCGTGTTTCCCGAAGGGCGGATGGTCATCGGGGGAGCGATGGAATCGTTTCGACCCGGAATCGGTCTTCTCGCGACACAGATCCGCGTGCCCGTCCTTCCCGTGCTCCTCGAAGGTCTGGACTCGATCCTCCCTCCGGGAGCACGATGGCCCAGGCGCGGTCGGGCCCGGGCCACGATCGGCCCTCCGTTGGAGCTCTTCCCGCAGAACGACGAAACGCCTCTTGCGGTGGCGCGCCGCATCGAGGCGGCGGTTCGCGCGCTCGCCGAAAAGAACCGTGCGCGCGACGGGGCGACGACGGGCCGGCGGACCGGCGTGCATGGGCGAGACGGAAGTCGGTGACGAGTACCGGATCTTCCGCCGCCGATTCGAATGCCGGCGGAGGGCGTCACGAAGCCGTCCCCGCTCCGCAGCATCGTCTCGTCACGTTTCTGTCGTACACCGCCGGAAAGGCCGCGGGTAGAGTTTTGCCGCGATCCGACCGATATTGGTGGGGTCTCAGGGAATCGTCGTTTTCGCCTGGTGCGCGCCGGACGGGACGACCTGGAGCAGCGCTGGGCGCGCGGCGACGATCAGCGGGAGCGCGCGCCGCACGGGACGGATCCGCCGACCGACCTCTGCGCGGCACGGTGCGATGCTCGGCGAGGGCCCGGATGGGCCCGTCGCGAACGGAGGAGATGACGGTGGAGCAGTACCGCACGGCCCGCGGTCCAGGAACGCTCGAGGCGATCGAGACGATCGAGCGGCTTCGAGCTGCGGTGGCCGGAGCGCTCCAGGGGAAGCCCGATGTCATTCGGCTCGCTCTGACCGCGCTCTTGGCCCGAGGACACCTTCTCGTGGAAGATGTGCCCGGCGTCGGCAAGACCACGCTCGCCGCTGCGCTCTCTCGCGCGGTGGGGGGCCGATTCGTTCGAATTCAGTTCACGTCGGACCTGCTGCCGTCCGACCTGATTGGCGTGTCGGTGTTCGACCCCGAAACGCGACGCTTCGAGTTCCGCGCGGGACCTCTCTTCGCGAACGTCGTCCTCGCCGACGAGATCAATCGGACGACCCCCAAGACCCAGTCGGCCCTCCTCGAGGCGATGAGCGAGAGGCGGGTGTCCGTGGACGGCATCACCCGTCCGCTGCCGGAGCCGTTCTTCGTAGCCGCCACGCAGAACCCCATCGAGCATCACGGCACCTTCCCGCTGCCGGAGTCCCAGCTCGACCGGTTCCTCTTGCGCCTGCGGATCGGGTACCCGTCCGCGGAAGACGAGCGCGCGATCCTCCTGGCGGATCGCCACGTCGAGCGGGCGGACGACGTGCCGGCAGTCATCGATCCCGAGGGGCTGGCGGTGCTGCAGCGCCGCGCGGAGGAAGTGACCGCGGCCGTCACCGTGGTCGACTACATGGTGAGCCTCTGTCGGGCGACTCGGAGCATGCCGGGGGTGTCCACCGGAGTCTCGCCGCGGGGAACCCTGGCTCTGCTTCGTGCCGCCCGTTCCTGGGCACTGGTGGCCGGGCGGGATTACGTCATTCCCGACGACGTGAAGGCGGTCGCGGTGCCCGTCCTGGCGCACCGCCTCGTACTCGAGGGTCCCGGGGACGGAAGCGACTGCGAGACGGCCGAAAGAGCCGTGCGGGAGCTGCTCGATCTGGCCCCCGTTCCCCGCTGATCCGCCGTGCGCCTCCGCGTCTCACGGATTCCCCGCAGCACCCCGCTCGGACGGCGAGCAGGTCTCATCGGTCTAGGTCTTCTGATCGCCGGGTTCAACACGGGGAACAATCTCTTCTACCTGTTCTTCACGTTGCTGGCCTCGTCGGAGCTCGTCGGGTTTCTTGCCACGGGCCGCGCGCTGCGCTCGCTCGAGGTGGAGGTGTCGGCGCCCCGGCGAGGGCGCGTCGGGACGCCGATGCGCGCCACGGTTCGCCTCCGGAACCGTTCCTCCTGGTTGCCGCTTCCCGCGCTGCGCTGGCGCCTGCGAACGGAGCGGGGCGAGGAAGGGCTCGCCATCACGCCCGTCCTCCTCCCGGGGGCGGAGGGGACCGGCACCGGCGCCGTCGTTCCTGCGCGGCGGGGATGGCTCGCGATCGAGGCGGTCGAGGTACGGACCGACTTTCCCCTCGGCCTCGCGCTGCGCAGTGCCCGGCTGCACACGCCGAAGGTGGGGACGCTCGTGCTGCCGCGAGCCGAAACGGATCGAACCCATGCGGCCCGACGGCGCGGCGACGATCGAGCCGCCGCGTTCTCCTCCCGCTCCGCGGGCGAGGATCCGAGCGACGCCCGTGATTACCGCGCCGGCGACGATGCGCGACGGATCGACTGGAAGGCGACCGCTCGCACGGAGCGGCTCATCCTGAGAGAGCGCCGAGGCGATCCTCCTCGGGCGTGCGAGGTGCGGCTCGACCGCTCCGGTCCTCCGGGGCCCCGGTTCGAGCATCGGGTGTCGCGGGCGGCGGGCGCCGCCGCAGACGCGCTGCGGAGCGGCGCGCCCATCGCGTTCACATCCGACGAATGGACCCTTCGTCCTCGGGCGGGCCCGGCGCAGTACCGGCGCATCCTCGACTACCTGTCTCGGGTGGAAGCGACCGGCGATCGGAGGCGAACGTGACCGGGCGCGTCCCTCACGAAGGCGTCGCCATCGCAGCGCTGGCCGTCGCGATTGCGGCGGCGGCGCAGGCTGGCGTGCTGGGGCCGGTGGCCTTCGCGCTCGCGCTCGTGGTGCTTGCGCTGGGACTCGCTCGGTCCCGCCACGTGCGCGCCGTGCGGGTTCTCGACCAGCCTCGGTGGTTCGCCGTCTCCGGCGCGATGTACCTCCCATGGTTCATCGCCGACCTGTTCTTCTTCGGACGCGCGAACCCCGTGCCGGCCCTGGGGCGGTTGGTCGTATTCCTGATGGCCGCGGAGCTCCTCTCGGGAGATGCCGCGAGGGCGCACCGCCCGGTCCTGTTCGGCCTCCTCCTCCTCGTGGCTGCGGCATCGCAGACGACCGACGCATGGTTCGCGATCCCCGTCATCGTCTTCGCATGGCTGTCGGTCACGGCGCTGTTTCGCCACACGCTTCGCGCGCAGCAACGTCACGGGTCTTCTACGCCCCTCCCTCTTGCGCGCGCGGCGGCGCTGCGGCTCACCTTCGCCGGTCTCGTGATGGGCGGCGTCCTGTTCCTCGTGCTGCCGCGCGTCGGCGCAGGATGGGCAACGGTGACGGTCGCGACAGAAGGCGAGACCGCCCTCGAGACAGGGCTGGCCGCCAGCGTGCGACTCGGGGCGGTGGGACGGGTCAAGGTGCGCCGGACCGTGGCCTTCCGCGCGCGCTTCGATCGAGAGGTCCCCGACCCGGGGGCGATCTACTGGCGCGCGCGGTCGTACGACGAGTGGACCGGTCAGGGATGGACGCGACGGAATCGCGACGGGGAAGTCGCCGTGCCGCTGTCACCGGACGAGCAGGTTCCGGTTCCGCCCGGTCTGGGCCAGGCGGAGCCGGACCTCGTTGCCGAAGTGTTCGCGTCTCGCGGCGACCTGCCGGTCCTCCCCGTCCCTGGAGTGGGGCAGTGGGTCCGCGTGTCTCGCGAGAGCACGATCCTGGCGTCGCCCGACGGCACGCTCATCCCCGCAGGGAGACTCGCCGGAGGGATCTGGGAAATCGCGGGGACGCTCCCGTCGGCCTCCGGGAAGGCCGCGGCAGCGGAGAGAGAGTCGCCGGCAGCCGGAGTCCCGAGCGGGCTCGTTGCGGCTGAGCGCACGGACCCGGAGATCCTGCGATGGGCCCGCCGCGTGGTTCCCGCCGGCGCGAGTCCGGCCGAATCCGCCGAGGCGCTGGTCGCGGATCTCGCGACGCGGCGGTACAGCCTCGACACGCGTTCGATCGATCCCGACCGTCCCCTCGGCTCGTTCCTCGCCGGAGTACCCGCGCACTGCGAGTACTTCGCGTCGGCCCTGGCGCTCGGGCTGCGCGCGCTGGGAATCCCCGCCCGCGTCGTCGGCGGCTTCCTCGGCGCCGAGCGCTCGCCGTGGGGGGATGTCTGGATCATCCGCGACGCCCGCGCCCACCTGTGGACCGAAGCGTACTTCGCCGGTCAGGGGTGGGTTTCCCTCGACGCGACACCCGCGGAGGGCCGTGCTTCACCGCCGGCGGGCCTGTTCTGGGCGGGCGCCCTGTGGGACCGCGTCTCCCTTGCGTGGGACACCTGGGTCATCGGCCTGGATCTCGGGGACCAGCTGGACGCGCTGCTCGGTGCGCAGGAGCATCTCGCTCGACTGGGTGGGTTCCTTCGGCGAACCTCGGGTCTCATGATCGCCGCCGTGGCGGTGGCGCTCGCCGCGTGCGCATGCCTGTGGGTCCGTCGCAGGCAGCGCCTGCTGCCGGCGGGAGACGGGACGCGCCTGCCGCCCCTCTACGCCAGCCTTCTTGCGATCGCGGCCCGACGCGGGATCGTGCCGCGGGCCTCCGAGACCGCGCGCCAGTTCGCGCTCCGTGCGGGCGGGACTCTGGGGGACGAGGAGGCATTCGCGATGGTGAGCGAGCTGTACGAGAGGGAGCGGTTCGCCGGAATCGGCCCCTCGCCTCGGGAGCGCGGGCGCGCGCAGCAGGCCCTCGAGCGCCTCAGGCGGGTCGCGCGACGGGCAGGACGCTCGTGAGGACGAGGGCGAATCCGAGAACGACCAGCACGACGATCGTGGCCCAGGTCACGACTTGATCGGTCGCGCCGTTCGAGAACCGTCCCATGATCCGCCTGCGGCTCATCCGCGCCGCCATGAAGAACAGCTCGAACGGAAGCAGGATCCCGTTTTCTCGACGACGGCGGAGTGGATGTAGAACCTCTTCCAGGTGCGATGGTCGCTCCCACGATGCCGACGGCCATCGAGAGTCCCGCGCAAGTCGGACTCCGGCGATGGAACCGAACTGCCGGGCGCGGCAGCGCGTTGAGGGAGACCTGGCGCCCGGGCTTCGTGCCGAGCGCGCGATCGCCCGATCCCGCATCCTTCACGAAGCTCCCGCTTCGACCGACTTCGGCGAGCTCAGTCGAGCCGCGGATCCGGCCATGCTGGCAGGCGCCTTCAGGGCTCGGTCCCTGCGACGGACTGTTCAAGTACGTCTCGGGAACTCACCCCTGCGGCTGCCCGCCATCACGGCCGTCTCCACGGCTCGACTGAGCCCGCCGAAGTCGGTCTCGCAACGGATCTTCGTGAAACACGCCGGCTCGCTGTTCGCCGAGGACGGAGTCGATGGTCGGACGGCGGGCCTACTCGGCGATGCGAAACCCCGCCCACCAGGTTTTGCTGTCCTCACACACCAAGCTCGTGAGCATGCGCTGTTTCTGCCCCGGCGACTCGTCTCCGACGGCCTTCGTGCTGCCCTGCGCGTTCACGTTCAGAACAAACGACCGGCTCCAGCACTTCTTCTGCCTGGGGTCCCAGCTCTCCGGGAGCGATTCGTATTCGGAGCAGCCTACCGGCGTTTTCCCGACACCTCGGAAGGAAACAAGCCCAACCGGAGCGATGCCGGTCCGCCGGCGTCGCGGAGGGCGGGAGCGGGGGTTCGGGGGCAGGCCCCCGAGCATCCGTTTCTCAAGAGCAGCCTCACCGGCGCTCCCCCGACACCTCGGGAAGAAACAAGCCCAACCGGAGCGATGCCGGTCCGCCGGCGTCGCGGAGGGCGGGAGCGGGGATTCGGGGGCAGGCCCCCGAGCATCCGTTTCTCAAGAGCAGCCTCACCGGCGCTCCCCCGACACCTCGGGAAGAAACAAGCCCAACCGGAGCGATGCCGGTCTGCCGGCGTCGCGGAGGGCGGGAGCGGGGGTTCGGGGGCTAAGCCCCCGCGCCGCTGTTTCTGGAGAGCGGCCCGGGAACTCGCTGGATCCGTGCACAGGGTCGCTCCTCCTCCGGCTCCATCCTCGCTCGCGCAACGACCCGGCAGGAAAACCGTCCACGGCCCACCGGCTCAGAACTCGACGCTCACCGACAAAACGTAGAGGGGTTTGCCGTCGTCCGGATTGAACACGTGGGCGGTGACCTCCGCGCTCTTGACGCGGAACCCGACGAGAATCCCTCGCTGGATCTCCCGGGGGCGCTCGTAGACCCGGGTCCGCTGCCCGACCAGGCCCGCGCGGAACCAGTCCACCGGAGAGACCGTCCACTCCGACCATGCGTAGAAGTAGGAGTCGTCGCGGTCGCCGGTGTCGAACACGTATTCGCCTTCGCTGTAGAGCTCCAGCCACCGCCAGCCGAGGGAGACTCGGTAGCCCGGAGCGATCCCCGTGGTATGACCGAAAACCGCACCGAGCATCGGCGTGAACTCGAAGGAGACCCGCTCGCCAGCGCTCAGGTTGTATCCGACCCACACCGAGCCGGTGTCCCGGTCCTCGTACTGGAAACGCGCTTCCAGGTGCAGCCATTCGCGGTCCGCCGTGACGGTGGGCTGCACGTAGTCGGAGTCCTCGGGAACGAAGTAGGTGAACGCGGCAACGGAGAAGTCCCACTTCGGTTCCGCCGAATGGGCGACCGCGCCTACCGTGAGAAACCCCAGCAGGATCGGCGCGGTACGACCGGCCCGCATCATCTCCTCGATGCCATCGCGATGGCGATCAGGACCAACCCCATGAGGAGCAAGGCCGAGCCGCAGAGGCACACATTCGTTTGCGCGCCGGAGGACCGGCGGTACCCGACGAGGAATCGCATGGCGAGCAGAAGCGGGTTCGACAGCCGCGGAGCCGCGAAGCGGTCTCGGATCACGAGGAAAGGCACCCTCGAGGGGCTGGAAGCCGTCGCGACCATGTCGTGTCGATCACTACCGGTGATCCCCCCCGTGGATCCGGAAGACGAGGCTACCGCGACGTCGTTCCGTTTTCCAGGACATTCGCGCGCGTCGATCTGCCCTGCCGTCACTTTCCTCTCACACACCCTCGCTGGGGTCCCCTTGACCGTCTGGCGATCCCTGTCTACACTCCCCGGCCGGTCCAAAGAGCCGCGAGTTGAGACTCGATCATTAATCGGGACCGTGGGGAGATAATATGTCAAAGTCGAGAATGCTGATTGCTGCCGCACTCCTGCTCGCTGCGTCCGGCCTGGCGTTCGCCCAGGAGGCGCCGAAGTACTCCTACATCGAGGCCGGTTACATCGATTTCGACCCCGAAGGCGGACTGTCCGACGACGGTTTCTTCGCCGGCGGATCGATGAACCTATTCAAGAACTTCCATCTCCTCGCCGAGTACGACGACGTGGGGGACTACACGTTTTGGAACGCGGGCGTCGGCTGGCACGGCCTGTTCGGTGAGCCGGGCGACCTGTTCGCCGAGGTCGTCTGGAACGACGTCCAGGTGGACTCGTCGGACGTCTCGGACGACGGCTACGAGGTTGCCGGAGGTGTTCGCTGGAAGCTCGTCAAGTGGCTCGAGCTCAAGGGCAAGGTGACCTGGCTCGACTACTCTGTCGACCCCTCTGACGCCGGGAGCGACACGGCGTTCGAGGCGCAGGCGTTGTTCACGTTCATGGACGACCGGCTCGGCATCGGCGCGGCCTGGGAGACGGCCGACGACGACACGCTGAGGGCCTTCCTCCGCTTCAATTTCGGCAAGTAACCTACCGCCCGTACGGATCGAAGGCAGCGGATCGAGGATTCCTCGGTCCGCTGCCTTTTTCGTTTCAGGGAGTGCACATCCTTGATCTTGGGACCTCGGATTCGGCGGCGCGGCCTACGGAAGCGCGCAGCGAGCCGGCTTTCCGGGGACGTCGGGTCGACGGATCCGATGCGCGTCTCCTTCACGGCGACAGGTTGCCTCGCGCTCTTCGACCTCGATTCCGGGATGACGTGATAGGATCACGCGATCGAAGGCGAAGTCCGACGAAAGGCATGGAGGCTGAAAAAACGATGGCGACCCGAGAGAGAGTGAGCGGGGCGTTCCTGATCCTGGCCGCGACCCTGGCGGCGGCGTGCGCGAGCACGAAATGGGTCACGACGTGGACCGAGCCGAGCGCGAAAGGCGCCGCGCCCATGAAAAAGGTCCTGATCATCGGAATGGCCGCGCAAGAGGTGAACCGCCGGGTCTTCGAGAACGAGATGGCGGCCGCGCTCGGCAAGGCGAAGGTCGAAGGGGTGCCGTCCTTCGGCGTTCTGGGAAGCGGGAAGGTGTCGGAGGAGGAGCTCCGGGCGAAGGTCCGCGAAGGCGGGTTCGACGGAGTGATCCTGACGCGCCTCGTGGCGAAGGAACAGCGGCAGCAGTACGTGCCTCCCTCGACGACGGTGTACGCGGGGGGTTGGGGCCCGTACTACGGGTACTCCTCCTGGTATGCCCCGGTGTACTCCCCGGGATACCTCGTGAACGAAACGGTCGTCCGGCTGGAGACGCAGGCCTGGTCCGCGGCGGACAACGGGAAGCTGGTCTGGACCGGCGTCAGCGAGACGGTGAACGCCACCGACGTCGGATCCGTGAGCCGCGAGCTTTCGGATCTCGTCATACGCAACCTGCTCTCCAACAAGATCATCTAGCCCGCATTTTTCGCGAGGCTCCTGCTGCGACCGACCTCGGCGAGCTCAGTCGAGCCGCGGATCCGACCACGCGGACGGCCGCCTCGGGGCTCGAACCCTGTGCCGTACCGTTCGAGCACGTCTTCCGGAACCAGAGCGTCGGAAGTAGTGCAGCGGCCCCCTGACATCGCGCGGTTTTTCCTGACCACCCGCGCCGGGGTCGTGGCGCTGGTTCTGTGGGCGGATCGATCGCCCTCGCCATCACGGCCCTCGAGGCGGCGTGTCTGATGGCAATCGGGCTCGCCGCTGAGGAAGGGCGGCATCGGGGCCCCAGAAACGCCCTCGCCTTCGGAGTGGCGCACGCGCCGAACGTGCTGCGTCTGACCGCGAACATGGTGGTGCGCGGCTTCGACGGGCTGATCACGGACAAGCCGGACTTCGCTCGTCGTGTGGTGGCGCGGCGCGCCCAGATGAGCGATCCCCAGCGCCTGCTGGTGGCGCTGCTGGTCCGGCTGGGTGCGCGCACGGAATCGCTCGCGGCCGAGGACGCCCTGAGACCGTAGCCGAGGAGGACCGCATGCGAGGTCCATCGACGATCGCGCGCAGCGCCTGCGCGGCAGCAGGCGCGCTCACTGCCACTGCCGCATTGCTCCTCGCGGCGCCGACCGAAAGACAGCACGCAACCCTCCTCGCCCGCAGCGTCCTGCCGGCCGCCACGTTCCGGTCCGGCTCGCCAGCTTCGGGTGCGTTCCTCTCCGCGGCGGAGCGCGCGACGGCAGCGGCCAACGGCGTGCGCGGCCCGGCTGGCGGGCCGTACCTTTCCCAGCAGCCGGTTCAGGGATTCTCGAGCATGGTGCCCGCCGACGCCGGGACCTGGTGGGCCCTGGCCGACAACGGTTACGCCTGGCGCGGGAACTCGGCCGATTTCCAGCTCGTCTTCTATCGGCTCGACCCTCGCTGGGGCGATCCCGGTGGTCCGAGGGTGCTGGAGACGGTCGTCCTCCGCGATCCGGACCGTCGCATCCCGTGGACGATCGTCTGCGACCGGGAGAGCGGCGCACTCGTTGCCCGACTTCTCGTTCAACGTGCTGCCCCCCGCGCCGCCGGCGTGCGGCGGTGACCCTTCTGCCCGTATCCTGACCGGCTTCGACCTCGACCCGGAGTCGTTCGTGCGCGCCCCCGACGGCACCTTCTGGGTCGGCGAGGAGTTCGGCCCGTTCCTCGTCCACGTCGCCGCCGACGGCCGGGTGCTGGAGACGCCGGTCCCGGTGCCCGGCGTCCGCTCGCCCCAGAACCCCTTCCTGAAGATCTCGGATCGGGCGCACGCCGAGCCGCCCACGTTGGCGGCGAGCCGCGGCTTCGAAGGGGTGGCGATCAGCCCCGACGGATCGACGATCCACGCGCTGCTGGAAGGGGCCGTCGCCGGGGACGACCCCCAGGACCTTCGCATCTACGTGTACGACGTCGCGAAGCGCGTTTTCGCGGACGGGTTCCTCATGCTGCGCCTCGAGATGCCGAGTCAGACGGTGAACCTCGCGACCCTCACGGACGCCTCGGGTGCCCGGGTCTACCCGAGCGCCGTCGCGCCTCCGGCCGGCCCGGTCTCGATCGGGGAGCTCAAGGCGGTGAACGACCGGCTGCTGCTGCTGATCGAGCGGGACAACCATGGCGACGACCTGCCTGCGCCGCGCTTCAAGAAGGTCTTCCTCCTCGACACGTCGCGGGCGGCGGAGCAGGGCGGCTACGTCGGCAAGACCCTGCTCGTCGATCTGCTGGCGATCCCTGACCCGTCCGGAATCGGCAAGGACGGGGACTTCTTCCGTCTCCCCTTCTACACCATCGAGTCGGTGCACATGGTCGACGAGCGCACGCTGCTGGTCGCCTCCGACAACAACTTCCCCTTCTCGAACGGGCGCGCGCGCAGCCGGAGCGTCGACCGCGGCGGCCCGCTCGCCGCCGACGACACCGAGATCATCCTCGTCCGTCTCGGCGCACCGCTCGGCGCCGACCGCCGACTCCTTCCGGCTGCAGGCAGGTAGCGGAGGCTCCTGCGGCGGGGTGTGCGACGGAAACGCGCGGCCGTGCAGCGGGTGGATCCGACCGCTGCGACGGGTCGGAGCCTCGCCCAACGCGCTTGGGACGGGAGAGCGAACTCGTCCAACGTGGTGCGAAGCTTGTTGGGCCATCGCCGTCTCGACGTTCTCCGCATTGCCAACCTCGCCGTGTCGAGCCTTTTCGGAGGTTGCACAAGCTTCGCACCACATTGTGCGAGGTAGCGCGTGGAACGGCCCGGCGGCGCTCTGTGCGCAACTCCCGAATTCGCATTCTTTCTTTCAGGCGGCGCGCGCACCCGGCAGGACACTCGTGAGCACGAGGGCGAAGCTGAGAACGACCAGCACGACGATCGTGGCCCAGGTCACGACGTTGTAGGGCGTGCCGTTCGAGAACCGTCCCATGATCTTCGTGCGGTTCACCAGCACCACCATGAAGAACAGCACGAACGGAAGCAGGATCCCGTTGAGGATCTGTGAAACCAGGATGATCCGCAGGAGCGGCACTCCGGGCACCAGGATCATCGCCGCACCGACGGCGATGATCGCGGTGTAGAGCCAGTAGAACTCCGGGGCCTCTCCGAACTTCTTGCTCACCCCGGCCTCCAGACCCAGACCCTCGCACACGCTGTACGCGGTGGCCAGGGGGAGGATGCACGCGGCGAAGAGAGAAGCGTTCACCAAGCCGAACACGAACAGCCCCCGCGCGTACTCCCCCGCCAGCGGCGCCAGCGCCTGGGCGGCCTCGGCCGCGGACGGGATGCTCGTCGTTCCGGCCCGGTGCAAGGTGGCGGCACAGGCCACCACGATGAAGAACGCGACCACCGTGGCCATCACGGATCCCAGCACGACATCGAGCCGGAGCTTGCCGTACTGGGAGACCTCCACCTCCTTCTCGACGACGGCGGATTGGAGGTAGAACTGCATCCACGGTGCGATGGTCGTTCCCACGATGCCGACGGCCATCGAGAGTCCCGCAAGGTCCAGATCGAGAGACGGGATGAGACAGCCGCGCGCGGCGGCGCCCCAGTCCGGCTCCGAGAGGAATCCGGAAAGAGGGTAGGCGAGATAGCAGAGACATGCGACGAGGAAGACCTTCTCGACGGTCTTGTACGTCCCGAAGACGACGAGCCACCATACGAAGACGGCGCCGAGCGGCACGGAGACGTATCGGCTGATCCCGTAGACCTCGAGGCCGGAGGCGAGGCCTGCGAACTCCGCCACCGTGTTCCCCAGATTCGTGAACAGGACCGCCATCATGACCAGGAACGTCGTCCGGAGCCCGAACTCCTCGCGAATGAGATCGGCCAGCCCTTTCCCGGTCACCGCCCCCATGCGCGAGCACATCTCCTGCACGATCACCAGAACGACCGTCACCGGCACGAGGATCCACAGCAGCGAGTATCCGTACCGCGCGCCGCAGAGGGAGTACGTGTAGATCCCTCCCGCATCGTTGTCGACGTTGCTCGTGATGACGCCGGGGCCCATGACGGCCACCAGGAGGCCGATCTGGATCCACAGCCAGCGGAGCGGCCGTCGCAGCGCCATCCGGTCAGTCCTCGGAAACGAGGTGACTGAACACGTCCTCGATGCTGATCAGCCCCACCAGCCGCGAGAACTCGTCCACCACCATGAGGGCGCGGAGGTTGTACTTCTCGAAACGCTCGACGATCTCCGGGAACGGGGTGGCGGGGTTCACGGCGCGCGCCTCGCGCCGCATCACGCTTGCCACGGGCTGGTCCGGTGCCGCCCGCACGATCCGCACGAGCGGCGCCACGCCCAGAAGCTGGTCGTCTCCCTCCACGACCGGGATCTCGTCGAGCTCACCCACGAGATCCTCGTCCACCTCGCGAAGCGCCTCGATGGTCCGGCCCACGGTCCAGTCGGAGCGCGCGCGGAAGAAGTCCGTGGTCATGAGGCCCCCCGCCGAGTCCTCCTGGAACGTGAGGAGCTCCCGCACCTCCACCGCCTCCTCCGCCCCCATCGCTTCGAGGACGGCACGCGAGTGCGCCTCCGAGAGGTCGGCGAGGATGTCGGCGGCCTCGTCGGGCTGCATCTCCTCGAGAAGGTCGGCGGCGAGGTCCGGCTTGATGTCCTCCACGACGGAGGTCTGCACGCTCGGGTCGGCCTCCGAGAGGGCCTGCGCGGCGGTCTCGGGGTCGAGGCTCGAGACGACTGCCTTGCGCTCCACCCGGCCGAGATCCTCCAGGATGTCCGCCAGGTCCGCGGGGTGCATTTTCGTCAGCTGCTGGTGCACCTTCAGCCGGATGCGCGCGGAGCCGGGCTCGACCATCGCCACGTAGTCCCAAGGAATGACGCGCTGCGAGACCCCCTCGGCGAGCCGCCGCACGAGGTGCGGGGAAACCACACCCGTCAGAAGCCGCCGGACCGCGCCCGCCAGGCCCACCTCGATCCTGCGGAGCAGCAGGTGCCCCTCGGAGAATTCGAGCAGGATATCGTTCACTTTCACGACGCGACGGCCCTGCACGTCGATGATCTGCTTATCGAGGAGATCGCGGCGCAGATGGAGCAGCTCGCCGTTGGAATCGTACGGGATCGGCTTCGCCGTCTCGGCGAGCACGATCCGACGCGCGAGGGGCGAGAACGTGTCGACGCTGCTCCAGGGAACCCGGAGGGTGGACCGGCGGTTCCCGAAAAGGACCCACTCGACGCGGGACCCCACGGACTCGACCTGGAGGTCGATGAGCCGTCCCAGGCGCGAACCTGCGATGTCGAGGACGGGCAGGTGCAGGACCTCGGAAAGGTGCACCATGAGGATCCTCCTGCGCCGACCCGCGCGTGCCGGAGCGAGCAGCATGGCACCGCGGATCGAGCGCGTCCAGAGGTGGCATGACCCGGGGTGGGGAAACGCGGCGGAACGCCGCCCCGTCCCTCGTCATCATGCTACCCTTCCCGTCGATGGATGCGCGTCCGTTCCTCGTCGGCGGTCGGCCTCGTATGGGGACCGAGACGTACGTGGTCCGGAGCCCCTTCGACGGATCGGTCGTGGCGGAGGTGGCTCGACCGGGACCGCGGGACCTCGACGAAGCGATCGACGCCGCGCGACGCGGCTTCGAAGCGGTGCGTCGGCTCCCGAGCTTCAAGCGCTCCGAATTCCTGCTCGCTGCATCCCGCCGCCTCGCCTCCGAGCGCGAGCGCTTCGCCCGAACGATCGCGAAGGAGGCCGGCAAGCCGTTGACCCTCGCCCGCGGCGAAGTGGACCGCGCGGTGCACACCGTCCGCTTCGCCGCGGAGGAAGCGGGGCGGATCGGCGGAGAGCTGATCCCCCTGGACGCGCTGCCGGGAAGCGAGGGTCGCCTCTGCATCACGCGGCGCTTCCCGGTGGGACCGGTCGCCTGCATCACTCCGTTCAACTTCCCTTTGAATCTGGTCGCGCACAAGGTCGCTCCGGCGCTGGCCGCCGGATGCTCCTTCGTGCTGAAGCCGGCCTCGCAGACCCCTTCCCCCGCCCTCGATCTGGCGGCCCTCCTCATCGAGGCGGGGTTTCCCGAAGAGGCGATCGGGGTCCTCCCGCTGGCGGGGGGCGATGCCACCGCGCTCGTCGAGGACCCGAGGGTGCGCGCGGTTTCGTTCACCGGCTCGCCGGCGGTCGGATGGGACCTCCGGCGGCGGGCGGACCGCAAGAAAGTCGTCCTGGAGCTGGGAGGGAACGCGGGAGTCGTCGTGGACCGGACGGCCGACCTCGAAGTGGCCGTGATGCGTGTGGTCGCGGGTGGATTCGGGTACGCCGGTCAGAGCTGCATCTCGGTCCAGCGGGTGTTCGCGCACTCCGCCGTGTTCCCAGGGTTCGTGCAGCGCCTCGTTTCCGAGACGGAGCGTCTGGCGGTGGGAGACCCGCTCGACGAGGCAACGACCGTCGGCCCCCTGATCTCGCGGGACGACGCCTGCCGCGTGGAGGCTTGGATCCTCGAGGCCGTGCGCGCGGGTGCGCGGGTCCTCTGCGGGGGCACGCGCGAGGGAAGCGTCGTCCGGCCCACGGTGCTCACGGGAACCACCCCCGAGATGAAGGTCTGCGCCCTCGAGGTCTTCGCTCCCGTGGTCGTGGTCGAGTCGTTCGACAGGATCGACGAGGCGATCGCGGCGGTGGACCGATCGGAGTTCGGACTTCAGGCGGGGATCTTCACCAAGGACCTTTCGGTCGCGCTCGCCGCCTGGGAAGGAATCGAGGTGGGAGCTCTCGTCGTGAACGACGTTCCGACCTACCGCGCCGACCACATGCCCTACGGCGGGGTAAAGGGATCCGGACTCGGACGGGAGGGGCCCCGCTTCGCCATCGAAGACTACACGGAGATGCGGCTCCTGGTCCTCGCCCCGTCGCTCCCGCTTCCCTGATCCGGCTTTCGGACCTCGCGCGCCCCTCGTCAACCGTACAGGCGCTCCAGCACCCACGACAGTGCGGGGCCGAAGATCTTCGGAAACACGGCCCACGCCACGAAGAGTCCGCCGAGCGAAGCGAACGGGGTCGCCAGCATCGTCTCGTGAACGCGCCGAAAGGGCGTGACGAACCCTGCGAGGATCGAGGCCCCGTCCATGGGAGGCAGCGGCAGAAGGTTGAACAGGAACAGCGCGACGTTGAGCACGAGCAGGATCGACAGCATCCGGCCGAGCCCGTCCACCGAGCCCGAGCCCCCAGGCGCCGCCACGACGAGGCGGTCGATGCGGAACAAACCCTCGGGCGCGAACGTCCAGAGCTCGGCCGAGAGCCCGAGCCGGAGCCCGACGAAGCCGATCGCGGCGAGAACCAGGTTCGCTGCCGGTCCCGCGGCCGCCATCAGCGACGCGCGCCCCGGATGGCGACGTCCCCAGCTCGGATCGTACGGAGCGCTCGCCCAGCCCATCATGTAGCTGCCCTGCGACTGGAAGAACGTCAGGAGCGGGACCACGACGGTACCGATCGGCTCGCGCCGCATGTGGGGCAACGGATTCAGGCTCACCTGACCGGCGCGAAACGCCGTATCGTCTCCGCCTCGCCAGGCGACGAACGCGTGCCCGGCCTCATGGCACGTGAGCGACAGCAGGAACACCACGTACCAGAGCGCCAGCAGAACCACCGTGTGCGCAGATTCCATGCGGACGGCAGGGTACCATAGCCATCGCTCGTGCCGTTGCCGCGTCCGGCGTGTGCGGTCGCGATGCGAACCGGGCGTCGACGCCTCTTCGTCGCCTCCGGGTCGTGCATCCCTCGAATCGCGTCCAAGCGCACGCGCATGCTAGCGTTTCGACATGGACCGCCTCCCGCCCGCCGCGTCCGAGCGCGCCGACGCTCTCGCGCCCTCTCCGGGACGCGGACGACGGCTCCTGCTCCCCCTCGCCGTGGGTGCGATGGCCCTTGCCGCCGCGGTTCTCGCCGCGGCGATCCTGCAGGCCCTCGCGGCGAGTGTTCTCGGAACGGGCACTCCGGCGGCGACGGAGGGTCGCGGCCTCGCTGCGGTCCCGTTTCTCGTTCAAGCGCTGTCTACCGAGGGCGGCCTCCTGTTCGGCGCCTGGCTCGTGTTGCGCCTCTCGCCCGGCGCCCTCGACCTGCGGGTGCGTCGCGAGCATCTCGCTCGCTGCGGGGTGGGCTTCGCCGCGCTCTTCACCGTCAACTTCGTGGGAGCGTGGACCATGAGCCTCACGGGCGAACCGTACTCGGGCGTTCCCGACATTCCACCTGGCATCGCCGGGCTCGGCGTCGTCCTCGCGGCGTCCATCGTGGCTCCCTTCGTGGAGGAGGTCTTCTTCCGGGAGGCGCTGTTCCGTCGGGTGTTCCAGGACTGGCCGCCGATCGGTGCGGCGATCCTCACCTCGGTCGCGTTCGGTGCGCTGCACGCGCAGGTGGGAGGACCCGTGCTGGTCGCGTCGCTGGCGGCCATGGGTCTCGTCCTCTCGTGGCTCCGACGCACGACCGGTTCGCTGGGGCCGGCGATTCTGGTTCACGCCGCGAACAACTGCGTGGCGCTGCTGCTCGTGAGCCTCTCACCTCCGTGAGGTCGGCTTTTCATCGAACGAAGGAGACCACCCCGCCGGAAGCCACGAACGTCGAGGGAAGGGGCGAGCCAGCTTGCCGCCGGCGTTCTCGGTTGGTGGAGCGGATCGCGGACGAGTTGCCCTACGGGGCGTCGTCGCGAGCACCCAGCGTGACCGAGTCGGTTTCGCTGGTGAGCCCCGTTTCCGTCACCGCCTCGATTCGATACTCGTGGGCAACGTCGGGATCGGCGCTCGCGTCGACGAATCGATACGCGGCGGCAGTGGCATCGTCGCCGAGCGCGGGAATCCAGACCGGGTTGACGACGACGAACTCCCGCTGGCCTTCCTCCCGGCGAAGCACGTTGAAGCCCACGAGCCCATCCTCGGAACGGGTCTCCCAAGTGACGGTGGCGGCCGAGCCATCCACGCCGGCTTCCGCGCCCAGGGAGGAAATCTCGAACGGGTAGCCCTTGACCTCGCGGGCGGACCAGGAGTACGTGGCGGTCGATTCGGAGTACGGGTCGAGGTTTCGCACGAGCAGCAGCGCCTCCGCGACTCCCGCCGCCGGCACCCGGACCTCGCCCGACCCGCCGTCGTCCAGCGGGAGCGACAGACGATAGGGGGCCCCGTCGCGCCGGACGAGAAGCAGATCCGCCTCCCAGTCTCCCGGAGATTGTCCGTCGAATCGCACCGCGAATCCCCCCGCGACCATCTCGGGCCGGAGCAGGACCGTCACGGCGCCGAGCGACGCCACGGAAGGATCCGCCTGAACGGCGAGGGCTGGAAGCCCGACGGTCTCTGACGAGAATCGCGGCGAGGGGAGCCGGTCTGCGAACGAGAAGTGGAATCCGTCCGAACGGTCCCCGGCAAGAATCGACCAGAGATGGAATTCGCGAAATGCGGCGGTGAATCCGTCGGCGCCGACGAGCCGGAGGGCGCGATCGAACGCAGTGACGGCCGGCCCTCCCCCGGCCAGCTCTTCCAGCGCCAGTCGGAGCGCGGTCGGTCCGTACTCCTCCTCGAGGAACACGAGCCACGCCGCGTTTCCGGATGCGAGATCGATGAGATCCGAGAGAAGACCTTCGTGCAGCCGATCTAGCCGACGCCCGACCAGTGCGACCGTCTCGGCGTCGAGGCTCTCGCTCGACCGGATGCGCGTCCACGTGGCCAGGGCCTCGGACCAGTCTGCCGGAAGCCCGGCTCCCAGATCGAGAGCCACGGCGTGGGCGTACTGGTGCGCGGCAGCCACCCGAGCCTGAGCGAGCCCCCGCTGGGGCGAGGCGTCGAGGACGATCATCGGTCGACCCGAGGCACCGCCCGCCGGGATCACGAAGCCTTCGAGACTCGGAGCGAGGTCCACGAGCAGGACCTCGACCGAGTCCTGGGTCGACAGCCCGAGACGTCCCGAAAGAACCCGACGTGCGTCGCCGAACCCCTCCAGAACCGCCTCGAACACATCCGGCCTGCCATCCGCGTTCCTGTCGATCGGGTCGAGCCGGTCGAACGACGCCCTGGCCGAGGTGAACCGGATGGTGGTTCCGTCCGGCTCGACCCAGCGGCGCTCCGCGGGAAGATGGCTTCCTCCCTGCAGCAGCGCCATCGCGCGCCGTGCCGCGGGGTTGCCGGCCCTGGGGTCCTCAGCGAGCGTCTGAACGAGCGGGCTGAGGCATGGGAACGGAGAATCGGCCCCACCCGAAAGCGCCGCGACTGCCTGGGCCCGGGTCGCCGGGCGAGCCACCACGAGGGGTTCCGCCACGGCGCGCTCCGGGAGCCCGAGCGTACCGAGACAGAGGAGCAAGGGAACCCAGGCGACGCGGCCGCGTCGAGCGGTCGGCCGTCGGCAGCCCCCTCGTCGTTCAACGGTCGAACGTTCCATGCCGCTCCTTTTTCCTGATCGGCGCCGAACCCTCAAAATATAATGGTTCCTGTGGGGAGCGTCAACTCGAACCTGTTGCGCTGCCGAAACTTACAGACTTCTCCGCGGCAATCTCACCGCGCCGGACCGACCTCGCTGTCGCCGAGACCCGGATCTTCGCCCGCATCATTCGCGAAGGTCCGTCGCGAGACCGACTTCGGCGAGCTCAGTCGAGCCGTGCAGACGGGCATGATGACGGTTAGCCGCAGGGATGAGGACCCGAGACGCACTGGAACAGTACGTCGCAGGGTCCGAGCCCCGAGGACGCAAGTCAGCATGGCCGGATCCGCGGCTCGACTGAGTTCGCCGAAGTCGGTCGCGGCAGGAGCTTCGTGAATCATGCGGATTAGGAACAGCCTCACGGGCGTTCTCCCGACACCTCGGAAAGAAACGAGCCCAACCGGAGCGATGCCGGTCTGCCGGCATCGCGGAGGGCGGGAGTGGGGGTTCGAAGGCAAAGCCCCCGAGAATCTGTTTCTCAGGAGCGGCCGCACGGGGCGGGCGCCCCGACACCTCCGGAGGAAACAGCCCAACCGGAGCGATGCCGGTCCGCCGGCGTCGCGGAGGGCGGGAGCGGGGGTTCGGGGGCAGCGCCCCCGCGCCGCTGTTTCTTAAGAGACCGAGACGACGATCACCGTCGTGTTGTCCTCGCCCCCTCCGGCATTGGCCGCATCCACCAGCGCTCGGCACGCCGCTTCCGGGTCGTCGCCGTAGCTGAGGAGCGATTCGCGGATCTGATCGTCGGAAAGCATGACGTTCAGGCCGTCCGAACACAGAAGAAACGTGTCTCCCGTTCGGAGCGTCTCCGAAGTGACGTCAGCGGAGACATCGGCCCTTCCGCCGAGAGCCCGGGTCACGACGTTTCGCATCGGATGGCGGTACGCGTCCTGCTCGGACAGCAGACCGGCCTTCACCTGCTCGTTCACCCAGGAGTGATCGCTCGTCAGGAGGCGGAGCCGCCCCCCGCGGAGAAGGTACGCACGGCTATCGCCGACGTGGCCGATCAGAGCTCGGTCGCTCAGCGCGAGCATCGCGACCATGGTGGTCCCCATCCCCCGCCGATCGGCGTTGGCGGCCACGGACTCGTAGATCTTCCGATTCGCCGCCGTCACCGCCGTCTCGAGACGCTCGCGGGCCTCGTCCAGACTGGGGGCGGCGCCGGTGCGAAACGATTCGCGGATCCAATCGGCGATGGAGCGGATGGCGATCTCGGACGCGATCTCGCCGGCGGCGTGCCCGCCCATCCCATCGGCGACGGCGTACAACCCGACGAGCGGATCCACGAGGAACTGATCCTCGTTGGTTTCGCGGACCCTCCCCACGTCGCTGCAGCCGAACGCCCTGAGAATCACCGGACTCCCCCGCGAGGCGACGCTCTGCGCGTCTCCTGTCCACCCCCGCTGCTGAGCTCCGCGAGCTTGACCGCGGCGGCCGATTGTGTCGGATCCTGTTCCAGGATCGATTCGAATTGCGATTCCGCTTCCTTGAGCCGGCCGGAACGAAGATACGAAAACGCCAGGTTCAGTTGCGCCACAGGGTAGCCGGGCTTGAGCTCGATGGCCCGCCGGAACGCCGCGCTTCCTTCCTCCACGCGGCCGAGCTCGCACAAGGCGACACCGCGGAAATTGTGCAGATCCGGATACGTCGGATCGAGCGCGATGGCCTGATCGAGCTGATCCAGCGCGTCATCGTACTCCTCGGCCTTCAGATGTTCCAGCGCCGCACGGTGCCGATCCTCGAACCGGTGCGGAGAGCGGAGGAACGCGGCGTGGAGCATCTCCTCCGCCTCGACGAGCCGTCCCGCGGCGACGTGCTCGAGCCCTTTCTCGCAGGGAACGCGAACCTGCTCCAGCTTCCGATCGAGCGCCCGCCGAAACGCCTGCGTGGCCTCCGCCGTGCGACCCGCGCGCAGGAGACAGAATCCCAGCGCGATGCGCGCGTCCAGATACTCCTCGTTGCACGCGATCGCCTGCTGGTACTGGTCAATCGCCTCCGCGTAGCGCCCGAGCCGCTCGAGCACGCGGCCGAGACGGAAGCGGATGTCGGGGTACGCGGGAGCGACCTCCGCCGCCCGGGCGTAGTCGAGCGCCGCCGCGTCCAGATCGGACTTGCGCTCGAGCCGCTCCGCCGAGGCGACGAACGTCTCGGTGAGGTAATAGCGCGCCGTCTTCCGATCCGTCTCGGAGAGGGACGCCCCCTCGGCCTGGGCGCGCCGGAAGAAGTCGACCGCCTGCTTGAACTCGTTCCGGTAGTAGTGGTAGATGCCGGACTTCACGTGGTAGCTCCCCATGAGGTTCCGGATCTCCCTGAGCAGGCGCATGCGGGCTCCTTCTCGAGGTTCAGTGCTTCCTGCCGACCTTCATCGCCGACTTCTGCGTGCGGGTTTCGAACACACGCTTCCCCGACCTCCGGATGAGCTCGGGCACGTTCCGGTCGCGGGCAAGGTCCTTCAGATCCTCCGTGGTGAGTCGCTGGACGAAATTCAGCGAGATCCCCGGCGGCGTGCGCGGATTGTGGACGAGAGCGGAAGCGATCGAGTAGCGCTTCGCCCATTCGCGGTTCGAGCCGAGCGCCCGAAGGACCTCTTCGGCGACGCCGCGGGAGCGAGCGAATTCCTCCACCTCCTGATCGGTCAGTCGAGGGTTCTTCAGGACCGACAGGGCCACCACCTTGTTCGTGTCCCGGACCAGGATCGTCCGCTCGTCGCGGCCGCCCTTCATGGCGAGCATGGCTTTCTGGGCCGCGCCGAGCTTGATGATCTTCTTGTAGGCGCTGCGAACCTCGAGGTCGGGAGCGGACTCGAACTCTTCGCCGCCGAGGATCTCGCTGGCGGCGTACAGCTCCCCGACGTCCACCTCCAGGATGCGGGCAGCCTCTTCCGGTGCGAGATCTTCCGGAATGTCCGAAGGACCGGCATCTTCCGGGGGCGCCACCGCAACCCCCTGTCTGGCGAGCCCCTCGATGAAATCGAGGATCTTCCCGCGCTGGTCGGGCCTCAGCGCGGGATTCACGGTGAGGCGATCCAGTAACCCGGGGCTCGCGAGCAATCGCTCCTGGTTCGTCAGGACGAGATCGATGACGGACGAGTTGCCACCGGACGCGAGGATGGCCAGGGCGTCGTCCGGCGCGGCGCGGTGGAACGCGATGCGCTCGGCGAGAGCCGCGTCCCGCACTGCCCGGGACGCAAAATGTCGAAGCACCTCCGGTGCGCACGAGCCGTCGGCAAGGACCTCCGACACCGTGTCTCGTTCCATGCCGTCCAGACTCGCCTTCGCGAGATTTCGGACATGCTCTTCGGAATCGCCGACGAGATGAACGAACAGACGCGTCAGGGCCGCCCGAGGAAGCGGCAGGGCGCCACGCGCCGCCGCCTCGCGCAGCGGCAGCGGCGCGTGGCCCGCCAGAACGCGCTCGACGAGCGTCTGGACTGGATCCGGGAGGCTCATCGCGTCGGCTCGTCCGCCACGACGCCGGCCAAAGACCCGACAGACCCGCGGCCCCCCGACGCCTCGCCGGAGAGCGCCGCCGCGATCGCCGGGCTCGTGCGGGCGATGACACCGCCCCAGCCCACCCCGCCGGTTCGTCGGTACCGAACGACGATGAAGCCGACGAGCAACGAGACGGCGAGCAGGAGAGCGAGCAGCGACGCAGCAACCCAGACATTTCTCCGGACGCGGGCATCGGGTCCGGGCTCGGAACGGAGTCCCGCTCGTCCCGTCTCGGATGCGCGCCGAGGGCCGTCGGATTTCTGCTGCCGCCCCTGCGCCTCTTGCTCTCGCTGCTCCATGAGGTAGGCGTTCACCATGGTCTCGGGGTCAACGCCGATGAACTTCGCGTACGCGCGCACGAACCCCTTGTTGAACACGCCGCCCGGAAGGTGCCGGAAGTCGTTGCGCTCCAACGCGTCGAGATACCGCATGCTGATCTTGGTGGCGTCGGAGATCTCCCTCAGGCTGATGTGGCGCAGCTCGCGCTCGCGTCTGAGTTCTTCTCCGAAAGAGGACATGAGGGATCCCCGGGCGGGTCGAACCGCGATTCTAGGGACTAGGCGGAGCCACTGTCAACCGCGGGCGCCGTGTCGGGTGTACGACAGAGAAGTGGTGAGACGATGCTGCGAATTGGGGACAGTCCTCCATGACGCCCGAGGCGTCACTCTGAAATTGATGAAAACGTCCCGCGGAAATGCACGCCGGTCCGCCGGCGTGCATTTCCCGCGGGAGCCGGTGGCGCGGGGGCGGAGCCCCCGCGCTTGCATACCAGTTCCCCATGAAGCTCATGGCGTCACCCGAAAGCGATGAAGACCCGCGGGAGGTGCAGGCCGGTCTGCCGGACTGCACCGTACGCGGGTGCGGGGGCTGGCCCCCGGTATTTTCACTCTAGCAACCGAATCTCGCACAACGCCTCGTGGTTTGAATGACTTGCGGGCTCGCGAAATTCGGTTGCTGTCCCCGAATCGCGGCGATCTGTCTACTCGCCACTTTTCTGTCGTACACCCGCGCCGCGGCGCGGCGCGGAAAATCGGGACGCGAGCTGCCGATCTGCGCCGACCCGCACGATCCTCGGCACCTTCTGGTCGCGGACCAGACGTTCCAGATCTTCTTTCGAGAGCGTCGCCACGAGCCGCAGGGCGGCGGCAACGGGAGTCCTGGGATTGCTGACGAGCGACCACCGAACCTCGTACCGCCGTCCCCACGCCGGGTGGTCGGCAATCGACGCCAGCACCTCGCGAGGGATCTCGGCGCTCGAAGCGAGGGACAGTGCGTCGGCCTCGACGAGCCGTCCGTTCCCCAGCAGGGCATGAAGGACCGGCGCTTGGTCCGATTCGATCAGCGTCGCAATCACCCTCCGGGTCGCTCGCCGCGCGAGGCTGACCTTCTCGCCGAGAGCCATCGCCTCGACATGCTTCTTGAGCACCTCCTCGGCTCGGTGCCGCACTCCGGGCACGACCTTCGGGTCGTCCGCCAGCTCGGCGAGGTCGCGCCAGTACAAGTGGGGGAGGACGCTTCGCGCGAGGGACACCGGGACTTTCGGGTGACGCACGAGCGCCCGTTTCACTTCGTTCGCCCGGCCGAACCGGCGATCGCAGCCCACGCGAAGGAGAATCGCGGGAGTGACGGAAGGATTCCGGAGCAGGAGGCTCAAATGCTCGTCGTTCAGCTCCGGATTGTCGAGCGCTCCCAAGAGATACGTCGGAGGCGCCGCGGAGAGAGATCGACCCAGTTCGGCCGATCCGTCCGTGCGCCCGCGCGCGGCGTCGAGGACGCCGTCTCTCCTCCCCCGTCCGGGTTTGCTCGCCACGGGGGGAATATAGGCCCGGCACTCGTCTCACGCCTGCAAGGACGGGTCCGGCGAATCGGGGCCGGTCCGTGCGCCTCACCGCGTCATTCATGCGGTGGATGTTCGCCGGCGGCGTGGACCTGGCCGCTCACCCGTCTCTCCTGCGGAGCTTCATCAGCTTCCGAGTGACGCCCCGAGGCGTCGGAGACGACTCGTACGAAGGCGCACGTTGCACGCCCCCGGACCCCAGCCCCGCGGGAGGAGCAGGCCGGCGGACCGGCGTGCATTTCCGCGGGACGTTGGCAGCATTTCAGGGTGACGCCTCGGGCGTCATGGAAGCCTGTCCCCGATTCGTCTCGATCTGCCTCCTCGTCACTTTCCTGTCGTACACCCCCGTGCGACGTTCCGGTTGAACCATCGTTCGGCGCTGCACTATAGTCCGCTGCTCGATCGGGGGGCCTTTGCTCGTGAATCCCGAACGCGTCTTCGAGGAGGTCATCCGGCGTGGGGTCCGCGAGGCGTTCGGCCTCGAGATCGACGCGGTGCCCCTTGCCGAACCGCCGTCCGCCGAGCTGGGGGACCTGGCCTCGCCCATTTGCTTCGAGCTGGCGCGAACGCTCCGGCGCCCGCCGCGCGTCATCGCCGAAGCTGTCGCCGGGCGATTCGCGCCGGGCCCGGTCATCGTGCGGCTCGAGGTCGCGGGAGCCGGGTATCTGAACGGGTACCTGGACCGCACCGCATGCCTGCGCCGCTGGCTCGTCGCGGGTGAGGCGCCGGGGGCGCCGGAAACCGGCGGGAAGATCGTCGTCGAGCACACGAACATCAACCCGAACAAGGCTGCGCACATCGGTCATCTGCGCAATGCGGTGCTGGGCGATACTCTCGTGCGCTGCCTGCGCCACCTCGGCCACCGGGTGGAGGTGCAGAACTACATCGACGACACGGGAGTTCAGGTCGCGGACCTGGTGGTTGGCTTTCGCGTTCTCCGCAGGGAGGGGATCGAGGAAGTCCGGTCCAGGTACCACCCCGACGCGCTCCTCTCCCGCGGCGAGCGCTTCGATTACCTGGCTTGGGACCTCTACGCCGAGGTCACCCGGTTCTACGAGGAAGACCCCGCGCGTCGCGGCCATCGAGACGCGACGCTCAAGGAGATGGAAGAAGGCGGCAACCCGACGGCGGAGCTCGCGGCGCACCTGGCGCACCGGATGGTGGAGCACCACCTCGCGACGATGGCGCGGCTCGGCGTTCGTTACGACCTTCTTCCGAAGGAGAGCGACGTCCTGGGCCATCGATTCTGGGACGACGCGTTCCGACTCCTGCGGGAGGCGGGGGCGATCCACCAGGCGACGGGCGGGAAGAACGACGGCTGCTTCGTCATGGACCTCCCCGGCACCGATCCCGGCGCCGGCGAGGATCAGAAGATCATCGTCCGGTCCAACGGCACGGTCACCTACGTGGGCAAGGACATCGCGTACCAGATGTGGAAGTTCGGCCTCCTGAGCCGAGACTTCCGCTACCGGCCGTTCGATTGGTCGCCGGGAGCTGCGCGGTATCCGCTGTGGAGCACTACGTCCGGGGAAGCCGCCGCCGGCGCCCCCGCGTTCGGGCACGCAGAACGCGTGATCAACGTCATCGACACCCGGCAGAGCTACCTGCAGCGCGTCGTCGCCCTCGCGCTGCGTAGCCTGGGGCACGACGCCGAGGCGGAGAAGTCGACGCATTTCGCCTACGAGATGGTCGCGCTCACGCCGTCCGCCGTACGATCGATGTTCCCGGACCAGCCTCTGACCGAGGCGGATCTCGCGAAGCCGTATCTCGAGATGAGCGGGCGAAAGGGACTCGGGGTCCGAGCCGACGACCTCGTGGACACGCTGCTCGCGCGGGCCCGCGGGGAGGTCGCCGCGCGCAACTCCTCGATGCCGACGGAGAAGATCTCGGAGACCGCCCACCGGATCGCCGTCGGCTCGCTCCGGTATTACATGCTCCGCTTCACCCGGAACCGCGTGGTCGCGTTCGACCTCGATGACGCGCTGGCCTTCGAAGGGGAGACCGGACCGTACCTTCAGTACTCCGTGGTCCGCGCACGGAACATCCTCGCCAAGGTGGCCGACCGTCACGGCGCGGCGGAAGTCCAAGCCGTGACCATGGCGGGGGAAGCCGACCTAGCCGCCCTGCCCGACGGCACCCTGGCCGACCACTGGCAGATCCCGCTTCTGCTTTCCCGGGTGGACCACGTCGTGCGGCAGGCCGTCGGCACGCTCGAGCTGGCCGGCGTGGCCAAGCACGCCTACATTCTCGCCCAGACGTTCAACTCGTTCTACCACCGGTTTCCGGTGGCACAGGAGGAGAATCGAATCGTGCGGCAGACGCGAGCCGCCATCGTCCGGCTGTACCACGACGGGATGGTGCAGCTGCTCCATTTGATGGGAATCGAAGTGCCGGACCGCATGTGAGCACGCACCGGGTCCGGCTCCCGAGGGTGCGATCGTGACGCTGCGGGTACTGATCCTGGGCCGCCTTCCGACCGATCTGAAACGAGAGATCGAGTCGCTCGACGACAGCGTGGAGCTCTTGGAGGCCCCCGAAGGCCTCGCGGGCCTCGCGCAGGTCGCCCACATCCGCCCTCACCTGTTCGTCCTCGGCGAGGACGCGCCGACGACCGCAGCCGTCCTCGCCGCGACGACGGGAGGCCGCGAAGGGCCCGTACCCATCCTGGCCGCGGGAGAGGATCCGGACGCGGATCTCCGGATGCGGGAGCCCGCAGTCTCTCGCGAGCGGGTGCTGAGGCTCGCGAGACGCCTTGCCCATATGGAGCGGGCGCTGCAAGCCGCCTCGAGCAGGAACCGTTCCGTGGTGGCGCCGTCGAACGGAAAGGCCGCGTTCCGATCCCGGCTCGACTACGAGTTCTCCCGGGCGGTCCGTTATCGTCACCCGGTGTCGGTCGTGGCGCTTTCCGTGGACGGCGGCGAGCGCCTGACGTCCTTAGCCGGCGATTCGGCCCTCGAGGAGTTCCGGGACGCTCTCGCCGAGACGCTGCACCGATGCGTGCGCGACGTGGACCTTCTCTTCCGGGCCGACGGCCCGGAAATCGCCGCGATCCTGCCGGACACGCCTGCGTCCGGCGCGGAGGTGGTCGCGATCCGCTTCCTCCATCAGACGGGCCGCCTGGTATTCAAGCCCAAGCCGACGGCATCGCGCCCATCGCTTCCGTGGAAGGCCACGTCGAGCATCGGCGTGGCCGACGCCCCGCGCGAGGGAATCGGGACGCCGGATCAGGTTCTCGCGCGGGCCCTCGAAGCCATGGTCGAAGCCGGTCGGAACGGAGGATGCCGGGTCGTAGTGCACGGCGCATCCGCAAGGCCTTAGGGCCACCCCGCGGAGGACCATCGGGGCCGCGACTCTCGCTCAGCGCTCGCCGGTGCCGTCACGCCGGGACGGACCGGTCGCGTGGTATCCTCTCGAACGGCTCGTGGAGAGCGTTCCCGATCATGCGGTTTCCCCGATCGAGACAGTCCCTCGCGTTTCTTTTTGTCCCGCTCCTGCTCTGCCCGACGTCTCCCTCGCGCGGGGACGAGACGACGCTCCCGTTCCGCGACGTCCGGGCGGGGATGAAGGGGATCGGAAAGACGGTGTTCGAGGGGACTCGCGTCGATCCTTTCGATGTCGAGATCGTCGGCACGCTTCCGAACATCGGCCCGGGCCAGAATCTGATTCTGGGCCGATGCTCGGGCGGGCCGCTCGCGCAGACGGGCATCCTGGCGGGCATGAGCGGCAGCCCGGTGTACGTGGACGGCAAGCTGATCGGCGCCATCGCCTACGCCTGGGGATTCGCCAAGGAGCCGATCGCCGGGATCACCCCGATCGACGAGATGCTCGCGGTCGCTTCGCGCGGCGGCGGCCAGCCGGTGGCCTCGCGGACCGTCTCCGGGCTCTCCCGGGCGGACTGGGAACGACTCGGGTCGCCCGAACGGCTCGACGAGTTTCTCAACATCGACCTTCCGTCCCGGATCGCGGCGCCAGCACGGGGGCTCGCTCCGTCGCCTCTCCCGGTCTCCGTCGCCGGCATCGGAGGCGCGGGGCTGGATCGAATGCTCGCCGGCTTGCGACGTGTCGGTCTCTCGCCGATCCAGTCCGGAAGCGCCGGAGCGAGCGCGTCCCCTCCGCCTCGACTCGAGCCCGGATCGGCCGTCGGCATCAAGCTGGTACAGGGCGACGTGGAGATCGCCGCGACGGGGACTCTCACCTGGACCGAGGGCAACCGCCTTCTCGCGTTCGGACATCCGCTGTTCGGACTCGGCCCCGTCTCCCTCCCCCTGACCGCCGCGCGGGTCGAGGCGCTGCTCCCGAGCCTGGATCGCTCGATGCGACTCGCATCGCCGCTGGGCGACGTGGGAACGATCGTGCAGGACCGGACCGCGGGGATTCTCGGAGAGCTGGGCAAGCCGCCGCGGATGATCCCGGTGCGTCTCCAGCTTTCCGTGAAAGGGAAGAGCGGCCGGGATCAGTCGTTCTCGTTCGATCTCGTCGAGGATCCTCTCCTCGCGCCGCTTCTCCTGTACGCATCTCTCAACGGCATCATCGAGAGCGCCGAGCGGGTCTCCGGCAACGTGACCCTGCGATGGAAGGAAGGCTCGGTGATCAAGACCGAGGGGCACGAGGACGTGGAGCTCGACAACCTGTTCGCCGGCTCCTCGGCCCCGCACTTCGCCACGGCAACGTCGGCCTTCCTCTTGTATCTCCTCATGAACAACGATCTGGTCCCGCCGCGCATCGCCGGAATCAACCTGATCCTCGAATACTACGACGAGCCGCGTACCGCCCGGGTGCGTCGGGTCACGCTGGATCGGTTCCGGGTCCGCCCCGGCGAAGAGATGGAAGCCACGCTGGTGCTGAGCCCCTTTCGAGGGCCGGATCAGCTCCTGCGGCGAAAGATCCGGATCCCCGCGGAGACGGCTTCGGGCCCGCTCACCCTGCAGGTTGGCGACGCGCTGGCCATGAGCCGGATGGACTCGGGAGATGCGCCGCCGAGACCGAAAGAGCTCGCGCAGATGATCGAGATCATCAACCGGGTCCCTCGGAACGATCGCCTGTACATCGTCGCGGTTCGCGAGGATGGCGGGGTCTTTCTCGGCGGATCGCGACTTTCGAACCTCCCGCCGTCGGCTCAGGCGATCCTCTCCCGACCGCGCAGCCGGGGCAACTACTCGACGATTCCGCAGCGCGCGCTCGTCGAGGAGCAGATCCCGGTGGACTACGAGATCGAGGGCTTCACTCGGGTGCAGGTCGAGGTGGAAGAGCGATGAAGGCACGCGGCACGAGCGCGCTCGCCGCGACGATCCTCCTCGGCCTCCTGGCTCCGGGCCCGGCTGTCGAGGCCGCGCAGGCCCGGTCCTACTCGCCCGACGCCAGGGAGCTCCAGAGCGGCGAAGCGCAGGGGATCGCCGTGAGCTCCTCGGGCCGGCTCTCCCTCGCGCCGCGGATCTCGCGCCTGGGGACGGGAGACGGCAACGCGGGCGCGGCACAGGTCTGGTCGGTGACGTCGGACGGAAAGAACAACACATACCTGGGCACCGGACCCGACGGCCAGATCCTCAAGATCTCCCCCGGCGGAGCCGAGAGCGTTCTGTTCACGGCGGGCGAACCAATCGTCACCGCCCTCACCGTTCTCGATGACGGCTCGGTTCTCGCGGGCACTTCGCCCGGAGGCAAGATCTATCGGATCCGCCCCGACGGGAAGGGCGAGGTTTGGTGCGAGACGCACGAGCGCTACGTTTGGTCGCTTGCGGTGGGCCCCGGCGGAGACGTGTACGCCGCGACGGGAGAGCGCGGGGTTCTGTTCCGGATCGGCGGCGGCGGTCGAGCCGAGACGCTTTTCGACAGCGACGAGACGCACCTGACCGCGCTCGCACTCGATCCACGAAGTGGAGGGGTGCTCGTGGGAGGAGCGGGGCGAGGGCTCGTGTACCGCGTGGATCCGAAAGGTCGTGCAACGGTGATCCTGGACTCGGACCTCTCCGAGGTCGCCGAACTCGCCTTCGAGCCCGACGGCGCCGTCGTGGCGGCGACCGTCGCTTCCCCGGAGACCGAGCCACGTCCTCCGGCGGTGCGCTTCCAGCTTCCGGCCGCCCCTCCGGCTCGCGATGGCCCGGACTCGGTGGGCGGAATCGACGAGCGAGCTGCGGGCGCCATCGAAGGGGTGATCGAGGGCCTCGGACAGCCCGAGTCCCGAGGGGGACGACGGCTGCGCGGCCAGATCGTTCGAATCGCCTCGGACGGCGCGGTGGAGGAGCTGTGGCGATCCTCCACCGAGACTCCGCTGGCGTTGGCGGTCGCTCCGGACGGTCTCCCCGTGTTCGGAACCGGCGAGCCCGCGCGGATCTACCGGGTACGGGATCGAGACGAGATCGAGCTGCTCGCCACGTTGCGGGAGGGTCAGGTCACCTCGCTCGTGCGGGCCGGCGCCGCCCTGGTAGCGGCTACCAGCAATCCCGCGTCGGCGTATCGCGTCGAGCAGACCCCCGAAGAGAGCGGAGTGTTCACCTCGCGTCCGTTCGACGCCTCGACGCTCGCGCGGTGGGGCGCGATGCGGTGGAGCGTGGACGGCGCCGCGGGCCCGGTTGCGGGGATCGAGGTCGAGGCGCGCAGCGGTAACAGCGCCGAGCCCGACGGGACCTGGTCCGCGTTCAGCGCTGCTGTCACGACCCCGGACGGAACCGGCCCGATGGCGGTTCCCTCCGGACGCTACTTCCAGTGGCGGGTACGGCTCACGGGCCAGGCCGCCTCGAAGGTGGGAGTCCGCGCCGTCGCCGTCCGATACGCGGCTCGGAATCGCCCGCCGATCATCGAGGGTTTCCGCATCGAGGGGGCGCCCGAAGCGACCGCAGGGACGCTCGCATTCCGATGGAGCGCCTCGGATCCGGACGGCGACCCGGTGTCGCTCGACGTGCTGTTCCGGGATTTCTCCGGCGGAGAGTGGAAGTCCGCCGCACGGTCCGATCCGGGGAGCCCATCTTCTTCGGGCTCCGACACGGACGACGGTTGGAAGGAAGGCAAGGCGTCCTGGGACACCGCGTCGATTCCGGAGGGCGAGATCGAGATCCGCGCGGTGGCTTCGGACCGCGGCGCGAACGCGCCCGACGAAGGCACGGAAATCGTCGCCGCATCGGGCGTCCGCATCACGGTCGACCGCACCGCGCCCCTCGTCGAGCTACGGCGGCTGGCCGATGGATCGCTGGAGGTCTCCGCCACCGATGCGACGTCGGCAATCCGTCGCGCCGAGGTCCTGGAGGGGGAGCGCACGCTCTTCTCTCCTCGTGCCACCGACGGAGTGAGCGATTCGCGTCGCGAGACGTTTCGGCTGACGCCGGATCAAGCCGGTCCGAGCGGAACCCGCACCGTCCGGATCTTCGATGCCGCGGGAAACGCCACGACACGCGACGTTCCCACCCGCTGAGAGAAGCGCACGCGGGCGCCGGGAGGTTGATGAAGGAACGGAGGCAACGCGGCGATGTCGCGGATCGGAGGGGGCCAGCCGGGATTCCGGGGACAGTCTCTCCCAAGAAACAGCGGCGCGGGGGCTTTGCCCCCGACCCCCCACTCCCGCCCTCCGCGACGCCGGCAGACCGGCATCGCTCCGGTTGGGCTGTTTCTTCCGGAGGTGTCGGGCTGCACGCCCGTACCGCGCTCGTGAGGCCCCGGGGCCTCACCCTGCAATCATGAAGATCGGTCTGATGTGCGGTTGGGGAGGGAAGTCCGGTGTCAGTTCGTCGCGCGAAAAAGGTCGCCGTTGCAACATCTTCATACCGGTTCCCCATGAAGCTACGGGCGTCACCCGAAAGCGATGAAAACCCGCGGGAGGTGCAGGCCGGTCTGCCGGACTGCACCGTACGCGGGTGCGGGGGTCCGGGGGCTGGCCCCCGGTATTTTCACTCTAGACCGGTTCGCGCCTCCCAGAGGTTCTCATCGTTCCTGGGCGACGCGCCGGGGCTTCATGGGAGACTGTCCCCGTAGCCTCCAGTTCGCGTCCATTCGCCTTCTCGGCACGTGTCCGACGTGCCCCTCGAGGGAGGTAGCAGCGTGCGCACGAGCTTGGATCCCACGCGGTCGATGGTGGCCGCGCTGGTCATCGGAGCCCTCGCGGTCGCAGTGGTTCTGGTCTCGGCGTGTACGGGTCGCCCGACCGTCTCGCCTGAGCGCCGCATGGTGCGGACCGTCATGGGGGCCGATCCATCTTCTCTCTCCCTGATCGGAAACACGGACAGGAACTCCGACGTCGTGGCGATGCTGGTGACGGACAGCCTGGTTCGCTACGACACGAGCCTCACCCCGAAGCCGCGACTCGCCCGATCCTGGAGCCTGAGCCCCGACGGACTGACCTGGACGTTCGAATTGCGCGAGGGAGTCCGGTGGCACGACGGGACTCCGGTGACGGCGCGGGACGTGGTTTTCACCGCTCGAAAGGTGCAGGATCCTGCGACCCAGTCTAGGTCGTACGCCTCGGCGTTCGAGAACCTCGTCTCGATCGAGGCGCCGAACGATCGAACGGTGCGCGCCACATACCGCCTTCCCTTCCCGGACGCCCTGGACTCCTGGACTCTCCCGATCGTGCCCGAGCATCTCGCATCGAAGAAAGACGAGTCCTTCCTCACGGGCTCCTTCTCCCGGAAGCCCGTGGGGTGCGGGCCGTTTCGTTTCGTCCGCGCAGAGCCGGGCCGCGAGATCGTGCTCGAGGCGAACGCGGACTACTGGGACGGCCGCCCGAGCATCGACGGCATTTCGTTCCGCATTCTCCCGGATCCGCGGACCGCCTACGAGGCCCTTTTGCAAGGCGACCTGGACCTTCTCGGGCTGACACCCGACCTCTGGAGGGAATCGCTCTCCGAGCCTCGGGCGAAGCGCCTGTCCCGGTTCGTGTACTACCGGCTCGACGCGTGGTTGATCGGGTGGAACCAGGATGGGACCAACCCGTTCTTCGGCGATCCGCGGGTGCGCCGAGCCATGGTCCTCGCGCTCGATCGCGCGCAGTTCTCGGCTCGGGCCCTCGAGGGGTTGGCTCGATTGGGGGTCGGGACGATTCACCCCGACTCCCCGTGGTACAACCGGGCCCTCCAGCCTTGGCCGTACGATCCTGCGGAGGCGGGCCGGCTGCTCAGCGAGGCGGGCTGGCTCGACCGGAACGGCGACGGAGTGCGCGACCGCGACGACGTGCCGTTCTCGTTCACGATGCTGCTCCCCGCCACCTCCCAGGAGATCGCGGGTCGCATGGCGGAGTGGGTCCAGGACTCGCTGGGAAAGGTGGGAGTACGCATGACGATCGAGAAGCTGGAGTGGCGCACGTTCCAGGAGCGCAGGCGAGCTCACGCGTTCCAGGCTGCGATGGCCGCGCTCTCTTTCTCTCCCACGCCCGATCAGTCCGAGCTCTACCACGCGAGCGCCCGCGAGCACGGGATGAACTACGGCGGCTTCCATGACGACGAGGTGGACCGTCTCCTCGAGGAGGGGCGCCAGGCCTTCGACCCGGCGGCGCGTCGCGCGGTGTACGACCGGATCCAGCAGCGGCTCCACGAGCTCGAGCCGCTGTCATGCCTCTTCTACTTCGCTGCTCCCATGCTGCACGACCCGGATCTCGAGGGGATCGAGAAGAGCCTTCTCGGGCTCTGGTACCCCACGCCGGGGGCGAGGCAGTGGCGATGGGCCGGCGAGCCCAGGAGACGCTGACCCATGCTCCGAGCCCTTGCTCGGCGGCTCGCGTCGGGAGCCGGCACCCTGTTTCTCATCACCTGCCTGGTGTTCGCGCTCGCGCATCTGGCGCCTGGCGGGCCGGCGCCCGGCGCCGACGCGGAGGGTGAAGAGGTCCTGCGCCGTCTCACCGCGGCGCGCGAAGCGGAGCTTCGCGGGCTGTATCACCTGGACGAGCCCCTCCACCGGCAGTACCGGCTCTGGCTTTCCGACCTCCTCCGCGGGGACCTCGGCCTGTCGTTTCACGACCGGCGTCCGGTGGCGGACAAGATTGCGGAGCGGATCGGAACGACCGTGACCCTCAACGCCCTGGCGCTGATCGTGATGTTCGCGGCTTCGCTTCCCGTCGGCGGACTCGCGGCGTCGAGGCCGGGAAGCCGGTTCGACCGTCTCTCGGGTGCCGTGGCCTCCGCCGCGTACGCGGTCCCCGCGTTCTGGGCGGCCCTGCTGCTGCAGATCACCTTCTCGGTGAGGCTCGGCTGGCTTCCGCTTTTCGGCTTGGCGTCGGAAGGCGCCGCGAGCCGCCCCCTCGCTGGGAGGATCGTGGACCTGGCGGCTCACCTGGCGCTTCCCGTCGCCTGCCTGAGCTACGGCGGCCTCGCCTATCTGTCCCGTTTCGTTCGAACCAATCTGATCGAGAGCGCTTTCGGCGAATCGGCTCGCGCCGCGCGCGCGAAGGGGATCGGTTCCGCTCGTCTTCTCTTCGGTCACGGACTCCGGCAGGCGGCGATTCCGCTGCTGACCCTCGCGGGATTCCTGCTGCCCGCGCTGGTGGCGGGCTCCGTCATCGTCGAATCGGTCTTCTCGATTCCCGGGCTCGGCCTTCTTTTCACGGATGCCGTGCGCCAGAGGGACGTGCCGGTGATCATGGCGTTGACGCTGCTGTCGGGCACCGCCACCGTCGCGGGCATCTTCGCCGCGGACTCAGCCTACCAGCTGGCGGACCCGAGGATGGCGCGCGGAGGAAACCGCTAGTGTTCCCGGTCCGCGATGCGCTGCCGATCTTGGTGAGCCGTCGGCGCCCCCGAGAAGGCGCGCCGACGGGGGTATCTCGGGTTGGTTCGCAGGACGCGCGGCGACACATGCAACGTGGTGCGAAGCTTGTTGGGCCATCGCCGTTTCGACGTTTTCCGCATTGGCAACCTCGCCGTGTCGAGCCTTTTCGAAGGTTGCACAAGCTTCGCACCACATTGACCTGGACCCCGGGGGGCGGGGGGCGGGCGTGCGTAGCGCCGGCCGCGTCGTGTCAGGGCTGCATGCAGGGGGGCTCATCCTGACCCTGCTCGCGGCGCTCGCTCTGCTCGCCCCACTCCTGGCCACGGATCGCCCGTGGATCGCCAGAGGGCCTGCCGGGAGGTCCTTCCCGGCGTTCCGGCAGGTCTTCGGCGACCCGGGTCCGCTCGATTTGGCGGAAATCGCCACGCTCCGGGCTCCGGTCCCTCGGAATCCGAACGCGGTGGATCTCGAGGTCGTGCTCGAGCCCCCCTCGCTAGCGCATCCGATGGGGACCGACGGATTGGGACGCGATCTGGCTGCTCGGGTCGTTCATGGGGCACGGGTCTCGATCTCCGTCGGACTTCTGACCGCGGCGATCTCTCTGCTCGTCGGGCTTCCCCTGGGCGCCATCGCCGGGTACCGCGGTGGGCTAGCGGACTCGGTCGTTTCGCGCGGGGTCGAGGCGGTTCTCTGCGTCCCGGCGCTCCTGCTCGCGCTCGCGCTGCTCGCCGCCGGACCCGCCTGGCTCGACCGGCTCTCGGACCCGATCCGGCTCGCCTTGGTGCTCAGCCTCACGGGCTGGACCTCCGCCACGCGCTACCTTCGCGGCGAGTTCCTTCGGCTCCGCGAGTCGGAGATGGTTCAGTCGGCGCGCGCGGCCGGCGCCGGGCATTTCCGTATCGCGGCGCGCCATCTTCTCCCGTCCGCCCTCGCACCGGTGCTCGTGATGGCATCGTTCAGCGTGGGCGGGGCCATCCTCCTGGAGGCCGCGCTCTCGTTTCTCGGCCTTGGCGTCCGCCCTCCGACCCCGACCTGGGGCGGCCTCCTCCAGGAGGCGCGCCATCGCGTGGACACCGCATGGTGGCTGGCGGTCTTCCCGGGACTGTTCCTCTTCCTCGCGGTCCTCGGCTGCAATCTGCTCGGCGAGGGGTTGCGGGACGCGCTCGATCCCCGCTCTCGCCGGACCCGCTGAGCGTGCTACCGACCTTTCGGACCCTTCGCGACCTCACCGCGGCCCTCGCCGCGGTCCTGCTCCTCTGTATCTGGACCACCCGGTGTGTGGCCATCCCTTGGGCGGTCTCGGGGGAATCCATGGAGCCGGCACTTCGCGCGGGAGACCGTGTGATCGTGGACCTCTGGACCTACCGGCGTCGCAGTCCCCTGGCGAACGAGGTCGCGCTCCTCACCGGTCCGACCTCGGGCCCGCCGGTCGTGAAGCGCGTGGCCTCGGGCCCGCTGCCGGCCGGCGAGACGCCGGCGCTGGGTCCGTACCAACCGGTCGATTGGGACGAGGAGTGGTTCGTGGTCCACGGGGACAACGCGGCACGCAGCTTCGACAGCCGGCAGTTCGGCCCGGTGCCGCGCCGCGCGTTCCTCGGGCGCGTCGTGTTTCGCTACTGGCCCCCCGACTCGATGGGGTGGATCGACTGAAACCGCACGTCGGACGGATTGAGGCTCCCGGAACGGAACCCCTCCAGGTCCAGCGCGGCGAAGCGGAATCCGGCGCCCCGAATCGCCTGCACTACCCGGACCCGGACGTCTGGATCCTGGATTCTCCGACTTCCGTCGTCGTCCAGCTCGAGCCGCGCGACATCTCCGTGGTAGCGGACTCGGAATTGCCCGAATCCGAGGTCCCTCAGGGCCGATTCTGCATCGCGGATCTGGCGGATTCTCTCGGGGGTCACCTCGATCCCGGCGGGAATCCTCGAGGAGAGGCAGGGGCTCGCGGGCTTCTCCCGAACCGGGAGGTTCGATTCGGCCGCGAGGCGGCGAACGTCCTGCTTGGTCAGGCCCGCTTCGAGCAACGGCGCGCAAACCCCGAGATCTGCGGCGGCCTGCATTCCCGGGCGGAAATCCCCCAGGTCGTCCCGGATCGCGCCGTAGGCGATGGCCCGAAAGCCCCGTTCGGCCGCGATGCGACCGAGCGTCTCGAAAAGCTCGGAGCGGCAGTGGTAGCAGCGGTCTCCGGCGTTCGCGCGGTAGCCGGGCCGATCGAACTCGCTGGTGTCCACGATTTCGTGACTCGCCCTGAGGACGCGGGCCACGTTGCGAGCGTCCTCGAGATCGGCCTCCGGGACCGCATGCGAGCGGCCCGTGACGGCGAGCACGTTCGCGCGGCCGACCGCGCAAATGGCGAGATCCAGGAGGACCGCGCTGTCCACACCGCCGGAGAGCGCGACCACGATGCGGGCCCTCTCCTCGAGGAGCGCGATCGCCTGAGACTTCTTGTCCGCCAGATTGGCCTGATTCGTGACCATCCCTCCCCCGCTCCATCGGTCCCACGTCTCGGTGGACACGCGCCTGCCTCGATCGAATTCCCCGTCGCCCGGCGTCGATTGCAAGCCCACCCGCGTCGCGACATTGGGTGGGATTCTACCACGCGCGGGAGCTGCGGTCGGAGAAACCGCACGGGACTTCCCACGCACTCTTGACAGGCGCCCGCCCTCACCGTAAATGTTGCGTGCCTGTCGAGGGGTATTTGTAAATGTTCCTGTCCGTTTCGATTCCAAAACGGTAAAGCCAACCAAGCTAGAGGGAGGAGGGGCATGCATAACCGGATTCTCGCTGGTGCGGCTCGGATTCTGGTAGTTGTCGGAATTGCGAGTCTGATCCTGCTGCCGGCTCTGAACGCGTCCGCCGCCAACGGCCGGCCCGGAGCCTCGGGCGGCCTTACGCCTGGCGTCGGACCCCGCGGAGCGGCGTTGGAGCCCGACTCGATCGAGCGGGTGACTCTGTACGCGCGCGCGAACTACCAGTGGCTCTACGCCACGGGCCCGGTCTACGGCGAGGCGGAAGAAACGACCGCCGACGGTCCCACGATCGTCAGGACCCAGGTCGGCTCTTTCGATCTTCGTCGCGGGACCCCCGCGTTCCCGGAAGAGCTCCGCACGACCGTGAAGCTCGACCGGCAGGAGGCGCAGTACTTCGTCCTCGTTGCGCGTCCCGGAACGGACGGGATGCAGGCATTCCAGGACCTTCGGGAAGCGATCGTCGCGCAGGGCGGCGCGATCGTTCGCGAGCTCGGCGGGTCCGTCTTCATCGTGCGGCTGAATCGCGCGGCCCACACGGTCACCGAGTCGCA
The DNA here is from genome assembly GCA_963699985.1 of Terriglobia bacterium. Classification (GTDB taxonomy): domain Bacteria; phylum Acidobacteriota; class Polarisedimenticolia; order Polarisedimenticolales; family CAVOVZ01; genus CAVOVZ01. The sequence continues at coordinate 525,294 of CAVOVZ010000013.1, forward strand.
CCCGGCCATCCTGGCCATCGATCCCTACCATCCGGCGTACAAGCTCTCCCCGACCATCGGGCGCGCTCCGCTGCAGAGCCCCGAGAAGGCCCTCTCGGACGAGTACAGCCTGGATCTGATGCTCTTCCCCGGCGAGGACCCGGCGGCGGCGGCCAAGGCCGCCACGGCGCTCGGCGCGAACGTGACCAGCGTCTCCGCCGACGTGATCCGGGTGGACGCGAACCGCGATCGCCTCGCGGCGCTCGCCGGCCTCGAGCCGGTGTTCGAGATCCACGAGAACCTCCCGATCTTCATGCACGGGATCGAGACGACGGCGGTCATGCAGGTCGGGCAGTGGCAGGGGAACACG
>CAVOVZ010000014.1:0-259908 GCA_963699985.1 Terriglobia bacterium
GCACGCTACTGGGATCGGTCAGGGCAAGACCTCCGATCGGTTTCCGAGCGACCCGTCGTCGCAGCCGTTCTCGCCGCTCGCAACGTAGTGGTGCCCGCTGCCGCACGCCGGAGAGCTCGACCCGACGCACGAGGTCGCCCGCGGGGTTCAGCCGGTCAGTGCGCCGCCTGAACCGTGATCCAAAACCTGGCGCTCGGCCCGGAGTCGTGATCGTGCAGCGACCCCTGAAACGCTCTCTGGAGAAGGTAATCAGCAGACCCTCCTCCGGCCGGAATGTCGGCGCTCGGGTGCGGGAACGGACCCGTAGCCCCGTCGGTGTGCGGCTGATGGGGCACGGCGTCATCATTCACGATACGCAACGTGTCTCCCACCTTCGCCTGAACGGCGGTGTCGGGCGTGTTCCAGGGCTGAGTGCCTGTTCCGGCCGGAATGTGGAAGGTGACCAGGCCGGGCACGACATGGGGTGGCGTGTCATCGAGGCGAAGCTTGCGCCGGAGAGTATCCGACGCCGACTCGCCGACAGCAGAGGCCCTGGAGAGCAGGAAATCGTACGAGTCGTCATCGATCTCGATGGTCTCCTCCGCCTCCGGCACGTGCAGCTCGCGCCGCAGGGTCGCGAAGATCGCTTCGCCGGGCGGAGCGGCTTTCGCTAGCCCGCTTTATTCACGAAGATCCGTCGCGAGACCGACTTCGGCGAGCTCAGTCGAGCCGTGGAGACGGCCGTGATGACGGGCATCCGCAGGGGCGAGGACCCGAGACGTACTTGAACAGTACGTCGCAGGGTCCGAGCCCCGAGGACGCCCGTCAGCATGGCCGGATCCGCGGGCGCAGCAGGAGCTTCGTGAATAATGCCGGCCAGGAGATAGTCGTAGATGCGTCGATCGACACGAATCGTCTTCATGGCTGCCTCCACTGAGGACTGAGGATCCTATTGACGGGCGGTGCGCGTGCGGGGCGGTTCTGGCTCGACAGATTGCACGGTGCGACAGATCACGTCCGCCGTAGGGTCCAGTCCCAGCCCGCATCTCGCCGCCCCCCGGGGCCCATTCTCGGCCCGGCGCGCGAGGAGTCGCAGGCTGTCTTCGGCCCGCTCGCCTGCACCTCGGACTTCCTCACCGATTCAGCAGGGTCGGGGGAGGCGTGAAGACGCCCGACGTCTTGCCGCCTCGTCTCGTGCCGTGCGATGCTCCGGAGCATGTTCGTGGGACACGTCGCGGCCGGGATGGCGGCCAAGCCGCTCGCGAGGGAGGTCAACCTCGGCCTCCTGGTCTTCGCGGCGCTGCTCCTCGACGTGCTGCTCTGGATCTTCGTCCTCGTCGGACTCGAGCAGGTCGTGGTTCCGTCGGACTTCGCGCGCCACCCGTACCTCTCCTTCGTCTTCCCGTACTCCCACAGCCTGGTGGCATGCGTGACCTGGTCGCTCGCGGCGGCCGCGGTCGCGTGGAGGTGGGCGCGGACGACCGGGCGCCAGCCGCGGCGTGCGATGCTCGCGACCTCCCTCGCGGTTTTCTCCCATTTCGTCCTTGACGCCGTGGTGCACGTGAAGGACCTGCCGCTCGACCGCGATTCTCCGATCCGCTTCGGGACCGGGCTGTGGGAGAAGAACATGCCCGCCGCCCTCGGGCTCGAGATCCTGCTGGTCGTCGTCGGCGCCTTCCTCTACGCGCGGGCCGTGCTTCCAGGCGGCTTCCGGCTGTCGATGTTGATCGGCATGCTCGCCCTGTGCGCAGGCATGACGGTCGCAGGAGCCACGCTCCAGAAGACGCCTCCGGCGGCGAGCGTCGCGGCCTGGTCCGGCATCGTCGCGATCGTCGTGGTGAGCGCTGTCCTCGGATTCGTCGACTCGAGAAACCGGGCGTGAACCTCTCTCCGCCAGGCCCGCCCTCAGGGAGCTGAAAGGCCGGCGGTCGAGGCAGGGGCGCCGCGAAAACCGCGGGCTACGACCGGGGCCAGCAGGGCTCGAGCGCAGCGCTGTCCACCATCCGGGCTCTGCGTCCGATCCGGAACCGGTGCTTGCCAAGTCGGGGGAACTCCGCGAGCACCAGGTCCTTTCGTTCCCCTCCGACGAGATCCAAGAGAGCCTCGGGGTACGGGTTCCGGATCGGATGCGCCGGCGACGGCGCGGCGAATCCGGCGAACTCCCTGGTGCCGACCTCGTGCACGACCCCGTCGCGCTTCCGAAAGGCGAACCGCGACCTCGCCTCCCGGGCCTATTGCGACGTCGCATCGAACGCGGTCCGAAGGTCGGAAGCGGACGAAGCGTTCCAACGTGGTGCGAAGGAGGATTCGGGTGAACACTCCTCACGCGGCGCCTCGACCAAGTCCCCGGTCCCGTCGTACTACACTCGTCCGCACGGCTGGCGGCGGAGGGAGGGTGCGTCATGACCACGGTGCGAGGACTGCTCGGGCTCTTCGTCTTTCTGATGGCGATCGCATCGGCTGGTGCGTCCGAGCTGAGCGTGTCGGGCCGGGCAGTGGACGCGTCGGGCCGGCCGATCCCCGAGGCTGAGGTCCTCCTGCTGCCGGCGGGCGACCCGGTGACGAAGGCCCGGCTCGAGATCGAAGGCAAGCTCCCCGATGCCGCCGCGCGAGGCAAGACCGATGCGCAGGGGTACTTCGAGATCCTCGCCCCGAGCGCGGGGCTCTTCCACCTGCGGATCTCGGGGAAAGGGTTCGTGCCCGTCGAGCACGAGCTGTACCCGCTCCTCGAGTCCGTCGAGCTCGCCGACGCGACGCTTCGGGCCGATTCGGGCCTCACGGTTCGCGTGACCGGCGCGGACGGAAAGGGGATCTTCGGCGCGACGGTGCGGCTCGCGCCGCCGCGGTCCCGGTTCCGCGGCACGGACGACCTTGGCTGGCGCAGCGCGTCGCGTGCGGGGGTCGCGGGAGAGGACGGATCGGTGCGGCTCCCCTGCAACGAGGGCGAGCCGCTGCTCGTCACCGCGTCCGTGCCGGGGTTTCTCGTCGCGGAGCGGCGGAACGTGCGCGGCACCTCGACGACGCTCCGCCTCGAGCGCGGGTCCGAGCGGGCGATCACGGTCGCGGGGCCGGACGGAAAGCCGGTCGCGGGCGCGCTCGTCGCGACCGTCGAGACGGGTCACCCCCTCGGCTTCTCCGATGCCTCGGGCGGGCTGAAGGTCCCGGTGCCGCCGCGCGGGAGCCTCCGCGTCGCGATCCGGACGGCGGACGGATGTTCCGCCGATGGAACGTTGTTTCCGGCGCCGGAGCCGAAGGCCGCCGCGCGGCGATTCGTCCTCGATCCCGTCCAATCCCTGGCGGGCCGCGTGATCGACGCCGAGTCGCGCCGGCCGCTCGCGAACGCATGGGTCTGGCGCGCAGGGGCGCCTTGGGCCGGGGTCCCCACCGACGCCTCCGGGCGGTACTCCCTTCTCGCGGCTCCCGGGAAGCGGATCGAGATCGTCGCGGGCGCCACGGGCTACCTGCCGGCCGAGCCGATGGTCACGCGCCCCGAGGGGCGGGAGCTCCGCGGGCCCGCGATCGCGCTTCGACCGGCCGCCTCCATCGAGGGAACCGTGGTGGATCCAACGGGCGCTCCCGTCCGCGGAGCCAAGGTCTCCGTCGATCCGCGTCAGGCGGGCGGCGCGCGCATGATCATCCGGATGGGTGCGGCTCCGGAGCCCGACGCCGTCACGTCCTCGCGAGGGAGATTCCGTATCCCGGCAGTCGATCCGGAGCCGGCGTACGACCTTCGGGTCCGCGCCGCGGGGTTCGCTTCCGCCTCGCGCGAGATCGTGGGCCTCGACCCGCGCAAGCCGCTGCGCGGTCTGCGGATCGAGCTCTCGAAGGGACAGCGGATCGTCGGTCGAATCGTCGATCGCGAGGGGCGACCGGTTCCGGACGCGGAGGTAACGGTCCGGACCGCGCGTCGCTCGGGCGGTCCGCCTGGGTTCATGGCTCTCGACGAGGCATCGTCGCAGGACTCCGCCTCGGCGTTTTCCGACGACTCCGGCCGGTTCGGCGTGGGAGGGCTCCAGGCGGGCACCTTCGACGTGTCGGTTCGCCGGAGCGGCTTCGCCCGCAGATCGGTCGCGGGATTCGAGGTGAAGAAGGGACCCGATCCCGCCGACCTCGGCGATCTCGTCCTGGAGGCCGGCGAGTCGATCTCCGGAGTCGTGGCCGACCCGCAGGGGCTCCCGATCGAGGGGGTGGAGGTGTCCAGGCCGGAGCGAAGCGGGGCGCCTTTCTTCATGGCTCGCTCGAGGGCGAACGAGAGTCAGCCGGCGGACGCAGTGACGGGGCCCGACGGCTGGTTCGTCATTCGCGACCTGAAGCCGGGCGAGGCAGTCGAGCTCTCCTTCCATCGTGCGGGTTACGTCGCGCGGAACGAGAGCGGGATCGGCGTCCCGCCTCCCGAGCCGATCCGGGTGACGCTTCAGCCCGCCTCCAAGGTGTCGGGCACCGTGCTCGATCCCGATCGCAAGCCCGTGCCCGCCGCCGACGTGCACCTCACGCGGAGCCGCATGTCGGGCGGAGGTGGAACGGTCATCAAGATGATGATGCGCGAGGACGCGACCGCGGACGACACCGGCCGGTTCGTCTTCGAGGGCGTCGAGCCCGGCACGATCTCGCTGAGCGCCACGGCACCCGGCTGGCAGGAGGCCCGGCTCGACTCGGTCGAGGTCCCGAACGGTGCGGACGTCGATGGGATCGAGATCCCGCTCGAGCCGGGGGCGGTCGTGACGGGCCGCGTTCTCGGGCCCGACGGCCGCCCCGCGATCGGAGCCGAGGTGAACGTGGTGCGGGACGATGCGGATCCGATGCGATTCCGCGGCAACCCGACCGACGGCGACGGGCGATATCGCATCGAGGGCGTGGAGCCGGGCAAGATCTCGGTCGAGGCGACGCACGACGAATACACCCGCGCGGTGAAGGACCTCGAGGCCAGGCCCGGAGCGAACGTGCTCGATCTGATCCTCGGCGGAGGCGCCGAGGCGTCCGGCGTGGTGGTCGACCCCTCCGGCATGCCGGTGCCCGGCGCCTGGGTGCGGCTCGCGCACCCGGGGCGAGACTGGGGCGGCCCGGAGGCGACGGCGGGCGGCGACGGCTCGTTCCGCTTCGCCGGAGTCGGTGAAGGGGACTGGGCGGTCTTCGCGGGCAAGCGGGGGTACGCGCCGTCGAACGGAGAGGTGAAGTTCACCATCGAGGGACAGCCGGTGAGCGGCCTGCGGGTCTCGCTCCCGCCCGGCGGCGCGATCGTGGGCCGGATCACCGGAGTCGAGCCGGATCGCATGGCGCAGGTCTCGGTCCGCGGCTTCGGCTCGCGGGGCGAGGGGTTCGCGACCGGCACACCCGATCGCGAGGGAGCGTATCGGCTCGACGACCTCGGGCCGGGCCGGTGGGTCGTCACCGCCTCGATCGAGGCGTCGGGCGAGCGGGCGAGCGGTGAGGCGGTCCTCGAAGCGGGCGCGGGCGAGGCTCGCCTCGACCTCGCGTTCGGTCAGGGGCTCACGCTCTCCGGGCGAGCGGTGCACGCCGACGCTCCCGTCCAGGACGCGGTCCTCTTCGTGCAGGGAGAGGACGTGAACCACTCCGGAAGCGGACGGACGGACCGGGATGGACGCTTCACGGTGAAGGGGCTCGAGCCGGGAACCTATCGGGTGAATCTCCGCCAGTGGGACACGGGACTTTCATACAGCGAGAACGTCGAGGTGAAGGGCGACCGGGAAGTCCTTCTCGACGTGCCGACCGCGCGGATCGCCGGAACGGTCGTGGACGCCGCGGACCGGCAGCCGCTCGCCGGCGTGGCCATCACGCTCGCTCCTCCCGTCCGCGCGGTGGGAGAGCCGAGCGTCCTGACCGGTCGCGGCGCGACGACGGACCTTGCGGGTCGCTTCGAAATCGCGGACCTCGGTGACGGCGAGTGGACGCTCACCGCGTCCCGAAAAGGGTACGCGGCCGAGACGGCTCCGGTCGTCGTCCAATCGGGACGCGGACCGTCCGCCCTTCGATTGGATCTCGAACCGACGGAGGGCTTGACCATCGAGGCCCGGCTCGTCTCGGGACGGGTTCCCGAAGAGGTCACGCTCGTCGTGCTCGACCCAGGGGGGCGGCCGATCGCCCGCGGGAGCTACGCGACCGGCGAGAACGGCCGCGTGCGCCTCTCCACGGTGCCGCCCGGAGCGTGGGAGGTGATCGCGTCGGCCGCGGGCTCAGGGACCGCGACGGTGCGAGCGACCGCCCCCGGGCCGCCGGTTCCCGTCGTTCTTCCTCCCGCGTGCACTCTGCGGATCTCCGTGCCGGCCCTGGCGGGAACGAGCGTTGCGGCGACCGCGGTGATCCGGGATTCGGACGGGCGGCCGTTCCGGTCCCTCGCGTGGTTCTCCGATCCCGTGGCCGAGTGGCGAATCCGAGGCGGGGAGACGGAGATCGATTCGCTACCTCCGGGGAGTTGGCGCGTCACGGTGACTGCCGCGGACGGACGAAAGTGGGAGGGCGTCGCGACGACCTCGCCCGGTGCGCCGGCGTCGGTCGCCTTGGAGTGAGACGCGGAGGGCGGCCCGGGCGGATCCCCCGGTCGCCTCGCGGGGACAAGGACTCGAGTATCGTCTCTCGATCCCCATGCCGTCGGTGCCGAGGCTTCGCTCGATGCCGTACTGGCCCCCCCGATGATGGCGGATTCGGTGTTGAACTCGGTTGCTCGGTGAGTCGGAACGGGAGGACGCTGGGCAGCCACGTCTGGATTCAGGACCCGATTCTCGCTTCAGGAACCGACCGGCCGTTCGTCGAAGCCGATCGGGTCCACGCCGTTGCCGATCGTCCATCGGGCGGTCCGCGGGTCCCGCCGGATCGTCACGGTCCGGGTCGTGCCGTGCCCGTCCATCACGAGGGCCACACCATCCCGGACATCCGGATTCCCCGACGCCGCCGCGCTCACCGAGACCGGCACGACCTTGCCGCGCTGCGCCACGTGGCGGCAGAGCGCGTGGAGCACCGTGTCGGGGTCCCGGCCCGAAACGAGGGTGAGCCGTCCCTCCTGGTCCGTCTGGAAGGTGGCCGTCGGCACGATGGCTCCCTTCACCACGGATGCCCGGATCTCCTCGGGAGTCGCCCCTCGCGCGGGATCCGTGATCGGGCTGCCGAGGGACACGGATTCCGCGGAGCCGATAGCGGGGCCATCCGGTCGGGTCGGACCGATGAAGCGAGCAGCTGCCGCCAGGACGGCGGCGACGACGATCACCCAGGACAGGGCCCGCCAGAGGGGAACCGGCGGTTCAACCTGCGCGCGCACCGCAATGTGCATCGGAGGGCGCGCCGGCGAAGGCGCGGCCTCCGGCTGCGACGGCGTCGACTGCGCGCGCTCTGCAGCCCGCTGGGCCTTCTCTTTATTGATGGAGGCCTGCGTCGCGGCGCAGTTGCACGGAGCGACGATGCTCTCGCTTCCGAACGATTTCAGTACCGCCACGCGGCGCCCGCAGGACGGGCACCGGTGAGATGCCTCGCCGGTAATCGCGCCGGGCGCACGCGCGGTTTCCTCCGGCAGTACCTCTCGCGGGAGCCCTTGCCCTGTGGCCGGTTCACCCTGCACCACGACCGAGCGCGCGGTCTCGGAATCGCGTTCCGAAACGGACGATCGCGATGGCGAGGCACGGTGTTTCGGACCCACGAGTTGATCATCGAGGACGCGATCGAACAGCGCCTCGAGCTCCAGGTCCTCTCCGGGCTTCACCAGAGGCACGCACGGGCACACGACGAACAGGCGCGACCCGTCGGGCGCCTCGAAGAAGACGTTCAACTCCTTCCCGCAGTCATCGCACCGTAACGGCGGGCGAGCGACCGGCGTCTCCCCGGTGTCCAGGGTGTTCTCCTCTGGCAACTCCTGGAAAACGTAGGAGCCGTGCGTGCGCTGGGCAAGGCTCGAATGAGCCATCGATCCGCTCGAGCCCGAGACAGAATCGTAATCTCACCGGGCTTCTTGACCCGTGCCAGCCCAGGCCTATTCCTTTGATGAGAGGCGATGCAGCTCGCCAGGCAGCAAACCGGCCGGGGCGAAGGCAGTCGGTCGCGGGATCGCCTCGAAGAGGGCTCGCCGTGCGCCCCAGGAATCCGGTCGAAACCGAACGACCTGGAGTCCATACCGCCTCTCGCGGCAACGAGGGTGTCGCGAGCTTGCTCGCCGTCGTCGCCATCGCGATCGTGAGCCTGACGGTGCTGATGGCTCTCGCCGTCGTCGAGACCTCGGCCCGGCAAATCTCGGGGCAGCTCAGGTACCAGGGGCACGCGTTGAACACGGCGTCCTCGGGCCTCACGGACGCGCTATCGTGGTTCCAGGGCCAACCATCGCAGCCGGTCGCCTCGTTCGCTCCGCGTCGTGATCTCGCCGCGACGCCGCCGGTCAACGAGACCGAGAACCCGGCGGTCGGAATCGTCCGGACGTTTCCCCTGAGCCCGTTCGGCAACGTGTGGGGCCGCTACGAGGTGCGGGGAAGCGAGGCGATCGATGCGTCCGCTCAGCGTGGAAAGGTCGGAACCGGGACGATCTGGCAGCTCGACGCGAGGGGGATCGTCTTCATCGACAGGAACGGGAACTCGACGCTGGACTTCTCCGACGTCAACGGAAACGGTGTTTTCGACTGGGGTGAGCCGGGGGAGGCGGTCGCGAACCGGAGACTCCGCGCCGAGATTCAAAGGCTCGCGCTCGTCCTGCCCGGAGGGAACGCTGCGCTTCAGGGTGCCGAGTGCTCCACGGTGAATCTGGCGAGCGGCGGGTCGTCGAATCGCGTGCTCGGGTCGAGCGGCGGGACCGCGATCGCCTGCAAGAGCGGAACGGGCTCTCCCACCACCGGGACGGCCTCGGTCTCCGGCAACCCCGCGATCCAGTCGAACGTGAGTCCCTACGACGACAGCGTGCCGGCCGTCTTCGGGATGACCCAGAACGAGCTGGTCGGCCTCGCGAGCGTGCGGGCTTCGAGCGTGGCGGATCTTCCGGTCCCGCTCCCCGCCATGTCGATGATCGTCGTCCAGGGGAACACGACGTTCACCACGGCGCGGCCCCTCGTCGGCAGCGGCATCCTGGTGGTCTTCGGGGACCTGGCGGTGCCGTCCGGCTCGGCCTTCGACGGCGTCCTCTACGTCCGGGGCTCCTACTCGCAGAGCGGGCCGTCGCGGGTCAACGGTGCGGTGGTCGCTCACGGTGCCATCACGCTGTCCGGTGCCAGCGATATCACCGAGGCGGCCTGGGACGAGACGATCGTCCACGAGGTCCGCTCGGCGTTGGGTGCGTATCGGTTCAGTCGGACCCAGTACCTCGTCCAGTGAGTCCGACGGAGGCCATGTGAACGAGAGGGGAATGAGCCTGATCGAGGTCCTGGTGGCGCTCGCCCTCGTCGTCCTCATGGTGTTCGGGATGCTCAACTTCAGCCAGAGCGCCTTCTCCGTGACGCGGCACAACCTGAACAAGCAGTTCGCCACGCAGAAAGCGATCTCGATGCTCGAGGAGCTCAAATCGCTCGTGCAGGTCCGGGGGGACAGCGCTTCGGTTCTCGATTCCTACGACGACGGGGCCTACTTGAAGGCGGTTTTGACCACGGACCGCAGCGTGACCGATCCGGCCGCCGCCGTGAGCGGCAATGTCGCATTGGGCCCGGGGCGTTGGAAGTACCTGCGGCAGGTCACGGTGTCGCTCCTCCCGGGCACCACCGATCCGGACGTCCGGCTCGCGAGCGTGCGCGTCGCCATCAATCGCGACGACAACCGCGACGGCGAGCCCGACGCGCTCGCCGAGGTGGCGGGGGTCATCCGCACCGCCGCCGGCAACTACCCTCCGACCCAGGTGTACGACGTCTACGCGATCGCCGTGGAGAACGTGCCGGGATGGTGGGTGTACATGGCGAGCCTGATCCCGTTCGTGCAGAACGCGATCCAGAACCTGGAGTCCCGCAACCCGGGTCTCGAGTTTCGCGTTCACTGGATCCGCGAGCTGTCCTACGGGCGCGACCCGTACTATCGGCCGAGGATCAACAGCTCCGTCGACTCGCGCCAGCCGATCGACTCCGTCTACTTCTATCCCGGGAGGATGCCGGCCGGGTCAGCGGTGGACTTCTACTACCCTCCCGACAATTTCCGGGGAGGAATCACGGTGGACGGCGTGGAGCGGAACGGTTACGACGCGACCGGCAACCCTCACCCGTACGCGCTGGCCGACATGTACAACAACGCCCTGCGCTACCCCGACGAGCTCGCCCTCTTCGAAGCGCGCGTGGCGAGCGGCCAGGAGTCGGACGACGCGCCTCCGCTCCGCACGCTCCTCGAGAGAATGTACGCGAACCCCGACGCGTTTCGAAACGCCATCCTCATCAACCTGCACGGAGAGCTGTTCCCGTTCCCGCCGGTCCGGAATTTCTCCGACGCGGCGAAGGCTCCCGCCGACTACTCTGGGATCCGCGTAGTCACCCACCCGGAGCGGCTGCGCTATCCGTCCTCGGCGACGTCGGTGAGGCTCAGGGTCTACTCCTACCGGACCGATCCCGACATCGCGGCACCCGCGACGAACCGCGACTGGTTGGGCCAGAGCGGATCGGCCCTGCCGATCACGGTGATCCTCGAGGGGGTGAGCTGGCATCCCACCTCCGGGTCCGGGGAGATCGTCGCCGTCCGCGGTGGGACGGACCAGAACGGGGACGGCACCCCCGACTCCTACCTTGCCTCTGCGGCTTCGGACACACCGTCGGCGACCGGCATGTACTACGCCGCGGTCACCTCCGGTGGAGACACGATCCTCTCGTTGTACAACTCTCCGGTGAAGGCCCCTGAGGTCCCATCGGGTCTGCGCTTCCAGGGATTGGCCGCGGGAAGCCGCCTCTACGGCCTCGAGTACCTCCCCGCTCCCGCCGAGGACTTCACCGGCGCGGGGTCGGTTCCGACGCCGTTCTCCCTCAATCTCTCCTCGCTCCACGACTCTTCCGGCAGCGACTGTACCGGCGGGACCTGCGAACCGAACACCGCACGCTGGGTCATCACCGTCCCGGCGGATGTGCTGCCGGGCGGGGCCGGCGGAAACGGAGTGCTTCGCATCGAAACTTCGATCGGCGCGGGCTCCGCGCTTCCTCCGAACCTCTCGACGACGTACCTCTGGCGCGGGAGCGACACCTGGGCGTTTGGCGACGGCACTTCGGCGAATCCGCCGCATCTGCCCCTCACCGAGAGGTTCCAGGTCCTCGGGGACCCGCGCCACAACCCGTACGCCGATCTCAAGATGCCGCATCAGGGGTCCGGGCTTCCCGGACAGGACATGCTCGGGATGGGCTACAACCGCTACTTCGATGACTTCGAGGACTCGTCGAAGAACGCCGGCGGCGCGCCTTTCTGGGAGGGATACAAGTACAGGGTCTCCGGCAGCTGGTACGGCGTGAAGAACGACGGCGACAGCTCGAACGACAGCTGGGCGAACGAAGTGGAGATGGACGCGAACCGGATCTTCCAGACGCTGCGCGCTTCGCTCGGGCGGCCGCGATCGGTCTGGACCACGATCACGGGTTTCTCGTACTACTACTGCGGGATCGGCGGCGAGATCGGCTACGACTCCGCCAACAACTTCCCCAGCAGCATCCCCGTGGACGCGAAGCCGTTCACGGGAGTGAGCGGGGCGATCTTCGAGCAGAACATCCTCCCCGGGAGCGGTCAGGGTCTGAAGTACGTCAGGGAAAACGTCGCGGCGCCGTACTGGTGGGGAATCAACTGGCTCGGCGAGCTCTACCCCGACGCCGCCTACGGCGGGGGCTCGGGCTGGCGCGCGACGGGGAACCTGCCCGCCGGCGTAGGGAGCGGGCGCTTCGTTCGCGTGTCTCGCGACGCGATCCGTCACAACGTGCCCGGTGGGACGACGCTCCAGAACGTCGGGAGGCGGACGGGCCCGCCAGGCTCGACCGCGTTCTTCTGGAACGGCACGGCCCAGGCGACGTTCCATCACATCTTCTCGGACGGCACCGGAGCCTTGCAGTCGGGCGGCAACGAGATCGCGAGCCGCTACAGCTACCCCATTCCCGACGGCATCCGGATCAATCGGCCCTTCGGCCTCGACGTCGATAACGCGAGCTTCAACCCGGACCATTTTCTCCAGGCCCCCTACGGGCCCGCCCAAGCCGCCTCGTACCTCTCGCTTTTCTACGACCATTCCTCGGAGAGACGCGCGGAGGGGAGCGCCCTCGTCGCGCTCGAAGGAGCGGGAGACGACGTCATCTTCGTCGCGGTGAACGGCATCTCGATGACCGGACAGTCGGGGACGAGCTTCATCGCCAACTGGTCGATGCTGACCCTGATCCAGAGCTTCCTGCAGGCCGGTCGCCACGATGCCGCGAACGGATTCGCCGATCACGTGCCGCAGGTTCCGCGGATCGCCATCACCGATCCGAACGCCGGCACGGACCTCACGAACCCCTCGAGCGTCACGATCGGATGGAAGCGAGGAGTGGCTGCGCTGGGACGGTCAGTCCTACACGACGAGCTTCCCGTCCGGATACTCGGAATCGACCCCGCTTTCGTACGCGTTGCTCTACAGCGCGGACAACGGCGGCAGCTGGAAGTACGTGCAGGACGATGCGGCGGCGACGCCGGGAGTGCGACCGAGCGCCGCGCATCTCATTTCCACGGCAAGCTCGAATCCGGAGCATGAGTGGAACACCCCGCCGGAGTCGTTTCCAAGAGGGACGTACCTGATCCGGGTGGAGGCGTACCGAGACTCCCTGCCGCTCCACTACGCGTACCACCAGTACCCCGTGTTCATTCGCCGGTGACAGGACGATCAAGATGGCGCACGAACACCGACTCCGCCCCTCGCACCCCCCACATTCGCAGCGGGGCGTTACCGCCATCGAGATCACGGTCGTCCTGGTCCTCTTCGTGATGGTGATCGGCATCGCGTACCAGGCGATCATCTCGGTGATGCGGACGGGGCAGTTCACGGAAAGTCGCAACGAGCTGGCGGTTCTGGGACAGAAGGCGGTCAACTCGATCCAGACGGAGCTCGAGCAGGCGAAGCTGATCCTGCAGGAAGACACCATCGGCGCCGGGTATCGCTCGCTCCTCACCAGCCGGCTGCCCGCGGGCGCGCCGGTCTGGACCCCCAGCCGCCTGCCCATCATCGATTCGAACACCTCGATCCTCGGGCCCGATCCGGGACCGAACACGATCGCGAACCGGACGGGAAACAGCCTGATCGCGATCCGCCAGCTCGCACCGCTCCCCGTCCCGTGGGACCACGACGCGGACGCGGCCACCCCGAACATCGATTTTCTCGTCGATCTGTACGAGCTGCAGTTCTACTACCTCCGGGCGGACTCCGCGCGGCCCTTCGCCGGGCTCGGCTACGCCCTCGACATCGTGTGCGCACGCAGCGAGCACGTCGCCGACTTCTTCCAGCTGAGCGGCGTGACCGTCAACCGCGCGCAGATCCTGAACGGGCTCCTCGCCCGCGGTGCGGCCCGGTTCGCCTGGGATCCTGGCAAGTCCGTCGACGCCCCGGCGTTCTACTCGATCTCCGGCGGGGCTCTCGTCGCGGAGCCCACGCCACAGCTTCGCGTCGCCGTGAAGGAGCTCCTGCACGATTTCGGAGGCGGACGGATCTCCGGCAAGATCGACTACTCGGTGGGCGTGAACCCCGGCGGCCGCTTCGCCCTGAAGGACCCGGTCCCCCTCTTCGCGACGGCGAGCGGCGATTTCCCGGGCGGACTCGAGTTCCAGGTGGTGGGCAGTGCGGGCACGCGGAAGGTCCTCACGCGGCTCGTCCTCGCCGCCGCCTACGACGGCCAGATCACCTCCCGCGCGACGACGGTCATCACGTCCGCGCGTGGATTCTGACGGGCCGCCCCGCATCCCGTCTCGGAGACGGTCTCGAGGCGTCTCGGATTCCCTCGTCATTCGTATCCGACGATCTGCCGATTCGGGACACCCGCGTCGCGCGTGCCGGGATCCGGGTTAATCTGTCACACGCCGTGACGGCGCCGGTGCCTGGAAGAAGGGACCGGTCGCCAGGGTGCGGGGAGAGGGGCGAGCCCCGTGACGCCGGACGTGGTGCGTGTCGAGAGGATTGGAACAGGCGAGTCCGACCTGACCTGGAGAGGATTCATCCCGATCGCGGTCTGCTTCGTTTTTCTCTCCGTGACCTCGAACCTTCTGTTCCCCCCGTTCGACGGCCCGGACGAGCACAGCCATTTCCATTACGCCCGTCTCCTCGCGCAGGGAAAGGGACTGCCCGTGCAGACGGACCCCGACCGCACCGCCGACACCGAAGGATTCGGCCCGCCTCTTTACTACGCCGTGCCCGCGGCGGTTCTGTTTCTCCTCGATCCCGATCGCGGCGCTCGGATCAGGCACATCGGCGTCGTGAGCTTCCCGGAGCTGGCCCGGATGGCGTCGAGCGAGACCGCACTCCCCGGAATGAACCCGCGGTGGAGCGGCTTCGGGCGCGGGAAGGATCCGAATCTCTTCGTCCATCCCGCGGAAGGGCCGCTCGCGCCCGGTCCCGTGCGGGTCATTCACTGGATGCGGCTCGTCTCCACGCTGTGCGGCCTGGCCTCGCTGATCGCGCTGTTCCTTCTGGCCCGCGAGGCTGCTCCCGGGCGACGAAGCGTCCAGGTCCTGGCGCTCGCCGTCGCGGCGTTCAACCCTCAATTCGTCTACATCTCCGGCCTCCTCAACAACGACAACCTGGTGACCGCATTCGCGACCCTCACGTTGTGGAGGATCGCGCGGCTCCTGCCACATCGTCAGGCGGAGCGATGGGACGCGGTGCTCCTCGGCGCGCTCTTCGGGCTCGGCATGCTCGCCAAGCCGAACATGCTGTTCCTCGCGATTCCGATCGTCGTGGTCCTGTGGCTGCGGTCGCCGAGCGCTCGAGCGTTCGCCGGGCACCTGGCGCTCTTCCTCGCGATCGCCCTGGGGATCGCCGGTTGGTTCTTCGTCCGGAACGCGTGGCTCTACGGCGGACTGGACTTCTTCGGATGGCAGACGCGAGCCGCGATCCACCCCATCTTCGTCCTTCCGCGGGAGGTGCGCTTCACGTACCTGCGACGGTTCTTCGCGCCGATGCTGTTCACGACCTACTGGGGACGGTTCGGCTGGCTGTCTCTCCGGCTTCCGCTGTGGCAGTACGTCTCGTACGGACTACTCGCCGCGACGAGCCTTGCGACGCTGTTCCCCGTTCGCGCCGGCGAGCGTCGGAAGACGGAGAACGGGATCTTGCCGCTGCTCTGGGGCACCGTGGCCCTCAACCTCGGCTCGCTGGTCGCGTTCAACTTCCTGTTCTGGGCCGAGCAGGGCCGGCTTCTCTTCCCGTCCATCGGTGCTGTGGCCATGCTGGTCGGCATGGGAATCGACAGGGCGATCTCTCCCTGGGACGGGTCGGCGCGGCGCACCATCGTCTGCGCGTTGCTCGCTCTCCTGCTTGCGTCCGCGTTGTTCGCGCAGTGGCTCGTGGTGCGCCCCGTCTACTTTCCATAGAGATCGCTGAGCCGTTCGACCTCGGGACGCCTCAGCAGAAGGTGTTCGCGCCGCGATCCGGGAGGATCAGCCGAGCCAGATCCGTGCGATCTCCGGAGCGCCCCGCATCGCGATCGTCGCGACGAACCCGGCGCACGCAAGGAAGAACCCGCCGCCCGCCATCACGATGATCGACTGCGCGCGCAGCAGGACCATCAACGCGATCCAGTTCACCGCGAACGCGGCGACCCCCAGCGGGACGCTCATCGGAAAGAGGGAGACGAAGAGTGCGAGCAAGCTCGCCCCCCACGCGACCCGCGCGATCGTGTCGACGCGGGTTCCACGGGACGCCAGGGCGGCCCAGAAGGGCCTCAGGCTCTCCGCGGCCTCGTCGATGGGATCGGCTGTGCGGCGCCCCGGGTTCTCGCGCATCTCGCGCTCGGCCCTACCGAGCAGCCTCTCGATCTCCGCCAGGCCGGGATGCACGACCCCGAGTGACACCAGACGCCGGTGCCAGTCGCGATACACGAACAGCTCCGGCTGGCGACCGCGGTCGCGCGCGATCGCCAGCTCGCCCCGGAGGGATCCGAGCAGATGCGACATCTCGTTCTCGAGATCCGCATGGCGCGAGCGGAGCCGACGTCTCCGGATGAGCACCGCGACGAGAAGCACGATCGCGGGCACGGAAGGATAGAGAATGAAGAGAACCCGGGCCGCCTCGGGATGGCCGAGCTCCTTTGTGAACAGGCCTGCGACGCCCAACCCGAAGCCCGAAACGAATGCGAGCAGGAGTCCGATCCGCAACGTTCGTCCCGCATACAGACTGTCCTGGGTCAGATAGGACATGCTCGCTCCTCCGGGGCCGCCGTATCGAAATCTGCGTTCCGCGGGGTCCGCTTTCAAGCGGAGGGGAATGGGGAGCCGCGCACGTCACGGTGCGAGTTCCGCCCCTCCGCGCGAGGCGGGCCTCGGGGCGAATCGCGACGAAGTCGTGGGCACAACCGGTCCGCGTCTCCCGCTCGTGTCTCGCTGTTTCCAGCCCCGCTGCGGGCTAGTCTTGCTGACCTCGGACGGGTCGGGCGGCCGCCTACTCTCGTCTCCGTGCGAAATCGATGAATCCTCGCTCCACGTTCGTGTCGATCAGCTCGACCGTGACCTCTTCCCCCACATCGAGACCTTCGAATCCGTGGACCACCCGACCTTCCGCCGGCGGCCGGTAGATTCGCACCCAGGTCCCTTTCTCGGATGCTCCGGTCACGATGCCGTCGAACCTCTCACCGATTCTCGGCTCCAGGAGCAGCGCGGCGGCCGACTTCCGCACCTGTCGCTCCACCTTGTTCGCGTTGTCCTCCTGCTGCGTGCAGTGACGTGCCAGGGCCTCGAACTCGTCGTTGCGGTAGGGGACCCGCCGACCGGCGAGCGCGGCCTTGAGCAGCCGCTGGGTCACCAGGTCGGGGAATCGCCGGTTCGGGGCGGTCGAGTGGGTGTAGTCGTGGACCGCGAGCCCGAAATGCCCCGGCGAGGTTCCGCCGGGGAGCTCGACCTCGTACTCGCCCCGTCCCATCAGCTTGACGATCGCGAGGGAAAGGTCTGGAAACCTCGTCGGGTCGGCCTGGCGACGCTTGGAGAGAACCGCCTCGAGAGCACCGGCGTCGGGCGCCGAAGGCAGCCGCTCGTTCACGCGCGCGGCGAGTTCGACGATCCGCGCCCATCGCTCCGGTGACCGGAGTACCCGGCGCAGCGACGGCAGGCCTCGCGCCGCGAGGAACCTCGCCGTGACGCCGTTGGCGGCGATCATGAAATCCTCGATCAGTTCCTTGGCGCGGTTCTTCTCCTCGAGGCGAAGATCGGCGAGCGTGCCGTTCTCGAACACGGCACGGGGCTCGATGGTCTCCAGGCTGAGCGCGCCATGCTGGTGTCGCACGTTCCTCAGCGCCTGCGCCACGCCGTCCTGAAGGCGGAGCTGCGCGTCGAGGCCCGACACGGTCAACACGCGTCCGGGAGCGGGCCCGTGGCCCTCGAGCCAGGCGGCGACGCTGTCGTAGGCGAGCTTGGCGTGGTTGACGACCTTTGCGCGATAAACGTCCGATCCTGACAGCCGGCCGTCCTCACGCACGACCATCTCGACGACCACGGTCAGCCGCTCCGCTTCTTCGCCCAGCGACGTGAGATCGGTGGAGAGCTTCGTGGGGAGCATCGGGAAGATCTCGGCGGCGGTGTACACGGACGTGGTGTTGTGCCAAGCGTGCCCGTCGGTGGACGAGCCCTTTCGCACGAGAGCATCGACGTCGGCGATCGCCACGAGGACCCGCGTCGTGCCGTCGTCGGCCGGTTCGGCGAACGTGAGCTGGTCGAGATCGCGAGAGTCGTCGTTGTCGATCGACACCCACAAGAGCCCTCGAAGGTCCCGGACGGGAGAGTCGCTCTCGACGACCGGCTCCCCGAGCCCACGGATCTCCGCGACGACCGCGGTGGAGAAATCGGGCAGCAGGCCGCGGTCGAGCATGGCCTGACGTGCAATGGCTTTGAGATCGTGCCGGTGTCGCCCCATCGTCCGATCCATCCTGCTTCTCCTCTCGAGGTTTCCGATCCACGAAGATGAGGCTAGTCTCTGCCCTCGCGCCGCGTCAAGAAGTTGCTCGGGTGTACGACAGGAAAGTGAGGAGGAGCTGAATCGAGGCGAATCGGGGACAGCAACCGAAACTCGCGAACACGCAACTCGTTCAAACCACGGGGCATTGTGCGAGTTTCGGTTGCTGTCCCCGATTCCCGGATCGGATCGTGTGGAGCGAGGACAGAGAAACCCCTCGCGATGGATCCTACCTGAGCTTCGGCATCGGCAGAACGCTGGTTCGAGGCAGGTATCAGTGCCCCATGAAGCTCGGAGCTTCACCCGAAAGGGATGAAAAACCCGCGGGAGGTGCAGGCCGGTCTGCCGGACTGCACCGTACGCGGGTGTGGGGGTCCGGGGGCATGCCCCCGGTATTTTCACTCTAGGTGGACGTGGTCGTCGGCCACGAGGTGAGGGGCCGGACGGGTTTCGATGTTCTCGAGCGGGAGGATCGGTGAACGCGGTGCTGTGGGCCTCCGAGGGTGGCTCGCGCCGGGCAATGCCGCTCCACGCGGCACAAAAGATCGCCCTGCCGATGAGTGGGGTCAACACCCCATCGTGCCCACACGGTCTCCCGGCCTACCCTGGGGCCGGTGAGACGAATGAGACCCCGCCGAATGGCAGGATGGAGCTCGCGGGTACAGCGCCGGCGGCCGGGGACCGGCGACTCGGCTCGGACTGCCCGCGCCTGACGCCTCAGAAGATCGTCCCCGCCTCGTCGAACGCGTCCCGCAGGCGCCGATACGACGGAATCTGCTGCGGATCTCCGAAGGCGCCGGTGAAGACCGTCGTCGGCCGCGGAGTTTCCTTCCGCCGTTCGTACGGCGTCAGCGCGATCCGAAAGCCCACGAACAGATCCTCGGTGCCGTACGTCCGAACGAGCTCCTCGATGAATTCGCCCCGCCGACGGATCGTCCTCACGATCCGCTTCTGCCAGTCGGTGATCCGATCCCGTCGATCCTTGTCGTCCTTCGCGCCGAGCAGAAGTCGATCGTGAAATCGAGGACCGAGGATGATCCGGAGGTAGATCGAGACCCTTTCCCCCTTCTCCGGCGCGCGAGCGAGATCGGGCAACTCGCCTCGAACCGCCTGGGGCCCGTTCGGCGAGCCCATCTCCGCTCGCTGCGGGAAGTTGTCCACCAGCGCCTTCGTGATGAAGCTCAGGATCTGCTCCCGGTATTCACGGCTCTCTTCTCGGTGCGCGTGCGCGTCCTCGATTTCCAGCGAGGCCTCCGTGAACAGGTCGTCGCCCTGCCCATCCTGCACCGTGATCATCTGGAGATCGTGCGTCTCCCGAGGGAAGAACAGCCAGCCGCGGTCCCAGCGCCGATGCAGCGGGAACGAGAAGATCCGCGACGACGCACGCCCCGCCGGCGCCAACAGGGATTCCTCCGAGCCCCAGTCCGAAGTGAAGTCGAGGCCGTAGACGAGCGCCCAGAAGCCGGCGCCGGATTCGCCGTGCGCCCGGGGGGTGAATCGACTGATCGACTCGGAATACGGAATGCCGCCCGTGTCCTGATTCGCAGCGGCCAGCAGGCGCTCGAAGTTGGGAAAACGCTCCATTCTGCTCAGCAGATCCGGTCCGATCTCGGAGCGACGGCCGGTTCCCTCGAGGTTCGCGCCGAGCAATCGCGCGTCGGAGAAACGAAACGGAGCGACGCCCGCCATGGCGGTTCGCAGGAAATCGGCCGATTCGGGATTCCCGTTCAGATCGAGAGGGCCGGCTCGCAGGAGGAATCGAAGACCTCTCGGCGACCGCCAATGGGCCTCGACGAGTCGCAGGCGCTTGCCTCGGAGGAGATCCGGAGTTCTCAGATTCATCGAGGCCTCGAATCCTCTGGGGATCAGGCCCCCCACGGAGACGACCCATTCCCGATCGCCGGAGGTCTCGACGCTCTTGGCAAGGCGCTCCAGTCGGACGAAATACTCTCCCGACGCGAACGGTCCGACACGGACGCGCAGCGGAAACGCACCGACGTCCGTGGACACGTCCGCGCCGATGAAGAACTTCGTCTCGTTCGAGAGGGTGACGGCCGTCCCCGGCGCGAGCTGCTGCGCTTCGTCGGCCCGATTGGGGCGATCGGCGAACAGCCAGCGCGAGGGTTTCGCGAACAGCGCCTGCTCCCACGTCCCGTACCCGGTCCTGCGAACGACGGCTCTCGTGGATCGTCCGATCGCGAAGATCTTGAAGCGCGCGGCGGGCGTGATCTCGCTCGCTTCGACCAGGGCGAAGGAATGTGTTGCCGGGTCGAACTCCACCGCCCTCGAGTATCGCAGTCGAATCCCGGCGGCCCAGGAGTCCTGCTCCACCTGCCAGCCGGCGGAGACCGCCATGCGATCCAGAACGCCTCGGAGACGCAAACGCGCCGTACCCGAGAGGCCGGGAGCCTTCTCGGCCGGCGTCTCGACGGGGCTCTCTTCGGGAGAGGGCAGCGTGTTCGACCCGCCTCGCGCTTCGGCCCGAGCCAACTGCTGCGCGTGGATCCGCGTCACACGCAGCTCGAACGCTCGAAGCGCGGCGACCGTCGCCGGATCGGTCGGGACGATCCCCTGCGCCTGGAACGGAATCGGGGAGCCGTCGCCGCTCCCATCGGCGCCGGCGGGAGGGCCCTCCCCGCTCTCCCATTCACCGGTCCGTCTCTCTTCGACGTCGTCCCGTCCGGGATCGGAGCTTCGCGCCTCGCCCGCGAGCAGGGCCGCCGACGCTGCGAAGGCGATGGAGCCCACCGCCAGGATCCGGGCCGCCGCGTGGAAGCCGCGATCCCACCCGGTTCTCCGGATCATCGAGAGGTCCTGTCCGGGAACAACGGTCGTCGTGGCGTCCGCGCGCTCACCCTGAGTCTCCCGAGCGCCTCGCACTGGCGCATTCGAGCGCGCTCACCGATCGTCCCCACCCGTCGACAGCGAGTCGCCGTCCTCCCCTCCGGCGCGTCGCCAACCGCTCGCGGCCGGGCCGTCGGGATCGCATTTCGCAGTCTGGCTGCCTTCATTATTATTATTCACCATCACCCGACGCCGATGGTCGCCGTCGACGTCTTCACCCGCCCCACGTTCTTTCCTGATCCAAGCGCAGGAGAGCGGCTTCTGATGGCCTTTCCGGCTGCCGTTCCCCGTAGGCGCCGCGTCGCGAGCACGATTCCAATGACACCATTCCGTGCACGGAGACCCACTTTCGACGCGACGCCCACACCTAGCCCGGCTCCGGCCGGACAGTCTCCGTGATGCCCGACCGGTCGCATGCGTGGCGATCGCGGCGCGGTTCGCGATCTCAGTCGAGGCGTACCGATCGTGCAGACGCGCTCGTGCAATTCGGCCTTGCATGGGCAGATTATCCGGATATAATTCCCGCGTGAGTCAAATCGTCCAGCGAGTGCTCGCTCTCCCAGATCTCGCGAAGCACTCGGTGTTCCTCTGGGGACCGCGGAGGACGGGGAAGACGTACTGGATCCGGCAACACCTCGACGGGGCGCCGGTGATCGATCTGCTGCAGACGGACGTGTTCGCCGAATACGCCAGTCGGCCGGCGCTCCTTCGAGAGCGCTTCTCGGTGCCGGAATCCACGAAACGGCGGGGTCCCATCGTCATCGACGAGGTCCAGAAGCTCCCCGCCCTTCTCGACGAGGTGCACTGGCTGATCGAACACCGGAAGCTCACGTTTCTGCTGACGGGCTCGAGTGCGCGGAAGCTGCGGCGGGGCCACGCCAACCTGCTCGCGGGCCGCGCCCGCCGCCGGGAAATGAGGCCGCTCTGTTTCCCGGAGATCCATCGACTCGACCTCGAGCGGATCGTCGTGAGCGGACTTCTTCCACCGCACTTCCTCTCGGACGATCCGTCGGACGACATCCGGTCGTACGTCAACGACTATCTCAAGGAGGAGATCGTCTCGGAGGGTCTCGCCGTCCGTCTCCCGGCCTTCACCGACTTCCTGCGCGTCGCCGCGATCACCAGCAGCGAGCTGCTCAACTACACGAACGTGGCCCGCGAGGTCGGCGTGTCGGCGAAAGTCGTACACGGCTACTTCGACCTCCTCGAGGACACGATGCTCGGGTTTCGCGTGGCTCCCTGGACGAAGAGCCCGAACCGCCGGATGATCCAGACTCCGAAGTTCTACCTGTTCGACCTGGGAATCGCGAACCACCTGGCCCGTCGCCGCCCAGTGCCCGGAACGCCGGAGTTCGGGAAGAGCGTCGAGCACCTCGTGCTGATGGAGCTCCAAGCCTACCGCTCCTATCGAAGTCAGGACCTCGAGATTCGGTACTGGCGCACGAGCACAGGGCAAGAGGTCGACTTCGTGCTGAACGATCGGGAAGCCGCGATCGAGGTCAAGGGTTCCGCGCGCGTGGCGGACGCCGCGCTCAAATCGCTGGGCGCTTTCGGCGACGACGGCCCCGTGCGGCAGCGGATCGTGGTCTGCCTCGAGCGCCAGCCCCGAGAGGTCTGCGACCGCCACGGCCGGATCCGTCTTCTACCGATCCGGGAGTTTCTCGAGGAGCTGTGGGCCGGGAGAATCGTCTCGTCCGGATAGGAGAACTCTCGTTCCGCGAAACGATCGATCCGCTTCCGGCGCGCATCCGCTCGATCCCTCGCGGTGTGCGACCGGGGTCCAGGAGCTCGTCGGCAGAAACGAGATGGGGCACGGCTGCCGACGAAACGGGAAACTGGGCCGACTTCCCGCGGCCAAAGGGCCGGCCGGGCACGGTTCATGGAAGACAGCGGCAACCCCACGGCTGGGCTGACGAACTTCCCGGCTACTCCATCGCCGCCAGCACGTCGTCCACCGGCACGGTCGCGAACGTCGTGGCATAGTCGGACATCGCGTACGGGATGACGAGCAGCCGGCCGTGCACGAGGCTGCCGCAGGAGTAGACGACGTTGGGCACGTACCCTTCCCGCTCGTTCTCGCTGGGTTTGATCAGCGGCTCGCGCAGGCGGCCGAGCACCCGGGTCGGATCGTCGCGGTCGAGAAGGAAGGCGCCGATGCAGTACTTCCGCATCGCCCCGACGCCGTGGCTGAGCACGAGCCAACCCGCATCCGTCTCGATCGGCGAGCCGCAGTTGCCCATCTGGACGAATTCCCACGGGAACTTCGGCTTCAGGACGAGGTTCGCGGTGCGCCAGAAATGCAGATGGTCCGAGAAGATCACGTAGATGTTCTCGTAATCCTGCCGGCCGAGCATCGCATACAGGCCGTTGATCTTCCGCGGAAACAGCGCCATGCCCTTGTTCCGTGCGGCCGGACCGTTCAGCGTGATGAACTTGAAGTGGAGGAAGTCCAGCGTCTCGATGAACTGCGGCAGAATCAGCTTGCCGTCGTACGCAGTGTAGGTGGCGTAGTAGGTCGGCGTGCCGTCGTCGTTCAGGAAACGGACGAACCGCGCGTCTTCGATGCCGTTGCGCTGTGCCGGCGTGACGGGGAACAACACGCGCTCGGACAGACGCGTGTCCGGCGCGAACTGCACCTGGTAGTTCGATTGGGCCAGGGCGAGAGTCTTCCTGGCCACGCCCTCGCTTTCCTGGTCGCGTGCGTCGAACCGCCCGCGGGTGAGGCGAATCCCGGTCTGCAGATCCTGCACCGTGAATGCGTCCCCCAGGCCTTCGAGAACCCGACGGGTGAAGTCACCCACGAGACCGAGCTCCTCGAGCTGCCGTGCGAACAGCACCTTGTCGTACGACGCGTTGGGAACCTGCGCGGGCTCGATGCAGTACCGAGTGGGCGTGCCGACGGTGATGGCGCCGCGGTCGTCCAGGTACCCGGTGCGAAACGTGATCGACGAGATGTGCCCTTCGCCCGTCGCCCGCAGGCTCAGGATGAAGCGCAGCGAACCGGGCGGGAGATCGGACTGGTCCGGGTGCGGCACGATCGAGGGGTTGAACAACGCCGCCGCTTCCAGCGAGTACTCGTGGGAAAAGTAGGCGCCGAGCAGCAGCTGCCGTTCGTCGGAGAGCTTCCGGGCCGCCCGCAGCCGGGGTTGGATCTGCTCGAAGCGCAGCCTCAGGAACTCCCGGATCTTCACGTGGCGTTCCCCGAACTCGGCTTCCACCTGCTCGAGCAGAGCTCGGACCTCGCTCTCGGGCAGCGCCACGACCTGTGCGTAGATGCTGGCGGCGCGCTGCCAGGTCGCGGGATGAAACGGTCTGGCCAGCACCCTCGTGCGGTCCGGATGAAGGACGAGATTGCTGCGCGTGACGGTGAGCGGTTTCATCGTTCGGGCGGTCCTACGGAGCGGGCTCGTCGAGCGCGGTGACGGCATCGTGCATGATCCGCATCTCCGCCAGCGCGAGCAGGAAGGCCAGCGTGGATTCGGCGCCCTCGTTCTCGTTGACGCGGTCCACGTGCAGCGCGTCGCGGCACCCTCCGGTGTTGGGGGAGTACAGCTCCAAGCCGAGATCGTTCCAGCCGAGAAACCAGTCGAAGGCGCGATGGGCCTGCCCGTACCACCAGGAGTCCGAGGTGGCGCGGTATGCTTCCAGGCAGGCCGACACCATCGCCTGAGCCTCGATGGGCTGCTGGTCGAAAAGCGCGCGCGTGCCGCCCCGCCGATAGAACCCGTTGCTGCCGATGGGCTGGAGGTGGCCGTTGTCCGACGTCTGCACCTCCGCCAGCCAGCGCAGCGCTTCGATGCCTCGCTGGAACACGTCGGGCTGTTCCGTGGCGTGCCCGCTCACGATCAGGGCGTGCGCGAGCTTGGCGTTGTCGTAGGTCAGCTCGTCCTCGAACCACGGCCAATCGGGGCGCCTCGACCTGTCGAAGAGATCCATGAGCCGTGCGGTGAGCGCCTCGCGGCTCTGGTGGACCTGGCGGTCTCCGCTCATCCGGCGCAGGTACTCGTGGATTCCGAGGAGGGTGAACGCCCACGCCCGTGGCGAAGTGAACTCCGTCACCACCGCCAGCCCCTGCACGAAGAGCTGGCCAGCCATGACCTGGAAGCTCCGATGGGGCGAACGCCCCGCGCCCACGCCCAGCGCCCAGAGGGCGCGACCGTGGCAATCTTCCGAGCCCTGGGGATCCAGCCAGCGGCGATCGAAGCTCAGGTGATTGTGGAACCGCTTCGTGGCGAGATCGAAAGCGTGGATCAGGAACGCCGCGTACGTGGTGCAAAGCGAGCGCACCCGGGCCGGATCCTCCTCCAGCTCGTCGAGCAGCACCGCGAGAATGAAGGCCCGGGCGTTGTCGTCGGTGCAATAGCCCTCGGAGAAATTCGGCACGGTGAGAACGGCGTGCTGGAATATGCCGGTCGAATCCGTCATCCGCGAGAGATGATCGAGGGCGAGATCGGGCAGATCGCTCGGTTGCTGGGCCAGCGTCTTGGTGGCGAACGACTTGCGGGACAGCGCCGATCCCTCGAGACGCGCCAGCTCGAACGAGCGCCAGTAACGCCGCGCCGTGCTGCTCCAGATCATCTCGCGACCCAGCTTGTAGGCGTTCTTGCGCATCGCGTGGCGACGGGTGTCCTCGCGCAGCAGGTCGGTCACCGCGCGGCCCATGGCCTGGGCGTCACCGAACGGCACGAGCACCCCGCGGTCGTCCGCCAGGAGCTCCGCCGCGTGCCAGTACGGGGTCGAGATCACGGCCTTGCCGGCGCCGAACGCGTACGCCAGCGTTCCCGAGGTGATCTGAGCCTCGTTGAGATACGGGGTGATGTAGAGGTCCGCCGCGCCGATGAACTCCTTCAGCTCCTCGAGCTCCACGAAGCGGTTGTAGAAGATGACGTTCCGGTCGACCTTGTTCTTCTTCGCGAGGCGCTCGAGGCCCAGGCGGTAGGACTCGCCGTGCTCGCGCAACTCGTTCGGATGCGTGGCCCCCACGACGACGTAGACCACCTCGGGGAACTCCGCGAGGATGGCCGGCAGCGCGTTGAGGACCTGCTCGATCCCCTTGTTCGGAGAGAGCAGCCCGAACGTGAGCAGCACCATCCTCCCTTCCACGCCGAACTGATCCTTGTAGTAGTTCGGATCGACGAACGGGATGTCGTGAATGCCGTGCGGGATGAGATCGATCTTGGCCTCGGGAACCTGGTGAACCTCTTGCAACATCCGCCGCCCGCGCTCGGCCATGACCACGAGGCGGGTCGAGCGCGCGATCAGCTCCTGCATCACGCGCCGGTGGTCGGGGCTCGGCTCGCTCAGGACGGTATGGAGCGTGGTGACGACGGGCATTCGCAGCTCGCGCAGCAACGCCAGCAGGTGACGACCGGCGGGCCCGCCGAAGATCCCGAACTCGTGCTGCACGCAGACGATGTCCACGTTCCCGATGCTGAGGAAGTCCGCGGCGCGCTGGTAGGAGGCGAGATCCTGCTCCTCGATCTCGAAGCGAACGACGTCCGGATAGTCGTAGCCGCCCTTGACGTCGTTGACCGGAACCGAGAAACACTCGCAACGAGGGTACTCCGCCGCCACCGCGGTGAGCAGATCGGAGGTGAACGTGGCGATGCCGCATTTGCGCGGCACGTAGTCGCCCAGAAAAGCGATTCGCCGGATTTCGGAGTTTCCGTTTAACGGCTCGTTCATCGCTCCTCCGATTCCGCCGGGACCATCACGGCGCCGAAAAATGGAGCGGATCCCGGAGGTTCTGCAGCGCGCGGTAATAGTACAGCTTGGTCGGCCGTTTCGCGCCGAAGCGGTGTCTTCGGAGGAGGCGAATCTCGTCCTCGGTGGCATGGTCGTTGATCAGCGGGTCATGGAGGAATTCCACGAGACCTGGCTCCTCGTCCGAGCGGTCGCTCGGGTCGCTCTCGACGATCGTGAAGGTCCGTCGAGGCTCGGCGACGAGCGTGGCGTCGAGAGTGACGTCGATGCGGAGGGTTTCGAGATCGACGTTCCACGACTCCACGAGAGGGTCGAGGAAGTTGACGCAGCTCTCGTTGGAGACACGGAACACGTCGGCGTCCAGGAACTCGAGCACGATGACGCGCATCGCCTCGTTGCTCCGCCCCCCCACGCGCGCCGCCAAACGGATCCAGCTCTCGTTTTCCAGCTCCTGGCGCGCGATGCGCTGAACCACTTCGAGCAGCTTCCGCGCGACCAGTCGTTCGAGCGTCCCGAAGGGCTGCGCATCGAAGATCGCGCGCACCTCGTTGCGTCTCTCGGGCACGCACTTCCTCAGGATCAGGTCGCGAAACTGCCGGAACATGGGCGCGGGCGGGCGCCCAAGGCGGCGCTTCAACTCCTCTGCGCGCTCGACCTCTGCGAGCCGCCCGAGCTCGCCCGGAGCCAGCTCGAGGAAGGTCTCCATCTTTGAATAGATGTCGGTGCGGTCCCGCCCGGGCGGGGGCTTTTTCTGACCGAGGAGCTGGGAGATGTACGACTCGGTCACCTGGGCGGCCCGCGCCAAGTCCTTCTGCCCGTGGCCGAGCTTCGCGAGACGGGATTTCACCAGGGCCGAGAAAATCAACGTTTTTCCATACGCGTTAACTCATATTATTACACTCAATGAAAAATTCAAGCCGCGTTGTGGTCAGCATTAACCATGAGTGGTAAACTTTCTACCGCTCTCACCTGGAACGCGAAGGAGGCGTTCAGCCAATGAAGACACGACTCCGGAAACAGACTCCCCGCTCTACGACCTTGCTTCTCGTGCTCTGCCTGACGAGTGGTTCGGCTCTCGCATCGACCCAGGCGGCTCCAGCGCCCCCGAACGCGCACGCGAGGAGCTACGGCGGCGGATGGCAGTGCGATCCAGGCTACCGGAAGGTGGAGCAGTCGTGCGTCGCCTTCACCGTGCCCGCGAACGCTCGCCCGGATTCCAA
This sequence comes from Terriglobia bacterium, assembly GCA_963699985.1. Lineage (GTDB taxonomy): Bacteria > Acidobacteriota > Polarisedimenticolia > Polarisedimenticolales > CAVOVZ01 > CAVOVZ01. The sequence continues at coordinate 27,790 of CAVOVZ010000014.1, forward strand.
CGCGAGCGGATGGGAATGCAACCGAGGCTTTCGAAACGTCGAAGGGTCGTGCGCGCCCGTCCGAGTGCCCGCGAACGCATTCCTCGATTCACGCGGCCGCGGATGGGAATGCGATCGAGGGTACCGCGAGCTCGGCGGCGCGTGCAGCGCCGTCCAGTTGCCCGCGAACGCCTATCTGGACTCCATCGGAACGGGCTTTCGGTGCAACCGAGGTCACCGGAAGGTCGGCGAATCGTGCGAACTCATCGAGGTGCCCAAGAACGCCTTTCTGGATTATTCCGGCGACGGCTGGGAGTGCGACCGCGGCTTCCGGAAGATGAACGACTCGTGCGCGGCGGTCACGATTCCTCCCCATGGCTTCCTCACACGGGCGGGAAGCGATTGGGGATGCAATCGCGGCTACCAGAAAAGCGGTGCGTCGTGCGCAGCCATGACGTTGCCCGCGAACGCGCACATCGACACCTCGGGGAACGAATGGGCCTGCGATCGGGGTTACGAACGCAACGCCGCGCGTTGCATCGCGAGAACGTATTAGCCCGCCGCCGCGCGGCACATTGCCGCTTTCGGGACGACCCTCCTGGAAAGAGGCCGTGGCCAGGCACCAGACGCCATCACGCTCCCGCAGCGTATGGCAGCTGTGCAATTCCCTGATCCCGTACTTCCTACTCTGGGCGCTGATGGTCTTTACGCTCGGGATCTCGACCTGGATCACGCTGGCGCTCGCCGTGCCGGCGGCCGGCTTCCTCGTGCGGATTTTCATCATCTTCCACGACTGTGGCCACGGCTCGTTCTTCCGTTCCCGGCGCGCGAATACCTTCTGGGGTGTCGTGACGGGAGCGCTGACGTTCACGCCGTATCATCAATGGCGGCACAGCCACGCGGTTCATCACGCCACCGCGGGCGACCTGGATCGGCGAGGCAGGGGGGACATCTGGACGCTGACGGTACGGGAGTATCAGGAATCGTCCCGTTGGAGACGCCTCGCCTACCGCCTGGTGCGCAATCCGGTCGTGCTGTTCGTTCTGGCGCCGCCGTATCTCTTCCTGATCCAGTACCGGCTCCCGGCGAGGGGGGCGGGGCGGCGAGAACGCCGCAGCGTGCTCTTCATGAACGCGACGCTGCTCGCCATCGTCGTCCTGATGAGCCTGACGCTCGGCATCGAGACCTTCCTGTGGGTCCAGCTGCCGATGAGCATGCTCGCGACCGCGGCGGGGGTCTGGCTGTTCTACGTGCAGCATCAGTTCGAAGGAGTCTACTGGGAGCGACGCGAGCACTGGGACTTCGTCGGCGCGTCCCTGAACGGCAGCTCCTTCTACAAGCTGCCGAGGATCCTGCAGTGGTTCAGCGGGAACATCGGGTTCCATCACATCCACCATCTGAGCCCCGGAATCCCCAACTACAACCTGGAGAAGTGCCACCGGGAGGAGCCGGTGTTCCAGACGGCCAAGGTGGTCACACTCTGGGGCAGCATGAAATCGCTCTCGTTCCGCCTCTGGGACGAGCAGCGCCGGCGCCTCGTCGGTTTCGGTCGGCTCCGCGCCGCTCAACGTGCGAATCATCGGGGAGCGGGGGCCGCTCGAAGCGCCAGAACGTAGCCGGGTCAGGGATGAGTACTCCGAAGGACGATTCCGCCCTCGTCGAGCTCCAGAACTTCGAGGAGATCGCTCGGTTTCTCAACCCGTCTCCGGGCGCGATTCCCCGGTTGAAGGGCGTGGACATCCATGGACTGTCCTTGCCCCTTCGCGGGGAAATCGGCGGGGATCACATCCTCTACGTCGACTTCAATCAGCGCTTCGACCTCGAAGAGCGCATCCGCGACGCGGAACGGGCCGGTCGGGACCAAGTCGCCAGGAAGCTGCGACGGAACCGCAATCGAGCGGGGATTCTGGTAGCGGACGTTGCCGGGCACCGAATGACGGACGCGCTGATCGCCGCCATGCTCCACCAGGCGTTCCTGCTGGGCTCGTACTACGAGCTCGAGATGTTCGGCGAGATCACGACGAAGATCTTCGAGCACATCAACGAGCGGTTCTACCGGACGTCGAGCATCCACAAGTACTTCACGATGATCTACGGCGAGATTTCCGCCCGCGGGAGATTCCGGTTCCTCTCCGCGGGGCATCCTCCCCCGGTGGTGTTCTCGCGGGAGTACGGTCGATTCATGCCGATCGACAAGGACCGCAAGGTGTCCTCGATCCCGGTCGGCATGCTGCCTTCCGGCGGGGACCCCGACGCGCGGCGTCATCCCAGCATTCCCGGACGGAAGAGGCTGTACGACGTCAACGAGATCGATCTGCTCGCCGGAGGAGACATCCTTCTCCTGTACACCGACGGCTTGACCGAGCACGGCGACGGAAGCTACTTCCCGGACGAACTGCAGCGCCTGCTCGCCGCGCACAAGGATCGGACGGCCATGGAGATCTGCCAGCGGCTGCGAGAGAACCTGCTCGAGAAAGCCCCATTGCAGGACGACGTGAGCGTGGTCGTGGTCAAGTACATGCCGTGAGCCGGCGGCGGATCCGGAGAATCGCCCGGTGCGCCGCCATGCTAGGTCCGCGGGGCGGCACGCCAGGCGATCGCCGCTGTTCCGCAACGACCTGATCCAAACGCTCTTTCTTCTTCCTCGACGATCACGCGGCCGTCGAACGCAGAGTGACTCGCACGCAATCCGACCGATCGCAAAAGGCGGCGGGATCGTGGGTTCGGTGTCTTCGCAGGTCAGCTGGCCTCGGGCTCCCGGATGCGGTACCCGACCCCGCGCACCGTCTCGAGCCAAGCGGCGGCGGGCCCGAGTTTCTCCCGGAGCCGCCGCATGTGCGTGTCCACCGTTCGCGACAGCACCTCGGCGTCGTACTTCCAAACCTCCGCGAGGAGCCGATCCCGCGTCCGCACGCGCCCCTTGGCCTGGATCAGGTCGGCCAGAAGCCGGAACTCGGTGACCGTGAGAACGATCGGGGCGTTTCCGACCCACGCGCGAAAGGAATCGAGGTCGAGCCGGATCGGACCGACAGCCAGGGTGCGCGTCGCCTGGGGCTCTCCCTCCGCCGTGCGACGTCGGAGCACCGCACGGCTCCGGAGAACCACCTCACGCGGGCTGAAGGGCTTCGTGACGTAGTCGTCGGCGCCGAGCTCGAAGGCGAGCACGCGGTCGATCTCTTCGCGGCGCGCGGTCAGGAGGATGACCGGTACGTGCTCCGTCGTCTCGGTCGCGCGGAGCATCTTGAGGACCTCGACTCCGGACAGCTCCGGGAGCATCCAGTCGAGCAGGATCAGGTCGGGGCGCATCCGACGCGCCATATCGATCGCGGTCTTGCCGTCGCCGGCCGCCTCCACCCGGAAACCGTCCTTCGTCAGAACGTGACGGAGAACCTCCACCACATCGGGTTCGTCCTCGACGACAAGCACGGTACTGGTCATGATCCGCCGGTCTCCTGGAGGAGACGATTGTGGCGAGTCCCTCCGGCGCGGGCGTTTCCTGCGAGTTAATTCGCTGTAACACCTTCCGGGTCCGCGGTCGCGTCGGGATGTCCGCGAGACGCGGCATCCTCACCACTTCACCCGCACGCCGAGAGAGATCAGACGGAATGTCTCGCGCTCGGTTTTCGTCGCTTCCGGGCGGTCCGGCGCTCGGTAGAACGTCCGGAGCGTCTCGGGGAGCAAGTTGGTTACCTTGAGACCGAGCGAGACATTCTTCGAGAGCCTCTGGCTCCCGCTCAAGACGATCACCGGCACAGGGTCGGCGAGCACGTTCGGGGTGCCTCCGAGGTCTCCCGTCGCCGCCCCCGTGAGGAGAACCTCTCCGGTGAGGTTGTAGAACAGACTCGCCGTCGTTCCGGTGCGATCGTTGTCGTAGTCCACGAAGAAGTTGAAGAGATACGAGGGTTGCCCCTGGAGCCTGCGGGTCGACTCGTCGAGACGATACCGGGAGAGCGATTCCTGCTCCGCCGCGGGGACGTCGACTTGCGAGTCGATGAGCGTGTAGTTCGTTCCCACCGTGAACATGCGGAGCTTCTCGCTCAGGACTCCGAGCCCGAGGCGCGCCTCCAACTCGGCCCCCTGAACTTGGCCGGTTTCGTAGTTCGTCGGTTGCACGAAGCTCCGGCCGCCGGCCTCGAAGCCGATCAGCTCGATCGGACCTTCGAGAGTCTTGTAGAACAGGCTCGCGGCGAACACCTCGCCGGCACCGCGGAACCACTCCCACCGAAGGTCGTAGTTCGCCACCGTCGTGAGGGTCAGGTCCGGATTCCCGATGAACTCGTCCCCCGCGATGAACTCCTCGGTCGCCACGGGGGCCAGCTCGCGGAACGTCGGCCGCGCGAGGGTCCGGCTCCATGCGAATCGGAGGTTCATTCGATCGCGGACCTCCCACACCGCGCTCACGGCGGGGAGCCACAGCGACTCCCGGATCTCGGCCGCGCCCTCCGTGTCGGGAACGCGGATGATCCCCCGGTCGCCGCTCTCTCCCACCTCGATCACCTCGACGAGCCCCGTCACCGGGTTTCGCGGATCGATCGAAAGATCCGTGGACTCCCGTCGGACGCCTCCGGTGAGCTTCAAGCTCCGTGTGATGGGCACGTCCGCCATCACGTACCCGGCGCCGAAACGCTGCTCTCCCGTGTAGTCCACGTCCGTCCCCGCGGGGAGGATCACCCAGAGCAGCTGGTTCGGGGCGGCGCAGTTGTTCGAGGCACGGAACGGGCTCTGGCCGGGTCCGCACCGGACCGGAGCGAGGCCGATCCGCTCGGGGTCGAGGAAGACGTCGGTCCAGAGTTGATCGGGGTCCGTTCCCTGGAATCGCCGCTTCGAGATGTTGCTCGCGATCTCGGGGATCGACGGGGTGCCGAGCTGATTCACGAAAGAGTAGAAGAAGGACCGCTGCTCGAAGTCGCGATCGCTGCGATCGACGAAAAGGCCGGCCTTGACGCGTCCCTTCCGGCCACCGTCCCACGCGAAGGGCCAGGTGACGTCGGCCGTTCCCTGCTCGTTTCCCTCGGAGATCTCCCGCCAGATGCGGCGGGTCCGTTGGTAGTCCGTCGTGTTCGCGACTTGTTCGCCCGAGAGCGTCTCGAAATCAAAAATGTTCCGGAAGAACCGGACATCGGGCTCGTTCTGGCGCGTCAGGTTGTACGAAAGCGTCCAGGCAAACGCCAGGTCCTCGGAGTCGGAGCGGCCGAGCGGAAACGGGTTCGCGAAGCGGTGGCTGCCGTGGAGCTGGGCGGACCCGACGGTCCGTTCCGTGTACTGGAGCCCCTGGTTCTGCTCGACCGTCGGGTCGCCGAGAGAGAGAGTCTGCATGCGCGCCGTGTCTTCCGCCCCCTGGTTGGCGATGAGGCGCACCGCGTACTCGTGGCGGTCGCTCGGCCGTAGGACCAGATTGGCGAGCGCGCCGATGAGCAGCTCGTCGGTCCCCTTGCTGTCGCTCCGCTTGGCGCCGACGGTGACGTCGGGCTGCTCCGAGGTGGCCACGGAGCCCGTCGCGGTCGTGCCGTCGAGGTAGAGATCGTGCTTCCTGGTATAGGTCAGCGCTCCGAGGAAACCGATCAGAAGGCCGTTGTCGAGCTTCCACCGGTTCCCGCCAACCACCGACGCGCCGAAGTCGGGTTCGGGAGCGGCCTGCTCCACTCCCATCACCGGAACGAAAGAGCGAACGAGGTCGTCGTACACTTCCGCGGCGGCCAGGGCCGTCTCGCTCGGGTTCACGGCAGGACGAGGAAGAGGCGGGAGCGGAGCGTCCGAGATCGCAGGACGGTTCCTGTCGCTCCCCGCGAAACCGGTTGCCGGCACTCCGCCGCCCTCGTAGGTGAGGAAGCGCTGGTTTCCCGTCGAGCCGGTGTTGTACTCACCCGAGATCGACGCCGACAGCACGAGACCCTCGGGGATCGACTTCGTGCGGATGTCGACGCCGCCGCCGGTGAAGTCTCCCTGCAGGTCCGGTGTGAACGTCTTGGAAACGTCCACTCCCTCGATCGTCCCCGTCGGGAAGAGATCGATCTGCACGGCACGCCGCCTCGGATCGGCGCTCGGGACGCGGACCCCGTTCAAGGTCGCTCCGGTGTACCGGTCGCTCAGCCCGCGAACCGTGGCGTACTTTCCCTCGGACACCGAGGCGCCCACCACGAGCTTGAGCGCCCCCGCGACGTCCCCGGCTCCAGCTTTCGAGATCAGCTCCGTCGAGATGGTGTCCTGCATGTTGACCGAAGCGGCACGGACTTCGAGAGCGGCGATCTCGCTGTCGGCGAGAAACGGCACGCCGGTGACGACGAGCTCCTCCATCTCGACCACGTTCTGCGTCAGGTCGATGCGGACGTTCGCGACCTGACCGGCCGTAACCGCCACGTCCGAGAGGATTCGTCGCTCGTACCCGTCCTTGGCGAAGGAGAGCGTGTAGATGCCGGCGGGGACCTCCCCGAGCAGGAGCGTGCCCTCGCTCGAGGTGATCCCCCCGCGCGTGGTGCCCAGGACCGAAACCCGCACCTGGGCCAACGGGACGTTGAAATCGACGTCGTACACCGTGACCCGAAGAGCGCCGGTCGCGCCCTCGGCGGCACGGAGGCGGGTACAAGAGAGGACAAGCAGCAGTGCGAGAAGCGCGACGCGACCCGACCGCGCTTGCACGGCCGTTCTCCGCCTCACCACGGATCCTTCAGGCCGGCGTAAAGGTCGTCGAGGGTCGCGCGGGTCGTGGTGTCGAGGGGAAGGCCATAGCGGGCCATCGTTCGGCAGATCTCCACGACGCTGAGGGCGCGCGGGCGAGCGTTCGCCTGCGTCCGAGCCTCGGAAAACGCCAGGTCGAGAACCCGTCGAGTCGCCGCGGAGTCTCCGAGAACGTGGTAGGCGGCGGCAACGTTCGCGAGGATATAGGGCCGTCCGATGTCCGGCGTCGACCGAGCGACTTCCTCCGCGCGATCGACGAGTTTCTGCGCCCGATCCGCTTTCCCCGCTCTCGCCCACGCCCGGGCCACCTCCGCGAGGATCGGAGCGCAGAGAGGGGCGCTGGTCGGGGCCGCCGTGGCCTCCGCCTCCGCCCTTTCGATGAGCTCCCCGACGGTCTGGTTCTCTCCGAGCGCGCGGTACGCTTCGGCCACCTCCACCAGGGGCTCCGCCTTGAGCCAACCGGGAATCGCCTCGGAGGAACGCCGCGCGGCTGCGAGCGCCGCGAGGCGCCGGTCGCGACCGAACTTGGACTGCCTTGCGACGGCCAGGTATCCCTGCGTGCGCCAGATGCAGTCCTCGGGGTCCTCCAGTTTGTCGAGCGGCGCGAGGGTGGACATCGCCTTCTGGAAGTCGCCCGCCGCGGCGTGGGCGGCCGCGACGGTCGCCGGCGCGCGTCCTCCGTACTGCCGATCCCCCGACAGATCCCGGGCGATCGCTCCCGACGGCTCCACCGCGCCGACGGCTGCGAGAGCGTTCGCGACGTGAGCGGCGATTCGCGTCTTCTGCCACCCCTCCACTGTGGCGCCGAATTCCTCGGCCTTGCGCACCATCGTCCGCGCGTCCTCGGCCCGGCCGTCTTTCGTGAGGAGCGCGGCGATCTCCGCGTAGGCGACGCCGCGCTCCCAGCCGTCGATCCGATCCGCGAGGCGCATGGCGGTGTCGAGGTGGCCGGACGTCGCGTACTCGAGGACGACCCGTTCCTGGGCCGCGCTCCGGTCGTTGGCGTCGTTCCGGATTGCCGAGGCGAACCGGAACGCCTGGTCCAGCACGGCCGCGCCGGCCGTGGCATTCCCGTCCGCCCGGGGGCCTGCAACGGAAGAAGCCGCGACGAGCGCGGCCAAGATCGAGTTTCTCTTTGCGCGGCAGGAAAGGAACACGGAGTACCTCCTCGGCCGCACTCGTCGACGCGGGTGCAGACCGGCAACGAAATCACGGAAGGGCGGAACCCGCGGGCCGTCCTGGAAGAATCGGCCCGCGGGTTCTGTTCGGATCGCTCGTGCTACGGACAGCTGACGCCGGTTCGCTCGATCCCGTTCGAGCGGAAGCCCAGTGTGCCCGCGCCACAGACGTTGACGGCGCGGATCAGGTAGTAGAAGCCCTGTCCCGAGGACGGGATCGCGGAGTCGACTGCGAACGTATCGCGGTTGTCGTCGAATGCCGTTGCCTCGAGACAGGTCGCCCCGGTGAAGTCGCTGGGCGTTGCGGCGCGAAGCGCGTTGTAGGCTTTGCCGTTGAACGCCACCGCGTTCCAGCTCAGAGTCGTCGGCGCCTTGCCGGAGAGTCGGAGTGCCGCGACCTCGTCGGGGACTGCGGTCGACGGGAGCCCCGTGACCGGGTCGCAGGTGGCGATCAGCCCGAGCCGACCGGCGACTCCCCAGCTCGCCGCCCAGTTGGATCCGGGCGGGAATGCCCCGCGATACCTCGTCCTCTCGAGGAATGCGTCGGTCGGCTGCGCCTTCACCGTTCCGGTGACGAGCGGTCCCGCCGCGGTCGGACGGGGATCGATGGACTCCACCGGGTTGGGCACGGTGCCGTCGGCCAGAGTCGTGCGCACGAGCGCCTGGATCGGCAGCGGCGTCGCGCAGCCGAGGTAGGTGTTGGCGAACGAAGCGTTCGAGAAGATCCCCGGGTCGAAGTGGATCTTGGTGCTGTCCGCCGGATCCGCGCCGTACACGTTACCGCCGGTGCCCGAGAAGAAGTCCGGCTGCGCGTCTCCGTTCGTGTCGAAATTCGCCGTGCACCACCACGTGTTGTTCGTCAGCTCGAGCTGCTTCCCGGTGGTCGGAGTCTGGAGGTAGAAGTTCGCGTCCGCGATCAGCGAGTAGTCCGCCTGCGTCCGCTCGCCGCTCGAGCTCGCCCCGGTCCCCGACGCCGACGTTCCCTCGATCAGGCCGTTCGCGCCGCCGAAGTCCAGGAATGCGCTGTTGTACACCCGGCCCCCCGCGTTGTCGCGGAAGTGGACGACCGTGTTCTGGTTGCGATTCGTGAACGCCTTCTGGCCCAGACCCACGAACGTCATGTTGTACAGATCGGGGATCGAGCGCGGCTCGCTGGCATCGCCGGCGTTGCCGCCATCCCACTCCCCGCCCTTGTCCGACTTGTCCGCGCCGGGAGTCCCCTGCACCATGAAGAAGAACTGCACCTTGCCGCGGTACCCCTCGTCGTAGTCCAGGCCATCGTCACCGCCGGCGTACGTCGCGACGTACTTCAGGTTCGGCGCACCGCCGAAGATCTCGACCTGGTCGTCCTTGTTCTGGAACACCTCGATGTGGTCGAGGCGCGTCGCCCGGCCGACGCCGCCCAGCGTGAGTCCGTTGATCTCGTTGTTCGTAGCCAGGTTGAATCCGCCGTAGCGAATCGACGCGTAGGACAGCGAGCCGCTGTCCGCATCGTCGCAGTTGCGGCCGTACGGCCCGGGAAGAGAGCCCTGGCAGTTGCCGTAGCGCCCCAGCGCGCCCGCGGCGCTCAAACCCTCGATCTGCACTTCCCGGGCGGGGTTCGGACCGCCCACCGTGTTGTTGGCCACGAAGCCGTAGCCCAGCAGAATCACGCCGCCCCACGCACCCGTCAGACTGCGGGCGTTGTCCACGGTGTCGTACGGAGGCACGCCGCAGACGTCCCCGAAATTGCCGTCGTCCAGGTCAGTGAAGACGATCGGCCGGTCCGGGGTCCCCACGGCGCTGATCTTGGCGCCGCGAGCGATGATGAGCGTGCCCGGATCGAACGCGCCCGGCGAGCTTTCCGGCTGGCCGCGGACCACCGTTCCGGGCTGGATCGTGAGGGTTGCGCCGTTCGTCACGTAGATCGGATTATCCAGGACGTAGACGTTGTTCGGCGTCCACGTCTCGCTGACGGTGATGTTCGCGCTCTTCACCACCTGCGGCGGATTCAGGGGCAGCGCCGTGGGGAAGAGACCGAGCCGGGACATGACGGTCCACCCCTCCGCCCAGTTCTGGGTCGGGCTGAACGCGCCGCGGTAGGTGACCGGCTCGAAGAACCCGTCTGCCGGCGGAGCCTTGACGCTGCCGGTTGCGAGAGGACCGGCCGGCGTCGGACGGGGATCGATGGAGGTGACCGAGTCGGGAGTCGTCACGTCGCCGCTGGGCGTGCGCACGAGCGCCTGGATCGGCAGCGGCGTCGCGCAGCCGAGATAGGTGTTGGCGAATGAAGCGTTCGAGAAGATCCCCGGGTCGAAGTGGATCTTGGTGCTGTCCGCCGGATCCGCGCCGTACACGTTACCGCCGGTGCCCGAGAAGAAGTCCGGCTGCGTGTCTCCGTTCGTGTCGAAGTTCGCCGTGCACCACCAGGTGTTGTTCGTCAGCTCGAGCTGCTTCCCGGTGGTCGGAGTCTGGAGGTAGAAGTTCGCGTCGGCGATCAGCGAGTAGTCCGCCTGCGTCCGCTCGCCGCTCGAGCTCGCCCCGGTCCCCGACGCCGACGTTCCCTCGATCAGGCCGTTCGCGCCGCCGAAGTCCAGGAATGCGCTGTTGTACACCCGGCCCCCCGCGTTGTCGCGGAAGTGGACGACCGTGTTCTGGTTGCGATTCGTGAACGCCTTCTGGCCCAGACCCACGAACGTCATGTTGTACAGATCGGGGATCGAGCGCGGCTCGCTAGCATCGCCGGAGTTGCCGCCATCCCACTCCCCGCCCTTGTCCGACTTGTCCGCGCCGGGAGTCCCCTGCACCATGAAGAAGAACTGCACCTTGCCGCGGTACCCCTCGTCGTAGTCCAGGCCATCGTCACCGCCGGCGTACGTCGCGACGTACTTCAGGTTCGGCGCACCGCCGAAGATCTCGACCTGGTCGTCCTTGTTCTGGAACACCTCGATGTGGTCGAGGCGCGTCGCCCGGCCGACGCCGCCCAGCGTGAGTCCGTTGATCTCGTTGTTCGTAGCCAGGTTGAATCCGCCGTAGCGAATCGACGCGTAGGACAGCGAGCCGCTGTCCGCATCGTCGCAGTTACGGCCGTACGGCCCGGGAAGAGAGCCCTGGCAGTTGCCGTAGCGCCCCAGCGCGCCCGCGGCGCTCAAACCCTCGATCTGCACTTCCCGGGCGGGGTTCGGACCGCCCACCGTGTTGTTGGCCACGAAGCCGTAGCCCAGCAGAATCACGCCGCCCCACTGCCCGGTCACGCCCTGCGCATTCGCCAGCGTGTCGTACGGAGGCGTCGGAATCCGGTTGCCGCCGATGTTGTCGTCGTCCAGATCGGTAAAGACGATCGGCTTCAGCGCCGTGCCCATCGCCATGATCTTCGAGCCTCGCGCGATGATGAGCGTACCGGGATCGAAGACGCCGGGGGAGCTCTCGGGGTCTCCCCGCACGACCGTGCCCGGCGCGATCGTCAGCGTTGCGCCGTTCGTCACGTAGATCGGCTGGTCGAGGATGTACTCGTTGTCGGAGGTCCACGTCTCGCTCACGGTAATGTTGCTCGAGACGACCATCGTGGCCGCCTGCAGCGTTCCCGCCGCGACGAAGACCACGAGGCCGCACCCGAGCAACGCTCGGAATCGATTCATCGCCATTGCCCTTAGACCCTCCCCCTGGAAGAGAACCCGCTCTCGCATGCGACCACCATGGCCCGGTGCGAGAGACGGGAATCTACCGGGGGGTTGTTACGAAACCGGGACGGCGGCGCGACAGGTTCACGAAGCGCGCGGCGACGCTCCGGAAGGTTCGTGACGGCCTCGACTTGACAACGTCACACATCCGTCACGTTGAGGAAACAATGACGTGACCCCCTCCTGGTGAAATACTCGTCTACACGCAAGGGGCCAAAGATGAGACTCGGGAGATCGGTCGTCGCAGCAGCGTCGGTGTGGCTCGTGGCCACCTGCGCGTCGGCGCAGCCGGTCGCCTCCGCGGGCGTCGATTCCGCGCGAGAGACGGTCGGCAAGTGGATCGCCACCCAGCGCGTGATCCACCAGGAGCGGAAGGACTGGCAGCAGCAGAAGGAGATTCTCCGGTCCCGCGTCGAACTGATCGGGAAGGAGATTTCCGAGCTCGAGGACCAAGCTCGCGGAGACGCGCCGGTCGGCGGCGGAGGCGGACGGCAAGAACGCGGAGGCACACGCCGCGAAACAGCAGCTCGCCGACGAAGCCGTCTATCTCGCCTCCGTGCTCGAGGAGGCCGAGACCGCGGTGCGCGGGATCCAGAAGCTCCTGCCGCCGCCGGTACAGGAGAAGATCCAGCCTCTCTTCCAGCGCATTCCGGAGAACCCTCGCGGCACCCGGATCTCGGTCGCGGAGCGGATTCAGAACGTGCTCGGGAATCATGAACGAGGTCAACAAGGCGAACGGCGAGATCACGCTGGCGACGGAGGTGCGGACGCTTTCCGACGGCAAGCCCTCGGAGGTGAAGACCGTCTACCTCGGCCTGGGGCAGGCGTACTACCTGAGCGCGAAGGGAGAGGCCGGCGTAGGTCGACCGAGTTCCGAGGGGTGGGTGTGGACGCCGGACAACGAGCTCGCCTCGAAGATCCTGCAGGTCGTGGAGATGCTCGAAGGAAAGGCCCAGCCGAAGTTCGTCCCGCTTCCCGTGAAGATCTCGTGATGGGGAGTCACCGCATGACCGTGTCGTGTTGGATTCGAAGCATCGCGACGCTCGCGGCGTGGCTGTGTCTCGGCCTTTCCGCGGTTGTCGCCGTCGAGCCGCCCCAGGAAGACCTCGAGAAGAGTCTCCGGGAGTTGTCGGCCCTCCGGGAGCAGATCACCGCGGAGAAGATGCCGCTCACGAAGGAGCTCGGCGATCTGGAGACGCGCCTCGCAGAGCTGCGGCGGCAGCAGGACGAGGCGCTCCGTCGGATCGACACCGGGTCGTTCGATCTGTCGACGCTCGAGCAGGAGAAGAAGCTGCGGCAGGACGAGATGGCCTACGTCGGGAACATCCTCGACGAGTACGCGCGGAGCCTCGAGACCCGGCTCGCGGTCGGGGAGGGACCGCGCTACCAGGCGGTTCTGGGCCGCGCGAAGGACGCGCCGACCAACAGCGACCTGACGCTCCGCGAGAAGCTCGAGCGTCAGGTCGAGGCGCTCCGCTCCTCGATCACCCGGATCGAGCAGCTCACCGGCGGCGAGGTGATCCCGGGGCAGGCGGTCGAGCCCGACGGCACACTTGCCGAAGGCCGATTTGCCGTCATCGGGCCGGTGGCGCTCTTCGCCTCGAACGACGGGAAAACCGCCGGCGTCGCGTTCGCCCAGGCCGGGTCGACTCAGCCCGCGGTCCGGCCCCTCGAGGACAAGGCCCTGAACGCCGGCGTCGCCGAGACCGTCCGGGAGGGGGAGGGCACCATCCCCGTCGACCCGACTCGCGGCGGCGCGCTGAAGGACCTCGTTCAGAAGACGAACCTGATCCACATTTTCAAGAAGGGCGGCCCGATCATGTGGCCGCTCCTCGTGGTCTCGATCCTCGCCATGGGGGCCGCAATCGAGCGGATCCTGTTCCTCGCCAACGAGCAGCGAAAGCGCGACGCGAAGTCCCTCGGCCGTTTCCTCGGCGCGGCGCAGGACGGGGACGTCGACAAGGCGATCCGGATTGGGAACGAGTCGCAGTTCTTCGTGGTCCGCACCCTCGCCTATGCCCTCGAGCACCGGGAGCGCTCCCTCGCGAGCGCGCTCCTCTACGCGAACGCCCAGCAGGTCAAGCGCTTCTCCCGCGGCATCGGGATCCTCGACACCTCGATCACGATCGCGCCGCTGCTCGGCCTGCTCGGGACGGTGACGGGCATGATGCACTCGTTCTCTCTCATCGGCGGCGAGCTGTCCGCGCCCGGGGCGATCACGGGAGGCATCGCGGAGGCGTTGATCGCCACCGCGTTCGGCCTGGGAATCGCGATCATCTCTCTTCTTCCCTACAACTACCTCAACAACAAGGTCGAGCAGGCCCGCCACGAGCTGGAGATGGCGGGTCACCAGCTCGAGCTGATGCTGCGCGGGACGGCCGAGACGGTCGGCGCCGCAGCGATGCCGGTCGCAGTGGCCGGCGGGAGGGCTTGACGATGGCGGGTCTTGGAGGCGGAGGTAGCACGGCGTCGGGTGCCAAGAGGGCGCGGATCGAGATCATCCCGCTGATCGACATCATCTTCTTCCTGCTGGCGACCTTCGTCATGGTGTCGCTCTCCATGACGAAGAACCAGGGGATCCAGGTGGCGCTCCCGGCGGCGACCACGGCGCAATCGCTGGGAAGCCAGCCGGAGATGGACCGGGCCGTGAATCTCAGCGTCAACGAGAAAGGGGAGATCTTCTTCAACAAGGAGAAGGTCTCCATGGCGCAGCTCGGGATGCGCCTGCAGACGTACAAGAACCAGAGCAAGGAGCCCAAGGTGATCGTGAACGGCGACGCCAAGGCCGACTTCCGCACGGTCGTCCAGGTCCTGGACGAGGCGAAGAAGATCGGGATCGCCAAGGTGGGGCTCTCGACCGACAGGAAGTGAGACGACTGTGAAGCGGTTGATCCTGGGGTTCCTCGCCGCGGCGTTCGTCCATCTCCTCATCCTGCTCTTCGGCGGGATCTTCTTCCTCGGCTCCGACGACCCGTCGAGAACCGTCACCGTCAAGGACGTCGACGTTCTCGACGTCGACGACGAGAAGAAGGACGAGAAGAAGGAGGAGAAGCCGGAGGAGCTGGAAAAGCGCAAGGAGGACGAGGTGGAAGAGGCCCAGGAGAAGCCTCCCGACATGCAGCAGCTGGTCGACATCGAGAAGGAAGCGCCGTCCCTGGCGGACGCGACGCCGCAGCTTTCGGCTCTCAGCCTGTCGGCGCTCGAGAGCGCCCTCGCTCCGGGAGCGGGCAGGAGCAGGCGGCGACTTCGGCTCGACCCTCAGCCTCGCGTCGGGGGGGCGGATCGGAGGCACCGGGGCAGCCGTCGGCGACGAGTCGGGAGGGCAGGATCTCGCCTTCGGCCTCGCCGACCTCGACCAGTCCGCGCGTCCGCTGTTCCAGTCGCCGCCGAGCTACCCCGCAGATCTGCGACAGCGGAAGATCGAGGGGGTCGTCACGCTGGTGTTCGTCGTGGACGCCGAGGGTCGCGTGGTCGATCCGAAGGTCGAGCGATCGAGCGATCCGGCGTTCGAGGCGCCGGCCCTCGATGCCGTTCGGCGATGGAAGTTCGAGCCTGCGATGCGCAGCGGCAAGAAGGTCCCGTCGAAGCTCCGCATCCCGATTCGTTTTTCCCTGAACAGCTGAGGACCTCGTCATGCGGAACGTCATCGCCGTCGCGTTGTGGGCTGTCGCACTCGGGATCGTCGCCCCCCTGGCTCGCGCGGCGGACGAGCCCGCGGCGCCGTGGAGCGACCCGGAGTTCAAGAAGCAGTTTCTCGCGGACTACGGGATCCACCCGGACGTGGAGCCGCGGATGAACGCCGACGAGCGGGCGCTCCTCGAGAAGGTCTATCCGTTGATGTCGTCGGATCCCGACGCGGCGGCGCGCCAGATCGAGGCGGAACGCAAGCCCGACTCGACGGCCCTTTTCGACTTCGTCCTCGGCGGTATCGACTTCCAGAAAGACCGGATCGAGGAAGCCGAGGCTCGATACCAGACGGCGGTGACCAAGTTCCCGAGCTTCCGCCGCGCCTGGAAGATGCTCGGGGTCACCCGGTACCAGCTTCAGAAGCCCGCTGCGGCGATCGAGGCGTTCACCTGCATGATCCAGCTGGGAGGCGGCGACGCGGTCTCGTACGGGCTCCTCGGCGAAGTTTACTCCGCCCGGCAGGACCATCTGGCCGCGGAGTCCGCCTATCGCAACGCGCTCCTTCTCGATCCCGAGAACGCCGGCTTCCGCATCGGACTCGTGAGGTCGGTGCTGAAGCAGGAGAAGTACGAGGAAGCGATCGGCCTCCTTCGCGTGCTGCTCGAGAGGAACCCCGAGCGCGCCGAGTTCTGGCTCCTGCAGGCCAACGCCTACGTCAACCTGAAGCAACCCCTACGAGCCGCCGAGAACTACGAGGTCGTCTACCGGATGGGCAAGGCGACCCCGGAGAGCATGAACGTTCTGGGCGACATCTACGTGAACGAAGGGCTGCCCGAATCTGGCGGCGAGCGCCTACGCGCGAGCGATCGACCTCGATCCGGTTCAACCCCTCGCGCGCCCTCTCCGCAACATCGAGACGCTCCTGGCCCGGGGGGCGACGGTGGAAGCCCGGGATCTGGTGGCGAAGACCCGCGCCGCCGCGGGGGACCGGCTCGACGACGAACAGCAGCGGAAGCTCCTCAAGCTCGACGCGCGCATCGCGATCGCCGACGGCAAGGGGGAGGAAGCAGCCCGAGTTCTCGAAGAGGTCGTGTCCCTCGATCCTCTCGACGGCGACGCCCTGATCCTCCTCGGCCAGCACTACCAGCGTGCCGGCGATCTCGAGCGGGCGCTCGTGTACTACGAGCGCGCCGGGAACGTCGAAGCGTTCGAGGCCCCGGCGAAGGCTCGCCAGGGCCAGGTCCTCGCGGCGCAGGGAAAGTACGACACGGCGCTCCCGCTTCTCAAGCGCGCACGGGACCTCAAGCCGAGCGATCAACTCGCGCTCTACATCGAACAGGTCGAGCGGCTCGCACGAACCGCCCGGTAGAGACGGACGTCACGTCGCACGAGGGTGACTCCCGCGACGCGGGGAACGAACGGCCGGACCGGCGAGAGCCGCTCGCGGCCTCTCGTCGCTTTCCCTACGGTGCGGCGCAGTACCCCGACGTGTCCTTGAAGCTGAGCCCGCAGACGCCGCTCGACGCGGCGCCCCCGCGCTCCGCGCCCGCCGACGTCACGCCCCACGAGCCTTCCGTCGAGGTGCCGTCGTCGCCCGCCACGAGGAACCAGAGGAGCCGCTTCGGGTCGGCGCCGGGGTCGGGGGTGGAGACCCAGAGCGCGCTTCCCGAGTTGCCGATGGCGCACACGCCTCCCGCGACGGTCCAGATCGGAAGGCCGCTCCCGAATCCATAGATGATGTGGTAACCGCTCGACGGGCAGTTGCTCCGGTCCCACGAGACGGTCAGGTCGCGGCCGCGGTTGCTCGTCGCGACCCGGATGGGCTGCAGCAGGTACGGCACCAGAAGCGGAGTCGCGGCCGTCGCGCGCAGCGTCCCGGTGTCCGTGCACGTCGCTCCTCCCGCCCTCGCGGTCATCGTCCACCGGAACGTGTCGGAGGAGAGATAGGCGTGAGAGGGGCTCTGCGCGGTCGCGGGCGAGGAGCCGTCGCCGAAGATCCACTCGAAGTTGACCGGAGCTCCACAGCCCGTGGCCGTCGCGGAGCCGACGAAACCGGCAGGAGATCCGACCGTCGCCGCGGCGGGGGCGGTGCCGCTGCACGTCAGGGTGCAGGGCGATACTCCGACCGTCAGCGAAATGGTGGCCAGGTTCGAGTCCGTCGCCCCGTCGTTCGCCGCGAACGTGAACGAGTCCGCACCCACGAAGCTCGCGTCGGGGAAGTAGACGGCGACCGTGCTCGCGAGCGCAACGGTTCCGTGCAAGGGCTGGGACACGATGCGGAGGGTGAGCGGGTTGTGGTCGGGATCGGTGGCGACGAGACTCACCGACACCGACGTTCCGGACGTGGTCGCGGCGGAGGCGCTGCTCGCGACGGGCGCACGATTGGGGTTCGGATTGCTCTCGTCGGGGCCGAGATGACAGTCATAGCAACCGACCTTGAACCCGTTCCAGAACGTCTTGACCCCGAACGGAGTGGAGAAGCTCCGCGTCGCCTGGGCGTACGAGAGGACGGTGCCTCGATAGTCGGTCCCGTGGCAGGCCTGGCACGGGGCCGGGTTGTCG
Organism: Terriglobia bacterium; assembly: GCA_963699985.1. GTDB lineage: Bacteria > Acidobacteriota > Polarisedimenticolia > Polarisedimenticolales > CAVOVZ01 > CAVOVZ01. The sequence goes on from CAVOVZ010000014.1 coordinate 45,470, forward strand.
TTCACCGCGTCGTGGTGGTCGATGACCCACTGCTGTCCCACCGGGTGCATGCCGTGCGGGCCCAGATTGGCCGTCGCGGGCGCGGTCGCATGGCAGGACTCGCACTCCACGAGCACCCCGGCGTGTCCCTGGAGGTTCTGGCTCTGGATGTTGTCGTTTCCGTGCGAGGCCGGGAACTCCGCGTGCGTCGAGCCGTGGCACGACTCGCAGGCCAGCGCGCCGTGTCCGAACGAGAACCGGTAGAGCGACAGCCCGGGCGCGGGAGCGTTGGCGTTCGTCGCGAACGTGCCGTTCACCGCGATCCGCGGCACGCCCGGAGCCGTGAACGCGCTCACGTACCGGATCTGGCCGTTGTTCGAGGTCGCGGTGCCGGTGTGACAGTTCTGGCAGTTCGGCTCCTCGAGCCAGCCGGTGCGCGTCGGCGACCCCACGTCGCTCATCGAGCCGTGGCAGCCCTGGCACTGGATCGAGAGCGACCCGTCGGCGGCCACGGCGCTCCCCATCGCGCCGCGCAGGCACTTCGTCGTCGAGCCGGGGTGGCAGCGGTAGCACGCCGAACGATTGCTCGACGAGTTGAGGCTGAGGCCGTTGGTTGGATCGACGACGCCGCCGTGCTGCGCGTGAACCGCCTCGGTGAGCGGCTTCACCCCCGGCTGCCCGGTCCCCGGCAGCGCCTCGGAGAGGTGACACTTCGCGCAGAGCACCGGCGTTCGGCCCGACGTCGCGGTCGTGTACAGCCCCCGCGTCGAGTAGCCTGCCGCCGCGAGCGTCGTCGCGTAGAGCGCGTCGCCGAGCTGCCGGTCGTCATGGACGAGGAGGATGTTCAGCCGATAGTCCCGCTGGCTGTCCGTGTTCCACACCCAACCCTGGGTGGGACGCGCGGCGGGCGCGGAGCCGGAGGAGTGGCAAGCGCGGCAATCCATCTCCGCCGAGACCGGCAGCACGATGTCGGTCGTTGCGAGCACGTTTCCGGCCGTGTCCTTCGCCACGAGGTGCATCAGTGGATAGGGGTTCGCGTTCAGCGCGTCGTCCACCGGCGTGATCGGGATCCCCGCTGCGATGAACCACCCCGACGCGCCGTCGAAATCCATGGGCTGGAGTGCGTTGGACGTCCCGGGCATCGCGTGGCCGGCGAGCCCCATGTCGACCGCGACCTCGGCCCCGAACAGCGGCTTCACCCAATCCCAGAAGTTCGTCTTCCCCGCCGAGGTCCGGTTGATCGACAGCGCCGGGTCGGCGACGGCCTGGTAGCTCACCGTGATGCCGCGACCCGCCGGATTGGTGACCAGCAGGCCCGACGGATCGATCAGCTGCGCGTGAATCGTGTTGTACGGGGGCAGGATGGAGAACACCGAGAAGTCGGCGTCCATGCAGTGCATGCCCAGGTTGTTCCAGCCGACGAGGGTCCAGGCGGTCTGGACGGCCGTGTCGGCTGCGGGTGCTACGGCCGCGGACAGGCCGAGCGCAAGCAGCGAGATCGTCGCAACGTGAATGACCCTACACATGTGGTGTTCCTCCCCGTTGAAACCACTTTCGTGAAACGCGGGTTGATCGCCTCGCTGGATCGAGTCGCCGAACATGGAAGGTACGACTACCCGCAGACTCGGTACAAGGGTTCATTGATCGCGCTTCCGCCGCCGCGTCGAGCGGAGATCGAATCTGAGCACTACTGCGAAGCTAGCGGAGTCGAGAACTCGTCGGTCGACTCCGGGAGGTCCTTGAACGACGGAAGGCGCGCCCGGGGTCGCTTCGAAGTGGGGTGGATCGACGCTCCCCGCGGATCAGCTAACGATCGTAAAGGGGCGCGCTCCGGTCATCAGATCGGTGGTCAGCGCGTCGGTCCCGGGGACCGTGTGGTCGCTTCACATCGGATCGCTGAGAACAACAAGACGGGTAGTTGATCTCGGATCGGCTCGACCCGGCACGGGGGGGGGCGGATCCGGCCGGTCGGAAGCCTGCGACTGCGATCTCCGTTTCGCCGATTCGGCTCGTGAAATCCCGGGGAGTTCCCGCGCGTTGTGCGGTTGGCGAAAACACCGCGGGCGCCCACCTCGGCCGCGCAATTTCACGCACGAAAACACCAAGAAACACGCCTTTCTGGGCTCCTGACCCGGGTATGAAGATTGCGTCGGCCGTGAGATTGGAATCAGCGTAATCTCTTCCGAGACGAGACCAAACCCGACAGGGGAGGGGGGCTACATGAACCACAGGCCGGCTAACCACATGAGTTGGACGCGATTGATTCCCCCGCTCGCTCTCGTTCTGGCCTCGGCCGTCGTGGTTGCGATCGCTTCTCCGACCGTGCCCACCGACATCCAGCAGCCCGGGACGCAGCCGCTCGAGGTCGCCGGGTTCACGAGCCCGACCAACTGCGACAATTGCCACGACGGCATCACGCAGCCGACCAATCCCGGCCTGGAGCGGGAGCGTGCTCCGGGGTTCGGATGGCGCGGCGGAATGATGGGCAATGCCGGCCGCGACCCGCTGTTCTGGGCGACGCTCGCCATCGCCGAGCAGGACTTCCTTCCGAACGCCGACCCGAACCAGCGCGGCGGAGCGGGCGACCTGTGCATCCGCTGCCACAGCGTCGGTGGCTGGGTCGCCGGGCGCTCGACGCCGACCGACGGCAGCGGGCTTTCGGCGAGCAGTGACACGGACGGGGTCGAGTGCGAGTTCTGCCATCTGCTCGTGAATCCCGACCCTCCGGTGAACATCGCCGGGACGACCGAGGTTCAGAACGCGCCGTTCCAGGCGTACGACCCGACGACCGGCGAGGCCTACCGGGGCTCCGGCCAGTACGTCCTGAACGGCGGTGGCACGCGCCTCGGCCCCTACGCGGACGTCAATCCGCCGCACTCGTTCTTCCAGTCGACGTTCCACCGCCAGTCCGAGATGTGCGCCACCTGTCACGACGTCAGCAACGCTGCCGTCGGTGATCTTTCCCACAACAACGGGACGCAGAACCTGCCGCTCGCCGCGGGGACGTTCTCCGGCGTGCCCGGAACAGCGGTGGATGGAAAAGCTGCCTTCAACAATCCGCCCTACAAATACGGCATCGTCGAACGCACCTCGAGCGAGCACGTCGCGGGAGTGCTCGACACGTTCCGCGTGAGCGATTTCAACACGCTCCCGGCGGACCTCAAGACGACCGGCGGCGCGCTCCAGCGCGCCTACCAGCGTGCGATGGATCAGACCGGCAACGCGAACCGGCCGAACTACAAGGACGGGACGGTGCGCTACTTCACCTGCCAGACGTGCCACATGTCGGCCTCGACCGGGAAGGGCTGCAACAAGAGCCAGGTGCCGACCCGCGAGGACCTGCCGCGCCACGACCAGACGGGCGCGGGCCACTGGGTCACGGACGCGGTCAAGTACATGAACACGAATGGCACGCTACGCCTGGGCGGCGGGTTGACCCAGCTCCAGAGGGACGCCCTCGACGCGGGCAAGATTCGCGCGACGGACATGATCAAGAGTGCGGGGACCGTGTCGGCAAGCCAGCAGGGAAGCGTGCTCTCCGTGCGCGTCACGAACCTCATGACCCACAAGCTGATCAGCGGCTACCCCGAAGGGCGCCGCGCGTGGATCAACATCAAGTGGTTCGACGCCGGCAACGGGCTCGTCAGGGAGGACGGCGCGTACGGGAGCATCGGCCGCGCGGTCCCGGACAATGCGGGCGTGCCCCGTCCGGTCCAGTCGCTCCTCGATCCGTACAACACGGTCGTGTACGAAGCGAAGCCGGGCATGGACCAGGGATGGGCGAGCCGGCTCCTGGCGCTCGGCTACCCCGCGAATCTGCCGCTCGGCTTCGACCGCTTGACCGACACCCCTGACATGACCCTCGGAGGACTGGCGGCCGAGCCCGCCGGCACCCAGCACCACACCTTCCACTTTGTCCTCAACAACGTGATGACGGCCGACAACCGCATCCCGCCGTACGGGTTCGCGTACGACGAATCGCGCCGGAGAAACACGCTGCCGGTTCCCGCGACGCAGTTCGGAAACCCCGGTCCGGGTGGGACGTTCAACTACTGGGACGTTCGGTCGTTCGCGATCCCGGTCGGCGCCGTGCGGGCCGAAGTCCGTCTGATGTACCAGCAGACCTCGTGGGAGTACATCCAGTTCCTGTGGAAGGCGAATGACGGGCTCAACACATTCCTCGGGGCGGAGGGAAGGAACCTGCTCGACGCCTGGCTCAATACCGGAGAGGCGACTCCGGTGGAGATCTCGCTGGCCACGGCCTCCGTCGTTGCGCCCTCGCTCACGCCCGGCGAAGCCTCCGACCCGGGGCTCGGCGCCATGCGCGCGGCATTCAACACGGGGACCGGGGGGATCGACGTGACCTACACGCCCCCCTGCGCGACCACGAATCATCGGATCGTCTACGGCCCGCTCTCGAGCGTATCGAGCTACGGGTGGTCCGGCATGGCGTGCAACCTGGGCACGAGCGGTGCCGCGTCGTTCAACCCCGGACTCGACCACGCGTTCTTCGTGATCGTGGCGAACGACTCCGTCTACGAGGGTTCCTACGGAACCAGCAGCAACGGCGCCGAGCGACCGCAGGCGTTCTCCGGAACCTGCGATCTACCCCAGAGCCTGGGCAACCGCTGCGACGCCCCGTAAGAACTTCCATGACCGCGACCGCAACCCCACGTTTCGATCGCGGGCGCCGAGTCCTGGCATCGAAACCCGGGAGCATGGCGCCCCTCCCAACGGCCGCGGCCGTTGTTCGTGGCGTGTTCGTTCTTGGTCCGTTCGGGTCCTCCCGAGGGAGACGAGCGGAGTCGTGCCGGAGCTTGCAATGCACCCGGGAATCAGTGTGCGATGAGCCCACGGACCGGTGCATCGTGAGGCACGCCGACACGATCGAGGGAGCCCTGTCCTGCTTTGACAGGGTGCTGTTTCGCGGGAATGCGCCCGTTCTTCAGTGACGCCGTCGGGACCGCGTCTCTCTACGGCCACGGTTCTACTGCTTTCTTTCCCTGGGCGGCCTGTTTCTCCTCGGCTTTCCGTGCCCGGCAGTCGACATTCTCGTTCGTGTTGTCCGGATGCTCGAGGGCGAGCTCCCTCGCCGTGGCGAGGCCGTGTGCGGTCATGGTTCTGTGCTTCGCGCACTTCGCCAGGGCGGCGACTCCCGACGCCTCGTCCAGAATCTCGAGCTTGGTGCGGGCGCGGAAACCTCCGATCTGGACGTGCTGCTGAAAGTAGAAGGTTCTCCCCGATTCGACCGCGCGCTCGATGGCGTCCACGTTCGCCGATTTCGACCAGAACCCCGACATCGGACGCTGGTTTACTTCGAAGGTGCCACCGTGACATGATCACGGCCAGCAGGGCAGGTCCGGGGCCAGGGCCTGTTCGATTCTCGAGGATTTCCCTCGGGAAGAACGGTGGGGAACGTCGTGGAGAAAGTCATGATCCAGGGAAGGATTCGCCGACAATTGCCGCTGGGTACGATCGCGATCGGCGCGCTGTTCCTTGCGGTGAGCGCCCAGGTTGCCTGGAGCTGTCCCGAGAAATCCGAGCAGGTGGAGGTCACGGTCAGCGACGACAAGATCACGAGCCCCAAGGCGGACTCGAAGGTAACGATCTACCAGAACGAGAGCGAGGGGAACAGCAAGGTCTGCTGGGTGATCACCGGTCTGAACGAGGGCTACACGTTGGACTTCGTCACGAAGACGGAGGAGGCCTCGTCGGCGTCCGTCGAGTTCGACAAGGGCAAGACGGTCCGCGGAAAGCGAAGCGGGAGCGACAAACGCGTCGGAATCCCGGACAAGGTCGGCAGCTGGCACTACAAGATCGTCCTGCAGAAGGGCGGCGCGGACATCGACACGCTCGACCCCGAAGTCCAGGTCCTCGGCAAGGGCGGCGGCGGAGTCCAGTAGCGCAGCCTACCGCCTGGCGGTGAGCTCGAGGAACTTCGGGTTCTTCCGCAGCTTCTCGAACTCGGGCTCCCGGCGGAGGAGCTCTCGCGAGACGCCGAGCTCGATCGCGGTGGCGATCGCCTCGAGCGCCGCGTCGGGTTGCCCGCACATCCCGTGTACGCGAGCCAGCCGGTGGACGTTCTGGGCCGTTTTCGGTAGCTCGCTCTCGAGCTCGGCCGCGAGTGCGTTGGCCGTCGAGCATTCCTCGGCCTTCGCGGCGTAGAGCGCGCGCGACAGGCGGAGCGGCGCGCTCGTGGGATCGATCTTCAGCTCCTCCTCGATGAGGCGCCGCGCCGCGCGGTAGTTCTGGAGCGATTCGTCCCTGCGCCCGATCTCGTGGTAGAGGTCGGCCAGATTGCTGCAAGAGATCGGGTTGCGCGGATTCAGCCGCACGGCGAGCTTGTAGTACTCCTCGGCCTTCTCCCACTTGTCCGGGCGGTTGGAGAAGTAGTAGGCCGTGCCGATGTTGCCGGCGAGGATCGGCTCACGGATCGGCCGCGGCAGCCGTTCGTAGGCCTGGATCGCCTCGTCGAAGCGCCCCTGCAGGATCGTGACCGCCGCCAGATTCTCCAGCGGGTAGCCGATCTCCTTCGGCGCGACCGCGGCGGCCCTCTCGAAGGATTGCCGCGCCTCGTCGTAGCGGCCCTTCCGAAGCAGGTGGGTGCCCAGCTCGTTCCAGTTGGACCAGCCCTCGGCGCCCAGGGTCGTCGCCATCCTGAGGCAGCGTTCGGCTTCCTCCATGTCCAGGGCTCGCTCGTAGCTGAACGCCAACTCTTGATAGGCCTCGTCGGGCTTGGGATGGTTCGCCAGCACGCGCCGGAGGTCGGCGATCGAATCGGAGGCGCTGCCGGTGCTGCGCAGAACTCGGGCCAGCGCCACCTGAGCTGCGGGAAGCTCCGGATCGATCTCGAGCGCCCGCTCCGCCTCCTGCCGCGCCTCGGTCATCGTTTCGGCGGACTTGTCGATCTGATAGCTGAACCAGAGCGTTTCGCTGAGACCGGCGTGCGCCAGCGCGAACTCCGGGTCCAGGCGAATCGCCTGCCGGAAGAGTCCGATGGCCGCATCGATGCTCTGCGGATCGTTCGTGCGCTCCGCCAGCTGGCTGCCCCGGAGGAAGTCGTCGTACGCCTTGAAAGACCCCGTGGGGTTCTTCGCCAGCCGCCGCAGCTCCTTGGGTGAGAGCCGGACGGAGAGGACCGCCGAAAGCCTTCGCGCGATCTCCGCCTGGAGGGAGAACAGATCTTCCTTGATTCCGTCGAAGCCGCCGGACCAGAGGATCAGGCTCGACGCCGGGTCCGTGAGCTTCACGTCGATCCTGAGTCGTTCGGCGGTCTGCTGGACCTCGCCTTCGAGGACGCTATTCACGCCGAGTCGCTCGGCCAGCTGTCGAAGGGAGATCTCCCCGATCTTCTCGCCCCAGGTAGCGGCCCGGCCGGCGACCCGGACCCCGGACACCTCGCTGAGCCGGGTGATCAGGGCCGCGCTGATCCCTTGACTCAGGTAGTCCTTCTCGGGGTCACCCGTGAGATTGGCAAAAGGGAGCACCGCGATGGCGTACTGGCCGGTCTTCCCGGCTCTGCTTGAAATCAGCCAAAAGCCCACGCCGACCAGCGCCACGACGACGGCCAGCGCCGGGAGAACGACCATCGGGCGGACTCTCGTACGCGGTGTCGCAGGAGGTTTCTTCATCGCGCCGGTAGTGACTTCGAGCCTCAGGTCCTGGAGGTCGTTGCGCAGGTCCTGGGCCGACTGGTAGCGGCGCTCGGGGTCCTTGTCCAGGCAGCGACGGACGATGCGACTCAGGTGGTTCGGGAACTCGACCCGGGTCTCGCTGACGGACGGCGGGGCGTCGCGCAGGATCGAGCTGATCAGATCGGCGGGGCTTCCGCCGCCGAACGGCCGTTTGCCCGTCGCCATTTCGTGGAAGATGATCCCCGCGGAGAAGATGTCGGTCCGATGGTCGAGCGGCCTGCCCTGGACCTGCTCCGGTGACATGTACGGTGCGGTGCCCATGACCTGGCCGGCCTGGGTCAACAAGGTCTGGGTGCGAGTCTCGATGCGAGCCGTCTCGTCCTCGTCGACCTCTTCCTTCAGCTTGGCCAGCCCGAAATCCAGGATCTTCAGCCGTCCTTGGTTCGTGATCATGATGTTGGCCGGCTTGAGGTCGCGGTGGACGACTCCGCGGTCGTGAGCGGCGTGCAGGGCATCCGCCAGCGGCACGGCCAGATCGAAGAATCGCTCCAGCGTGAGACCACCCTCCGGGATGACCTCCGCGAGGGTCTTGCCTTCGACCAGCTCCATCGTGATGAAGCTCACATCGTCGGCTTGCTCCACGGAGAAGATCGTCACGATGTTCGGATGGTTGAGCGCGGCGACCGCCTTGGCCTCCCGCTCGAAGCGCTTCAGTCGCACCTCGGCCGCCGTCGCGGGGGAGGAGAGGAATTTCAGGGCGACTTCGCGATCGAGCCGGGTGTCGAGGGCCTTCCAGACCTCACCCATACCTCCGGCGCCGATCCGCTGGACGAGCCGGTAGGAGGACAGCATTCGGCCGGGTTCAAGAGTCAAGGACTGCGCCTCTCGGGTCTTCGACAGTATATCGGAACCGCTCGAGACGCGACGTCGATGTCGCAGAACAGGCGCCTCACAGCTCGGCCCATGAAGGGTGTACGACAGAGAAGTGGCGAGACGACGCTGCGAATCGGGGACAGTCGTCCATGACGCCTCGGGCGCCATGGACGACTGTCCCCGATTCGCTTCAATTCAGCTCCTCCTCACTTTCCTGCCGTACACCCGCCGGAAAAGAACTTCTTGCTTCTCGAAGACCGACGTGGTATCAACCAGGCATCTTGCGGCAGAGATAGGTGGCTCGCAGTCGTTGAGACCGTTGGCCGAAGAGGGATGCGGAGACTCGTCTCCGCAACTGCAGGTCGACGCCCGGGGCTACCTTCCCGCGCCGCGCTGAGCTCCGACGTGCGGAGCGCGAAGGGATAGCCGATGAAGCTCCGACCGACAGTTCTGACGATCGGCGGGATCGCCGCCATCGTTTTGGGCGTGGTTTTCGCGCAAACCATTGCGACTCGCACGTTCCCGATCAACGGGACGTACTGGATCTCCCTGCCGGCCAGTCCCAACCCGCCGGTGACCAACGCCGAGCAGCTTCTGGCCTACGGTCCGTTCACCAGCGTGGCGCGGTTGCGCACGGCGACCGACACGATTCACACGTGGAACGGGACCACGTGCACTCCCGCCGTCGACCCCGATTCGCAGGGTCCGAACGCGTCGTGCACCACGAGCTGCTTCTGCGTGACCCCCGGCGAGGGCTACCAGGCGACCGTGAGCGGGGCGCCGCGAGACTGGGCGATCACCGGCGCCGACGGGGTCGCCGTTTATCAGCTCCTCGCCCCGGGACCCGGGTCGGCGACGGGGAAGCACCTGATCTCGTTCGGGACCGATCTGCCCCCCGGGGTCACCGCCTATTCGATCATGCTGGACATCGGCGGTGGCGTCATCACGCCAGTCACGAGCATCAGCCGCTACGTCACCGCGACGGACACCATCCAGGCCTACACGGGCCGGATGGGCGCGGGGATCCCCTTCGCGCTGGTCCCCGGAGAGGCGTACCGGGTGCAAATGAACACGACCGTACCTTCCTACAACATCCCGAACGGGGCGACCTTCAAGGATCCCTGCATCGAGCCCCAGGTGGCGGGAACGATCCGGATCCCGCCGACCCGCTGCGCGTACTTCACGCCGGCCGCGGTGCACCTGCTGCTGGAGGGCCTCCCGACGGGAACCACCGTGCTCCTGGACGCCAGCCATCAGCGCTTCTTCAACATCACCCCGAGCAACGCCAACCGGGAGGCGCTCACCACGGAGACCTTCGACTCGGACCTGGACATGCGCATCACGGGAACCGGAATCTTGTCGGCGGTCGACTGCAATCTCGTGCTCCCGCTCCATGCCATCGTCGAGAGCCAACCCGCTCAGCCGGGACAGGCGGTCCAGGACTTCGACGCGGACATGAAGTCGCTCACGGGATCGCTGCCCACCGACAGCACCTGCAACCTCTTTCAGAGTCTGACCGTCCAGGCCGGCACGAACCACGGGCTGCCGAGCCCCGGTCACGTGCACCTGGAGCGGCGTCCCGACGGAACGTTCGACGTCAGCAGCTTCTTCGACATCAACGTGACCATGTCGTTCGTCGGAAAGGCCGGCAGCCTCCTGGACGGAATGTCGGGATCGACGACCCAGGTGGTAAAAATGGGAACCGCCAGCAACCTCAGCGCGGGCATCGCTCTCTCGCCGGGGAGCGCCACCGTTTCGGTCGGCGCCAACCACACGGTGACGGCGAAGCTCGAGGATCTCGTGGGGCACCCGAAGGCGGATGTCCCGATCACCTTTTCCGTGACGTCGGGCCCGAACGCCGGCGCGACCGGGACGTGCAGCGTGGACGCCTCTTGCAAGACGGATGCGACCGGCAATGTCAGCCTCACCTACACGAGCAACGGCCGACTGGGCACGGATCAGATCAACGCCTGCTTCAGGAACCGATCGGGACAGCAATCCTGCTCGATATCGATGGTGAATTGGGCCTGTCTCACGAACGGGACGACGTGCGATGACGGTAATGCGTGCACCACGAACGACGCGTGCCTGTCAGGGAGCTGCCAGGGGGCTTCGGGGGCGGCTGGCGACGTGGGGCCGAGCTTGCGCCTCCAGGGGCATCAGACCTCGACGATCGACTGGTTGCCCGCGTCGGGTGCGACAGGTCACGACGTGCTCCGTGGGCTCCTGTCCGGACTACCGGTCGGGCCGGGCGGAGGCGACGAGGTATGCCTCGCGGACAACGTCGCCGCCCCCACCGCGTCCGACACGACGATCCCGGCGGTGGGGAGTCCCTTCTGGTACCTGGTGCGCGGCGAGAACCCCTGCGGCGTTGGGTCGTACGGATTTGCTGGAATTCTCGGCGCGACCGGCGCCCCGAGAATCAGCACGACCTGCCCCTGACGAGACCGAGAGCTTGCCACCGGAGGCCCGCGGCCCTTCTCCTCGAGCAGGGGCCGCGGGCGCGAAGGTGCGGAGCGGGGCTCTCGTGCCTGAATCGGACCTCAATCCGTCACGGGTGGACGCCACACCGAAACGCGCCCTACCGCCTCGCTCCGTCCAGGCGGATCCGCGTCACTCCTCGGTCAGCGCGAGCCACACCGCGATCGGCGCGAGGGCGAGCCAGGCCGCGAGCGCGAGAAGGAGCGGCCCGCTCCAGGAGGCGAGGACCGGAAGGCGGGAGACCTGACCAGCGCCGTCGAGCAGGGCAGTGGCGAACGCCGACGGCCAGCCGCCGGAATCGGCGCGGAGCATCACGCCGAGGATCGCGAGCGCGACGCCGATCGCGCAGGTCAGCGCCATCCCGTGCGCCGCGGAAACGGTCCGGGCCGCGGCAATTTCTGCTTCCCGCCGCGCTCGCATCTGCATGCGCCACCAGACCAGACCGGATCGAGGCACCGGGGCATCCTTCATCGCGACCCCACGATCCTCGACCAGCGCCGTTGCGACCTCGGCGACATCGGAGCATTCCGCGCAGCTGGCGACGTGAGCAAGCAGCTCGTCGTCGCGGATCTCCGCCCACCGTCCGGCATCGATGGCATCCAGAAGCTCGCGCTCTCGATCGCATCCGGATCCAGTGTCCCGCGTCCGACACCCCTCGCCAGGATCACCGAGGGGTCGGCGGGGCTGGCGGGACGGGCCGACGTCGGAATACCGGGAGTATGTGGAAGAGGCCCAGCGCAGCCAGCGCCGTCGAGACCCGGCGAGATCGGCAAGGGATTTCAGACGCGGGGCGCTAGCCACGGTGGCCTCCTTCAGTGGGTTTCGCGGTCGGTCCGCGCAGCAGCCCCGCGAGCTTTCGCCGAGCTCGAAAGAGCAGCGTCCTCACGTTCGCGGCCCTTACGCCGAGCGCTGCCGCGATCTCGTCGTGCGAGGAGCCTTCCGCGTACGCCAGCCACAGCATCTCTCGCTGCTGTGGCTCGAGTCTGGCCATGGCACGCCCGAGGTCCGTCCGGTTCTCGGAGCGCTCGGCCGCTCTCGTGTCCGCCGGCAGCTCGCTCTTCCCACGATCCTCCCTCAGAGGAACGTGGACGGCTCGGGGGTCGCGGCGAGCTCGATCTCGAACCAGGTTGGTCGCGATCCGGTAGAGGTAATTCCTCCGGTGCGATTCGCTCTCGTGCACGTCGCCGGCGCGGAAGAACCGGTAGTAGGCCTCCTGCAGCAGGTCGTCGGCGAGCCGCGGGTCGCCGGTGACCCTCGCCAGATACGCCCAGACCGGACGCGCGGTTCGATCGTAGAACGCCCGGAACGTCTCCTCGTCCATGAGCGGAGACGCATCCGCGTCTTTCGCCTTCGCCCGGCTCTCGAATTCGGAAAGCGTCGTGTCGGGCGTGGTCACTCGGGCATCCATCGCGTCCATGATGACATCACTACGCCGTGACGACTTCCGATGTTTCGAAACGAAACCCTCGAAGTCCGCGCCGTGCGGCGGGGGCGTGCGGCGCGCCGGACGCCGCGCCGCGGGACCGTCTCGTTCGATTCCTCATCGCCTATGCTCCACTCCCGACGCCGGCCGAGGCTGCGCCTATCCTGCTTGGCTCGTGCGCTGGTCACCGCCTGCGGCGGCAGGAGAGGACGGGGACCAGAGGCCGAGCTTGCGCGAGATCACGAACGACACGATCGCCGATACCACGAACCCGACGCCGATCGAGATCACGAAGATCCCGATCGCGAACAGCGGCTGGGCAGCCTCCGGCGGAACCCCACCGCGGACCAGTTGCAGCCCGATTCCCGCGGCCACCAGCACGAGGCCGGCCTGGACCGACCAGAGGATGCGACCGACAGGAGCGCCCAGCGCGGTCCGTCCATCTTCCAGAGGAATCGGAGCCGATTCGAGGAAGCGCTTTCCGGCCGGCGTCTGGATGTAGGCGAGAAGCTCTTCGCTGGATGCGAAGCGGTCGAGCAGCTTGTTGTGGACCTCGGTCTGCACGCGCGACAGATGGCGCCAGCGCCGCTGGGCGATGAGCGTCTTCACCAGCCAGGCGAGCACACCCGTCACGACGAGAAAGACGGACAGCCCGGCGATCCCTCCCAGGACGTCCATCGCCATCTCCGCGCCGGGCGACCTGGAGTCGAGGAGAATCGGCGAAGAAACCTGCTCGAAGAAGAACTCTGGATGGTGCGCGATCTCGGGATGCTCGGCGACGAAGGTGGCAAGCTGCGGGAACGCGGCGAGGTACGACGGGTTCCGCAGCAGCGTCGGATCGAGCTTGAGGACCATTCCCAGCTCCGGCGGGAACCGATCCAGAAGACTCGACAGCTCCTGGCGCGTCTCCCGGCTGTCCATGCCGCTGCCTGCGACGGTGGCGGTGGTTTCCTCCCCCGCCTCGGTAGCCCGTGCCGCGGCGGCGCCGGCGGGACCTCGGTCGCGGGGTTGCGCCGACAATGGGATGGCGACGATCAAGGCGGCGAGAGAAGCTGCGATGCGAAGGCGGCGAGTGCGAAATGTGCTCATCAGGGTCTCCTCTTCGGCGGGTACTACGCAGAAGAGGGGCCGGCGTATCAGCTCGCCCCAGAAAAAAAAGGGAGAACGGGCGCGTGCGCCGTGCTTCCTTCGCTGGCGACCGCGGCAGCCGGCTCGATCGCGGATCTCGTTCGCTCGGCTGAGGGGCGCGCCGGAGCCACGCACCCGACAGAAAAAGGCGTTCCCGGCGTCCGGAATCGCCGGATCGGGCGCGTTGTGCGTCGAATGGGAGGCCCGATCGTTCACGACGCTTTGCACCCTGCCCAGATCCACGCTCCCCGGCCGGGCCTGCACGTCGCCCCGGTCCCCTCGGACGACGTCGAAGCGGTCCGCGCACGGAAACTCGCGCCACTCGAGCCAGGCGCGGCTCGAGCCCCGAGGGGGCGGCCATGCGCCTTCGGCAGGCGAGGGGCGAGCGGCGCGGGCCGGCGCGGCACCGGGGCCCTCCGCGCGCCGGACCGTCTACTTCGACGCCGTCGGCGCCTTCAGGTACGCGTCCACGTAGTCCCGACCCGCTGCGCGCAGGAGCGCGGCGATGTCTTGCTTCGCGACGATCGTGCTCTCCGGAGTCAGTGCGCGGCCGAGATTCGGGACGGTCGGCGCTTCCAGCACCAGGATGTTGCTCCGATGCTGGTTGATCATGCCGAGCTCGCTGTGCTGGCCGAAGCCCCTGTTCACCTGGTCGATGATGAACGACTCGACCGCGCTGCACAGATAGAAGTCGACTTCGCGCGCGGTTTTCAACGCCGTTTCGCGCTCCTGCGGGTTGCTCGACTGGAGCTCCGGATCGCGGCCCGCCATGAACGTGTAGATGAGCCGCTGCGACACGTCCTTCTTCCCCTCGTGCGCGCCGATCGCGCCTTCCAGCTCGGGGTCCTCGTCCCTGCTGATGCGGTAGAGCACCTGGCCGATGAGCTCTCGCAGCTCGTCGATGCGGCCGTCGCCGTTCTTGTCGAGGAAGTACTCGTAGAGCAGGTCATCGCCGTAGTGGATCCAGAAATCCTTGATCCTGACCTTCGCGACCGCGCCGCGGCCGTCCTCGATCGTGTAGCCGCCGTTGTTGCGGTGCCAGAACGGCCACCACTGATTCGGCGGGCTGCCGAGGCGGATGCCGCTCAAGCCCCAGATGCGGCCTGGAACGAGGTCCCACTCGTTCTCGACGCGCAGACGAACGGGGTCCCCACCCGGGTTCGCAATCTCCGAATCGTCGAACGTCGTCCACTGCTCCTTTGCCGGGAGCACGGGTGTCGCGCTCCCCGGCATGGCTTTCACCTTGTGGAAGCTGCGGTATGCGAATCCCGGGTTGCTGAAGAGGAAGATCGTCGACTCCTGCGGCAGCCACTTGACGATGCCGTCCTCGTGCGTCGCGATGACGGGCACTTTCTCCAGCTTCGCTTCCACGTCGGCCATTTCGTTGATGAGCGCTTCGCGACCTTTCGCGTCGTGTGACGCGGTCTGGTGGTACTCCCGGATGAGGCTGACGAACCGCGCTTCCAGCGTCACGTTCCTCGGCGTCTTCGCGAACTGGTTGATCTCTGCGCCCGTACGGTACGCATCGCCCCAGAGCCAGCCGTGACCAGGCCAGCGCCTCGTCACCAGCTCGTTCACGAGGCTGAGCCGGCCGTCTTCGCCTTCGAGGACGTTGACCTGCACGTTGCGCAATCCACGTTCCGCGATGAACGAGTAGGTGATGAAGCGGCCCCTCTCGCTCCCCGGCCCCATCAATTCCGCCTGCTGTTCGCGGAAATCGATGCTGCCCCTCACCCGCACGCCTTCCTGGACGACTTCGCGCTTCTCGCTCGCGAACGCGACGCGCTCGCTGTTCGCGTCGAGCAAGGTGAGCTGCATGACTTGGTCGCCCCGGTCGTAGTGCATCTCCCCGAGCAGTCTCCCGAGTTTCGTGTTGCTCTCGCTGCCGTACTCGTAGCGAGCGTCGCTCTTGTGGTCGGCGAGCGTGCTCTCGCTCCCTTCGTCGCCGCCGGCGTAGTGAATCGTCTCGTTCACGTTGTAGACCACGTTCCGGATCGGGTAGCCCTCGCGCTTGGTCAGGTAATCGTGAGAGAGCCATCCCCCGACGCCGAGAGCGACGGCCCCGACGATCGCGCCTCCGATGAGGGTGCGCTTCACGACCCACTTCGCTTTCGCGAGCCAGCCCGTCGCCGGCGGCTTCTCCGCCTTCTTCAGGTAGGCTTTCAGCTTCTCCTCGACAGTCGTCATGGCTCTCCGAAAAGCCCGCAGAATTCACGAATTTCCTGCTGCGACCGGCGTCGGCGAGCTCAGTCGAGCCGCCGACCCAGGGTGGCGGACGAGCGTCCTCGGGGCTCGAACTCGGCGACGCACTGCGTGAGTGCATCTCGGGTCCTCACCCCTTCGGCGGCCCGTCCTCACGGCCGTCTCCACGGCTCGACCGAGCTCGCCGAAATCGGTCTCGCGACGGTTCTTCGCGAATGATCCCGGCTAGCCCGGATTATTCATGAAGAACCGTAGCGAGACCGTGAAGATGCCCGTCCTGCTTGGCGCCCGCAGGGGCTCGGGCCCGAGACGTACGGTGCCGTACGTCGCAGGGCCGGAGACCCGAGGACGTCAAGCAGGATGGGCAGATTCGTGGTCGCAGTAGGTTCTTCATGAATGATCCGGGCTAGTGTCCCTTCGTCAACTCCTCGAAACGCTTCCGAACCGCCTCGGCGCTCGCTGCGGCCTCCTCCGCCTTGCGCCTTCGCCGAGCGGCGAGGCCGCCCGTCAGGCGCTCCGCGCCCGCAGTCACGCTGCCGGCGAGACTCCTCGCCACGCCACCGGGACCGCGCGCCCTCAACTGCTCTTGCACCGTTTCCGAAGGCAGGTACTTGGTCACGATGTCGAGAATCGTCGTCTCGCGCACCGCGTCCTTGATGAGACGTTCCTGCTTGCGCTCCGTCCGGGACAGGCCCATCTCGATCGCAAAGCGGACGCCGCGGCCGACGTAGAGGCCGACGAGGAACGCCGGAATCTGGTACAGGTTGCGAGAGAAGTTCCCCAGCGGGCTCTCGCCGTGGACGTTGGAGTAGTGGCTCGCCCAGAGGATGCTGTCGTAGCCGAACTCGAGGACGGTGGCGGTTGCCAGGGTGCCCCACCATCCGAGGTTGTTGACCCGCTCCTCGTTGACGAGGTCGCGCCCAATCTTCGAGAGGCGCTCCGTGAACTTCGGCTTGATGACGTCGTGCTCCTCGAGATGCTCGCGGATCGTCCGGATGTTCTCCGCGTACTGGAGCGAATCCGTCGCCATGACGGTTGCGCCGCCCGCCGCGCTCTTCTCGGCCTCGATGACCCGGATGATGGACTCGAGGCACCGCTGGTTCGCCTCGATGACCTCCTCCTTGCGTCGGCTGTACGCTGCCCGGTAGAGAAGGTAGTCGCCGAGGGACACCGCGACGCCGGCGCCGAAGTGCTGACTCATGTCCTGAACGATCGTCGGTGCTTCCATGGCTCTCATCTCCGTTCTTGCACTTCACGACCCTGCTCCGTCTCGTGACGCTGCGCGTCGATCTCGCGGAGCTTCATGAGCATGTACTGCTTCAGCGAAGGCTCGGTTCCGGCCATCATCACCTCGACCGTCCACGGATTCGTGCGGAACGTGCGCTCATAGTCGTGCGGCCAGAGCCGCCACAGGAGGTGGTCGACGAGCGGCGTCACGTCGGTCGTCCCTTTGGGCTGCATCAGGAGAACGAGCGTCGTTGGCGAGAGTCTCCGTGCGACGTCCGTCGCGAAATGGGAACTGCTCGCGACGGCGCGTCGCGCATCCTGCAGCTCGCGGTGCTCGCGTGAAGGCGCGATCTTGCTGCAGGCGAGATGCCGTTGCGGCAGGCGGAGGCTCTCGAGGTTCCCGCCGCTCCCGAGAATGGCCAGATCTTCCAGGCGCGTCAAGCGCACATCGATCAGCGCGGGGTCGAGCGTGACGAGCTCTTGCCGCCGAAGAAAATCGACGATTGCGTGATGGTCGTTCAGCGAGAGGTACGTCGTGAGCGGTGTGTCCTCGAGTCTTCTTCCGCCATGAAGGACGGTGGTGGGTTGGTCGGGTCGTCGCTGCGCGAACGTACTCGTGGTCGAGCCGGGACGCTTGATCCTGTTGCTCTTGCGTTTCGGCTCGCTCCCGCGGAAGACGTACACGCCGTCGAAGAGCGTCGTCCAGTAGCTGCCGACGTCCTGAGTCGCCACCATCCGGGTAATCGGGTAGTCGCGCACGTCGCCGACCTCGCGGACGAGCGCATGAATCCCCCGGAGCGCCCGGCTGTCGTCCTGGACGAGCAGCTCCGGGTCGTCTTCGAGCTTCTCGACGAGATCCTTCAGCTGCCGCGACTTGTGGATGAATCCCGAAGGGGTGTGAAGCTGCGTCTTGAGCCACTTGACGCCGAGCAGATCGGGCAACTGCTCGTACGTGCCGATGCCGTCCTCGATCTCCGCGTACAGTCCGTCGACTCGCGTCACGATGCTGACACCGTTCTGATGGTCTGCATAGAGCTGTGCGATGAGGCTGCTGTCGAAGCTGAACTCGGGGTCGAGCAACCCGGCGTCCCCTTGTGACGGGGAGACGACGATCAGGTAGCGGTGTGCGGCGCCCACCTGCAAGTACTTCGTGCCCAGCTCGCTGATGAGCTGCGGTGAGCGCCCTCGGCTGTCGACGAAGAACTCCGTCTGCTTCGTCTCCAGGCCCGTGACGTGCATGAGCGCGCGGTTGAACTTCTCCACCAGATCGCCTTCGACGTGGAAGAGCGGCGGCAGGAGACCGGCGTCTCGGAGCGGGCTCGTCATCTCACCGCTCCTCCCCGGAGAGCTTCCTCGCCCTCTCTGTGAGCTTCTCGTTCCTCAACTTCCTCAGCTGGAGCTCCAGGAACTGGAGCTTGACGTCCTCGCTCTCGCCGCCCCGCAGCGCCGCCAGTTCCTCCTCTGCGGCCTTGAGTCGTGCCGTGCGCTCCCAGCGAGCATGTTTCAGGCCTTCATCCACGTACGCCTGCTCGTCGTTCGTCGCATAGCGCTCCTCCGAGTCGAAGTACTCCTGGGCGACCTGGAAGAGGACGTCGGGCGTGATCGACTCGTACAGACTGTTCACCATCGCGACCTTGCGCTCGAACGGCTGCTGGCGAAACACGGCAGGATTCGCGAACCACTCGGCCGGCACGTCGAAATCCGCCGCACGCTCTCGAATCGTGTCGGTGATCGCCTTCATCGAACGGCCGGTGATGCTCGGCATCTGCCGCTTGAGGCCGGCCATGAACTCGCCGAACTCCCGGATCGTCGAGCGGCGACGACCGGCGAATCTGTCGGCCATGTACTCCGCCACCTTCTCGCCCGTCCACGTGCCGTCGTCGCGGAGCAGGTCCTGGGTTGCGAACGCTTGGTACCCATCCTCGATCTTCAGGATGCTCGCCTTGCGGAGGGATTTCAGATTCATGACGAGGATATCCGCGAAGTCCTCCGCCGTGACGGGGCCGTCGATGAGGATTCGCTTGCTGAAACGGTTTCGCGTCGCCTCGTCGAGACCCGTTGGCTTGTTGGACGCGGCAAAATTCGTCACGTTCCCCAATCGGACGGTGAACGCTCCGTCGAGGTACTGCATGACGATGTTGTTGATGTCGTTATCCGCGCCCTGCGCTTCCTGACGCTTCGTCGTCAACAGGTCGATGTCGTCGAAGATGCCGAGGCTGACGGCGCCCGCGTCCCTCGCCGCCTGGAGCCGTTCGAGCAGGATCTTACCGGTCTTTCCGTAGAACTCATCCTTGACGGACTGGTCGACCACGATGATGTGGTACGGCAACCCGGTGAGCTGCGAAAGCTCGTGGGTGCGCGTCATCGCCATGCGGAAGAGCGACGACTTGCCCGTGCCGGGCGGTCCGTCGAACAGGTTGCTCCACGTCACGCCGCCGAGCTCGAGCATCGGGTTCTTCTGCACCTTCGGGTCGTAGAGCATGAGCCGGTCGACGCCCCGGCGAATGTCCCGCTTCGCCCGCTTGTTCCCGACGATCTCGTTCGGCCCGATCGGTTGGAAGGAGAGCGCGGTCTGCACCTTGGCGACCTGCGGTCGGCTCGTGACATCCCAGCCCTGCACCGCCAGGAAGCCGTCCATGAGGCGCCACTGGTACCCGTCGACGTGACGCCGCAAGTCCGGGTGCGCATCCTTGCGTTGCTTCGCGAGGGTGGCGTAGCGGTCGAAGACCTGCTTGGCGAGGACGGGGAAGTCGAGCTCGGACTGGAACGCGTTGTCCGTCCCGGCCCTGTGCTCGGTGAGCGCGAAGAAGAGCGGGGCCATGAGCCAGCTCATGGTCGCTTCCTGCGACCCTTCGCGCTTCAGCTCGGTGATCGTGTCCGCGCTCTCGCCGACGGTCGTCCCCTTGTCCGGGCCGGCATTCGCGACGATCTCGTCGAGACGGCTCGCGGCATAGGCCGAGGCGATGAACGTCGCGTAGCCGTAGGTGAACTCCTTGAGCTTGGCAACTTCGGGGCTCTTCAGGTCCGCGCCGCTCGCCAGCTTCGCCTCCAAGCCGGTCTTCTCGCTGACACGCTGCGCGACGGCCTTGAAGATCTGCAGGCTCGTGCGGAGCGCCAGGTAGGTGTCGCGCTCCGTGTCGCTCATGATGAACGGCTCGTCCTTGTCGAGCTTGCTCACGAGCGCCGAGAGCGAGAACCTCTGACCGCGGTACGGGAACTCCTCGACGAGCTTCTCCACGCCGGGGCGGTATTCCTTGATCTGTTCCTTGCCGATATCGATGGGATTATTTGCTTCAATCAACGAGGTCACCTCTGTGAGTCATGCCGTACATGCGGACGTTTCTGCCGAGGTCGATCCCTTCGTCGTGCACGCGCTGGATGAGACGGTGCGGCATCAGGACGTAGTTCGGGGAGCTGACTGCGGGGCCGAACTCACCTGTCGCGTCGTCGCCAGTGAACCATGCCTTGAGCACCGCGCCGAGCCCGGCCCTCGGCTTCTGGTCGACACGCTGCACCGCGAGCTTGCGGTACGTGAGAAGCGCGTCGCCGGGGCGGCTGTCCGCGAGGAGCTGCTGCACCGGCTTCGGGTTCTGGGTGAACAGGTTAAAGAACGGGCCGATGTCGTAACGGTCGATCCCCTCCACCTGGATGCCGTCGATCGCTTCGAGCCGGTCCGCGAGAAGGGTGAGCTCCAGCTGCGAGACGCCGCCGAGCGACTCTTCCGTGCGCCGGTCGAGCTCGGCGAAGAGCTGCGTGAGGCGGCTGCTCGCTTCAGGGATTCTGAAGTAGATGGTGTAGAGCTTCGGGATGTTCTCCGTGTCGTCCAGCCGCTCGACGCTTTGCTCGTAGAGCGCGAAGCCGTCGCGCTTCTTGGCGCGCACCGCTTTGCAGACGCGGAGGGGTTGCGGCAGGTCGAGCTGGCCGAGCTGCTCGAGGTAGTTACGTTGCAGTTTCTGCGCCACGACCTCCGTCGGGAAGCGGTCGGCGAAGAGCGCGTAGAGCGCGTTCTGCACCAGCACCACGTCCGGAGGGATGTCGGCGAGCTCCTGCTCGACCTTCGCCTTCTCGTTCTCCAGGAAGGTGAGGTCTCGCGTGAAGAGCGGGAATCCGGAATGGGTCGCTTGAATCGCCAGAGGGAACTGGACATCCCTGTTCGCGTCGTTCTCGAGCGTGCGGTGCTTCAGCGCGAGTACGTCCATCGTGCCAGCCAGGCGGTAGAGGTATTCCTGCAGCTCCGGATTCCGTCCGCCGTCCTGCGGGAGTTTGTCGCAGAGCAGCCGCGGGAGGATCCGGAGGGCCTGGCCGAGCATCTGAAGGTGCTCCGCGGTCGTACGCGGCGAGAGCTCTCTTGCCGTACCGACGTCCGTCGCGAGCGTTCTGGGAGGAGCGACGATGCTGCGTCCCTGCCGGTCCTTGATGCGAAGCTCCATCTCCACCCTCTCTCGGCGTAGACGAGGACCGCTTATCGCGTGGCGCCGTATCGCTCTGCTTGAGACTTCCGCGCGTTCTCCTGGACGCGCGTGTAGCCTTCGATGAAGCGCTGGTTGCGCTCTTCGGCGACCCTGAGGAAGTTCGCCATCTCCTCGGCAGAGATGAGCTGCGTTTCTTCTCGACGAAGCGTCTCGTCCGTCACGGCGGCCGCCGAGTCGAGAATCAACTGGACGGATTTCTCTGTCGCCACGTTCGTCGCCGAGTCGAAGGCGGACATCCCCTTCGTGCCCATCATGATCTTGATGGCTTGCGGAGCGTTGTTGTAAATGGCGGTCACGTTCTCGATCTTCTCCTTTACCATCGTGGCTTGTCGCCCGAGGTCGCGGATCATCTGGTCGAACGCGTCGCGCGACTCCATGTTGCTCTGCAAGGCCTGCTGCGCTTGGCTGTAGACGGTGAGCACCTGGTCGTAACGATTCTGCGCGACGACGAGCTTCTCGTGATCCGCGTTGATCGCTTCCAGCAGCCGTGCTTGCTGCGCAGGATCCGCGGTCTTGAACGCGGATTGTTTCTCCCTGTACGCTTTCGTCATGGCTTCGAGCTGTTCTTTCTGCTCCTGTTCCTGTGGCTGGTACTCCGCGATCTTGTTCACGAGGGTTTCCACGGTCGTGTTGAGCTCTTCATACCCTCGGATGGCTTCCTGTCGGATCTCGCAGAGCTCGTCGAAGACCTGCATGCCGTACGTGAGGAAGAGCTTCAGGTTCTCCTTCGGCGTCTGGGAGGCCATGCGCCGGTGACGCATCGAGTTCGCCTTGCCCTTCGAGAAGAACTGGACGAGCTTCTCCAAGCCCTGGTAGTTCCTGAAGTTCTCCGTGAAGGCCATGTACTCGTCCAGCTGGTCTTGCATTCCGACGACGAGCTCGCCCACGCTTTGCGAGTACTCCTTGTACCCTTGCAGGCCCTGGTCGATGCGGGCCTTCGTCTTCGCCGTCCCTTGGCCGGTCTTGAGCGCGTCCTGTGTCATCTTCTCGAGACCGCTGAACGCGCCGCTCAGGTCGCGGCGCTTCGTTCGCAGCGTTGCGAGCTTCTGGGTCTCGTCGGCAAGAGCGAATTTCTGGTCGCTTGGCATCGCTGATCCCCTTCTTGTTGTTCCGCTATCGCTGCTTCGTCCCCATCGCGATGACGTCGAGCGCGAGACCGCGCGCAAGCTTCTTCTCCCTGACGCGGCGCTGCGACGCGCTCCCGGAGGTCCGGCAATTCGCCTCGCGCGGCGCCTCGATGATCGCGGTGGCTTCCCGGCGGAGCTTGCGGATCGCCGCAACGAGCGGCCGGCTCGAGCGCAACGCCGGGGATCGTGATCGTCCTGACGTACGGCAACGTGGCCCTCTGTCACCTCGGCCGGGCCCTCCTGGGGGCTCCCGCGACGCCGAGGATACCTCGAAAACCGTCCGGCGAGGACACGAATCCCGGCACCCAGCGAACTTCCCGGGTCGCGAATCGCGGGTCTTCACGAGCGATCGGGGCTAGCGCGCGATCCTCACGAACCTCCTGCTGCGACCGGCTTCGACGAGCTCGGTCGAGCCGCGGATCCGGCCATGCCGACCGGCGTCCTCGGGGCTCGGATCCTGCGACGCACTGCTCGAGTGCTTCCCGGGTCCTCGTCCCGGCGGCTGCCCGCCGTCACGGGCACGCCTCCGCCGACGCCGGCGGACCGGCATCGCTCCGGTTGGGCTGTTTCTTCTCGAGGTGTCGGGGGAAAGCCCGTGAGGCTGCTCTTAAGAAACAGCGGCGCGGGGGCGCTGCCCCCGAACCCCCGCTCCCGCCCTCCGCGACGCCGGCAGACCGGCATCGCTCCGGTTGGGCCTGTTTCTTCCAGAGGTGTCGGGGCGCCCGCCCCGTGCGGCCGCTCTTAAGAACCGGAAATCCTTTCGGCCGAGGGGCTACCGCCCGCGCGTCGTCCGCGTCGCACACTCCGATCACGGGCAGACGTTGATTCGCTCCACTCCGTGAGAACCGGCACCCCAGCTTCCCGCCAGCGGCTCCGCCGCGCGGACGAGGTAATGGAAGGCCCTGCCGCCGGGCGGGTGCGCGGGATCGGTCCACGTGGTCGCCGGCGTCGCCGGATTGGGAGCGAGGCATTCGGACGAGAAATCCGCGCGCATCGAGCGCGCGATCTCGTAGAGCGCCGCCCCTTGCTGCGTCGGCCACGACAGGGCGGTCTTGCTGGACGGGGTGTGGAATCCGAGCACGCCGTCGACCTCGTCCACCAGACCGGAGCCGACGTCGCCGGGGCACTCGTTGTCGACGCCGTCGTTGACTTCATCGGCGCCGGGGTAGACTGCCGGATTCGTCTCGTCGCAGTCGGGTCCGAGGATCGTGGTGTATGCGTCGCAGAGGCTGAAGGCCGTGTCGCCGTCGATGTCGATGCACGCGGCGCAGGAGATCCAGTTGTTCGGGTCGGCGTCGTCGCAGTCGTCCGACGAGCCTGCGTAACCGGGCGGCGGCGCGAAGCCCCACGCGGTGTCCGACGGGATGCCGTGGCCGTCGCCGTCGGCATCCCGGTACCACGTGGTGCAGAGACGAAACGGCGGGGTCGTCGCCCACGTCCGGGCTCTCTGGATCGGCCCGCCCGCCTGATCGGGCGCCTGCCAGGCGACGCCGATCCGGAACGTCACGTTCTCCGAGCAGGCCCCGTCGGCCGCGGCATCCCACGAGAACACGTGGGGCGTGCCGGACGGGCTCGCCGCGAGATCGATCGTGCCGTCGCCGCCGGGGCCATCGGTTGCGGGCAGCCACTCCCCGCCCCCCGCGAGCGAGTACTCCGCGATGATCTTCGGAGCGCGATCCGACTGCGCGTCGTGCAGGCGGTAGGAGATCGCTACCGGCGATCCGAGCCGCTCCGGCGTCGAGTGAAAGAAGGCGCTCGGTGTCGTTCCCGGCCGGACGACGGCGTCCGGATACGTGGGCGATTCGGGCAACGCGGCCGGGCGAGGCATCGTGGTGTTCTCGTACACGCGGATCGGAGCGCCCCAGCTTCCGAACGCCAGGTCGAGATCGCCGTCGGCGTCCCAGTCGCCCCACGCGGCGCTGAAGGTGTCGTCCGTCTCGACCGAGGACCAGGCGAGAGACAGCGCGCCACCCGCGTTCTCGAACACGCGGTTCACTCCGTTATGGACGTTGCTCCGGTTTCCGATCGCGAGGTCGAGATCCCCGTCGCCGTCCCAGTCGCCCCAGGCGAGGCTGCGGGCGTCGTCCTCGGGTCGAGACAAGAAGCCCGCCCACAGAGGAACGCCGGACGTGTTTCCGTAGAAGTGAACGTACGGGCCGAAGCCCGTCGCGACGTCGAGATCGCCGTCCGCGTCCCGATCGCCGAGAGCGAGCAATCCTCCCGCCGGGTGGAACGGAGGGTCTGGGCAGGAATACGGGATCAACGCTCCGCCGGTGTTCTCGTGCCATTCCAGATACGGGGGCGAGGAGTTCGCGAAGGCGAGGTCGAGATCCCCGTCGCCGTCCCGGTCTCCCCAGGCGACGCCGGCGCTCCATCTCCGCGCGGGCGAGGACCAGGCGAGCGACAGCGTCCCGCCGGCGTTCCCGTACACGCGGTTGAGACCGCCCAGGTTGAACGGAGAGTTGTTCCAGTTCCCCGCCGCGAGGTCGAGGTCGCCGTCCCGGTCCCAGTCTCCCCATGCGATGGAGTACGTGTTGTCCGACTCCGGGGAGGACCATGCGAGAGAGAGCGCCCCGCCCGTGTTCTCGAAGACGCGGTTCGGTGCCAGCCAGTTCCCCACGGCGAGGTCGAGATCACCGTCGCCGTCCGAGTCCCCCCACGCGATGCTGTACGCAGGCGCGCCGAGGGGACTCCCCGACCACGCGAGCGAGAGCGCCCCGGCGTCGTTCTCGTACACCCAGATGCCCGCTCCGGCGGCGGCGAGATCCAGGTCGCCGTCCCCGTCCCAATCTCCCCATGCGATGCTCGTGACCGAATCGGACTGACCCGCCGGCGAGGACCACGCGAGCGCGAGCCGTCTCGCCGCGTTCCCGTGCACGCGTTCCGGACCGGCGTTGCCGGACATCAGATCGAGATCGCCGTCGCCGTCCCAGTCGCCCCAGGCGACCTCCCGGGTGTCGTCTGCCTCCGCGGACGACCAGGCGAGCGTCAGGGTTCCGCCGGTGTTCTCGTACACGCGGTTCGGCTCGCCCCGATTCCCGGCGGCGAGATCGAGGTCGCCGTCCCCGTCCGCGTCGCCCCACGCGACGCTTTCGGTGTGATCCGTGGCCGAGGACCAGACGGGAGTGAGGGTTCCTCCTTCGTTCCCGTACACGCGGCTCGACGGACCATCGTTGCCGACGGCGAGATCGAGATCTCCGTCGCCGTCCCAGTCGCCCCACGCCACGCTCCGCGTGGCCTCGGGATCGCCGGCGGACCAGACGACCACCAGCGCTCCTCCGTCGTTCCGATAGACCCGATTCGGCTCGCCGTCGTTTCCGACCGCGAGATCGGGATCACCGTCGCCGTCCCAATCCCCCCACGCGAGGCTCCTCGCCGGGTCTGCTACGGGCGAGGACCAGGCGAGCGAGAGCGCTCCACCCGCGTTCGCGTACACGCGGCTCGGCTGGCCGTCGTTCCCGACGGCGAGGTCGAGGTCGTCGTCCCCGTCCCAGTCCCCCCACGCGACGGAGCGAGTCGGGTCGGCGCCGGCGGAGGACCAGGCGAGCGAGAGCGCCCCGCCCGTGTTCTCGTACACCCGGCTCGGCTGACCGAGATTTCCCACGGCGAGGTCGAGATCTCCATCGCCGTCCCAGTCTCCCCAGGCGACGGACTCGGTGTCGTCCGACTCCACCGACGTCCACGCCAGGGACAGCGCTCCGCCCGAGCGCTCGTACACCCGGTTCGGCCCGCCGAAGTTGCCCACGGCGAGATCGAGGTCTCCGTCGCCGTCCCAATCCCCCCAAGCGATGCTCCGAGTGTCGTCCGAATCGGGAGACGACCACACCGCGGTCGTCCCCAGCGACGCGACCGTCACGTCCGGGACGGCGAGCCACACGAACAGCGCCACGAGCGGGAATACCGGCCTCAGCTCGGCCACACGGCGGAGAATCGTGGTTTCGTGAGCCATGGCGCACCTCCCCGATGCGGATCGTGATGAACGCCCCGTAGGCAATCGTGCGGGAGCGGATCCCATGGGCGCAACCAGTCCCGATCGGTGGCCCGGCGCGTTTGGGGGGCGCGAGCGAACTCGGGCCACCGGCTACGCCGTGATCCTACGCCCGGAGCGTGGATCGAGGAACCCCCCGGATCCGGAAGCAGGGACTCCGCAACACCGGGGGACGGGGTGACGGTGGGGCGCCGATCCGTCGATCTGCTCAGGCCTTCGAGGGATGCCCGGGCATTCTCACCCGTCGGCGACGAAGGAGTCGAGTGCCTCGACGCAATGGCCCGGACGCGCGGGACGATGGGGAAAAGAACTTGACGTCGGGGAGCAGGCCGGTCTGCCGGACTGCACCGCACGCGGGGCCGGGGGTTCGGGGGCTGGCCCCCGTATTTTCACTCTAGCAACCGAAACTCGCACAACGCACTGTGGTTCGAATGACTTGCGGGATCGCGAGTTTCGGTTGCTGTCCCCGATTGTCTTCGATCTGTAAGCTCACCACTTTCCTGTCGTACACCCCGGGCTGAGTACCAGTTGAATCTCTGCACGGCCGAGCGGATGATGGCCTTCTCGTACAGGGCACCGGCGCAGACCCGCGCCGGAGAGTGGATCGAGGTGCGCATCCCGCGGGACCGGTTCGAGGCGACGTCGTTCGGTCGGGTGATCGGCGGGGCTGGACCGGTGGATTCCGGCCGCGTCACGTCGGTGGGCTCCCTGTTGGCCGACAAGACACCCGGCCCGTTCGCGCTCGAAGTAGCGTGGCTCAAGGTGCTTCGTGGCCCGGGCCGCTGAGGGGTTGGCGGCCAGCGCGGCCTGTTGTGATGCGCAGGTAGGAAGACAGACGCTGATACCTTCCTTTTCTGACAGGCTCTCACTCTCATTGATTGACAGGGCCGCATAGGGAGCAATGTATGACCGACCAGGAACAGAAATCCATCCTGTCGCTCGTCCTCATGGCCGTGTTCGCCGACGGTAAGAACGACGCGGCAGAACGCGCCGAAGTGACACGCATTGCCGAATCGCTGTCGCAGGGCAGCGACATCAACGTGGCAGCCGTGTACCAGGACGTGCTGCTGAAGCGCGCGTCGCTGGATGGGGCGGCGGCGGGGCTGATGTCGCCGGAGACGAAGCGCCTGGCCTACGAGTTGTGCGTCGGTGTGTGCGATGCCGATGGGGCGCAGGGCGAGGCCGAGCGGTCTTTCCTGTCGACCCTCGAAACCACGCTGGGTTTCGATACCGCCGAGGCAGCGACTGCCGGCGCCTTTGCGGCCAAGGCCGAAGCGTTGGCCCTGGTACCGCTGGCCACGGTGTCGGCCGCTGAGCCCGCCCTGCTGACCAGCGCCATGCCCGCCGATGAACAGGATCGCGTGGTCCTGAACTATGCGATTCTCAACGGCGCGCTCGAACTGCTGCCAGACTCACTGGCGTCGATGGCGATCATCCCGCTGCAGATGAAGATGGTCTATCGCATCGGCAAGTCCTACGGCTTCGACCTGGACCGCGGACACATCAAAGACTTCCTGGCTACCGCCGGCGTGGGGATGGCGTCGCAGTACGTCGAGCAGATCGGCGTCAAGCTCCTTGGGAGGGTGTTTGGGCGAGCCCTGCTGGGCGGGCTACTGGGTGGCGTGGCCAAACAGGCGGTGAGTTCCGGGTTTTCGTTCGCCACGACCTATGCGCTGGGGCGCGTGGCCATTCGGTACTATGCCGGCGGACGGACGTTCTCGACACAGGTGTTGAAGGACACCTACGCCAGCCTGCTGGGCGAGGCGAAGGGGCTGCAGGGCCAGTACCTGCCCGCGATTCAGGAGAAGGCGCGCACCGTCAACGTGGCGCAGATTCTCCAGGACCTTCGCCAGTAGGCCGTCATGACAGGGCGTCCCGTCTGAGCTGGCTGAAGCGGTCTCGCCGGGTCTGGCGAACCGCTCCTGCGACTCGGCGTTGCCGCCTCACTGCAGCAGCAACAGGCTCACCGCCATCAGCGCCATGCCGGCGGCGATGCCCGCCAGCACTTCGTGGCTGCGGCCGTACTGGCGCGCCGTCGGGAGCAGTTCGTCGAGTGAGACATAGACCATGACGCCGGCGACGCCGGCAAACACCAGCCCCACGGAGTGCGGCGGCAGCAACCAGTCCAGCGTGACCGCGGCGAACAGGCCGCCGAGCGGTTCGGCCAGCCCGGACAGAAACGAGAAGACGAACGCCCGGCCACGACTGCCGGTCGCGTAGAAGATCGGCACCGATACGCTGACGCCTTCCGGGATGTTGTGCAGCGCGACCGCGAGGGCGATGGCGACGCCGGTGCGCGGGTTTTCAAGTGCCGCGAGGAAGGTCGCTAAGCCTTCCGGGAAATTGTGAATTGCGATGGCCAGGGCGGTGAACAGCCCCATCCGCCGCAAGCGGTGCTGCTCACCCGTGGGAGTGGTCGAGGTGCGGCCACGGGTCTTGAGCCGCTGCAGGTCGGCGTCCGAACGCAGTTCGTGGGGGTTGTCGGCCCGAGGCACCAGCACGTCGATGATGGCCATGGCGACGATGCCGGCGAAAAAGCCGAGCGTGGCCAGCCAGCCCGCAGCGGAGGATCCGAAGCTCCGAGCCAGGCTGGCGTTGGCCTTCGGCATGATCTCCATGAACGAGACGTACAGCATGACGCCCGCTGAAAACGCCAGCGACCAGGCCAACAGACGCAGATTGGTGCGCCTGGCGAAGAACGCGAGCGCGCTGCCCAGACCGGTGGCCAGTCCGGCCATCAGCGTCAGGCCGAACGCAAAGCCCAGTCCGCCCGGGGTGAAGTGAGGCAGTGCGTGTTCCAGCGCCGTCTCCTGATCAATCGTTCGTCGCGGGCCGCGTCACGCGCGATGGACTCTCCTGGCAGGTGAAGGTGGCCTTGAAGTCGCCGAGGTGGTCACACCCTCCAGCGGGTCGTTCTCAGATTAGCCAGGACAGGAACGTCGCCGCTGGCAGGCATCGTATCCCGTCCTGCACGAAGTCGCGAGTGCCGTGCCGGACGACCTGATAGGATCTACGTGGGTACACTCCCTGAAACGTCAGACTTCTGCTGCCTCCGCGGCAGCGCCGGGGAATCTCCCTTGGCTTCTGGAGTCTGGGATCTATCACACCAAGGTAGGAAAATGAAGAGAATCATTTGGATGGAAATGGTGCTCATCGGAGCCTCAATCTTGGTCTTCAGGAGTGTCTGGACTTTCCTGGATTCAATACCCTGGGCTTCGGGCGGGGTTGGACTCGCGGTGCTCCTGATCGTAGGTGTTGTTGCCGCGTGTGTTGCCTTGCGCAGTATCGAGGCGCTTTCAGGAAAAAAGGGGGAGAAAGCGGAAGGCGAGTGAGCCGGCAAACCGGCAGCACGGGCCGCACTGGAAACGAGACTCTTCCTGCATGCCGACACCATGGCCATCTCGGTCATGACGACGACGTGGCCGCGAGCTTGCAGAGCCTCGACCAGGCGCAGCGTCTGTTCCGGTGTGACGCGAGGGAAGACGGAGACGTTCGCGGCGGCGTCGATCCACTGTTCGTTGGAAAGCCCGGCCAGCTCCTTGCCCGTCAACGCCAAGGGGTAGGGCGACGCTGCGGCTTCCTTCGCCAGCCCCAGTTGCCGCCCGATCGCCACCGCCGTCCCTGCATGATCACCCTAATCATCTTGACCTGGATGCCGGCGAGGTGACATGCCGCCACGGCCGCGCCCGCTTCCGGCCGCGGTGGATCAATCATCCCTTGCAGACCGAGGAAGGTGAACTGGTGCGGCAGGCTGTGGCCGCTGATGCGCTGTGTATCCACGGGCATCTCCGTGCGGGCGAAGGCCAGCACGCGCAGGCCGGTCGCAGCGAGATCGCCGATGGCCAGCGTCACGGTCACGGCGACGGGCACTCCCTCCGGGATGGCGCCCACCGCCAGAGCGATGGCGGACGAGAGGATCTCGTACGGAGAACGCTTTCAACATGCGTTTCCTGCCCCCGTCCGAGTAGGGGCACTGAGTCAACCGCACCTGGCTTCACCGACACCCCGGACGGCCCCAGCACGCCCCCAGAATCGGCCGCCAGGAACACCAGTTTCTCGAAGGCCTCGAAGGCCAGCACCAGGACGTGCACCAGCCGTGGCCGCAGTTGACGTTAGGCCGGGTCGAGGAAGGAATCGACGTCGTCCGACTCGGGTTCCGCTTCCGCCGGAGCGACCGGCGGAGCGCGCGATGGAAGGCCGGAGAGATCGCGGTTCAGGTAGGATCGTTGGCTGCCATGGAAGCCGGTTTCGACGCTGCCGGACGACGTTCTGGCGTCAGGACGACGCTCCCGAGGAACGCGTCGGACCGCCAGATCCTGGTCCGCGAACACCCCGGGTCCTTCCCGCATCTGATCAGGTGAACGAAGGGCGATCGTGAGGCCGAGCGAGCACATCCTGGTCTGGCGGCTGCGGAGAGGCGACCCGGAGGCCTGCCGGGATCTGATCCGATGCCATCACCAGGGGGTGTACGGGGATTTGCGGCGCCTCCCTGGTGCGGCGCAATCCGCGACGGCGTTGAGAACCGGTCTCGGCCGTCGTATCGCGCCACGAATGCCGCCAGGCCGAAGAGGAAGTAATCCGTCGCGATCGCGCGAATCGCGAACACCCCCGACCGATCCCGCGACGGAGCTGGCGCGCGGCGACGAGCACGAGCGGATCGGCCAGATGATCGGCGTCTCCGCTGCCTCCGCAGGTCCGGGGCGCTCCGCCCGACCGGGGGTGCCAGGAAGATCGCCCGGAACCTCTGCAAGGATGGACTCCGTCTCGGCGCGACGACCGTTCGTGGATTGCACGCCGGCGCGTTTCGCGAAACGGTCGGGAGCGACTACCGGTAGGTTGTGAAGGCCGCCGCGATCGCCGCGAACTCGCCGACGCGGGGAAGAACGACACGGATGCGGTGGCGGTAGCTTCGCAGCCCCTCGGCCAGCCGATGCGCCGCACTCGCCTCGATGTCCGCCACGTGGCCGAGGTCGAGCACGACTCGCTCCTTCTTCCGAGCCATGGCGGCCCGGAGGCTCGTCGCGAAACGCTCCGCCGCCGCTCCCGAGAGCGACCCCTCGACGCGCACCCAGACGGTGGACGCCGGCCGGCGCTCGACTTTCACCGACGTTCCTTCGGGGGAGATCCTGCCGTGAAGCCGCGCCCAGGTGCGGCCGGTCGCGGGCTCGGCCAGCCGGAACGTCTGCCGGACGAGACGCGGGTGCTGGAACAGGCCCAGCCGCAGCGTGAGACCCGTCCACGCAGCCAGAGCGACCGCCGCCGTCGATTGGATGCGCTCCTTCACCGTAGGCGAGCCGAGCGCGGCGTGCAGCCGCCGTTCGAGATCCGCGATCCCGCGGCGCACGACCCGCGTGGGCCCGAACAGCCTCCCGGCGAGAAACGACGGATACGATTTCCTGATATCGGCCGCATACTGCTGCGCCTTGGCGCGCAGGAACGGGTTCGGCGACGCGCGCAGCGTGAGGTACCCCTCGAGCCACCGCTCCACCGTCCGGTAGATGGACGGACCGAGCCGGCGGAAGTCCTCTTCGAAGCAGCGCCGCTGCGCGGCCTCGATCGTCGAGCCCGACATCGTCGGGTGCTGCACCATCGAGTGGAACCCGGCCCCTTGGCGGAAGAACCGCTCCTTGTCGTGCACCACTTCGGGAACGAAGGTTCCCTCGCGGACCACCTGCTCGTAGAACGGCGTCCCCGGGCACGGCCCGTAGATCAGGAACTGGGCGAACACCGGTTTCAGCGCGAGCAGCCCCGACAGCTCCTCCTCGATGATCTCGGGAGTCTGGTACGGGAAGCCGACGATCATGGAGGCCAGGATGGTGATGCCATGCTCCCGGTATTCATGGAAGATCTCGTCCACCGGCCGGCCCGACTGCTTGGCGTATCCCGACCTCGTCCCCTCGTAACCGATCCACATCCCGTCGATCCCCATCTCGAGGATCTCGGTCACGGTGTACTGGCTCAGGGCCTTGATGCTCGCGAAGACGAAAATCGAGAGCTGCTTGCCCGCCTTCAGGACGCAGTCGCGAAATTCCATCGCCCGGCGGCGATTGAGCAGGAAGTCCTCGTCGAGGATCAGGATCGAAAGATCGGGATCCGCTTCCAGGTAGCGCTCGACGACGTGATGGATGTCGGCGCCCGTGGGGAGGAGGCGGATGTGCTTGCGCGCGTAGAAGTGGGAGGTGCAGCAGAAATCGCACCCGTTCGGGCACCCCAGACCGCCGAACACGATCCCCGTGCGCGAAGTCTTCTTGCCGAACACGCTCAGCGTGTTGATGATCATCGGGTGGCGGTACGGCATCGGGAGCTCGGGCTCGTCGAGGAGCCGCCGCATGAACGCGACCCCCTCTTCGCGGCACACATGGTCGCCGTACGGCAGCAGCATCTCGTCGGGCGCGACCGTCCCGTAACCGCCCAGAACGATCTTCGACCGCGGCGAGTGCTTCCGGACCAGCGCCACGACTTCCTTCATGCGGTGGTAGGTGGCCAGGACGAAGGACACGCCGACGATGTCGTACCCGCGCTCCAGCTCGCGGATCAGCTCTCGTTTCGACGGGTACTGGAGGACCGTGGTCGGGGCTTCGAGGTTCTCGGCGATGTAGTCGAGTCCGAACGCCACATGGTTCGAGCGGGGGCTGAAGAGCCCCTGTGCTCGGGTCACCTGCTCGAAGAGAAGCTCGTAGCCGACGCTCTCGGAGTCGCCGTACCGGACCCCGAGGGGGCGACACACGCTCGTGAGCAAGACTCTGCGGGAGGAGAATTCCTTGTTGTCCAAGAGAGGCACTGTACGCGCTGGATCGTTTCTTGGCAACTTTCCGGGAATGCGGGGGTGCACGACGGGTGTACGACAGAGAAGTGGCGATACGATGTTCTCGTTCTTACAGGGTCACGCCTCAAAGGCCATGGACGACTGTCCCCGAAACCTGGTTGTCTCGTGCTCTTGGGTGGTGTACGGTTCGGGGGAAGAAGCCCGGTGAGGCGGAGGCGAGCGGTTGGAGCCGTCACGGAGACGCCGATGGACCGCGATGAGCCACGCGGGGCTCGCGCCGATGCTCATCCCGCTGATGCTCTCCGGCTGCCGGACGCACGAACGGATCGAAGGTCCGGACTCCGAAGCGGTACTGCGCGTCTACCTCGCGCGGCACGGGCAGACCGACTGGAACGCATCGCGCCGCCTGCAGGGCTGGACCGATGTCGAGTTGAACGAGACGGGGCGCTCTCAGGCCCGGGATCTCGCAAAGAAGCTCGAAGGCGTGCCGATCGAGCGGATCTTCTGCAGCGCCCTGCGCCGCTCGCGGGAGACCGCGGAGATCGCCTCCGGAGGGCGCATTCCGATCGAATCCCTGCCGGGGCTCAACGAGCAGAAGCTGGGCAAGTTCGAGGGAGCCTACATCGATGGCCGCGACCCGCAGGTCGTCGCCGAGTACGAGCGCCGCTCGGCGGATCCCGAGGACTCGCTCGATTCGGGCGAGTCCAGAGCGGCGCACCACGCCCGCGTTCGCGCCGTCGTCCAGGAGATCCTTCACGGCCATCGGAGCGGGAGCATCCTCATCGTCGGTCACGGCGGCACGAACTCGGCGATCCTCGGTGCTCTGCTCGACTTGAGCCCTGCGCAGGCTTCGGAGATCCATCAATCGAACGACGAGTTGTACCTGGTCGAGATCGCGCCGGGGCGCAAGCCGCTCGCTTGGAAGCACGTCGCGCTCGGTCGCCGCAGCGAATAGCCCGAACGAGTGAGTGGTTCGGAAACAAATCGGGGACAGTCGTCCATGAGGCCCGAGGCGTCACCCTGAAATGATGAAAACGTCCCGCGGAAATGCATGCCGGTCCGCCGACGCGTATTTCCCGCGGGAGCCGGGGCGGAGCCCCCGTATTCGCATACCAGTTGTCCATGAAGCTCGGGGCTTCACCCGAACGCGATGAGAAACCCGCGGGAGGTGCAGGCCGGTCTGCCGGACTGCACCGTACGCGGGTGCGGGGGTCCGGGGGCTGGCCCCCGGTATTTTCACTCTAGTTCCCCATGAAGCTCGTGGCGTCACCCGAAAGCGATGAAAACCCGCGCGAGGTGCAGGCCGGTCTGCCGGACTGCACCTCACGCGGGTGTGGAGGTCCGGGGGCATGCCCCCGGTATTTCCACTCCAGCAACCGCAACTCGCACAACGCCCCCTGGTTCGACTGCGCTACGTGCCGGCGAGTCTCGGCTGCTGTTCCCGATTCGCAGCATCGTCTCCTCGCTTTCCTCTCGTACACCCCTGGGTGAACGGGGTCTGGTCCGCCCGAATCAAGCGGCGTATCATCCGTCGTGAAACGTCCCGGAGCGGCAGCGAGTTGGATCGTCCTCGACTCGGCCGTTGGATGGGATGGATGGAAGGCACAGGGCTTTTCTGATGACCGAGAATTCGGTCGGCGCCGCCGCGTCCATGGTGCTCCTCCCCTCCACGCCGGCTCCTGCGCTGAAGTTCGACGGGTGCGTCGAGTAGATGCCCGCTAGTTTTCGACGACGTCGTTGGTTCGGTTGGCTCGGCAACCTCCTGCTCGTCGCGGGGAGCAGCGTCTTTGCGCTCTTCGTCGCCGAGGTCGTCCTGCGCGTCTACGCTCCCTATCTGGCCGGCAGCCACCAGCACCCCAGCGACATCTCGCGGGACGAGCTGGAAGAGAAGCGCGGCGCCCTCGCGTATGACGAGCTGCTGGGGTGGAAGTTCAATCCGAACCTGAGGGTGTCTCATCAGGAGTGGGAGTTCCAGGTCGTCCTGCGGACCAATTCCCGCGGCCTCCGGGACGAGGAGGTTTCCTACGACCGCCGCGACCGACGAACGAGGATCGTGCTGCTCGGCGATTCCTTCGGGATGGGGTACGGCGTCGAGGAGGAATACTCCTTCCCCGCTCGCCTGGAGAAGAAGCTCCCGGACGTCGAGGTGATCAACCTGTCGGTCAGCGCATACGGGACCGACCAAGAACTGCTGCTGTACCGGACCGAAGGCAGGAAGTACGACGCGGACGTGGTGATGATGGCGCTCACGGTGTCGAACGACTTCGCCGACATCATGAAGCCGCGGTCGTACGTCTTCTACAAACCCTATTTCGACATCGACGGCGGGACGCTGACGCTCCGGGGCGTCCCGCCACCGGAGCCGGGGCGGAGAGATGGGTCCGCCTGGTCCGCGGGAAACTTCGCTTCTCCAACGCCCGTCCACGACTTCCTCGACCGCCATAGCGCGCTCTACGCGCTCGTGTTCGAACGATTGTCGGGATTCGACGCCGTTCGGCGGCGCTTCGAGGCCATGCAGCTCCTCTATCCCCAGATCGACGTCTACTCTCTCGACCAGGTCGGGATCCTCTCCAAGACCCCCTCGTCGCAACAGGCGAAGGCATGGGCCTTGATGCTCGCGTTGATCGAAGCGTGGAGAACGGACGTGGTGGCGGACGGCAGGCTGCCGGTCCTCGTGCTCATTCCATCCCAGCTTCAGGTGTCTCCCGAGACGTGGAGCCGCGTGGCCGCCAAGTATCACCTGTCTCCGGAGCAGTTCGATCCCTCCTTTCCGAACGAGCGGCTCGAGAGCTATGGCGCGGAACGCGATCTCGAGGTCATCGATCTCCTTCCCGCATTCCGGGAACGATCCCGGAGCGGACGCTCCCTCTATTTCAGGCGGGATCCCCACTGGAACCGGTACGGCCACGAGTCCGCCGCGGACCGCATCGCGGCGGAGCTCCGCCATCTGGGAATCGTCACGAAGTGATTCGCGGGCGTGCGTCAGAAGAGCGGGTAGAGGAACGGCGCGAGCACGCTGCTCTGCGTCGCGAGGATGAACACGGCCAGCAGCAGCAGTACGACGAGGATCGGAAGGAGCCAGTACTTCTTCCGGTGGCGGAGGAACTGCCAGAGGTGCAGGAGCGTCGTGGCGTAGCGCATGGTCAGAAGGGCTTCTCGTAGCGCTCGATGGTGGCTTCCTCCTGCTTTCGGTCGATCCAGTAGGTCGCCCGCCGGTCCTTCCACGTGACATCGAGCGGCGCCTTTCCCAGGAGTCTCCTCGCAATCGCGATCGGCGTCAAGAAGAGGTAGAAGAACGCGCCGAGTAGGATCGCCGTCGTCACGCCGGAGATCACGAGGACGACGCGCATCCAGCGCCGGAAGAACGCGAGCCAGAGCGGGAAGAGCGCGACCGTGCAGCCGGCGACGAGCACAGCGGCGACGGCGAGAGCGCCCCCGCGGGCCGGCCGCCCGCGGACGAAGGACCATGCGGCGACGAGCGCGAGGAGCGGGGCCAGGATCAAACCGAAACGCAGCGCGTTCTTCTCCTCGTTCTCGTTTCGCGACGGGATCATCTCAATCCATCTCGAACTCGCTCCGCCAGCTCGGGTCCGGCGGAGGAAGGTCCTGATCCTTGCGATCCAGGAGGTACGACCCCAGCACGAGGTGGTCCATGTCGGTACGGGTGAAGCAACGCCAGGCGTCCTCGGGCGTGCAGACGATCGGCTCGCCCCGCACGTTGAACGAGGTGTTCACCAGCAGGGGGCATCCGGTGCGGTCGAGGAAGCGCGCGAGGAGTCGGTGGAAGCGGGGGTTCGTCTCGCGGTCGACCGTCTGGACCCGGGCCGAGTGGTCCACGTGCGTGATCGCGGGCACCGTCGACCGCAGCACTTTGAGCTTGTCGAGCCCGACACGCTCGCCGCCAGCGAGGCGCCGGCTCGGATGGACCGGCGCGACGAGGAGCATGTAGGGGCTCGGCCGGTCGAGCTCGAACCAATCCGGGGCGTGCTCGCGGAGCACCGCCGGAGCGAAGGGGCGGAACGACTCGCGGAACTTGATCTTGAGGTTCATCCGGGACTGCATCTCGGGGCTGCGCGGGTCGCCCAGGATCGAGCGCGCACCGAGCGCGCGCGGGCCGAACTCCATCCGCCCCTGGAACCACCCGACGACGCGCCCCTCCGCGAGCAGGTCGGCCACGCGCGTGGCGAGGTCGTCCTCGTTTTCGAAGTGCGTCGCCTGGATCCTCCGCTCCGAGAGGAAGCGTGCGATCTCTTCGTCCGCGAACGCAGGTCCGAGGAGCGATGCGCGCTGGGAGTCCCGCGCTCGATCCGGCCGGCGCTCCCGGCCGAGAAGCTGGTGGTGGACGAACAGCGCGGCGCCGAGCGCTCCCCCCGCGTCGCCGGCCGCCGGCTGGATCCAGAGGTCGTCGAAGATCCGCTCGCGCAGGATTCGGCCGTTGCCGACGCAGTTGAGCGCGACGCCCCCCGCGAGCACGAGATCGCGACAGCCTGTGACCTCTCGCGCGTGGCGGGCCATGCGGAGCATCGCCTTCTCCGTCACCGCCTGGATCGAAGCCGCGAGGTCCATCTCACGCCGAGTGATCGGCATGTCGGGCGTACGTCGCGGGCCTTCAAACAGGCACTCGAAAGCGCGGTTCGTCATCCGGAGCCCGGCGCAGTAGTCGAAGTAGCGCAGGTTCAGGCGGAACGACCCGTCTTCCCGCAGGTCCAGGATCTCGCGCTCGATCAGCTCGGCGTAGCGCGGCTCGCCGTAGGGGGCGAGCCCCATGAGCTTGTACTCCCCACTGTTCACCTTGAAGCCGGTGAAGTAGGTGAAGGCCGAGTACAGAAGGCCGAGCGAGTGCGGAAAGTGGATCTCCTTGAGGACGGAGATCCGGTTCCCCTCGCCCGCCCCGAGGCTCGCGGTTGCCCACTCGCCGACCCCGTCGATCGTGAGGATCGCCGCGCGCTCGAAGGGGGACGGGAAGAACGCGCTCGCCGCGTGCGCCTCGTGGTGCTCGGTGAAGAGCACCCGGCCGTCGTACGCGAGCTCGCGCTGGATGTCCTCCCGCATCCAGAGCTTCTTCTTCAGCCAGGGCGGCATCGCTTTGGTGAAGGAGCGGATTCCACGCGGGGCATATCGAAAGTAGGTCTCGAGCAGCCGCTCGAACTTGAGGAGCGGCTTGTCGTAGAAGGCGACGAAGTCCAGACGGTTCGGGTCTCCGATGCCTCCCTCGCGCAGGCAGTAGGCCGCGGCGTGGACAGGGAACTCGGCGTCGTGCTTCCTGCGCGTGAAGCGCTCCTCCTGAGCCGCGGCGACGATCGTGCCGTCCACGACGAGGCAGGCCGCGCTGTCGTGGTAGTACGCCGAGATCCCGAGGATCGCGCTCATCGCCTCCTCGTCCGCGGAGCCCTGCCGATCATGACTCTGCACCTTGCCTTGACGAGCCGAGGAAGGGCCGGGCGGAAAAGGGGGAATCGAGGGCTTCCGCCTTCTCCATCGAAACGACTCGGGCACCGACAACTGCAATCTGTCCAGAGAATGGCGGTTGCTGTCTCTCGAGAAGCAACGGCTCGGGGGCTTTGCCCCCGAACCCCCACTCCCGCCCTCCGCGACGCCGGCAGACCGGCATCGCTCCGGTTGGGCTTGTTTCTTCCCGAGGTGTCGGGAGATCGCCCGTAGGGCTGATCCTGAGAAACAGATGCTCGGGGGCTTTGCCCCCGAACCCCCACTCCCGCCCTCCGCGACGCCGGCAGACCGGCATCGCTCCGGTTGGGCTTGTCTCTTCCCGAGGTGTCGGGAGATCGCCCGTCGGGCTGCTCCTGAGAAACAGATGCTCGGGGGCTTTGCCCCCGAGCCCCCACTCCCGCCCTCCGCGACGCCGGCAGACCGGCATCGCTCCGGTTGGGCTTGTCTCTTCCCGAGGTGTCGGGAGATCGCCCGTAGGGCTGCTCCTGAGAATCTGCGGAGGAGAAGAAACCAAATTGCCCCCGATCACAGCTTCGCCGTCGCGTTCTTCCTCTTGAGCTGCAGCACCAGCGCGTCGGGGTCCATCAGCACGCGCTCGGGGTCGAAGGCGCAGTGGATCGTCACGTCCTCGGACTCGCCCTTACCGAGCGTGACGGTGGTGCGCGCTTCCTCGTATTCTGCCGTCGCGACCCCCTTCTCGTCGAAGCGCGCGCCCTTGGTCGCCGCGACCTCGACGGGAATCGTGCCGGCGCCTTGGTTCGTAACCTTCACGACGACGTCCCAGCCGCCGCCGGCCGCCATCTTCCTCGCGCCTTCGAGCGCGTACTCGGGGACGACGACCTCATGGAACCACTGTTCCACGAAGGCGTCGTACGCGGCGGCGTCCGGAGCGTAAGGACGGAGAAACGCGGTGAGGTCCTGCAACACGGGATGGTCGGGATTCTCGCCGTAGGCGGATTGGAAGTCGCGCAATCCGCGCATCAGGTTGTCGCGGCCCATCTCATGGAGGAGCATCCACGCCACCCACCCCATCTTGTCGTAGGTCACGGTCGTGTCGCCGGGCTTGCTCCCGTCGATTCTCACCATGGGCTTCTCCGAGTCCACCTGCCGGTCGTTGCCGTAGGTCTCCTCGAGGCGCTTGCACAGCTCGATCCGCGCCCCGAGACCTTTCACCTGCTCGGTGAGGAGGATCGTCGAGAAGTGCGACATCCCCTCGGACAGGAGGTCGCCCCCGGGGCCCTTCCCGGGAAGGACCATGTTTCCCCACCACTGGTGCGCCGCTTCGTGCGCGGCGATGGTGAACGGCGCGTTTCCCGTTTCCTCCTGCTTCGTGAGGAACCCGATCCCTTCGGAGAACGTGATGTTGGTGGGAAACCCCTGCGCGTAGGTCGCGAGCGCAGGGAATTCCGAGAGCTTCAGCTCGCTCCAGGGGTATTCGCGGAACCACTCCGAGTAGTACTTGCGCGCGCCGTCGAGGCCGGCCATCAGCTCGCCGATGTTGACCGTGTGCTCCGGGTAGTAGTAGATCGCCGTCCCCTCGCCCTTCTTCTCGGCCCACCTCCCGGCGACGACGTTGAACATCCGCACCTTGCGGTCGGTTTTCCAGACCGCGGTCCGCACTTCTTTCTCCACCGTCTCGGATTCGAGCACGCCGACGGAGTTGTAGCGGTACGCCGCGGGCCCGGACACCGCGATGCGCGCAGTGAACGCCGACCCGCTGCCGAACGCGGCCTCCGTACGGCCGACGTAGAAGTCGTCGGGGTAGACTCTCGGCTCGTACCGGTTCTTGTCCTCCTCGATGCCGATCTCCTCGTCGTAGCCCACTTCCGGAACGAACGACGGGCCGAAAGCGGTCAGCACGACGCCCGCGGGAAGGATGAACTCGCCGGCGCCTCCGCCGTTCTTGCTGATGCCGTTCGGGAAGTCGCCCTCGTAGGCGAAGCCGACGGTCACCCTCCCGCCGGGCGGCAGCGGGGTTTCCGGGGTGAACGCAAACAGCGACGTGCGATTCTCCGGCTTGTACTCCTTGTCGTCGAGCGTCCATTTCGGCTCGGTCCAGTGGAACCCGCCCGTCAGCGCGAAGCGCGCGAGGGGGACGTCGTGGGGGTTCGACAGCGTGAACCGCCCTTCCGTGGCGAAGTGGCTTCGCTGCGGATCGAGCTTCAGCGTCACGTCGACGTCGACGACCTCGGGTTGCTTGGCGTCCTTCCAGGTC
This sequence comes from Terriglobia bacterium, assembly GCA_963699985.1. Taxonomy (GTDB): domain Bacteria; phylum Acidobacteriota; class Polarisedimenticolia; order Polarisedimenticolales; family CAVOVZ01; genus CAVOVZ01. The sequence goes on from CAVOVZ010000014.1 coordinate 86,433, forward strand.
GCGATGTTCTGCTTCCAGTAGTCGCGCGCCTTCTTCTTCGCCGACTCGGACTGGCCGCCGCGCGAGATCATCACGCCGAGGGCCGTGCCCAGAATCGCCGGAACGAGCGCGAACGGCGCCAGACGGAGCACGGTGCCCCACAGCGCGCGCGGCCGCAGGCGATGGAGGATCCGCACCGGATCCGCCTCGCGCCGTCCGTGAAAGCGCACCGCCACCACGACGAAGAACGCCGCGAGCGAGAGGAAGAGGAGCCGGTTGAGCAGGATCGCCGTGCGATCCATCTCGAAGGGTCCCATGTCGCTCCAGCGCACCGCGCTCCAGAGGTTCCAATTGAAGACCCAGTTCATCTTTCCGCGGAACTGCGCCCAGCCGGAGATCGACAGCGCCAGCAGCCCGACGCCGTAGGTCGCGTACCGGTTGCGCGTGATCGACACGACTGCGTTGATGAAGCAAGCCCACACGAGGAACGTGGGAACCAGCAGCAGCCCCCAGGCGAGGAGGAACGGCACGACCGCCAGCGCGACCTTCCCTTGCACGAGGATGACGATCGCGGCGCCCAGGAAGCACGCGACGAGCACCGCGACGCCGACCACCGCGTTGGCCAGCGACTTGCCGAAGAGGACCGCGGCGGTGCCCACCGGCGTCGCGTCGAAGATCGACGCCAGCCCGGTGCTCTTCTCCCGCTGGTTCGATTCGACTGTGTAAAAGAGGAGGAGAAACGCCACCAGCAGGGACAGCGTGTTCATCATGCGGACGGCAATCGTCCCGGGTGTGGCGAGCACGAACGTGCCGAACGGTCCGAGCGCCACCGAGTTCGCGCCGAGCGTCTGGAGCAGGATCAGCGGCACGAAGAGGTACAGCCCCGGTGCGTTGCGAAGCTCGCGCATCTCCGCGCGAGCCACCTCCGCAGCGCCCCGAAAGAAGCCGGGCGCGCCGCCGCGCATGGACAGCGTGCCGAGGGGCGAGCTCGACCGGGCGGATTCGACGGCGGCGGGCGCCGCCGCTGCGGCCGCTCCCGCCTCGACGAGGCGGCGCTTCCGTGCCGCCGGAACCTCGCCGCGCATCGTGCGCGCAAAGCGGCGCTCGGCCAGCAGGAACGCCAGCACGCCCGCGCCCAGGAGCAGCGCGCGGCTGACCCCGTAGATGGCGTCGAAGGGAATCGACGCCGTGTTGTAGAAGCTCACGCCGCGGTCGACCTTCAAGTGGGTCTCGTTGAGCCAGCGGAAGCCGGATGGGTCCACGGCCATCAGCAGCTTGTTCCAGTGCGGCGCGAGCCACGACGGAGACCAGTCCCAGAGGAAGAAGCCGCAGATCATCATCATGGCGACGGGGAGCACGAAGACGAGGATCGGCTTGCGCCACCGCAGGCCGACCGCGAACGACGTCAACGCGGTGAAGATCACCGTGGGGAGGCCGAAGGCGATCGCCGGGACCAGGTACGCGGCCAGCGAGAACGGCCCGCGCAGCTCGCCGGCCTTCTCGTTGGGGAGCAGGTGGTAGCAGAACATCGAGAACAGCTGCTGGATCAGCAGCACGGCCGCGAACGCGGCCAGGACGGCGAGCAGCTTCCCCCAGACGTACTCGCGCGGGGTGAGCGGGGTCGCGTGGAGGATCTCGCCGACCCTGCGCTCGTCGTCCTCGATCACCGCCATGCCCGCAGCGACCGCCACGAAGAACGTGTACACCAGAAGGACGGTGATGCTGACCGTCATCGCGATCGCGAACTCCGAGGTGATCCAGGACTTGGATCCGCCGACCGACGCGTCGCCGCTCTGGATCCGAGCGCTCCCCGAGGACAGCCCCCAGATCAGGAACCCCATGATCAGGACGAGGATCCACGTCATCGGCCGCTTGGCATGGAGGGCGAAGTCGGTCCTGAACACCAGGAAGAGGCGTCGGAGGCTCATCGCGAGACCTCGCGCGGCCCGTCCCCGCGCATGAGCACGAAGTAGGCGTCCTCGAGGTTCGGCTCGACCGGCAGGAACCTCGCCGGCGGGTGGCCGAGCGTCTCGTAGACGCGCACCTGATTCTTCCCTTCGACGAGGATGGACTGCGTCACCCGGTGCGTGCGTCCGATCTCCTCGAGCTGCTCCCGGTTGTCGGCCGTTCCCTGGAAAATCTTCCCCTGGATGAGCGCGCGCGCATCGGTCGGTGTCGTGAGCGCGACGACGCGGCCGCCGCGGATGACCGCGAACCGCGAGCAGAGAACCGACACGTCCTCGACGATGTGCGTCGAGAGGATGACGATGCGGTCGGAGGCCAGCTCGGCGAGAAGGCGGTAGAAGCGGAAGCGCTCCTCCGGGTCGAGTCCCGCGGTGGGCTCGTCCACGATGATTAGGCGCGGGTTCCCCGCGATCGCCTGTGCGAGCCCGAGGCGCTGGCGCATTCCGCCCGAGTACGTTTTCACCTTCCGCTTCGCGCCGAAAGTGAGGTTGACCCGGTCGAGCAGCTCCGCAACCAAGGTCTTGCTGCCTCCCGGCGCCTCGACCCCCTTGAGCGCGAGGAGATGGGCGAGCATCGCCTCTCCGGTCAGGTGCGGATAGAAGCCGAACTCCTGCGGGAGATAGCCGAGGCGCGCCCAGATGCGCTCGGGCGTCTCCGTGACGTCCACGCCGTCCAGGACGACCCGGCCCGAGGTGGGCTCGAGCAGGCCCGCAACGATCCGCATGAGCGTGGTCTTGCCCGCACCGTTGGGGCCGAGGAGTCCGAACATCCCCTGCGGAATCGAGAGGCTCACGCCCTGGAGCGCGGCGACCGGGCCCGGGTACACCTTCACCAGATCGTTCAGCTCGAGCATCGCAACGTCCTCCGTGCTTCAGTCATACGGCGAGACCCTTCGCTCGGTTCTGTCATTATCTTGCACCCCCGCTGAGGAGATCGAACAAAGTGGTTTCCCCGAAGGCGACGACGGGCTCTTCGCAACCAGGCGAGGAGAGGCCCGCGCCATGCGGAGTCGGTAGCCGAGGACGTCCGCAAGACGACGGACCTCAGCCCTGGCGACTCCGCATGACTGCCCGCTCCGCATGTCACCGGGGGCGTGCTGTCGGCCCCGCGGTCCCGCGTACGACACAGGCCGGCGGACCGGCGTGCATTTCCGCGGGACGTTTTCATCAATTTCAGGGTGACGCCTCGGGCGTCATGGACGACGGTCCCCGAATCTCGAATCGCCGACTCGTGTGCGTTTCCTGGCTTGGGTGGTTCTTGGTAGGATGGTGGGGGCTGTGCCTCGAGGAGATTCCGACATGGAAACGCTTCTGGTCACCGGCGGAGCCGGGTTCATCGGTTCCAATTTCGTCCGCCACGCGCTGGCCCACACCGAGACCCGAGTCGTGGTGTTCGACAAGCTGACGTATGCCGGAAGCCTGCGGAGTCTCGCCGACATCCGTGACGGGGAACGCTACGCGTTCGTTCGCGGGGACATCGCCGATCGCGCAGCGGTGGATGCGGTCTTCGAGACGTGGCGGCCGACGGCCGTCGTGAACTTCGCGGCCGAGAGCCACGTGGACCGATCCATCGACGGCCCCCGGGAGTTCATCCGTACGAACATCGACGGCACGTTCGAGCTGCTCGAAGCCTCGCGCTCCCACCTGAACCGGTGCCCTCCGGAGGGCCGCGATCGGTTCCGCTTCCTCCACGTCTCGACGGACGAGGTGTATGGAACGCTGGGAGACAGCGGGTTGTTCTCGGAAGAAACGCCCTATGCCCCCAATTCGCCTTACGCGGCGTCGAAGGCCGCCGCGGACCATCTCGTGCGCGCCTGGCACGAGACCTTCGGACTTCCCGCGATCGTGACGAACTGCTCGAACAACTACGGTCCGTTCCAGTTTCCGGAGAAGCTGATCCCTCTCATGATCCTGAACGCGGTGGAAGGGAAGCCGCTTCCGATCTACGGGGACGGCGGAAACGTTCGGGACTGGCTGTACGTCGAGGATCATTGCGCGGGTATCCTCCTCGCCTTGCGCAACGGACGCCCCGGCGGGAAGTACAACATCGGCGGCCGGAGCGAGCGTACGAACCTCGAGATCGTCCATCGGATCTGCGAGATTCTCGAGGAGGAGATTCCGGCCGCGACGAACCGAGCGCTTTCCGAGAACGGGATCACGAGCTACGGCGCGTTGCGCAAGTTCGTCCCCGACCGGCTCGGTCACGATCGCCGGTATGCCATCGACCCCTCGAAGGTGGAGCGTGAGCTGGGATGGCATCCGCGCCACCAGCTCGACAGCGGGCTTGCGGAAACCGTGCGTTGGTACCTCGCCAACCGGGATTGGTGCGAGGCGGTACAGGCCGAGGGGCAGTACCGCCGGGAGAGGCTCGGCGGAGGAGAGCCCCCCGGCGGGAGCGCGAACCCGGGGGAGGCTCGTCGATGAAGGGGATCATTCTCGCCGGCGGCGCCGGAAGCCGCCTCCACCCGCTCACGATCGCTTTGAGCAAGCAGCTGGTCCCGGTTTACGACAAGCCGATGGTGTACTACCCACTTTCGACCCTGATGCTCGCGGGGATTCGAGAAGTCCTGGTCATCACCACGCCCCAGGACGTGGCCGCGTTCCGAAGGCTCCTGGGGGACGGAAGCCGGATCGGGATCTCGATCGACTACGCCGAGCAGCCGCGCCCCGAAGGGATCGCCCAGGCGTTTCTCATCGGGCGGGAGTTCATCGGGAAGGACCGGGTCGCCCTCGCCCTCGGAGACAACATCTTCCACGGTCACGGTTTCCCCGACGCCCTGCGTCGCGCCGAGGCGCGGACCGACGGTGCGACGGTCTTCGGCTATCGCGTCCGCGATCCGGAGCGATACGGCGTGGTAGAGTTCGGGCCCGACGGACGCGCGGTCGGCATCGAGGAGAAACCCTCTCACCCTCGCTCGCAGTACGCCGTGACGGGGCTCTACTTCTACGACAACCAGGTCGTCGACATCGCGGCCGGACTCGCCCCTTCGGCGCGAGGGGAGATGGAGATCACCGACGTGAACCTCGCCTACCTCCGCATGGGGAAGCTGCACGTCGAGATTCTCGGCCGAGGGTTCGCGTGGCTCGATACCGGCACCCACCAGTCGCTCCTGCAAGCCGCGAACTTCATCCGCACGATCGAAGAACGGCAGGGCCTCATGGTCGCGTGCCTCGAGGAGGTCGCCTACCACATGGGCTTCATCGGTCCCGAGCAGGTTCGGGAGGCCGCGCTGGGCATGAAGGGAAGCACGTACGGTCAGTACCTGTTGCACATGCTCGAGGAGGAAGGGCGATAGCGGGACCTCGAAGATCCGTCGAGTCCTCCTACCGCGACGGCGCGCGGCTCCGGCACACGCGTTCGGTCGAGCCGTTGTCCTGAGCCCAGGGTTCGAGTTTCGACGGGCTCCGCTTCAGAACGCCTGGAGGTCCCATGAAACCGCCGGGACGACTCCTCTCCGTCGCGACCGTGTTGCTCCTGTCGGCGATCTGGGGGACCACGTGGGCGGCGATCCGGATCGGACTGAAGGGAATCCCTCCTTTCCTCGGCGTTTCCCTGCGATTCGCCATCGCCGCGGTCGCTCTGTTCGCACTGGCGCGCTTCGCGGGAGTCCGTTTCGGAACCGGACGTCGAGAACGCACGCTCTGGGTCGTGAACGGAATCCTGTCGTTCTGCATCTCGTACGGGGTCGTCTACTGGTCCGAGCAGTGGGTGCCGTCGGGGCTCGCATCCGTCCTCTTCGCCACGTTTCCCCTGTTCGTGGCCGTCCTGGCTCATTTCGCGCTGCCGGAGGAGTCCTTGGGAAGCGCGGCGGCCGCCGGGATCCTCATCGGCCTCGGTGGCGTCGCGCTGATCTTCTCGGAGGACTTCGGGAAGCTCGGGGGGCCCGGCGTGGCGGCGGCGTCCGTCGTCATGCTGATCTCGCCGCTGGTGTCCGCCGTCGCGAGCGTCTCCGTCAAGAAGTGGGGGCAAGGGATTCATCACCTTTCCTTGACCGCGGCGCCGATGGGGCTCGCCGGGATCGTCATGGGAGCGCTCTACCTCGCCATGGAGCGAGACCGGGACGTCACGTGGACCCATGAATCGGTGGGCGCCCTCCTGTACCTCGCCATCGTGGGCTCGGCGCTGACGTTCAGTCTCTACTACTGGCTCCTCGCGCACCTGCCCGCGACGCGTGTGTCGCTGGTCGCCTACCTGACTCCCGTGGTGGCGGTGACCGTCGGCGCGGTCTTTCTGGACGAGCCGTACACGCTCCGCACTCTCGTGGGGTCCGCGCTCGTCGTCGGCGGCGTGGCGCTCGCAACGCGCCCCGCCCGGCGCGCGATCGCGAGCGCCGCATGGCTCGCCGCATGCCTCCTCGCGGCAACGTCGGGCGCCGCATCGGCCACCGATGGCCCGTTGACGCTTCCCTCCGATTCTGCCCCCGCTGCGCTGCGGGCGCTGGGTCCGCTCGAAAAGGCGCTGTCGACGGCCGTTTCGCTGGACGGGACCTCGGCCGCCGCGGCGTTCGAGCGACCGATGGAGCGGGAGCGAGGCAAGCGCCGCTTCGAGATCCGCGTGTCTGTCCAGGGTGCCGCTCCCCGGATCCTCGAGGTGGACGAAGCGGTCCGTGCGCTTCGCTTCGGGCCGACGGGTGAGTCGCTCTATGCGCTGGTTCACCGGAAGCCGACACGAATCGACTCGGGCGGGACCTCATTCGCGCGGCTCGGGGCTCCGCCGAGTCGGATCGAGCGGACCGTGCGGGTTCCTCTGGACGCGCACGATTTCGATCTCTCCGCGGATGGCACGGCGGCGCTCGTGGCGTCGCGCGACGAGATCCGCGTGATCCTCGTCCCCGACCTCCGGAGCGCCCGGATCTTCACCGTGGCCGGCGAGAACCTCTCGCTCGCGGCGCTCCCGGGCGGAGACCGCGTTCTGGTCGGGGAGCGCGACGGGATCGTGCTCGTAGATCTGTCGGACCGGCAGACTCGCGAAGGGCTTCCGATCCGGGATCGAGTGCAGACCTCGGCTCCGGTCGCCGCTTTGGCCGCGGCACCGGACGGATCCGCGGCACTCGTTCGCCTCGCGGACTCGAGGACCTTCACCCTGCGCCTGAACCCGCTTCGCCTCGAGGCGCCGACGACCTCGGCGGCCATCTTCTGGACCGGCGAGCGCATCCCGTACGTCATGTCCGTCCCACCCCCCGCTGCGGCGCCTCCGCCCGCGCCGGAGGGCGACGCGGAGATCGAGATCGGACCCGGCCCGACCCCGTCACCGGAGGGCTCGGTTCCCACGGATCTCCCCGGGCCCGCGGCGCCGCACGCAAGCGCCGGAGCGGTCGGAGATGCGCGGCCGGTGGAATCGGAGCCGCAAGCAGTCGAGGAGAAGTCAGCCCCGGGCGGGCCCGCCAGCTCGCCAATCGCGGAGTCCGACTCGCCGGAAACGGTCGCGACATCGAAAGATGCCATCCCGCCCCCCCCGGACGATGGGGCGGCCCTCCGACCTCCGGAGCAGGCCCAGGAGGCTCCGCAGGGCGCGCAAGAGCGATCGGCGACGGCTCGAGCCGGTGGCGGCGGGGCGCCCGGCGAGGTCCACGGCCGGATCGTCGGTCCTGCCGCGGGCGAGGTGAGGTTCGTCGTGCTCTCCGGCCCGAACAACGTCTTGCGGGAGGCGGCGCGGGTCGCGCCCGATGCGGACGGCTCGTGGATCGCGGGACCGCTGGAGCCCGGGACCTATCGCGTGGTTCTCGACGCGGGCGGCACTCGCCTCCTGGTTTCGGATCCAGCCTTCATCACGGTGATCGTGCTGCGAGACGGTCCCGTCCAGGCGACCCAATTGAACGCGCTCCGCGTCGTGCGTCCCTGACGAACGCCGCGGTCTGGCGCGCCGGGCTAGCCCTGGAACGGAAACGCGGACCCGAGCTTGCGAGCGAGCCGATCCGCGATCCAGTGTCCGTCCCACCATTCCTTCGGGTTGACGGGCATGCCGTGAAGGAGCATGGAGAAATGCAGGTGGTCGCCGCCGGCAAGGCCGGTCTGGCCGCTCTTTCCGACCGTGTCCCCGCGCTTCACGGCCTGGCCGTCGCTCACGTCGATGGAGGACAGGTGGCCGTAGAGGCTCATGAGCCCGAAGCCGTGGTCCACGATCACGGTGTTCCCGTAGATGCCGAAGTACCTGGCGAGCACCACCGTGCCGTCGTTCGCCGCCGGAACCAGCGCGCCGCGTGTCGAGGCCAGATCGAATCCGAGATGAACCTGCCGGTCCACGACGCGCCCCTGGTAAACGTACTCCCGCCGGTCGGCGAACGAGGACATGACCTTCGAGTTGGGCATGGCCTGGAACGGCCGACTCCAGAGGAACTCCTTGGCCGACTTCCTCGAGATCTCGACCAGCTCGGCGGCGTTCTTCCGGCGCAGGTCGCCGTTGATCTGGAGGTAGTTGTCGAGGAGGCTGCCCTTGTCCGGCAGGTCGGGTGTTTGAGCGACGATCTCGGACACGACCTTCTCCAGGAACGCGTCTCCGAGCGTCAGGGTCTCGCCGAGGATCGGCTGCGGATCGAACTGGTCGACGAAGGCTGCGATTGCCTCGTTCCCGACATCGTCCTCGGCCACGAGCTTCACCGTAGACGGCTCCGTCATGTCGAAGGGGATCCCGAAGAGCACGAACCGGTCTAACGGGCCTCCTCCCGGAAGTGGTGAGCCCTCGAAGAACTGCTCGCCGCATCTCACGCCGTCACGAACCGCGCTCTCGCCCACGCGGTAGACGACGGCCTCGGACCCTCCCTGGCGCACGTAGGTCTGGCTCGACAGCACCTGCAGGGTCGGCGGCACCAGACGGACCGGCAACTGGATCTCCCGCACGGCGGGAGCGGGCCGGCGAAGCCAGCTCCCCGCCCGCGCCGCGGTGACCCGAAGAATCGCCGGCGCCGAGGTCAAACCCTGGACCGTCTCGCGCCCCACTTCGAGCTTGATCTCGCGGCTCGGCGTTCCCCTCGACCAGAACGCCCACGCCGCGGCCGGAGCGATCGCCTCCTCCGCCAGAACGCGCGTAGTCGGTCCCTGGATCAGCTCGACCCGCAGGTTGCCGAGCCCCCGACCCTGGGATCGAACGCTCACGGTCACCGGCGTCCGCTTGCCGATGGCCGGCATCGCCGGTGCGATCGTGATCTCGGGCGAGCCGCCTGCGCGGAAGGCGGCCAGGCCGAGCACGGCGAGGAACGTGAGCGCAAGCAGCGCCAGCAGCAGCAGGGCGATCCGGCCGTTCTCTCCTCGTCTCATCGAAGCTCCCTCGGTCGGTTCTTGGGCTCGTTTCGGGCGCGTCAAGGTAGCTCCGAGGTGGTATCGCTGCCACCGCCTTCGCGTGTTCTCGCGCCGCATCCGGGAAATGTCGGGGGGGAGGAAGCGGGGTCCCGTTCGCTTCCAGGTGGTTGAACGAGGTTACGAGCGCGACCGGTCGCGCTCGTCCGCGAGAACCGGGGAGATGCGAAGCCCCGGGACTCTCCGGAAGTGCCGCAGGTTTCCGGTCACCAGTTCGAGACCGTGATGGAGCGCCGTCGCGGCGACCTGCAGATCCGCGTCCGCGAGCGGCGCTCCGGCGGCGGACAGACCGGCGTGGACCTCCCCGTACACGCGGGCTACCGCGACGTCGTACGGGAGGACGATCACGGCGGGCAGGACGCGCGACTCGATGTTCTCCAGGTGGAGCGCCCGGCGCGAAGAGCGAAACGCCCCGCAAAACAACTCCCCCACCACGATCGCGCTCGTGTACTGCTCCTCCCGAGGAACTTGCGACAACCAGCGCACGTAGCCGGGCGCGGGCTTCTTCTTCAGCAGCTCCGAGATGGCGTCCGTGTCGAAGAGGAAGGGCATCCCGGGGGCCGTCAACGCCGCAGCAGCCCCCTCGCGGGGCTCCTGCGCTGCTTCTCGAGGAACTCGACCACTTCCTCGGAGCGGTCCCACCCGCCGGCGAGGCTCGCCAGTCCTCCTTGGGGTCCCGCGGCGCGAAGTCGCTCGAGCCTCTCCAGGTCCGCCGCGCGAACGATCGCGGCGACCGGTTTGCCGTGACGCGTGATCACGACCGAATCTCCCTGCTCGGCGGAACGCAGACAGTCGGAGAAGTGGGCCTTGGCCTCCGCGACCGAGAAATCATGACGCATGCTCGCCCCCCTACAAAAGGACATAAAGATCATATTGACCTTTTCGTTTCCGGTCAAGCCGTCGCGAGCGCGCGGGGGCACGAGAGAGACGTGACCAGGCTGACCAGGAAGACGAGAAGATCGCAAGCGCGGACGCCTTCACGGAGACTCGCGTTGGAGGCTTCTGCCCGATGACTGGATCTCCGGCGGCTACAGCTTCAGGTGCGAGAGCAGAAGACACGGCTGGTGAGCAACCGTTGCACTCCGATCCCTGACCCACCACATCGTCCTGGGCGAGCGGAAGCTGCGAGGTCAATCGGCTAGGTCTTCAATTTGTCGGCCCCGCCGAATGTCAGCCGGGGGCCGAAGAACATCACCATTGCCATCGGAAGGCCGGACGTTGGAAGATCGGATGCTGCCGGAAGGTCCGACCAGCGCTGCCTCGTCGGCCGTCCGGACTTCGTCGGGCAGCACCTGCGAAGATCGGTCCGGTTGGCATGGCCCCGATGGCCGCCGAATCCCGAACCCGCAGCCCAGGATCCGCAATCCGATCGACTCCGGCACCACGATCCCGTCTCGATTTCCGGAACGTCCGCGTCGGACTACATCGAGCGTCACGCAGACGATCGCCTCGTCCGCCGGGGCCGTCCCGTCCGACTCGAACCCTTAGCCATACGCGTTGTCCGGACCCCGCACGCCCAGCACCGGTCCCGTGCTCGCCCTGTAGTGCGACCCGCCGTTGTCGTCCGCGACGCCGTCGCACACGCGGTCGAAGTAGTACGTCGTCGCTGATTGCAGGTCATCCAGCTTGATGAGATGCGTATTCTTCACGGTCGACGGTCCCCGAATGTCCTGCGCTTCCTCTCCGAGCGCGGAGGTCCGCCCCTACCGCACGTGGCAGCTCTGAGGCGACGGCGTCGCCCAGCTCACCACGAACGAGATCGCCGCTGGTTCGACACCTGGATCTGCCGGTCCACGACGTACGTGCTCGCGCACGTCGCCCACACGAAATACCCCGTCCCGGGCTCCACGAGGAAGTTGTTGAACGGCAGGCCGCACACGTGCCCTTCCCACGCACCGCTCGCCCATCGGTCGATCTCGGCCGGACAGCCCCCCTGTGCCCGGATCTCGGCGCAGACCTGCTCTGCCGTTCTCGAGCCTGCCCATCGCGGCCGGGAGACCGTGCTCCAGCCGTTGACGAGACTGAGGCTCAGAGGGGACGGGATCTCCCCCCCAAGCTGACACCACGTGGAAGCTGCCGCGCTGCGCACGAACTGCCCTCTCCCGTCCTCCACCGGCCAGTTCTGGAAAGGCCGGCCGCAGACGTGACCCTCCCAGGCGCCGCTCAGCCAGCGGTTGATTTCCGATGCACTACCACCGTCGACGTTGATCTGCCCGCACATGCTCTCGGCGTTGTACCCGAGGTGAACGGCGGGCGCGACGAAGGTCCAGCCGGAGGAGATCGGCTTCGAGAACGCGCAGTTGCACACCTCATCGGTGGTCCCGTCGCAGTCGTCGTCGATGCCGTTGCAGATCTCCGCGGTCGGAGTGCCCGGGGTACACGTGTCCCTGACGACACCGCCGACGCACTCAGCCTGGCCTGTCCTCGCGCATCCTCCGATCCCGCACGTCGTGGGCTGGGGCACGATTCCCTCGTCCGTCTGCCCGTCGCAATCGTCGTCGAGAGCATTGCATCGCTCGGGCGCCCCGGGGTGAATTTGGGAGTCGAGGTCCTCGCAGTCGTCGCCCCCGCACCAGGCGCTGTGGTGTCCGTCTCCGTCGTAATCTTCGCAGTACGGGTAGTACAGGAGGCTCTCGCTCTGTGAGACGTGCCCGGTCTCGAAACCACTGTCGAGGACGAGAGTCGTCGCGAGGTAGATCGTGACCTCATCGGCATAAGGGGGATGAACTCGGATCGTCTGAGGGGCTCCCAGCGGAAACGGTCCGCCGGCCAGGGTCCAGTCGGCGTCTCGCACGCGATCCGCCCCATCGCCCGGGTACATCCAAGGCAGCATGCGTTGATAGATTTTGTACCCGGTGATGACCCGTGAACCGCACGTTCCGTCCTGCTGCACCGGCGGAGTCGAGGGAAGATCGAGAACGATGTCGAGCGCGTTCGGGAGGCCGGTCCACGCCAGGACGCGCGGTCTCGGGATCGGGACGAGCTCGATGTCTCGACCTCCCAGCCCATCCGAGAAGTTGAAATGGCCGGCCTGGCCCACTTGCACGCAGGCCGCCGCGTAATAGCCGATCTGCCCGGCTCTGTTCTGGTCGGTCAGCATCACGACGGTCCTGCTCGGCTGCGCAACGGGCTGGAGGATGGCGCATCCGTCGATGCGGGGATCGGAGCCCCAGTCTCCGAACAAGTACGTGGGAACGCCGGGGTATTGATGAAGCCAACCACTCGCGCCATCCCACGGCGCCAGCGAACCGTTGTCGTGCCCGACCCCGTTCGCCGGGTTGCCGAATCCCAGAGCCCAGAAAGACCCCTTGTACGTCGCGGGGCTGTCGAGCCCAGGGCTCCGAACGTACGTGTAGACGCCGGAGTAATTGGGGATTTGCCAGATCATGGAAGAAACAGGGCATGCGGCGCCGGCCGGAAGGGCTGCGGCGAACGCGCCGAGCGCGCAGGCGACCGCAATTTTCGAAGTGGCGTTCATGAACGATCTCCTCCTCCGCGTATCGAAGCGGGACATGTGATCGCGCGAGCGACCGTCGCCGACTTCGCGGATCCTCGAATCGACTCTCACGCGCATGGTCCCCGGTGACGGAGGCCCCGACGTGACCGTGCGGATCGAGACCAGTGACGGGCTCGTGCCCCCCCGGCGTCCAGGAGGAATCGGCCACCCATCCGCCGTTACCCCCGGGGACCTGCGCCTCTGGACTTCCGAAGAGCGGTCCCGTGTTTCCTCGGCCGGTCCTTTTGCCCGGGCTCGGCGGCGTGGAGCATACCTCGGAAACCGTTGGGCAAGGACGCCGGTCCCGGAAACCCTCGACCAGCCGAAACCGGCGATCGATGCTCACTACGTGTCGGGCGAATCGATGGGGAAGCGCTCCACCCCATCCGTCTCCGGATCCACACAGGGCTGACGCTTTCTACGGAGCGCTCGATGTGGGAGACGTGGAAGCCCGCTCCCGGCATGCGTTGGGGCTCCGCGATTCCCCCGCTGGAACGTGGCACTCTTCTCGGCGGCACAGGTTTCGGCTCCGCCAGGGCGCTGTCCTGGCCCCACGCCGCGGCGCGCTCGAGGGACCGGCGGTAGTAGCCGACCGGATCGAGACCGGCCCGCCCTTGCCGGAACCGCAGGAAGGCCGCCCATCCGAGGTGCGCGAGTGCGTCTGCGGCCCGCCGGTCTTCCTCGGCGACGGCAGCCCTGGACCGCGCCGGCCGCAGCGGGGCCCCTTTTGGGGGTCGGAGGCGCGTGGTCCCGCTCCGGCGGGACGGCACCGGGGAGCCCCCGGGTCGTTCTGGCCCAACGCGAGGGGGAAATCCAGGAACCCCTGGATATGCAGGGGTGAAACAGGTGGGGCGTTGACGATGTAGTCACATGAGTCCACATTATGAGCATGAAGGCTGTGGGAATCAGGGAGCTCAAGAGCCACTTGAGCGAGTACCTCCGGATGGTTCGCCGGGGAGAGGAAATCCTCATCACGGATCGGGGGGAAGTGATTGCGGAGCTGCGGCAGCCGGGCCGGGCGGCCTCCGAGGTTCAATACCCGGCCCTTCTCCTCCACGCGCGGCAGGGAAAGGCCAGCCTTGGGGAACCGAACCGCCCTGACATCTACGCGGCGAATCCCCGCATTGCCGCCGATGGAACGGCGGACGCCCTCCTGAACGAGGAAAGAGGCGAACGCTGAGCCTTTACGCCGAGTCGAGCGCGGTCCTGGCGTGGCTTCTCGGCGAAACCGCCGGGGAAGTCGCTCGGGCTGCACTTGCAGGTGCGGATCTGGTGCTTGCTTCCGAGCTCACCTTGATCGAATGCGAGCGAGCGCTGATTCGTGCCGCGCACGGCGGCGTCATTCGCGAATCGGAGGCCGCGAACCGCCGGGCGCAGATTCGCCTCGCCTCCACGCACTGGACCATCCTTCCGCTGCAGACCGAGATCGCGGAACGGGCGCGCCAGCCGTTTCCGCGCGAGCCGGTCAGAACCCTCGATGCCGTCCATCTCGCGACCCTCGTCGTGGCGCGCGCGCTCGTGCCCCGGCTCCGCGTCCTTTCGCTGGACGAGCGGATCCGCCGCAACGCGCGGGAAATGGGTTTCGAAACCGTCCCTCAGTAGTCTTCCGGAAGCACTGAGCCTTCGAAGGAATGATCGCGGCAGGAGCTTCGCTGCCATCGAACCCGTGGGCATGTGGGAAATGCGAAGTCGATGGAGCCACGGCGCACCGCAGCCATCCCCGACCAGCCGAACACCGCCGGGTACTCCGTCTCGGAGTACACGTCGCTCACCTCGGGAACGACGCCGGATGTGACTTCGCGGGCGAGATCTCGGCCGTCCACACGCGCTGATTCGAGAGGCGCGTCGAGCAGGGACGCGATCGTCGGCGCCACGTCGGCGAGGCTGACCGGCGTGTCGACCACCGAGCCGGCGGGAACGATGCCTGGTGCCCGGAGGATCATCGGCACCCTCAGCGTGGGCTCGTAGAGCAAGAGACCGTGCGTCCTCTCCCCGTGCTCGCCCAAGGCCTCGCCGTGGTCCCCGAGCGCGATCACCACCGTCCGATCGCTCTCCACCCTGCGATCGAGGGCCGCCAGGAGCCGCCCGACCTGCGCGTCGACGGCGGCGATCTCGCCGTCGTAAGGGTTCTCCCGGTACCGCCCACGGTAGGGCTCGGGCGGCTCGTAGGGTGCGTGGGCGTCGAACAGGTGCACCCAGAGGAAGTACGGGCGAGAATCCACGCCACCACGCTCGAGCCAGGCGAGGGCCCGGTCGAGGACCACCTGCCCCGAGCGCTCGGCCTCGAGCTCGTCGGTACCGGTGGCGCCGCCGCGGTCGATCTCGTCGTCGTAGACATCGAAGCCGAGGCCGAACCGATGATCCAGAACGAAGGCGCCGACGAACGCGGCGGTCCTGTATCCCGCTGCCGAGAGCCGTGTCGCAAGCGTGGGCGTATCGGCCGGGAACCGGCCGGCGCCATTGTTGTGGAGGCCGTGGCGAGGCGGCAGCAGGCCGGACAGCACCGTGGCGTGCGACGGAAGCGTCAGAGGAGCTGCTGTGGCGGCGTGATCGAAACGAATCCCCTCTCGCGCGAGACGATTCAAAGCCGGGTTCTGCACCGTACGCGGGTGCGGGGGTCCGGGGGCTGGCCGCCGTGTTTTCACCCCAGCAAACGAGTCTCGCGGGCGCCCACGTACCTCCGACCACGCAGCCCGTCGGAGCGGACACTCGCCACCGACGGCGGCCTCGCTCGCGCCTCTGCCGCCCCTTCGAAACCCCGCGGAGCGCTACATCACGGCCGTCGGCGGCGCAGGCTCGTCCGCGGATCCCGCCCTCTTGAGCGGCACGAAGATCAGGTACCAGATCAGGATCCCGAAGACCGCGAGGGCGAGCCATCCGGCGACCGGCTCGAACGCGCGGAGGGCCGGGAACTCCGGCTTCTGGCCCATGCGGTCCTTCGCGAACACGACCGCGGCGATCACCAGACCCATGAGCGCCTCACCGGCGATCAGCCCCGACGCCGCCAGGATGCCGGCGTTCTCGACGCGGGCCTTCTGGGCGTCGTTGTGCGCCCGTTTGGCCCCCAGCTTGTCCACCACACCCTTGACCATTCCGCCCACGAAGATCGCGAACGTGGTTTCGAGGGGCAGGTACATGCCGACCGAGAACAGCATCGGGCTTCGCACCTTGATCAGGATGAGCGAGATCCCCATCGCGATCCCGACGATCACGAGGGGCCACGCCATCTCGCCGCCCACGATCCCCTGCGAGAGCGCGGCCATGAGCCCGGCCTGGGGAGCGGCGAGGTTCGGGCCGCCGAACCCGCCCGTCGCCGGGTTCTGCGCGAGATCGGAATTGTGGAGGATGTAGAGTGGGAAGAACATCGTGAGACCGGCCAGCACGACGCCAATGATGTCGCCCACCTGCATCTTCCAGGGCGTGCCTCCGAGGAGGTGTCCGACCTTGAGATCCTGGAGCATCTCGCCGGCCACCGCCGCCGAGACGCAGCCGATCGCCGCCACCCCGAGCGCCGCCGCGACGCCGGCGACCCCTTGTGCGCCGACGAGGTACATCGTCAAGGCCGCGACGATCGTGGTGGCCAGCGTCAGCCCCGAGATCGGGTTGTTGGACGAGCCGATCATCCCCACGAGGTTGCCGGACACCGCGGCGAAGAAGAACCCGGTGATGAGCATTACGATCGCCGCCAGGATGGCCGCCCCGATCGCCTGCGTGAAGTAGAAATAGAGCGCGATCATGAGCACGAAGACCACCGCGATCCCGAGAAGGACGGTCCGGAAATTCAGGTCGCGCTCCGTGCGCTCGGTGGCGGTGGCGGCGGCGGCCGACTTCCGGACGTCGGCGACGCCTCGCCGGATCCCCAGGATGAGGTTCTTGCGCATTCGCCACAGCGTGAAGCACGCACCCACGAGCATGCCGCCCACCGCGATCGGGCGGACGATACGCTTGTAGATCGCGGTCGTGAGTGCGCCCCAGTCCCCGCCGTACTGATCGATCTGCCCAGGGCCCAGGAAGTAGACGAGGAGCGGGACGAACAGACCCCAGGCGAGTAGCCCGCCCGCGAAGTTCAGAGCGCCCAGCTCAGGTCCGATGATGTAGCCGACCCCGATGTACGCCGGGGTCGCCGCCGGTCCGGCGATCGTGGTCACGCCGCCCGCCAGGGCCTTCTTGTCGCCGCCCAGCCCCACGAACCCCTTCAGTTTCCCCACCGCGAGCTGGAACCGGTTGACGGCGTAATAGATGCCGAGGCCGTCGAACGTCTCGCCGTCGAGGCGGCCGAGCAGTCGGATCAACGCGCCGACCCCCATGGCACGGAAGAGCTGCATCGCCGCCTCGGCGCCGCGCTGCCCCGCCTTGTGGATCTCGCTGGCTGCAACCGACTCGGGGAACGGGAGCGACGAATCCTCGACCATCACGCGCCGGAGAATCGTGACGAACATGATTCCCAGGATTCCTCCGAGAATCATCAAAGCAGACGACGTCAGGTACTCCTTGAGCATGGTGCCCGGCTTGAACTCCCAGATCTGAAGGATGACGAACGCCGGAATGGTGAAGATCGCGCCGGCCGCCACCGACTCGCCGATCGATCCCACGGTCCGCGCGAAGTTCTCTTCGAGGAGCGACCCCTTCATCAGCTTGAGTACCGCCATACCGATGACCGCCGCAGGGTAGGTCGCGGCGATCGTCATGCCCGCCTTGAGTCCCAGGTAGGCGTTCGCGGCTCCCAGGACCACGCACATCACCAGGCCGAGGAGCAGCGCACGGAGCGTGAACTCCGACATCGTGCTATCGGCGGGCACGTAAGGCTTGAACGGCTTCTCGCTCATCGAGCACTCCTTCACCCACACCCGGGGCTTTGTCCGGGACCGGACCGGCCGGCGATTGTATCGCAGGAAGAGACGGGAGAGGGACGGGAATCGGCCGGCTGAGAAATTTTGGGGCAACGACCCGGCCCCGCGGGGCGCCTTCCCACGCGGCGCTCGCGCGGTGGAGTCACTCCCCGCGGCGGCCACCAGAGTGAAAATACCGGGGGCCAGCTCCGGGACCCCCGCAGCCGCGTACGGTGCAGTCCGGCAGACCGGCCTGCACCTCCCGCAGGTTTTTCATCGCTTTCGGGTGACGCCGCGAGGCGCCATGGACAATTGGTATGCAAACACGGGGGCTCTGCTCCCGCGCCTTCGGCTCCCGCGGGAAAGGCACGCCGGCGGACCGGCGTACATTTCCGCGGGACGTTTTCAGCATTTCAGGGTGACGCCTCGGGCGCCATGGACGACTGACCCTGAATTCCCGGACCGGCAGATCGACCGCGCTTCGTTATTTCTTGCGCTTGAGATCCGCCAGCTTCTCCTCGACGGCCTGAACCTCGTCCCGGAGGTCCTTCAGGTAGCTTTCGAGCTCCGCGGCTTGCTCGGCCCTGGTCTGGTAGCGGCGCGTGAAACCGCCGTGGCCGGAGGCGCCGCCGCAGCACGCGCATGCGCAGCCGCAGCCTTGACCGGAATCACAGCAGCAACCGTCTCCGCAACCGCCCTTCTTCGACTCGGACATGCCTTCTCCTCCTTCTGATGCTTCGAACGACCGCCTTGCAACCGCGATTCGATCCGCTCCCGGAGCGAGACGCGTGCCGCTCATTCCGACTCCGATCACCGCCCGGCTATCTCGGAGGACTGCCCGCGAAGGAAACCCAGGAGCAGATTTGCGAACTTCCTGGGCGACTCCATGATCACGGTGTGTCCCGTCTTGCGCACCAAGGACTTGCGCGCCCCGGCGATTTGCGCCACGAGCGTATCGGCGACCCTGTGGACTTCCGGGTGGTCCAGCTCGCCCGCGATCACCAGCGTCGGGACGCGGATCTCGGAGAGTCGACCGATCGCCGGAGGCTCGAGAGAGCGGACCCAGGACGGGTCGGTCGCCAGGGCCGTCTTGGCATTCTCCCGGAGCAGAGTGCGCGCGCGCGTGCGGCTCCCCGAGCCGGTCGGATACAGATGGGGGTCTTTGAACACGGCATCCACGAACGCCTTCACTCCATCCTCCTCGAGCACGCTGCGTAACGCCTCGTTTCGGCGGCGAAACTCTTCCGAGTACGCGAAGCCGGAAAGGGATGAACTGATGAGAACGAGCGAGGAAACACGATCGGGATGCGCGATCGCGAAATCGACGGCGACGCCGCCCGCGAACGAGAGCCCCACGATGTGCGCCCTGGGGATCCGAAATCGGTCGAGGAGCCCCAGCAGGTCCTCGACGTGCGAGAACGGTCCCGTGGGCGACGCGGACCGACCGATGCCGCGAGGGTCGTAGCGGATCACTCGATGCGTGCGAATGAACTGTTCGAACGTGCGGTCCCATTCACGCAGGTCCATGCCGCTCCCGCCGGAGATGAGCACGAGGACCGGCCCGTTGCCGGCATCCTCGTAATAGAGCTTGCCGCCACCCGCCGTGTCGACGAAACCGCTGCGACTGACGATGAGCTCGGTTTTGGCCCCGGCGGCGGCGGCGGGGATGGAGCTCGCGAGCGTGGCGATCAGGAGCCGCGACGGCAACCCCAGGTGGGTGACACGTGCGCGCAGCGTCGATCTTCTCCGCTGCCCCACGGACGGGGAGAGCTCCGGACCGCTCGTGTTCATCCTCGCTCTCCCTCGACTACCAGCAACCGGCGTACTTCGGGGCCGGTCATGCCCGTGTTCCAAACTGCGGTGCCAGGATCGAACTCGGCCGAGCGAGAGAGCGGCCCAACGATCACCGGATCGAACCCAGCATCGCGGACGAGCCGCTCGGTAGTCTCGAGAGCCCCGGCGTCGTCTCCGGCGATGGGAACTCCCACGCGCTCGCCGGCGCGATGCGCCTCGCGGGCGAGGGTCCGGTAGTGGACCGTGTTGAACGCCTTCACCACCAGAGCCAGAGGGAAATGGCGCGCGACCCAGACGCCCGATCCCCCGACGCCCGCCCGCGCCTCGACTGCCGCAGCGCCATCCCGGTGCGGAAACGGGTTCCCCGCATCGAGGACGAGCTTCCGAGCAGCGGCCCGGGCGACCGCGGGCCCGATCGTGGTCACGGCGCCGAAAGGCACCGCAAGCAGCAACGCTTCGCCGAACTCCGCGGCCTCCTCGATGGTCCCGGTGCGCGCAGATGCTCCCATCGAGCGGGCCAGATCCGCGAGGGACTCCGGATGGCGCGAGCTCAGGAGGATCGCGTGCCCGGACCGGACCCAGAGACGCCCCAGCGTCTCCCCGATCATCCCCGCCCCCAGCAACCCGATTCGCATCTCGCCCCTTTTGGTGGTGTTGGCCATCTTACCGCGTCCTTCATCCGTCGCGTCGATTTGCGTACTCGCCGGTTTTCTTTCGTACACCTTCCCCCATGGCGCCGGCGGCGCGAGCGCGATCCGGGGCGGAGCGCTTCCCCACGTGGAATGACGCCGATCGTGCCCAACCAGCGGTCGGCCGCGCCAGTCCGGCATGCGGCGCCTGAAGCCGGGCTCGCGGTGCGCCAAGTCGGCTTGCCGGTTTTGAGGAAGTGGCCTGGAATCGACCTTTCCTTCGGTCCGAGCGCTTGGCACCGCCATTGCTCTATGCAGGGCCGTGACGAACACGGAGCACAACCGGAAGAGACCCCGCCGCCGTCCTCTCCCTTCGGCGGCGGGGATTCACGGAAGGCGAAACGGGCTCCGAAAACGGCAAGACGAAACGCACCGAATCGAATCGAGTTGATCTCTCTTCCCCCTCGAGGAGCGCGGCGGGCGGGCCGCGCTCCTCCCCCTTTCCAGCATTCCAAGTTTCGCCAGGTCGGGCACCGTCTCGCCCACGCAAGTAGGCCCCACGAGGGTGGGCCGGAAGGTGCGACGCGCGCCCTTCCCCGTGTTCCGGACCCCGCTCCCGACTTCGCGATGTCCCCGTCAGTCCGTTCCGAGCTGCCTCACGGGCGTTCTCCCGACACCTCAGGAAGAAACGAGCCCAACCGGAGCGATGCCGGTCCGCCGACGCCGCGGAGGGTGGGAGTGGGGGTCGGGGGCAAAGCCCCCGCGCCGCTGTTTCTCAGGAGCGTCTGGCGGAGCAATGCGCTGACCATCGGGTAGTAGAACCGCCAGTAGAACGCGGTCTCCGAAGGCGCGAGCGCCGCAGCGTGCAGCCACCGCATCCCCGTCACGTAGCCGCCGAACGGCATCGCCTGGTCCGGCATCGGATTGTCCGCGAAGTCGCCGGCGAAGTAGTAGGCGACTCCGGGTCCGGGCGAAACCTTCCTCGTCACGGCGGCGAACGCAGGGGGGAGAGCGCGCGCCTCGAGGCGCTTCGCTCCCGCAGGCGTCAGGTGCCAGCGGAACGTTGCCAACACCTGCGTCTCGGGTCCGGTCGACACGATGTCGAACCAGTACGGGTACGGGATGCGGTCCGCGGCGTGGGAGAGGAGTCGATCGATCGGTGCGGCGCGATCCAGCGTGAGTCCGATCCGTTCGGATTCCTCGCCGACGCGGAGTACCTCGCAGTGCGAGTCGTCCTGGAGGAGCACGTAACCGGGACCACGAAACAGCCACGGGCGCTGCCACTCGCGCTCGTAGTCCTTCCGGAGCCACTCGGGAACCTCCGACGGATCGTCGAGGTGGGCGAAGTAACGTCCGATCCATCGCGTCCAGCGGACGCCGAGCGTTCGCTCGAGGAGCGTCCGGGCTGCCTCGCCCGTCGGACTCCCGAGGGTGTTGAACTCGGCGACGAGCGTCTTCCCCCGCTCCACGGAACGGGCCGCCGCTTGCGCCTCGGCGAGCTCGAGCCCTCCATAAATCTTGGGGCTCCGCTCGAGTGCCGCCGTCATCGATTCCTCGGACCGCAGGTCGTCCCGGTACACGCCGTAGGTGTCCGCGAGATAGACGAGATCCGCCCGCTCCGCGCGCTCGACGTCCAGGTCCCGGATCCGCGCCGGCGGGTCGCCCGGGCGCTCCGGCGGGTACGCGCCCACGTAGTCCGCCGTGGTGTCGTACCGCGTGCCGTCGGGCTTGACGACGCGCTCGTGGCGCAGGAGCCAGAAGAGGGAACGATGCTCCAGGTAGTTGCGAAACGGGACCGTCTTGTCGAGCACGGCCACGTCGAGCGCTCGTCCGGGGCGGATCCGGTATGCGATCCACGAGGTCCCGACGATCCCCGCGAGGAGGACGATCGGCCAGACCCATCGAAGACGCTTCATCCTGTCTCCCCTCTCGCCGCCGGAGCCTCCGCGTCCGCCGCGCTCAGCTCGCCTCGGACGAAAGCGACAGAACGGGGCCTCCGAACGACTCCCGGGCCTCGTCCAGGATCTCCCGCTCCCGATTTGCGTAGCGGGGTGACAGATGGAACGGTGCAAGCCGCTTGGCGCCGGCCGCGCGCGCCAGCTCGCCGGCCTGGCGCGCGGTCAGATGGTTCCGCTCGGCCGCCAGCGCCCGGTCCTCGTGGAGGAACGCGGCCTCGCAGACCAGGAGGTCCGCGTCGTGGGCGAGCCGGCGGATCTTCTCCACGTTGTCCGGCGTGTACCGCACGTCGGTGACGTACGCCAGCTTCTGTCCCGGGCTTCGCAGCAGGATCTCCTCGATCAAGGCGCCCCTCCGGAAACCCTTCGTTCCGCCGTCCGTCGTTTGCGCGTCGATCGTCTCTTCGCACGGCTCGCACCGGCGCGCCGCCTGCTTCAGCTCCCGCAGCCACGGCCCCGGTGCGAGGCCCGCCCGCTGGAGCCGGTCCCGGTTCACCGAGATGTGCTCGGTCTCCCGGAGCGCCACGCCCAGGACCGGGATCCCGTGGTCCAGGATCTCGCAGTGGATCGTGTACAACCGCTCCGCGTGGATCGGCCCGTGGAACTCCCGATCCGGCTGCGGCTCCGGTCGCATGTGTCCGCGCCCCGAGTACACCACCGATCGGACCGACTCGCCGCTCACTTCTTCGATCTTCAGACGGACCGGATACCCCTCGATCAGGTTCCATGTGTACGCGTCGATCTTCCCCTGCACGCTCCTGAGGAATCCCGCGGGTCCGGTCAAGACCAGCTCGCGCTCGCGGCCGAGCATGAGACGGAGCAGGTGGTCGAACCCCACGAAGTGGTCCATGTGCGTATGCGTTACGACGGCGCGCTCGACCCGGAGGAGCTTCCGTGTCGCCACGTGGCGCAGGTCGCCCAGGTCCAGCAGGATCGAACGGCCCTCGTCGAGAAGATCGACCCAAAGACCGGGATCGCCGACGGGCTCGTTCAGGAAGGACGGGAGGAAAACGGTGCGCACATCAGCTCGGCTGGCGGGCCCACACCCCCTTGGCATCCCGGACCCACTCGTGAAACGTCTTCCCCGGCTTCTTGTGGAGCACGGTCTCGACCACGTCGATTCCCCGCGCGGTCTTCTTCGTCAGGAAGTCCACATCGTAGGCGTTGCCCTTGTCGTCCGCCATGTCGGCGCAAACGAAGAACGTTCCCGGGCCCGTCGAGGAAAGCGTTTCGCCCTTGTGGACCTCCTTGAGCTCGAGCTTCAGGGGCGCGGCCGCGTCGGGATCCGCGACCTCGATGAAGCCCCCGGTGGACTTCGCCGCCGTCGCCACGTAGATCTTCAGGAATCCCTCCATGGCCGCGGGGGTGACGATGAGCTCGCCGTCATAGGAGGCCGGCTCCCGGCTCGCGGGTGGAGCCTCTTTCGCGTGACCGCAGGCGGAAGAGGCGACCACAACGACGAGCGTGAGAAGGAGCAAGATCGAGTTCCGTTTCGTCTTCATGAGCGCTCTCTCCGTTCCCGGCGGCAGCGGGGGCGTCGCCGCGAATCGCATTCTGCCCCAAACGCCTCGCGCCGAAAAGGATGCATGGCCCCCGATCCCGGTCTCGGCGGTTCGGCATGGGGAATGTAGCCAAAGGCCCCGGCGGGTCAAGTCCCGAGCACTTCCAGGGGAAGCGGAGAGGCCGACCCGCAGAATCACGATTCCCGGAAGAGGTCGGGTCGCGGCACCTCTCCAGGAACCCCCCTTTGACCGGATGCGCCGTCACGAACGACCCGGTCGCCGCCGGCCCCCACAGCAGGGCGGTCCCCGCCGGGAGGAGCGCGCACAGGGATCTCGCCGCGCCGAATGCGATGGGTTGCGGGAGTCCCACCAGCGCAAAGCCGATTCCTGCGAGCACGGCCTGCACCAAGGCGGTGACGAAGACCCCGAGGAAAACCGCCCTCGTCGTGTCGCGGAGAGTGAAGAACGCTCGCACCCGAAGCGAGACGAGCACCGCCGCCGCCCGTTCGCGTCCCCTGCGTCACGCGACGAGCCTGACGAAGACGGGCCGGAAGACGACCACGAGCACCAGCGCCCAGGCGATCCCGGGGAGGAACGGCCGGAGGACGAGGTACATGTAGAGCGTGAGGGCGAGCAAGGTCGCGAGCAGGACCCATGTGGCATTCTTCGAGCGCATCCGGCACCTCCTGCGAGGACTCGCACATGGGAGATGAGGCCGAGTTTCGCGGTACGTTTGACCGGCCGGCGTTCGGGCCTTACAAGTATCGAGGGGGGGACGCGTCCCCGGTCAGCGCCACCGCAGGCGCCGCCGGGTCCAAGGAGGCGGACATGTCCGTGGGTGAGAGCATCATCGCCAGGGCGAAGCAGGCCCTCGATCTCGAGGGTTTCCGCGAGCGGAACTGGACGGGGACCTTCCCGCAGTATCTCGACCTGGTACGCCGGAACCCGAGGATCACCCGGTCGGCATTCGAGCGGATCTACGACATGCTCCTCTCCAAGGGGACGCGTGAGTACGTGGACCACAAGAAGAAGATCCTGCACTACGACTTCTTCGACGATGCGGAGAACGACGGGCAGGATGCCATCTACGGCCTGGACATCCCGCTCATGCGCCTCGTGAACATCTTCAAGAGCGCGGCGCAGCGCTACGGAACCGAGCGACGCGTGATCCTTCTCCACGGCCCGGTCGGATCCTCGAAGAGCACCATCGCGCGTCTGCTGAAGAAGGGGCTCGAGGAGTACTCCCGCCGGCCCGAGGGAGCTCTCTACACCTTCGGGTGGATTCGGACCCTCGACAAGCCCGATGACGTGGTCCCCTGCCCCATGCACGAGGAGCCGCTCCACCTGGTCCCCAACGAGCTGCGGCCCATGTTCCTCGACCAGTTGAACGAGGGTCGGGGCCCGGACGATGACCGGGTCCGCATCGAGGGGGATCTCTGCCCGTTCTGCCGCCAGGAGTACCGGGAGTTGTCGTCGCGCTACAGCGGCGACTGGACCCGCGTCCTGAACCACGTCCAGGTGCGCCGACTCATCCTGTCCGAGCAGGACCGCATGGGCATCGGCACGTTCCAGCCCAAGGACGAGAAGAACCAGGACTCCACCGAGCTGACCGGCGACATCAACTACCGCAAGATCGCCGAGTACGGCATCGGACTCGCGATCCGCGCGCGTTCAACTTCGACGGCGAGTTCAACATCGCCAACCGCGGGCATGATCGAGTTCATCGAGGTGCTGAAGCTGGACGTGGCGTTCCTCTACGACCTGCTCGGCGCGAGCCAGGAGCACAAGATCAAGCCCAAGAAGTTCGCCGCAGACCGACATCGACGAGGTGATCATCGGCCACACGAACGAGCCCGAGTACCAGCAGCTCCAGAACAACGAGTTCATGGAGGCCCTGCGGGACCGGACGGTGAAGATCGACATCCCGTACATCACCAAGCTGAACGAGGAGATCAAGATCTACGAGAAGGACTACAACGCCGGCAAGATCCGCGGGCAAGCACATCGCCCCGCACACCATCGAGATGGCGGCGATGTGGGCCGTGCTGACGCGGCTCGAGGAGCCGAAGAAGGCCAACCTGACCCTGATGCAGAAGCTGAAGCTCTACAACGGCAAGACGCTCCCGGGCTTCACCGAGGACAACGTCAAGGAGCTGCGCAAGGAGGCCCAGCGCGAGGGGATGGAGGGCATCTCGCCCCGCTACGTCCAGGACAAGATCTCGCAACGCCCTCGTGTCGCGACACGAACGACCGGTGCGTCAACCCGTTCATGGTGCTGAACGAGCTGGAGGCGGGGCTCAAGCACCACTCCCTGATCACCAGCGAGGAGCAGCGGAAGCGCTACCGCGAGCTGCTCGACGATGGTGAGGCAGGAGTACGAGGACATCGTGAAGAACGAGGTGCAGCGGGCCATCGCCGCCGACGAGGACGGCCATCGCGCGGCTCTGCGCGCAACTACATCGACAACGTGAAGGCCTACACCCAGAAGGAGAAGGTCAGGAACCGGTACACCGGGCCAGGACGAGGAGCCGGACGAGCGGCTGATGCGCTCCATCGAGGAGAAGATCGACATCCCGGAGAGCCGCAAGGACGACTTCCGCCGCGAGATCATGAACTACATCGGCGCCCTCGTCGCTCGAGGGCAAGAAGTTCGACTACGAGACCAACGAGCGGCTGCACAAGGCGCTGGAGCTCAAGCTGTTCGAGGACCAGAAGGACACGATCAAGCTCACCAGCCTGGTCTCGAGCGTGGTGGACAAGGACACCCAGGAGAAGATCGACATCGTCAAGAGCGGCTGATCCGCGACTACGGCTACTGCGACTCGTGCGCCACGGACGTGCTCAACTTCGTGGCCAGCATCTTCGCCCGCGGCGACGTGAAGGATCACTGAGCCTCCCATGGAGGGCGAATCCACCAAGATCGAATCCGATCTGAAGCGCTTCCGCCAGATCGTCAAGGGACGCGTGCGCGAGGAATTGCGCAAGCACCTCGGCCAGCAAGAGATGATCGGGCGCCAGGGGAAGCGCGTGGTCTCCATCCCGGTGCCGCATCTCGAGCTTCCCCACTTCGTGCACGATCCGGGCGCCGGGGGGGTCGGTCAGGGCGAAGGGGAGGTGGGCCAGGGGTCCGGCGCGGGGAGCGCGCCCGGGCAGCACATGCTCGAGGCGGAGTTCACCGTGGACGAGCTGGCCCGGATGCTCGGAGACGCCCTGGAGCTCCCGCGGATCGAGCCCAGGGGACGCGACGAGATCGACACGCGCGCCGGGCGCTACACGGGAGTCTCTCCGGTGGGCCCCGAGTCGCTGCGCCACTTCAAGCGGAGCTATCGCCGGGCACTGCGGCGCCTCATCGCCAGCGGCGCCTACGACCCGGCGCAGCCGCACGTGGCGATCGTGCGACAGGACCGGCGGTACCGGATCTGGAAACCCGCGCCCCAGCCCAAAGCCAACGCGGTGATCGTGTACGTGATGGACGTTTCCGGCTCCATGGGTACCGAGCAGAAGGAGATCGTGCGGACCCAGAGCTTCTGGATCGACGCCTGGATCAAGAGCCACTATCAGGGGACCCGCAGCGTCTTCGTGGTCCACGACGCCGCGGCCAAGGAAGTCGACCGCGACACCTTCTTCCGGATCCGTGAGGCGGGCGGCACCGTCATCTCCTCGGCGTACGATCTGGTGGTGCAGATCCTCGACGAGCGTTTTCCCTCCGCGGACTGGAACGTGTATTTGTTCCAGTTCTCGGACGGCGAGAACTACAGCCGTCAGGACACCGAGAAGTGCCTGGATCTCCTGGATCGGAGGCTCCTGCCGGCGGTCAATCTCTTCGGCTACGGGCAGGTGGAAAGCCACGGCGCGCGCGGAGACTTTCTGGACGCCCTCGAGGCGCGCTTCCGGTCCCATGAGCGCGTCGCGCTGTCGCGGATCCCCGACCGGGATGCGATCGTGGCGTCCATCAAGGCGTTCCTGGGGAGGGGTCGATGAGCGCAAGCCTCCCGACCGAGCTCGCGCTCGCGCAGGAGAAGATCGAGGGGTACGCCCGCGAGTTCGGACTCTCCTTCTTCCGGGTCGTCTTCGAGATGGTCGACTACCACCAGATGAATGCCCTGGCGGCCTACAGCGGATTCCCGACGCGCTACCCCCACTGGCGATTCGGGATGGAGTATCAGGAGCTGGCCAAGAGCTACGAGTACGGCCTGCACAAGATCTACGAGATGGTGATCAACAACGATCCGACCTACGCGTATCTCCTGGAAGGCAACTCCCTGGTGGACCAGAAGCTCGTCATGGCCCACGTGTACGGCCACGCCGACTTCTTCCGGAACAACGTCTACTTCGCCCACACGAACCGCCGCATGGTGGACGCCATGGCGAACCACGCCACGCGCGTCCGGCGGTATCACGAGCGGTTCGGGGTGGAGAGGGTCGAACGGTTCCTCGACGCGTGCCTGTCGGTGGAGGACCTGATCGACGCCCGGGCCGTCTTCCAGACCGCGAGACGCGCCCCGGAGCCCCAGTCCGACGAGACCGCCGCCGTCCCTCACCTTCCGGCCAAGTCCTACCTCGACCGCTACGTGAACCCTCCGGACTATCTCGCCGAGCAGCGGAAGCGGATCGAGAAGGAGCGAGAGGCCGCGCGGCGATTCCCGCCCGCTCCCGAGAGGGATGTCCTCGGATTCCTCATCCACCACGCGGCACTCGAGAACTGGGAGCGGGATCTCCTGGGCATCGTGCGGGAGGAGAGCTACTACTACCTCCCGCAGCGGCAGACCAAGGTGATGAACGAGGGCTGGGCTTCGTTCTGGCACTCGCGGATCATGACGCGCCGCTGCCTCAGTGACGCGGAGGTCATCGACTACGCGGATCACCACGCCGGTACCATGGCCGTGCAGCCCGGCCGGCTGAACCCGTACAAGCTCGGGCTGGAGCTGTTCCGCGACATCGAGCGTCGCTGGAGCCGGGGCCAGTTCGGGTCCGAGTGGGACGCCTGCGACGACATGGCGGCCCGGTCGAACTGGGATCAGAAGCTCGGCTTGGGGCGGGACAAGATCTTCGAGGTGCGCAGGCTCCACTCGGACGCCACCTTCCTCGACGAGTTCCTCACCCGGGATTTCTGCGTGGAGCAGAGGCTGTTCGTCTCCGAGGCCGGTCCGAACGGCGAGCCGGTGATCTCGAGCCGCGACTTCGGCGCGATCAAGCAGTCGCTGCTCTTCCAGTTCACCAACGGCGGCCGTCCGGTCATCGAGATCGTGGACGCGAACCACGCGAACCGCTCGGAGCTGCTGCTCCACCACCTGCACGTGGGGGTGGACTTGCGGCTGGACTGGGCCCGCGAAGTGCTCGGGAATCTCGTCGCGCTGTGGAAGCGGCCGGTGCGCCTGCGCACGATTCTCCGCGGGCGCGCGGTTCTGCTGGGCCACGACGGAACGAGCACGACCCAGGAAGACCTGGAGAACGTCTCCGCCAGGGCGCGCGACTGACTGAAGGCGGTTTCTCCGGATTCCTGGGAATCGACGGGGACCGTCGTCCACGACGCCCCGGGGCGTCCACCCAAGACGATGAAAAGCCGCGGGAGACGCGGGCCGGTCTGCCGGACGGTGCCGTACGCGGGGCGGGGGGCCGGGGACATGCCCCCGGTAATCTCACTCCGGATCTCGGGGATGCGCTCCCAGTCAGCCCGGGATCCGGAGTCCCACGGCCCGCATGAGCGCCAGGGCATTGCTCCGCTTCACCACGCCGGCGCGCAAGCGGTAGTCGAACTCGATGCGGTCCCCTTCGAGCTGGTCCTCGAAGTGGACGTTGGCGGCGCGAGGCGCGAGGTCTTCGGCGATCCGGGCCAGGGCGAGGTCGTGTGTGGTAACGAGGCCGATCGCTCCCCGTTCGAGCAGACCCCGAATCAGGCCGTCCGCACCGATTCTCCGGTCGTGGGAGTTCGTCCCGTGCAGGATCTCGTCGAGGAGAAACAGGAGCGGCCGCTCGGCACCGGCCAGCTCGACCAGGCTCCGCAGCCGGAGGATCTCGGCGTAGAAGTGCGAGGTGCCCTTTTGGAGGGAGTCCTGTACGCGCATGCAGGCTCCGACCTGCACCGGCGAGATCGCGAGAGAGAGCGCGCGGACGGGCGCCCCCGCCTGGGCGAGAACCACGTTCACTCCGACGCTGCGAAGGAGCGTGCTCTTTCCCGACATGTTCGACCCGCTCACGAGAAGGAGCGCCAGGTCGCTGCCCAGACGGACGTCGTTGCGTACGCACGACTCTTCGGGAAGCAGCGGATGACCCAGCGCCTCGGCGTCGAACCGCGGGCCACCCGCGACGATGTCGGGAAACGGATCGTCCGGGTGCTCGTAGGCGTGGCCGGCGAGAGACGCGAGCGCCTCGACCTCCGCGAGAGCATCCGTGACCCGGCGCACCTCGCGGCCCCACTGCGCACGCCATCGCTCGATGGCGAACGCCAGCCCCGTCCCGAGGAGGAAGAGCCCGGCCACCGGAGCGAAGATCTGATTCTGCCGCGAGTCGTTCCATTCGGTCAGGCGTGCCAGGCGCGCGATCCAGCCGGAAGCGGGCGCCTCGCCTGCGCGAGCAAGGGCTGCGTGGAGCTCGACGAGGCGCAGCGAACGGAAACTCTCTCCCTCGAGGCGCTCGAGAAGATCCGCGAGGAGCCGCATCTCGCGCGACGGGCGGTCCACCGAGCGGAGCACCGCACGGACCCGGCTGCGGTAAACCCACGCGAAGGTGACCGAGGCCACCGCCGATGCGCAGAACGCGACGGGCGAACCGGTGAAGAGCAACCAGAAGGCGAGAGTGATCCAGTTGGCGGCGGCGAGCCCCGCACCCGCGACCAGTGCAAAACGAGCTTCGCCGAGGATGGGGTCGGCCTCGCCCCACCTCGCCAGCCCGTCGGAATCGATCTCGCCCGCGAGGTCCTCCCCGAGAACCGCGAGATCCTCGCGCAGGTCGAGCCTCCCGCGAAGCTCCTGCACCGCCAGCTGCCGCGCCCGAATCGCCTCGAGATCTGCCGGCCGCGCGAGCCAATCGGCGAGGACGCGGGCCCCGCCGCGGGTTCGAGCGGCGCAGAGCAGCTCGAAGACCGAGCCCGGGCCGAATAGATCGAGGTCCGCCGCGTACGGGTGGGATGGGTCCAGAAACTCTGCGCCCGGGTTCCCCTTCCCGGCCCAATCCCCTCCGAGTCGATGAAGCGCACGCTCGTGGTATTCGATGGCGCGCCGGAGACGCGACTGGCGTCGAACGACCCGGTCGTGCGCTCGGGCCGCGACCAGGAAAACCAAGACCGGCGCGAGTAGCCACGGCCAGTCCAACAGCCGCGAGACGACCGCCAGCCAGAAAACCGCCGCTCCGCCGATTCCGATTCCCAGACGAAGCCAGGCGAACCGCTCGCTCGAGCGTTGTTGCTTCGCGAGATCTCCGCGCAGTGTCTCGAGCCGGCTTCGATACGTTTCGCTTGGCTGCATCCGCGCGCTCCGGGCCACTCAGCATACCTGCGACGGTCGCTCGGCACCTGGGACTGCGCGAGAGCAGCCGCGACTCGCGCCGCGACCGGCCTCTCTGATTCCTTTCGAAGCGTCCGTCGCTGAGCCGCAGGTCGGCCATGCGAACGAAAATGAAACGAAGATATGAATATTCTTCTCTTGCACTTGACTTGATCAACTCGACGCATAGGTTTTTCTGCGATGGCGACAACTTATTCCAGAGAATCAAGAAAATGCAAAAGAGAAATGGTGCAGATGTGGCTTTCGCCCGCTGCGTTCCCCCGGCGCGTTCTCGTGGTCGGAGGCTCACGGCCCGACGCCGCCTTAGCTCTCGCGAAGGAGGAGGTGTAGTCATGCAGACAATCGAGCAGGCGTTCCAGGAGGTCTGCCGGCTTCACGAGCAGATCGCGCAGACGCCCCCGCCGGAGATCGGGCCGCAGGTCTTCCTGCCGTTCC
Organism: Terriglobia bacterium; assembly: GCA_963699985.1. Classification (GTDB taxonomy): domain Bacteria; phylum Acidobacteriota; class Polarisedimenticolia; order Polarisedimenticolales; family CAVOVZ01; genus CAVOVZ01. Next base: position 117,811 of record CAVOVZ010000014.1, read on the forward strand.
CTCCCGGCGTCGATCCCATCGCGTTCGCGATCGAGGAGGTCGCGCAGCTCCGGCAGCTCGTCGAAAACGCCCAGTCGACCCGGAGCCAGACGCCGCAACCGACGACGGCGACCTGGGTTCCCCGGGCGAGCGTCTTCGCGTCCGACGGCGGGCTCATGTTCCACGTCGAGATCCCAGGAGTCGCCAAGGAAGACGTGAGCGTCGTCGTGGAATCCGGCGAGCTCGTCGTGCGCGGCGAGCGTCGCGCTCCCGCGGTGGACCCGTCGCTGCGGCCGGTGATGGTCGAGCAGGCATGGGGCAACTTCGAGCGGCGGTTCGCCGCTCCGCCGTGGTTCAACCCGGAGAAGATCCAGGCCCGCTACAGCCATGGAATGCTCGAGATCCGAATGAACCGCGTCGAGGACCGAAATGTCGGCGAGTTCCGAGTGGAGATCGCCTGAACGGCGCGGCCAACGCGCGGGTTGACGCAGGGAGGCAGGAGATGTCGAACAGAAAGACCACCACTGCGACCGTTTCGGGGGATCCGGCGGCCGCCCAGGACAACATGAACACGCTGTACGCCGCCCATCAGGTGCACACGCTCGCTCAGATCGTCTTTCAGCGCCTGACCGCGGCAGGATTGCAGAGCCAGGCGCCGTGGAGCCAGTCCCCTGCCCAGAGCCCGGGTCGTCCGTTCGGAGCGATGCCACCCGGCCCTGGCTTCTGGCCCGCTCAGGCCCCGTATTCCCAGGGGCCCGGGTTCGCGCCGGTACCGCAACCGGCGCTCTTCTACTGGTACCCATGACCGGCGGCCACGGCGGCCGCTGCTGTCCAATCGAAAGGGAGGAGAGAACGTATGTTCTTCGGCGATTGCACGAACCAGTTCCCGTTCACGATCAACTCCTGGGGTCAGATCCCCTACTCGTACGGCCTGGGCACGCAGGGATTCCCGGGTAACGTGTTCAACCCCTACGGCCTGGGCACGCAGAACATCACCGGCAACGTGTTCCATCCGTACGGCTTCGGCACGCAGAACCTCACCGGCAACATGTTCAATCCGAACCTCGGCATGTTCGTCGGCCGAGTCCCCCAGACGATCGGCAACGTGAACCAGATCACGGGTCACCCGTTCATGCTCGGCACGAACGTGCCGTTCGTGAACCCGTTTCTCGCCCACACCGGGCTCGTGAACAACCTTGGGTTCAACTACGGCATCACGCCGTACACCGTGCCGACCTGGCCCAATACGGTGAGCGGTTTCCAGGGCTCCTTCTGCCGCTAGGTGTCGTTCCGCCGCGGACGCGGGACCGGGGCGTTCGCCTCGGTCCCGTTCCGCACTGACCACCCCCAAAACTCCGCCCGGAGGTACCTTCCTTGCTCTCCCTCGGCATCCGCTGTGCGCTGGAGCAGGAGGTCGTCGGCCAGTCTCGACCGGTCCATTCCGTCGCGAGGACTCTGACGATCGCCCTTGCCGGGCTCGCGAACCCGGCATCGCCGCTCGGGATCTACCTGTTCGTCGGTCCCAGCGGAACCGGCAAGACGCACATGGCGAGGTCGACCGCGCGGGTACTCCACGGCGACCCACAGCGCATGGTGGTGGTGGACTGCATCCAGCTCGGAGGGCGGGACGAGTGGGGCGCTCTGTCGGCCCAAATCGCTCCCTGTTTCCGCTACCAGTCCCAGGGCGAGGGTGATAGCAAGCTCAGCATGGGACCGCTCTCGGTGCTTCTCGTGGAGCACCTCGAGTGGGCGCGTCCCGAGCTGGTCCAGGCGCTGGTGACTGCCATCGAGACCGGGTCCATCATGCTGCCGGACGGCAAGTGCGGAAGCCTCGCCAGCACGCTCGTCCTGATGACGAGCAACCTCTGCGCCCGCGAGATCTTCGATGCAGGTCGGTCGGAAATCGGCTTCTCCGCCTCCACGGAGATCGAGGAAACCGAGAAGGCGACCATCTACCGTCTCGTTCTGACCGCGGCGGAGAAGCAGTGGGGTACGGATCTCCTCGGTCATCTCGACGATCTGCTGGTCTTTCACCGTCTGCGCGAGAAGCATCTTCCGTTCATCCTGAACCGGCTGGTTCTCCAGCTCAACAGCCGTCTTGCCGCGCGCCACCTTTCCTGCACCGTCGATCCCGACGCCGCCGGATTCCTTCTCTCCCGCGGCGCCCTGTACCTGCGGCACGGCGCCTGGATTCTGGTCCGGGTGTTCCGCCGCTTCGTTCTGTTTCCGATCGCCGACCTGGTGCACAGCGGTCGGTTGGCGCCGGGGAGCCGCATTCACGTGACGAAGGACGGCGACGATCGGCTGCGGTTCGACGTGCAGGCTGCCGATCCGGGCGTGAAGCAGGTGATCGCGGGGCTCGAGCGTCCGTACGAGGTTCCGGTTGCGTGGAACGAAGACGTGCCGCTGGTTGGCCCCTGAACCCTGGCGCCAGCCCGGATCATTCATGAAGAACCTACTGCGACCACGAATCTGCCCATCCTGCTTGACGTCTCGGGTCTCCGGCCCTGCGACGTACGGCACAGTACGTCTCGGGCCCGAGCCCTGCGGGCGCCCAGCAGGACGGGCATCTTCGCGGTCTCGCTACGGTTCTTCATGAATCATCCGGGCTAGGCCCACCCGAATCCGGCAGCGCGCTCCGGACGCGAAGCGCGACGGCGACGATGACGAAACCGGATGTTACGGCCTCGTAAGCCCAGCTGGACTTTCGCTCCTCGCCACCTATATTCCCCGTGACCGGCGTTTTCCGGGTTTTGACGTTTTCGTTTACACCCGGAACCGGAACATCGGTGCATGGCAATGGACTTCGCTGCGATTCGCGTGCTTCACGTCGAGGACAACCCGGGAGACGCCCGCCTCATGCGGGAGCACCTCCTCGAGGCGGGCGGCAGCACGTTCGATCTGACGGTGGTGCCGCGGGTCGACCAGGCCCTGGCGAGCCTGGAGTCCCGGGCCTTCGACGCGGTTCTCCTGGATCTTTCTCTGCCCGACGCCCACGGGCTCGACACCGTGCGGCAACTGTGCGCCGCGGCTCCGGACGTACCCGTCGTCGTCCTGACGGGACTCGACGACGAGACCCTCGCGATCCGCGCGGTGCAGGTGGGCGCGCAGGACTACCTGATCAAGAGCGGGCTCGATCCGCACCGGTGCGTCCGTGCCATCCGCTACGGGATCGAGAGACATCGCAGTCGACGGGAGCTGTGGAACCTGTCCCTCATGGACGAGATGACGGGGCTTTACAACCGGCGCGGCTTCCTTGCCCTGGCCGAGCAGCACTTCCGCGTGGCGAACCGGGAGCACTGCGACCTGGTGCTGATTTTCTGCGACCTCGACCACCTGAAGGAGATCAACGACCGTTACGGCCACCGAGAGGGGGACCGGGCGCTCACCGTGGCCGCGCGGATCCTCAGGGACTCGCTCCGGGCGACGGACCTGGTGGCACGAATCGGAGGGGACGAGTTCACGATTCTCGCGCTGGATACGACCGGGACGGTCACCGCGAACATCACGGAGCGCCTGCGCGAGCGTTTCGAGGCGCACAACCGGACGAACGAGCTTCCGTATTCTCTGTCCCTGTGCATGGGCGTGGCGCGCCGAGATCCTCGCAGCGCCGTTTCGATGAGCGACCTCCTCGCCGAGGCGGACCGGGCCCTGTACGAGGAGAAATGGACCAAGCAGCAGAACGGCGGGCGGAAACCACGCAAGCCGAAGCTGCATCCCGCGCGGACGCCGTAGACGAACGGTCGGCTCGCGCCCTCGGGAGACGCCTGGTGAACCGAAAGGCCGTGGACATCCTTCTCGTCGAGGACAATCCGGGAGACGTCCGCCTCATGAGGGAGGCCCTGAAGGAGACCAGGATCGCGAGCCGCCTCCACCTGGCGGAAGACGGGGTCCAGGCCATGTCCTTCCTCCGTCGCAGGAGCCCCCACACGGGCGCACCTCGTCCCGACCTCATCCTCCTCGACCTGAATCTCCCTCGGAAGGACGGCCGCGAGGTCCTCGCCGAGATCAAGGACGATTCGAAGCTGAAGTCCATCCCCGTGGTCGTGCTCACCACCTCCCAGGAGGAGCAGGACGTGGTTCGGAGCTACCAGCTCCATGCGAACTGCTTCATCAGCAAGCCGGTCGGCCTCGACAACCTCGTTCGCGTCATTCAGTCCGTCGAGTCGTTCTGGCTGCAGACCGTGCGGCTCCCGGGGCGTTGACCGGCGCCGACGTGACGTCCGATCCCGACACCTCGCGGGCGGATTCGGATGCGCGGGCCCTGCGTGCCGCACGGATCCTTCTGCTATGCCTCTCCTTCCAGAATCTCCTCTTCGGTCTCGTTCACGACTGGAGTGACGGCGGGGCGAGAGATTCGATTCCGTTCCGCCTTCTGCTGAGCGCGGCGATCGCAGCCGTCTACGGGCTGTCGTACGTGTCGACGGCCGTCCGCGTCCGGATCCGCGGGATGACGGTGTTCCTTGGCTACGCGCTCAGCTTCTACTCCTTCTTCCTGGTGGATCGGAATCAGTTCTCGCCGAACTCCGTCCTTGGCTTCCTGACGGTCGTGATGGCGGTGAGCGTGACGTTCACGGATCGGCGGTCGCTCGTCTACTACCTGTCCTTCGTCGTGGCGGGGGCAGCGATCCTCGGGCTGCTGACGCGAAGCGGGTTCGTGAATCCCGCCGTCTTCCTCACCGCGTCGTTCACCATTGCCGCGGTCTCCTTCGTATCCCTCGGTCACCGGCTCCGCGTGAACGAGGATCTCGAGCGGGCGAATCGGACGCTCGACCAGGCCCGCGACGCGGCGGTCGCGGCTGCACGCGCGAAGTCCGAGTTCCTTGCGAACATGAGCCACGAGATCCGGACCCCGATGAACGGGATTCTCGGGATGACCGAGCTCGCCCTGGACACGGAGCTGACCCCCGAGCAGCGCGACTACATGGAGACGCTCCGGTCGTCGGCCACCTCGTTGCTGGGCCTTCTCGACGACATCCTGGATCTGTCCAGAATCGATGCGCGGAAGCTGGACATGGACCTGACCCCGTTCCGGATCCGCGACACCCTGCGGGACACCCTGAAGTCGCTGGCTCCGCGTGCTCACCAGAAGGGACTCGAGCTTCTGCTCCGCGTGCCTCGAGAGGTCCCGGACGAGCTGGTGGGCGACCCGGGACGGCTGCGACAGGTCGTCGTCAATCTGGTGGGCAACGCGGTGAAGTTCACGGAGAACGGCGAGGTCGTCCTCAACGTGGGTCTCGTCTCGCGAACGGAGAGCATCGCCGAGATCTGGCTCGAGGTCCGGGACACGGGGATCGGGATCCCGCCGGAGAAGCTCGGGAAGATTTTCGATCCGTTCACCCAGGCCGACGGGTCCACCACGCGCAGGTACGGGGGCTCGGGCCTGGGCCTTGCCATCACTTCGCAGCTCATTTCCATGATGGGAGGTGGGATCTCCGTGGAGAGCACGGTGGGACGCGGGAGCGTGTTCCACGTCACCGCGCGATTCGGCCTCGAGACCCAGGATACCGATCCGCCGGAGCCGGCTCACCCATCGGAGCTCACGGGCCTGCGGATTCTGGTGACGGACGACAATGCGACGAGCAGGGACATTCTCGTCGAGATGCTGGACGATTGGGGCATGCGACCGACGGCGGTCACCGCCGGGCCGGGGGCGATCGAAGCGCTTCGCGATGCGTGCACCTCGGGAGACGCCTTTCGGATCGCGATTCTGGACGCGGACATGCCGGGGACGGACGGGTTCGCGGTCGCGGAGGCGATCCGCGACGATGCGTCCCTCGGACGCGTCTCCGTCTTCGTCTTGACCTCCTCCGGGCGCCGCGGAGACGCGATGCGGTGCCGCGAGCTGGGGGTGGCAGGCTATCTGCCGAAGCCGGTCTCCGCATCGGATCTCCGGGATGGCCTTCGGGCGGTGCTGGGAAGGACGGGCGAGCGGAGCCGGCCGTTCCTGGTGACGCGCCACGCCCTTCGCGAACGGCGAGGGCGTCTCCGGATCCTGGTGGCGGAGGACAACCCGGTGAACCGGCGGCTCGCGACGCTCCTCCTCGAGAAGCGGGGGCATGACGTGACTGCGGTCGAGAATGGCGCGCAGGCGGTTCGGTCGTTCCGCGAGCGACGCTTCGACCTGGTCTTGATGGACGTCCAGATGCCGGAGATGGACGGATTCGAGGCAACCCGACGGATCCGGGAGGCGGAGCATGGAACCGACCGGCACACGCCGGTGGTGGCCCTGACCGCCCATGCGCTGCGGGGCGACAGAGAGCGCTGTCTCGAGGCCGGGATGGACACCTATCTCGCGAAGCCCCTCGACGCCAAGGCTCTGTTCGACACGGTCGAAGCGCTCGGTCGCCCCGAGACCGGCGCAATCGACTCATCGGAGCGGCGCGTCACTCCGGAGGGGGCCGTCGATCCCGAAACGGCTCTCGAGCGGATCGGCGGCGACCCGGCGCTGCTCGCCGAGCTGGCGCGGATGTTCCGGAAGGAGAGTCCCGGGATCGTCGCTCAGGTTCGAGACGCAGTGGCTCTGCGCAACGCGTCGGCACTGCGGCGCGCCGCTCATCGTCTCAAGGGGAGCCTCGGCATTCTCGCCGCGGAGCCTGCCGCCGATGCGGCGTACGTTCTGGAGAACATCGGCTCGAGCCTGGATCTCTCCCTCGCGGAGGACGCGTTTCAGAAGCTCGAGGTCGAGCTGCGGCGCCTCGAGCCGGAGCTCGAGCAGATCGAGAAGAGCGGAGCGCCGACATGAAGATGCTAATCGCAGAAGACGAGCCGATGTTCCGTCGCCTGCTCGAGGTGGCGCTTTGCGGCCTCACGAGCGAGGTCATCACGGCAGAGGACGGGACCCGCGCCTGGGAGCTGCTCGGAAGCCGGAGCGAGATCCAGATCGCGATCCTCGATTGGGTGATGCCGGGTCTGAGCGGGCTCGAGATCTGCCGCAACCTCCGTCAGAGAACGGGCCCGTACGTCTACGTGATCCTCCTCACCGCGAAGGACCGCAAGGAGGACGTGGTGCTCGGACTCGAGGCCGGAGCGGACGACTACATCACGAAACCGTTCGACGTCGAGGAGCTCCGATCGCGGGTGCGCGCCGGCGAGCGCATCGTCCGGCTCGAGTCCAGGCTCGGCGACAAGGTGCGCGAGCTCGAGGACGCGCTCTCGCGCGTCAGGCAGCTCGAGGGGCTCATCCCGATCTGCATGCACTGCAAGAAGATCCGCGACGACCAGGATGTCTGGCACCGCCTGGAGGCGTACATCCAGGAGCGCTCGCAAGCGGTGTTCACCCACTCGCTGTGCTCCGATTGCCTGGCGAAGCACTACCCGGACCTCGCCGAGACGGCGGCCCGGCAGGACTGACTCTCCGCTCCCCTCCGCTCCCCTCCCCTCCCCGTGCATCGGGTTCCGCTCGAGGCGCGCAGAGCTCACGGCGCTCTTGGTCCCGGGATCGTCGTCGTCCGAACGTGGAGGTTAGCCGATCGCAGTGGGTCGGCAGGAACCGCTTGTGCGGATCGGACAGCGTGGAGCCCATACGGGCGACTACGTTCGGAGCTTCGGGATGCTGGATCCTGAAACAGTCGAAGAACTCCTCGACCACGACCTGTCCACGATCCGCGTGCTCCATTCGACAACGTCAAGGAGCTGCGCACTCCGAGACCGGCCATGGGTCGCTTTTGCTCGCCGACGAGCAGGTGGCGACGCTCCCGCGGACACCGGCTCGAGCAAGGCGATCGACGCCGGCCGTTTCCCCGGCGAAGACGTCCAGGGGTGGTGGTGGACATCGACCCCGTTGATCGGTCCGGGAACCGTGTCGATCACAGCAGCGTCTGTGGCTCGGCGGAGCGCGACGACGAGCCGGCGTCGGAGTCGCACTCCACGCCCAATGTCCTGGTGCCATACACAAGAGGCGGCAAGGCAGCCTCGTCTCGGTCCGGACCCGGAGGAACGGAAGCTGGAATATGGACTCCTTAGGTCGCTATTCGACTATTGACCTGCTCACGCAACACGAGTATCCAATTGCGACAAGGGGGAGCACACATTGCGCGGGATCGTGTCTCGCACGTTGGCTTCGACCTCAGTGCTCGGCGCCAGGTTGTGTATGGCTCGCGCGACTCGAGTCCTCCGTATGCTCGGATCTTGCCGACTGGCCGGACGGGATCGGGGCGAGATGCTCCGCGAAGCGGAAAGCCCTCCGGCACCGAGCCCGCAGATCGCACGTTTTCGAAGCCTGCTCTGGAGGCGGTCACGGCCGCGTGAGCATTCGTCCGAGACGAGCATCTGCTCGTTGCCGCCCGGATCAAGAAAGAGGGTGGCTCCGTGATCGCACGAGCGAGCGTGACAGGACGGAAGTCACGCGGCGACGCGATACTTGACGCAACTACGCGTACGTGGGGGAAACGACCATGACGATTTTCACTCGGCTCCTTCGGCGGAAGGGCGCCCGACCTCGGTCTTTCAGCGTTGACGCGATTCTGGGGTGGTGCCTGACAGCGATTGTCGGCCTCGCGTCGAGTCCCATCGTGGCCGAAACTCGGATCACGAACAACGACGCCCCCTCCAGGAATCCGTTCGTATGCGGCCGCTGGGACGGCGTGGGAGATGTCAGCGTCGTGTGGCTCGACGGGCGAGATGGCGTGCCGACGGTCTACTTCTCGCGGGTGAGTCAGACCGGAGTGAAACTCCTGGGGGACGTACGCGTATCCGTCGGGAGTTCGACTGCCATCGTCCCGTCGTGCGCGGTGGACACCGCGGGCAACACCCATGTCGCCTGGGAAGAGAACGACGCGCTGATGTACGCGAAGGTCGCGGCGAGCGGCACGAAGCTCGTGGAACCGAAGGTGCTCGTCACGGGCCCGATCGACTATCCGCAGATCGACGTCGAGCCGAACGGCAACTCGCATGTGGTATGGGTGAAGACCTCGGGAACCCGTCAGGTGAAGTACCGGAAGTTCGGTTCGACAGGGAACGCCATCGGTTGTAACGAGCTGACCCCCGACTCGGCCACCGCGAACACTACCGAGTACCCCTTCGTTCTAGCCCCCGGTTGGGGGAACACCTACGCGTTCTTGTCATGGCACGCCGCGGACGCGCTTCGGCACTACCTCGACGTGAACCTCATCTACCCTGACTGCAATCATCTGAATTCGCTCGGCCCGTTCCAGCAGACGAGCGACATAGCGGTCGGCCGCTCCTCAATGAACGACTATCGTGCCGGTGAAAATGCGCATCTCGCGTTCGAGGCCACGGGAACGGGCGGCGCACAGCATGTGTACTGGTTGCGCAATGCAGGGTCGTATTTTGCGGTCGACCAGGGACAGGGCCCTGCGACATTCGTGGACATCGCTTCGCTGAGCGACCAGCAGGTCCTGGTGGCGTGGGAAGACCGGGGGGGAGGCGCGCCTCGCATCCTCAGCCGAGCCGTCAACGGGACGCTCGACCAGGCCGTCGGCGACAGTTGTCCGGTATCGAGCGGCTTGTCGAACGAGCGGCGACCTTCGCTCGCCCGGGCCGGAACCGGTTTCGCCATCGCGTGGCAAGACGACCGCGACGGAAACGACGAGATCTACCTGGCGATCCGGGGCCTCACCTGCTGCGGCGACGGCAATCTCGATCCGGGCGAGCAGTGCGACGGAGGGCTCGCGAACGGCGCGGTCGGGTCCTGCTGCGGCTCGAACTGCAGATGGCTGCCCAACGGTACGGTTTGCCGCCCGGCTGCCGGTGGGTGCGACCTGGCGGAAACTTGCCCGGGCTCGAGCGCGGGCTGTCCATCGAACGCGCTCGCGGCGGGGGGAACGGTCTGCCGGCCCCCCGTGGGCCCAAGAGATCCCGCCGAGATCTGCGACGGCACGAACCCGGACTGCCCTCCGGATGGCAGCATCGACACGAACATCCGGGTCGAAGACGCGGTCGGGCACGATGGCGGTGCCGCGTCCCCGGTCTACAAGCCTCAAGGTGGGTGGGTCGACATCTGGCTCTCGCTCGAGAACCGCAATCCTCTGGCGTCTCAGGAGGACCTTCACGCGACTCTGAGCTGCACGCCCCCGGGGGCGCTCGCCGCATCCTGCGAGACGTACGCCACGGACAACAGGAGATCGTTCGAACCAATTCCCGGAGTGGAAGTCACGAGGCTCGATCCCTACAGCCCCGCCGCCGATTCCGCCTCCAAGCGAGATCAAGTATTCCGCTGCCCGATCTCGCCCACGGCCATTCCGGCGGGGCAGGACGCCCAGATCGTGACATGCGAGGCGCACCTTCAGCAGGGGACGAGAACCTGGGCGCCTCTGACGGTGGACTTCGAGGTGGTCCGCACCTCGACGCGAATCCTGACGATCCACCGATCGAACCTCTTTGACCATTTTCGCGGCACGGGGGCGACCGACGACAAGATCCGAGACGTCCTGCGGCAGGTCTACGTAACGGCGAGCCAGGGCCGAGGTGTTGTCGTCGCGGTGGACATGGACAAGTACGACGTCTTTGACCCCGCGGATCACGGCATCGTTCGGAACTGGGACAACAATGCCGCGGACCTGTATTCCGGGGACCCGAACCGAGCGGCGCTCCGGATTCGTGAGACGATCCGGGACCTGCGTTCGCGGCTGACGCCCGGAGATGGCCGAGCACCAACCTACCTTGTCCTCGTCGGGAGCGACGAGATCCTCCCGATGTTCCGCAGCCCGGATCCAACCCCTTTCTTCGTGGAAGATGGCCGCGACATGGCTTTAGGCGGCATCCAGCGGGCGCTCGCGCACGGAAACGTCCTTACCGACGATTTTTACGGGGGGCTGCCCGATGAAAGATGGGATCGAGGCGAGTACAGCCTGGCGATCGGGCGCGTGATCGGCAGCATCCCCGCCTCGATGGAGAGTCTCTTGGCGGCCGACTTCGAGCATGCTTCGAGTGGTCGAGTGTTCATGGGCAGCTCAGATGGGTTCTCCATGACCACCCTCCCCGGCGCAGCCGAGCAGGCCGGTTTTTTCGTGGGAAACAACGGCACGCAAACCGGCGCGCGGACAATCGACAATGACGACTGGACTGGCGATCGGCTGTGGACCGAGGTGAACGAGGGAGCGGATCTCTTTGTGCTGATCGGGCACGCGGCCGACCGTACGATCGAGATTGACGCCATTTGCGACGCTCTGTTTCCGTGTCCTCCGATCGGTGGTTGGAATTTTTACCGCCTCACCCGGGGCGAGATTGAGACTCGTTATTCCCACCTCGGCACGACCGGCGAGAGCGAGCGGCCGCTCGTGTACCTGTCGGGCTGCCACAGCGCGCTGCCGGTAAATTCCGACTCCCTAGTCTACGCATTCCTCGACCGGGGAGCGCGAGGCGTGATCGGATCGACCGGTTACTCCTACGCGGACCCCTTCTATGGTTCCGCGACCTGGTCGGAGATTCTGCTCCGGAGGGTCTTTGATTCGTTTCTTCCGGCGACCGGATCCGAGACCACTCCGATCGGCACCGCTTTGAGGCAGGGGAAGCTCCGTTACTTCTGGGAGGACTCCTATCGGGGTGATCGGGCGATCAAGACGGTCACCGAGTTCCAGCTCTTCGGGCTGCCTTGGCTCACCGCGCCATACCCGATCCCTCGGAACACGAGCAGAGAGTCGGCATCCCCGACGTCGATGGCGACGTCGGTATCGGTGGTGTCCGTCACGCCCTTGGGCCCGGACCGATACCGGCTCGAGCTGGCGGTTACCGTGAGCGACGCACGCATCGCTTCCCGCGACGGCTACGACGTCGTCGAACTCGATGGAGCGACGCAGGACCAGCGCGCGCAGATGCCCGTGCTGCCAGTCGTTACGATCGCAGGTCTCCCCAGGGCCGAAGGATTTGCGCTCGATTCCATCGAGTGGAGCGAGCTTCAGACCGAGAGTCTCGGAGCGCTCAACATCCCGTCGTTCGTCGATTCGATCGTCAACGTCGACGACCGGACCGAGCCGTCGATCTCGCTCGCACCCTCGGCAGGCTCCGGGCCCGTCCCTGACCCGCAGGTCGAGGCGTTGGAGAGCGCCACGACAACTTTTATTCGCCTGTTTCCTGTCCGCTACGACCCCTCGACTCGGGACACCGTCTTGACCCGCGAATGGCGGATCGTCGTGAACTACACGGCGCCGGAAGTCATCGCCATCACGAATCTGATCGCGCCCGCCGACCTGACCGGAAGCCACGCGCTGTCGGTGCCGGTGAGGTCGACCTTCGCCAATCTCGGTGCGGCGCCGGTGGAGGTCGTGCCCGAGGTTTCCATCGAGGGGATCGCGGTCCAGGGCAGCGCCCTGTTGTTACCTCCGGGAGAGATCCGGGAGACCCTGGTCACCTGGACCGGCACCCTCGCAGCCGGAGGACACGAGGTGGTTGCGAGGGGGCTCGTGGATGGGCAGTCCCGAGCGACCGAGGCGACCCCGATCATCCTCAAAGCAGGAGAGGTTTTGGAGTTCGGTGGCCCGCGCTTCGTGGTACCCGGCGACGCCGTCCACTTCGCGATTCGAGTGCGGAATTACGATATCGAGGGAACTCCCGTGGAGTATCGCATCGCGATTCTGAACCAGGAGCGACAGACGATCGCTGCGCTCCTCGGCGGTGAGTACGTCGGGGCGTTGTCGGACGCGGTCTCGTCGCTTCCTTGGGATTCCGCCGGCTTCCCGGAAGGCTCCTACCTCGCGCAGCTGAAGACCGTCACCGCGAACGGAGTGTGGGGAATCCGAACCTGGCCGTTCACGGTGACTTCGAATCGTTGCGCCGACCCGACGCTCTCGTGTAACGACCAGAATCCATGCTCCGACGACGCCTGCGATCCAGCCGTGGGCTGCGTTCACGCGGATCGCACAGGACCCTGTGAAGACGGAGACGCGTGCACGACGGGTGACTCGTGCGTGAGCGGACGGTGTGTGGGCGGTCCTCCACCGAATTGCGATGACGGCAGCCCGTGCACGAGCGATGGCTGCGGCTCCTTGACGGGCTGTCGGCATGCGAGCCTCCCCGACGGCACCGCGTGCGACAACTCCGACCTGTGCGACGGCCGCGAAACGTGCCTGGGGGGTGCATGCCAACCCGGCACACCCCTGAGCTGCGACGACGGCGATCCGTGCACAGGCGACTCCTGCGAACCTACCCGCGGATGCGTGCACGACACGGGGCCCGCGGTCGGCCCCGGCTGGAACTTCGTTGGGGTGGAGGTCGATACGGGTGACAATGTGGAAGAAGTGTGCGAGCAGATCGGGCGCACGGGGAGCAGACCTCATGAGATCGCCAGGTGGATTCAGGGCGGCTGGCAGAGTCATGTCTGCGGGCTGCCTTTCAACAGATTCCCGATCCTCGGCGGCCAGGGGTACTTCGTCCGTGCGACGGGCACCGGGTGGTGGTGCCAGCTAGGTCCCGAAATCCAGGCTCCGCTGAGCCTGGCGCTCTTCCCGGGATGGAACGCGGTTTCGCTGCCTCGATGGTCGCCGCCCTTCGCCGCGGAGTCGGCCTGCATCGAGATCGCTTCTCAAGGCGGCGCCGTGTCGGAGATCGCGAGATGGAGAAACGGCGGATGGAACGGCCACATCTGCGGCATCCCCGCCAACAACTTCGCGATGACTTCGGGCGAAGGCTACTTCGTTCGTATGACCCACGGGTCGACGTGGATCATCGCGCCGGAGGCACAGGCTCCGGGCAGGGAAACCCTACCGTAGTGGTGGCGATCGTCTCGACGCTCCCGGGGCAGATGATGGCGATCGTCCGAGAGCTTCGTTTCTTGAAACGGCGACGGTTAGATTGGGCTGGGCATCGTCTTCATCAATAAGAACGGGATGTCGTCCTCCGGATCTTGCGGTTCGTTCAGCTCCGGCGCTTCGGGCGCCGGTTCCTTCGCCTCCGGGACCATCCGATCCGCCGCCCGGTCGAGGAGTTACACCGCGGCGCGCGACGACCTCGTGCGTGCGCCGCTTCATCGGTCACTCAGCCGCGTGGCGAGGCAGCCGTTCCCGATTCGCATCCCCGTTCGCGCCGGATCGCTTGCTCCGCGCCCCCCAACTGATGTAAGAACGGCCGTCGAGAGTGAGAGGAGCCGTCGTGGCCGAGAAGTGGACCATCGCGTTCGGGCGGTATCTCCGGATCCTCCGGGAGAGGCGGGGCCTGGCCCTCGACGACGTCACCACGATGTCCCGCCTGTTCGCCGATCCCGTGGACAAGAGCTACCTTTCGCGATGCGAAAACGGCGTCTTCGGTCTCGCCGCATCGAAGATGATCCCGCTCTGCCGGATCTACGAAGTTCCGCCCCAGGTGCTGTTCGAGCGCCTGGAGCTCGACATGGAGCTGGACAAGATCGGCAGCCCGGACACAGAGGGCCTCGATTACGAGCAGTTGTCGATTCGCGGCAGGGACGCCGCGCAACGGGGGACGTTCTGGGAGTCCTACGCGTACTTCCGAGATTCGACTCGCGTCGCGCGCTCATCGAAACTGATGGGCCGTCTTCGGGATGAAACCGAGCAGTACCTTTGCTCCTTCATCAATCTGTCCACTGGCGCCGCAAACCTCGGCCGACCTCGCCTGGCTCTGCACGAGCTTGAGTATGTGCGCTCGACAAGCGGACTGAGTGCTCGGATCCACCCCATCCTCTTGGAGCGTCTTGCGACGGTCTACTTGGTTCTTGAGGAACTGGCCGCGGCCCGCGGTCTCGCGGATCAAGCAATCGAAGAAGGAGAGAAGCTTGGGCTCGACGAGTTCCTTGGCTACTTCTACTCGAGTCGAGCTAAGGTCGCCGAACATGAGCGGGACTGGGCGGGAATGATCGCGCTTTACCAAAAGGCCCACGAAAAGTGCCGTGAAGCTGGGCAGCACCAGGAAAGCTGCCGTACGCTTTTCAACTTGGCCGCAGGGTATCAGTCGGCGGGCCGGATTCGTTCGGCGCGCCGCGTACTGGCGTCTTCTGAGCGCCAGGCGCGCGCTTTGGGCATGGACCGCCTTCGAGCGCTAATCCGGCTCGCGATGGGCGAGATCGAGGATGCGGGCGGCGCACCCGATCGCGCCAGAGCATGTTGGGAGGAAGCGGCCCAGATCGCGCGGCGACTCAACGAAAGGACCGTGACGTTCCGGGCCGAATTCCGACTGTACCAAATGGCGATCCGCCTCGGCCGCGAGGCGACGGCGCGAACGATCGAGCGCAGGCTATCGAGGCTATCAGCCTGGCTCGGAGGGAGCCTCGAGGAAGTGGCCGACTTCAAGAAGTCACTCGACACTCGTCGCCAGAATCGACGCAGGTCGGTTTCGCGCCCGCAATCTTCGTCCTGATCCCGCAGCAACACGGTGAGCCGAGTTCCATTGATTCGAGCATAACTCCAAGGTATCAACTCCCCGTGTCCCAGCGCGACTCAATGGGGAGGTACTGATGAAACGGAGAGCGTGTCTTCGACGAATCGCGGTCTCGATCTTGCTGGCAGCGGGTCTTCGAATCGCGGATGCCGCGACGATTCCGACTCTTCGCCTGGATGGCTCGTGTCGATGGCCCGCGACAGTGGGCCAGCTACCCTGGGATCGAAGCGCGACCGTTGCGTCTTGTTCGACCGCCGATCAAGCAGTTCCAGTCCCAACAGTCCCGCCACTCACGCCGCCCCACGATGAGGAAACCCGCGTTCCGTCATGGACCCGGCTCGCGATAGAGTGGCTCGACCGACAATCGCGCGAACTCCTCAGCCTGCTCGCCCCCGCCAAGCAACCCGACACGCCACGGCCGAAACCTTGAGGCCCGCTGGCGCTCGCAGCCAGGGCACCTCCTGAAACACCGTGGGGCCCCGAAGGGCCCCACGTCGTCATAATCGACCGGATCAGTTCCGTGCTGCGTTGAGCCGACAGCCTACGTCTTGCCCGCCTTGCGCCCGGCTCGCTCGATCTCCTCGTCGACCATCCCCTTGATCTCCTCGATGGAGCGCGCGCCGACGATCATGCGGCCGTTGATGAAGAACGTGGGGGTGCCGGTCACGCCGAGGGACGAACCCTGCTCGAACGTGGCCTTGATGGCCGGCTCGAATTCGGTTCCCTCGAGGCATTTCGCGAAGGTCTCCGCGTTGAGACCGAGATCGCTCGCGCGCTTCTTCAGGTCGTCGTCCTGCAGGCTGCCTTCGACCGTCATCAGACTGTTGTGGTACTCCCAGTACTTGCCCTGGGCGCCGGCGCAGTGCGCCGCCTCTGCTGCCGGAAAGGCCTGGGGGTGCATGGGCAGCGGGTAATCGAGGTACACGAGGCGCACCTTGTCGGGATACGCCTTCACGACCTCCTCGACCAGGCCGTGGGCACGCTTGCAAAACGGGCACTGGAAGTCCGAGAACTCGACGATCGTGACCGGGGCTTCCTTGGGTCCGCGTGCGGGAGCGTCCGCCTGCAGGTTCACGGTGACTCGCGGCGGATCGAGAAGGATGGTGACCTTCTCCTTCTTCATCAGCTCCTTGTAGAAATCGCGACGGCGCTCCTGGGATCGCTGCTGCTTCAGGTAGTTCTCGATGTCTCCCGAGACCTGCTCGAGGGTCCGGCCGCTCATGCGCGCCTTGTTCTCCTCGTAGAACTTGTTGACCTCTTCCTTCGTCGGCGCGGTGACCTTCTGCTCGATCTCCGCCTTGAGGAGGTCGTCGACGCTGATGCCTCGAGCCGCTGCTTCCTTCTGGGAGAGCTGCTCCTGGACCATGCCGTCGAGGGTGGCTTTGCGGATGTCGAACTCCTTCTGGCGAATATCCGCCAGCCGGTTGGCCGCCTTCTGGTCGACCTCCGCGCGGGTGACCGGCTTGTCGCCGATGTACGCGAGCACTTCGTTGGGATCCGACGCGGACTGGGTCGCGCTCGGCGTCGAGGACTCTTGCTTCCGTTCCTTCTTTGCACAGACCGGAAGAGCCGCGACCACGAGCAGAAGGGCCGCGAGCAGGGTCTTGCTAGGTCTCATGAGGGACTTCTCCATGCGCCCGATCGAGGCGCTCTCCGCCGGAATGTTCACGTTCCCGGCTGTTTCGAAACCCAACGAATATACACGTCCGCTTTTTCACCGTCCAACGGCCCCCTCGGACGGGGTGTGCGACAGGAAAGTGAGGAGGAGCTGAAGCGAAGCAAATCGGGGACTGCAATCGAGATTCGCCAGCACGCAACTCATTCAAACCAGTGGGTGTTGTGCGAATTTCGGTTGCTGAATGCAAACACGGGGGCTCTGCCCCCGCGCCCCCGGCTCCCGCGGGAAATGCACGCCGGCGGACCGGCGTGCATTTCCGCGGGACGTTTTCAGCAATTCAGGGTGACGCCTCGGGCGTCATGGACGACTGTCCCCAACTTGCAGCATCGTCTCCTCACTTTCCTGGCGTACACCCCCTCGGACGAGGTGTGCGACGGAGGAGTCCCGAGAGGATGCGGCGAATCGGAGGCAGCGGCCGGATTTCGCGCAACGGCCCGTAGTTTGAAGCACTTGCTGTCGGGCAAGATGAAGCCGCCCTCCCGATTCCGGGCCCCCCGAAGTCGTGCGGTATCATGGGGCCTTCCACTCCATCGTCGCGCGAGCCGACCTCGCCAGCGCGGCGTGAGGCATCGCGTGGCGGAACCCTCGGTCTTGGTCGTCGGGGCGGGTCTCGCGGGCTCCGAGGCGGCGTGGCAGATCGCCCGCCGCGGGGTCGCGGTGCGCCTCTTCGAGATGCGTCCGGTTCGGCCGACCCCGGTTCACCGTACCGATCGCCTCGCGGAGCTGGTCTGCTCGAACTCGTTGAAGTCCACCGAGCTGTCGACGCCTCACGGCCTCCTGAAGGAGGAGATGGCCCGGCTCGGCTCGCTGATCCTCGACTCCGCGCTGCGCACCCGGGTGCCCGCCGGCGCCGCCCTCGCCGTGGACCGGGAAGCCTTCGCCCGGCAGGTCACGGCCGCGATCGAGTCGGAGCCGCTCATCACGCTCGTCCGCGAGGAGGTTACCGAGATTCCCGACCGCGGCACCCTCATTCTCGCCGTCGGCCCCCTCGTCTCCTCCGGTCTGGCCGCCGCCATCTCGCGTCTCACCGGCCAGGAGTATCTCTACTTCTTCGACGCCATCGCACCCGTGGTCGAGGCCGACACCATCGACCGCTCGATCGCATTCGCAGCGTCGCGATACCGCAAGGGCTCCGGCGAGGACTACCTCAACTGCCCCATGTCCGAGGAGCAGTACGGGAGCTTCCTCGACGCCCTCCTTGCCGCCGAGAAGGCACCTCTGCACGACCTGGACCGCACGCCGTTCTTCGAGGGTTGCCTTCCCATCGAGGAGATGGCGCGTCGCGGGCGCGACACCCTGAGGTTCGGCCCCATGAAGCCCGTCGGGCTCGTCGACCCCCGCACCGGACGGCGGCCCTGGGCCGTCGTGCAGCTGCGCCAGGACAACCTCGCCGCGGAGCACTACTCCATGGTCGGGTTCCAGACCCAGACCCGCTGGCCCGATCAGTCCCGGATCTTCCGGATGATTCCCGGACTCGAGCGCGCCGAATTCCTGCGACTCGGCCAGGTCCACCGCAACTGCTACGTCAACGCGCCGGCCGTGCTCCGACCCACCCTCGAGACCCGCGCGCGGCCAGGGCTCTTCCTCGCCGGCCAGATCTGCGGCGTCGAAGGCTACACCGAGTCCGCCGCGACGGGCCTCCTCGCCGGGATGAACGCTGCGCGGCTCGTCCTCGGATGCGATACGATCATTCCCCCGGAAGACTCGATGCTCGGCGCCCTCACCCGCTACGTCTCCGGAGCCGATTCCTCCGGCTTCCAGCCCATGAACGCCGCGTTCGGCCTCCTGCCCCCTCCGCCTCCCGGAGCCCGCAGCCGCAGGCAGGCGCGCGAAGCTCGATCGGCGCGCGCGCTTCGGTCCCTCGAACGCTTCCTGGAGAACGCGGGCGAGCGGCCCGCACCGGCAAGGACTCCATGACCGCGAGGGGGCCCTTCGTCGAGGCGGTGGATCGGTTCCTCGCCTACTTGAAGGATCAGCGGCGCGCATCTCGCGAGACCGTCCGGGCGTACGAGAGCGACCTCGCCCAGCTCGGAGCGTTCATTGCCGGGCAGCAAGACGGGGTGGCGCAGACCGGTCCTGAGCGCATCGATGCGCTGGCCGTGCGCGGCTTCGTGGCGTCGCTGCACCACCGGGGCCTCCACAAATCCTCGATCGCGCGGAAGCTGTCCACGGTGCGGTCCTTTCTGGAGCACGCCGTCCGGGAAAGGCGGATCGAGACCAACCCCGCGAAAGCCGTTCCCACCCCGCGCCGGCCGAATCGGCTCCCCCGCGATCTCACGGTCGACGAGATGTTCGCGCTTCTCGACCGGATCCGGTCGGCCGACCCCGCGTCGCTACGCGACCGGGCGATCCTCGAGCTGCTCTACGCGACCGGGCTTCGGGTCAGCGAGCTGGTCTCGCTCAGTCTCGACGACGTCGATCTTCGCGAACGGGTCGTCCAGGTCGTTGGAAAGGGAGGCAAGGAACGGATGGTCCCGTTCGGCAAGAAGAGCGCCCACGCGCTCGAAGCCTGGCTCGACGCCGCGCGGCCGCTGCGCGTCCGAGGCGGCAACGCCGAGGCCGTGTTCCTCAATTTCCGCGGCGGAGGCCGGCTCACCGACCGGAGCATTCGGAGGATCCTCGATCGCCGAATCCTGGAAGCCGCCGTCCAGGGACACGTGTCCCCGCACGCGTTGCGGCATTCCTTCGCCACGCACCTGCTCGGCGCGGGGGCGGACCTGCGCGCGATCCAGGAGCTGCTAGGGCATTCCTCGCTGTCGACCACCCAGCGATACACCCACGTGAGCGTCGAGGCCCTGATCCAGGTCTACGATCGCACCCATCCCCGGGCGCGGCGGCGCGCCAAGGAGGACCCGGATCATGAGCCACTCCCCTCTTGATCCGCGCCCTGCCGGCCGCTTCGAGAACGACTCCGCGATGTTCGAGGAGGCGGCCTGCGAGGCGGCGCGCGTGGGCGGCGATCTGCTGCGCAGCCGCTTCCGGGAGCAGGCTCCTCTGAGCGTCGAGGCGAAGGGGCTTCACGATTTCGTGACCGAGGTCGATCGGGCCTCGGAGGCGGCGGTGGTGGATTGCATCCGGCGGAGGTTTCCCGATCATGCCATCCTCGCCGAGGAAGGCACGGCGGATTCGCGATCGTCGGAGTACAGGTGGATCATCGATCCGCTGGACGGAACGACGAACTTCATTCACGGAGTGGCGGTCTTCTCGGTGTCGGTGGCTCTCGAAGACCGATTCGGACTTCTGGCGGGGGCCATCCACGACCCGTGCCACGAAGAGACGTTTCACGCCAGCCGGGGAGCCGGGGCTCGGCTCAACGGGGCCCCGATCCGCTGCAGCCAGGCGGTTCGCCTGGACGACGCGCTCATCGCGACTGGCTTCCCGTTCCGGGAGCTGCGGCGACTCGAGGGGTACCTTCGCGCATTCGAGTCGTTCGTTCGCTCGACCTCCGGCATGCGCCGGGCCGGATCCGCAGCGCTCGACCTGGCGCACACGGCGTGCGGTCGCTACGACGGATTCTGGGAGATCGGCCTGTCTCCCTGGGATGTCGCCGCCGGCGTCCTTCTCGTTCGGGAGGCTGGAGGGATCGTGACCGACGTGACGGGTGGGGATTCGATCCTCGCGACCGGCGATATCGTCGCCGCCGGATCGGCTCTTCACCCTGCGATGCTTCGTATCACAACGGCCAGTCTGGGCTGACCTCGGGCACCCAACGATCGCCTAGGCGGGCCCGCCGTCAGGGGCGGCGTCCCGTTCCTCCTCCTGCTTGAAGACGTACTTGATCGCGTGCTTGAAGACGAGCAGGTTCGGACTCCCCTCCCGGTTTACCTTGATGCACGCCCGGTCGTACCATTCGATGTGCCCGCGGAGCTGCTCTCCGTCGTCCAGGACCACCACCATGGGCGTCCGGTTGTTCATCTGTTTGAGGTAGTAGAAGGCTTCCGCGCTGGTCTGCTCCGGGGGGACGGGTCGCCGCCTCGCAGCGCCGGCAGCCCCGCCATGAGGAGCCTCGCGTGCCGGATGGGGCGCCCCGGCCGCGGGGGGACCGGCGACCGGCGCGGGACGGGGCGCCGAGAGCCGTTCCTTGATCTCGGCTAGGTTCGGTCGCACAAGTTTCCGGTTGACCATGTGTTTACTCCTGATGTTCCACGAGCATCCGGAAGTCGCGATTGTTGAGAAGGCCAGCAGTCTCGGACCGCAAGGGGGTACCGGGTCCGAACACGTTCAATCTAACATCGGCCGCGAGTTCGCCGCAAGGAGCGCTCCGCCGCGGAGTATGCGAGCAGCCTCACGGCCGTTCCCCCGACACCTCGGGAAGAAACAAGCCCAACCCGAGCGACGCCGGTCCGCCGGCGTCGCGGAGGGCGGGAGTGGGGGCGAAGCCCGCGCACTGCTGATCCTCGAGAGCGGAGAGCGACGGGCCGAAGCCACCCGCCTCAAGGCCTCGGCTGGAGCCTCGACTTGTACTTCTCCTTCACGACGATCTCGGACTCCGCACGGGCCTTCTTCAGGTACTTCGCCAGCTCGGCGGCGTACTTCTCGTCCTGGATTCGCGAGCGAAGGTCTTCTTTTGATTCCTCGAGCGTACGCCTGCGCGCGTCCGAGCGCTCGTCCACCTTGAGGATATGAAAGCCGTGGGGCATCTCGATGACGGCGCTCACCTGGCCGACGGGATCCTCGAACGCAGACTGTTCGAGCGCCGGAGCCAGGTCTCCCTTCCCCACCGCTGCGAGGAGGCCTCCGGTCGACTTGGTGCCGGCGTCCGAAACCTCTCCGGCCAGCGCGGCGAAATCCGCGCCCGGCGCCGCGGCGCGCTCGCGGATCTTCTCTGCCTCGGCCCGGCGCGCCTCGCGGTTCGCTTCGTCCGCAAGGAGGACGATTTCCCGGATCGTCGCCTTCGCCGGCACGTCGAACAGCTCAGGGTGCGCGTCGTAGTACGCGGCGATCTCTCGGTCCGAGATCGACAGTCGCCCCACGACCTCGACACGGATCATCTCTTGTGGGGCGTACATCTCGATCAGGCGACGTTTCAGGTCGTCGACGGTGATGCCTTCCTGGTCGAGTGCTCGCTGCAACTCGTCGTCGTTCTTGAACTTGTTCTGCTGCTTGAACTCGTCGATCAGGCTCCCGCCCATCTTCGATACGTCGAAGAGGCGCTCCGCCCTCTGGAGGAGGATTTTCTGGTCGATCATCCTGTCGAGAAGCCCGGTGCGGGCTTTCTTCACCTGAGCGTCGAGCTCGGCCCCGGTGAAACGGCGGTAGATCTCCGCGAGGAGCATCTGCTCCTCCTGCTCCAGCTCGGACTTCGCGATGACGTCGCCGTTGACCCACGCGACGACCTCCTCGACGACCTCCGTGTGAGTCGGACCGGAGCCAAGGAGAGCGGCGATCCACGCCACGGCGAAGATTCTCAGTGTTTTCGCTTTCATCGGAGCCTCCGCCTAGCCCGGATCATCCACGAAAGACCTACTGCGACCGACTTCGGCGAGCTCAGTCGAGTCGCGAATCTGCCCATCCTGCTCGACGTCCTCGGGTCTCGCGCCCTGCGACGGACCTTCGTGAATGAAGCGGGCTAGTGTCCCGCACCCACCGATGGATCCGCTTGGACATTCTAATGGGGCGTCTCCCGGGGGGCCATCCGCGCGAACCCGTGGGGTGCGAGGGATCCGTGACGAGACGGTTTCGCCGAACGAAGCAGCCGTTCCCGACCGGTCGTTGTCAGTCCCCCGCCGGTTCCGCGACGTACCGGAACGGGAGATTCTCGAGCATGAGCTTCACGTGAGCCGCGCTCTTGACCTCGTCGAGGAGCCGGCGCGATGCCTCGGCGTACTTCGCGCGAAGGAGCTCTTCCCGTGCCTGGCTCCGCAGCCGCTCCTCACCGTCGCCCGCCACCCACGCGTCCACCTGGAAGAGGAACAGGCTTCCGTGGACGCGGACCGGAGCGCTGACTTCCCCGGGCGAGAGCCGGGACACTTCCGCCCGTACCGGCTCGGGCAGACCGTCGAGGTCCACTTCGAGAGGCTGGCCCTGGTTCTGCGCCCCTCCGGCCGCGGCCGCGGCGGCAGCGAAGCTGGTTCTGTGGCGTTCGAGGTCCTCGTGGATCGTTCGTGCCTGTTCGTCGGAATCCACGAGGAGAGAGCGAAGGACGAGGCGCCGCTCCGGAGAGGCGGATTCCCGATGCTGCGCGACGTAGGCTTCGATCTCGTCCGGCGTGACCGTGGCCCGGCTCCGGGCGTTGCTCCCCAGCAGCTTCTGGATCGCCAGGTCACGCCGCGCGCGAACCCGTCTTGGATCGTTCCCGGCCCCATCGGCCCGTCGTGTGTCTCCCGCTTCCGAGGGGATCCACGCCGAGATTTCCTCGTCCGACACCTGGATCCCCCGGCGCTCGGCCTCGCGCAGGAGCGCCTGCTCGTCGATGAAGTTATCGAACAGGCGACTCAGGACTCTCGCACTCTCGTTGGCGCTCGACGGCTCCTCTTGCCCATCCCCCTCGCCTTCCCTCAGCAGGTTCGCATCGAGGTAGAGCTGGAAGTCCGCTCGCGTCAGGATTTGATCGTCGATCTGCGCCACCGGAAGGAGCGACGGATCGGGCGGCTCCTCGCAGGACACGAGCAGAGCGGCGACCGCCATCCAGCAGGCAATCGAGATGCCTCGGTCCTTCATGCTTGGTCCCGCTCAGGCGGCCGGACTTCCCAGGACTCTCTCCAGCACGTCGCGCACGGCCCGGATCCGCTCGGAGGCCCGCTCCGGAGCGGGGAGGAGCATCATACCCGACGGAGTCAGCGTGCCCCTCTCCCGCGCGATCAGCTCCACGATCCGGGCCGGCTCGAACGGCGGACGCTCGTGGAAGCGTATCTGGAGTCTCGCGTCGGCCACGTCCACGCTTCGCACCGCGGCACGCTCCGCGACCAGTCGCAGGCGGGCCATGTCGAAGAGGTTTCGTCCGGGAGGGGGCAGGTGGCCGTACCGGTCCTCCGTGTCCCCCTGCAGACGGTCCACCTCGCCGTCGTGCCGTGCGCCGGCCAGGCGCTTGTAGAGAGCCAGCCGGTCTCCCGCATCCGGCAGGTAGCTCTCGGGGATCTTGATGTCGACCCCCAGGTGAAGCGCCGCCGGCGCCCGCGCTTCGACGGCTTCTCCGCGAAGCTCCTGCACCGCCTTCTCCAGCAGCTGGCAGTAGAGGTCGAACCCCAAGGCGGCGATGTGGCCGTGCTGTTTCGTGCCGAGGAACTCCCCCGCTCCCCGGATCTCGAGGTCGGCCGCCGCCAGGCGGAAACCGGCACCCAGCTCGCTGAACTCCTGGAGCGCCCGGAGCCGCCGGCGGGCGGTTTCGTGCAGGGTGTGTGGACTCGGAACGATGAAGTACGCGTACGCGTGGTGCTGGCTCCGTCCCACGCGTCCGCGGAGCTGGTAGAGCTGCGCCAGGCCGAAGCGGTCCGCGCGGTTCACGATGATCGTGTTTGCCCTGGGGATGTCGAGCCCGTTCTCGATGATTGTCGTGGTGACGAGGACGTCGGCCTCGTGATCCACGAAGCGGAGCATCACCGATTCGAGCTCGCGCTCGGGCATCTGGCCGTGGGCCACGACCACGCGCGCCTCGGGGACCAGCTCCCGGACGGCTCTCGTCAATGCCGGGAGGGTCTCGACGCGGTTGTGGACGACGAACGTCTGGCCTTGCCGGCGCATCTCTTGCCGGATCGCTTGCGCCACCACCCCCTTCCGGAACGGCACCAGATAGGTCTGGATCGCCATGCGGCCGGGAGGCGGACTCTCGATGATCGACAGATCGCGCACCCCCGCCAGCGACATCTGCAAGGTGCGGGGAATGGGCGTGGCGGTCATCGTGAGGATGTCGATATGAAGGGATAGCTTCTTGAGCCTTTCCTTGTGGGCCACGCCGAATCGCTGCTCCTCGTCCACGATGAGCAAGCCCAGCCGGCGGTAGCGTACGTCCTTCGACAGCAGGCGGTGCGTGCCGATCAGCACGTCGACCTCGCCGCTCTCGACTCCGAGCAGGGTCTTCCGGACCTCGGCATCCGATCGGAAGCGTGAGACCATCTCCACCCGAACCGGGAACGGCGCGAACCGCTCGCGGAACGTCTTGAAGTGCTGGACCGCCAGGACGGTGGTCGGGGCGAGCATGGCCACCTGGAACCCGTCCATGACCGCCTTGAACGCGGCGCGCACGGCTACTTCGGTCTTCCCGAACCCGACGTCGCCGACGATCAGACGGTCCATGGTGCGTGACGACTCCATGTCCGACTTCACCTCGTCGATGGCGCGCCGCTGGTCGGGGGTCGGCTCGAAAGGAAAGGCCGCCTCGAGCTCTCTCTGCCAGGCGGTATCCGGCGAAAACGGGTGCCCGGTCGCGGCCGTGCGGTGCGCATAGAGATCGAGGAGCTCCTTGGCCATGGACTCGACCGATTTCCGCACGCGGGATTTGACGCGCTCCCACCCCAGGCCGCCGAGGCGGTCGAGGGCCGGCGCGCGCCCCGCGACCCCGCTGTACCGCTGCACCAGGTCGAGCCGGTCGACGGGGACGAAAAGCCGGTCTCCCCCTTCGAACTCGAGCACCATGAAGTCGCGGTTGAGGCTGCCCCCCTTCGGCCTCCCGAGCCCGCCGTACCGCGCGACGCCGTGGTCCACGTGCACCACGAGGTCTCCGACCTTGAGGTCGTGGAAGTCGGAGAGAAAGGCGGTGCGGATGGCGGCCTTTCTCTCCACCGCCTTCGATTCCTCGCCGAAGATCTCCCGGTCCGTCAGGATGGTGAGGCCGATCTCGGGGAACTCGAAGCCGGCGCGGAGGCCGCCCACGACCACGAACAGCCCTCCCGGGGTGAAGACATCGCCGCGCTCCCGCGCCGGGTCGGTGCTCACGGCCGGCGCAAGCCCGTACTCGTCGAGGATCTCCGCGAGGCGACCGGCCCCGCCCGGCGCTCGCATCACGCAGATCGTCCGTCGCCCCGCGTCTCGCGCGACCTCGAGGCTCTCCACCAGACGGGCGACCTTTCCCGCGAATGCAGGGGCGCTTCGGGACGCCACGATCGAGGTGCTCGGGCCGGGAGCAGTCGCCTTCAAGTGGAGCTCCCTCAGGAAGAGCTTCGCGTTCGTCAGCTCGGAGCGCACTCGGTGCGAATCCGCGAAGAGGCGGTCCGGCGGCGGGAGGATGCGGTCCCCGCTGGCCTCGTACGAGGTCCGGAGATCGTGCGCGGCGCGGGTCAATTCGTCGTCCACACGCTCGGGCTCGTCGACGACGAGGAGAAGAGAGCGCGCGTGCTCGAAGAGGAGGACGGGTCGCGCCGCCGTGAGCTGCGCCAGCGCCTCGACCCCGGGGAAGTATCCCTGACCGCGCAGCTGCTCGATCCTCTCCCGGAACGCCCGCACCGGATCGTCCTTCTCCCGGGCGCGTCGGGCGCCGTCCTCCAGATAGGTTCCCAGTCGTTCCAGCGCCGACTCCGTCGGCGGGCTCTCGGCCGACGGCCCGACGACCGCCTCCTCCAGAATCCGGGTGGATCGCTGGTGGTCCGTGTCGAACGCGCGGAGCGAGTCCACCGTGTCGCCGAAGAACTCGACGCGGACCGGCTCCTCCGCGGTCGGGGAGAAGATGTCCACGATGCCGCCGCGCCGCGAAACCTCGCCCGGCGCGCTCACCACCTCGACGCGCCGGTACCCGGATTCCATCGCCTCGAGCACGAACCGCTCGGGAGGCACGACGTCGCCCTTGCGGATCACCCGCACGCGCGAGGCGAGCTCGTCCGGCGATGGCAGCCAGGCGAGCAGGGAGCGCGCAGGGGTGAGGAGGACGTCCACCTCTCCCCGCGCCAGGCGCCCTAGCGCCACGATTCGCTCGCGGGCGACCTCAGGATGGGGCGGGATCCCGTCGTAAGGATCCGCGTCGAGCGCCGGTAGCGGCACCACTCGGCGGGGGTCCCTGCCGAGCAGCGAGGAGAACGCCGCGAGGTCCCGCTCCCACGCTTCGAGTGCAGTGTCGTCGGGAACGACCAGCAGGATCTTCCGTTCGATCTCGGCGGCGAGCAGGGTCAGGACCAGACCGCGGGCACCGCCCACGAGCCCTGAAGCCTCGGACCCCTTCCCGTCGTGCTGGATGCGTCGAACGAGGTCCCGGAAGAACGCGGCATCGGCGACGGGGCCGAACAGCCGCGCGCGGTCGGTCACGGCTCCTCGCCGACCGTGCGACGGCCGGGCGCATCGGCGCGGATCCTCTCGACGAGGGATGTCGAGGAGAGCCCGGGCGCGAGGGGGACCGAGACGACCCGCCCGCCTCGAGACTCGACCGTTTCTCTCCCGACGATCCGTTCCGGTGTCCAGTCCCCTCCCTTGACCAGGACATCGGGCAGCACGGCATCCACCAAGGCGGCCGGCGTGTCCTCGTCGAAGCCGACCACCCAGTCGACGACCTCGAGGCCGGCGAGCAGCACCGCGCGGTCCGAGAACGGGACCAGGGGGCGCGACGGCCCCTTCGCTCGGGAGACGGACTCGTCGCTGTTCAGACCCACCACGAGGAGATCGCCCATCGCCGCGGCGGACTCGAGAAGGTGGAGGTGGCCCGCGTGGAGCAAGTCGTAGCAGCCGTTCGTGAAGACGACCGTCTTGCCGCGGATCTTCTCTTCGCGGAGCCGATCGAGAAGCGTCGAGAGGGTGACGACCTTCTCCGCGGCGAAGCGAGGCGGACGGGTCATTCGGGGGCGCCTCCGGAACCGGGAATCGTGCCCTTGGGATTGTACAGGCCCTGCCGGAACCGCCATCTCACGCGAGCCACGTCGAAGAGCATGTTCAGGGGGTCCGCGATCAGGCCGACCTTGGAGCCGGGGGCATTCCTCCAGATCACGGGGACCTCCCGCACCTTCAGGCCGAACCGGATGCAGAGGAACAGGAACTCCACGTCGAACGCGAACCGATCGACGACCATTTTCTCGAAGAGAGGCCGGCATCGCTCGTGGTGGATCAGCTTGAATCCGCACTGGGTGTCGCGGAAGGAGAGGCCGGTCGCCGCGCGGATCAGGCGATTGAACGTCTTCCCCATGGTCTCCCGCACCCAGCGCTGCCGGACCTCGATCCTCGACTCCGAGAGCCCGCGCGAGCCGATGGCGGCGTCCAGATCGTGGTCCCTCACCGCCGCGGCGAGCTTGGCGTGCTCCTCGATGGGCGCCGAGAGGTCGGCATCGGTGAGCAGGACCCATCGACCGGTCGATTCCAGGAAACCCCGCCGAACGGAGAATCCCTTCCCACGGTTGTCGGGGTTACGGATCACCCGGCCTCGCCGGCCTCGCAGGAACTCCGTGGCGATACGGGAGGTTCCGTCGGCGGAGCCGTCGTCCACGACGACCGTCTCCCAAGAAACCCGGCGCGCCTCGAAGTACGTAGCGACCTTCTCGAGCGTCGGCCCGAGGCGTCGTTCCTCGTTGTATGCGGGGATCAGAACGGACAGGTGCGGCCGGCCGTACGCATCGTTGGTCATCGTGCCACCTCAACGGTGCCCGTCGGGGAGAATCGTACCGCCCTGCTCCACGAACCGGTCGTACTGCATCGCCTTCCCCTGCCGGATCACGAAGAGCCGCGGGTACTGGACCACGTCCCCGTTGTCGTCGAAGGAGAGGTTGCCCGACGCGCCCGCGTAGTTCTCGATGCCGAGAAGGCCTCGCTTCACGTCCTCGGCGCGGGGCGATCCGCCGCGCTCCATCGCCTCGAGGACGAGCTTGAGCGCGTCGTAGCCGTGGGCCGCGAACATCTCGGGATCCTCCCCGTACGCGCGCCGGTACGCCTCGACGAACGATCGAGCCGCCGGCTCCGGGGACGAGGAATCAAAGGTCGGCTGAGGAAAAACCAGGTTCTCCGCGGCGGTCCCGGAGAGGCGAGCGATGTCCTCCGTCATCGACGACGCACCCAGGACGACCGCGCCGATCCCCGCAGCGCGAATCGCTCGCAGGAGGTCGTCCGCGTCGCCGAGGTAGGCAACGAGATAGATCCCGTCGGGCGCGAGCTCCCGCACCTGCCGGATCATCGGCTCGAACGACGCCTCGTCGGCCTCCTCGAAGTGGAACGTCCGCACCACCTGCCGGAGCTTGCTCGTGTACTGCTGCCGGAACACCGCCTCCAGGCCGGCGCCGAACGAGTTGTCCACCGCCAGGATGACGATGCGCTCCAGGCCGAGCTCCTTGGCGAACCGGGCCATGGAGGTTCCCTCGAGGACATCGGACGGGTAGTTGCGGAACACGAATTCCCCCGCGTCCGTGATCTGCGGGGCGGACGCGGTGGGAGACAGGAGGATCGCGTGGTGCTCCTCGCAGATCGGTGCGATGGCGAGCGCCACCGACGAGACGATGGGGCCGATGACGATGCGCACGTCCCGCTCCCGGATCAGCTCCTCCACGACCCGGCGAGCCACGGCCGGGTTCGTGGCGTCGTCCCGATAGAGCAGCTCGAAACGGCGGCCGCGGTAGCCGCCCGCTGCGTTCACCTCCCGCAGCGCCAGCTCGACGCCTCGTTTCACCTTTTCGCCGTACACGGAGGCCACGCCGCTCTCGGACAGCACCACCCCGATGGGCACGCTGCGATCGCAACCGGCCGCGAAGAGAGCGAGCCACGCCCCCAGCGCGGCGGCGCCCACGGAGCGCGGGATGTGCATGCCCCCTCCCGAGCGGGGCCGGCGCTCAGGACGGACGCGCTCGGCGCTGCACCTGGATTCTCGCCGTGGCTTTCGCGAGCCGCTCCTGCGCCCGTCGAAGCTTCGCCTCGGAGGACTCGTTGCGGATCGCGTTCTCCGCGCCGTCCCGATCTTGCTGAGCTCGTTCCAGGTCGATTTCCTCGGCCCGCTCGCACGCCTCGGCGAGCACGCTGACCCGGTCCCTCAGGACTTCCACGAACCCGCCGGATACCGAGAGAAAACGGCTGCGGCCACCCACGCGCACGGTAACTTCCCCGGGCGCGAGGGCGGAGAGGAACGGAGCGTGCCCCGGAAGGACGCCGAAGTACCCCTCGATTCCGGGGAGCACGACCTCGTCCACGGTCTCGGAGAAAACGAGACGATCCGGCGTGACGATCTCCAGGTCGAGCTTGTCGTAGGTCATGGCGGCGACTCCACCGAGATCCGGTTATGCGGCCTCGGCGTGGATCTTCCGGGCGGCTTCGACGACCTCTTCGATCGTTCCCACCATGTAGAACGCCTGCTCCGGCACCTCGTCGTGCTTGCCGTCCAGGATCTCCCGAAAGCCCTTCACCGTCTCGTCGATCTTCACGTAGCGGCCCTGCATGCCGGTGAACTGCTCCGCGACGTAGAACGGCTGCGAGAGGAACTTCTGCAGCTTCCGCGCGCGCGACACGATCAGCTTGTCGTCCTCCGACAGCTCGTCCATGCCGAGGATCGCGATGATGTCCTGGAGGTCCTTGTACCGCTGCAGGACGACCTGAACGGCGCGGGCCGTGTTGAAGTGATCGTCGCCGAGGATCCGCGGATCCAGGATGCGCGAGGTGGACGCCAGGGGGTCCACCGCCGGGTAGATCCCGAGCTCCGCGATCTGGCGCGAGAGGTTCGTGGAGGCGTCCAGGTGCGCGAACGTCGTCGCCGGCGCCGGGTCGGTGTAGTCGTCGGCGGGAACGTAGATGGCCTGCACGGAGGTGATGGATCCCTTGTTCGTGGAGGTGATGCGCTCCTGAAGCTCGCCCATCTCGCTCGCAAGCGTGGGCTGGTACCCCACCGCCGAGGGCATCCGACCCAGCAGAGCCGACACCTCGGAGCCCGCCTGGGTGAAGCGGAAGATGTTGTCGATGAAGAGGAGCACGTCCTGGTGCTGGACGTCACGGAAGTACTCGGCCACCGTGAGACCGGTCAGCGCCACGCGCAGGCGAGCCCCCGGTGGCTCGGTCATCTGGCCGTACACCAGGGAGGCCTTGGACTTCCTCGGGTCCTTGATGTTCACCACCCCGGACTCCTGAAACTCGAGCCAGAGGTCGTTCCCCTCGCGAGTCCGCTCCCCGACTCCCGCGAAAACCGAATAGCCCCCGTGCTTCAGGGCGACGTTGTTGATCAGCTCCATGATCAGCACCGTCTTGCCCACCCCGGCGCCGCCAAAGAGGCCGGTCTTGCCCCCCTTCATGTACGGCTCGAGCAGGTCGATGACCTTGATGCCGGTCTCGAACATCTCGATCCGGGTCGACTGGTCCGCGAACGTGGGGGCCTCGCGGTGGATCGGCCATCGCTCGGTCTCCGAAATCGGTCCGAGCTTGTCTACGGGCTTTCCGATGACGTTCATCACGCGCCCCAGAGTCGCCTCCCCGACCGGCACCTTGATCGCTTCGCCGAGGTCCGCGGCGGCCATGCCGCGCACCATCCCGTCGGTCGGCTCCATGGCGACGCACCGGACCTTGTTCTCTCCCAGATGCTGCTCGACCTCGACGATGACGTCCACCGGGACGCCGGTCTCGGTTCCCGGGTCGGTGACATGGACCGCGTTGTAGATCGACGGGAGTTGCCCCTCCTCGAACTCCACGTCCACCACTGGACCGATGATCTGGACCACCTTTCCGATCGTTCCCATTTGGATCTCCGCTGGTCTTGGCCACCTCGCCGCTCGATCTTCCCTGCGCGGGCTCCGCGAGGGAGACCCGCGCTTGCGGGGAGACGTCTCGAGCGGGAACCCGACTCCTGCATCCTATCCGAGCGCCCCGGCGCCCGAAACCACCTCGATGATCTCCGTCGTGATGGAAGCCTGTCGCACACGGTTCATGTGGAGCGTCAGGGCGTCGATCAACTCCGCCGCATTGCTCGACGCAGAATCCATGGCCGTCATCCGCGCCGCTTGCTCCGCCGCGTTGGACTCGAGCAGCGCCCGGAACACCTGGACCTCTACGTGACGCGGCAGGAGCGCGGCGAAGAGCGCCTGCGGCTCCGGCTCGTAGAGGTAGTCCTCGGCCATCTCTCCGGGCGGCAAGTCCATACGCTCGATCGGCAGGAGCCTCTCGACGACCGGACGCTGCTGGATCGCCGACTTGAACTCGTTGTACACGAGGTACACCCCGTCCACTTCCTCGGCCGCGTACCGGTCCATCAGCTCCCGGGCGATCTCCGCGGCGAGGGGGTAGTCGAGCCCCCGGAACACGTCGACCCGTTCCCGGAGAATGGGGTACTGCCTCCGCCGGAAGTAGTCGCGCCCTTTCTTTCCCACCGGAATGACGACCTGCTCGCGATCGCCGTTCGCCTGGAGGAATCCAAGGGCGGTCTTGACGATGTTCGTATTGAAGGATCCGCACAGGCCCTTGTCCGCCGAGATGACGACGACCTCGACGCGCCGTTCGCCCCGAACCCGCAGGAGCGGGTGCGCCGCGGGGTTGGCCCGCGAGGCCAGCGAGCGCAGGACCTCCTGCATCCGTCGCGCGAAGGGGCGCGCCCGGACGATCCGTTCCTGGGATCGACGCAGCTTCGCCGCGCTCACCATTTTCATCGCCTTGGTGAGCTGCATCGTGCTCCGGATGGAACGGATACGCCGGCGGATCTCGCGGGTCTTCGCCATGTGTGGTCCCCGGGCCGTCGGGCCGCGCCCGCCTTACGCCCCCGGTCGGTTGGTCGCCGCGAATTCCTCCTTGAACGCATCCAGCGCCTTCTTGATGCGTCCGCGCAGGTCGTCGTCCAGGGCGCCTTTCTCGACGATCTGCTTCTGGAGCTCGCGATGCTGCAGGTCGAGGTACCTGTAGAGCTCCCGCTCGAACGGGAGGCACATCTCCACCGGCAGATCGTCCAGGTAGCCGTTCGTGCCGGCGTAGATGATCAGGATCTGCTTCTCCACCGGGATCGGGGAGTACTGCCCCTGCTTGAGGATCTCGGTGAGGCGGCGGCCCCGGCTCAACTGGGCCTGGGTGGCCTTGTCCAGGTCGGAGCCGAACTGGGCGAACGCCGCCAGCTCGCGATACTGCGCGAGGGCGAGACGGAGCGTGCCCGCGACCTGCTTCATCGCCTTGATCTGGGCGTTGCCCCCCACGCGAGAGACGGAAAGTCCGACGTTCACCGCCGGTCGGATCCCCGAGTAGAAGAGGTCCGACTCGAGGAAAATCTGGCCGTCGGTGATCGAGATCACGTTCGTGGGGATGTAGGTCGACAGATCGCCCGCCTGGGTCTCGATGACGGGAAGCGCCGTGAGCGAGCCTCCGCCCTGCGCATCGTTGAGCTTCGCGGCGCGCTCGAGGAGGCGGGAGTGGAGGTAGAAAACGTCGCCCGGGTACGCCTCGCGGCCCGGCGGCCGACGAAGAAGGAGCGAGATCTCGCGGTACGCCGCCGCGTGCTTCGAGAGGTCATCGTAGATGCAGACGACCGCGCGGCCGGGGTTGCTCTTCGAAGCGGGCTTGCCGTCGGCTCCCGTGAACTGGAAGTACTCGCCGATGGCGCAGCCGGCGTAGGGAGCGAGGTACTGGACGGACGCAGGCGACGAGGCGGAGGCGGACACCACGATCGTGTGGCCCATGGCGCCGACGTCCTCCAGGGTCTTCACCACCTGGGCGACGGTCGACTGCTTCTGACCGATGGCCACGTAGATGCAGATGACCCCGGCCCCTTTCTGGTTGATGATCGTGTCGACGGCGAGCGCGGTCTTGCCGGTCTGACGATCGCCGATGATCAGCTCGCGCTGGCCGCGGCCGATGGGGATCATCGCGTCGATGGCCTTGAGGCCGGTCTGGACCGGCTCCCGCACCGGGGTTCGATCGACCACTCCGGGGGCGATGCGCTCGATCGGCAAGAATGCGGTGGTCGCGACGGGCCCCTTGTCGTCCAGCGGGTGGCCGAGAGGGTTGACCACCCGACCGACCATGGCCTCTCCCACCGGCACCTGCATGATTCGCCTGGTCCGCCGAACCTCGTCCCCCTCCTTGATCTGCGTCGTCTCACCCAGGAGCACCGCACCCACGCTGTCCTCCTCCAGGTTCAGCGCGATGCCCATGACCCCGTGGGGCAACTCGATCAGCTCGCCCGCCATGACCTTCTCGAGACCATAGATGCGCGCGATTCCGTCCCCCACCGAGAGCACCGCGCCGACCTCGGCCTGGTCGGTCTGGCGCTGGTACCCTTCGATCTGCTGGCGGATGATCTTGCTGATCTCGTCGACCTTGATCTCCATGCCTACTCCTCG
Organism: Terriglobia bacterium; assembly: GCA_963699985.1. Taxonomy (GTDB): domain Bacteria; phylum Acidobacteriota; class Polarisedimenticolia; order Polarisedimenticolales; family CAVOVZ01; genus CAVOVZ01. The sequence continues at coordinate 151,882 of CAVOVZ010000014.1, forward strand.
ACCATTCGGCGGCGAAGTCCGGAAATCTGCGTTCGCAGGCTCCCGTCATAGACGTTCGAGCCGATGCGTGTGATCAGTCCCCCGAGAAGGGTCGGGTCCACCGTGCAGGTGAGGCGGACCCGTTTGCCCGTCAGCCTCTCCAGGGAGACCTGCGCCCGCTGCAGCAGATCCTGCGGCATGGGCCGAGCGCTCTCGATGGAGACCGGCACGATTCCCGCCGCCTTCTCGCGCAGCTCGTGGTACGTCTCGGCGATCGCTGGAATCGCGGAGACGCGGCCATGGTCCACGATGGTCTCGAGGAACCTCGCGAGAGGCTTGCCAGCTCCCGACCGGTCGGCGAGCGCCGTCAACGCAGCCGTCCGGATCGACTTCGGCACCGAGGGGTTCAGAAGCATCGATCTCAGCTCGGCCGAACCTTCGATCGCCGCTCCCAGATTCGTGAGGAACCCGTCCACGGCCCCGGCCTCGCGGGGATCGGGGAACGCGCCCAGGATCGCGCGGGCGTAACGGACCGCGAGCTTTCGGTCCTTCATGCACTCCTCGTCTTGGAACCCAGGAGCGCTCCCCTGCCCTGGGCTGACCCGATGGCATCTTGGGGGTCGGACCGCCTCAATCCGGGATCCTCTCGGAAGACCGCGGACGCTACCACAGCGGCTTCGGGAAAGTCAAGGAATCACGAGAATTCTGGTGTCCGACAGGAAGGCGGCGAGGAGCTGAATCGAAGCGAATCGGGGACAGTCCCTCATGAGCTGCCTAACGTGCGTTCTCCCGACACCTCGGGAGGAAACCAGCCCAACCCGGAGCGATGCCGGTCCGCCGGCGTCGTGGAGGGCGGGAATGGGGTTCGGGGGCAAGGCCCGCGACCATCTGTTTCTCGAGAGGCCCAGGGGGCCTCAGGAGGGACCGTCCCCGATTCGCAGCATCGTTTCCCCGCTTTCCTATCGTGCACCCCGAGAGTCCCCGTCTTTGACGGTCCCAGCCCCTCGGTCTCGAACACGCCGACGGAAATGTCGGCTGATGCCAAGTCGCAGACAAAAAAGTCGGCCAGTCGCGCTACGCAGACATTATTGTCGGCCCATCACCCAGACAGCGGACCCAGAGCCAGGACTACGCGCTTCAGTAGCCGACGGCCGCGGCTTTCGCCGCTCACGACATGACGCCGACATTATTGTCTGCGCAGTCAGTCCAGCCGACATTATTGTCTGCATGTTATTTTCCCCGCGCCCCGCGAGCGAGAAGCTGATACAGCCGCTCCAACTCTTCGGCCGAGTAGAAATGCAGTTCGAGTCGACCGGCGCCCTTTCGGTTCTGCACGATGCGAACCTTGGTACCCACGGCGCGCTGCAGGCTCTCCTCTGCGGCCGTGACGTTCGGGTCCTTCCGCACCAGATCGCGACGCGCAGGACCCTCGTCGGGTCGGGCCCGCTGGAGCCGAGCGACCCGCGCCTCGACCTCCCGGACCGACAGCCCTTCCCGGATCGCGCGGTCGGCTAGCGAAGTCTGCTCGGCTGGACTTCCCAGAGCCGCCAGGGGCCGCGCGTGGCCGGCCGACAGCGTCCCCTTGCGGACCCAGTTCTGAACGGCCTCCGGAAGCGACAGAAGGCGAACCGCGTTTGCGACGGTCGCCCGCTGTTTTCCCACTCGTTCGGCGACCTGCTGCTGGGTCCAGGAGAGGTCCTGCATGAGTGCCCGATACGCGCTCGCCTCCTCGATGGGGTTCAGCTCCTCCCGCTGCAGATTCTCGATCAGGGCGAATTCCAAGAGACGGTCGTCCGGTATGTCACGAATGACCGCTGGGACTTTCAACAGGCCGGCGCGCTGAGCCGCGCGCCACCGGCGCTCCCCGGCCACCAGGCCGAAACGACCATCGGGGAGCGGACGGACCAAGATGGGCTGCAGAAGACCCTGAGTCTTCAGCGATTGAGCGAGAGCCTCCAGCGACTCGTCGTCGAACCGCTCACGTGGTTGCCGCTCGTTCGGAACGATCCGGTCGATGTCGACCTGCGGAATCGCGACGCGGGGCGGCGGCGCAGGCGGCTCGGAGCCGCTCGGAGCCGAGCCCTGCGCCTCAGGCAGCGTGCGACGGGGTGCTTCCGGAATCAGACTGCGAAGCCCCTTGCCCAAAGCCTTGCGCTTCATGCTCCAGGAACTCCTTGGCCAAACTGAAGTAGGCTTCCGCCCCTTTGGAGCGGATGTCATAGAGAAATATGGGTTTACCATGGCTTGGCGCTTCGCCAAGCCGCACGTTTCGGGGAATCACGGTCCGGAAGACCTGCTCGCCGAACACGCCCCGGACCTCGTCGATCACCTGCCTCGCCAGGTTCGTGCGCTCGTCGTACATCGTCATCAGGATTCCCGCAATGGCCAGCCTGGGATTGAGGGACTCACGGACCCTTCGGATCGTCTCGGTGAGCTGGGATATTCCCTCGAGCGCCAGGTACTCCGACTGCACGGGCACCAGCACGCCATCGGCGGCAGTGAGCGCGTTTACGGTGAGAAGGCCCAGGGACGGCGGGCAGTCGACGAAGAGGAAGTCGAACCGATCCCGAACCGCGTCCAGGACACTTTTGAGCCGGAACTCCCGATGCTCCGCGCCGACGAGCTCCACTTCGGCGCCGATCAGATCCTGGTCTGCGGGAACCAGGGACAAATGGGGAAGTGAGTCCACCTGAAGCAGCGCCTCGTCGAAGGAAGCGCCTTCCGCGAGGATGTCGTACAGCGACAATCGGTCGGCGTCGTGGGGAAAGCCGAGGGCCCGGGTCGAATTCGCCTGAGGGTCTCCGTCCACCAGCAGCGTCGGGCGCTCCGCGATCGCCAGTGCGGAGCAGAGGTTCACTGCCGTCGTGGTTTTTCCAACCCCGCCCTTCTGGTTCACGATGGCAACGATTCGGCCCAGGGGAGGCCTCCTTTTCTCGGAGCGGCACGCGGCCGGCGTCTGGAAGCAGCGTCTCTGGACCTCTCCGCGAATCAGCGGGAATGTACCACAGCCCGGATCGGGAAGGGGGACTGCGGGCTTCACATTGGGCGCGGAGATTCCGGAGCCGCATCGTCACGTTCGGGGCGAGTCGCTGCGATCCGGATGACAGAAGAGTGCCGGATGTTCCACGTGGAACATCGAGAGACCGATTCCGCCGCGGCAGGGAGGCGGAGGCGAGACCTGCTGCATTGTTCCACGTGGAACACAGTTGGTGAGTCGCATCGCTCCGCAACACACTCCTGGTACCGTACGATCCACGCGAAGGCTCTCGTCGAGGCCAACCGCTCGCCCGATGAGCGGGTTACGGGGTACATCGAGAGCACAGGCGGTTCACCGGAACCGTCCTCACACTCCGGATCGGCGCCATCGGGAAGGTCGACTGGAGAGAATCCGCGATCGCCTGAACAACGAAAGCCAGACGAATACTCTTAACTCACTGTATTAGCAGGACTTAACTCTGTGTTACTGCAGCAGGCCGCCGCATCGGCCCGTCTACGCCCTGCGGAACATCCAGATCATGGATCGATCCCGCTGCGGAATCGGATGGACCGTCAGAAGCCGAAGTCGTCGCCAGGCGACGCGCGTGCGAACCGCGTCGACTTCGGGCCCCGCCCACAGGAGCGCCACTCCATCCTCGGCGAGCAGTGGCGCGAGCTTGGGGAGGAGGCGGAACCAGCCGCCGACCGCCCGGCAGGTCAGGACGGCGATCTCGCGCGCACCCGGCAGGTCGGCGGCGCGCTGCACCTGACGCCGCAGGACCTTGATTCGCCCGCCTGGCCACGAGGCCAGAGCGCTCTCCAGAAACGCCGCCTTCTTGGCGGACGCCTCGACGAGCTCGATAGGACCGAGCCCGGCTCGTGCCGCGGCGAGAGCGAGGGCAGGGAAGCCGCTGCCGGTCCCGATGTCGAGTAGCGCCCCGGTCAGATCGCCGGCCAGTAGCGATGCCCCCTCGAACCCTTCCCCGATGTGCCGCTCCAGGAACTCCTCGGGATCGACGACGGTCGTGAGGTGGAGCCGATCGTTCGCGGCCATCACCGCACGGGAGTGGGCCGCCAGCGCGGCGCACGTCCGCGGTGCGAGGATGATCCCGCACGCGGCGGCCCGCGCCGTGATCGATTCTTCCTCGAGACCCGACCACTCCGTCGGGGTGCCTCCGGTCATGAGTTGAGTCCGCACGGCGGGCGCTCGAGGTGCGCCGCCAGGAGCGCGAGCGCCGCCGGTGTCATTCCGTCGATTCGCGACGCGCGCGCGAGGTCGCCCGGCCGCACGCTCTCGAGCTTCTCGACCAGCTCGTTCGACAGACCCGACAACCCCCGATAGGCGAAGCCATCCGGAATGCGACGCTCGCCGGCGCGGGCGAGCCGCAGCACCTCGCGTCGCTGCCGCTCCACGTACCCGGAGTACTTGATCGTCTCGGCGATCACCTTCCGGTCTCGCGCGTCGATTCGTGCGAAGACCGGGCTTGCCGCGGCGACCGTCCCTTCGTCGACCTCCGGTCGGCGCAGGAGGTCGGCCGCGCTCGCGCCGGCGTCGATCTCGATTCCGGCGCCGGCGAGCCGCTCCCGTGAAGCGGCGTCCGACGCCACGCGCTCTGTCTCGAGGGCCCCGATGGCCGCCGCGATTCGCGCCCACCGCGCCGCGCTGGCCGCCGCGCGCTCCGGATCGAGAAGACCGATCCGCAGACCGTGGGGCGTCAGACGCTTCGAGGCCGTGTCCACGCCCAAGAGCAGGCGATGCTCCGCGCGCGAGGTGAACATCCGGTACGGCTCGGTCGTTCCGCGAGTCACCAGATCGTCCACGAGGATGCCGATGTACGCCTCGTGCCGGCCGAGCAGCAGGGGAGGCTCGCCCTGGATCGCGAGCGCCGCGTTGATTCCCGCCACCAGGCCCAGAGCCGCGGCTTCTTCGTAGCCCGTCGTGCCGTTGATCTGTCCCGCGAGGAACAGGCCGCGGATCCGCTTCGTCTCGAGCGTCGGATGCAGCTCGGTGGGGTCCACGAAATCGTACTCGACGGCGTATCCGGGACGCACCATGCGAGCGTCCTCCAGCCCCTCGATGGCGCGCACCATTTCGACCTGAACCTCGGCCGGAAGCGAGGTCGAGAACCCATTGATGTAGATGAGGTCGCTCTCGAGTCCCTCGGGCTCGAGGATCAGCAGATGCCGGTCACGGTCGGCAAAACGAACGACCTTGTCCTCGAACGAAGGGCAGTACCGGGGGCCTCGGGACGTGATCGCGCCGGAATACAGGGGAGACCGATCGAGGCTGCGCCGCACCAGGTCGTGCAGCTCCGGATTCGAGTACGCCATGTGGCAGGCGATCTGGGGAAGCCGCGTCGTACGGGTCGTCTCCGAGAAGAACGTCGGCTCGGGGTCGCCCCACTGGGCCTCGAATCGTCCGAGATCGACGCTCCTCCTCTCGAGACGGGGAGGGGTGCCCGTCTTGAGACGCCCCATGCGGAAGCCGAGAGAAACGAGCGCCCGCGAGAGCAGATTGGCGGGGGCCTCGCCGACGCGCCCGCCGGCGCTCCGCTCGAGTCCAACGTGCAGCAGCCCGCCCAGGAACGTCCCCGTGGTCACGACCACCGTCGGCGCTTGGATTTCCCGCCCATCCGCCAGGCCCACTCCCCGCACCGCGGCGTGCTCCGCGAGCAGACCGCTCGCCTCCCCCTCGACGAGACGGAGGCGCTCCGCGGCCAGGATCTCCGCGAGCATCGCTCGGTGGTACAGCTCCTTGTCCTGCTGCGCTCGCGGGCCTCGCACCGCGGGACCCCGGCTGCGGTTCAGGAGACGGAACTGGATACCGCAGCGGTCCGAAAGCCGCGCCATCGTTCCTCCGAGGGCGTCGATCTCTCGGACCAGATGTCCTTTCGCGAGTCCTCCGATGGCCGGGTTGCACGACATCCGCGCCACCGTCTCCTTCTTCAGCGTCACGAGGATCGTGTCGCATCCCATGCGGGCCGCGGCGAGCGCGGCCTCACACCCCGCGTGTCCGGCGCCGATCACCACCAGGTCCGCCCGCATCGATCCGGCGGCGCCACCCCCATGGGTAGCGAACGCTGGCTCTGCTTCCTCCGACATCGCGCCTCCTCACTTCGTCGTCACTTGCCGATGCAGAACGTCGAGAAGATACGATCGAGCAGGTCCGACGTCGAAAACTCCCCGGTCACGCTCCCCAGGTGCGTCATCGCCTCACGCAGCTCTTCGAGAACGATCTCCTCGGTGAGCCCTGCTCGCGACGCTTCCCTGCCCCGGCGGATCGCCGCCGAAGCCTCCTCGAGCGCCGCTGCGTGTCTCGCGTTGGTGAGGATGGGATCCTCCACCGATCCGCTTCCCAGGAGCGTTCGTCGCAGCCGGGCACGCAGGACGTCTATCCCTTCCCCGGTCCGGGCGGACACCTCGAGCGCTCCGAGCGGTTGGGCGTGAGGGGCCGGCCCCTGGCGCAGATCCGACTTGTTGACGACCACGATCGTACGTTCCGATCCGGCCGCGTTCGTCCGATCGCGAATCGCGCCCTCCTCGATTGGGTCGAGCGCACGGGATGCATCGAGAACAAACAGCACCAGATCCGATTCCTCCCGCGCGCGGCGCGCGCGAAGGACCCCCTCCGCCTCGACCGGGTCTCCGACCTCGCGGAGGCCCGCGGTATCCACGAGACGCACCAGCACCCCACCGAGGTCGAGCGCTTCTTCGAGAGTGTCTCGCGTGGTCCCGGGAATCGCAGTCACGATCGCGCGATCGCGTTCCAGGAGCCGATTGAACAGGGACGACTTGCCCACATTGGGGAGCCCGGTGATCGCCACCGTCGCCCCCTCGCGCACGATGCGGCCCCTTCGAAAACCCGCCAGCATCTCGCCGCACGAAACCTCCAGTCGTTTGAGAGCGCTCTTCAGATCGCCGGGTTCGAGATGGGTGCCGGCCTCGTCCACGAACTCGACCGCCGCTTCCGTTCGCGCGATGAGATCGGCCAGCTCCTCCCGCAGGGGCGCGAGCTTACGGGACAGCGCCCCCTCGACCTGGGCGAACGCCGTACGGGCCTGGAACAGCGTGCGCGCCGCCACGAGATCGCGGACCGCCTCGGCGCGGACCAGGTCGAGCCTCCCGTTCCTCAGCGCCCGGTAGGTGAACTCACCGGGTCCCGCGGGTCTGCTGCCTGCGCCGATCGCCGCATCGACCAGCTCGGCCAGAACCGCCGGACTGCCATGAGCCCAGAGCTCCGCCGTCGGCTCGCCGGTGAACGAGGTCGTCGCCGCGAAGACCACGAGATACCCGTGATCGATGGGGGTGCCATCCCGCGCGAGGAACCTCCCGAACGTGGGACGTGCTCCGGCCCGCCAACTTCGCTCCGCCGCAGGCCGGAACATCCTGCCCGCGACGCGCTCGGCCTCGGGGCCGCTGATCCGTACGCAGCCGACCCCTCCGCGGCCCGGTGGGGTTGCCACGGCCACGATCGTGACGCTCGAGTCGTTCATCGGGAGGACTTCCGGCCTTCAGGCCTCGCCCTTGGGCTCCTCGAGCCCGATCCGGACTTTTTTCAGGAAGCCTGGACCGTCGGACCTCGTGGTGAGCCCCGGGAACTCCCCCACCGTCAGATGGGCGAGTCGGCGCTCGTACGGGTTGAGCGGGGGGAGCCAGCGCGCCCGGCCGGTCGCTGCCACCTCGGTCGCCAGCTCCCGCACCTGCTCGATGATCGCTTGGTCGCGATCTTGACGGTAGCCCTGACATTCGAGCCGGATCCGCCCGAACTCTTCGCTCCGGCGTCGGGCCATGCGGTTCAGGAGGAACTGGAGCGCGTCGAGCAACTCGCCGTTCCGGGCGACCAGCATGCTGCGGTCCGCACCGTCCAGCTCGACCCGCACTCCGTCGGCCATCGGGGACGAGCGTGCGACGAGGCGGATCCGCATCAGCTCGATCATGCGTCCGAGAACCTCGTCGACGAACGCGCACTCGCTCTCGGATCCGGCGCGGGCGAAGCTCTTCTCGAGGCTCTCGCCCTGAGGGATCGTCGATCCCGCCGGCACGCGCACCCGGATCTTCACGTCGCGGGCACCGAGCCCGAACACGCCCCGCCTCCCGCGGCTCAGGACCTCGTAGGTCAGTTCCCGGGAGGGCACGCCGAGAGCCTCGGCGGCCTGGCGCAGCGCGTCGTCCAGGCCCTTTCCTTCGAACTCCCTTCCGGTTCCCATCGTCTCAGGCCTTCTGGGGGGCCGCCTCGAGCCGGCCGATGTGCCGGTTCACGAGCCATTGCTGGCCGATGCCGAGGAGGTTGTTCACGAACCAGTAGAGCACGAGTCCGCTCGGCAGGTTGATGAACATCACGGTGAACACCACGGGCATCATGAGCATGATCTTCTGCTGCTGCGCCTGCTGCGGATCCGCCGCCTTCGTCGTGCTCATCATCTGCTGGAGGAACATCGTCGCACCCATCAGAATCGGGGTCACGTAGTAGGGATCCTTCTGCGTCAGGTCGTGGATCCAGCCGAAGAAGGGAGCGCCCCGCAGCTCCACGGCAGCGATCAGCACGTCGTAGAACGCGATGAGAATCGGGAACTGGGCGAGCATCGGAAGACAGCCCGAGACGCCGCCCATGGGGTTCACGCCCTCCTTCTGATAAAGGGCCATCAGCTCCTTGTTCATCAGGGCGCGGGTCTCGGCGTCCTTCTTCTTGAACTTCGCCTTCACGGCGTTGATCTTGGGCTGGATCCGCTGCATCTGCGTCTGCATCTTCCGCATGTTGACCATCGAGTACTGGTTCAGCGGAAACAGAACGATCCGCAAGGCGACCGTGAGCAGGATGAGCGCCAGACCCCAGTTCGGGACCAGCCGGTCGTGAAGCCACACCAGCGCCAGGAACAGGTGCCGACCCAGCCAGGATACGAGCGCGTAGTTGGAGAACCAGACGACTTCCTCGAGCCGGCGACCGTAGCTCCGCAGCAGCGTGAACTTCTTCGGCCCGACGTAAAGCTGCGCGCCTTCCGCGGGAACGGGCACGGCGACCACCAGATCCGCCTCGGGCTTCTTCGTGCCGTTCGCTCCCGGGGGACCCGCCGGGACCACGGACCGAACGACCAGTTCGCCTCGGGGCACCGCGGGGATGATCAGAGCTGTGAAGTACTGCTCTTCGAGTCCGGCCCAGAGGAGGCTTCCGGCGGCCTGCCGTAGATCCGCCTTGGCGCTGTCCCTCGCGAGCCGAGTCACCTGGAGCCCGTCGTGGAGGAGCGCCTGGCCGACGTAATGGAACGACCCGCCCGTGACCGCGTCCCGTGCGGCGAACCCGGGCCCCCAGGTCAAGCGCGCGGGGAGCGCGCGGCCTCGGTCGGTGACCGACAGCTGCACGTCCACCATGTAGTCGCCGTCGCGAAACACCAACGACTTCTCCACGCGCACGCCGCTGTCGTCCGCCCAGGTGAAGCGCACCCTCCTGCCGGCCGCCCGCCCCTCGGCTGCGGCAACGTCCTCACGCTCGACTCGGTACAGCGCCTCGTTCGCCCTGCGAGCCATCTCCGCGTCGTCGAGATCGATCGCCAGCGGGAGCTGGTCGCGGGCGGCTGCAAGCTCGGGGATGAGATCGACCGCTTTGCCGCCGTCCGTGGGGTACGCCCTCAGGCCCCAGAACGAGACTCTCGCCCCCTTGTTCGTGAGCGTGACCTGAAGCAGGTCCGTCTCGACCTCCACCACCTCGACTGCGGCCGACGCCACGCGCTCGACCGGTGTGGGGCGCGCCGGCTCGGCGCTTCGCTCCGCTTCCGGTTTGGCCGCGGGGAGCTCCGCCGCCGCCTGGGCGGTTGGTTCGGGCGCACGGGGCACGGGAGGCGGGGTTGGGAAGATCCACTGCCACAGGAGGAGGAGGGAGATCGAGAGCGCGGCCGCGATGAGAACTCGTTTTTCCACGGCTCAGGCGCTCTTTCCGCGGCTCGTGTCGTGTCTCAGAAATGGCTCGGCATTCGGCCGCCGCTGCATCCCGACCTGCTTCGTTGCGCCTCGGTCAGAACCTCCCGGTATTCTCTCTCGTCGCGCCTCGCAGGTCGGGCGCCTCGGCGGCCTCGGTGCGGCGAGCCAATTCTGAGACACCACACGAGTGGCCGGCGGGTCCGCCAAGCGAAACGCGTCGGGGACCGGATCGAAACCGCTTTGGCACCACGGGTTGCAGCGCAGGAGTCGCCAGGCGGCGAGGACGATGCCGCGAAACACCCCGTGGATCTCCACCGCCTCGGCTGCATACTCGGAACAGGTGGGGTGGAACCTGCACGCAGGCGGAAACAACGGCGACACGAACCCCTTGTACGCGCGGAGAAGAACCACCACGACGTCGCGAATCGTCATCGATCGAGCCTCCGAACCAACTCGCCGAATCTCCTCAGGAACTCCCGCTGCAATTCGACCACCGCTCGCTCTTCGATCCCTCGCTTGACCAGGATGACCAGATCGACGGGGGTCACGAGCTCGTGGCGATTGCTCCGAAAGACCTCACGGATCATGCGCTTGATCCGGTTGCGCCGGACGGCGCCTCCGATCTTCTTCGTCACCGTGATCCCGAGGCGACAGATCCCGGTTTCGCCCGGGACTCCGAAAAGGGTGAACGAAGTCGAACTCACGCGTCGACCCTTCCCCTGGATCGCGAGGTATTGCCGCCGAGTGGAGAGGCGGCACGCGCGAGGGAAGCCGCGATCGGAGCCGGTGCTCTCAGACCGAGACGCGCTTCCGTCCCTTCCTGCGGCGCCGGGAAAGGACAAGTCGGCCCCCTTTGGTGCGCATGCGTACCAGAAAACCGTGCGTTCGCTTGCGCTTCCTGTTATTGGGCTGGTAGGTCCGCTTCACTTCCCGCTCCCTCGGAGAAACCACTCGGTCAAAAGGTTTATCCTACGGGGCGCGTCCTGTGCTGTCAAGCGCGTCCGCGTCACGTTGACCGTTGAAACGCCTCTTCGCGCTGTGTTAGTCTCGCGCGGCGACGGGAGCTCGGCACGGGGTTCTCGCCGGCGGGCGGAAACACGGACAGCGAGCGCGGTTCGTGTTCGTATCTAAATCTCGATTTGTCGAGGTGTCTTGGTGAGGGACGTGTGCGTGCCCTTCCGGCGCCTTTCGGCCGGGTGCTTTCACTCCGAGACTGGGTGTCTCTGGTCGGGCAACTCTTTGTGCTGCAATTGTTTGCACGGGGTTTGATGATTTCCACAGATGTGGAAAAACTGTGCGCGAACAGGCGGCGGCGGATCGGTTCTCGTTGGGCTCACTGTGTTTCCGCGCCGTTCGGCGCGGACAGCTCCTCGTGGAGGAAGCGGCGGATGAACACCTGGGAGCGGGCGCTTGGGCGGATCGAATCCAAAGTCAACCCGCACCACTTCAGCACCTGGTTCCGGCCCACCCTTCTGCTCGACGAAGACGCGGTGAGTCTCACCGTGCGCGTCCCGAACCCGTGGTACGCCGAATGGCTCCAGACGAACTACTCGTCGGTGATCCAGGACGCGCTCCGGGAGATTGACCGTCCCGGACTCACCGTGTCGTTCCGTCCTGCGATCGGAGAGGCGCAGCGTCCATCGCCGGGGCCATCGGCTTCCCGCGTGACGGCACCGGAGCGCGGATCGTTCGGCCCGAGTCTCAATCCGCGTTACACGTTCGACAGCTTCGTCGTGTCTTCCTGCAACCAGTTCGCGCATGCGGCGGCTCGGGCTGTGGCGGAGCAAACACGGCCGCACAATCCGTTGTACGTGTACGGCGGCGTCGGACTCGGAAAGACACATCTGATGCAGGCCATCGGGAATCACGCCGCCGGCCGGTCGAGCTCGAGGATGCGGTACATCTCGGCGGAGTACTTCATGAACGAGCTGATCAACGCAATCCGGTACGAGAAGACGATGGAGTTCAAGGAGAAATACCGGAACGTGGACGTCCTTCTCATCGACGACATCCAGTTCCTCGCCGGGAAGGAGCGCACGCAGGAGGAGTTCTTCCACACCTTCAATGCGTTGTACGACGCCCAGAAGCAGATCGTCATCACGAGCGATTGTCCTCCCCGCGACATCCCGACCCTGGAGGACCGCCTTCGCTCGCGATTCGAGTGGGGACTCATCGCCGACATCCAGCCGCCGGACCTGGAAACGAAGGTCGCGATCCTCCGGAAAAAGGCGGAAACCGAGGGAATCGTTCTCCCGGACGACGTGGCGATCTTCATCGCGTCCAACAGCAAGTCGAACATCCGCGAGCTCGAGGGTGCTTTGATCCGCGTTCTGGCGTACGCATCCATGAGCGCAAGGGAGATCACGCTCGAGCTGGCAAAAGAGACCCTGAAGGACCTCCTGGCGCCGGAATCACCGAAGGTCACTCTGGAGAGCATCCAGAAGATGGTGGCGAACTACCACAATCTCAATGTGAGCGAGATCAAGTCCAAGAACAACAGCCCGCAGATCGCTTTCCCGCGGCAGATTGCCATGTACCTCTGCAAGCAGTTGACATCCCTCTCGCTCCCCGAGATCGGGAGACGGTTCGGCGGGAAGCACCACTCCACCGTGATCCACGCCGTCCAGAAGATCGAGCACAAGAGGAAGACCGAGCGCGAGTTCGACAAGCTCATGGATTCGTTCATGCAGAGCCTGCGCTAACCGTGTGGAGTTCGACGGTGGTCATGACGGGCAGAATCGGCGGACGAGAGGCGGGGCGTGGCTCTCGATCGGTCGTGGCAGGAGCTTCGGGATTGATGCAGACTTCTTGCGTTTCGTGGAAGGAGGAGTTTTCCTCACCATCCGCTGCGGGAATCCTGTGGAATACGACTTCTCTGTGGGTGCGCCACGCATTCCGGCGTCCCTTCGCGTGGATCCGGTCCGCGATCCGCGACACCGTCCACAGAGCAACTTCCCGCAGGACAGGATGTTACGGAGATCTCCGCGAATCGGACGACACAACATGCACCACTACGGATTCCCTCTCTCTGAGATAATGGGGGTTCCGGGAATCCGGAGGCGAGGAGAACGCGATGGAGTTCGTGATCCAGAGGAACGATTTGGTCCGGGAGCTCAAGACGGTCACGGGTGTGGTGGAGAAGCGGGCGACGATCCCGATTCTCGCCAACCTCCTCCTGGAAACCGAGGGAGGCGATCTGCACGTCGGGGCGAGCGACCTCGAGGTGACGATTCGCGGAGCTGCCCGCGCCACGGTCGTTCGTGAGGGGAGCATCACCCTGCCCGCACAGAAACTCCACGACATCGCCCAGTCGCTACCCGACGCGGAGGTCTCGTTCAAGCTCCAGGACCGCCACCAGGTCGCGATCTCCTGCGAACGGACCCGCTACCGGATCTCGGGGCAGCCTCGGGACGATTTCCCGAAGTTCCCCCAGCCCGACATGGCCCAAGGGATCCAGGTCCCGACGGGTCTCCTGCGAACCATGATCGATCGAGTGGGCTTCGCGATCACGACCGAGGATCCGCGGTACTCCTTGAACGGCGCGCTCGTGCTGCTGCAGAATGGCATCATCACGATGGTCGCCACGGATGGCCACCGCCTCGCGTACGTCTCCCAGAAAGCGGACATCAAGCCTCCCGGCGGCGAGGAGATGCGCGCGATCGTGGCGAGGAAAGCCCTCACCCAGGTTGCCCACCTCGCTGCCGACGTGAAGGACGAGGAGCCGTTCTTGCTGGGAAGGACCGGCAACCAGGCGTTCTTCGTCGTGGGCCGGCACGTTCTCACCACGACGCTCCTCGAGGGTCAGTTCCCACGCTACGAGAACGTGATGCCGAAGACGTGCGGCACGTCGATCGTGATTCCGACGACCGATTTCGCCGATGCCGTGCGACGCGTTTCGCTTCTGGGGGGTGACCGTCACTCGCGAGCCGTGCATCTGACGCTCTCCGATGGCAAGCTCGAGTTGTCGAGCGAGACCGAGATGGGCCGTGCCGAGGAATCGTTGTCGGTCGAATACCACGACGAGGAGATGGCAATCGGCTTCAACGCTCGATATCTTTCGGATTTTCTTCAGGTCGTGGGAACGCCCGCGGTGAGGCTCGAGCTGGACCCGATAAAAGCCACGGACGACCAGTCTGCCACCAAGGCGCGTCCCGGCGATAAACCTGGTCAGCTCAGGCCGGAGCCGGCGGGAGAGATGGACTATCGATACGTCGTGATGCCCATGCAATTGTGATGTTCCCGGAGCATTCGAGGGTACTCCAGCGATCGAGGCGAATCGGGGGGAGTAACCGAAACGCTCCAGCACGCAGCTCATTCGAGCCACGGGGCGTCGTGCGCGTCTCGGTTGCTCTCCCCGATTCGCAGCATTGTCTACTCACATTCCCGTCGTACACCCCCGGCGCAAAATGAGGTGGGCAAGAAGCCAAGCGCGTGCTAGCGTTCCCCTTTGAGATCAGGCCGGTCCGTTTACTCGGCGAAGCTCCAAGCCGGGTATCGGAAAGCCGCTCGAGCCGGATCCGCGGGTGGACCCGATGTGGGCCCCCGATGGAAAGGGTCACGGCGGACGAGGCGAGATGAGTCAGAACGACACTCCCGAACGACCGATGCCCCCCTCGGGAACCGTGGCCGACACCGAGTCGCTCGAGGCGGCGTCGAGCTACGATGCCAGCAAGATCAAGGTCCTCGAGGGCCTGGAAGCCGTCCGGAAGCGGCCGGCCATGTACATCGGGTCGACCGGCTCCATGGGACTCCACCACCTGGTGTACGAGGTCGTGGACAACTCGGTGGACGAGGCCCAGGCCGGCTTCTGCGATCACATCGAGGTCGTGATCCACATCGACAACTCGGTGACCGTGATCGACAACGGGCGAGGCATCCCCGTGGACCTTCACGAGCAGGAGGGAAAGCCGGCGGCAGAGGTCGCCCTCACCATGCTCCACGCCGGGGGGAAGTTCGAGAACGACGCCTACAAGGTATCGGGCGGACTCCACGGGGTCGGCGTATCGGTGGTGAACGCGCTCTCCGAGCGGCTCGAGCTCGAGATCTGGCGGGACGGAGGCGGGTACCGGCAGGACTACGAGCGGGGAAAGCCGGTGACTCAGTTCCGGCGCACGCGCGACACGAACCGGCGCGGAACGAAGGTCACGTTCAAGCCCGACCCACAGGTTTTCGAAGACCTGGTCTTCTCCTACGACACGCTGTCCCAGCGACTTCGAGAACTCGCGTTCCTGAACAAGGGGCTGCGGATCTCGGTCCACGACGAGCGCGCCGAGAAAGCGCGCGAGGCCGTGTTCCACTACCAAGGGGGCATCGTCGAGTTCGTGCAGCACCTGAACAAGACCAGGCAGGTTCTCCACCCGCACCCGATCTCGATCGAGGGGGAGTACAACGGCGTTTTCCTCGAGATCGCCATGCAGTGGAACGACTCGTACAACGAGACGATCTACTCGTTCGCGAATTCCATCAACACGGTGGAGGGGGGAACGCACCTCATCGGCTTCAAGGCGGCACTGACCCGCACCATCAACAACTACCTCGCCACGGCGAGCCTGGGCAAGGACGCCAAGGACCTCACGCTGCAGGGCGAGGACTGCCGCGAGGGGCTCAGCGCGGTCATCTCCGTCAAGATTCCGAAGCCTCAGTTCGAGGGCCAGACCAAGACCAAGCTCGGGAACTCCGAGGTGAAGGGACAGGTCGAGGCGCTCATCAACGACCGGCTCGGCGCGTTCTTCGAGCAGAACCCCTCCGTGGCGCGGGGGGTGATCCTCAAGAGCGTGGACGCGGCTCGGGCCCGCGAGGCAGCGCGGAAGGCGCGGGAGCTGACCCGCCGGAAGGGAGCACTCGACTCGGGGTCGCTCCCCGGCAAGCTGGCGGACTGCCAGGAGCGAAATCCGGAAAACTGCGAGCTGTATCTCGTCGAGGGCGACTCGGCAGGAGGCTCCGCGAAGCAGGGGCGGGATCGCAGGTTCCAGGCGATCCTCCCGCTGCGGGGCAAGATCCTGAACGTGGAGAAGGCTCGCTTCGACAAGATGCTCTCCCACGAGGAGATCCGCACGATCATCGCGGCGGTCGGCACGGGGATCGGCGAGGACGAGTTCGACGTGGCGAAGCTGCGCTACGGGCGGATCCTGATCATGACCGACGCGGACGTGGACGGGTCCCACATCCGCACGCTCCTCTTGACCTTCTTCTACCGGCAGATGCGCCCGCTCATCGAGCGGGGGCACATCTTCATCGCGCAGCCGCCGCTGTACAAGGTGAAACGCGGGAAGGAAGAGCTCTACCTGGCCAACGACAAGGACATGTTCGCCTTCATCCTCAAGAAGGCGACGGACGAGAAGAGCGTCAAGGTCCCGGCCACCGGGAAGACGTTCGGCGGAAACGAGCTGCTACACCTTCTGCAGGGGCTGAGCGAGTACGACCAGTACCTCGCCGCCATGGAGCGCATGGGGATCGACCGTGACGTGGTCGAGACGATTCTCGAGGGTGGGATCTCAGCCAGAGCGGATTTCGAATCCGAGGCACGCCTGGAGGATCTCTCCGCTCGCATTCAGGTGCTCGGGCACGAGTGCAACTCGCCCGAGCGGGACGAGGAGCACGGATTGTTCCAGCTGCGCGTCCGCTCCCAATCACGAGGGAAGCGCGAGATCCGGATCAACCTCGAGCTGTGGCAGGCGGTGGAGATGCGGCAGCTCCGGCGTCTCTGGCCGGCGATCTCGGAGATCAAGGACCCGCCACTTCTGGTGTGTCAGGACGGCAACGAGGCGCCCCTCGAGTCGAAGGAGGCGCTCCTGCGGGACCTCATGGAGTCCGGCAAGAAAGGACTGGTCATCCAGCGTTACAAGGGGCTGGGCGAGATGAACCCGGACCAGCTGTGGGAAACCACGATGGACCCGGAGCGACGACATCTGTTGGAAGTCAAGATCGAGGACGGCGTGAAGGCGGACGAGCTGTTCTCGGTTCTCATGGGCGACGCCGTCGAGCCGCGCAGGCTGTTCATCGAGGAGAACGCCCTGGACGTCCGCAACCTGGACATCTAGCGAGAGGGTATTCCGATTTCTGCCCGATGCGGTTCCGTCCCGATCGACGGGGAAACGAAGCGGCCCGAGGCCACCGCACCCGGTAGCGACCCGATCCCACTCCTACCGGTCACCGAGCGAGGAACATGGAACGCGCCGAGACCGTAAATCCCATCAGCATCGAAGAGGAGATGAGGCGCTCGTACCTCGATTACGCCATGAGCGTGATCATCGGCCGGGCGCTTCCGGACGTGCGGGACGGACTCAAGCCGGTGCACCGGCGCGTCCTGTACGCGATGTACGACACCGGGAACACGCACGACAAGCCTTACCGGAAGTCCGCGCGGACGGTCGGTACGGTGATCGGGAAGTACCACCCGCACGGCGACCAGGCGGTGTACGACACGATCGTGCGGCTGGCGCAGGACTTCTCGATGCGCTACCCGCTGGTGGACGGGCAGGGGAACTTCGGCTCGGTGGACGGCGATCCGCCGGCGGCGATGCGGTACACCGAGATCCGCCTCGACAAGATCGCCGTCGAGATGCTCCGGGACATCGAGAAGGAGACGGTGGACTTCACGCCGAACTACGACGGCTCCGAGACGGAGCCGCGGGTTCTTCCGGCGACCATCCCGAACCTCCTGGTGAACGGGTCCTCCGGGATCGCGGTGGGGATGGCGACGAACATACCGCCCCACAACCTGAGGGAGGTCGTGGACGCCATCAAGCTGCTCGTCGACGACCCGGACATCGACGTGGACGCCCTGCTCGAGGTTCTGCCGGGTCCGGATTTTCCAACCGCCGGCGCGATCCACGGCACGTCGGGGATTCGCGAGGCGTACGCCACCGGTCGGGGACGGATCCGCCTGCGCGGCAAGGCCACCATGGAGGCCATACCCGGTCGCAAGGACCGGCAGCAGATCGTGATCAACGAGATTCCGTACCAGGTGAACAAGACCCAGCTCATCGAGGAGATCGCCGGCCTGGTGCGCGACAAGAGAGTCGACGGGATCAGCGACATCCGCGACGAGTCGGACCGGGACGGAATCCGGGTGGTCGTCGAGCTCAAGAAGGACGAGAACGCCGGAGTGATCCTGAACCAGCTGTTCAAGTTCACCAAGCTCGAGGTCACCTTCGGGGTGATCTCCCTGGCGATCGTCCACGGCCGCCCGCAGGTCCTGCCGCTGAAGGACATGCTGCGGCACTTCGTGGAGTTCCGGCGCGAGATCGTCGTCCGGCGGACCCAGTTCGAGCTGCGGAAGGCCGAAGAGCGCGCCCACATCCTCGAGGGGCTCAAGATCGCCCTCGATCATCTGGACGAGGTCATCGAGCGGATCCGGAAGTCGAAGACGCCGCCCGAAGCCAAGGAAGCCCTCCGCCTGCGCTTCCACTTCTCGGACGCGCAAGCCCAGGCGATCCTGGACATGAGGCTGCAGCGGCTCACCGGCCTCGAGCGCCAGAAGATCGTCGACGAATACGAAGAGACGCTGAAGCTCATCGAGCGTCTGCGGCAGATCCTGCTCAGCGAGGCGCTCCAGCTGCGGATCGTGGTGGACGAGCTCGAGAACGCCAGGAAGGAGTTCGGCGACGATCGGCGCACGGAGATCGTGGCCCGCGCCGACGAGATCTCCGTCGAGGACCTCATCCAGGAGGAGGAGGTCGTCATCACGGTGTCCCACACCGGCTACATCAAGCGGACGCCCCTGACCACCTATCGCTCGCAGCGCCGGGGTGGAAAGGGGCGAATCGGAATGACGACCCGCGAGGAGGACGCGCTCCAGCACGTTTTCGTCGCCTCCACCCACGACTCCATCCTGGTGTTCACGTCCGTCGGCAAGGTCTACTGGCTCAAGGTGCACGAGATCCCCGACGTCAGCTCCGCAGGGCGCGGCAAGGCGGTGGTGAACCTGATCCAGATCGGCCCGCAAGAGCGTGTGTGCGCTCTCCTGAGCGTGCGGGAGTTCGCGGCCGGAAGCTACGTGTTCCTCGCGACCCGCCGAGGCTTCATCAAGAAGACCTCCCTTGCCGCCTTCTCCCACCCCCGCTCCAACGGGATCATCGCGCTCACCCTGGAAGAAGGGGATGGCGTGCTGGCGGCCGGCCTCTCCGACGGCGAGTCCGAGATCTTCCTCGCCACGGAGGCGGGCAAATCGGTGCGCTTCCACGAGCGGGATGTGCGGCCCATGGGCCGCTCCGCCCGCGGGGTGATCGGCGTTCGCATGTCCGAGGGGGACGCGGTGGTCGAGATGGAGGTCCTGAAAGGGCAGCCCGACATCCTCACGGTGACCCGTCGCGGTTACGGGAAGCGGACGTCCGTGGACGAGTACCGACTCCAGAAGCGCGGTGGCTCGGGAATCATCAACATGCGGACCACCGAGCGGAACGGGAAGGTCGTGGCGTCGATGGTCATCTCGGAGGACGACCAGATCTTGCTCATCACCGCGAACGGGAAGATCATCCGCATGGACGGGGCGGGAGTCAGCCGGATCGGCCGCGCCACGCAGGGCGTCCGGCTCATCCAGCTCGAGGACGGGGATGAGGTCGCTTCCGCGATTCGCACGGCGGAGCGGGAGGAAGAGGGCAAGCTGGCGCCTCTGGCGACCGCTCCCGACGAGGACGAAGAGCCGATGACGTCGGAGGACGAAGGCGACGAAGAGCCCGCGTCCGAGGACGAGCCGCAAGAAGACTGAACCCTCAGGAGGTCCCATGAAGTTCTTTCTCGACACCGCGAACGTGAACGAGATCCGCGAGGCGGCGAGCCTCGGGGTGCTGGACGGGGTCACGACGAATCCGAGTCTCGTCGCGAAGGAGGGCCGGGACTTTCACCAGGTCCTCCGGGAGATCTGCAGCATCGTGAACGGACCGATCTCCGCCGAGGTGACGGCGGTCGATCGGGAAGGAATGCTGCGCGAGGGCCGCGAGCTGGCCAAGATCCACCCGAACATCGTCGTGAAGCTTCCCCTCACGAAGGACGGCTTGCAGGCCTGCAAGCAGCTGCGCTCCGAGGGGACCCAGACGAACGTGACCCTCTGCTTCTCGCCGAGTCAGGCTTTGCTCGCGGCGAAGGCGGACGCGACCTTCGTGAGCCCGTTCGTCGGCCGTCTCGACGACATCTCGCACGAAGGGATGGAGCTGATCCGGATGATCCGGACCATCTACGACAACTACGGGTACGAGACCCAGGTCCTGGTCGCCTCCATCCGGCACCCGCTGCACGTGGTCGACGCCGCGCTCGCCGGCGCCGACGCGGCCACCATGCCGTACTCCGTCTGTCTCCAGATCCTGAAGCACCCCTTGACGGATCTGGGGATCCAGCGCTTCCTGGCGGACTGGGAGAAGCTCGCGGCCAAGAAGTAGATCGTCCCCGCACGCAAGCCCCCGCAGGCAGGAGGCACGAGCACCATGCCCAGCACGCGACGCCTGGAGGACCTGCGCCGACGCTACGCGGCGGCGCGTCTCGGCGGCGGCGACGAGCGCGTCGCCAAGCAGCACGAAGCCGGCAAGCTGACGGCTCGGGAGCGGATCGACACCCTCCTCGACCCCGGATCCTTCCAGGAGCTGGACGCCCTCGTCGTCCACCGCTGCCACGATTTCGGGATGGAATCCCAGCGAACCCCAGGGGACGGGGTGGTGACGGGACACGGACGAGTCGGCGGACGCCCGGTCTTCGTGTTCGCCCAGGACTTCACCGTGTTCGGCGGGTCGCTCTCGGAGACCTACGCGGCCAAGATCTGCAAGGTGATGGACCTGGCGATGAAGGTCGGCGCGCCGGTGGTCGGCCTGAACGATTCCGGGGGAGCGCGGATCCAGGAGGGCGTGGTCTCCCTGGCCGGCTATGCGGATATCTTCCTGAGGAACACCCTCGCCTCGGGGGTCGTTCCCCAGATCTCCGCGATCCTGGGCCCGTGCGCCGGAGGAGCGGTCTACTCGCCGGCCATCACCGATTTCATCGTGATGGTCCGCGATACCTCGTACATGTTCATCACCGGGCCCGACGTGATCCGCGCCGTGACCCACGAGGAGGTCACAAAGGAGAAACTGGGCGGCGCCATGACCCACAACGCGGTCTCCGGTGTGGCGCACTTCGCGACGGCGGACGACCGGGACGCGATCCTGCTGATCCGCGACCTGCTCTCGTTCATGCCGTCCAACAACATGGAGGACCCCCCCGTCCGGCCCACCGACGACCCGGAGGACCGGAGGGACGACACGCTGAACTCCGTCGTTCCGGAGAGCCCGAATCAGCCCTACGACATCCGGAAGGTGATCCACTCGGTGGTGGACGAGGGAGGCTTTCTGGAGGTCCACGAGCACTTCGCCCAGAACATCGTGGTGGGGTTCGCGCGGCTTTCCGGCAAGCCGGTGGGGATCGTGGCGAACCAGCCCGCGATCCTCGCCGGCTGCCTCGACATCGACGCGTCGGTGAAGGGGGCGCGCTTCGTGCGCTTCTGCGACTGCTTCAACATTCCCCTCGTGGTGTTCGAAGACGTACCCGGTTTCCTTCCGGGCACCGAGCAGGAGTTCCGGGGGATCATCATGCACGGCGCCAAGCTGCTCTATGCCTTCGCCGAGGCCACGGTGCCGAAGCTGACCGTGATCACGCGCAAGGCGTACGGGGGAGCCTACTGTGTCATGGCGTCCAAGCACATCCGCGCGGACTTCAACTTCGCGTGGCCCACGGCGGAGATCGCGGTGATGGGGCCCGAAGGCGCCGTCAACATCATCCACCGCCGGGAGCTCCAGACCGCGGGCGACAGGATGGAGCAGCTCCGGCGCGAGAAGGTCGAGGAGTACCGTTCGAAATTCGCGAACCCCTACGTCGCCGCCGAGCGCGGATACGTGGATGAAGTCATCGAGCCGGCGCTCACGCGAGCGAAGCTCATCGCGGCGCTCCGGCTCCTCGACTCGAAGCGGGACACCAACCCGCCTCGCAAGCACGGGAACATCCCGCTTTGAGGCGCGAAGACCCATGAGCAAGCGTCACAGCGGATCGCCTCGCCGGCCGGCCCCGCCGGTCGAAGGGCGGGGCAAGCCCGTTCTCGGGACCTCGACGCGGACGAAGACACAGGCCGGCCCGACCGCAAGGGCCGGCAAGACCGAAGGACCGAGGGGTGCAACGCGAATCGCCGGCGCCGCGCCGGACCGATCCGAGCGACCCGTCGAGCGGCGCATCGGCCCGCGCGGCCGCCCCGGGGGCTCGGCGCCGCCTTTCAACCGGATCCTGATCGCGAACCGGGGCGAGATCGCGGTGCGGGTGATCCGCGCGTGCGAGGAGATGGGGATCTGGCCCATCGCCGTCTACTCGGACGCGGATCGTGAGGCGCTGCACGTCCTGTACGCCCGGGAGGCGTATCGGATCGGTCCGCCTCCCTCCGCCGAATCCTACCTGAGCATCGAGCGGATCCTGGACGCGGCGAGGAAGTCCGGAGCCGAGGCGATCCACCCCGGGTACGGCTTCCTCGCGGAGAACCCCGAATTCGCTCGAGCCTGCCGGGATGCGGGGATCGTCTTCATCGGGCCGAGCCCCGAGGCGATGGAGAGCATGGGCGACAAGGTGCGCGCCCGGGAGATCATGACGCGCGCGGGGGTCCCGATCGTTCCGGGAACCCCGGCCCTCACGGGGGACGCGAGCGAGGTCGCACGATTCGCGCGCGAAATCGGATATCCCGTCCTCCTCAAAGCCGCCGCGGGAGGAGGCGGTAAGGGGATGCGCGTGGCGCGCGGCGACGCGGAGATGCCGTCCCTCCTCGCCCAGGCGCGAAGCGAGGCGCGCTCCGCGTTCGGGGACGATCGGGTCTTCGTGGAGAAGTTCGTCGAGCGCCCCCGGCACATCGAAGTGCAGATCCTCGCAGACGAGCACGGCCACTGCATCCATCTCGGGGAGCGCGAGTGCTCGATCCAGCGGCGCCACCAGAAGCTCATCGAGGAGTGCCCGTCGGCCGTGGTGGACCCGGAAACGCGCGCGCGGATCGGAGACCTGGCGGTCACCGCGGCGAAGGCTGCGGAGTACACGAGCGCAGGCACCGTGGAGTTCCTCCGGGCCGCGGACGGATCGTTTTACTTCATGGAAGTGAACGCGAGGCTCCAGGTGGAGCATCCGGTCACCGAGATGGTGACGGGTATCGACCTCGTGAAGGCGCAGTTCCTCGTGGCGGCGGGCGCCGAGCTCCCGTATCGGCAGGAGGATGTGGTGTTCCGCGGGCATGCCATCGAGTGCCGGATCATCGCGGAGGATCCGGAGCGCAACTTCATGCCGTCGCCGGGGACGATCCGCGGGATTCGGGTCCCCTCCGGTCCCGGGATTCGTTACGACCGCGGGACGTATGGCGGCTACACCGTGCCGGTGCATTACGACCCCCTGCTGTCCAAGCTCATCGCCTGGGGTCGGGACCGCCGGGAGGCGATCGACCGCCTCGCCCGCGCTCTCGACGAGTATCGGATCGACGGCCTGAACACTTCCATCACGTTCCATCGGAAGGTGATGAGGCACGAGGCGTTCATCGCGGCCGAGCTGCACACTGGATTCCTCACGGACCATCCCGAGCTGCTCGAGCACGAACGGGACCCCTGGCTCGACGAGATCGCTCTCGTTGCCGCCGCCGTGGCCCACTTCCGGCGGACGGAGCAGTCGTCGGCTCGCGGCGCGGCCGTCGGAGGTGTTGCCGCCCGCTCGGCCTGGAAGACCGGGACCCGAGGAGGCTGGCGATGAAGCTCAGCGCGAGGATCGAGGACGAGATCCACGAGATCGTCATCGAGCGTCGCGATCCCGATTTCGTCGTGACGGTCGACGGCGCGCAGTTCGACGTGGACGCCCGGAAGCTCCTCGGAAACCTGTACACCATTCTCATGAACGGGCGGTCGTACGAAGTGAGCGTCGAGCCCGAGGGGGACCGCTACCTGGTGCGGCACGGCGCGGCGGTACAGGTCGTGACCATCTCCGACCCGAGCCGGCGGGCTCGCTCCGAAGGTCTCGCCGCAGGAAAGGGGCCGGCCAACGTCACCTCGGTCATGCCCGGCAAGGTCGTGCGCGTGCTCGTGAGCCCGGGCGACGAGGTCACGGCGGGTCAAGGTCTCGTGGTGGTCGAAGCGATGAAGATGGAGAACGAGATCGCCGCTCCGAAGCCCGGCAAGGTCGCCTCGGTCCACGTCGAGCCAGGCAGACCCGTGGAGGCCGGCGCGACGCTGGTCGTGATCGAGTGATCGCCAGGCGCCGGATCCGATCCTCGACGCGATCCTACTCTGGCGGCCGTTCTTGGGCCGAAAAAAAAACCGGGGGTGACCTTGCACCCCCGGATTCGGTGAGGTTTCTTTCGGCGAAGACCTACTTGTTGAGCTGATGATCCAGCTCGCGCCCCGCCTTGAATTTCGCGGCTTTCTTCGCCTTGATCTTGATCGCTTCTCCCGTCTGCGGGTTGCGACCGATTCTGGCCCGTCGCTTCGTGACTCCGAACGTGCCGAAGCCCACGAGCGTGACGCGCTGACCGCGCCGCAGCGACTGGACGACCCCTTCCAGGAAGCTCGCCACTGCCGTCGCGGCGGCTGCCTTGGTGATCTCCGCGTCCTTGGCCACCTTTCCGATTAGAGCTGCCTTGTTCAAGTGCCCTCACCTCCTTTCCGCATTGAAGTCATCGCGCGAACCGCGATGTCGGGTGGATTAGATCGCGTGGCGACGACGGCTGTCAAGAGCGAGACACGTGGAAAGCCGCGCCGGGCGCGGAGTTCGAAGGGTCGAGGATCCGGAAGAATCGGGTACAGCGACGGAAACGCGCGAGCTCGGAGCCGCTCTCGAGAAACAGATGCTCGGGGGCTCTGCCCCGAACCCCCGCTCCCGCCCTGCGCGACGCCGGCGGACCGGCATCGCTCCGGCTGGGTTTGTTTCTTCCCGAGGTGTTCGGGGGGACGCCCGTCAGGCTGCTCTCGAGAAACAGATGCTCGGGGGCTCTGCCCCGAACCCCCGCTCCCGCCCTGCGCGACGCCGGCGGACCGGCATCGCTCCGGCTGGGTTTGTTTCTTCCCGAGGTGTTCGGGGGGACGCCCGTCAGGCTGCTCTCGAGAAACAGATGCTCGGGGGCTCTGCCCCGAACCCCCGCTCCCGCCCTGCGCGACGCCGGCGGACCGGCATCGCTCCGGTTGGGTGGGTTTCTTCCCGAGGTGTCGGGGGGACGCCCGTCAGGCTGCTCTCGAGAAACAGATGCTCGGGGGCTCTGCCCCCGAACGCCCGCTCCCGCCCTGCGCGACGCCGGCGGACCGGCATCGCTCCGGTTGGGTGGGTTTCTTCCCGAGGTGTCGGGGGGACGCCCGTCAGGCTGCTCTCGAGAAACAGATGCTCGGGGGCTCTGCCCCGAACGCCCGCTCCCGCCCTGCGCGACGCCGGCGGACCGGCATCGCTCCGGTTGGGTGTGTTGCTTCCCGAGGTGTTCGGGGGGACGCCCGTGAGGCTGCTTCGAACGAGGATTGGCGGTGAGTTTCGGTTGCTGGTCGCCGATTCTCCCGCGTTTGGCGGTCAAGCGTGAGACAGAAACCGGGCCAGCCGCTCTCGCTGCGTCGCGGTGAGAGCCGTGAAGAGCAAGGCGAGCTCATAGCGCTCGAGGTTGGCAGTCGGGAGTTCCCTGCGGCGGACCACGACCGCCGAGACGTCGAGCGGCTCCAACTCGCCCGCGCCGGCGCCACGCCCGGGCAGCATCAGCCGAACGGCGAGGCGGGTCATCTCCGGGAAGTCGCGGTCGGAGGTACAGTAGAGGCCCCCGAGCGACACGTTGCTGGCGACCAGGCGGGTGGGCGCTCCGGCGGATCCGAACGCGCCTTCGATCTCGAACGTTTTCTCGTACCGGGGGTGAACGCGGCGCTCGTCCTCTCGGGGATCCACGGCGACCTCCTCGTGAAGTCCCAATCCTAGGGGGACCGCGACGGGGAGGTCAAGGAAAAGGAGGCGGCGGTGGAACGACAGACCATGCGAAGGCTCCTGCAGAAGGTCCGCCAGGGGGCGATGGGCGTGGAGCAAGCCCTGGAATCGCTCCGTCGCGAGCCGGTGGACGACATCGGCTTCGCCGCACTCGACCTCCACCGCGCCTTGAGGCGCGGGTTCCCGGAGGTGGTGTACGGCCCCGGGAAGACCACGGAGCAGATCGTGCGAATCGTCGACCGGCTGCACCTCGCCGGGCAGACCGCGCTGGTGACCAGGGTCGGCCCCGAGGTGTTTTCGGCGGTCGAGCGGAGTCATCCTCGCGTGGTCTACCACGAGGCCGCGCGCCTGGTCTCTCTGACGCCCCGAGGGCGACGTCCCAGCCGGAAGCCCGGGATCGTCGTCATTTCCGCGGGGACATCGGACATCCCCGTGGCCGAGGAGGCGGCGGTCACGGCGGAGCTGATGGGAAACCTGGTGGAGCGGATCTACGACGTGGGTGTGGCCGGCCTGCACCGGCTGATGGCGCATCGGAAGGCGATCCTCGGAGCGCGAGTCATCGTCGCGGTGGCCGGAATGGAGGGGGCCCTCCCATCCGTGGTCGGCGGCCTGACCAGCTGCCCGGTGATCGGCGTCCCCACGAGCGTGGGCTACGGGGCGGGCACCGGTGGCGTGGCGGCGCTCCTGGCCATGCTCAACTCCTGTGCCAGTGGCCTGACCGTGGTGAACATCGACAACGGGTTCGGGGCCGGCTGCGCCGCCGCCCTGATGAACCGAACTCGTTCCCGGAAGGCAACATCAGGATAGCATTGCTGTTCTCTGATAACTCAAATTCCTTGACAACGCCGTCAGTTTGGAATATATCCCTGAGGACCGAGGGGACAGGGTACGACCAAGGCTCACTGCGCAAACGGAGGGGATGTTTGCGCCCGTCTTGTCCGTCGATCAGGAAAGGGTCGTTCTTCGCAAACTTGCGGGAATCTCAGCGAATCGATACCATCCGTCGTTTGTCTGCCGAATGAGCCGTAGCCTCCGACAGGGGGCCCGTGGATGAAAGCGGGGTGAGTTGATCGATGCCGCTGATCAAGGTGCGCGAGGACGAATCCCTGGAGAACGCTCTCAAGCGATTCAAGAGAAAGTGCGAGAAATCAGGGATTCTCACCGAGATCAAGAAGCGCCAGCACTACGAGAAGCCCAGCGTCAAGAAAAAGCGGAAAGCTCTTGCCGCTCGGAAGAAGCTCCTGAAGCGTCTCGCCCAGGAGAGAAGGTTCAACGCCTAGGGCCCTCGAGAGCCGTGGCCGGTTCGGGAGCACGATCGGTCCTGCCCGGCCACGGCGCGGCGTGACAGGTGGCGGACTTGCACGCATCGGATTTCAAGGATCGGGTGGAGGCAGTTCGGAGGGCGGGAGATATCCTCCGGCTCGTCACCGAGTACGTCCCCCTCAAGCAGGCGGGTGGCCGATGGAAGGGCCTGTGTCCCTTTCATCAAGAAAAGACCCCGTCTTTCTCCGTCGATCCGAAGAGCCAGCTTTTCTACTGCTTCGGCTGTCAGACCGGCGGCGACATCTTCAAGTTCGTGCAGCTCTACGAGAAGGTCGAGTTCCTCGAGGCGGTGGACCTCCTCGCTCAGAAGTGGGGCGTCAAGACCCACGTTCGCTCGACGAGCAGCTCGGCCGCTGAACGGGTCCTGGCGGCCAACGAGGCAGCACTCGCGTTCTTCCGATCGTGCCTGTCCGACGCGGAAGGCGGCCTCCGTGCGAGGTCGTATCTCGAGCAGCGTGGCCTGGGGAGCGAGACCGTCACGCTCCTCGGCCTCGGCTACGCACCCGCCGGGTGGGAGGGGCTGCGCAGCCACCTTCTCTCGAAGCGGTTCAAGCCCGAGGAGCTTCTCCAGGCCGGCCTATCGGTAGAGCGTAAGGAAGGCCGCGGCGAATACGATCGGTTCCGAGACCGAGTGATGTTCCCGATCCGCGACGTCTCGGGCCGGACCGTCGCGTTCGGCGGCCGGTGCCTCGACGGGTCCGAGCCGAAGTACATCAACTCGCCGGAGACGCCTGCCTACGTCAAGGGAAGTCATCTCTACGGTCTCGACAAGGCTCGAGAGGCGATCCGGAGGGAAGGGTTCGCCGTCGTGGTCGAGGGGTATCTCGACCTCGCCGCGCTCCTCCAGGCAGGGTTCGCGCATGGTGTAGCTTCGCTCGGCACCGCGTTCACGCCCGAACAGGCGCGGCTGCTCGCGCGGTACTGCGAGCGAGTGGTGGTCTCCTACGACGGTGACGCCGCCGGGCAGTCGGCCACGGTACGCACGCTCGACCTCCTCCTCGAGAAGGGGTTCGAGGTGCGGGTGGCGGAGCTGCCGGCCGGGCTCGATCCCGACGATTTCATCAAAAAGGAGGGGGCGGAGGCCTACGCGCGACGGCTTCGCGAGGCGCCGGGGTATCTCGATTTCATCGTCCGTCGCGAGATACGCTCCCACGACGTCTCCCGGATCGACGGAAAGGTCGCCGCGATCAACGCGCTGCTCCCGCGGCTCACCCGCCTCGAAAGCAGCGTCGAGCGCGCCAACTGGGCCGGCCGCCTCGCCGACGAATTGGGGATCGAGGACGAGATCGTGGTGCAGGAGCTCCGCAACGCGCTCCGCGGGCGACGAGAGCGCATCCGCCAGAGGGCGGCGGCCGACGAGAAGCTCCGACCCGCGGAAGCCCAGCTGGTCACCGGTCTTCTCGGCGTCGAGGAGGCCGCGGGCCTGGGAGCCGAGGAGTTGGACCCTGCGGATCTCGAAGGAACCCGAGTGTGCGGGATCGTGCGGACGATCCTGCGGCTCTGGAGAGAGGAGGGGACCGCGGACCACGCACGAGTGTTCGAAGCTCTGGAGAGCGAAGAAGAGCGGCAGCTGCTGACGACGATCGCATTTCGCGATACGAACGAGGGGGAATCGGGCGCGGCGCTATCCGACTGTCTGCGGACGTTGCGTCGCGACCGGCTGGTTCGCGAGCGCAAAGCGCTTCAGAAGGAGATCGAGCAATCGGACGGCTCGGGGGAGCTCGACGACTTGCTCGCGCGCAAGCAGCAGCTTGCCAAGAAGATCGACAACCTTTCGTGAGCTGGGGTGGCCCACCGGTGAGGGGCGATGTCCAACAAGAAGAAGAAGGGTGAGTCCGGGTTCTCGGTCGAGGAGAAGTACGACGAGGTTCGACAGCTCGTCGCTCTGGGACGCGAGAGAGGGTTCCTGAGCTACGACGAGATCAACGAGGCCCTGCCCGACGAGATCAGCCAGTCGCCTGACGAGCTCGAAGAGGTCTTCACGGCTTTCGAGACCTACGGGGTCGAGGTCGTGGATGCCGAGACCAAGGAACAGCTCGCGCGGCCGGAGGAGGGAACGGCTCCGGAGCCTTCCGAGCCTCCGATGAAGGACGACGACGCCAAGGGCGAGGCAACGCCAGGTCTCTTCGAGAAGACGAACGATCCGGTGCGCATGTATCTCCGCGAGATGGGAACCGTTCCGCTGCTGACCCGCGCGGGCGAGGTCTCGATCGCGAGACGCATCGAGCGCGGCGAACGGCGCGTCCTCAAGGCCCTGTCGCGAAGCAGCTACGTCCTGGCGCGAATCCGGGAGCTCGACGAGCGGATCCGAAAGAACGAGGTCTCTCCGAACCTCTTCGCCGGCGCGGAGGATGAGGGAGAAGACGTCTCGAAACGCAAGCTCGCTCGGGCGCATCAGACGATCCGGCGCATCACCCAGCTCACGGGCAAGATCGAGGGGCGGCTCGCGAGGACATCCCGCCTGAAAACCGGGGGAGCGGTCTGGCGCGCCGCGCAGTGGGAGATTGCACGGCTCCGGGTCAAGGTCGCCCGCGAGTTCCGCGAGCTCAAGCTCGTCCCGGCGCAGGTGGACCAGCTGACCCGCGACGTCCTCGCCTCGAACACCAAGATCAGGCGGCACGAACGGACGATCCGCGACCTCCAGCGCAAGCTCCGGGATGTCCGCGACTCCGCCTCACAGCGTGAGGTGCGGCGGAAGATCGACGGGCTGCGCGGGGATGTGCGGATGCTCGAGCAAGAGATGGGGGCGAGTCGAAACGACATCCACGGGGTCGCCGACGCGATTCTCCTGGGCCTTCGCGAGACGCTGCAGGCCAAGAGGGAGCTGGTCGAGGCGAATCTTCGTCTGGTCGTCTCGATCGCGAAGAAGTACACGAACCGCGGTCTCCAGTTCCTCGACCTGATCCAGGAAGGGAACATCGGGCTCATGAAGGCGGTGGACAAGTTCGAGTACCGTCGCGGGTACAAGTTCTCCACGTACGCGACCTGGTGGATCCGCCAGGCGATTACTCGCGCCATCGCGGACCAGGCCCGCACCATACGGATTCCGGTGCACATGATCGAGACGATCAACAAGCTCGTGCGCACCTCGCGCAGCCTGGTCCAGGAATACGGGCGTGAACCCACCCCCGACGAAATCGCCCGGAAGATGGGGATCCCCGCGGTGAAGGTGCGGAAAGTCCTCAAGATCGCCCAGGAGCCCATCTCGCTCGAGACGCCCATCGGCGAGGAGGAGGACAGCCACCTCAGGGATTTTATCGAGGACCGGGGCGCCCTCTCGCCGGTCGACGCGGTGATTCACGTGAACCTGAGGGAGCAGACGAGGGCGGTCCTGAAGACGCTGACTCCCCGCGAAGAAAAGGTCCTGAAAATGCGCTTCGGCGTCGGCGAAGGAAGTGAGCATACGCTCGAGGAAGTCGGGCAGTCCTTCGCCGTCACGCGCGAGCGAATCCGACAGATCGAATCCAAGGCATTGAGAAAGCTGCGTCACCCTTCACGCAGCAAGGCGCTCAAGGTCTTTCTCGATCGCGCGCTGCAGCAGTAGACGCGAAGGGTCGAGCCCCCGCCGGAGGGGCGGTAGCTGCGGTTCCGTTCGGAAGGCGGCCGTCGCGCCGAGCCGGGGCTCGATCCTTCATCGACCACGCCGATGGACCCATCGCACCAGAGCACCCGGGATCGTCTGCGGCGGGTCCCACTCTTCGCGGAGCTCGAGGAAGAGGACCTGGACCGCCTCACCGGCCTCTCCCGCGTCCTGCATCTTCGCAAGAAGGAGATGCTCTTCAACGAGTACGAGCCGTACCGAGGGATGTTCATCATCCTCGAGGGGCTCGCCGTGGTGTACAAGCTCTCCGACGAGGGGCGGATGCTCATCCTCCACGTTTGCCGCGCCGGCGGGACCGTCGCCGAGGCGTCGCTGTTCGACGAGGATCCCGAAGCACGGTACGCCGCCTACGCCTGCTGCACCCGGGACAGCGAGGTCCTGTTCCTCCCGAAGGAGAAGTTCGCTCCGTTCCTGAAGCGTCATCCCGAAGTCGCGTGGGAGATGCTGAAAGGCTTCGCCGCGCGGATGCGCGAGTTGAGCCAGCAGCTCGAAGGGGTGACCCTGCGAGAAGTCACCTCGCGGCTCGCTCGCTACCTCCTCAACGAGATGGCGGCCGCCGGTCTCGACGAGCAGGTCCGGCCCGTGCTCGAGCTCACGCTGGCCAAGAACTCGCTCGCCTCGTTCCTCGGCACCGTCCAGGAGACCCTGTCCCGCACCTTCGCCCGCCTGACGAAAGAGAACGTCATCGCGGTGGACGGCTCGAAGATCACGATCCTGGATCCGACCCGCCTGCGCCGCTTAGCCTGACCCAACGAAGGGCGTCACCCACAGTCGCCGGCAACGAGCAGGCGCAAGAAACCAAGCGCACCCATTCGATTTCGACGCCGGTCCCCCGGCGTCCGAATCGAATGGGTCCGGGGGTTCCGGGGGCAGAGCCCCCGGATGAACGGCGCCTCGCGCGCGACCGAAACCCGCGAAGCCCCTCACCGACCCCGAATCGCCACAACCGCCAGCGCGACCCACCCCACGAGAAACGCGACCCCGCCGATCGGCGTGATCGCACCGAGCCACCGGATGCCAGTGATCGCCAGAAGATAAAGGCTCCCGCAGAAGACCACGATTCCGACGAGAAACGCCCACCCGGCCACGCCGACGCCACCCCCCGGCCAGCGGTCGGCCGCCCACGCAACTGCCAGGAGTCCGAGCGCATGCACGAGGTGGTAGCGAACCCCGATCTCGAAGATCGCGAGAAGGTCCGGTCCAACGCGGGCCTTGAGCCCATGGGCGCCGAAGGCGCCGAGCGCCACCCCGAGCGCCGCCATCGAAGCTCCAGTCGCGAACCACCCGGCCGCCGACATCGATCTCGTCCTCCGCGCGATCTACGGCATCGCGCGACCGCAGGTCACGGGCAAGGCGCGGCGTTCGCGCGAGGCTGGCCGCCGCTGTCGACTCCGAGCGACCACTCGGAGCCCCCCTGGACTCCGGTCACCAGCGAAAAGACCGTCTTTCCAGCGGTGGGCTGGTCGAAGTCGTCCGCCCAGGGATCGGTCAGACCGCAGTGGCGATCGGCCAGGGGATTCGAGCCGGGCGCCTGCGTGTACGCGCCGGTATCGCGCAGGACGTCGAGGTCGCCCTCGTACGCGTTCCACGACGTGGGTCCGAACTCGACGGACCACTCGATGTAATCCCGGCCGGAGAAGAAGACGAAGATCCGGCCATCGTCCGGATCGCAGGCGTCCCCCTCGCCGTCGTGGTCGAAGTCCGCTGTCCCCCCGCCGGCGAAATACGGACAGAGATCGCAGTAGTCTCCGACGCCGTCGAGGTCGTTGTCCTCCTGCGCCGAGTTCGGGACGGCCGGGCAGTTGTCGCAGACGTTGCCGCGGCCGTCGCCGTCCTGGTCCACCTGGTCGAGATTGGCGACCGACGGGCAGTTGTCCGAGCTCCCGCAGATGCCGTCCCGATCCGTGTCGTTCGCGGGATCGCTGGGGCACGCGTCGCACGCGTCTCCGACGGCGTCCCCGTCCGCGTCCGTCTGCGTCGGGTTCGCCACGGTCCGGCAGTTGTCGCACGCGTCGCCTCGCCCGTCCGCGTCGGCGTCGACCTGGGTCGGGTTCGCGATCGCCGGGCAGTTGTCGACGTTGCCGCAGGCGCCGTCCTGATCCGCGTCGTTCGCGGGGTCGAGGGGGCACGCATCGCATGCGTCACCACGGGTGTCGCCATCGGCGTCCGTCTGACTCGGATTCGCGATCGTGCGGCAGTTGTCGCACGCGTCGCCTCGCCCGTCCGCGTCCGCGTCGATCTGGTCCGGATTGAACGCGCCCACGCAGTTGTCGCACGCGTCTCCGTGGGAGTCGCTGTCCAGGTCGGCCTGGCTCGCGTTCGAGACCATCGGGCAGTTGTCGCACGCGTTCGCGCGGCCGTCCTGATCGGTGTCGGCCTGATCGGGGTTCGGGACCGTGACGCAACTGTCGCACGCGTCGCCCACGCCGTCGTTGTCCAGGTCGGCCTGATCGGCGTTGGCGACGGAGACGCAGTTGTCGCACGGGTTTCCCTTGCCGTCCGTGTCCTGGTCCTGCTGGCCGGGGTTCGCGATCGTGGGGCAGTTGTCGAGGTTTGCGCAGAACCCGTCCCCGTCCGCGTCGTTGAGCGCGTCGACCGGGCACGGGTCGCATGCGTCCCCGGTTCCGTCTCCGTCCGCGTTGGCCTGGTTGGAGTTCGGCGTGATCGGGCAGTTGTCGCAGGGGTTTCCGACGCCGTCCGTGTCCCCGTCCGCCTGGTCGGGGTTCACGATGATCCGGCAGTTGTCCGCGGCGTCCAGGAAGCCGTCGTTGTCGTCGTCGGGATCGCACGCGTCCCCGAATGAGTCGCCGTCCGTGTTGATCTGAGTGGAGTTCGATGACGTGGGGCAGTTGTCACAGGCATCGGGGACCGTGTCCCCGTCCCCGTCGGTCTGGGCGGTGTTCGGCACGGCCGGGCAGCCGTCGATCCCGTCGTGGACCAGATCGCCGTCGCTGTCCGCGCAGACGCCGACGTCCACCGGCGTCATCCCCGCGTTCGGAAGCGGCGAGTGGTATGTGTTGCACTCCGCCTGGGTCAGCCCGTTATTGGCCCCGGTGTCGACGCCGTACATGATGCCGCGCGAGTCCGCGACGTGGCTCAGGCCGGTGTTGTGCCCGTACTCGTGGATCCAGAGCACGGACTCGGAGCCGAGGTCCCCCATTCGCACGAGGGACATCCCGTTGCCGCCGACCCACGCGCAGCCGATGATGTTGGTCCCCGAGCCCCCGCACCAGTTGATCGCGCTGACCACCTTCACGCGCGAGATCCCGTTGTTGAGTACCGTGTTCAATTCCGAGTTCGAGTCGATGATGTTGAGCCCGTCGCCGGCGGCGCCGAAGACCTGGGCCGGCCCGCCCACCGAGACCCGCGCGCAGCACGCGATGTCCCCGCTGAAGTCCTCTCGCCCCGCGCGCACCGACGCCTCGCGGAGCACCTGTCGCAGCCTCGCTTCGGTCATCGGTCCGGCCACGACCGCGTGGTTCGCGAACGTGAGGCCCGCGTCGTGAATCCGGCTGGAAGCGTCGAGCGATTCGGCCGCGCCGGGCGCGGAGGCCGGCGCCGAGACCGCCGAGTCGCCGCTCGCCGATCCGGCTGCAGGGCCCGCTCCGGAGAGCGCGTGGACGGCGGCCGCCCGATCCAGTCTGGGGCCGGGCGCAACGCCCCCAGGTTCGCCTCGGGTCCCGTGCATCTCCTCGAAGACCCCCAGGCTCCGCTCCGCCGCCGCGGCGAGATCCAGCCCCGCGCTCTCGATCCGCATCCGCCCCGAGCGAATCTCCTCGAGCCGGGCGCGCCCTTCCGGAAGCCCCGAAAGCGCCAAACCGCGCAGCGACATGTCCAGCAGGTCTCCATAAAAAAAGATGGGGGAGGTCGCGCGCGACGCCGCAGCCGAAAGCGGCGCCGGGCCGTCCCCGGGGCCGGTCAGTCGCAGCAGCGCGTCGAGTGCGGCGCGGCTCCCATGACGGGCGATGTGTCCGAGCGCCTGCGGAGCCAGAAGCAGCGCCCGCTCTTCCTCGGGGACCGCCAGCGATCCAGGCGGGTTTTGAAGGAGCTGGATCAAACCCGGCACCGCACTTCCGTCATCGCGGTGCGCAAGGAACGCCACGACGTTGTCCCGGCGCGGGAAGTCCCGCTCGGTGAGGAGCGCTCGGAGAGCCGGAAGGTCCTCCTTCGCCACGACCTGCTCCGCCAGGGCGTCGTCCACGCCGTGGAAGTAGACACGGAGCATCTCGTCCCGCAGCGACGGCTCGCCCGACCGCGCCGGCGGCGGAACGAGGGCGACCACCAGAACGATCGCAAGCAGGACGGAAAACCGAGAAACTCCGGAGACACCACGATTGCGCACGCCGGACCCCCTTGGCATCGAAAGACGAACCACGCAGAAGCTCAAAACAGAGAAGATACGTCATGGTGTCGAGGCCGACCAGCATGACTCCGCGCAGCCGGCGGACGGGGACACCGCGAGAGATGGCGCGAAGATCGTGGAGACTCCCTCGATCTCCGCGTTTCCTGCGGTCGCGACCTCGCCGACTCCCGTCTTTCCGGGCGGCCCCGGAACCCGCCCAAGGTGGCGCGCAGATTGTGCAGCCATCCCCATCTCGACGTTTCCCGACCTCGCAACCCCGCCGATCCGGGGTTTTTCGCGGTCTGCACAAGCTTCGCACCACGTTGGAAGCCATCGGAGACAGAAGCGCGCCGGCCGATCGGCCAGCGTCCCGCGGGAGGCGGTCCCAGTTGCCCCGGCGCTCACCGCGTCTATCTTCTAATTCTGATGGAGGAAGTCCAACGCGCTGCGAAGAAGGCGCGGCCTTCCGGAAACCTCGGATCGGCGGGGATGCAAGAGCGGGAAACGTTGAAGCGCAGACGGCTGCACGGCGTCCGCACCACCTTGAAGGCGATGGCTCTCCCGCGAGGCTCGGGGGGAGAGCGATGACCGTTCGGTCCTCGCAGGCTGCGGAGAAGGGAACGCCCAGGGCCGAGCGGACGGGAGCGAACGACACGGCGACGACTCCGACTTCCTCACCGGTCGAAGCACTCACCCGGCGGCAAAGCCGTTCGGAGGACGGAGGAGCCGATTCGACGGCTGCCGGCGCACCCGAGCGGCTGGCAGAGACCGCGGCTCTCGCGCAACGGATCGTCGACACGCTCGAGAAGGATCTCGGCTACGAGCACGGAGCCGTCCTGATCCGTGACGCGTCCGCCGGGCGCCTCCTGCCCATCGCGCTGAGCGATCAGGGCAAGGGAGAGGCGTTCCTTCGCGAGGACATGGCGTACGTCGCATCCCGCGAGCCCCGGATCGGGGTGGGGATCACCGGATGGGCGGCACGGCACGGCATGAGCGTGGTTGCCGGCGACGTGACGCGGGACTCCCGTTACCTCGGGATCCGCGACGCGATTCGATCCGAGGTGACGGTGCCGTTGCGATCGACGCGAGGCGTCCTCGGAGTGCTGAACGCGGAGACGACTCGGCCCGAGGCGTACACCGAACGAGACGCCCGCGTACTGGCGCTCTTCGCCTCGCACATCACGCTGGCGATCGAGCACTCGCGGCTCGAGCAGCAGCTGGCCGGTCTTCGTCGGCTCGAGCAGCTCGGTCTGCGGGCCGGCGGCGCCGCGCACGACATCAACAACCTACTGACGGTCGTCACCGGCAAGTGCGACGTGCTGCTCCGGCGCCACGATGAGGATCGGCTGCGCCAGGGCCTGAGCGATATCAAGGAAACGGCATTCCGAGCCGCGCGGCTCACCCAGGACCTGATGGCGTTCCGACGCAAGGACGATCCGCGACCGCGGCGGACGAGCTTGAATCGTCTCGTGGAGGGCTTGCTGGGTACGATCCGGACTCTCGCCGGTCCCCGTGTCGAGGTCGTCGCGAGCCTCGCTCCCGATCTCGGCGACGTCTTCGTCGAGCCCGCGCAGTTCGAGCGAGTGGTCCTGAACCTCGCTCTGAACGCGGCGCAGGCGATGCCGGAGGGCGGCTCGTTGATCCTCGGAACCGCCAACGTGGATGCCGAGCCCGACTCCCACGTGGACCGTGTCCACGGGGACCGCTCGCCGGTCGCGCACGTGGAGCTTTCGCTCCGCGACACCGGAGTCGGCATGGACGACGAAACCCGCGCGCGGCTGTTCGAGCCCTTCTACTCGACGCGATCGAGCGGCACCGGCCTGGGCCTTCCCACGGTGAGGAGAGTGGTGGAACAGCACGGCGGCTGGATCTCGTTCGAGAGTTCTCCCGGACGGGGCACGACGTTCCGGATCCGTCTTCCCCGCTCCTGAAGCGTCGCGCCGACGCGCCGTGGCGCCGACGCGGCCCCAACGGACGAGCCGAGATCGAGCCATCGCGACGACCCCGGGCAGCGCGTCTCGACGGGAGCGAGAGAGGACCGCCGGGCTCTCCGAACGGGCGGGCCCAGGACGCGACGAACGCCGGATGAGCGATTCGCCGGGTCGGAAGCGGCCGAGATTCGGGGATTCCGATCGACGAGGCCCGTCAGACCGCCTCCGACACCGACTTCCGGAGGAGCGAGATGCCCTCTTCGATCTCCTCCCGCGTGACGTTGAGCGCGGGGCGGAATCGGATCCCGGTCGGCCCGGTGGCGAGCATCAGGAGTCCGTTCTCCTGACAGCGCTCCATGACCTTCTTCCGCAGCGCGGGAGTGTCGAAGTCCAGCGCGCACATGAGTCCCAGCCCGCGCGCGTTCGAGGTCCTAGGGGTGAACTCGCGATCGATGCTCCGGAGGCCGCCGACCAGGAACTCGCCCAGCGCGGCCGCGTTGGCGACGAGATCATCCTCCTCGATGATCTCGAGGTAGCGCTGCCCGCGGAGCATGTCGACGAGGTTCCCTCCCCAGGTCGAGTTGATGCGACCCGAGGTGTGGAAGACGTTCTCGGGCACGTCGTCGATCCTCGTCGACGCCATGATGCCGCACACCTGCAGCTTCTTGCCGAACACCAGGATGTCCGGCTCGAAGCCGAAGTGCTCGAACGCCCACATCTTGCCCGTCAGCCCGCAGCCGGTCTGCACCTCGTCCAGGATCAGGAGCGCCTCGTGGCGATCGCAGAGCTGCCGGAGCGTGCGGAAGAACTCGCCGCGGAAGTGGTTGTCGCCCCCCTCGCCCTGCACCGGCTCGATGATCACCGCGGCGATCTCGCCCGGGTTCGCGGCGAACGCCTCCTCGATCTGGGCCACCGCGCGCTGCTCGGCCTTCTCCGTCGCCGCGGCCGATTCCGCGTCGAGCGGGAACTGGATCTTCGGGTTGTCGATGCGCGGCCAGTCGAACTTCGGGAACAGATCGGTCTTCACCGGGTCGGTGTTCGTGATCGACAGGGCGTAGCCCGTGCGGCCGTGGAACCCCTGGCGGAAGTGGATGATCTTGGTTCCGGTCTCCTTCTTCGCGCCCTTCGCGAAGTTCTTGCGGATCTTCCAGTCGAACGCGGTCTTGAGCGCGTTCTCGACGGCGGGGGCGCCGCCCTCCACGAGGAAGAGGTAGCGCATCGAAGGAGGCATGGCGTACCGGCGCAGCGTCTGAACGAATTCCGCCATCTCGACCGTGTACGCGTCCGAGTTCGCGGGCTTGTTCACCGCGGCGCGCAGCAGCCTCTCGACGAACGCGGGCTCGCGCATGCCGGGGTGGTTGATGCCCAGCGGAGCCGAGGCGAAGAAGGTGTAGAAGTCGAGGTACCACTTCCCCGATGCCGCGTCGTGGACGCGGGATCCGTGGCTCTTCTCGAGATCCAGCACGAGGTGGAAGCCGTCCACGAGCATGGATCGGCCCAGCACGGAGCGCACGTCCTTCGGCGCGACGGGAGGAAGCGTGACGGGAGCGGACCTGGCCTTGGCGGTCATCGGGAACCTCTTGTCTTTCTCCTGGCTCCGGTCGTGGCTTTCACCGGAGGCTCCGGGAGGCGCAGGGGCATGCGTGTCGTTTCCTTGGCGGTCTCGAGGACGATCAGCGTACGGGTCTGCCGCACCCCCTCGAGCGCGTTGAGCCGATCGAGGACGAGCGCTCGCAGCGAGCGGCGATCGGGAACACGGACCTTGAGCAGGCAGGAGAACTCCCCTGCGACGTAGTGGCACTCCTGGACCTCCTCGAGCGCCCGCATGAGCCGGACGAACTCCCGCTCGTGCCGAGGATGCTCGATGAACACCTCGACGAACGCCGTGATGTCGTTGCCGACCTTCCGGTCGTCGAGGAGGGCGACCCAGCCCACGATCACGCCGTCCCGCTCCAGCTTGTGGATGCGCTCGTTCACCGACGCTGCCGACAGCCCCACGCGGCGCGCGATCTCCGCCTGGGGGGTGCGCGCGTCCTGCTGGAGGATCTCCAGCATCCTGTGGTCCTTGTCGTCCATCGAGGGTGCTCCTGGAGCGAGTATTATACGGCAAAATTGGCGAAACTCCAAATGAGATTCGGGCCCAGTTGTCGAATGCCGAACGAAGTGCGAATCGGATGCAGAAACGCGAGGGGGTTCGCGATCCCGAGCGAACCGCGGTGAACGCCGACGAGTGGCCCGAGGCGTCGTCGACTTGACCCGGGATGAGCGGACGACCGAGAATCGGTCGTCGGGCCCCCATAGCTCAGTCGGTTAGAGCGGCGGACTCATAATCCGCTGGTCCCAGGTTCGAGTCCTGGTGGGGGCATTCTCTAAGTCATTGCTGGAGAGTCATTTGCTGGAATGCCACCGGCGGGTTGCTGAGGCGCCGGGAGCAACTCTACGCAAAGTCTACGCATTCCTCGTCACGAACTGAGCCTTACTGATGACCTCGGGCGACTTCCCGCGAGGTGCTTTCGTTTCGCTGCCACCGACGAGCTTTGCCAGGGTCGCAGCTGCGGCCCGAAGCGACTCGTCGGCGAGATGGGCGTACCGGTCGACCATCACGCGGGTCTTCCAGTTGCCCATGCGTTGGACCACGGACACCGGAACTCCGTGGTTGATGGCGAGTGACGCCATCGAGTGACGGAACGTGTGGAAGGTGATCCCGTCCGGGTACTTCCGCCCGTACTTCAGGCCCGCCCTCTTCACGACCGACGGCAGGTACTTCACGACCGACGCGTACGCGAACCCGCCACCCGGGCCGGGGAAGAGGTACTCGGCCGGGAACGACGTCTTCGCCACCCGGTTCTCGACGTACTCCTTCGGCCAGCCCTTGAGCGGCCAGATCAGCCGCTCGCCGTTCTTGGTCTTCTCGGTGATGACGTAGGCGCGCTCGGCCTCGTCGGTCTGGTAGCTCGCCCGGGTGAGATGGCAGATCTCTCCGAGGCGCATCCCCGTGGCCACCGCGAACTTCACGATGACCCGCAGCCACTCCGGAGAGTGCTGCGCGATCGCCTCGATCTCGTGGAGCCTGAGCCACCTCGTCCGGGCGTTGTCCTCCGGCAGCGTCGGGATCCTGCCGTGGTCGATGGGGTGATGCTCGATCCAGCTACGGCGCCGGGCATACGACAGGAACCCCGAGATCTGCCGCAGCGCCATGTTCCGAGTCGCGGGCGCCCACGAGTGCTTCTTCGCCCGCTCGGCAAGGAGCGTCTCGATCTCGTCGGCCTTGATGGACGTGAGCTTCCGCTTCGCGAACGTCCCACACCAAAATCCGGGACGACGTCCCTTCTTGTCCTCGAGCACGAGGTGCTGGTAGGAGCGAATCCCGCGACCGCGAGCCAGGCGATCCTCGATGTATCGGGTCACCCCGACTTCGAAAGTGACCGTCTTGGACTCCGGATCGAGGGGTTCGACCCCGAGCCGCTGCTTGTCGGCCTTCTCCTTGAACCTGAGGGCCTTCTGCTTCGACCGGAAGCCGACCTTCCGCTTCCGCCATTCGGTCGTGGGGTCGAGGTAATCGACCCCCCAGCGACGGACGCCACGCGCGGCATAGGAGAACACGCCGGCGACCGTCGTGCGCTTCACACGCTTCACGAACAGTCCTCCTTTCCGCCCCCACGCGGGGGCCAGAGGCGAGCGATGTCGACGAGGACCCATGCTTCCTCCCGGCTGACGGCGATCATACCAACTCCCTACGCCGCCGGACGTCGGGCCGAATGGCGCCGAAATTTCGCCACTTCCGCGCCGGCCGACGTCCAGCCCTCTCGCTTCTCCCGCGCGAACAGTTCGAGCCGGACCCGGGCAGGGCACAGGGCCTCCACGAGCCGGTAGAACTCCTCGGGTTTCCGGCTGTGCTCGCGGACCCGCGCGTGGAGCACGGTGCTCTGGTTCCTGAGCTTGACGACAGGACATCCACGGACGGCCAGGATGCAATGCTCGGTCTGTCCCCGAAGCCAGTTCCCCAGACCCGCCCGGTTCTTGACCCAGGTGAGGATGGTCTTCTCCTTGAACCCCCACGCGTCGAGGACCTGATAGGCCTCCCGCATGAACGCGTTCGTGGCCCACAGAAACAAGATGCAGCTCTTGTCTGCGGGGACCTTCAGGGCTCCGATCTCGCGGATCGTCATGGTCGGGTAGGGCACGGTGCCGAGGTGGGTCGGATCCTCCGTCCGGCACTCGTAGGGCCAGGGCGGGTCCACGACGATGACCGAGAACTTCCCCTTGGGCGGGGTATACGTCCGGATGGCCTTGGCCTGGTTAGCCCGCGCGAGTTTCCGGGCAGCCTCGGCTATGCCCTTCGCATCGCCCCGCGCAACGACCCCGACCACCCGGCGCTGTGCGGAAGGCTCCATGCGGGCCAACCGCAACAGCTCGACCTTGCTGTTCGCGAGGGGAAGATCTCGTATCGCCTTCTTGACCTCTGAATGCAGCCTCTCCGCAATTTGGACTTCCTGCTGGACGGTCCGGCCGGAAACGGCGCTCCGGGAAGCGGTGTCGGCAGCGAAGGACGCAATTCTCTCGCTCCTCGGTGCCTTGCCACCGCCGGCCTTGCCCGGGTTCCCGCCCCGCTTGGTGCTTGGGTACTTCGCCTCGTACAGCTCCTTCCTGCGCTTGAGGTACTCGGCTCGTTCCAGGACGGTCAGCTCGGTCCGGAAAAGGTTCTCGTCAACTTCCGCCAAGGCGGCGTCCAGATCGTTGCCTGCCAGGACCACGGCGGGGATCACCTTCCACCCCAGGGATCGGCAGGCCTGGAGGCGGTGGTAGCCGGCGACGAGGCGAAGCCCCTTCGTCACGGTGATGGGGTTCAGGAGCCCGACCGTTGTAATTGAGGCAGCAAGCTCGGGGACGCCCTGGAGCTGCCTGCGGCCGGTCGGGACCACGACCTTTCGGAGGGTCACAACCCTCACCCTCATGGGCGTGGGCCCCGACGGGTCACCACGCTGGTCCGACAGCCGCCCGAGTTCAGAGTTTCGTTCTCTCAAGGAGTTCGGTGACCGCCGTGTGGGGTACCCGGATCCGACCGCCGGGTCTGTACGCCAGGAGGTCGCCGCCGGCGACGAGCTGGTAGACCTTGCTCCGGCTCAAGCCGAGGACCAGCGCGACCTCTTGGACGCTCAGAAGCTGGGGAAGCGGGTATGTCTCTCGACCACGTACGGCGCTGATGGTCGTCTTGGAGCGGTTCACCTGCCGGTCCCGGCCTCGGACTTCCCGGTCTTCGGCGAAGCGCTCAGCACCCACGGCACGAACTCCCTTCCTTTTCTGGAGAGCGACCATTCGTCGCGGTCAGCAAAGGAAAAGAATGCGTAACCCATTGAATCGCCTGGCCCAAAGTCAGGATGAATTCCTGGGGCTTGTCGGCGCCGGCTCGGCTATCGGCACGGGCGAGCCGGGCACGGATCGCCCGTGCCGTTCGTCCGTTTGGGGTCACAAGGAGCAGATAATCCGCGTTGAGCCACGCGGCCTTGCGGACCGCGTGATCGACTCTGTTCGCCCTCAGCTCCACCTCGCAGACGACACGAACACCCTCTCTTGTCGCGAGGATGTCCACGAACCCCCGGGGGAAACCGGGACCGATCGGGCACTCAAGCCAAGTCGCGGCGCCGATGGCCCGGAAGGCGGCGTCGAGCCTGTCGACGAGGACCCGGTTGTGGACGAACCCGCCGCGCATCACGACCGGCCTTTCTCTGGGGTCGGCGCCCCGGAGGCCGGCTCGGCGGGTTCCAGGACGATCGCCTGGCGGCCCCGACGCCCGGTCGCGACATGGTGTTCGCGGAGGTAGCCGGCCTCGACGAGTCGCTGCCGGCTGGCGACGGCAGCCGCCCCGCTCATCTTGGCGAGCTTCGCGTACTCGCTCGAGTTCCGCCCCGGCGAGGCGAGGACTGCGGCGAGGAGCCGGCGGTCCTCGGGAGTCAGTTCCAGCTCCGTGGGCGTCTTGGCCGCAGCAGCGGGTGGCGCCTCGGGCCGCCATTCGGGCGGGGATTCCTCGAAGGCCGGATCCGTCAAGGGCCCGGCGGGCTCAGCTTCCGCGAAGCGCGCCCACGACCGGGCTCGGATCTCGTCGCCCCGCACCGAGTCGACGGCCTCAAGCGGGGGATCGAGCCGAACTGGCACCGCGAGGGCGCCGGTGCCCAGCCGAATGTAGCCGCAACCAACCGGCAGCGAGACGAGCTCCTCCGCAGCAACCGATTCGGCTGGGCCTTCCTCGGCTGGCAACAGGAGCTCCCGACGGATGAAGTTCGCCTCCTGAGCAGCGACCGCAAGCGAGAGGACCGTCGCGCTGTTCCCGAAGATCTCGGCCCGAACCGCGGCGTCGAGCTGCCCGGGGAACTGGCTGAACGCGCTGATCGCGACTCCGTAACGCCTGCCTTTGCTCCACAAAAGTCTGAAGGTCTCGGCGGCGCCGGATGAGCCCGCGATTTCAGCGAGTTCGTCAGCGTAGAGCATGCAAAGTCGCCGCTCGCGCTCGGGCATCCGCTCGCGGCGGTCGATCGCGATCTGCAAGTAGGCCAGGACCAATTGCCCGAGGATGCGCGTCGTCTCCGCATCGAATCCGGAGAGGTCCACGAACAGGAGCTTCCCCGAGTCAATCGAGTTGCCGAGCGAGAGACTCCCACGAGGTCGGCATAGGGTGCGTCGCACCCCCGGGGCCGCCCCTGCGAACAGCTCGAGCCTGTTGAGAAAAGGCCGCGAAGCGCCACGCGAAAAGGTGGGAAATCGCCGCTCCCAAAACCTGCGGCACCACGGGTCCTCGATCTTGGGCAGGAGCCGGGTTCGCAGCTCGCGGTTCTCGACGAACTCGCGGGCGGTGAGGAACGTGGCCCCTGGCATACCGGCCAACGCCAAGAAAGTATTCCGGGCGATGGGATCGCTCTGGGGGCCCAGCGATTCTGCGTTGAGGACGCGGCGGAAGACCGTGAACAGCTCCAACGCCGCCCGGGCACGATCTTCGTCCGACACCTCGAAGGGGTTCCAGGAGACGGTGCAGTCCGCGCGAGCGGGGGCGAAGTAGACGACGTCGTCGGCGCGGCTCTCAGGAACCCTCGGCAGGAGATGATCGCGGAAGAACTCGTGCTCGGTA
Organism: Terriglobia bacterium; assembly: GCA_963699985.1. GTDB lineage: Bacteria > Acidobacteriota > Polarisedimenticolia > Polarisedimenticolales > CAVOVZ01 > CAVOVZ01. Next base: position 195,987 of record CAVOVZ010000014.1, read on the forward strand.
CCGAGGACGACGAGCCCCCGTCCGGCGGCGATGTCGTCGCACATCAGCCGCAGGGCCACCGACGTCTTCCCCGTGCCGGTGCGACCCCAACCGCAGAGGTGGCGGGTGCGCCCTGCGAGCGGAAGGACGACGGGCAGACCGCCGTTCGTGACGCCGATTCTCACGCCGGGGACGGCTCCGAGTACCGTCTGGAGCGGCACGTCTCCCGCGTCCCTGGCGTCGAGCCGCGATTCGAGGTCTTCGACCGCGTGCGGGAACCCCTGGCGCACGAACTCGACGAGCCGTTGCCGCTCGGTTTCCATTTCGGCGCGTTCCTCGTCCACGCGATAGCGCTCCCGATCCGCCAGGAAGGCCAGCCGTTCCTCGCGGCGGCGGAGCAGGTGCCAGACCACCCAACCTCCCGTCAGGCCAGTCGCGGCGAGAAGAAGCGCGACTCTCACAGATCCCCTCCTCGGCGGCGGACCGGGCGACGACCGCGCCCGTCGGTGGAAGCCGACACCTGCTCGATGGCCCGCTGAAGGGCCTGATGCGTGAGGGCGCCGAGGTACGCGAGCTCTGCGCGCCGCCGGGCGTTCAGCTCGCTGCCGATGGTCTCGCGCTCGCGATCGGAACTTCGAGGTCGGAGAAAGCGGCGCAGGTCCCCCAGCCAGGAGGGACAAGCGATCAGGTACCACGCGACAGCGACGTAGGACCCCCGGGGGGTCACCGCAATGCACACCGTCCACTCACGGAGGCGGCGATGACGAATCGCGAGGCACCGAATGCCCGGTTTGGGGAGGACCTGAAAGGTCCTCAGGATGACGCCCCGCCAACGCAGGTCGGTGACCCTCGACTCGGCCAACGCCCTCTCCACGCCGTCGAGGATTCCGAGCGCTCGGCGGGCGGGGATCGGTACGAGCACATGAGACTCGGTCGCGATCCGGGCGGGGTCGAGCTTCACGGTCGCCTCCGTCGGCCGGGGAGGAACAGGTCGCGGTCCGAGGGCCGCGTCCGTGGCAGAGGAGGCGGGGCGATCACGTGCGCGGAGGGGGCGCGGAGCATCGGGCGGCCGCGTCTGAAGTGCAGTCGGGCAAGGTTCCACGGCAGCACGACAGGTAACGCGAGCACCCGGAGCCCAATGCGGAGGAGCCAGCGCAGCGGGCGTTCGAGTCGCCGTACGACTGGTGCTCCGACCATCGTGACAAGCATGCGCCGGCAAAGCGCGAGCAGGAGGATCCACAGCAGTAGCGACACGAGGAGCATCAAGAGTTCGTGCATCTGGCACCTCCAGCAAAGGACATTTGAAGGAGAACCCCGCGCCGGTCGGGGTCAGACGAGTCGTCGAGTCCGAGACCGGGCGCGCGAGGAGTCGGCGGGAACGACGAGGTCGCGGCGGATCAAGACTCGATTCGCGAAGAGTCCGACATCTGGCAGGCGCCGACTTGAGCAGCCCGGAACGGAAAGCGTGACGACCGCCGCCGGGGATCATCCTTTCCACTCCGTCCCACGCCGCGGATGCCGCATCGGCCGGAGGCAGTCCTGGCCGAGTTCGATGTTGGCGGTGAAGAAGGGATTCCGTCGGGCATCCAGCCGGAATGAGGTGGACCCCGCGAGACTGAGACTGACTACCGAGCGGCGGCCCGGAAGCGAGGCGAGGGCCCGCGCAAGATCACACGCGAGGTCACCATCGCCGGTGCCGATCACAACGACGTCGGCCGAGCTGCGACTGGCCAACACGCCGGCGCCGAAGATGATGAAGTTGTCGGCGTTGGCGCGTCGCTCGGTGCCAAGACGGGTCCGCACCGTCTCGATGTCCCACGCGTGAGGAGTCCAGCCCCGGGTCCGCAGGTAATCGGCCCCTCGCTCGTCACCTGGCACCCGAGTCATGAAGGCGTGGAGAGAGCATGCGCGAGCGGCACTGCTAAGCTTCGCGGCCAATGTGCGGTACGACGTTGAGAGACCGGCGTCGCGCGCTCCATAGGTGAGGTTCGCAACGTCGAGGAGCACTAGGACGCGGCGGCCGTGGAGGATCGCGAGCGGCCCTGTCTCGGTTGCGATATCGATCAAGCGGGGTGTGGCGCCCGCGTGCTGGACGAGTTGCCGCATGACGGGGGCCTTCATCTTGGTCGTCGCTCTCACTGGTGTCCTTCCATTGCAGTGGGGGCGGGGAGAGGTCGGCTCTCCCCGCCCCAAGTTTCAAGAGAAGCAGGCTTGCTTGAACTTGAGAAGGTGCAAGATCGCCTCCTCAAGCACCCGGACCTTCGTCTTTCCTTCCATCGGCATGAGCATGCTTCTGGAGAGGTCGAGGGCGAGCACTGTCGCCTCCGAGCGGTGGTTGCGTCGGTTACGCCCGGAGCCGTCGCCGCCAGCGATCACCAGGGCTTGGGTGAGTTCGCGAAGCGACCGCACGGAAAAGAACTTTCCGTTATGCGTGTGCCCAGCAATCCGCCGCAACAGCGCCTCGTCGAAGCTGTCGCCGAAACCGATTGTGTTGATGTTGACGTGAGCGGCAACGGCATCCCTGACGACGCCGTCAATACCCACCATCTCGCGGTTGGGATATCCATCGCTGAGGAGCCAGATCCGGCGCAGCAGCCCGGCCGGCGTGCTCCGCACGATATCAATGGCCGTGCGGAGGCCGTCGGTGATGTTTGTGCCGGTACCGGCTACCTTTTCGTGGAGCCGGCTCGAGCGCTCCTGGAGCCACGGGGCGTATACGTCAGCCAATCTCGCGATCACGAACGCGCGGTCGTGGAACCCGACGAGCGCGACGCGGTCGGAGCCGTAGATGTTGCGGTGTGCAAGCTGCGTCGAGACGGGCCGCGAAACCGGGTGTGACACTGGAACAAGCCGATGGTAGGACCCGAACATGCTGGACCTCCTTCCTTACGAGCCGCGGCCGTGGGGCGCGAAGGGCCAGCCCTCGCACCCCGCGGCAACGGTTCAGCAGTGCCCGCCGTTGCGGGCGAAGAGGGGCCGGGGGCGGCCGGTCGCGTGATCTCGGCACCATCCCTGGCGGCAATTGCACAGAGGACACGCGTACATCGCGATGGGTTGGCCCTTGTCGCTGCGAGAGAACCCGATGAACTTCGCGCGGCAGGGGAGAGGGTGCGACTTGCAGTGGCAAAGCACGTCGAGCCGAGCCATGTGGGACGGCACGCGAGCTGCCTGCCTCACGACGATCATCCTGCGCGGTGGAGGAGCTGGGGTCACGTACCGTCTGGGGAAGCTGAAGAGCGCCATTCTCGACCTCCTTGACATCGGCCCTTGCGAGCCGGGGAATCCGAACGTCAGTGTCAGTAGCCGTCTCCCTTCTTGGGCACCTCCCTTTCGAGGTCCGCGATGACTGGCGGGAAATCCGCCGAGTTCGCGCCACTCGAATAGAGGAGGACGACTTTCCCTGTCGCAGGCGACGTCGCGCGTCGCCGGGTATGGAGGCCTGCGGATTGCGGGTCGAGACCCGCGGACGGGTCACGACGATCGAAAACCGGGGGGGTTCTACTGCGGGCGGATTAGGGGCGACGCGACTTCAGTTCGCGGACGACGTGCCACGTGATTGCATCGTCTGGGCGGTAAGCGAGCTTGTCTCCTTGGCTCTGAATCGCGTGGTAAATATGAGACCCGACGCCAGGCAGCGCGTTATTGAAATGGTCGCAAGCCAGCTTTATCCGTCTGCGAATTCTGTCGCGCGTAGTCTTGGTTTCCTTCCGAGAGAGAGCATGTGTAGTGGAAAGATCGCGGCCTTTGAGCTCTTCGAAAATCAACTCCATTGCCTCCCTCGCCTTTGCCGCTCTCGGGGGGTCGTTCTCGTGCTCGGCACTGTCGCGCTCCTTGTTCAAGTACGCCAGTTCCGCACGGAGCTCGCGCAGATCTCGGGCGTTGCCGGAACGCCGTTTGCGGTTCTCATTTGTGAATACCCCTGCTTCCTCAAGGACCGTTCGTGAAGGCGCTGCCGACGGCCCCCTGAAGCGGCTCTCACCCGCCTCCAGGTCGCCAAGAGGGAACCAAGAGCCAGGTTGCTCGAGGAGCCTGGCCACGGTATCGATGCCGACTCGATCCGAGATGTGCACCCGAACCCGGCCATGGAAGCGCAAGCACCACAGGTCCGCGGTCTCTCGCACAAGCTGATTCGTGGGTCCCAAGTCAGGGCCTGTCTCGGCTGGCGTGGGCGCCTCGGGGGCCCGCGAACGTTGTTGGTCAACCAGGCTTTCCAGATGGTCCGCGCTGAGCAGACCTCCGGGATTCGCCAAAGCGGCTGCACGCACTAGCTGGCAGAGCTCACGGACATTGCCATGGTATTCGCGCGCAAGAAGCCACTCCTCGGCGTCGGTGGTCATCGACTTCGGCGCGCCAGAGAGTTCGAGCGCTCGGCGAGCGAGCGGGATGACGTCCTCATGTCGTTGGCGAAGTGGTGGAATACGGACCCGAGCCGGCCGAAGTCGGTCGCGAAGTCGGCGGTCGAGCAGACCCTGCTCAACCATGTCCTCGAGATCATCCTCGGCGCTAAGGACGGTGAGCATTCCCCGAAACGGGATGTCGTTCTGGCGCCCCGGACGTCGAAAACACCGCTCCTCCAGGAGGCGTAACAAGCCAGCCTGAACGTACGGCGGTAACTTCGAGACCTCGTGGATGAAGAGGGTCCCATCTGCGGCGACATCGACGATTCCCTCCTTTCCATTGGGGCCCCACGCTGCACCCGGTGGACCGCCGTAGAGATCCTCCTCTACGCGGTCGGCAGGGACGGTCCACGCGTCGAGCATCACGAACGGGGCGTCGGAGTTGCCTCGCAAGCCACTACGGATCGTGTGTACGAAATGCGCCACGGCGCGGCGGCCAACCCCGGGCTCACCTGTCAGGAGGATGCTCTCCATCGTCGAGTCGGCAGCGCGCACGCGGGCTTCCAACAGGGCCTGCGCCATGTCAGGAGAACTGTGCACGAGATCGTTCGCGTCCGGGATGAGATCCAGCGCCGAGTCGCCCCAAAAGGGCTGCTTTCTTTCTCGGATTGCCTGGACAACAGCCCACTGAAAAACGCCTTCCGGCAGAGACCTTTCCAGAACCTCGTACCCCCCCCAAGGCGTCTTGTCATAGTAGACAAACCAATCCCGGTGATGCGCCTGAAAGTCATGCAATCTGCGACGGTCCGTACCGACCAGGCGGCTCGAGATCAGGACGAGTTTCGTCGCGCCGAGGGCCTTGCCCTTGGCGCGCAGATCGGCCATCCGGTGCGCGATGAATAGGCCACCGTGCTCGACATCGGGCGCGTGCGAGTTGTACGTGTAGGGATACTCCCAGGATGTCCACCGCTGATTCGCGTGCGACCGCTCGGTACGTTTAGCGGTCACGATGATCGCATCGCTCGGCCTTCGCGCAGGCCGCGGCATCACCACGTCGGCGAGAATCACATCCCAAGGCGGGTCCCCAGCATCGCGCCGCTCTAGTTCCGCCGCGGCGAAAGCCGCGGTGTTGCTGAGCTCAAGCCGAACTGAGGAGCCCAATCTCCCGTCACGGAAGGCCGTTTCAATCCCCGCCGCCACCCGCGCCGCGTAGTCGAGCTCGTCGTCAACGATCAAGACTCGGCAGATCTCGTCACGGCGCGGCATCGCTGACCTCGGTCGCCTGCTCTTCCCAGCTCGGCATGTAGACCCGCCACGTGTGAAGACTCCGACCGTCCTCGTCGGTCTCGTCCGATGCCCACGCGTACCCCTGCCGTGAACCCGTTCGTAGATAGTTGACGAGGGTCTGAATCGACCGACATCCTCGCCGTGTCGAGAGTGGATCCGTCGGCGCGCTCGCGTCGAATGCGTTCGCGACTTCTAACTCGATGTATCCTTCGTCATGGCGTTTTCCACGCCGTAGCCGAACACGAAAAAGCTGTCCCGAAAGCGGAAGGTGCCTCAGGGCGTTCTCGGCATTCGTACGGATCTCTTGAAGTAGTGGATGTAAGACCCGCGAACAAGCGCCCCTGAACCCAGCGATCAGAACGCGGCCCGACGGAATCTCCGTGTAAACGGGCCGGCCCGCCGGGTGGCCGAGCAGCAGGATGTTGCGCGCATGGCGGACGACATCCAAAGCGTTGGGGTGCTTGACCTCAAGTCCCTGAAAGCGGGTGCCGAGGGAGGCGAGCGTCTCGCGCACACTTCGGGCAATGCCCCGCCGTTCCTCGACGGTCGCTGCTTCACGGAGCTGCTGCCGGCGAACTTCCAGTTCGTTCTTGTACGCATGCACTTCGGACTTGACCGTAGCCGCGAGATGATCCCACACGACAGTCGTCATGCGATCCAGGAGGATACATAAAGCGTCGATCCAGTCGGCCCTAGGTATCTGGTCCGGTAGAGCTTGATCGAGGAGCTGTCGCGCACGGCCGAAGAACACGGCGGGCGTGTCACCTTGTCGTCCTGCCAGGAACGAAGCCTGGTTCTCGACAAGGTGATCGATGAGCGGTTCCAGTTGGCGCCCGGTTGGTCCGAGCGCGACATCCCGTCGGGCTGAAGGCCGCGAAATCGCGTCGACGTCATAGAGGTAGAATTGACGAATTCGTTCTAGTAGCAATCCATCTCGTCGTTCGAGATCGTCGGCGATCTCGTCGTCCGAAAGCGCCAGAATGTGCCCGAAAGCGCGTTGAAGATGTTCGACAGCTCTTGTGGCCAAGCAACCGGCGTAGGATCCCTGTCCGCGGCATAACATCGCGTGCCACCCATCGGCACGGTTCCTCTCTACGCCCAGCATGCCGTCGACCAGACGACCGGCGCGTAGCAGGAACTCCTCAGGCTCTGCGGTAAAGTAACTATTGATAAGCCACGTCATCAAGCAACGACCTGCCCCGGCGAATTCACCGGCCTCCGGGAGGACGGCAGTCTGGAGAACCCGGAAGCAGCGCTCGACGTCAAGGCGGAGGAACCGAAGAACGCCGACCATCTCCTGGCGGACTTCAATTGAGTCAACGCCGCTCGCGATTTGCCAGAGCTGCCGCTGCAAGAGACCGCGGTCTCGAAAGCGAATGGGATCGTACAACGACTCTACCCGCCTGAACATTCTGAGGAGAAGCGCCTCGTCTCCAAGAGCCAGCGCACACCTCATGAACGTGCCCCATGCTCCACTTTCGCGACCTCCCAGGTCGTCGGCAACAGGCACCCAGGTGTCGAACATCTCTGCAAGCAGAACTGATTCACCGCAGGCGCTTGCGGCGTTGGCGAATTCGATCAGTGCCTCTGGGGCGCTCGGCGGTGCTGAGCTACTGCACGTCTTCCACAGTTCTCGAACCAACTCTGGCCGCGCTACTTGTACTGCTGAGCGCGCGAAGGAGGCCCAAGCCGAGGCATTGACTTGCTTGCCTGAAGTCAGGCAGCTCTGCAGGACCTCGTCGAAGACATCGACACGTCGCACTGTGGCGGCCGCGGAGGCGAGTAGCGCGAGTCGGGAGCTGTCGAGTTTGCACTTGGCGACCTTATACTCATGCCAGATCTCCGCAAGGAGATCGCCGTCATCGAGATTTCCGGCGGCCAGCGCGAAGCCAACCCAAACCATGGCTTCTTCAGGATCTCCCGTCAGAGTTGGCCACGAGTTCCACATTTCACGGAGAAGGTCAGCCCGCTCGGCGTTCGCGGCCGCCCATACGAGCGACGACCACGTGCGCGATCCGAGCGGTCCGTCGACCTTCCGACAGAAGTTCCAAACCTCTTCGACCAGATCCCCCTGCTCCGTCCTCCCAACAGCCTTGGCGAAGACCGCCAGGCCGCCCGTGTCGAGTGTCACCCCGGACCTCCCTAGAGCGGACCACAACTCCCGCACGAGGGCTGCCGAATCCGCGCTGCCAGCAGCTTCTGCGAGGAAGCCCCACGTCTGAGGGACCGCCATAATCTCGGCCTGCTGGCACGCGTGCCAAATGCTCTCGAGGAGGTCGCCCTGGCCTGTTTCAACAGCAGCGTTTGCGAAGGCGCGCCAGCCACGATAATCGAGCGCTTCGCGAGACTGTCGCCACTCCTGCCAAAGTTCTCGCAAGAGAACTGCGTCGCCTGTCTTTCCCAGCGCGTCCGCGATCGAGCCCCACGTCAGCGATCCTAGTGAGACAGGTGGTTCCGAAACGAAGTGCGGATCCGCGCCGCCACGCGCCGCATTACGCAGTTCCTTGCAGGCTGCCCAGACCTGCTGCACGACCTCCCGTCGGTTTGTGCGGCCAGCGACACCGGCCATCGCACCGAGCACGGAGGGATCGAAGGGCGGACCCATCTCATGCCAAGACCGCCAGATTTCCTCGACGAGGTCCCCTTGGTTCGTGCTACCTGCTGCGCCTACGGAGCTCGCGATGAGCGACAGATCGCGCCATTCTCCTGAAGACCGCCACGCGTTCCACATCTCGCGCACAACATCACCGTGCCCTGATGTACCTGCGGCGCGAATGAGAGCAACACAGGTGCGCGCGCCGAGGGGCTGGCCAAATCCCTTGCATGCGTCCCAAATCTCTCTGACCAGGTCGCGTTGCTTCGTCTCGCTGGCAGCCCTCGCGAAAGTGCCCCATCCGGCCGGGTCGAGGGAGTCCCCTGATTGACGCCAGGACTGCCACACGTCGCGCAGAAGCGCACCCTCATCAGTTCTTCCCGCAGCGTCCGCGATCGAGCCCCACGTATGCGACGGCAACGACGCCGGACAGCCCTGTGGGAGCGACAGAACCCGCCGGTCGCGTGCTGGGGAAGCATTCGCTAGGATGCTTGAGAATCAGAACTTGTTGCGAATGAGTCGAGTTTCATGAAGCGAGTTTCTCCTTGGCGCACCATGCGTCGATGGCGTTTTCGACGCACTCGAAGGCTGCACGGAGGCGACGATCGGAGGCCACCGCGGTCGGTGCGATGCTGGCGAGTCCGGGCCGTAGCATCCGGGCGTAGGCCCTCGTGAAGAAGAGGGCGGCTCGAAAGCCGAGAGGAGTGGGTCGGTAGCGATGGGTTTTCGGGATCCGTTCGATCATGCCGTGGAGGCGGAGTCGTCGCAGGTCGTAGCCGACCTTGCCGGAGGTGAGTTCGCTGGGCGGCAGACCGAGCAAGGGAGCGAGATGCTTCCGGATGTCACGGTTCGAGAACCCCTCGGGCAGAAGACGAAAAACCACCAGGGTGCTCAGCAGGGCTTGCACCCGCGGATCGCCGAAACGCAGCGCTGGGACACGCTGGCCGCGGACCCGTCCGGGCCTCTGAAGCTGCTGGAACGTCGTGTCGCCAAGGGCGCAATCGTGGCTGATCCTTTGGACGTCCAGAAGACGTCGGTTGGCTTGGAAGCCGATCTCCCTCAAGGCGGGGAGGTTCTTCAGATTCTTGCCGATGGCGAAATCGCGGGTGTCGTTGATGGTGGTTTCCGTCCGGAGCGCCCGTCCCTCCTTGTGATACTGCTTGATCCGCGAGCGCTTGTAGTCCACGTGAAGAGAAGGAACCACACCATCCGTGAGGACTCGGGTCCGAAAGCGACCCGGTGTTCGACGAGTCACACGGCGCTGGAAGATCAACTGGACCTGATCCGGACGACCAAGGTCGAGGTTCTCTCGGATGACCTCCTCGAAGAAGATCCTTCCGTGGAGGGGGCGGTCCAGGACCTGGGTGAGCGAGAACTCCGCTTGCAGGATGGAGAGCTGGTACCGGTAGCCCGCCTCTCTGTCCTTCCGCGAGAAGGGATGCGGCAGCAGACGAAGCCACTTGCGCAGCAAGGCGTCAATCTTCTCGCCCGACAGTCCGTCGCAGAGAGCCTGGAGCCGTTCGGGGTCCTGGCAAGAGACGACAGCGTTATCCGGGGCCTCATGAGCGATGCCCTTCCGAGTCAACTGCCGCTTCACGTACTCGTGGCCGTTGAGACACAGCTTGGCGGTGTAGGGGAAGTAGGTGCAGAACTTGAGGAAGAAGGGACCGAAGTCCCGGTCCAAGCAGTAGAAGTAGAAGTGGTTGACCATGGCGGTGGATCGAACAATCCATGGGTAGGGTCGGCCCGTCTCATCTCGTCGGCGCTCGGTTCGGAAGACGGGGGTCTTCTCCTGAGCTTTGCCGACGAACACCACCCCCTCGTCGCCCTCGAAGCGGCTCCGCTGTTCTCTCGCGACGTCGTCTTTCCTCTGCCCCTTCTTGAACGCAACCACCGGAACCTGGTTCTTCCGAACGAACTCCTCGATCCGGGCTACGAATGCCTTGCTGATGGGATCCATCAAGGCAGACGACGCGAATGTGTGGCCTCGGTGGTAACGAAAGAACGCGACCACACCCAGCTCCCGCTGGAGCTGAGGGACGTAGGCGTTGAGGTACATGCGGTCGATGCACTCGACCGAGAGAACCACGTGCTTGGCAAGTACGTCGGAAACGCTGGGTGCTACACTCATGGCCGGCTCCGGTTGACCAGGTCCTTCGGGACCCACCGACCGCTTCGCGGTCCAATATGGGGGTCGAGTCATCGACCCTACCGGCTCGACCGGGGCCATTTCTATCACGAGGTGGCCTCTTGCTCCCTATAGCTCGTCGGTCTGAGGCGGAGCCTCGTTAGTTGTTTGCACGCCGACCAGACCTCGTGCAGCACGCTCCCGCGATTCGTACGACCGGCCGCGCGCGCCACGATACCTAGCGTAGCCGCATCTAGAGGTGGCCCGTCGGCCTGCCACGCCCGCCAGATTTCCTCAACGAGGTCGCCCTGTTCACTATTGTCGGCCGCTCGCGCAAAGGCAAACCAGCCGGATGGGTCGAGGGCGTCGCCGGATTGTCGCCAAGTTTGCCAAACGTCCTGCAGGAGGATACCATCCCCAGTCTTTCCGGCTGCTGCCGCGATCGCACCCCAAGTGCGCGATCCAAATGACACGGATTCCACTTCCGCAACTGCCGAGTTCGATGCATGACGCCCATCTGAGGAACTCCGTGGTCGTTTGCATTCAGACCAGACGGCTCGGAGGACGTTCGCTCGATTTGTCCCTGCCGCGGCGCCTGCGAGGACGCCCAATGACGGTCCATCGAGCATCGGTCCCTTCTCCTGCCAAGTGCCCCAGATCTCTTCGACGAAATCACCCCGTCCTACGACGCCGCCTGCCACAACGAACGCGCGCCAGCCGCGTGGGTCTAGCTCGACTCCGGAGGAACGCCACTTCGACCACACTTCTCGGAGCAATTCGTGGCCTGCGAACTCACCCGCTGCTCGTGCGAACCAGACCCACTCTGAAGGGTGTAGCGGAATCGGGGCCATCGAGCGTGTCATCCACAGCTGCTCGACCAGAGCCGCGTCGCTGCATTCGATCGCTAAACTGATGAGTTTCCTCCATGCCGATTCGGCGGCCGGCGCTTCTCGGTCCGAGCAAGCTGTCCGAATGCGTTCGGGAATGTCGATCCCCCTCCGTCGTGCGGCCAGGTCGATGAATCTTCTCCAGTCATTGTTGGTGAAACTCACGCCGATCGACGCTGCGAGACGCAAGGCCTCTTCCACCCTCCGACCGTCTGTCCGGGTCAGAATCTTGGCGATCGCGCCCGCCAGAGAGTCGCGCACAACCATCTCGTTGCGCCCCCAGAGAAACTCTCCAGCGGAGAGTCCGCCCTCTTCTGCCGCGCGAGCGACATCGAGAATCAAGGATCCCGCTCGAGGCTCCACAGCAATGATCGAGAGAATCCACGTCGCGAGGCTGCGCACGCCCATGTGGGGTGCGAGGGACCTGGTCGCATCCCACAACAGCTCGAGTTGCCTGATCGTTGTATCCGCGGGGTCCGTGACCCTTCCGCGTGGCCGGCGAGCACGCATTGAAAGGCGTTGGGCCAGCATCGCGATCGTGGCTCCGATCCCGCACTTCGAGAACTCATCGGTTTCGTGGGAACCCGAGGGTGGGGAGAGTGGGCCGCAGACGGCAATAACGTGTTCCAGATCCAGGTTCCCGGAGGCTTCGTATGCTGCTAGTGCCTGGGCGAGTAGGACGTTGGCCCCGCGGTAGTCGGATTTATCACCTGGCATAGTCATGACAATGGTGCCGCCTTCTCCAGATGTACATGACCGCTAGTAAGTTCTCAGGCCCTCCAGCTAGGATGCTTGAGAATCAGAACTTGTTGCGAATGAGTCGAGTTTCATGAAGCGAGTTTCTCCTTGGCGCACCATGCGTCGATGGCGTTTTCGACGCACTCGAAGGCTGCACGGAGGCGACGATCGGAGGCCACCGCGGTCGGTGCGATGCTGGCGAGTCCGGGCCGTAGCATCCGGGCGTAGGCCCTCGTGAAGAAGAGGGCGGCTCGAAAGCCGAGAGGAGTGGGTCGGTAGCGATGGGTTTTCGGGATCCGTTCGATCATGCCGTGGAGGCGGAGTCGTCGCAGGTCGTAGCCGACCTTGCCGGAGGTGAGTTCGCTGGGCGGCAGACCGAGCAAGGGAGCGAGATGCTTCCGGATGTCACGGTTCGAGAACCCCTCGGGCAGAAGACGAAAAACCACCAGGGTGCTCAGCAGGGCTTGCACCCGCGGATCGCCGAAACGCAGCGCTGGGACACGCTGGCCGCGGACCCGTCCGGGCCTCTGAAGCTGCTGGAACGTCGTGTCGCCAAGGGCGCAATCGTGGCTGATCCTTTGGACGTCCAGAAGACGTCGGTTGGCTTGGAAGCCGATCTCCCTCAAGGCGGGGAGGTTCTTCAGATTCTTGCCGATGGCGAAATCGCGGGTGTCGTTGATGGTGGTTTCCGTCCGGAGCGCCCGTCCCTCCTTGTGATACTGCTTGATCCGCGAGCGCTTGTAGTCCACGTGAAGAGAAGGAACCACACCATCCGTGAGGACTCGGGTCCGAAAGCGACCCGGTGTTCGACGAGTCACACGGCGCTGGAAGATCAACTGGACCTGATCCGGACGACCAAGGTCGAGGTTCTCTCGGATGACCTCCTCGAAGAAGATCCTTCCGTGGAGGGGGCGGTCCAGGACCTGGGTGAGCGAGAACTCCGCTTGCAGGATGGAGAGCTGGTACCGGTAGCCCGCCTCTCTGTCCTTCCGCGAGAAGGGATGCGGCAGCAGACGAAGCCACTTGCGCAGCAAGGCGTCAATCTTCTCGCCCGACAGTCCGTCGCAGAGAGCCTGGAGCCGTTCGGGGTCCTGGCAAGAGACGACAGCGTTATCCGGGGCCTCATGAGCGATGCCCTTCCGAGTCAACTGCCGCTTCACGTACTCGTGGCCGTTGAGACACAGCTTGGCGGTGTAGGGGAAGTAGGTGCAGAACTTGAGGAAGAAGGGACCGAAGTCCCGGTCCAAGCAGTAGAAGTAGAAGTGGTTGACCATGGCGGTGGATCGAACAATCCATGGGTAGGGTCGGCCCGTCTCATCTCGTCGGCGCTCGGTTCGGAAGACGGGGGTCTTCTCCTGAGCTTTGCCGACGAACACCACCCCCTCGTCGCCCTCGAAGCGGCTCCGCTGTTCTCTCGCGACGTCGTCTTTCCTCTGCCCCTTCTTGAACGCAACCACCGGAACCTGGTTCTTCCGAACGAACTCCTCGATCCGGGCTACGAATGCCTTGCTGATGGGATCCATCAAGGCAGACGACGCGAATGTGTGGCCTCGGTGGTAACGAAAGAACGCGACCACACCCAGCTCCCGCTGGAGCTGAGGGACGTAGGCGTTGAGGTACATGCGGTCGATGCACTCGACCGAGAGAACCACGTGCTTGGCAAGTACGTCGGAAACGCTGGGTGCTACACTCATGGCCGGCTCCGGTTGACCAGGTCCTTCGGGACCCACCGACCGCTTCGCGGTCCAATATGGGGGTCGAGTCATCGACCCTACCGGCTCGACCGGGGCCATTTCTATCACGAGGTGGCCTCTTGCTCCCTATAGCTCGTCGGTCTGAGGCGGAGCCTCGTTAGGAATCACTCCTACTCTGCCAAGGCCTTGAACGCGGCCTGCGACGGCTCGCTGAAGAACTCGATTCGGAGCTTGTCGAGCACTTCCGCAGGAAGTGCCGCAAAGTCTCGGCTGTTCTCGGTCGGGATGAGCACCCTTCGCGCGCCGGCGTCCATTGCAATGCGGAGCTTGTCTGCCAAGCCGTCGACGCGACCTAGAACGCCGTGCAAGCTCATCTGTCCGAGCACCACGAGCTGGGCCCCGATCGGCCGCCCCAAGGTGGCCGAGAGAAGCGCGATGTAGAAAGCCATGCCAAGGTCGGGCGCGTCCTTGCCCTGCGTCAGACTCATCACCTGGACATTCACGTCGTACTCGCTGAGGTCCCGATCGATCCCAATCCTCTTCCCCGTCGTCCGTAGGTAGTCGTAGGCCATGCGTGCTGACTCGCGGATGCCCTTCGAGGTCACACCAACGACCGCGAATCGCCCGCCACCTGGTGCCACCGAGCACTGGATTCGGAACAGGGAGTAGCGACCCTCGGCCGGATCGTGTCCTACGGTGAAGACGTCGCCTGGTGGCAGAGGGCTGTCCGGGATAATCTTCGTCGAGCCCAGCTCTTTGCAGCTGACGAACGTCTCCTGTCGCGTGTCCTTGTCGATGTACGACAGGTTCACCCTCGCGTACTCCACGCCTCCCATGCGGCGAAGCTGTTCCTTGATGCGGCGCCGAACCTCGATCGCGAACGCGAGGTACTCCTCGACCTCGGTTTTGTTGCACTCGCCCTCGGGGTGTAGGAGTTTGATAAGGCCAGACGTGGTGCGCGCGATTGCCTTCCGGTCCCGTTCCTCTACGTGACTCCCAAGGTGAAAGTAGCGGTCGTACACGTCTGCGTAGCTGCGCGGGCGCAACTCGTTGTGGAAGATCTCGGCGATGTAATCGGCGATAAAGCCCATGTGCGAGGTGAAATACCCGGGCTGCATCTTCGGCATCTCCCACCCGGGAAGGTAGGCATGCCAACGATCGTGGAAGGCCATGTCGTTCCGAACGGTGTCGGGGAACGGCAAAAAGAGGTGCGACGTGCGCGCGATGGTCTCGACGTCGCCATCGAGGTTGCCGTTGAAGACGAAACCAGCCTCTCCCTGGATCGTGCCCTTGGCGCTGCCGCGCGAGAACGACCCGAGCTCCATGTAGTCCTTGTAGAGTTGCTTGTCTTCCGGCTTCTTGAAATGTGAGCCTGCGACTTCATCGAAGGCGACCACGTCCCAGCGGGTAACGAGGCCTGGCTCATAGGGCGGTGCGTTCGAGGCGAACAGTTTCGGAACCGTGACTTGGCCTCCCGACAGCAGGATCACGTAGGGCGAGAGTTCACGGAACACGTATGACTTGCCGGTACTACGGGGCCCGAGTTCTACGAGGTTGTAGTTCTTCTCCACCATCGGCACCAGCCGCAGCAGGAAGAGCCACTTGCGGCGCGGTGTGAAATCGGGATGGGTCGGCTCGTAGCCCATCGTCCGCAGCAGCACGTCCGCCCACTCGTCGCGGCTGAAGCGGCGGCGCCCCTCCATGAACTCGTCGTAGCGCGCGCTCGCAATCTGGATCGGAGCGAGCCGCTGAAGGACAAACGGTCTCGTGACCCCACGATGTACGATGGTCTCATCGTACGAGAGCTCGATATTCGCCCAGATGCCCCCCGTGAAGAGACGCTCGTGCTTGTGGACCAGATCGGGCTCAACATGGACGAAGTCGAGGCCGCTCGACGCCAAGCGCGCCCAGTACTTCCCGCCCTGGTCCTTCTCGTCGAAGCTGACTGTGCAAAGGTCGATGATCTTCATCGAACCCAGCTTTTGAAGGCGCGCCTTGATCAGCTCGCCTTGGTCGGCGCGCACGATGCGCTCGCTGATCGTCTCCTTAACCTGGCGCAGGCCTGCCTCGATCTCGTCTCGGTTCGTCGTCGAGCAGAACTTGCCGAGAAGGTACTCGAGCACGTAAACGGGGATGTTGAATCCGACCTTGAGCTTCTTGACTAAGTCCTTCCGCACCACGCGGCCGCCAAAGGCGTTGAGGAGCTTCCGATCGAGGTCGTCGACCGGCACCTCGTCCACCGGCGGCAGGTCCTTGTTCTGCTCGGAGTCGTTCATGTTCAGTCCCACTCTTCGAAATCAACCTTGAGTTCGGCATCGCAGCGGTCGAGAAGCTCATCGTTGTCGGCGTCGCGTACCTCGACCTGGAGCCGAGCGCCCCGCGCGCAGGCCTCGTTCGGTTCGCGCTCAAGCGCGATGGTGACCGGCTGCCCCTCGGGCTCGATCCTGTAGCTCTGCGACTTGAAGAGTCGGCGCCCACTCCCGGGCTCCACGACTCTCACCACGATCTGGCGGCCCATCATCTTTGAGTCGGCACCGAACATCGTCGTCTGGCCAGCTCCGGGTCTTACCTCGACTCGCGGCTTGAGGGAGGTGATCTCGGAGATCGGCGTCAGAACAGCGGCCATCTTCTCCGCCTTCTTCGGCCAGCGGAAGATGACGACCGGGGTCACGAGCTCCTGCAGCGTCGCGCCGCCGTGGAAGAAGCCGAGGCCACCGTAGGTCCGAAACGCGTTGACGCTGCGAGGCACGCGGCACTCGAGGTCGCTTCCTTTCACGGGCACCGCGATCGCTGTTGGATGCTTTAGGCTGCGGCCCACCACCGCGCGACGCGAACGCCACAAGATTTCGCCGCTCGGAAGACTCTCGACCTCGTCCTGATCGGGCTCCCAGTGGATGAAGCCGTGGTCCGTCACGATCGCGACCGTTGGGTAGCCCGCGTCCCGCAGCCGACGGACCACACGAACGTAGCGCTCGATGTGTTCGTCGGCGCCCGTGAACTGGAGCTCGCCCTCGTGCCCTTGCGCGTCGAACTCGTCACCGAAGACGAAGAGGAGCCGACCACTGTCCTTCGGAGCGGGTGGGTCAGCGTCCAATACGCTCTTCACATCCGTCGTCGCGGCCGGCTTCAGCTTGAACCGCCTACGTAACCACTCCCGCCGCGCTTCGGCCCCGGTCAGATCCTGTGTGCCGTCGCTCGCGGTAACGCGCCACCGGACGGGCGCCTCCTTCGTGAGCTCGACCGTGAGCCGATCGGGGTCATCGGCCAGAGCGAACGCCATCCCGAGCGCGGTGATCGACGGAAGCGGCGCTCGTGCTGGTTGCAGCTCTGCGCGTCGGGCCGGCTCGCCCTTGTCAAGCATCTCGGCGATTCGCGCGCCCAGGTCGTACCGACACGCATCAAGGACCAGCACTGCCATCGGGTCCTTTGCCGGTCGTGACTGGGCGAGCACCTCGCCGGCGAACGGAAGGCCGAGATCAGCTACGCCCTGGTGGTGCAGAAGCTCCGAGAAGGCCGCATTGCAGCGGTCGATGTGGCGGAGGTAGGCGCGACGGAGACGGCCACGGACGCCATGGAGACCCCCGGAAAGCTCGGCGTCCTCGCGGAACAGCTGCTCCCCCTGCCGATCGACCTCCCATCCCGAAACCGTGAACCACGCCACCGCCTCACGAGGGGTCTTCCAGCCTTTCTCAACCTCGACCTGCTGGCGGATAAGCACGGCGGCCCGCGCGAGCGACACGAGGCTCTGCCATGGCACCCGCCGATCGGCGCGGCTGCCCCAGAACCCCTGCGCGTGTACGGCGTAGTACGGTTCACGCTCCTCCAGTCGCCGTCCCAGCGGATCGAACTCCTCGAGCTGCGCGAGTTGATCGACCTCTTTCTGAAAGAGTGCGTCCTCAGCGGCCCGCGATGCCAGGGCAGAGATGTTCCCGGCGAGGTTCCTGGCCCAGTAGACGAGCGAAGTGGTCCCGTCAGCCTGGCGGGACAGATCTTCAAAGGCACTCATCAGCTCGATGTTCTTCTGCCACCGCTCCAGCAGCTTGAGCGCGCGATCGCGAGCGGTTCCGGGCGCGATGACCTTGTCTCCTTCGCCTGGCGGCCATCCCGGGACTCGCACCGCTGCTTGCGTGACCAGCAGGCGCGCGGTCACGGCCGTGCGCCAGTCATCGTCCTTGTCGCGTGCCGGCGCGGGGAGTCCAAAGTCCTCGGTCACCCGGCGATTGAAGACGCTGAGTCGATCCTCGCCGATGACCTCGACGATCGGCGTCTTCGTCCGGGCGAGCACCGTGAGGATTAGGTCCTCGTCCACCAGCGCCGCCTTCGCGCTACCCGGCGTCAGGTCGCGCCACGACGACCGCGGCTGGTCGATACCTTCGATAGCGTAGGCTCTCAACATGTCACGAAGCCCCGCCTCATGGTCACGCGCGATTTCGACTCCAAACCGGGCGAGCGCAGAGACGAGGGACTCCGTCCATACGAGCTCCGCCTGGAGCTCGAACACCTTCAGATAGCCAATCGTTTCGCTGGCCACGGGGATCCAGACGACCCGCGGCGCCGGAGCGGACTTCAGCAGCCGCTCGCGCAAGACGAGTCTCGTGTTCACCCTCGGCCCAAAGCTCGAACGCCCCACCCTCCGCCGCCGCCTTCAGCAAGTCGCGCCAGGCGTCGTCGGGATCGCACCAAAGCACGAGCGGTGACGACGCGCCCTTACGTTTGAGGACGCCGGCCACCTCGGCTCGCAACCACGCCCGAAGCGAATCGACGGCCGTCGTCATGCGCTCGTCTCTCTGGCTTGCGCGCCCCGCCTGTCTTCGCCCGCATGTGCGAAGCGCCACCATCCCGGGCGTGGCAACTTGCCGGCGCGACACCAGCGTCGTTCGTCCGCACGCCATTCGGCGCGGTCGGCGATGGCCTTCTCGACGTCCTTGGCCGCCAGGACGTCCGCAGCAAGAAGTCCCGCACGTTGAAACGGCGCGATGTTCACTCGCACACCATCGTTGAGATCCGGATCGTACCGGCGCTCCTGCGCGAGAAAGGCGTCTTGCGCTTCCGGCTCGCTCGCCCGGCCGCCACGGGATGTCCACTTGTCGAGGGGCTCCTTCGCGACGATCTCGTCGAGCGCCGGCGACGCGAAGCCCTCGATGATCACCTGCTCGAGCCGTAGATCAAACGTCTTGAGTTCCTCGATCTTGTCCTCCAGCTCGACCCGTCGCGCGTCCTGGTCGGCACTGCGATCCTTGAGCTTCTCTAGGCTGCCGAGTTCCGTCTGGAGGCTCACACGTAGCGGACCAACGTACTGCGTCCTCAACTTCGGAAGGAGGTCCGTATCCAGGCGCTGGTAGTAGATGAGGCACATGAACGCGGGTTTGTTTCGCCCCACGCTTCGGCTGCGGCGCCGTTCGTTGCTACCGCCCGAGCTGACCAACTGCCAGGCAATGGGCCGCTTCCGGAACTGAGAGATGTGACGCTTGAAGAAGCTCGACCCGAGCCAGTCTCCTAGGGTCTTGCCGATGATTTCCTCGAACTCTCGCTCGACTGCCCCCACCCGTCCTGCCCCAAAGTCTGCAGCGAGTCGCCGGCGCACACGCGCCAGCAACGACGATTCGGCGGTACCCTCGGTGACCGGAATACCACCGTCCCGGTCGGCCCACTCCGAAAGCGGGGCGCTGACTTCGATCTGCCGCGGCCAGCGGTGGCCGAGAAGCTGCAGCACGATCGCGCTGGCGTAGTCCTCGACGAACCGTCGCAACTCGCGGCTGCAGACGACCCCGTCCTTCTCGCGAAGTTCCCGCAAGAGCCAGTAGACAGAGATGGGGTGGATCTCAACCTTCTCCGCCAGTTCTTGGAGGAAACTCTCTGTCGGGATGGGCACGCGTGCGCCGACTTCGGGATCGCTTGCCTCCTCCTCATCTTCTTCCTCGAGGCCGTCTTTCTCCTCGTCGTCCGCCTCCGAGCCGCCGGGGCCGTTCTCGTACAGCGTTCGGAGACGGTCTCGCACTGCTCGAAGTCTGGCATCGTCGAGCCAGTGGACCTCTTGGGTCGCGAGGTGTTTCATGACCCCGTCGGTTACCATCTCGATCGAGTCAATGGCCAGGGTCGGGAGTGACTCGTAGCCCGACACTCGTCGATGACAGCTAGCGGGCACTCCGGTTTCGGAGAGCACCGCCAACGCATCCACGGCGCCCAAGTGAAATGCCGAGGCTGCGAGCGCATCCGACCATCCCTCCAGGGTCGCACACACAGCGTCCGCCGCCTGTGCCTTCGTCTCATGTGCTTGGAAACGAACGCCAAGGTCTTCGCCGGACGTCGCTTCAACGGCTGTCTTGTCGAATGACCATTCAGAGAAATCGGTTGAAGCAAACCACCTACGGATTCCAACACAGGAACGCGCAATGCTCGCGAGCGCGCTGGCATCGAACGATGCTGGTACGGGCAGGCGCGCGACATAGCCTGAGTGGAAATCCAGAACGGGGCTGACCGCGCGTAACAGGTACGAGACCGGACGAGTGCACATGAACGCCGCGACAGCCTCTCCGCCGCCCTCGTCGACAAAGAGTCCGCCGCTACGGACATCGAAGATTGTGTCTTTGTCCTTCAGACGGAGGCCCAAGGACCCGCGTGCCATAAGAGACCAATTCCAGCCTGGGCGGTCGTAGTACTCGACGCCGGAGACGCGCTTCGACCAATGGCAACCATACTTTTCCTCTATAAAGACCTTGAGCTTGTCTCCGTTGGTTCCCCAGTCCACCGCCCGTTGCACGTTCCCGTACCAACGCCGATAACCCCCGCCCTTCGAATATGGACGCCACCGAGCGATATCTTGGATCTCCCAGTGCCATCGAAGGAAGCGGTCATTGTGCGTAGTATTTAGACCTTCAATTGTCGTGGCATGGTCAGAGAGTCGTTCATTCCCGGCCAACAGCCTCAACAGATATGGACTCAGCCAGTAAGGGACAGGAGAATCCGGGATCTGCAGAAAAAAATCCTGCTGCGGTGTCGTCCGCAAGGCGGATCCCGAGGACCGAACGGCCGACCGGATCAATTCACTCTTTGCAGATGGCCCTTCCGCAGCGACGGCTCGAATAGCTACGAATTCATGACCTGGATTGGGGGGCGCGCAAGCGGCGACGAAGACGACAATGTTCACCACCTCGCCGCCGATTTCGCCAAACGCTCGGGGTCCGAGGTGTCCCAGCGTTTCGACCGTTGTTTCGCGGAGGAGACCCCCGAATTCCATCGGCGCCTTCCTGCGCCTCTCCTCGCTAGGTGCACGGAGGCCAGCGAACGACCGCAGGAACATCCACGACTGTTGCGTCACCATGGCGATACGGCCGGAACCTGGCGCAGCGAGTTCGAGGCAACGCAGGATGAACGCAGCGTAGAGATCCCGCTTTCCCGGTGCGAAATGTCGCTCAACATGCTTCTTGAGCACGGGTCCCATGTTTTTCGAGCCCATGTATGGCGGGTTGGCCGCCACGACGTCGTAGCGGCGAGACAGCACGTCGACGAGGGACACGCCTTTCGCACCCGCCTCGCCGAAGAACGCTGTACCCAGGTCCTTACTCCGGGCGTCTGCGTC
Source organism: Terriglobia bacterium (assembly GCA_963699985.1). Taxonomy (GTDB): domain Bacteria; phylum Acidobacteriota; class Polarisedimenticolia; order Polarisedimenticolales; family CAVOVZ01; genus CAVOVZ01. The sequence continues at coordinate 217,209 of CAVOVZ010000014.1, forward strand.
GAAGTGCTCGTGGATGCGGGCGAGCGCGCGTTCCTTCCACGCCTCGTAGCTTGCGACGCCGATCGGGAGCTTCCCCTGGATCGGCTTCTGGAACTCCGACCAGAGAGCCTGCTGCTGCTGAGGGGAGCCGGCGGCCTCGTACGTCGCTTTCAGCGCGCGGAGTTCCTTCTCGACCGGCTCCTCGAGTTGAAGGAGCGAGCCGGACTCATCGGCGTGCGCCAGGCCCTCGAAGATCGCGACCAGCGCAGGCCTGAGCTGTACATCCTCGGGGTGCTCGTCGAGGAAGGCGTCGAGGTGCTCCTTCGTGGCGGGGAGACGGATGTTCGTCGCCACGAGGTTCATCCGGCGCGGCACGAAGTCGGGCGCTTTCTCCTTCGCCTTCATCACCAGCGCGAGCGCTGCGATCTGGACGGCGCGTTCGTCGATGTCGATGCCATGGAGGTTGCGCTCGAGTATCGCGGCGCAGATCTGGCTAGGCTCAGTGATCAGGCCGTCCTCGACGTACATCGCGTAAAAGAGATCGAATGCTTCGAGGAGAAAGTGCCCGCTTCCGCAGGCTGGGTCGAGGAACGTCAGGTCGGTGACGGAGTTCTTCAAGACGGGGGCGCGGTCCGCGTCGCGGACGTAATATTCCCAGCTCTCGTGGAGAGGTGAGCTCGGGTGCATGCACATCCATAAGGCGCCCAGCGAATTCTGGACGAGAAACTTCACCATGTAAGGCTCGGTGTAGATGCAGGTCGCCGGGGCGATCTCGGCGCCCTCGATCTTAAAGCCCTTCTTGGTGCGGAGCTTCTCGAAGACCCGGTCTTTTTCCTCCGCGTTCCAGTACTGATAGGTCCACCCGAGCGCATCGGGGGCCGTGAAGACTTCGTCCGTTGCCGCGTCCTGCCCCTTCACGGCAAGCGTGCCCGAGAGCAGCGCGATGCAACGCTTCAGGGCCGCAACTGACGGTCGGAGTGCCACCTCCGGAGCCCGTGGGTCGAACAGCAACGGCAGATCCTCCGCGCGCCGCGAGAACTCGTCGAAGAGCGCGGCAAAGAGTCCCTCATCTTCTCCGGCACATCGTTCGGGTTGCTTACTCGCAAGACGGTTGTGCTGGAGTGAGCGGTCGCCGTACGCGTTCTTCTGAAGGATCACTTCGTCAATTAGTGCACGCGCCTCCATGCAGCGCAGGGCCAGGAGGCGGTTTGCCCACGTGTAGGCCGCATCGCGGACGAACTCGGCGCTGGCTGCCTCGCGGCTCTGCCCCACCTCGGCGCGGCTCTGGACGAAGGCATCCACGACGACGCGCGCCTCGCGGTCCTCGGGCGCGAGATGAGGAAGCTCGTCTACTGGCACAGGCGCCCGGTCTCGGCGAGCGCCGATGGCGGCTAGGCGCCGTTCCAGATCACCCGCCTGCCAGTTCCCCTGGGCGTCGTACTTACCCTCAAGCTCGCGGCGGAGCTCGAGGGTGATCGCCTTGAGGGTACTCTTGACGTCCATCAGTCGAGCTCCACCTCGAACTCGGTGAGTAGCGCGCGCACGCGCTCATCGAGCTTCTTCAGGATCGTGTCCCACTCAGGCTCGGTCCGGACCCGGCGAATTGTCGCGACATCAGAAAAACAAACGCGCCGTGTCTCGCGCGGCGGTGGCGGCGGCTGCGTTTCGCTGGTCGCCGGTTTCGGCGACCGCCTCTCCACCTCTCGCCGTATGGCGACAGCCAGCTCCTCGACAAGACGACGTGCGCGGGTGGGGAGAGCAGCGACCCGAGCTGGATCGGTTTCGGCGTCCAGGGCCGACGTGAACGCATGGAGCGACGCGGTGATCTCCTTGGCGAACTTCTCCTCTAGGCGCTGCTCCTTAAGGTCCGTCGGCAGCCGGTTGAGTGCGCCATCCAAAATCTGTCTTGCCTCATCCCGCCAAGAGGAAAGCAGCGTCTGGAGCTCCAAGCCCGCGCTCGCTTTTGCTCCCTGGATCTGTTTCCAGACGTCCGGTTCCGTGAACCGCGCCCCCGAGCGCGCGGTTTCGTACTCGCCAAGGAAGCGCTCGGCAGCGCCGCCCGCGGTCAGGAGGTGCTCGATGGTCCGGAGCTGACTGGCGAACGTCTTGAGCTCCGTGAACGCCGTCCCCCACTTCTCGCGGAAGGTCGTGACTTGGTCGATACACTCCACGCCGCGCCTCAGATCCTCGCCGTGCGCGTGGATCTCCTTCACGCGGTGTACGGGGTTCGAGAGTGCGAGGACGCTCTCGAGCGCGTCCTTTCCCTCGTCGAACATTACAGGGCGGGGGAGCCCCGCTGGCTCCGCCCAGTCGATCACCTTTTCCGCGCGCGCGAGTTCTTCCCGGCCGAACACCTCCATCACCTCATGCAGCGCCGCCGGCGTTTCGTCGATCTTACGCTTGCCGGTGAGCTTCATAAGCAGGGCGCGGGTTTCTTCGAGGACCTCCGGGATTACCTCGGAGTCCTCGAGCACGAGTTCCAGCTTCTCGAATTCGCGGCTGTCGCGTAGCGCCTTCTGAAGCGTAGGATCGGCCGGGTTCGTGTGCGGCATCTTGCTGATGAGCACCTTGATGGTGCCCGCCCGCACGCATGCCGCCACGCCGACCCGCACGGCGTTCTTGTCCCAGCCGTAGGGCGGTGCGCCGAACTCATCGAGCAGGTTCTTTCCGAGCGTCCGCTCTTTCCTACCCTGGCGGCTGGCGAGGAAGATCCGGGTGGCGTCGAGCAGAGGCGAGTGCGGATCGAGCGCTCCGGACTTGTCGAAGAGTCGCAGCGCTTTGACGTCAGAGGCGAGGTTCTTCTCGCCTCCGAGTACATCGAGAATCGCCTTCTGCTCCTGGGCGATCCGGACGGGGACCTTCTCGAACTTCGGGTACAGCGTGGGCCAGAAGGTCGCGAGCTCGGCGCGAAGGGTCTCGCCCGGAGTCTGGCCGGAGCGCGGCGCGAGGGCCCGGCTAGAGCCCCGGAAGATCACATGGGCCTGGCGGATGCCGGTCTTGATGCCGTCGCGGACCCTGCGCTCGAGCTTGTCGAGGTCGTTGGCCTCGCGCTCGGCCGCGAGCTTGTGCGCCTCCTCCGACTTGTGCGGGTCGCCCTTCCACGCGCTAACAACCTCGCGCATCGCCAGGAAGCGGTTCAGGTCCTGGTCGAAGCCCGGGGTTCGATCGCAGAGGACGAATATCGTCTGTTGTTCGTCCGCGCGGAGGCTCTGATCCTCGAGGTCGGGCACCCTTGTGCCGCCGAGCGCCGCGAGGGGCGAGTACATGCGTACCTCGATGTGACCGTTCTTGAGAGCCGGCGTGCCATCCATGCCGATGCGCACCTCGAACTCAGCATCCTTGAACGGCACGGTCTCGAAGCCGATCAGCGAGTGGAGGTGGTTCTTCTTCTTCTCGGGGTCGTAGACGAAGTGCTTCGCGAGACCGGCCTCGCGATCCTGCTGTTTGAGCTGAGCCGCGATGGTGGCGACCTCATCCTCAAACGTGCGTCGCTCACCGGTCAGGAACTCGTATTCCTCACCGATGCGGGCAACCATCTTGGCGGCGATGAGCTTGTCCACCTCGGGCTGGATACGCGCCGTGAGCGTGGGCAGATCGTCGCTCGTCGACTCGACCAGGAGGCGTGACAGGTTGTCGATAGTCCGAGGCACGTAGGCGATCTCGCGGATGAGGTAGAGCACCTCGGCGACCCTGCGGGTCAGCGGCGCGCCGCCTGGAACGACTTCCTCGATGCGTGAAAGCTCGCGTCGCACGTCGGGGCTCACCTCGCCCTCACCAGCGAGGTTCCCGTAGACCTCGTCGAACGGAACCATCTCGCCGACCTCGAGCTTAAGGTATGGCCGACGGCCAGCACGGAGGACGTCCTGCGTTATGGCAAGCAGCGTTCGTGTCGAGCCCGAGAGCTGCTCCCCGCGTCCGCCCTTCGACCGCAGACTCTTCACGATCTCCGGGATGAGGTGGACCTGGTACGGGAAGAACGGGTAGAGCGTGACGAAGCGATCGCGTTCGCAGCTGGGAAGCTTCTGGCTCGTGTTGGCGAGCTCGCCCAAGCCGCGGATCACGCCGGGCGCCGCATCGTACGCCTTGGCGACCGCGTCCCGCCCGGCGAGCTTCTTCTTGAAGATGCGATCCTCGAGGACCAGTTCGATGTTCTCCGTGGTTAACGACCACTTGAAGCGGAAGCGGCCCTCGATCTTCTTCATGTCCGCCTGGAGGGCTCGGGCGTTCTGGTAGATGGCGCCCATGTCCTCGTGCGTGGTGACGAAGATCCAGATCTTCCCCTGCCCCTTGATGGCAGCTTCCTCGACCAGCGCCTGGAGCTGGGCAAGCCGGCCCGCGTCGTCCTCGATCCACTGACCCGACTCGTCGAGCACAAGCAGGATGCGGGCGGGCTTCTTGATCTCCGCCTCGCGCGACGCGAGGTCGTCCAATATCGTCTGCACGAGAAACTGGGCGTTGTACAGGTCCCCCCGCTCGGCGTTCTTGAGTGCCTGCCCGACTTCCTCGGGGCTCGCGAACGCATCCGGGGCGACGTTGCAGGCCGCTCGGTAGAGGTGTTTCGAGTAGAACCCCGGGTTCTTCTGGATGTCGGCCCACGGGCGTTCGGCGAGTGCAGCGACCTCCTTGTGGAGCGCGTCGAGCCTGCCGCGCCGATCGATTTCTTGCTCGATAACGCGCGCGTAGAGGAGGTTCGCGCTGTAGCCGCGCGACTGGTAATACTGGGAGAGCAGCAGCCGTGGAAGCGGCGTCGTCTTGCTGTCGACCAGCGTGTTGAGGTTGAAGGCGAGGACTCGCGTGGAGCACTGGTCGATACGCCCGAGGTTCCGCAGGATGGAGGCACGTTGTGGGGCGGCCGGCGGCAGGCGCGCCTCGAACCGCTTTGCTGCGCTGTGTCCCTGGAGCGACCGGTTCTCGACGAGAAGCGCCAGGATCTTCGCTAGATGCGACTTTCCTGAGCCGAAGTAGCCCGAGATCCACGCACCCGATCTCCGTTGTCTGCAGACGGAACGAGTCCGTGTAGTGTTCCAGGAACTCGTCGATGTATTTCTCGATCATGGGCGTGACGACGTAGGCACCGATCTCGGAGGCTAGCTTGCCCTCGTCCTGCACCTCTCCGACCTTAATGACCGGGTCGATCTTCTCCTCGATCCGCGTCTCGAAGATGTCCGCGAGCTTCATCGTTCTTCTCCCGTGGTCTGATCGGCGGTCGTCACAGAATGTCTCCGCGGTACATGAACTCCTCGACCTGCCCAACGAACCGATACACGCGCGCTTCAACAAGGACGCCTGGAACGAGGAGGACGACGGGTCCCTCCAGCGCCGCGTGGTCGCTGTCCCAGAGTGTCTGCATCACAGCACGGGGTCCCGAGGCCGGGTAGAGCGCTGCCAGACGCTCGAGGACGACGACCGGGCGCCCTCCACCTGGTTGCGTCGCAGCCTGACGCACGGCCGTGGCCACGGCGTTGGTCCACATCGAACCCAGTTCGGACGTCGGGTCGGAGCCCGGCATCGGGTCGCTCATCGAGTCGACTAGGGCGCGAGCGCCGAACTGGTCGACGATCCGCGCAGTCACGTCGAGCACGTCGACGGGGCGGACGGAAAACTCCGGCTCGAGTGTCGCGGCCAGCGTGTGCCACTCCCGCATCACCGACCGCTCCGCCTCCGGCGGGTAGACGATCGCGAGGAAGGGCGCGCCCGTCTTACGCCCGATGTGCTCGTACCGCGTGCGCACCCGCTCCGTGGCTTCGCGGAGCTTCCACCCCCAGTCGACGGCGCCGCTCATCTCCCGCCTCCTGGCGGGCGCCCGGGCAACTCGAGCACCACGGTGCGCCCCGAGCGCTCGAATCGGATCTCTCCCCGTTGGGCCAGCTGCGACAGAGCATGCGATGTGTCCTGGATATCCCAAAGGAAAAGGCGCCAGTCGCGAGCCTCAAGCAGGGCACGCCCGCGCAGTCCCTCGGCAGCGAGTAGCCGGCAGAGGTGCAAGGCGACTTCGAGAGACACTACCGGGCGCTGCAGTTGCTTCCGTCGGACGCCGGTAAGCACGCCGAAGTCCCGAAGCGCCGAGAGAACATTGCCTGCGACCTTCAGCCGTGTGCTCTCGCGCCACTTTGCCGGCTGCCTGTCGATGTTCTCGGCCAGAAAGTCCATGACGTCCGAGCGGTCAACGTCTCGAACTCCGTTCCTTCTCAGCGACCAGAGCTTCTCGGTCACGAAGCCGAAGGCGAGCCGGTCGCGCCGCACAGAATGGAGAAAGACGATGCCGACGAATCGGGGGGAAGTGAGGTCCGTCTGCGAGGCATCCATCAGATCCTGTAAGATCCAAGCAGGCGGGTTCCATTCGAAGAACCTCCACTGCAACGCCTCCCAGATCCGTTGACGGGTCTCCTGCGCAGGCTGCCGAAGCAGCCGGCCCCCGAGGCAGCGTGCACGAACTTCGCCGATTGTGAGGCCGGAGGCGAGAGCGCGGAACACAGCATGGGACTCTGCGACAAGCGCGCCCTTCGAACTGTTTCTGCTGCTCAGCGGGCCAAGGTCACGTCCGAGGCCGATTTCGCGCGCACCCCGCGCATGACTCGACGCCCAGCCCCGGTCGCCTTCCCGGCCGCCTCCGGGCAGTGATCTCGCACGTTTCCTCGTTGTAGTAACCTCCGTGGTCCTGACGGGTGGGTCGGTGATACTCACGTGCGCCTCGTCCGCCGCTGGGTCCGGGCCTCGCCATGCAACGTGGGTTCCGGAGAAGAGGCATTCCCGGCTCCTCCCGACCGAACCCAGTCATCGACTTCGCCCTTCTTGAACTTCCACAGCTTGCCCACTTTATGGGCCGGCAGCCGCCGGTGCTCGATCCATCGGTAGACGGAGTCCTTAACGACGCCGAGATGCGCGGCGATCTCTTCGACGGAAAGCCACCGGTCGTCGGCCATGCAATCCCGTCCCCGAATCCTGTCAGCCTAACCCAACGAGAGTAGGCCAAAGCATACCAGAGTCCACCTGGATGCAGTCCACGAGTCAACCGCCCGCTGGCCTCCCCCTTCGACGGTGCCGCGCACCGCGCCGACGCCCGTCGAGGGTCTTCGCCGCCATCGGCCCTCGACTCCTCGGAAAGAAAGGAGCCCAGAGCATCTCTGCTCTGGGCTCGCTCGTCGCTGATCGACGAGAAACTAAAATGGGATGTCGTCCTCCGGAACCTCGGGCTCGCTCGGCTCCGGCGCCTCGGGAATCGGTTCGTTCGCTTCCGAGACCTTCCGATCCTCGGCTCGGCCGAGGAGCTGTACTCGCCGCGCGACGACTTCGGTCGTGTAGCGCTTCGTGCCGTCACGGTCCGCCCACGATCGGGTCTGGAGCGGTCCTTCGACGTAAAGCTGACTGCCCTTCGTGCAGTACTCGGCGACGATCTCCGCGTTCCGGCCCCACAGCACGACTCGATGCCACTCGGGCCGCACCTGGGCCACCTTGGACTCGGCGTCCCGCCACCTGGTCGTCGTGGCCAGGCTGACGGTTGCCACCTTCGTGCCGTTCGGCGTGGTTCGGACCTCGGGATCGCGCCCGAGGTTGCCGATAAGCGTGACTCGGTTGAGGCTCGCCATCGTTCCCTCCTTCTTCTCTTTGGGTTTGGTTTCCATGGTTGTTGACGTTACTTGGTCGTTTGGGCCCTCGCGCGTCAGAACGGCACGCGCAGGATGGCTCTGGACGAGCGATCTCAGGGTCGGCAGTATGCTTGGATCCCTGAATCAGCCCGCCCGCTCGAGGCTCGCCTTGATTTCGGCGAGGGATGTCGGCTGAAAGAACAGATCGCGCTCGACCGGAAGGCAGAGCTTCCCGCGGGCGCACGCGATGTCCGAGAGCAGGAAGTAGCCCAGCTCGGCGGCGAAGCCGACGACGTAGCCGAAGCAGGTGTCCTCGCCGTCCCACTCGATCACGTACCAGGTCCAGCTCGAATCCGGCGTGAACAGCTTCACCCAGACGGTCGGGTTGGGGTCGTTCTCGGCGGCGTAGAGCCTCGGGATCTTGTCCCGGACTTCGTCCGGGATGTAGACGTAGGCCTCCGGCTTCATGGCGTGGCCGCCTTCGCGGGGCGGTTCGCCTCGCGGCAGCGAAGCTGCGGCTGCTCGTGCATGAGACAGAAGCCCAGCTCCGTGATCTGGCAGATGTGCTTGTAGTGCTCCTCGCACGAGGGGCACCAGTAGTCGGAGCACTCGTCCCAGCTCACGATCGCCTCGGTGTTCAGGTCCACCCAGGCCATGCCCTCCACCTCCTCGGAGCCGCATGCCGGGCATACCCAGCGCGCGGCGCTCACAGGAGCCCCTGCTCGCGGAGCGACGTGAACCCGTTCTCCGCGACGACGAGGTGGTCGTAGAGCTCGATCCCGATCAGCTCGCCGGCCCGCTGAACCGAGCGGGTGAACTCGAGGTCCTCGGGGGAGGGCTCGAGCCCGCCCGAGGGATGGTTGTGACAAATTATGAACCCGAGCGCGGTGTGGACAATCCCCGGATAGAAGATCTCTCGCGGATGGGTCCGCGTCGTGTTCAAGGAGCCAATCGACAGGGTCTCTCGGTGGACGAGGTAGTTCTGGGCGTCGAGGTAGAGACCCACGAGGTGCTCCTTTCTCGCGCGCTGGATGTCGCGCACCTCGCGGAACACCTCGATGGGACGGGTGAGCCTTGGTCGCTCCGGCGCCCTCTCGCGGGTCAGCCGGCGATGAAGGTCGAGCGCGGCGGCGAGACGGGATGCGCCCGCCTTGCCGACGGCCGGCAGGGTCCGCAGGTCGGCGAGCGACAGGCTCTCGATCCCTGCGAGACCGTGGCGTTGGAGCAGTCCCTGGGCCGCGCGCTTGGCGTCGAAGCCGAGGATCAGCGCCACGAGCTCCGTGGTCGTGAGCGCCGCGGGGCCGCGACGCTCCAGCTTCTCTCGTAGATGCGGGCGATGCTCGACGCGCTGCGGGAGCGCGTAGAGGGCTCCTGCGGGGAGCGCCTCGGAAACGGCAGACGGATTCTCGTCGGACATAGGTCCTCCTTCGTTGGACTTGGGGATCCAGGGATGTCTGGGAAGAACGAGGGCGCTACGCGAGCAGCTCGCGGATGCGGTCCTCGCTCAGGCGGTCCGGCTGCTCGCCGGGCTCGAGGTGGATCTCGCGGAGGTACATGCGCCGGCGAAGGCGGCCGTAAAACTCACGGAGGCACTTCGTTCCGGCGTCGTCGCCGTCGAACATCAGGGCCAGCCGATCGCAGTGGGTCAGCAGGAGCTGCTTCCTGCGGATCGGACAGCGTGGAGCCCATGAGGGCGACCACGTTCGGAACGCCGGCCTGGTGGACCTTGAAGCAGTCGAAGAACCCCTCGACCACGACGAGTCCGTGATCCGCGTCCTCCGTGGCACGGTGCAGATTGAAGAGAACGAAGGACTTCTTGAAGCCCTCGGGCAAGCGGTACTTGCCGTTCTTCTCGGCCAGCTCGTCGTCGACGGCACGACCGGCGTAGGCGACCAGGTCGCCGCGCTCGTCGTGGATCGGGATGGCGATCCGACCGCGCATCAGGCCCCGCGTGCAGTGGCCGATCCCGAACGTCTTGATGGTCGGGATGGTCAGCCCGCGGGTGACCAGATACGGGTGATCGTGGTTGAGGTCCTTGAGCGGCCGCTCGAGGGGCGCGTTGGCGCGCGGAGCGTCAACGTGCTCCGAGGTGTGGGCAGCGGCCGGCTTCTTCTCCTCGGGTGGTGTTTTCTCCGGCGCGCTGGTCCTCCTGCTCCGCTCGAAGCGGAGCCCGTACCAGTCCGCCAGCTTCTCGCCGGCCTCGCGGATCGTGCACTTCTCGATCTTCATCACCAGGTCGAGGATGTTGCCGCCCCCGCACTGGCTGAAGCAGTGGAACACGTTCTTCTCCGTGTCCACGTTGAAGCTCGTCCCGTTCTTGCCGCCGTGGATCGGGCAGGCGCCGACGAGCTTCCCTGCCTTCCTCTCGTGCAGTCCCTCCAGAAGTCCGTAGCGCGACAACACGTCGCGAATCGACACCTCGCGCTTGAGCGCGGTGAAATCTATCCACCGGGTGGCCACATCGTGTCCTCCTATGTGTGTGGGAAAACGAAATGAACGACCGCAAAGAACTTGCGGCCCTCCTATGCCTTCACCCAAGCACACTGGCAGGGATTGTCAAGACGCGTCGATTCGGTATGCTTACCGAGCCGGCAAGGCTCCTCACTAAGGTCGATGGTCTCGCGCCCACACGAGACGGTGACCGAGCAGGTAGGAGGGGCCAGGGAGGGGTCAACGGCATTCCTGCCGGGCCGCTCCACCCCATCGAGCGCGCCGGCGAGAGGGCTCGCCTTGCCGGCTCCGGAGACGTGCGCGAGACCGTTCGAACTTCGAACGTCTCGAGTTCGACGCGTCGCGGCGTTCGTGGCCCTTCACGAAATCGCCTGTTCTTGTTACACTTACTGCAAACCAACCCCATGAATCGCACCATCGCTATCTGCACCCACAAGGGCGGCACCGGGAAGACCGTCACCGCCCTGGCTCTCGCCGCAGGCTTCGCCGACTCCGGCCGCCGATGCCTGCTCGTCGACCTCGATCCCCAGGGGCACTCGACCCTCGGGATCGGTGTGGACGCCGTCGATCCGACGCTGAACGAGTTCTTCGCGCGTCATCCCGGGATCCCGTTCCGCGACGTCATCCAGCACGCGCCCGAGCGCGACCACCTCGACGTCGCGCCAAGCGATCTTCGATTGTCGTGGACCGCGGAAGGACTGGCCGGAAGGCCCAAGAAGGAAGACCTCCTCCGCCGAGGACTGCGGCAGGTCGCCGACGACTACGACGTCGTCCTCATCGACACCCCGCCATCCCTCGGGGTGATGACCCAGAACGCCGTCGCAGCCGCCGATTTCATCCTGATTCCGGCGCCCGCCGAGGCACGCGCGGCGAACGCCATCGTCGACATCCTCGAGCTGGTCCACCTTCTCAAGGGCGAGGCCTTCAACGCGTACCGAGTCCTGCTCACGCGCGTGGACAGCCGGAAATCCAAGACGAACGCCGCGGTCCTCGCCGCGATCCTGCCCTGGAGCGGGATCGTCCTCCGCACGGTCATCCCCCAGAGCGAGCCCCTGAACCAGGCGCAGATGGCGCGACAGGATATCTTCCTGTTCGATCCCGCGTGCGCCGGAGCGCAGGCCTATCGCGAGCTCGTCGAAGAACTTCAATCCCTATGAGCACACCATCCATCGAATCCCTCGCGGACGCCATGAAGGCCGGGCTCGACGAGCGCCCCGCCCGCCGTCTGCGAGGCATGGTCCGGCAGGACGCGCCGGACCCTCTTGCCGTACCGCTTGGTCAGGACGGGTACGAGATCCCCGTGGAGCGCCTCGAGCCCGACCCACGCCAGCCGCGCAAGATCTTCGACGAGGCGGAGCTTCGGAACCTCGCGGACTCGATCCGCGAGAACGGCCTCCTCCAGCCTGTCGTCGTCTATCGCGCCGGGGACCCGGGCCGGTACCGGATCATCGCCGGCGAGCGGCGCTACCGCGCCGCGATCCTCGCCGGCAAGAAGACGGTGCCCTGTCTCGAGATGCCCCCCGACTTCGACCCCGGCCTCGTGGACCAGCTCCAGCTCGTGGAGAACATCCAGCGGGCCGATCTGCACCCCATCGAGGCGGCCGAGGCGATCGAGGCGTACATCGAACGTCGCGGTCTCTCTCTCCGAGCGGCCGCGCGGCGGCTCGGGAAACCGCTGTCGTTCGTCGCCGAGCTTCTGGCCATTCGCAAGATCCCCGGTGAGCTGCGCGCGCGCGAAGGCGTGGCCAAGCTCCCGAAACAGATCCTCGTGGAGATCGGCCGCGCGCCGGCCGAAGAGCAGCCCCGACTCGTCGAGAGGGCGCTGACCGGCTCCTCGCTCGACCAGATCCGGGACCGCAGGTCGAATCGCGAACGCGGCGCGCGCGTCGTCTACTTCCGCGAGCGGTTCCTCCTCGATGGGCGCCCCCCGATCGAGATCCGGTGGAAGAAGCACCCGGACGAGGTGTCCGACGGCGAGCTGATCGGAGCCCTCTCGGAGGTAGCGCGGGTGATCGCCAGCCGCCGGGCCGCCCGGGAGTACGAACTTCGAACACCCCGCTGAGAGCGGCCGACGCCCCGCATGGGATGGCGTAGCGGCGCCCCGACCGCACGGGAAGGCGGAGCGCCTCGCACGGGATGGCGTAGCTTCCGCACGGGATGACGTAGCTCCGAAGCGCCGATCTCCGCGAACGTAAGCGGGATCCCGTCCCGTAACTTCTAAGAAAGACTCAAAGACACACGCGTGTGAAAGTCAATTCACCACAACCCAAGACGGGGGAGGACGCCCTCCCCGAGATCGATCCGATCCGGGTCGAGATGCTCTCCACCGAGATGCCAGTCCACCAACTCGCCAAGCGCGGCGGGGAGGAGATCCGGATCATCCGCCGGACCCAGAACGGCGGGCAGACGGCCCTCTACTGGAAGGTCGAGCCCAACGCTGTCGTGGGGCCCCCCGGCCAGCTCGCGTACCACCTGGATACCTGGGTCATCAAGCGTCGCATCGACGAACTGCGTCGGCCGTTCCCACGCCTGATCCGAGTCGGCGATCTCCGCGAGATCGCCCGCGACCTCGGCCATGGCGGCGACACGAACGCCGTCAAGCGCGCCTTCGACCAGAACGCCTCAGCGTTCATCCGCGCGAAGATGACGTACCGGGCTCGCGATGGCCGCGAGGAGACGTTCGAGGGGTACTTCAACCGCTACAACATGTTCTACCGGGGCCACACGCTTCCCGGTGGGAAAACCGCGGAGACCGTCTACCTGAGCCTCAACGATCCCTACTACGCCCTCATGAACGGCGCGAGGCGTCGCCCCCTCGACTACCGGTACTTGCGATCCCTGACGCCGGCGGCGCAGCGGTTCTACGAGATCGTGAGCACCAAGATCTTCGCGGCGATCAAGAACGGGTATCGCAAACGCCTGGATTCGGTACTCCGACTTCTGTCTGCTCGCCGTGCAGCGGCGACAGGAGATGCGGCGCCGAATGCAGATCCAGATGGCGGCTGTCCATCGCCCGCACCTCGCCTCCGGGTACCTGGCAGGTGTCTCGTGGCAACCGGAGCGGGCCGCGGACGGTGCACCAGACTGGACGATTCACTACATCCCGGGACCGAGGGCCCATGCGGAGTTCCAGGCGTTCAACGGCCAGCGCCGCATCCGGCGGCGAGCCGGCCCGATTCCGACCGAGACCTCAGGGCCTCCAAGGTCCGTGACGGTGCTCCGTACGGTCAAGCGTCGAGAGACACCCCCGGCCGAGCCTTCGCCGGCCACATCGCTCGCTCGCCGCTTCTTCGAAAAGCAGAACTGGAACCGCGCCCATCCACGTCACCGATACCCAGCTTCGCCGGGCTCAGGAGATCCTCGATCGCTGCGAGGGCGATTACGACCTCGCGATCGCCGCGATCGACCTCGCCGCAGCGGTCAGGCCGAACGGTCGTTCCGGCTTCCCTGACCACCTCGGCGGGGTTCTCGAAGGGGGATTCGTCGAACGCGCCCGCGCCACTCGCGAGGAGGAGGACCGTCGTCGACGGGCTACCGAACAACGCGCTCGTGAGCACGCTCGACGGGATCGGTACAACGAGTGGTGCCGCCAGAGAGCGGCCAACCGGATCGCCAACCTGCCGGCGGCGGAGCGCCAGCACATCGTCGAGGAACGGCACGCCCGGTTCACCGCGGACTTCCGGTCCTACTTCGAGCTCCGCTCCTGGACCGGCGAGCGCGTCAGCGAGTGGGCCGAGCCGAGGATCCTGGAGCGGTACGGCCGTGAAGGCGAGCCGTCGTTCGAGGAGTGGTGCCGGCTCCACGACGCTGAAGCCACCGGGTCTTCCGGGCCCGACGAGGCCCTACAGTAACCCCTACAGTCCAAGCACTGTAGGGTCTGCCGTGCGCGAAAGCGCAACGGCAGCAGCTACCAGCGCGAATTTGTGCCGCACGCTTCGCGGCGCCACTCCGCTGCTCTTCCTCGGCCCGAACTAATCGAGACCGACTACTACGGGCCGAGGCTGCGCCCGGCTGCCGCCGGGCTTGGCCATTCCGCGCCTGCCGGTGCTCATGGCAAGCGCAGCGGAGTGGCGCCGCTGCCGCGGTTCGCTCGCTCCGCTCGCTCGCCACAAATTCGCGCGGAATGGCTGCGGGCGCGGCTGCGCCCGCCGACTAACACTTCGCAATCCAACGCCATGCCCATCGCAACCGCGAGGTCCAAGGGGCTTCGAAAGTTCGTTCCGCAGCCCGACCGCTACTCCGAGCGGTACGGGCGTCTTTCGCTGACCGTCTCGCGACATCGAGATCCTCGAGGTTGTATACCGCTATCGCTACTTCGAAGCCCGGCACATCCGGGCACTCGTCACCGGGTCCGGCCAGCAGATCACGCGACGTCTCCAGGGGCTGTTCCACAACGGCTACCTCGGCCGGTATGCGCGCCGCGAGCGAATGCGCCTCGAACTCGACCCCGGCGCCCCGCTGATCGCCTACGGGCTGGAGGTGAAGGGCGCGCGCGCCCTCGAACGGCACCACGCCGCCGTAGCGGCGACGGCCGGCATGGAGCCCGAGCCGGTCCGTTGGAAGAAGGAGTACACGCGGCGGACAGAGTGGTTTCTCGAGCATCACCTGATGGTCTCGAACTTCCGGTGCGTCCTCGAACTCGCGCTCCGCGAGACGCGAGACACCGAGCTCGTGACATGGAACCAGGGCAAGGACATCTGGTTTCGAGTCACGATCCCGGGGGAGAAGAAGCGCGTCGTGCGCGTTGCGCCGGACGCGTACTTCGTTCTTCGGCAGGGCGAGCGGGTCCGCCATTTCTTCCTGGAGGCCGACCGAGGGACGGAAGAGCACCGGCGCTTAATAGCGAAGTTTATCGGGTACTGGTGGCACCTCCAGGTTCCAGCTGCCTTCGACCACGGCGACGCGCGTTTTCGCGTGAACGTCCTCTTCGTGACAACGGGGGAGAATCGAATGTCGAGCATGATCGAGACCCTCCGACGAACACCGAAGCCGAGGCCAAACGGGGTTCGCGGGAGGGGCCTGTTCTGGTTCTGCTGCGAGTCGTACTACGATGTCGCTGCGAGTGGATCAGCCCTCGGGTCGATCTGGCGATCAGCCTCGGAGTCGGCACTGAATCTGCGGACTTAACACACGCCTCCGAGGAGGAGTAGAATTCAGCGTCGAAACCGCCGGCCGGAGGTTCGCATGGGAAGGTTTTCGCATGGGGACTTCGTAAAACACAAGAAAGATTGGCGCCACGTGTTCCAGATCCTCGACGAGTTGACGTCGGTTCAACCCGGCGGGCCGTCGCTCTACCGCCGCATGTCGTTGCACGACGAATCGCGGCTCTACAATTACATCGAAACGGACCTTGACCCCATCACGCTGGAGCAGGCGCGGAACGATCCAGACGTTTACGACTTGGGTGATTGGCGATAGTCGGGATAGTCGTGAGACGGGTCCACATCGGATGGAACTAGCAGTCGCCACCAGCCTTCTCGAGTCGATTGCCGCCGATCGCTTGGTCGTCCTCTGCGGCGCAGGGCTTTCGATGGGCTCGCCCAGTTGCCTCCCATCTGCGGGCGAGGTGGGCCGGATATGCCGAGAACGCTACAGGCAACAACTAGGTTCGGAACTGGAGGGGGCGCTCGGTGACGATATCGAGGCAATCGCACGCTACTTCTTCGCGCAGAAGAACTTCGACTCGCTCTTTATAGGCAAGTTGGTCCCGTGGCCTCGCTTTAGCGCGCCGCCAAACATCGGGCATGATGCCCTCGCCGACTTTCTCGCATGTAAGGCCCTTCCGGCGGTCGTCACGACGAACTTTGATCTGCTGTGCGAGCAAGCCGCCGCCCATCTGGGGGAGGCCGATTTCCGAGCCATCGTGGACGAAGCCGACCTCCCGGTCACGACGGAACATGGATGGCTTCTGAAGGTTCACGGATGCCTGACACGGTCGCGCCCCTTAACGATCTGGTGCGGGGAACAATTGCAGGAATCACCGATTCGTGAGCGGATCGCACGATTCCGGATCTGGCTAGCCGACAAACTGCTTGGCAAGGACCTGCTCGTGATTGGGTTCTGGAGCGACTGGGCCTACCTGAGCGAATTACTTGCATCCAATCTTACCGGCGTTGGTCCGCGCAGTGTGTATGTCGTCAATCCGGGCGGCGCAGACGAGCTCCAACGAAAAGCACCGGGTCTTTGGGAATGGGCTCACGGTCCCCATATCGAATTTCACCATGTACCTGAGTCTGGCAACGAATTCCTCGACGACCTTCGCCGTACCTGGAGCACGCGCTTCATCTTGAGGCTAATGGATGCTTCGGGACCGACCTACGAAACCATCTTTGGCGTGGCTGCAACCGTGCTCCCGGATCTCTCTAATTTGCATGATTCACACATGCTGTATGCTCTTCGACGCGATTTGACCGGAACACCGACTGACCGCCCGGTCCGTGACCGTACTCCGCGTGATTCGGACCACATTGCCGCTGCCATTCACCGCCGTCTACTCGAGAAGGGCGCCACTGTGGAACCTCATTGCTTTCACTTTAACGGTAGATCCCTCCGCGTGATCAGCGGAAGAGGCATGCTCCTGAGCATTGTTCGTTCCGTCTATCAGTTCGAGCCGCCGCCTCTGCCCGCACCCGGCCAAGTCGTGTGTGCGGGCGCCGTCGACGACGCGTCCTCTCCAGACATCGTCCGAGGAATCGGTGCAGGGTCGATCGTCCGACCCGGATCCACGGCCGAATGGACGACGCACGGGCCACTTCTTCCGTTGTTACAGGACGCCGATGAACAACATCATTGAAGACGCGCGAGGTCTGCTTGAAGGTGGTAGCTATGCCACTTGGTCCGCCCGGCCGGACGACCCGCTCCTGCATTTCGAGGACGAGTGCCTTCTAGGTTTCGTTCGGGTCTTCGATAGCCCCGGCCAGATCATCTCCGGGTGGCAGAGTGAGCAAGACTCCTTCCTCCGTCGCAACGCATCGTGCTTGCGTCGTGACCCAGTCAAAGCGTGGAACCTCTATGCCGTTCTTTTGGCTCGTGCTCCTGCATCCGAAGCAGAAGCTCGGGAGCTCGTAGCCATCGAAGAGAACTTCCAGAGCATGCGCAAGATCGCACACGGCGGAATTCGCACCCGCGAAGAACTTGCCATCGTTCTCGGCCCGCTGCTTCCAATCCAGGCGACCGTTACCTTGGTCCCCACGGACGCGCACGCCAGGCTCCTCGAGCGCCTCGGTCCCGACGGATCTCCGCGTAGACTTCTTCTGTCCGACGCTGCGCCCGAAGACATCGCGAGATTGCTGACGGAGGAGCCATGAGGCTGCATTACGTGTCCGTCTGCGGCTTTCGCGGCTTCAAAGAGCCCACCCGCATCGACCTGGCCCCTGGCTTCACGGTCCTCGTTGGCCCCAACGGCAGCGGCAAGAGCACAGTCTGCGACGCCATCGAGTTCGCGATTCTCGGTCGCATTCGTCCCAGCTCCGATCACAAGGAGAAGGGCGAGAGCATTCACGACTATCTGTGGTGGCGCGGTGTAGGCGCACCCGAGGAAAGCTACGTCGAACTTGGGTTCGTCACCGACGCCGGCGAGCTGCACCAGATTCGCCGCAGCCCGTCGACGACCGGCCGCACGCTTCCGCCTGAGATCCAGGAAGCGTTGGTCGCCGACGGTGCCTCGGTCAACGACCCGCTTGAACAACTATGCCGCACCGCCGTGCTTCGCGACGAGGACATCACCCGCCTGTCTGTGGACCTTCCGGAGGCAGATCGGTTCCACTTCGTCCGCGCAGCCCTGGGTTCGGCCGATTTCGCGTTGGCTGAAGCGAAGGCGAAAGCAGTCGGCGATTACCTAGCCCAGCAGCTGGCTTCAACCCAGCGAGCGTACGAGATTCACCGCAACGCAGTTGCGGACGTCACCGCGAAACTCAGCGCCCTCCGGGCGGAGGCCAGTCGCGCGATCGACCTCGATCGGGCAGAACGTGCGCTGCGCGAGCTGCTCCGGTCTCCTACCGGGAGCTTGTCGGATCTTGTGCTCGAGGCGGGATCAGCCCTGGTTCAAGCCCGGACCCGAGCCGACTCGCTAACGCGCCTGTACACCAACCTGTCGAGACTTCGCGACCTTGCCCAGGCGCAGACCAGCGAGCAATCGGAGCAACAGCTTGCGGTCTTGTCCAAACAGGCAGAAGACCACGAGCAGGAACTGAAGACGGTCGAAGCTGAACTGACCCGGGCCGCCGCCTTGCTGCAGCAGGCTCAGGAGGCTTCGCCGCGCACTATGTCCCTCGCCCAGCTCCAGGAGCACGGTTCGCGCGTCGGCCTCGTTGACGGCCATTGCCCGCTCTGCGGCTCTGAGCTAAGCGAAGCGCAATTCAGGTCACATCTGCGGTCCTTCAGGGATTTCATCGACAGGCAGAACGCGGAGCTGCTTGTCAGTTCGTCCCACGCCGCCGACGCGCGGGCGCGTGTGGACTCACTTCGAGCCGAATTGTCACGCCTTCGCGCCGAAGTCGCCACGCTTTCTGGCGCGCGATCGGCGACCCTTGCAGAAATCGCGACCACGTCCCAACAGCTTGGGCCTCTTGGCGTTGCTCCCGCCGCCGATCTCTCTCAGACGCTTCAAGCCATCGCCAAGGCCATCGAGTCGGTGCGGGCGCGGTCGGTCGACCTCGGAGACAGCGCTTTCGACACTCCGCGCATCCGAGGCCGCGAGTCACTTGGGGGAACGGGAGCTGGCACTGGACACCGCCCGTGCCCAGCTCACGGCCGTCGACCACGCGCTCTCTCGTCTGAACTCCGCAGACGCGGCGATCAAGGAGTCGGTTCGGACGATCCGCCGAATCCAAGGTGAGTTGATCGATGAGCAACTTGTGGCTCTAAGTCCGCTACTGGCGGAGCTGTTTCAGCGGCTGCGGCCTCACGTGGACTGGCAGACAGTGCGGTACAACCTTCGCGGCGACGTACGCCGCATGCTAAGCCTCGAGGTGGGCGACGGCCTGAACCCGAGTTTCGTCTTCAGTAGTGGCCAGCGGCGCGCGGCCGGTCTGGCCTTCTTGCTGGCGATCCATCTGTCGCGGGGTTGGTGCGGGCTGCGGACACTAGTTTTGGACGATCCGGTTCAGCATATTGACGACTACCGGGCGCTGCATCTCACGGAGGTCCTTGCCGCGATCCGCCACCAACATCGCCAAGTCGTCTGTACGGTCGAGGACGCGGCTCTGGCAGAGCTGCTTGCTCGACGACTTCGCAGTCAGGAGGGAGAACCCGGAGCGGTCATCCGGCTCGGGTACGAGTCCGGGACCGGCGCCCACATCGTGGAACGACGCGCTGTACCTCCTCACGAGCCTCGCGTCCTGGTGGCATGACAGAAAGGATCCTCCGTGTACCGGGAGGATGAGCGGCCTTCGCCCAGCACGTGCGGGAACGTTGTGCCTTTCTGCCCTGGGCGATTGCGCGGTCAATTAGAATGAAGGATCGAAAAGCTGGGAGTCACCCGTGAACTTCGAGTTCATCTGTTCCGCCGATGTTCACTTGGACAGCCCGCTCCATGGCCTGTCGCGCTATGAGGGTGTACCAGCGGAGACCCTTAGGGGTGCCACACGGGCCGCGCTCAAGAACCTCGTCGCCTTGGCGATCGGAGAGAAAGTGCAGTTCGTCCTAATCGCTGGAGACCTGTACGACGGTGATTGGAAGGACTATCACACCGGCCTCTTCTTCTGCCAGCAGATGTCCCGCCTCAAGGAAGCGGGTGTTCGAGTATTCATCGTCCACGGCAACCACGACGCGCAGAGCCAGATTACCAGGGGACTCCGCTTGCCGGACAACGTCAGGGTTCTTTTACCAAAGCTCCTGAAACCGTGATCGTCGAGGAACTTGGCGTGGCCGTTCACGGACAGGGCTTCCCCCGCAAGGCGGTGACAGAAGACTTAGCGATGGCTTACCCGGCGGCCCATCCTGACTTCTTCAACATCGGAATTCTGCACACGGCGCTGACCGGAGCGGAGGGTCACGAGCTCTACGCGCCTTGCAGCTTGGGCACACTCCAATCAAAGGGGTACGACGTCTGGGCCCTCGGTCATGTCCATACCAGACAGGTTGTGGAGGAGGATCCCCTCATTCTGTTCCCCGGGAATACGCAAGGGCGACATGTTCGTGAGGCGGGACCCAAGGGTTGCACGTTGGTGAAGGTGGAGGACGGGCGGGTGACCGCACGTGACCACCACAGCCTCCACGTGGTCCGCTGGGAAACGGTGCGCGTTGACGTCTCCGGGATTTCGGATCCTATAGACGTCGTCGACAAGGTGCGGTCGAAGGTCGACGAGGAAATGGCCAGAGGCCAGGGTGACTGTTTAGCTGCGAGGATCCGGGTCGAAGGATCGTGCCGGGCCCATGGCGGGCTTCTCGAAGAGCCGGAGAAGTGGCTCGCCGAGATCAGGGCGGGTGTGTCCACAGACACTGCCGACGGGGCTTGGGTGGAAAGGGTCGAAGTCGCGACCAGGGCCGAGGTGGACCTCGCCGCGGCTCTGACAGGCTCGGACGCGTTGTCGGACCTTGTTCGGTTCGTCGACGGGCTTTCGGCGACCGACGAACTGAAAAGCCTGTTGGCTGAAGACCTTAGGATTTTGCGTGAGAAGCTCCCTCCGGAAGTCTTCTATGGCGACACTGGCCTCGAGTCCGAATCCTCAGAAGAACTTGAGAGGATTGTGGCTGACGTGAAAGGACTCCTCATTCCGCAATTGCTCGCGTCCGGGGCGAAGAAATGAGGCTGTTGTCTCTCAGACTGATCGCCTTCGGCCACTTCAGGGGAGAAACTCTTGACTTCCCCTGCGACAAGGGCCTGTTCATCATCTACGGTCCCAACGAGGCGGGCAAAAGCACAAGCCTGAGGGCCCTCCAAGGCCTTCTGTATGGCATCCCCGAGCGCACACCCGATGCGTTCCTTCATGACATGGCCAGTCTGCGCGTTGGGGGCGAACTGCTTCGTTCGGATGGCGAGAAGCTCGTCGTCGTCCGGCGAAAGGGACGGAAGGACACTCTCCAGCTCCCTGACGGGAGAGCCATCCCAGAGGACACCATTCGTTCTTTTCTCGGGAGTGTCGACGCAAGTACGTTCTTCCGCGTATTTGGCATGAACCGGCACGAACTGGTGGAAGGCGGGAGGCAACTCGCTCAAGGCAAGGGCGACGTGGGCGAAAGCCTCTTCGTTGCCGGGCTTGCTGGAGCGGACCTGAAGCGTGCCCTCAACTCGTTGGACGATGAGGCGGTCGCGCTATTCAAGCCCGGAGGCTCCACGCCCGCGATTAACACTCTAACGAGGCTCCGCCTCAGACCGACGAGCTATAGGGAGCAAGAGGCCACCTCGTGATAGAAATGGCCCCGGTCGAGCCGGTAGGGTCGATGACTCGACCCCCATATTGGACCGCGAAGCGGTCGGTGGGTCCCGAAGGACCTGGTCAACCGGAGCCGGCCATGAGTGTACCATCCAGCGTTTCCGACGTACTCGCCAAGCACGTGGTTCTCGAGGTCGAGTGCATCGACCGCATGTACCTCAACGCCTACGTCCCTCAACTCCAGCGGGAGCTGGGCGTGGTCGCGTTCTTTCGTTACCACCGAGGCCACACATTCGCGTCGTCTGCCTTGATGGATCCCATCAGCAAGGCATTCGTAGCCCGGATCGAGGAGTTCGTTCGGAAGAACCAGGTTCCGGTGGTTGCGTTCAAGAAGGGGCAGAGGAAAGACGACGTCGCGAGAGAACAGCGGAGCCGCTTCGAGGGCGACGAGGGGGTGGTGTTCGTCGGCAAAGCTCAGGAGAAGACCCCCGTCTTCCGAACCGAGCGCCGACGAGATGAGACGGGCCGACCCTACCCATGGATTGTTCGATCCACCGCCATGGTCAACCACTTCTACTTCTACTGCTTGGACCGGGACTTCGGTCCCTTCTTCCTCAAGTTCTGCACCTACTTCCCTTACACCGCCAAGCTGTGTCTCAACGGCCACGAGTACGTGAAGCGGCAGTTGACTCGGAAGGGCATCGCTCATGAGGCCCTGGATAACGCTGTCGTCTCTTGCAAGGACCCCGAACGGCTCCAGGCTCTCTGCGACGGGCTGTCGGGCGAGAAGATTGACGCCTTGCTGCGCAAGTGGCTGCGTCTGCTGCCGCATCCCTTCTCGCGGAAGGACAGAGAGGCGGGCTACCGGTACCAGCTCTCCATCCTGCAAGCGGAGTTCTCGCTCACCCAGGTCCTGGACCGCCCCCTCCACGGAAGGATCTTCTTCGAGGAGGTCATCCGAGAGAACCTCGACCTCGGTCGTCCGGATCAGGTCCAGTTGATCTTCCAGCGCCGTGTGACTCGTCGAACACCGGGTCGCTTTCGGACCCGAGTCCTCACGGATGGTGTGGTTCCTTCTCTTCACGTGGACTACAAGCGCTCGCGGATCAAGCAGTATCACAAGGAGGGACGGGCGCTCCGGACGGAAACCACCATCAACGACACCCGCGATTTCGCCATCGGCAAGAATCTGAAGAACCTCCCCGCCTTGAGGGAGATCGGCTTCCAAGCCAACCGACGTCTTCTGGACGTCCAAAGGATCAGCCACGATTGCGCCCTTGGCGACACGACGTTCCAGCAGCTTCAGAGGCCCGGACGGGTCCGCGGCCAGCGTGTCCCAGCGCTGCGTTTCGGCGATCCGCGGGTGCAAGCCCTGCTGAGCACCCTGGTGGTTTTTCGTCTTCTGCCCGAGGGGTTCTCGAACCGTGACATCCGGAAGCATCTCGCTCCCTTGCTCGGTCTGCCGCCCAGCGAACTCACCTCCGGCAAGGTCGGCTACGACCTGCGACGACTCCGCCTCCACGGCATGATCGAACGGATCCCGAAAACCCATCGCTACCGACCCACTCCTCTCGGCTTTCGAGCCGCCCTCTTCTTCACGAGGGCCTACGCCCGGATGCTACGGCCCGGACTCGCCAGCATCGCACCGACCGCGGTGGCCTCCGATCGTCGCCTCCGTGCAGCCTTCGAGTGCGTCGAAAACGCCATCGACGCATGGTGCGCCAAGGAGAAACTCGCTTCATGAAACTCGACTCATTCGCAACAAGTTCTGATTCTCAAGCATCCTAGCGAGGGAATTCAAGGGACTCAAGGCAGGAATCCGTGATTCTTCGTTGTCGGTCAGGGACTGGGAAGAGTTGGACGCGAAGCTCTCGGATCTCCGCCGCCGGTCAAAGGAGTCGACAGATAAGCTGTCGGAACTGACCTCCGGGAAGAGTCGCCTGGAGCGGCTGTCGGCCGCGCTGCCGTTGGTGGCAAACTTGAAAGAACGGAAACACCGGCGTGCCGCCCTCGACCCCGTGAAATTGCTCCGTCAGGACTTCTCTGAAGACCGGGGGGAGGCTCGACGCGAGCGAGCCAAGGGGCGGGATGACGAAGCCTCAACGCGCGGGAAGATCGCAAGAGCCGAGAGATCCCTCAAGGACCTGTCGATTCCGATGGATCTTCTTGCTCAAGAGAAGACGGTTCAGGAATTCGTTCAGGAGTCGGGCGCCGTCCGAAAGGCAAGGCGAGACCTGCCACAGGTCCGGGGACAGGTCAACGAAGCGCTTCAGAGTTCCCGATCAATCTTGATGGAACTGCGGCCTGACCTGACGCTAGAGACAGCGGGAGAGCTGCGCCTCACGGTGCAGAAACGGGAAACGATCCGTGGGCTGGCGGACGAGTGCACGAAGCTAATGCAGGCCCAGGAAGTCGCTTCAAAGTCGGTGGAAGAGCAGGCCGACGAGCTCGCTGGGGCGCAAAAAGAGCTCGCCGCGCTGCGGGCGCCCAAGGACGTTGACCGCCTTAAGTCCGTTGTGGCGTCGGTCAGGAGGAAGGGTGACCTAGAAGGCTCCTACAGTGACACGCTGGTCGAGCTTGAGGATGCCAAGCGAGCGGCCGAGACGAGTCTCAAGACGCTCAGCCTCTGGTCCGGCACCCTCGAGGCAGTGGCCACTCTTCCGGTTGCACAGGATGAAACCATTGACGAGTACGAGGCGGCGTTCAAGAGGATTGAAGGCCAGGCAGAGAGGGCGTCGGAAACTCGAGAGAAGGCAATAGCTACAATCCAGCGCATCGACGGAGAAATTGAGACGCTACTGCTCACTGGCGATATTCCTACTGAGGCGGACCTGGCCGACTCTCGACAACGAAGGGACCGCGGTTGGATGCTGGTTTGCACAGAATGGTTGGATGGTACCCGAGACCAAGTCGCAGAGACGGAATTTGATCCCGACCATCCACTCGCAGAAGCATACGAGAAGAGCGTACTCGACGCGGACGACGTCGCCGACCGGCTCCGGCGGCAGGCGGACCGGGTCGCCCGAAAAGCAGAGTTGCTCGCGCAGCGGAAAAGGGAGGATCTGCGAGGCACCGAACTCGCCGACCGATTGGCCGGACTCCAGCTGGAACGTGCGTCGCTGCAAGTCGCTTGGGTGGACGTCTGGCGGCCGTGCGGAATTGCGCCCCTTTCGCCGAGGGAGATGCGAGCCTGGCGACAGCGGCAGCAGGACCTCGCTCGAGTGGCAGGAGGGATCCGGAAATCGCAGGTCGCCGCAGACAGACTTGAAGCAGAAGTCAGGGCAAGCAGGGAAGCGATTCTTGAACAGTTGCGAGCCTCGGCGATTCCGCTAGCAGCTCTGGGGCCATCTCTCGAGGATTTGCTCGAGTGTGCTGAGGGGGTCGTCCACTCAGAACAGCACCTTACAGCTCGCCGCGAAGGCCTCGTGAGGAGGATCGCGGACGCGGGCAAGATGCTCGACAAAGCTAAGGATCAAGAGAGGAAGGCGACACTCGCGCTAGCTGAGCGTGGAAAGTCCTGGACGGAGGCAGTCAGAGGTATCAGCGACTCATTGCGGGTGTCAGGCGCTACGCGCTTCCTCGACAAATGCAGCGAACTGTCCAAGAAACTCGATGAAGCGGAGAAGGACAAGCGACGGATCGACGCGATGCAGCACGACATCGGAGAATTCGAGAAAGCGGTCGTGGAGTTCATGGCGCGCATCGCTCCCGATCTGGCAACAATCCCCGCTGAGCAGGCGGTTCAAGAGTTGTCAGCAAGAATCTCCAAGGCGAAGGCCGACGATGCAACTCGCATCCAACTGGAGAAGCAGCTCGTCGAACTCAAAGTGGATCTTCAAGAAGCCGTTGAGACCATCCGAAGGGCCTCCGCGCGCTTGCTGGAGCTCGTTGAGGAGGCCGGGTGTTCTACCGAGGAGGACTTGCCGGCTGTTGAAGCGGCTTCCGACGCCGCCCGGGGGCTCGATGCGGAGATCGGGGATCTGGAAGCTCGGATTAGAGTCCTGGCGCTTGGCAAGAGTCTCAAGGAGTTCCTTTCCGACGCCGAGAAAGAGGACCCCGAGAAGGTAACCGCGGGACTTGTCGCCCTAGAGTCGCACGTCGCGGAGCAACAAGAGATCCTGAATAGGTTCAACCAGGACATCGGTGCAAGTCAGCAGAAGCTCACGGCCATGGATGGGCGGGCAACTGCGGCGGATCACGCGCAGGCTGCCCAGGAGCGACTAGCAGAACTCAGAGAGAAAGTGCGCAGGTATCTTCGGCTTCGGCTCGCCCGAAGGGTGCTCCAAGTCGAGATCGACAGATACCGAGAAAAGCACCAGGGGCCGGTACTCAAGCGGGCGAGCGAGATCTTTGCCACAGTGACCGCGGACCGGTTCGTCGCGCTGGAACCTAACTATGATTCGGGTGATGAGCCCGTTCTGGTGGGTAATCGTAGGGACGGACCGCCAGTTCCTCTTTCTGGGATGAGCGACGGCACACAAGATCAACTCTATTTCGCCCTTCGCTTGGCGACGCTGGAGAATCATCTCGCGGAAAACGAGCCCCTACCGCTCATTGTCGATGACGCTTTCGTCAACTTCGACAACGACCGGGCGAGCGCATCCCTGAAGGTCCTCCAGGAATTGGCGTCCAAGACCCAGGTGATGTTTTTCACCCACCACAAGCATCTTGTTGAACTGGCGAGGAAGACAGTGGCTGAGCGGGTGCTCCACGTGCAGGATCTCGACGTCCCTTCATCAAGCGGGTCTGCCCAGACGGGATAGCTCTCGCCGGCCAGCGATGAAGGTCAAGGAGGCTCAGAGGACCATGTTCCACTTCAACCGTCTACGCGCAGGAACCACCGAGGTGTTCGAAGTCGTTATCCCACAGGATTCCCTTCCGGACGCTGAATCTCGCTTCGGCAAACCCATCGCTTATGGAATAGGACAACGCGATCCACTATTCCATCTGCTCGGAGTCGTAGTTCTCATTCATAGCGATCAGGAAGTTGAGTGCGTCGTCGCGTGCAAGAGCGAATTCCGGGAGAACGAACTCTCGATGTTCTACCGACAACTTGAGATGCTGGCCGGGCACCACGTCTATACCATAGGAGGCGAACCGACAATCGGATGGTTCGATCACGTCGAATTGAAGACGTCATAACGTGCTGCTCCGGACTGCGGCACGGTTCACGAGGTGCTCCGGGGAGCCTTGGAAGAGCTCCCGGTGACCGGCCGACCCTCGGATACGTGCCTCGCATCGGCGGAACCTGGGACGAACGCAACGGACGCAGCGACTCCGGAGACGGGTCACGGCTGGTGGTACCTGGTACGGGGCAAGAACGTGTGCGGCGCGGGGACCTACGGGACCCAGAGCGGAGGGATGCAGAGATCGAGCACGTCGTGCCCGTAGCCATGGCGGAAGAGGCAGGGACGTCAGCTCCGCCGAGGGCACAAACTCTACGCAAACTCTACGCACCAGCATGGAACCGGTGGACGCTGACGGAAGCCGTGGACCAGAAAATGGGCGCCGTTTCCGAAAAAGCTTGAAACGGCGCCCTAGAAATTTACCCTCATAATCCGTTGGTCCCAGGTTCGAGTCCTGGTGGGGGCACTCTAAGCCATTGACAACACACAACTTGCCCGGACAGCCAAGATTGTGTCGCACAACGTCGACCGCGACTCGCGACCCGGAGTGAGACCAGCGGATTCGAAATCCGCTGGTCGAGTGTTCGGCTTTGATCTCACAAGTCATTGCCTCGTCGATACTTGGCGGTCTCAGGAGCAGTTGCTCCGTCCGTGAGCAGCGGATTCCAAGTCCGCTCGCTTGGGAAGTGGCAGGCCAAACGCTGCAGTATCTCGCGAGGGCTGTCATGGCCCGAGGCCAAGCAATCGGATCTCCCGAGAAGCCGGCGCGATTCGGACACGCCGCGGACGATTCCGGTTCACTACCGACCTCAACAGCGGTAGCATTTCGCCATCGCGACGGGCCCCAAACAGCCGAAAGCGAGGGATCTATTCGGAAGGGCTGATTTCCAGTCTGAGAACGCTTGATCGCGTTCCGGTGAATCGCGAGCGACTCATGATCGTGAGAGCATGACGGGGAAGCAAGACTCTACGTAAGCGCGGCAAGGAGTAATCGGCGATGTCAGAACCCGTTGAGAAATCCTATTTCGATTTGTTGGTTGACTTAGGGACTGAGCTTGTCGGGAAACAGGCCGTACCGCGACCCCCGAATCAGCTCGCCGAGCTTGGGAAGAGGTGGCTAACCGCCAATTCCAAGAAGCTGCGTGAAGTTGTGTGTGAGGCGAGAGTCACAAAGGCCGTCCTCAATGGCAAGGATTCGATCGTATTGGTGACCGCCGTCGCGGACCTCATCGCTGGAGCTTTCTCGGGGGTCAGTCCTTTTACCGTGGCGGCCCTGCTGGTCAAGTTCGGTCTAGACCGACTGTGTTCCGGCGAGAGACTTGAGTTCTAGGCATGCCATCGCGCGACGCGTATCTAGCCTTCCTCAGCGACTTCGGTCTTTCCGAGAACGACGTCCTGCCGATGACGCGGGGAGAGGTTCCCGACAATCTCGCTGATGCGCTCAAGCGAATCGTCGAAGACCATCCACCGCCAGACGAATCGACAAGCGAGTCCGAGAGGATGGCATGGGACGTTGCAAACTTGATCGGCAATGCGATGAACTGCAACCATCTCTTGCAGAGAGTGCATGAGCAGGCCATGAAGAAAATGGATACCTACTGCGGAACTGTGCGGCCGCATGCGTATCCCGGTGTCTTCCCCATGACTAGCTTCAACGCCCAATGCGTGGCGCGGAGCGGTGGGTTCCTGATCCTACTTGAAACGGGCTGTATGGAGGTGCTTGAGGCGTTCGTCGGTCAATTGGCGAACACTAAGAAACCGCACGTTCGCAAGGTCGAGTTTCTATGCAGGGTGGTTTCTGCCTACTGTGATCGCGACGAAATACCACAGCACGAGAAGGAGCCAGGCGAGAACATTTGGCTGGGAGGTCACTTTCTCAACGCGACTGAAGAGTTTATGATCGCTCATGAATACGGCCACATCGTCAACCAGCATGTTGCTACAGACGGCGCCGTCAGAAACATCGTAAGTACCCGAGTCGCCGATCTAACAGTGTTGGAAAGGAATCACGCGCAAGAGTTTGAGGCGGACCTGTGGGCGGCCCACGTGTTTCTGCGGCACGCGCAGAAATTGCGAAACGAGGAGGCGGCCATTGTTTGCGCGGGGCCCGTATTCTTTCTCGCGGTCTCGCTGCTCATAGACGCATATCGTGATGAGCGGCAACAAGTGAGTAGCACTCATCCTCCCGCCCCGGATCGGATTCACGTTGTGCAGTGCCTGCAAGAACTGTTGGGATTTCACGAGTTGAACTATCTCAGCAGACGAATGCTCGAACTCGTCGGCGATTGTGCCGCCGAGCTGGTTGGCGATCGACCAATCGTGCCCATCTTTAGCCGGGAGCTAGGTGCTGCTTTTGCAGCGGCCGTCAAGAATCTCAGACTAGGGATAGACGTTCCGAGGTGGATCACCGGCTGAGGTCGTGTTCGTGCCACGGCTGGTTGGCTGCAACTCCCTCCCCGAAGGTCCACACCGGGGGTGCCGCCGTTGCCAGTTCCATTTTCTCCCTCGTCGTGTGGGGGACCGAACTGACCGTTGAGGTTCATGATGGGGAAGCGAAGGAAGGGCATACGCAACCGACCTGGCCCCAAGTCGGCGGAGTTGTCCGGTCAATTACTTCGGTGACGGTGGACCCCACGCCCGCGTGTCGGTGGTGGACCCTCGGTTACCGTTTGTGGGCTGTGGATCTGCCGGGCTGCTTCGCAGCCCTTGGAAGAGCGAAGCTCTTCCACAGCTCCACAGCCCCTGCTGCTAGCCGCCCCGACCGGAAGAAGAACAGCACAGTTGCATTCCTGCCTGAAGTTCCCCGACCGGGCGATCGCTCCAGAGCCCGAGGAGGTCTGCTCGACTTCGTGGATGCGGTAGGGATTGTCGCGGCGGCCTCGGGCAACGACGCCGATTCAGGCAGCGCAGGCACCCTGTAGGTGAAGCCCCGGAACCGTTTTACGGGGACCGGTGCGATCGCCGTCCACGTCCGCGTGTCGAACAGGAGCGCGTAGCCCGCGGTGGGATCGTTTCGGTTCACCAGCGCGCCGTCGGCGAGTGCGAAGTAGCCGCGCCAGGCGCCCTCCGCGGCCACGAACAGCCGGTTTTCCTCCCCCTCCACGAAGCCGCTCGGCCAGCGGTAGAGATTCCAGGCGCCCTCGGGATTGCGCTCGCGACGCAGCGCCAGCTTGTCCTCGAGCACCTCACGACGCATCCACACCCCGATGTCCATGGCCACCCGTTGAGAGCTAACCCCGTCCGCACACACGTTGCGATGGTTCCACTGTGCCTCCAAGCGCCCCTGTTGTCCAGACCCCGGGCGCGAAAAGGAGGAACGACCGATGAACAGCTTCGCCATCCGTTTCCAGGTCAGCGACTTCACCGAGGCCCTCCCCAAGGAGGGCTACCATCCCTGCACCATCCACTCGGCACGCCCGCGCACCAGCGAGCGCGGCAACGGCACCGTCCAGGTCGTCTACCACCTCACGGGCGTCGATCCCACCTGCGACCGCGTCACCGAGTACTTCGTCGTCGTGGGTGCCAGCCCGCAGGCACTTCGCATCGGCCGACGGCGCCTGCTCGCCCTCTGTCAGGCGTGCGGCCTCGACCCGCGCGAGGGCAACGAACTCAAACTCGCCGACCTCGTCGGGTGCGAGCTGCAGATCCGCATCGGTCACGACACCTATGAGGGCAAGCCACGCGTCCGCGTCCTCGGCTACCGGTCGATGTGATGGCGACCGTTCTTCCTGCGACTCCCGCGCCGGCCCCGGTATCGCCGATTCCGAGGGCCGGTGCGGCTCCTGGGCCGCGGCCCGACTCCGGCCCGGTGCTCCGCCTGTCCGTCGAGAGCCTGCGCACGAGCTGGGCGCCTCTTCGCGCCGGCGCCGCGCGGGCCTCGGCGGACGAGCCCCTCGCGGAGCTTCCACTGCGGGTCGTGCCGCAACACGACGGGTCCTTCGAGGTCGTCGACGGTTTCAAGCGACTCGCCCGCTGGGTCCGCTCGGGTGCGACCGAGGTCCCCGCCGTCGTCGAGCACGCTCGATCCGCGCCCGAGAGCAAGGCCTTGCTGCTGCGCTCCAACGCGCCACCGCGGACCCTCACGGCCATGGACGAGGCGCGGGTGGTCGATTCGCTCATCCGCGATGACGGTCTCACGCTCACCGCCGTCGCCCGTCTCCTCGGCCGTCGCAAGGCGTGGGCCGTGCGGCGTCACGCCCTCGCGACCCGCCTGGGTCGTGCCGCCCAGGAGCAGCTCGACCAAGGGCAGATCCGACCGACACTCGCCTATGCCTTGAGCGCTCTCCGCCACGATGCCCAGCGGGCACTGCTCGATGTCGTGATCCGCCATCACCTCAAAGAGCGCGAGTCTCTGGCTCTCGTCTCCGCCTGGCGCGCGGCCGGCTCCGAGCGCGAGCGCGGCGCTCTTCTGCACAACCCCCTCGCCACCGTCCGCCCTCAGCCCGATGGGCCCTCGCCCCTCGGCTCCCTCGCCACACGGATCGAGGAGCGCCTCGAGCGCATCCGTCAGGCGCTTTTCGATCTCGATCGCTTCGAGCTTCCGCCCTCCGGCCTCACGGATGCCGAGCGGCGCCGCCTCGAAGCCCAGCATCACGCCCTGCTCCATCAGCTCCAGAGGACTGCCCAGTCCCTGGCTCCACTCGACCCGTTCGAATCCATGGAGGACCACCGTGAGCGACGAGACCCAATCGCCTCCGAACTCGGAGACACCGCAGAACCCGACCTCTTCACCACCCGACCGAGCGAAGGCATCCCCGGAGCAACGCCGCCAGATTCTCCACCTCCACCAGCAGGGCTATGGCACCAGGGAGATTGCCCGCCGCGTCCTGCTCAATCGCAAGACCGTCCGACGCATCCTCCGCGAGGAAGGCCACGACCCGGCTCCGCCGACCTCCCCGGCGACGAAACTCGATCCCTTCCGCGAAGCGATCCACGAGCGGGTCGAGAAGCGTCTGACCACCACACGCATCCTGCGCGAGATCCGCACCCTGGGCTTCACCGGCGGTCGCACGATCCTGGCCGACTACGTCCGCTCCCTCGAGGGGCCTCTGGCTCCGAGGAAGCCGATCAAGCGCCGTTTCGAGACTCGCCCCGCTGAGGAGATGCAGGTCGACTGGTCCGTCTACACCGTCCCGATCGCCGATTCGTCCCAGCGGGTCCATTGCCTCGGCTGCGTCCTCGCCCACTCCCGCAAGCTCCACGTCCGCTTCTACCGTGACGAGCGCGAGAGCACACTCCTCGAAGGGCTCGCGCGCGCTTTCGAAGCGTTTCAGGGCGTCACCCAGCGGGTGGTCTTCGATAACATGGCGACGGTCGTCCTGGGTCGCATCGGCCGCGACCGCAAGCCTGTCTGGCACCCGCGGTTCCTCGACTTCGCGCGCCACCACGGCTTCCAGCCCTTTCTCTGTCGCGTGCGGGATCCGGACCGAAAGGGAAAAACCGAAAGAATCTTCGACTTCCTCGAAAAGGACTTCGTCCGCGGCTCCGTCTTCTCGAGCTTCGAGGATCTCAACCACCGCGTCGAGATCTGGGCCGCCGAGGTCGCCAACTGTCGCATCCACGGCACGACCGGGCTCGTCCCCGAGGAGGCCTGGCTCGCCGAGCGCGACTTCCTCATCCGACTCCCCGACGCCCGCTTCCCGGTCTTCCAGGAATCCGTCCGCGAGATCGACGACGACGCCACCGTCTCCATCGGCGCCAAGCGCTACACCGTCCCCGCGTCGCTCGGCCGCGGCCCGGTCGCCGTCCGGCTCTACGCCGAGCACTTCGAGATGGTCGACCGGCGCGGCGCCGTCGCCTTCTCGCACCGCTACGCCGATCCAAGCGATCCCGCCCGGCTCCAGCTCGACCCGGCTCACTACGCGACGCTGCCGCGACCGGGGCCTGCCACGCCCGGCCACAGGCTCGACGAGCAATTCCTCGAACGCTTCCCCACGCTCGCCGATCTCGTCGCCGGGATCGAGCGTCGCATGAAGTCGCTCGCCCCGATCCACTTCCGTGCCCTGTGGCGCCTCGCCGACACCTACGGCGAGGAGGCGTTTCTGCGCGCGGCGTCCCGAGCCCAGCACTACCACCGACACGACTCCCAGGCCGTCCGTCGTCTCCTCGAACGCGAACACCCACTCCGGGATAGCACTCCCCCCGTCCTGCCCGTGGGCAATGCCGCTCGTGTCCAGGCGTTGCTCGGTGAAGTCGACTCCGGCTCGCTCGACGGCTACGCCCACCTCGACACTGCGCCCATCGAACCACCTGGCCGCGATGTCCCTGCAGCCCTGGGGGATTGGCCCGAAGGCAACGACGAGAAGGGGAGCAAACCATGAAGCGTAAAGAACCCCGCGATGTCCTCCCTCCCACGCCGGAGGAACTCTCCCGCCTGGCCCTCGATCTCGATCTCACCGCGATCCCAGAGGCTCTGCCCGACTTGCTCCGCCGCGCCGAGCAGGAGGCCCTGTCCTACTCCGACTTCACCCGCATCCTGCTCCAGGTCGAGCGCGACGCTCGCCGCACCCGCAAGCTCGACCGCGGACTCAAACGCTCTCACCTCGGTACCGTCGAGGGGCTCGACGGCATTCGACTTCGCCGCTCGGCCCCAGCTCGAGCCTCGCGTCGTCAAGGAGCTCCTCAACTGCCGCTTCGTCGAGGAGCGCCGGAATATCCTCTGCATGGGCAAACCAGGCCTCGGCAAAACCCGTGTCGCGAAAGCACTCGCCCACGCCGCGTGCCTCCAGGGCTACTCGACCCTCTTCGTCATCACCGCGGAAATGCTCGAAGACCTCCACGCCTCCCTCGCTGATGGCAGCTTCCATCGCGCCCTGCGTCGCTACACCAAGCCCCGCGTGCTTCTCGCCGACGAATTCGGCTACGAACCCTTCGACACCAAGGCCGCGTCGTACCTCTTCCGCGTCGTCTCCGCTCGGCACGGCCAAGGCTCCACCATCCTGACCGCCAACACGGGCTTCTCGAAATGGTCGAGCTTCTTCCCCTCCGAGGCACAAGCCATCGCCACGGTCGACCGCCTGCTCGACCGCGCCACCATCCTCCGCTTCACCGGGAAGACCTTCCGCAATCCCCGTGATGTCCAGGGTGCACCGCTGGACGAGTAGGCTGCTCCGGGAGGGGACCACCGCCGTGGTCCTCTCCCGTCTCCCCCTTACCCGATCGTCCCTCGCCTCACCGTCAGGGGACCACCACCGTCAAAGCGCACCGTCTACGCGGAAACTGGGGGACCACTCCGGCAACGGAGATCCTGCGAATCCCAAACGTCCCGCGGTCTCGACCCTTTCCCCTCGGACCGGCAAACACCCTCAGGGGTCCACCGGCAATGACGCAATTACCCTCCGTGCCCGGCGTGTTTTACCTCGGAATCTCTGAGTTGGGTAATCTTGATCCCACAAATGCGCAGGACGTGGAGCGACTCTTCTATTCCTCCATTTGCACCGCCGCGGAGGTTGACCGAGTACTCGTGCCCCATTCGGCGGAGGACTACCTCCTCAAGATGCGAGCAGACGCAGCGCTGGACAGTACCCGTCTTCTTCGCGTTATCCTGGCTCGAAAGCGGCGCCAAGGTGGCTCTTGGCACTTCGGAGATCACTTCGATAGAGCTGCGATCGACGCATACCTGAGCGTCCTGCCGGGCGATCTTCATGCGCAATGCTCGACCGTTCCGGCGGGATTAGTGTTTTCGAACGACCCGAACGGAGCCTGCATCCGGACCGACTACGGAAATATCGTCGTCGTGTCCGAGTGTTTGCGATACTTTCTCTATTTCATGACCCTCGCGTTTCTCGATTGTGATGTCAGCGTGCCATTGGACGTTCGACAGAACGCCTTGAGAATCGCAATGCGTACGATGCTGCAAATGGAGGCAACGGATTTCGACCTCGACCCTCGCGGTCGGGTTCCGGAGCTACTTGACTCCCAGGTCCGGGCCCATGTTACGCAGCAGCTGATGTTCGTCATTGGTCACGAGTACGGTCATCATGTGTTGCGTCACCTGGAGAAGGGAAAGACTGTGCCAAGGCAGCTATTCGTCCTACCTGAGGGCTCGCGAGGTAAGGCCTACGACTTCTACAACCACTCGCAGTGCCAGGAGCTAGAGGCCGATGAGTGGTCCATAAGGTCGCCGCGACTCGATATCCAGGGAAGGCGAGACTTAGCCGTCGGCGGCGCGATGTTTTTTGCCTTCCTCATGGTCTACGATCAGGTTGTCCAGCAGCTGTTTCCCTTACCCGCGACCCAAGAGCGTACGCATCCGCAACCCATGGATCGTCTCACGACTCTCTCGTCCCACACTTGGGAACTCTCCGGAATCGAGGCGATGGGACTCCTCGACACAGTTAGCTCTTTCAGTGCGTTTCTCTCCGACGATATTTCGACCAACGTCGAGGCGTACGAAACGTATGGGTCTGTATACCTGGGATCGTGGCGGGGGAAGCCCCTTGTGGATCGAGTCGATTACTAGAAGTGTTCACCGCGCAAATACAAGTTCATCTGACCCTCCGCGTGTGCTGTCCGGCAAACCGGGCGGTTGAGTGGGACAATTGAGCGAATACCTGCGCCGGGCCACGTGGCAGAGAGCTGTTACCCGACTTGGTTTCGTATTGGCGGGGGTACTCGCGTTGGGGGCCTTGCTCGACGCAGTCTCCAACGCTGTTGCAATCTTTTCGCCAGCTGTTGCCATGTTTGGCACTCTTATCATCGGCGGCCTGTGGTCTGCCATCCATCTCTATGCATTCGCTCGCGGTCTAACGTGGATACACGCCGGAAAGCGGTCCACGATTCGGTCCTTGGGACCAAAATCCATGTTTGCGGTACTCGGGGCTATCGTGCTTCTTTGGCTGCCTGTCGTGCTGCGGCCGCCGGGGCAGCTCACACCAAGAAGCACGGGGCCACAGGTCATCCTAACCAACATCGTGGGGGAGCAGCCCGCCTTTGAGCCCTACTTTCATAACGGCAACGTAGGCACCCTGCACTGGTGTGGCTTCTTTTCCATTACAAACCTCGGAAAAGACCCCTTGGGAATTGTATCTATCAAACCACTTCTTGAGCCAGCCCACTATGACGGTCACGTTTGGCAAGCCAGGTATGCATCCGCTGACCCGATATCGGCCCGAGTATTTGAATCCGAGCAAGCCTTGATGGACTATCACAATAAGCTCTCAAAGGAACAAGGCAGGTTCACTTTCGACTCAACAGCGCCTTTCATGGTTCAACCTTATGCGAAGCTATGGTTGATCGTCGATCTGTTCTTTGATGTCTTTGTGGACGGGAAACCCTACGCTCTTGATCCCGGAGGGACGGAAGTTCAGAATGTGCTAACTCACATGCTGGTCGGAGGATTGTTCAAGAGTGGGTACCATGGCAGCCCAGTCGTTACCTTCCGACCCCTTGAGTACGAAGTCACTACTGCGGAAGGTCAGGTCGTCAGGACCTCCGCGAATACACATACATCAGGACCATATGCCCTCATGATCGAAGGAGTACATTTCGTCGGCTGTTCCTATGGACCTGGATTCCCCACTGAAGCAACTGGGGACTCTGTACCTCGGTGTTCCGAAGAGAAGCGGTAAGCGGGGATGTTCTAAGGCTCTCCGCAGATGCGTTCTTCATCAAGGCTACGCAAACTCTACGCACCAGCATGGAACCGGTGGACGCTGGCGGAACCGGTGGACAAGAAAAAGGGCGCCGTTTCGGAAAAAGCTTGAAACGGCGCCCTCGAAATTCGCCCTTCTAAGAAACAGCGGCGCAGGGGCTTCGCCCCCGAACCCCGACTCCCGCCCTCCGCGACGCCGGCAGACCGGCATCGCTCCGGTTGGGCTGTTTCTTCCCGGGGTGTCGGGGCGCAGCCGCGTAAACCAAGCTCATAATCCGTTGGTCCCTGGTTCGAGTCCAGGTGGGGGCATTCCAAGCGGTCTCGGCGCGTCGCGGACTTCAAGTGTCCCGAAAGCAACGACATGGAGGATGCCCGGGTCGCACAGGGAACCGCAGGGTCGCATTCGGTCTGCCTTGTACAATCGTTTGTCCTTTTCTAACGGACACGTTATCATAGGGGACATGACAACCAGACCCGCCGACGCATTCGAGCCCTACCTTGCCCGCCTCCGGGAAATCCCCTTCGTGCGGGCCGCAACGCTGCGTGGGCCCCATGGCCGAGGTCCCCGTCGCCGGATGGACGGCATCCTCGTCGTGAGAACGCCGGACGACGAGTACGAGCTGCCTGTCGAGCTGAAGCGGACGTATCTGACGTACGCGACAGCCGACGGCGTGCTTGCGCAGATGCAGGCGATCACTCGGCAGCCCTGGGTGTTGTTTGCGCCGTACATCCCGCGTCCGATGGGTCGCTACCTGGCGGAACATGACGTCAACTACTTGGACCTCGCCGGCAACTGCAGACTGGTCCTCGGCCGGCGCTACGCGACTCACGTCGAGGGACGGACCCGCGAGCGGCCCGCCGAGGAGCGACGGGGCCTGCGGGTTCCCGGCTACCTGGTCCTGTTCGCGATCCTCGCGGAACCCAAGTTGCTGGAGGCCACGGTTCGCGGGTTGGCGGACGCCGCCGGGACGGGAAAGACCGCGGCGGCCGAAGCCACGCGGCGTCTGCGCGAGGAGAGCCTGCTCGGCGAGGTCAACGGGCGCCGGTTCATCCTGGAAAAGAAGGTGCTTCTGGAGCGCTGGATCGCGGGGTACGCAACCCACGTTCGCCCGCGCCTCCTGATCGGAACCTATCGAACCGCGGACCAAGATCCGGAGGCGCTCGAGCGACACCTCGAGACGGCGCTCGGCGACGAACTGCAGTGGGCATTCGGAGGCGGGGCCGCCACCGCACGTCTCATGCGCGTCTACCGAGGTGAGCGTACGGTCGTCCACCTGGATCATGCGCTGCCGGACCTGCACAAGCGACTGCAAGCCCAGCGAGCCGACGACGGTCCTCTCGTTCTGCTTCGCGCACCGGGAAACGTCGCGTTCGACGGAGTCAAGCCTCGAACCGTCCACCCTCTGCTGATCTACACGGAACTCCTCGTGACGGGCGATCCCCGAGCGCGAGAGGCTGCCGGCGAACTCTGGGAGCGATACCTGGAACACCTGCGATGAACCCGTTCCTGCCCGACGAGGTGGACGTGCTCCGCGCGCTGGCTCGAGCCTGGCCGACCGCGAACATGGTCGTACTCGGCGCCGCCGCCATCCGGTGCTTCTTGCCGATGTCCTGGCGCGTGACGGAAGATCTCGACCTCACCGTCGCGACAAGCATCGAAGAGGCAGCGGCCACCCTGGCACGCATTCCGGGATGGTCCCCCGATCCTCGACAAGAGCAACGCTGGCAGACCGCGGCCGGCATCGCGGTGGATCTCGTGCCGGTGAGCGCCACGACGTTGGAGATGGGTTTCATCGAGTGGCCGAGGACCGGCTTCCGCATGAGCCTGCTCGGCGTGCGATTGGCCTTCGAACACGCCGATCCTCTGCGTATCGCTTCGGATTTGGAGGTGCGAATCGCCCCTCTTCACGTGCTCACCGTATTGAAGATGGTCGCGTATCTGGAGCGGCCCGACGCTCGCGAGAAGGACGTCGGTGATCTCGCGCACATCATGCACGGCTACGTCGGTGTCGATTCCGACCGGAGGTTCTCCTCGGAGGTGCCCGACGACCTGACGGAGTTCGACGACGTCGCGCCCTACTTGCTCGGGTGCGACGTCGGCGCGATCGTCGACCACCATGAACGTCGGAGACTGTTCGACTTCCTCGACACGATCGAGGACGACGCCCGCGGGCCCAGGCTCGTGGCCCGGATGTCCATCCTGGGACCTCCCGCGTGGCGAGATCCCGACACCGTGATCGAGAAAATTCGTGCCTTCCGTCGCGGACTCGGCAAGCGATGACCCTCTGCGGTTCGCACGCACGATACTGGCTTGGTTTCACGCGCGCAGTCCTGCAGATCGTTCTGCCGCCAACCGTCTCCGGCCCTCCGGGGTTGTTTCGACAGAACGGATCGCTTTATCATCTTGGGTCTGCCACGAAAGGAACGAGCTGTGCCGAAGTACTACGACTTCGAGGTTTCGCTCTGCGAGGTCACCCCACGGATTTGGCGCAGATTGCTGATTCCTTCGACGGCGAAGTTTTCCGATCTACACCTCGCGATTCAGGAAGCCTGCGGATGGTGGAACTACCATCTCTATGCGTTTCGTGAGACACCCGAGTGGGGTCGCGAGGGAATCATCGCGGGGATCCCAGACGACGAGTACGATGAAGAGCAGAACCCCACACCGGATGCCACGAAGGTCAAGCTCTCGAGTTACTTCAGCAAGGGGGATGCCGAGACCTGCTACTACCTCTATGACTTCGGAGATGACTGGTGGCACGAGGTCATCTTCCGCGGAGTCGTGACCACCGAGGAGCGCTTCCGTCGTAGGCTCCTGGGTGGGAGCCGCGCGTTCCCTCACGAGGACTCGGGAGGCATTCCGGGCTACGAGGACTGTGTCAGAGCCGCCCTGCACGAAGACGATGGGCTCGATGATCCGGAGAGCTTGCGCACTTGGTTCGGGGACTGGCATCCGGAGAAGTTCGAGTTGGCTGCGGCCAAGAAGGCGTTCGATCGGTAGCCCGAAGTGGACTTTCGCAGTTTTCTCGGCTTCGGGGCCTTGCTCTACGGCGATATCGTAGCGCGGCTATGCGGCGTGGGCGAGAGTGTCGAGAAGGACGCTCGCCATTTTTCGCGGGAGCGGTGTTTGCGCGCACGTCGAGAAAATCCTGCGACTCCACAAAGCTCGGCGTAGGGCCGCGAGAGCATCGACAAAGGAGGGCGTGTGCTTGCTTGTGTACCAGGGGAGGGGCTGCCAGGTGATCTTGGCGCCGTTCGTCGTGATGTACCAAGACCAGACCGCACTGTACAGCCACAGAGAGAGTACGGCGGCCCGTTCCGGTCCCGTTCCTTTCCAGGTTTGTGGGTCCTCGCCGCCGAGAAACTGCTTCACGTTCCGGAACGTGTCTTCGATGGACCAGCGGCCGGCGTAGTGCTCGGCGACGGTGGGTGCGAGTGCTTCGAGGTCGGTCGTAAAGAAGAAGTCGTCGTGCTGTTTGCCGGTCGGATCGCGAACGATCACCAACGAGACCTTGCGGTCCGGACACACTGCGTACCACAACACCGAACGAGACAGCAGGAGACGTTTCACCACCTTACCCCGTTCCTCCACGGCAGCGCGTACCCATCCCGTCCGGCTCCTACGGGCGATCTGCTCCGGGCTGGGTAGCCGCTTGCCCTTCTTGCGCGGACGGCCCCGCTGTCCCTTTCGGCGCGGAGGGGGCGGGTCGTACAGCGCCGCGTCTCTGCGGATCCGGGAGGTGACGTGGGTACGCGGCAAGGAGCGTCCGGCCAGCGAGGCGTAGGCTCCGTCACAGGCCAAGGCGAAGGACCGGGAGGGCAACCAGTTCGCGATCTCCCGGATCATCGCTTCCCCCAGATCCAGGTGTGACGGTCCGCGCTTGCGGTAGAGCCGGGCATTGATTGGAAGTCCCAGCGGCTCGCCACCCCATGGGGGCACGGATCCTCAACGTGAGGACCACCAGGTTCAGCCCGAGGGCGTAGACCACCGATTTCGCACGGGACCGGACGGCGTCACGGAAGATTCCTGCGCCTTCGACCTTGCGCCCGGTCTTGTGAAACAGGGTGTCGTCCAGATCCACCTGAAGTTTCCCTTCCGGCGACAGGCGATCCACGAGCGAAATGACCAACAGTTCCCACACGACCACCGTGCTCCAAGCCCCAGCCCGCAGAAACCGATGGTAGGCGTCGTGGCACCGACGACCTGCAGGGTCCATGACCCGGATCATGCGCGTGACGGTGCGGCGCCCCGGGCACAGCACCCAGGCGCAGACCAGGTCGTCGAACAGAGCGAACGACGGTTGGGTGAAGGCTTGCGCAAAGACCGCCAGCAGCAGGTCCCAAGCGTTCGCGGCGCGGCTCACCGTCGCGTCCTCTTCCGTTCCGCCTTCTCCTTCCGGATTCGGTCACGCAGTGACCTGACTCCGGCGAGCGCCTTTCGGTCCAGATCCTGGACGGCCTGTTTGTACCGCCGGAGCCCGGCTCGGACGTCCGGTACGTCTTCGGGGCGCAGGGTGACGATTTGGGTGACGTTGCGGAGGCTGAGAGAGAGGGCCGGGGATTCATGAGGGTCGCCTTGGGCGCAAGCGCAGTTTGGCTTCCCGCATTTGCGCCGGAGGACGATCAGGGAACCGCGGAGGAGAAGGGGTTCAGAAGAAGGACGATGCGTGGCTCGAGTCATGGGCGCTCCTTTCTTGTTGCATCTGTTAGCCTACAGGCTAACAGATAGCATACACGAGAAACCATGTCAATAGGGCCACGCCTCGCTCGGCTCAGTTGGTTATGGAATCCGACTCGAAGGGAGGAACGTCAAGCGGCGTCAAAAAGTGCGAAAGTCCACCCGAAGAACTCTACGCAAACTCTACGCACCGGGATGGAAGCGATGGACACCGGTGGAACCGGTGGACGATAAAACGGGCGCCATCCCGAAAAAGTCTCGAAACGGCGCCCTCCGAGAGATCCCTTCTAAGAAACTGCTCCCGGAACTACCTCCCCGGTCTCCAGGTTAACGAGCCCGAATCCGAGGCTCTTGGCGCGATTCCGGACGTTTCGAAGGGTGCGCTCGCGGTGGAGTTCTTCATACGCGGATGCTCCGGGATCGGCATAGTCGAGCTCGCCCTTGAGCGTGCGGTAGACGAGGATGGCGAGTTTGCGGGCGGTCGCGGTGATCGCTTTGGGTTTGCCGATGCGGTAGGCGATGCGGCGGTAGTAGGCGCCGAGGGCCGTGGAGGTGCGGCCCAGGACCATGGCGGACATGCGCAACAAGGCTGCCGCTTTGTTGGCCGATGGCTGGGTCCTGGAGCTGATCAGCCTGGCCCCTGAGATCTTGTTCTTGGGAGCCAGGGTCAGCCACGACGTGAAGTGCTTGTCGGTGGGCCAGCGGTGCATATCGGTTCCGATCTCGGCGATCAGCTGGAGGGCCGTGTAGGGACCGATGCCATCGATCTGGGTCAGATCGACTCCGGAAAGGCGGAAGAGCGGGTCGCGGACGTCAAACCGCGGCTCGTTGTCGCAGCACCGGAACGTGCAACGCGGCGGCGGGAGAGCGCGCGCGGCGTTCCCTTGCTTGCGAGCGAGACTGTGGAGCAAGGACTCGACTTCGCCGTCGCAGTCCTGGATCTGACGCTGCAAGGTGTCGAAGAGTTCGAGGTTTTGACGCAGGGCGAACAGGTGCTCGGCGCGATAGTTACCGGTGAGAGACGCAGCGATCTTCTCCTTGGAAGCCCGGCAGCGGTAGTCGCGATGGGCCGCCAGGGCTGCGGGGTCGTGGATGCCGGCGACGATGTCGCGCAGGATCCGCATTCCAGTCAAGCCGGTGATGTCGCTGATCACGTTGTGCAGCTGGAGGTTCATTTCGGCCAAGGCCTTCTGCATGCGGTGAATGTGCGTTGCTGCAGCTTGAACGAGTTTCTCTCGGTGCCGAAGATACGCACGAAGCGTGGCGATCTCCGCGACAGGTCGAAAGCTGCCCCGCAGGAGCCCGACGCTGTGAAGCTCCTGGATCCACTGACAGTCCAGGACGTCGGTCTTTCTCCCGGGCACGTTCTTGATATGCCGCGAGTTGACGAGCACGACCTCGAGGCCGCGAGCCTCGAGGATCTCGAAGATCGGGATCCAGTACACACCAGTCGATTCCATCGCCACCGTCTCGATCTTGCAGGCCTCGAGCCAGTCGGCGAGACGGTGAAGATCGGCGGTGAACGTTTTGAACGACCGGACGGACTCGCGATCCCGCTCGGCGGGCACCGCGACAAAATGGGTCTCGGCCCCGCAGTCGATCCCAGCAGCATGGCGGCTGATCCGCTTGAGTAGCGAGGGCGACTTGGGTGTTCTACCGGTTGTCCCGCGGCTTCGAAGACGGCTGTGTCCCATGGGTGACTCCTCCTTCATAGGTCCCTGTTGTTGTGGAGCATCCGGGGACAGGGGTGCGACTCGGGGACATTCTTCTAAACGGGATCACGCCGAGGCGTGTCACCAGTGGGGTTGCCGCAACATCCCATGGACCACGCTCATAAACGGGCACGCAAGCACCATTGAGAGTCCGGTCTCGGTCCCCGGCTGCTTCCGCCCACAAGTCTACGCGGCCGCGACGGGCACCCAGTTTCTTCACGGGGTTCCGAGCGAAAGCCCGTGAGTCTGGCTCATAGTCCG
>CAVOVZ010000015.1:0-456451 GCA_963699985.1 Terriglobia bacterium
ACGTTCCACAGTCCGTCGCCATGAGCATCACGGGGCATAAGACGGGTGCCGTGTTCCTCCGCTACAACATCACGGACGACCGGGACAAGCGCGAGGCCGTCTCGAAACTCACTGCCTACCGGGCGACTCGCCGGAGCACGTCCAACGTCTTTCCCATGAAGGCCGCGGACAATGCCCGCTAGAAAGTTTGGGCACGATACGGGCACGATTTGTCCGTTGGAGGTACACGACGCCCGCTCGGGGATCGCGTTTTGCTTGATCTGCTTTGCTTTT
Source organism: Terriglobia bacterium (assembly GCA_963699985.1). Taxonomy (GTDB): domain Bacteria; phylum Acidobacteriota; class Polarisedimenticolia; order Polarisedimenticolales; family CAVOVZ01; genus CAVOVZ01. The sequence continues at coordinate 274 of CAVOVZ010000015.1, forward strand.
TTGGTAGCGGGGGCAGGATTTGAACCTGCGACCTTTGGGTTATGAGCCCAACGAGCTACCGGACTGCTCCACCCCGCGACATTGCTTCCCCTCGAGGGACCTCCACTCGAGCGTCCATTGAGGCAGATCGATTATAGCAGAGCTTTCCGTTCCATCAACTCGGCCCCTTACCCGATCCGGGAGCCTCGAGAGCCGGTCGCGACCGCCTGGAGGCCTCGGGACGGCGGCCAGGAACTTCACGCGAGCGATCCGCGCCTTCGTTGGGCAGGAGGAAGATGATCTCGCCGGGCCTCGCATACCCCAGTTCCTCACGGGCGATGCTCTCCACCGCGGAAGGATCGTCGGTCAACAGCTGCACCTCACGACGAAGCGCCACCACGGTCGCTTGCTGGGCCTCCACGCGAGCGGCGAGATCGTTCAACTCGTTCCGCGCGTGCCGAAGATCGACCCACCCGCGCTCGGCGAAGACGGCGACGGCGAGCCCGGTCACGAACAGCAGCACCAGCAGGGCGGCGATCGGCCGCAGGCGCAGCCGAATCAGCCGACGCAGGCGGCTCTCGCCGGATCGCGCCTCGGACCCCGACTCCGCGGGCCGGGCGTCGCTCACGAGCCGCCGGGACCTGCTCGCATCGGCACGTTGGCGCCTGACGAAGGGAAACCGGAGGCGCGATTCCTCCACGATCCGGGGGGACTTCGGAGGACGCGAAGTCCTCCACCGGAATCGAAGTACGACTCCGAGGATTCCCTGTCGCTCGGGCGCTCCGTCCATGGTGCGTTTCCCGGGGAACATCCTTGTGCGGAAGGATCCGGTGCGGGCCTCCGCTCAGCGCTTCGTGAACCGGGGATACGCGGCTCGACCCGGATAGCGCGCGTCCTCTCCCAGCTCCTCCTCGATACGCAGGAGCTGGTTGTACTTCGCCGTCCGCTCCCCGCGGCACGGTGCGCCGCTCTTGATCTGACCGAGATTGAACGCCACCGCGAGGTCCGCGATGATCGAGTCCTCGGTCTCGCCGGACCGGTGCGACACGACGCAGGCATAGCCGGCTCGCAGGGCGGTCTGGATGCAGTCCAGCGTCTCCGTGACGGTCCCGATCTGGTTCAGCTTGATCAGAATGCGTTCGCGATTCCCAGCTCGATTCCCTTGGAGAGGATCTTGGGATTCGTCACGAACAGGTCGTCGCCCACCAGCTGCACCTGCTCGTCGAGGGTCTCGGTCAGAAGCTCCCAACCCTCCCAGTCGCCCTCGGCCATTCCGTCCTCGATGGAGACGATCGGGTACTTGCGGACCCAGCCCGCGTAGATCTTCACCAGTTCATCGCGGGTCTTCTCCGGCTTCCTCTCCGCGGTCAGGCGGTACTTCCCCTTCTCGAAGAAAGCGGACGCCGCGCAGTCGATCGCCAGGGCGACGTCTTTGCCGGCCTTGTACCCCGCCTGCACGATCCCTTCCTGGAGTGCGTCGAGCGCTTCCTCGTTGCTCCGCAGGTTCGGGGCGAACCCACCCTCGTCCCCGACGCCGATCCCCAGCCCCTTTTTCTTCAGAACATTCCGCAGCGCGTGATAGCACTCCGCGCCCACGCGAAGCGCCTGCGAGAACGACTCGGCGCCGATGGGCACGATCATGAACTCCTGGATGTCGAGGTTGTTGTCCGCGTGAGCGCCCCCGTTCAGGACGTTGAGCATGGGCACGGGAAGGTCCTTGGTGTTCGCTCCACCGAGGTAGCGGTACAGGGGCAGCCCGAGCCATTCCGCTGCGGCTCGCGCGACGGCCATGGAGACCCCGAGCGTGGAGTTCGCTCCGAGCTTCGACTTGTTCTCGGTGCCGTCCATATCGACCAGCGCGTTGTCGATGAAAACCTGGTTGAACACCTCGAGGCCGCTCAGCGCGGGACCGATCACCTTGTCCACGTGCTCGACGCACTTCCGGACGCCCTTGCCTCCGAAACGCTTTGCGTCCTTGTCTCGCAGCTCGAGCGCCTCGCGCGATCCAGTGGACGCTCCCGACGGCACCGCGGCGCGACCCACGATCCCGTCCTCGAGAATCACGTCGACCTCCAGAGTGGGGTTCCCCCGGGAGTCGAGGATCTCCCGCGCGATCACCTCTCGGATGAGACCCGTCATCTCGTTCCTCGTCGCCACTTCACACCCCCGCGCAACGGGGCGAACCCCGCGCATTCCCGGGGCGGCACTATAACCCACTGACCGACGATAACTCAAGAGTTCTGAGGAATTTCCGGAGGCAGCGCGATTGATCGCCGCGCAGGAACGAGGCACCCGCCACCCTCGCTGACTCGCCCAACCCGCGACAATCAGCGCCGGGCGGTGCGGCATCCCGCAGCGGATCCACGCGGATCCGTTGCGCCACGGTCGCTGCCCCCCGAGGCGGCCCCGCACGCGCTCACGCCGTGAGGGGCGAGCGGAAACGCGGGGTACAATCGCGAGTCACGCGGGAGGGCGCTCCATTGACCGAAACGAACACTCCCTATGCGGTCGTCCTGACCACCGCAGGCTCCGAGGCACAGGCGATGACCATCGCACAGGCCCTCGTGGACCGCCGGCTCGCCGGCTGCGTCAACATCGTCCACCAGGTTTGCTCCATCTACCGATTCGAGGGCGAGGTCCACCGCGACGACGAGCAGCTCCTCGTGATCAAGACATCCGCGGAGAAGTTCCCTCAGGTGCTCTCCGCGATCCGTGAGCTCCATTCGTACGAGAACCCCGAGGTGGTGATGCTCCCCATCGTCGACGGGAGCCCCGCGTATCTCTCCTGGCTTGGCGATTGCCTCTAGCCGGGATCATTCACGAAGGGCCGTAGCGAGACCGCGCAGATGCCCGTCCTGCTTGGCGCCCGCAGGGACTCGGGCCCGAAATGTACTCTACCGTCCGTCGCAGGGCGCGAGGCCCAAGGGCGTCAAGCAGGATGGGCAGATTCGCGACTCGACTGAGCTCGCCGAAGTCGGTCGCAGTAGGTTCTTCGTGAATGACCCGGGCTAGCGGCTGCTCGCCGCGAGAACCGCTTCGGAGGATCGGTGAATCCGGCAACCGCGGGGCGCTACGCCGGAGCCAGAGCCCGTGAGAGATCGTCGATCAGGTCCTGCACGTCCTCGATTCCCACGGAGATCCGGACGAGCCCGTCGGTGACACCGATCCGTCGGCGCTCCTTGGCCGGCACCGATCCGTGGGTCATCGAGGCGGGATGCGAGATCAGCGTCTCGACACCGCCGAGACTCTCGGCGAGCGTGCACAGCCTCACGCGACCGAGGAACCTCTTCGCCTTCGCGAAGCTCCCGAGATCGAAGGAGATCATCCCCCCGAAGCCACTCATCTGCCGGCGCGCGAGCGCGTGCTGCGGGTGGCTCGCGAGCCCCGGGTAGTGGATCCGAAGGACCTCCGGTCGGCGCTCGAGCCATGCGGCGATCCGACGCGCGCTCTCGTCGTGCCGCGCCATGCGAAGCGGGAGGGTCTTGATCCCCCGCAGGACCAGAAACGAGTCGAGGGGCGAGAGAATCGCTCCAGCGGCGTTCTGCAGCCATGCGATCCGCTCGGCGTCGTCGGGGCGGGTGCTCACGACGCACCCTCCCACGCTGTCGCTGTGCCCGTTCAGGTACTTCGTCGTCGAGTGGACGACCACATGAGCGCCGAGGGCGATGGGCCTCTGGAAGAACGGGCTCATGAACGTGTTGTCCACGACCAGCCGGAGGCCCCGTCGGTCCGCGATGCGAGCGGCTCCCGCAAGGTCGGTGAGGGTGAGCACCGGATTCGTCGGCGTCTCGACGAAGAGCATTCGAGTCTCGTCTCGAATCGCACCCGTGACCTCGCGCAGATCCGTCGTGTCGACCCAGGAGAAGTCGAGACCGAAGCGCCGCAGGACCCCTTCGAAGAGCCGGTAGGTTCCTCCATACACGTTTCGGGAGACGATGACGTGGTCTCCCGACTCGAGGAGGAGCAGCACCGCGTGGATCGCGGACATCCCCGACGCGAAGCATCGGGCGTCCAGTCCTCCCTCGAGAGCCGCCAGGCTCTTCTCCAGAGCTCGCCGCGTCGGGTTGACGGTTCTCGCGTAGTCGTACGGCCAGTTCGCGCCCAGCGCCGGCTGCCGGTACGTCGAGGTCTGGTAAATCGGCTGCATCACGGCGCCGGTCGTGGGGTCGGCCTCCTGGCCGGCGTGAATGGCCTTCGTCGCGAATCCGGTTGGCCGTTCAACCCGGCCGGTGTGTCGGACGCGCCCCCGCGCGGTCTTCCTGGTCTTCATCGGGAAACCCGGTGCCGAGACCTTCGCACGCCGCGATCCTCGCGGATGCGTGCCTCGGCGCAGCCGACGGAAGATAGACCGACATCGTCCGAGGTTCAACGCACCGGGCAGCCCCGGGGTGTACGACAGGAACGTGAATGGGCGACATGGCGAATCGGGGACAGTCGTCCATGACGCCCGAGGCGTCACCTGAAAGGACGAAAACGTCCCGCGGAAATGCACGCCGGTCCGCCGGACTGCACCGCAGGCGGGGCCGGGGGCTCGGGGGCTGGCCGTGTATTCTCACTCCAGTCGACCACCCGGCAGCCTCGGTTGCCCTGAACGCGCGCGCCGGGCTACCTTCTTCCTCTCGTGAAGATCCTCCTCGTCGCCGGCTGCTCCTCGGGTTCCGGGAAAACCACGCTGGCCTGCCGGTTCCTGGAAGCCGTGCCCGGCTGGGGAGCCCTGAAGATCACGGCGGTTCGTCCCCATCGCTGCCCGGGAGGCCGCGGCTGTCCGGAGTGTCACGGGATGACTCCACCCTCCGAGCTCGTCACCGGGGAAGAGTGCCTCCGTCCCTCGCGATGCGACACCGCGCGGCTTCATGCCGCAGGCGCGTCGCGCGTGGCGTGGCTGCGAAGCACCGAGGCGGATCTCGGCCCGGCGATCGCCCGTTGCTTGGCCGCCTGGACGCGACTCCCCGGCATCGTCGTCGAGGGGAACTCGTTCGGGCGCCATGCGACCCCATCGGAGATCGTCGTCCTGGCTCGGGCGGACGGCGAGGAGATCAAGGAGTCGGCCCGAGTGCTTCTCCCCCACGCCCGCTGGGTGGTGGTGAACCGCCCGCGAGGAGTGGATCCGGCGCTGGCGCCGCTCTACGCCCGCCGACTGGTGGAGGAGTTCGGCACGCGGGAGCCCCACATCCTCGACCCGGCTTCCCCCGACGATCCCGCGACCTCGTCGTTCGTGGCCGAGCTCAGGGCTTGGGCTCGATCGTGATCTGGAACTTCGCCGCGCTGGCCGCCTCCAGGTTGACGTTGTCGAACGTCAGGGTGTAGACCGCCTGACGGGCCGGCTTCACGGGGAAGAGGCGATCCCCCCCGCTGGCCACACCGAGCAACCGGTCCCGGGCATCGAAGAGCGCGACGGCGATTCCGCTCTTGCGTGCCTGGCTTCCCACATTCGAAATCGCGACCTGCACCTGAGGCGGACCGGCGGTTCGCAGCATCGAGCGACCGCCCGATGGATCCCCGAACCGGATGGTGTCGAGGCGGAGTCCCGGCTCGATCTCCGCCATGACCTCGAGCGTCGTGCCCTGCTTGAACTCGTAGACTTTCGAGAACATCCCCGCGAGGGTGTCGGGTCCGACGCTGAGAGTGAATCCCACCCACACCAACCCGAGAACTCGGCGATACATCGGGCTCCCCTCCTGAATCGCGATACGACGGTCGGCGCCAGTATACCCGGCTCCGGCCGCCGAGCTCCTCAGGAGCGCCGACGGGATGCAGGACCCGGTGCCGGAGAGCCGGCCGAGACGTCGCGTTTGCCGTTCACGTTCGTCTGCCGCGGCGTGCGGCTCCACACTCCACTGCGGCCCCCGCTCTTCTCGAGGAGCACCACGTCGCGAATCGCGATCCCGCGATCCACCGCCTTCGCCATGTCGTACAGCGCGAGACAGGCCGCCGTCACGGCCACGAGCGCCTCCATCTCGACCCCGGTGGTCCATCGCGCCGACGCTTCCCCTCGAACCACGGCCTCGCGACGATCGTCGTCGAGAGTCACCTCGACGCTCACGTGATCCACGGGCACCGGGTGACACAGCGGGATCCACTCGGAAGCGCGCTTGGCGGCCTGCACCCCGGCGATTCGCGCGACGCAGAGGGCGTCGCCCTTCGCGAGACGATTCTCCCGCAACAGGCGGTAGGAGTCCGGTCCCAGACACACCCTCCCCTCGGCGACGGCACGTCGCAGCGTCGCGCGCTTTCCCGCGACGTCGACCATCCGCGCCCGCCCTCGTGCGTCCGAGTGCGTGAGCTTCGCCATCGATCCCAGAACGCTCCTTCGTCTCGCGACGCCCTCCAGGTAGCCTTGCCGGGACCTGGCGCGTCTAGTACCGTGACGCTCGGAAAAACCTCGGGCGCGCTCCGCCAACGCGCGGTGCCTCGCCCACCAAGCCAGGGGAGGATACACGAATGACCGACGACCTCACACGTCTGGAGCCCCGGTCTCTGTGGGAGCACTTCGCCGCGCTGACGCAGGTTCCGCGCCCGTCGAAACACGAGGAGCGGGCGGTGGCGTTCGTGCGCTCGGTCGCCGAGCGACACGGCTTCCCGGTCCGCTCCGATCGTGTCGGGAACCTCGTGGTGGACGTGCCCGCCACGCGGGGGCGCGAATCCGCGCAGGTGGTGATCCTCCAGGGCCACCTCGACATGGTTGGCGAGAAGAACAAGGACACCGTTCACGAGTTCCTCGAGGACCCCATCCGCGCCCGGATCGATGGCGAGTGGGTGTGCGCCACCGGGACCACGCTGGGGGCGGACAACGGGGTCGGCGTCGCCGCCGCACTCGCCGCGGCCACGGATCCGTCGGTGAAGCACGGCCCTCTCCAGCTCCTCTTCACCATCGACGAGGAAACCGGCCTCACCGGAGCCAAGGAGCTCAACGGGTCGCTCCTTCGCGGCAAGATCCTGCTCAATCTGGATTCGGAAGAGGACGGCGTCCTGTTCGTCGGATGCGCCGGGGGCACGGATACGCACCTGTTCCTGACTCCCTCATGGAGTCCCGCCGCGAAGGATCTGATGCCGCACACCCTGGAGATCGGCGGGCTGCGCGGAGGGCACTCGGGTCTCAACATCCACGAGAACCGAGGGAACGCCCTGAAGCTGCTGGCGCGGCTCCTGTACGCGGCGCGCTCCGAGGGAATCCCGTATCAGCTCGCGACGATCCAGGGCGGCTCGAAGCACAACGCGATTCCGCGCGAGGCGGAAGCGAAGCTGTATCTGGCTCGAGGCGACGAGAGCCGCGTTCGCGGGCTCATGGACCGCCTCGCCGATGGATTCCGGACCGAGCTCCAGGGGATCGACGAGGATCTGTCGTTGAAGCTCACGGCCGCCACCGACGGCGCACGCGTCATGTCCGCGCCCGATCTCGAGCGGCTCCTCGGCCTCCTGATGGCCCTGCCTCACGGCGTGCTGGGAATGAGCCCGGCGATCCCCGGCCTGGTCGAGACGTCGAGCAACCTGGCGGTCGCCCTCGAGGACCAGGGACGGGTGAAGATCGTCACCAGCAGCCGGAGCAGCGTCATGCCCACCTTGCGGTCCGTCGCTTCGTCCATCGAGGCGCTGGGACGCCTCGCGGGGGCAGAGGTGGACGCGCACGACGGCTATCCGGGCTGGAAGCCGAACATGAAATCGCCCATTCTCGGCATCGTCCGGGAGGTCTACCGGGCCCAGTGGGGACGCGACCCCAAGGTCACTGCGATCCACGCCGGACTCGAGTGCGGCCTTCTCGGCGAGAAGATCTCCGGTCTCGACATGATCTCCTTCGGTCCCCAGATCGAGGGAGCCCACTCGCCGGAAGAGCGCGTCCACATTCCGTCGGTGAGCCGATTCTGGAGCGCCTTGCAGGGGGTCCTGGAATCGCTGAGCAGAGCCTGAGCGTCCGAAGCGCCCCTCACCTCTCCGTCGGCAGCCGCGCGGAACGGTCTTCCGGGAAGTTCCAGTTCTCGAGCGTGACCGCATCGGCGAGCGAAGGGATGTCCCGCGGGGTGAGTCGCCGAACGTTGAGCTCGGCGAAGATCGAGCGGACCTTGAGCGATCCCTGGTCGAGGGCGCTCCGTACGGCGTGTTCGGCCCCGCGTCGCCACAGGGCCACCAGGGGGTGATCGCACCCGCGACCATCGACGGGCATCACCAGGTCGTCGCGAGCGTCACAGCACGCTACGAGCGCCCGGAGCAGCTCGCTCGTGACACCCGGGTAGTCGCAAGCCAGGACCAGAAGGTCCGCCCCGCCGGTGGCCCGAAACGCCGACGCGATTCCGGCCAGCGGGCCGAGACCCTGGGGCTCCGGATCCTCCAGGAACGGGAAGGCGGGTGCGGGGTTCGGCGCGCCGGGCGCGACGCTGATCAGGATTCCGCCGCACAGCGGCCAGAGAGTTCGAGCCGCCCGCTCGGCCAGCGTGGCCCCGTCGTAGACCAGGTCCCCCTTCGTGCGACCCATCCGGCGGCCCGCGCCGCCGGCGAGCACGACCCCGAATCTCTGTGCCATGCGCCCATCTTAGCGGACATCCGCCCCACCACCACGGCGGCGAAGAGGCCGCAGGATCCGGGGCGCGGGGGATCCGGCGCTGCATCGTCCCATCACTTCCCCTTCGTGCGCCCGCGCCGTCGTTCCGTCTGGACGGGCGTCGAATCGTCGTGTTATATTCCCGCCGGAGCACCTCAGGGAGTCTCCCTCGAGCATTCGAGCGGAGACACAGGCCGGAAGGGCAATCCAATCGATACGCGAGGGAGGCTGTATGTCTGAGGGTCGCGCGCGCGGCCGTCGTGCACACGGCGGAGGGGGCGATCGGCCGCCCAGGGGAAACCGTCGCCAAGGAGGAAACGGCGAGGTCCCGACGGGGCTTCCCGTGGACGAAGCGGAGGACGGTCCGGTCGAGGTGGTGGTCGCGGATTCCGATCGTCCCGCGGACCATTCGGTCGATCTGAACTCGCTGTACCGGATGAACAGCGTCCACCTTCAGGCCGCCGCACGAGTCCTGGGGATCCCCGGCGCTGCCGCCATGCGGAAGCAGGACATGATCTTCGAGATCATGAAGGCGGAGTCCGAGAAGAGCGGGCTCGTCTTCGCCGAAGGAGTGCTGCAGGTCCTGCAGGACGGATACGGGTTCTTGCGCCACCCGGACTACAACTACCTCCCCGGGCCCGACGACATCTACGTCTCCCCGTCCCAGATCAAGCGCTTCGGGCTGATCACGGGCGATACCGTGTCCGGACAGGTGCGGCCCCCGAAGGAAGAGGAGAACTACTTCGCCCTCATCAAGGTGCTGGCCGTCAACTTCGACGATCCCGACAAGATCCGCGAGCGGATCCTGTTCGACAACCTGACCCCGCTCTACCCCCAGGAGCGGATCCGGCTCGAGACCGCGACCGACAACCTCTCCGGCCGGATCATGGATCTGCTCACGCCGATCGGGAAAGGGCAGCGGGGATTGATCGTCGCACCGCCTCGGACCGGAAAGACGATGCTGCTTCAATCTCTCGCCAATTCGGTCACCAAGAATCACCCGGAGATCTACCTGATCGTCCTGCTCATCGACGAGCGACCGGAGGAGGTCACCGACATGCAGAGGTCGGTGCAGGGCGAGGTGGTCGCGTCGACGTTCGATGAGCCGGCCCAGCAGCACGTCCACGTCGCGGAGATGGTCCTCGAAAAGGCGAAGCGCCTCGTGGAGCACAAGAAAGACGTCGTCATCCTGCTCGATTCCATCACCCGCCTGGCCCGCGCCTACAACACGGTGCAGCCTCCCTCGGGAAAAGTGCTCTCCGGAGGTCTGGACGCGAACGCGCTGCAGCGCCCCAAGAGGTTCTTCGGGGCGGCGCGCAACCTCGAGGAAGGCGGCTCGTTCACCATCATGGCCACCGCCCTGGTCGACACCGGCTCCCGCATGGACGACGTGATCTTCGAGGAGTTCAAGGGAACCGGCAACATGGAGCTCCACCTGGACCGGAAGCTCACGGACCGTCGGGTGTTCCCCTCCATCGACATCGAGCGCTCCGGGACGCGTAAGGAGGAGCTGCTCCTCACCAAGGAGACGCTCAACAAGGTCTGGATCCTGAGGAAGATCCTGAACCAGATGTCCACCGTGGAGGCGATGGAGCTCCTCATCGACAAGGTGTCGAAGAGCCGCACGAACGAGGAGTTCCTGATGATGATGCAGAACCCCACGGCCTAGCCCGGATCCATCACGAAGCTGCTGCTACGACCGCCGCTCCGGCCATGCCGACGGGCGGCCTCGGGGCTCGGACCCTGCGACGCACCGTTCGAGTCCATCCCGGGTCCTCACCCCTGCGTCTGCCCGTCGTCACGGCCGTCTCCACGGCTCGACTGACCTCGCCGAAGTCGGTCTCGCGATCGACCTTCGTGAATCGTGCCCGCTAGGGCGCGCCGACCTTGAACGCGACCCGGATCTTCACCTGGTATTCCACGATCCGGTCCCCGGAGATCTTGCCTCGCATCTCGTCGACCTCGTACCAGGCGAGGTTCCTCAAACTGGTGGCCGCGTCCGTCACCGCGGCCTGGATCGCATCCTCGTAGGACTTCGTCGAAACCCCGACCAGCGTGATGAGCTTGAATGTTCCCGCCATACCTTCTCCTTTTCATCGGGTGAAGGCGTCATTCTACCGGTCGCAGGCGTGGTGTCGAGCCGCGCCTGTTCAGCCCCCGCCGCCTTCTCGCAGCCCCTTCGTGTGCCTCCGGCCGGCCCGACCCGGAAGGCGGCCGCCTCAGCAGACCTGTCCGAGGTCGAGCCTGCGACGCCACGCGCTGCGCAACCCTTCGAGCAGTCGCGTCGATCGAGCGTAGCCGTCGGGCTCGGACGCGAGAAGCCACCGCGCCTCCGCCCGGGCCGCCTCCAGAAGGGCCGTGTCGCGAAGCGCCATGGCGAGGAACTTCAGATCCGATAGGCCGTGCTGGAGCGTGCCGAACACCACCCCCGGACCCCGAAGCTCGAGATCCATCTCCGCGATCCGGAACCCGTCGTTGGTGGTTTCCATGATCCGCAGACGATCCCGGGCCTGCCGGCCGATCTCGTCCTCCCCGAGCATCAAGATGCAGTAGGATTTCGCGGAGCCGCGTCCCACCCGGCCGCGAAGCTGGTGCAGCTGGGAGAGCCCGAACCTCTCCGCGTGCTCGACGATCATGACCGACGCGTTCGGTACGTCGACGCCCACCTCGATGACCGTCGTGGCGACCAGGGCGTGGATGCGGCCTTCGGCGAACGCGAGCATGACCGCGTCCTTCTCCTCCGCACTCATGCGGCCGTGAACGAGCCCCACTTCGAACCCCGCCAGCAGCGACGATCGGAGGTGTGCCGCGAACGCAGTCGCCGCCTTCAGCTCCGAGCGCGCCGTCTCTTCCACGAGGGGCACGACGACGAATGCCTGGCGCCCTCGCGCCAGCGCGGTGCGGACCCCGGAATAGACGGTCGCGCGTTCCGCTTCCGTGCGCACCTTCGTCTCGACGGGAGTCCTGCCGGGAGGCAGCTCGTCCACGACCGACAGATCGAGATCGCCGTACGCGGTGAGGGCCAGGGAGCGAGGGATCGGCGTGGCCGTCATCACCAGGACGTCCGGGCGGCTCCCCTTCGCGGCGAGAGCAGCACGCTGCAGGACGCCGAAGCGATGCTGCTCGTCCACCACGACGAGGCCCAGGTGATGGAAGGTCACGCCCGGCTCGAACAGCGCGTGAGTGCCGACGACCACCTGGCCCCGCCCCGACTCGATCTCGGACAGGGCCAGACGTCGGGCCTTGGAGCGAAGCGATCCGGTGAGCCGCACCGCGCGATACTCGGCTCGACCCTGAAGCAGCCGTGCGATGCCGCGGAAGTGCTGCTCGGCGAGAACCTCCGTGGGCGCCATCAGTGCGGCCTGGCGCCCGTTCTCCACCGCGACCAGCATCGTGAGGAGCGCCACGATCGTCTTCCCGGATCCGACGTCGCCCTGCAAGAGGCGGTTCATCGGATGGGGCGACTCGAGATCGGCCCGGATTTCCCTGAGCACTCGCTTCTGCGCTCCGGTGAGAGAGAACGGGAGGATCCGGGCGAGCCGGGCGCGAAGCGCATCGGACACCCGGTACGGCGCCTCGCGCTGGGTCTCCCGCGCGCCGCGGCGGCGAAGCGCCAGGGCGAGCTGGAGCAGGAAGATCTCCTCGAAGGCCAGGGAGCGCTGCGGCGGAGTCCCTCGCTCGGCGAGCGCATCGATCGACGAGTGGGTGGGCGGGAAGTGGAGTTCCCGCAGCGCCACCAAGCGGTCCAGGATTCCGTGTCGTTCCGCAGCCTCGCGCGGAACCGTCGGCGCCAGCGCACCGGCGGGGAGTCCCTCGAGGGCGCGGAAGATCAAGCCGCGCTGCATCCGCGAGGTGAGGTCCGCGAGCTTTCGGTAGACGGGGACGATCCGGCCGGTGTGGATTCCTTCGGCGTCGGGGCCCTCGAGGATCTCGTGGTCCGGGTTCGCCAGGATCCGATCCCGGCCGTACCGGTCGAGCTCCGCGCGGCCGAATACCACGGCCATCTTCCCGACCGAGAACACCCGCTGCAGAAAGGGCTGGTTGTACCAGACCGCCCGCATCGTCCCGCTCGCGTCGGCCAGCTGCGCTTCGAAGATCGTGAATCCGCGCCGACGGGTCCGGATCAGCCTGCTCGAAACCACGCGGACCGCGAGCGTCGCCTCGGGCCCCCCGGGCTCGAGATCCGCGATTCGCGCGAACGCCCTGCGATCCTCGTATCGGAAGGGGATCACGTAGAGAAGGTCCTCGACGGTGTCGATGCCTTGGCGAGCGAGGGCTTCCGCTCGACGCGGTCCGACGCCCTTCAGGTATCGAAGCGGGGTTCCGGCCGTCAGCATGCCTTCGTTGCTCGCGGTCCGGGACGTGGTACGTACCGCGAGTCAGATCCGCGCGAAGAGAACGCCGGCCCCGAGTAGCGCGCACATCGCTTCCGCCAGGTCCGCGTCCGGCAGGGCGCAGTTCTCGAGAATGTCCCCGACGGCCATGCCCTGCCGGGCACGGGTGAGGACGTCGACTTCCGCCGGCGCGAGCCGACGCGAGCCCAACCGCTCCTTCGCGTCCGAGGCGAGCTCGAGGATCGTCTGCTCGTCGGGGAGCATCCCGCGCCACCGGTTCCATTCGTCGAGGGAAACCAGGCCGTCCATCAGCACGCTGGTGGTCGGCAGATCCACCGATCGCGTGAGAATCTCGCCGGTCGGAGGAAGCACTCGAAAGCTGGCGCCAGCCCAGCCCAGCATCCGGTAGAGCGCCTTGACCCCCGAGACGCCGCCGCACGTGGCGTGCACGATGCTTCCCTCGACGAAGACCACCGAGCCGGTCTCGGGCCCCTGCCGGAGAGCAACCGTCCCGTCGGTCCCGTTGAGCGCGAGGAGTTGGAGCAGGTCCGACAGCGGGATGTGCCGCACGGATCCGGTGAGGAGCGTCCCCTCCCCCAGCACGGCGCGTTCGATCTCGGCGTGGCGATGGAGGATTCGCTCGATCCGAACATGGAGCTCCTCCACGTCGAACGGCTTGACGATGTAGTCGTCCGCCCCCATGTGGAACCCGCGGATCCGCTGCGGAAGGTCCTTCTCGCTGGTCAGGAAGACGAACGGGATCCGCACCGTGAACGGCCGCTGGCGAACCTGCTCGAAAAACTCCCACCCGTCGAGGTTCGGCATCAGGATGTCGGCGATGATGACGTCGGGCGTCGTCTCGTCGAGGCGCTGCAGAGCCTCTGCGCCGTCCCCGGCGGCATCCACCAGGTAGCCGTGCGGTCCAAAGAACTCCTGGATGACCCTCCGGACGAGCGGATCATCGTCCGCGACCAGGAGTCGCCTCGTGGGATGATCCTCCCCGGGAGGTTGCGGCAGCATCGGACTCGGTTCCTGGCGGCCCCCAAGCGCGCACGGTCTCGTGCGACCCGTCTCGCCGCCGGAGATCGTAGGCATCGCGCTCGGGGAAGTCAAGGTACGGACGCGGCGCGGGTGTACGACAGGAAAGCGAGGAGGAGCTGAATCGAAGCGAATCGGGGACAGTCGTCCATGACGCCCGAGGCGTCATGGACGACTGTCCCCGATTCGCAGCATCGTCCCCTCACTCTCCTGTCGTACACCCACGCGGCGCCTCATCGCCACAGGTAGAGGGAGATCAACACCGCGAATCCCCAGAGGGACATGTTGACGAGGAGCGGAACGTCGGAGCTCACCAGCGCCGCGGGGTTCTCCCCCTCGCCGCGCTGGTGGACGAGGTAGAGGTAGCGGAAGATCCCGAACAGGACGAACGGGATGGTCTGGCCGAGATGCCGCGTTCCGAGCTTCTCGCCGACCTCCGGGGAGAGCGCGTACAGCGAGTACGCGAGCACCGTGGACGCGGTGACGACGCCGATCATCTGATCGAGGAACGGAAGCGAGTATTCCCGGAGGATGGGGCGGGTGTCGGAGCCTCCGCCGAGGCTGACGATTTCCTGCCGCCTCTTGACGAAGCCGAGGAACAGGGCGATGAGGCCGGAGCACAGAATCAGCCAGTGGGAGATCTCGACCCCGATCGCTTCCGCTCCGGCCCAGGCCCGGAGAATGAAGCCCAGAGCGACGATCATCACGTCGAGGATCACGATCCGCTTCAGGCCTTGGGAGTAGGCCAGGTTGACCAGGAGGTACCCGGTCGCAATGCTCGCGAACCGCACCCCCATCGCAACCGAGGCGGCCAGCCCGGCGGCGCCCACCGCAACGGCCAGGACCACGGCGAACAGGACGCTCATCTCCCCGCTGGCGACCGGTCGCAGCCGCTTCTTCGGATGGAGGCGGTCGGCCTCCCGGTCGGCTACGTCGTTCACCAGGTAGACGACGGACGAGAGCGCGCAGAAAATCAGGAACGCAATCAGGGCCCGGAGCACGGAGGGCGGATGGGAGATTCTCTGGGCGAACACCACCGCGGCGAGGACGAACACGTTCTTCGTCCACTGCTTCGGACGGATCGACGCCACGACGGCGCGCAGCACCGATCTGTGCGGTACCGACGGACCCAACCTTTCCTCCCGCGGCCGCATGATACGCGAAGGCGGAGTTTCTGAGGAACCGCTTGCATCGAACGGTTTCCGGCGCTGGCCGGCAGCTCGAGGAAAGTCGAGACGACGCCTTCTGCCCCTCTTCGCGACCCGCCCAAGGGGCCCTCGGGAATCCGAGGACCAAGAAGCGCTCATCCCGCCGCAGGATCGTCCTGCCGGCCCTCCCCGACTGCGCCTCCCGGCTCCCTGTGATGGATCGTCCGAAGCCCGAGAACCTCGTAACGCCGTCGACCCGCGGGGATCTCGATGGCGACCCGGTCCCCCTCCTTTCGGTTCAACAGGCCTTGGCCGACGGGGGACGCGATGGAGATCAGGCCCTGCGAGAGGTCCGCGATCTCGGGCAGGACGATCTCGTAGGTGATCTCGTCGTTCGAGTCGAGATCGAGCAGGGTCACGCTGGAGCCGAGTCCGACTCGGTCGGACGGGATCCGCGTCAGGTCCATCGTCCCGAGCTCGCCGAGACGCTGACGCAGCTGTCCGATTCGGGCCTTCACGAACGACTGACGCTCGAGCGCCGCGTGGTACTCGGCGTTCTCCTTGAGGTCACCCATGGCCAGAGCGGTCTTGATCTCCCGCGGGAGATCGATGCGTAGTTCCCTTTCGAGAGCCTTCAGCTCCCCCATGAGCTTTTCCCTGATTTGCTGCACGATTCCCTCGGCGAACGCGGGGCACTCTACATCCTGGCTTCAGGGCGGGCAAATCACGGCTCGCGGGAGGGTACGCCAGGAAAGCGGCGAGTAGGCGGATCGACGCGAATCGGGGACGGTCTCCCACGACGACCCGGGGCGTCATGGACGACTGTCCCCGATTCGCAGCATGATCTCGCCGCTTTCTCTTCGTACACTCTCCCCGGCTCCGTTCGTTGACAGCCCGGAAGGGCACCCCTACACTGCATGCTGGCCTTTTCGGAGGATCCGAGACGTGGACAGACGTCGCTTGAAGTTCCCCTTGCTCGTCCTGGGAGTCGTCGCGACGATGGGGTTTCTCCTCGCGGTGGGGCTCAACTCCAGCGGTGGCTTCGCCTACTACGTCACGGTTTCCGAGTTCGCGAGCCACGGAGCGACCAAGGGAAGCAACTTCCGGATCAACGGGAAAGTGGCGGACGGGAGTATCGAGCGGATGCGATCCGGCCAGGATGTAGCGTTCGTCATGACCGACGGCGGGGCGACGCTCCCGGTGCGGTACCACGGGATCATTCCGGACACGTTCGTGGACGGGGCCGACGTGGTCGTGGAGGGTGCCTTGCAGAAAGACGGCACCTTCCAGGCTCACACGCTCCTGGCGAAGTGCCCTTCGAAGTACGAAGCCGCGGAAAAGGCCGGGCAGAAGCATCCGGCCGACGTTCCGGCCGGAAGCGGCGCCATCTAGCGACCCTTCATTCCCCAGAGCTCGTCCGGCCGCGTCCCCTACGTAGGACGGCATCATGCTGATGGTGGATCTCGGGTACTACAGTCTCTTCGCGGCGCTGCTGGCGTCGTCATGGGCCACGATCGCCTCGCTCCTGGGGATGCTTCACCGAGAGCGGGGGCTGCAGCGCAGCGCCGAGCGGGGTCTCGTGGCGACCTTCGCGTTTCTCGTTCTCGGGACGATCTGCCTCCTGCACGGATTCCTCACCGACAATTTTCGCCTCGACTACGTGTTCCACTACTCCAGCGCGTCGCAGGAGCTGCCGTACAAGATCGGCGCCCTCTGGGGCGGACAGTCCGGAAGCCTGCTCCTGTGGGTCCTCATTCTCTCCACGATGTCGATGCTCCTCCTGTTCACGAACCGCACGAAGAACCGCGCGATCATGCCGGCGGCCACCGCGGTTCTCGGCGTGGTGATCAGTTTCTTCATCATCCTGGTGAACTTCGTGGAGAGCCCGTTCGCGGTAGGGCCGATGCGTGCCGACGGAGTGGGTCTCAATCCCCAGCTGAAGAATTACTGGATGATGATCCATCCCCCCTGCCTCTACCTCGGGTACGTCGGGTTCACGATCCCGTTCGCGTTCGCCATCTCGGCGCTCTGGAACCGCCGGACGAGCGACATCTGGTTCCGCACGACCCGGCGATGGACTCTGTTCTCCTGGTTCTTCCTCGGAATCGGCATCCTGATGGGATCGTACTGGGCCTACGTCGAGCTGGGCTGGGGCGGGTACTGGGCCTGGGATCCGGTGGAGAACGCATCGCTGATGCCGTGGCTGACCGGCACCGCCTTCCTCCACTCGGTGATGATCCAGGAGAGGAAGGGAATGCTGAAGATCTGGAACGTCCTGCTCGTGATCCTGACCTTCTCGCTTTCGATCTTCGGCACGTTCCTGACCCGCAGCGGGATCATCTCGTCGGTGCACGCCTTCACCACGTCCGGCATCGGGCCCGCCTTCGGATGGTTCCTCTTCCTCGCCTTCCTCGGCTCGCTCGTTCTGCTGGTCCTCCGGCTCGAGGACCTCCGCTCGGAGGCTCGACTCGAGTCGATCCTCTCCCGAGAGGCCAGCTTCCTCTTCAACAATCTCGTCCTGGTGGGGATCGCGGCGACGGTGCTCTTCCTCACGACCTTTCCCATGCTCTCCGAGCTGTTCACGGGGCGAAAGGTGACGATGGGGCCGCCGATCTTCAACCTGGTCAACATTCCCTGGGCCCTCTTTCTGCTCCTGCTGACGGGTGTCGGTCCGCTCATCGCCTGGCGCAAGGCAACCGCGAGCAACCTGCGCCGGAATTTCACGGTTCCCGCCCTCGTCGGCCTGTTCGTGCTCCTGGCCCTGCTCGCCGTCGAGCCCCGCACCTACGTCAGAGCGGTCGGCGCCCTGTTCCGATCGCTTTCTTCCCTGGACGTCGCCGGTGTGTTCGAGCACCTGCGCGCGTTCTATCCGGCGGTGACGTTCGGTCTGGGATTCTTCGTGCTGGCAACGGTCGGCCTCGAGCTGACTCGGGGAATCCGCGCCCGGCAGCGGCAGCACGCCGAGGCGATGCCCGTCGCGCTCGGACGGCTGGTCTGGCGCAACAAGCGACGCTGGGGGGGATACACGGTCCACGCCGGCGTGGTGGTGGTGTTCTTCGGGATCGCCGGGTCCGCCGCGTACCAGAAAGAACACGTGCAGGAGCTGGCGCCCGGAGGCGTGCTCGAGGTGGACGGCTATCAGATGCGTTACGACAACTACCGTCTCGAGGCGAGGGACGACCACTTCGGCGCCGTGACGGAGCTGACGATCTTCCGCGACGGCCTCCGTGCCGGGTCTTTGGAGGCGGAGCAGCGCTTCCATCCCAACATGATGTTCCCGGAGCTGCGGGAGGCGTTTCTGAGTGCCCGAGCGATGCATGCGTCCGACCCCGGCGCACACCAGGGAGAGGTGAAGGAACTGTACGGGCTCGCGACGCGTCTCGAGCAGGGTGCCGGGCGCGAGGTCAAGACTCCGTCCACCGAGGTCGGGATTCTCGCGTCCCTGTCTCCGTTCGCACCCAGCCGTCTCGGAGAGGACTTCTACGTCACCCCACTCTTTGTGGATCCCGAGACCGGAACGGCGAACTTCCGGATCTTCGTGAACCCCATGGTGAATTTCATCTGGCTGGGCGGCCTGATCCTCGTCCTCGGCGCGCACCTCGCGGTGCTTCCGGACTCGAGGGAGAGGAGGCGGCTGGAAGCCGCCATCGCGCTCGAGGAGAGGGCCGTTGCGTAAGCTGGTGCTCGTACCCGCCGTGTTGTGGCTCGCCGTGGCCGCGACGCTCGCGGCGCGATTCCCGGATCCGGCCGTCGAGCGCGAGTACGAGCTGGCCACCCGGACGATTCTCTGCGACTGCGGCTGCTCGCCGCAGTCCGTTCACGACTGCTCGTGCGGCCACGCGGCGGAGGTGCGAGACGACATCGCGGGTCTGATCCAGTCGGGCCGAACCGGACAGCAGGTCATCGAGACGTACGTCGCCCGCCATGGCGAGAAGATCCGGATCGCCCCGGTGGCATCTGGGTTCAACCTGTTCGCGTGGCTCGGGCCCGGCCTGGCGATGCTCGGGGGCGTGCTGGCGGTGACCCTGGTGTTGCTCCGATGGAAAGGGAAGGGCGCCGATCGGCGTGCGGCGGACGCCCCTCGTCCGGACGCTGCTTCCACGGACGACCCCTACGTGGCACGCGTCGAGCAGCAGCTGCGGGAGTACGAATGACATTGGGAACCTTTCTCGCCCTTCTTCTCGTGACCGCCGCGGCGGCTTTCGTTCTGGCTCCCCTCTTTCGCGCCGACGCCGCGCAGGAGGAGCGGCGGTCCGCCAAGGTCAGTGACGAGCAGGATCTGTTCTCGCAGCGCGAAATGGCCATGGCGGCCCTGAAGGACCTGGAGGACGACCGGGCCACCGGGAAGATCGACATGGCGGACTACGAGGACGGCAAGGCTCGCCTCACCTCTCGGGCTGCGGCCGTTCTGAAACGCCTGGACGAAATCGCCGAACGCAACTCCGACCCGAAGCCGCAGCTCGTGAGCTCGAACCCGGACGGCACCGGGGCCCGGTGAGGGCGGTGGCTGCGAATCCCCCCGGGATCTCCCGGACCGCGAATGCCCCTCCGATCATCGTCGCTCGGGGATTGACGAAACGGTACGGTGCCCTCGTCGCGGTGGACGCCGTCAACCTCGACGTCGCCGACGGCGAGTCGCTGGCGATTTTCGGGCCGAACGGCGCCGGGAAGACCACGATGACCCGGATCCTGGCGTCGCATCTCAGGCCGACGACCGGGACGATCCGCATCGCCGGTCGCGACCCGCGTCGTCACGATCGGGAGACCCGGGCCATGACCGGCCTGATCTCCCATCAGACCTTTCTCTACGACGATCTGACGGCTCGCGAGAATCTCCTGTTCTTCGGCCGCCTGTACGGCGCGGACTCGGTCGGCCGACGCGCGGACGCTCTCCTCGAGTCCCTGGGGCTCCTCGATCGCGCCGACGACCCGGTGCGGACGTACTCTCGCGGGATGCAGCAGCGGCTTTCCCTGGCCCGCTCCCTCATTCACGAGCCGCGAATCGTGTATCTCGACGAGCCGTTCACCGGCCTCGACCCGCACGCCGCGTCGGTGCTCCAGACCACGCTCGAGAGACTGCGCACCGAGCGACGGACGCTGCTCGTCACGACGCACGACCTGGTGCGCGGGCTCGATCTGTCGGACCGCTTCATCATCCTCGCGAAAGGCCGCATCGTCGGGCAGGGGGCCTCCAGGACCACCGAGCGCGCCACGTTCGAGGCGCACTACTTCGCCTGTCTCGCCGGTCACGGTGCGCAGGTCCGACCTTGATCCCGGCCTCCCCCTCCGGTCCCGGCGGATTCCGTTCCGCCTGGACCGTCGCGTCCAAGGACCTACGGCTCGAGTGGCGGACGCTGGACGCTCTCTCGTCCATGGTTCTCTTCTCCCTCATCGTACTGGTGGTTTTCAACTTCGCATTCGACCTCTCCACGGTGCGCGAGGTGGGAGCGTCGAAGATCGTACCGGGAGTGTTCTGGAGCACCTTCGCGTTCGCAGGAATCGTCGGGTTCGCGCGCTCCTTTCAGATGGAGAAGCTCCGCGACTCCCTCACCGCGCTGGTGCTGGCGCCTGTGGACCGCGGCGCGCTGTTCGCCGGAAAAGCGCTGGCGAATCTCGTCACCCTCGGCCTCCTCCAGGCGATCCTGCTCCCGCTGTCGGCGGTGTTCTTCGACTACGATCTGGTCGCCGTCGCAGGCCCGATGCTCCTGGTGGTCGCGGTGCACACGCTGGGAATCGCAGAGCTCGGCACGCTGTTCGGCGCGGTGGCGGTGCGTGTCGGACGCGGAGAGGCCCTCCTCGCCACTCTGCTGTTTCCGGTCTCTTCTCCGATCCTGATCTCCGCCGTGAAGTGCACGGCTGCCGTGCTCGACGGAAAGCCCTTGCGCGATGTTCAACACTGGATGCTGGTCTCGGTGGGGTTCGATGTGCTCTACTTCTTGGTCGCGCTGCTCACGTTCGAGTACGTGCTCGAGGACTGAGCCGCGGAGGAGCGCATGAAAGGCTCGAGGGACGCGTGGATGCTCTTCCTCCTGGTCGCCGCGGGAGGAGGCATGCTCGGCGCGAACTACATGGCGCTCCAGTACGCCCCGGACGAGAAGGTGATGGGCGCCGTCCAGCGCATCTTCTACTTCCACGTCCCCTCGGCCATCGTCGCGTTTCTCTCCACCTTCGTGATGCTCGCCGGCTCCATCGGGTATCTCTGGACCCGACGCCGGATCTTCGACAACCTGGCCCGCTCGGCCACCGAGCTCGCGCTGCTTTTCTGCGCCCTCGTCCTCGTTTCGGGACCGATTTGGGCCAAGCCGGCATGGGGCGTGTGGTGGACGTGGGAGGCGCGACTCACCACGACGCTGCTCCTCGCCCTTCTCCTGGCCGGCTGCGTCATGGTGCGCCGCTACGCCGACAGCGCCGAGCAGGGCGCCCGTCTCGCTGCGGTCCTGGGGATCGTGGCGGCTCTGGACGTTCCGATCATCTACAAGGCCGTCGACTGGTGGCGGGGCCAGCACCCGATCGTGTTCGGTCCCGGGAAGAAGGATCCGCTCGATCCGAGGATGCGGGTCGCTCTGCTGTGCTGCATGATCTCGTTCGTGCTCCTGTACGCGCTCCTTCTCGCCTTTCGGGTCCGCATCGCATCGCAGGAAGACCGGGCGCGGGACGCGGCGGAGAGGCTCGTTTCCCGGGGAGGCACCGCTTGAAGAGCTACTCGTTCCTGTTCTGGGGGACCAACGTCGTCTGGCTCGGGATCGCAGCGTACGTGGGCTACCTCTTCGTGCGCGTCCGGGCAGTCGACGTCAGGCTCGAGCGCCTCGAGCGGAGACTCTCCGGAGGCGAAAGGGAACTGTCCGCTGGCGATTCCTGATCCGACGGTCCGACCGCGGTACCGACCCCTCGACGGATCAGACGCCGGCGGCGGCGTCGAGTCCGAGCGCCTTGCGGATCTCCTTCTCGAAGACCTCCTTGGGCACGCCGCCCACCCAGCGATCCACGATGCTGCCGTCCCTGTCCACGAGGAAGGTGGTCGGCAGTCCGAAGACCCCTCCGAAAGACTCCGCCACCTCGTCGCTCCCGATCAGGTTCGTGTAGGGGATCTTCCACTGCTCCACGAACGGCGGGAGGATCTTCCGGGGTTCGTCGTCCATGGAGATGGCGAGGATCGTGAGGCCCTTCTCTGCGTACTTCGCATGGAGATCCTTGAAGTCCGGAATCGCTTCGCGACATGGCGCGCACCAGGTCGCCCAGAAATCCACGAGGCGGACGCGTCCCTGGCTGTCCGAGAGCCGGACGGTCTTCCCGCTCACGTCCTCGAGCGCGAAATTCGGCGCCGACTTGTGATCCCGGCCCTCGCTGGCGCCCTCGGGGCGATTGCCGCAGCCGTTGAGGGTCGAAACCAGCACGACGACCGCGATGAAGGCCGAGATTCGAAGCGTAGGGTCGCCGTTTCGGGTGGCGTGCGTCATCACCTGTCTCCTCGCGCGAGCGCGAAGCTCATTCGGGAGTGAGGATTCTATCAGGCACAGCCCGGTGGGTGTACGACAGGAAAGCGAGGAGACGATGCTGCGAATCCGGGACAGCCACCGAAGCTCGCACAATGCCCCGTGGTTTGAACGAGTTGCGTGTTGGCGAGTTTCGGTTGCTGTCCCCGATTCGCTTCGATTCAGCTCCTCCGCACTTTCCTGTCGTACATCCCAGCCCGGTTCGGTCTTTGACGGCGATTTCGAAGGAATGGTAGCGTGCCGGCGAGATGGAGCACGGCAACATGATCTCGAGAACGAGGCCGGTTCCGCTTCGAGCGCGCTTGCTCGGGCTCGTCGCAACATTCGGGGCGGTCGTCGCATCGTCGAGCGCCCCGGGCCTGCTCGCGGCCTCCCCGACCCCGGTCCGGGCGCCCCACGGCATCGTCGTCTCGGCGGAACCTCGAGCGAGCCTCATCGGCCTGGAAGTCCTGCGGAAGGGAGGGAACGCCGTCGACGCCGCCGTTGCGGTCGCACTGGCCCTCGCCGTCACCTATCCCGAGGCCGGGAACCTCGGCGGAGGCGGGTTCCTGATGTTCCGCCAGCCCGGGCCGAAATGGCTCGCCCTCGACTTCCGCGAGACCGCTCCGAAACGAGCTACCGCGGGAGACTACCTCGACCCCGCCGGCAAGGTGCTTCCGGAGCGCAGCCTCCGCGGTGGCGCCGCCGTGGCGGTTCCCGGGTCGGTCGCAGGCCTGTGGGAAGCGCACCGGCGCTGGGGGAAGACCGCATGGGGGAAGCTGGTCGAGCCCGCCGAACGCCTCGCTCGCGACGGCGTGCCGTTCACTCGCCGCGAGGCGACGGTCCTCGCCGAGGAGGCGTCCCGGATCCAGGCGGATCCGGACGCAAGGCAGATCTTCCTTCCGCGCGGATCCCTCTTGCGCGAGGGGGAGATCCTCGTGCAGCGCGATCTCGCTCGCACGCTTCGCCGGATCCGGACGCGTGGAGCGGCGGGCTTCTACGAAGGCGTGGTGGCCCGGGCCATCGTAGCCGCGGTCCGCTCGGCGGGTGGCGTCATGGACGAAGCGGACCTTCGGTCCTACCGCCCCGTTCTCCGGGAACCCCTCGAGGGAACGTACCGAGGACACAGAATCGCGACGTTTCCGCCTCCCGGCGGCGGCCTGGTTCTGCTGCAATCTCTGGGGATGCTCGAGCGCTACGACCTGGGGGCGTCGGGCTTCGCATCGTCTCGGACGATTCATTGGATGGTCGAAGCGCAGCGGCGTGCGTTCGCCGATCGCTCCCGATGGCTGGGAGACCCGTCGTTCTTCTCGGTCCCCGTCTCCAGACTCCTCGACCCGACGTATCTGGCGTCGCGAGCGGCCACGATTCGAGACGATCGCGCGACGCCTTCCCAGGTGCTCGGATCGGATGATCTGCCCTCCGTGTCCGGGGAGACCACCCACTTCGCCACCGCCGACGCCGATGGAAACGTGGTTGCGCTCACCACCACCCTCAACTCGTCCTTCGGGGCCGCGTTCATCGCACCGAGCACGGGGGTGCTCCTGAACAACGAGATGGACGACTTCGCGCTGTCCCCCGGCGTTCCGAACCAGTTCGGGCTCACCGGTTCCGCCGCGAATGCAGTGGCGCCGGGGAAACGTCCCTCGTCCTCGATGTGCCCCACGGTGGTCGAGCCGCGAGGGGGCGGCGCTCGTCCCCTTCTGGTGCTCGGCTCGCCGGGCGGCTCCACGATCCCCTCGTCCGTGCTCCAGGTCCTCGTCAACGTCGTCGACCACGGAATGGACGTGCAGGAAGCGGTGGACGCGCCTCGCTTCCATCACCAGTGGCTTCCGGACCGGATCGACCATGAGGCCCGCGCGATCTCGAAGGACGTCGCGGACGGGCTCGAGGCTCGCGGCCACATCCTTCGACCGCGGCCCCCCATCGGCAACGTGCCCGCCATCGGACTTGGCCCCGACGGCGCGTGGCTCGGCGCGGTGGATCCTCGCCGCGGCGGCCTGGCGGCCGGGAATTGACGGTGATGCCTCGCAGCCGGATCGCGGTATTCGGATCGTCGGAGGCCTTCGAGGGAGAGCCGCTGTACGAAGAGGCGCGTCAGGTCGGGCGGCTCCTCGCCGAAGCAGGCTACGAGATTCTGACCGGGGGTTACGGGGGCGTGATGGAGGGTGCGTCACGCGGTGCACGCGAGGTGGGCGGGCGGGCCGTCGGGATCACCTCGACGATCTTCCGCGGTCGGAGCCCCAATCCCTACTTGAACGAAGCCGTGGAGGTGGCGGATCTTCACGAGAGGACGAGACAGCTCATCGAGCGCGCCGATGCGTACGTCGTACTGTGGGGGAAAGCCGGAACCCTCGCGGAGATCGCGCTGGTGTGGGCGCTCGAGCGCGCGGGAAGCCTGGATGCCCGCCCCGTGGTACTGTTAGGGGATTCGTGGGGTCGTGTCCTCCAAGTCCTCAGCCGGGAGGGGATCTTGGACGAGGCAGAGTCGTGCGCGACCCGATGGGCGCGGTCACCGGCGGATGTTCTGACCGCCTTGCGGGACGGCCCAGGGCGGGGCGGTGAGGGTTGATCGTGGGAGGTCGAACGGGTTTCATCGACGGGCGCGACTCGGCGGACGTGGCCCCGCCGGTCAAGGGGTGGGTGCGCGACTACGCGGAAACCATCCTCGTGTGCGTGATCTTCGTGATCTTCTCACGCGCGTTCATCTTCCAGCAGTCGAAGATCCCGAGCGGCTCCATGGAGGACACGCTTCTGATCGGCGACTACATCATGGTGAACCGCTTCGTCTACTCGCCGGCCTTGTTCGATTGGGAGCGGGCGATCCTGCCGGTCCGGGATCTACGTCGCGGCGACATCATCGTATTCAAGTACCCACCCGAGCCGGAGATCGACTACATCAAGCGGGTCGTGGGGCTCCCGGGGGACACGGTGGAGATGCGGCAGGGCAACGTGTTCGTGAACGGGGAGCAGGTGCCAGAGCCGTTCGTGAGAGATGCCTACCGGCGCGGCGACCAGATGCCGCCGCTCGTCGTGGAGCCGGATACCTACTTCGTGATGGGCGATCACCGCGACCGTTCCGCGGACAGCCGCGTCTGGGGCGCCGTGCCCCGCGGACTGGTGAAGGGACGGGCCGTCCTGATCTGGTATTCCTACGAGGAGGATTCCACGGAAGCGGACCGTAAAGGCGTGGATCACGCGAAGTCGATTCTGAGCAAGCTGGCGCACTTCCCCACCCGGTCGCGCTGGAGCCGCTGCTTCACGCTGATCCGCTGAGGACGGCTGCGCGCCGGAGACCTATATTGCGCGTGAACGCCGCGTCGGCGAGGCAACGCCCGTGACGCGAGACGGGGAACGACCCATGGGCTCCTTTCGCGTGGAATGGAAGCCGCTCTTCGGAGGGGGGGTGCTCGTCGTTTCGGTGGGAGCCATCCTGGTCCTCGGAGCGTTCCTGGAGGTTCCCCCCGCCTCCATCGTGGCGCCCACGCCGACCTCCTCCCGGGGATCGTCGGATCCGACGCCGCTCCAAAGCTCGGTGCGACGGAGCGGTCCCGCGTCCGGCCTCGCCCGCCTCGAACCCGTTCCCGCTCGCGCTGCGGAGCCCGTAGGACTTCCGTCGGTCCCCGCGGATTCCCGGTCCGGTCCGTCGGGGAACCGCGTCGTTCTCGACCCTCTCTCCCGGCGAACCCTCGAGGACCCGGTCCGACTGAGCAGGGGCGGCTTTTCGCATACCTTGCAGATTGCGGTGGCGTGCCGGAAAGAGAACGCGGAGGCGCTCTTGAAGCGAGCCGGAGACTCGGAGCGTCTGTACGTCCTCCCTGCTGCGGTCGGAGGGCAGGAATGCTTCCGCTTCTGCTGGGGCTCGTATCACAACCGCGAGGAGGCCGCGCGGGCGGAGGCCGACCTGCCCGCAGCGATTCGCACGTCCCTCGGAAGGCCCGCACCACGACGGATCGACGAGGTCGACCGGTGAACCGCCGTGGCGCGATCGCGTGGCTTCTCGCGCTGGGCCTCGTGTCGTTTTCCGCCTCGCTCGCCCGAGCGGATCGCCTCCATCTTCAAAACGGAGGCATGGTGCGAACCGACCACTGGTGGGTGGACGGAGACACCATCTTCTACGAAAGCCCAGCCGGATCGGTGGGGATCCCGCGGTCCCTGGTGGTCCGGATCGAGCCATCCGTCGAGAGAGAGGGCACGGCTCGCGCCTCGGAGGATCCTGCCGGCGAGCCTCGCGCGGAACCCTCGAGGCCACGTCCCGCCCCCGCGATGCTGCCGATTCCGGCCGGGTTGTCGGCGGCGGCCCGCGCGGAGGTGCGAGATCTCATGAACGAGGGAGCCTCGGCCTTCGAGCGGCGGGACTTCGACACCGCCTCGGAGCGCTTTCGACGGGCGTGGACCGCCGAGCCGTCTCTGAACGACGCACGAGTGGGGTTCGCGCTGGCGGAGATCTCGCTGGGACGAGACGAGCGGGCCCTTCCCGTGGTGCTCGACGGGCTCGTCCGCGACCCCTCGAACGCCGATCTCCACGAGATCCTGGGCGACCTAAGGGATCGCGAAGAGCTCGTCGACGAGGCGGGGCGTGCCTGGCGCGAGTCGTTTCGGCTGGCGCCCAACGACAGGCGCCGAGAGAAGATCCTGCGCGTCGAGCGTGAGCTTCGCGCGGGACGGGACTATGCGTTCTCGGCGGCGCCGCATTTCAACCTGCGTTACGACGGAAGCGTCGATCCCGATCTCGCCTCGGCGGTCACCGAGTTCCTCGAGTCGTCGTACCGCGATCTGTCCGATACGTTCCGGCACGCGCCGTCGCAGCCCATCACCGTTCTCCTCTATCCCGAGCGGCAGTTCCGCGACGTGACGCAGGCGCCGGACACGGTCGGCGGACTCTACGACGGCAAGATCCGCGTACCCCTCGGGGGGCTGGACCGACTGGATGAAAGGGCGAGGCGGGTGCTCGTTCACGAGCTCACCCACGCCGTCGTCCACTCGAAGACGCGAGGGAACTGTCCCCGCTGGCTCCACGAGGGATTGGCGCAGCGCGCGGAGGGAAGGACGCTGGGCCGGGCAGACCAGGCCGGAATCGCCAAGCTCCTCGCTTCGACCGATCCCCAGGCATGGGATGAGGGGACCTTCTCCTACCCCGCCGCTCTGTCCCTGACCCTCTATCTCGAGTCGCTCCGCGGAGCCGGCGGACTGGTGGAAGCGCTCGATCGCCTCGCGGAGGGCGCCTCCCCGGATCTGGCGCTGCGCGACGTGTTCGGCGACTCGTACGGCGATCTCTGCCGCCGCTGGGCAGTCCAGGTGCTGGGAGAGCGACGCCGATGAGCGGAACCGTGCTCTCCCAGGACCGGACGATTGCCCGGATCCTGGCCGAGCAGGCCGTCGCTCGCCGATCGGGAATTCTGAAGGCCGCGCGGGGGAAGCACCGCCGGGCCTTCTGCCTCCTGGACGGCGAGCTGGTCATGGCCGCCTCGAACGTGATCGAGGAGCAGATCGACGAGTACCTGGTCGGTCTGGGATTGTTGCACCCCGCCGATCGGGCCTCCGCGGCGGCGGAGGGTGCGCGCACGAACCGGAGAACCGTCGACGTCCTCAAGGACCGCGGAATCGTGGGAGATGCGGCGCTGCGCCGCGGCGCGGAAGCGCAGATCACGACGTTGTTCTCGTCGACGATGGAGTGGACCGAGGGAACGTTCACGTTCGAGGCGGGAAGACCGAATCTGAGCGGAGAGGGAACAGGCCGGCTCTCCGTCGCCGGTCTGGTCCTGTCCCACGTCCGGAGCCACCCGGCGCACGCCGACGCGATCCGACCCCGAATCGGTCCGCCCGACACACGGCCCGTTACCGTGGCGGAACGGACGGAGCTCGTGGCATCCGTGGAACTGGGCGAGCCCGGCAGGTTCCTGCTGGAGCGCTGCGACGGCACTCTCGACGTGCCCGAGCTCATCGTCGCCTCGCCGGCCTCCGAGGAGGAAACCCTTCGCGTGCTGTACGGCCTCGTTCTCCTGGACGTCGTTCGGGCCGAACGGTCTCTCGAGGTGATCGCCGAAACAACCGCGGGGCCCCCTTTGAAGCGGGACGAGTGCCTGGCGCTGCTGTCCCGCGCGGACGCGGCCGACCATTACGGTGTCCTGGGGCTCACGCGTCAGACCACCGCGGACCAGGTGCGAAGGGCGTACTACGCACTGGCGCGCCGCTACCACCCCGATCGGTTTCGCTCGGGCCCTCTGGCCGATCTCCTTCCACGAATGGAGAGCTACTTCATGAAGGTCACCGCCGCGTACAACACCCTCGGCAGCACCGCTTCCCGCGCCGAGTACGACCTGCTGCTCGGCGCCTCGGGCACCGCGTCCGACGCGTCCCGCATGAGCGAGACGAGCTACCTCGCCAAGCAGAACTACCTTCGCGGCAAGGTTCTCATGGAGAAGAACCGGTTCGCCGACGCAGCGACGTTCCTCGCGAACGCGGTCCGACTCGACGAGTCCCACGCGCTCTACCATCGCGAGTTCGGCATGCTGCTCGCGAGAAACCCCCGCCGTCGGGCGGAATCCGAGGCTCACCTGATCCGTGCCATCGAGATCGAGCCCGCCGCCGTGTCGGGCTACCTCGCCCTCGGAGAGATGTACCGTCGCGCCGGCCACCTCGCTCACGCGGCACGGATGTTCCGCGAGGTGCTGCGATGGGACCCGGGCCATGCTGAGGCATCCTCGGCTCTTCACGAGATCGGCTCGCCTCCCGATGCCGGAGATGCGGGGTTCCTGAAACCCGTGTTCGGAGGGCCGACGACGGGGAGCTGAGGAGGCGGCGGAACGAAGCGGGTCGAGGACGGGCTCCCATGAAACGCCGAAGAGGGGCGTGCCGGCGGCCGCCGAACGAGCTGGCGCCACCGTTTGTCGGTCGGCTCATCCGTCTCGGAGGTGGAGTTGCCTCACATCGTCGACGGTGACAACCTCCTGGGAAGCTGGCCGGGGAGGTCGCGGTCGGCCGAAGACCGGCGCGCGCTGGCGGTGGAGGTCGGCCGACTCGCGGTTCGCTCCCAACGAAGGATCTTGCTCGTGTTCGACGGTCCGGCCCCCGTGCCGGCGCCTCCCGGCGCCGACGTCCGATTCTCTGGAGCCGGGACGAGCGCCGACTCGCTCATCCTCCGCTTCCTCCGCACGCAGCCGGAACGCGCGGGGTGGACGGTGGTCACCAACGACCGGTCTCTCGGGGACCGCTGTCGCTCCATCGGAGCGAAGGTCGAGCGCTGCGACGCGTTTCGAAAGCGATGGGTCGAGCGCTGCGGCGACGAGAAGCCGGCACCGAGCGACGATATCGACTACTGGCTCGAGGTGTTCCGGGAAGACACCCGACCGCGCGACTGACGGAACCTACCGCAGGCGTGCGACGGTGGCTCCGTCCCCTCCCTCGTGATCGTTCCCGGGACGATGGCTCGCGACGTGCGCGTGCCCCGCGAGGAATCGGCGCACCGCGGTGCGCAGGCGACCCGTGCCGTGGCCGTGCACGATGCGCACCTCCGTCCGGTCCGCGAGGGCGGATTGGTCGAGGTACCGGTCGAGCTCCGCGAGCGCCTCATCCACGGTCTTACCGATCAACACGATCTCGCGTCCTTCGGACCGCAGGTCGTCCGCCGCCTGAACCCGCGATGGGCTCCGATCGGGAGCACGGGGAGCCGTCACCGGCCCGCCGGCGGGAAGGCGCCAGACCGCTCGCAGGTCGGAGCGTGCCACCGAGAACACGGTCACACCCAGCCGTACCTCCACCCGATCGCCCCGAATCGAGACGACCTCCCCTTCCTTCCCCAGCGAGTACACCAGCACGCGCATTCCCGGGGCCACCCGCTCGAGAGAAGGTGACTCCGGCCCGGCGGAGCCGGAGGCGACGGCGGTGATCTCGGACCCGAGCCGCGATGCCTCGGCCTCGAGCCTCCGAGCGGCCCTCGCCTGCTCCCGCTCGAGCCTCGATCGTTCCCGACTGTCTCGAACGCCGGCGATCTCGCGACGGCCTTCCTCTCGAATCTGCTTCAGAGCGGCCTCGAGCGCCGAGGCGACCTCGCGACTGCGTTTCTGCGCGTCCGACTCCGCCCGGCGATCGAGCCTTTCGCGCTCGGCCTCGAGGGCCGTCTCGCGGTCTTTCAGCTCGGCGATGCGCCGCTCGAGATCGGAAGTGAGCTCCCGGAGCCGCTGCATGGAGGCCTCCGCTTCCGCGGCGCCTCCCCCCAGATGCGCTCGCGCGCGGGCGATGATCTCGGGATCCATGCCGAGGCGCTCTGCCACCTCGATCCCGGCCGACACGCCGGCAGCGCCCATCAGGATTCGGTAGGTGGGGCACAGACGTTCCGTATCGAACTCCAGAGCCGCGCTGACGGCTCCCGTCGTGCTGAACGCCCACGTCTTGAGAGTCCCTTGGTGCGTGGTCGCCACGGTGGTGAAGCCGGGACATGCCACGCGCTCGAGGAGTGCCCGCGCAAGCGCCACCCCCTCCGCCGGGTCCGTCCCCGTGCCGATCTCATCGAACAGCAGGAGCACGGGTGGTCTGGCCTCCCGAAGGAAACGAGTCACGGCGATCACGTGAGCGGAGAACGTCGAGAGGTCCGCATCGATGGACTGGTGGTCCCCGATGTCCGCGCGTAGTTGCACGAACAGCGGAATCTCCGCCGTGCCGGCGCACACCGGGATCCCGGACTGCGCCATGAGCACCGCGAGGCCGAGCGTCTTGAGCGCCACGGTCTTTCCTCCGGCGTTCGGCCCGGAGAGCACGAGCACGCGGTCGCTCGCGGCCAGCTCGATGCTCGCCGCGACGGCACGTTCTCCCCTTTCCCTGAGTCGCCAATCCAGAAGAGGGTGACGCACCTGAAGCAGCCGGAGGGCTCCGCCCTCCCGCACGGCGGGACGGCTCGTCCCGGACGCCTGGGCAAAGAGCGCCCGCGCCTGAAGCCCATCCGCGTTCCCGAGCCCCGCGACGGCGCGGCGGACCTCGGGGAGGCGCTCGCGGAACCGGTCGACCCACATCGAGACGATGCGGTCCTGCTCCTCGCTCTCCGCTTCCGCGAGACGAACGAGCTCGTTGTTCCATTCCACGGATTCCAGCGGCTCGACGAACAGGGTGGCCCCGGAGGAAGATGCGGCATGAACGATCCCGGCCACCGCGCGGGGCGAATCCGAGCGAACGGGGATCACGAATCGCCCGTTGCGCTGGGTGATGAAATCGTCGCGGATCACGGCACCCGCCGAAGGATCCCGCAGGACTGCTTCCAGCATCCGCCGGAGCTTCTCCCCGACGCGCGCGATGGCCGTCCGGATTCTCCCGAGCTCCGCGCTGGCCTCGTCGGCGATCCGCCCGTCGGGCATCACGCCGCGCGCGACGGGACGGGCCTCGGCGCGCAGGTCGGGGATCCGGCCCCCGAGGGCGCGAAGAAACGGGTATGCGGCATCTTCCAGAGCCAGGAGACGCTCGCGAAGATCGCTCGCCGCGAGAATCACCATGGCCAGGTCGCGCACGGCAGGGGGCGAAATTCGCACCCCTGCGACGGCGAGCACCTCGAGCGCCGCCGACGGATCGGGAAGGCCTCGCTCCACGATTCGCCCCGCCTCGCTCAGGTGTCGGGCAGCCTCCTCGACGGTCGCGTGCTCGGCCTCGATCGTCGCCGCGTCGGCAATCGGCTCGAGCGCGCGAACATGAGCCGCGCCCAGCGAGGTGGCGGCGTGGGCGGCCACGCGATCCAGGACGGCGTCGAATTCCAGGACCCTGCGGGACTCCGGATCGATGTCGAGCCGCGGGACGCTCACGGACCGGACCCGGGCGAGGCCCCGAGCTCCCCGGCTCCCACGCGCCGGATGGTTCGCCGCAGGTAGTCGAATCCGGAAAGCAGGATCAGGACGAGAGTCGTCCAGACCGCGACGTCGAGAACCGCGTGTCCCCTGCGCAGCTCGTTGAACAGAAGGAACAGACCGACGCAGATGCTCTCGCTGACCGTGGTCAGCTTCCCCCAGATCGTCGGCCGAAAGCGGGTGGTCCCGTACGCCAGGTAGAGCATGAGCGCCACCGCGACGATGAACACATCTCGAGAGATGGTGAGAATCGTCAGCCACACCGGGATCCGGTTCGTCATGGGAATGCCCTGAAACAGGCTCGGGTAATCGGTGAGGACCACGAACGATACCGTGCACAGGATCTTGTCCGCGGCCGGATCCAGGTAGGCCCCGAGCGGAGTTTCCTGCCCGAATCGGCGCGCGATGAGGCCGTCCAGGAGATCCGTCACCGCCGCGGCGCCGTACAGGACGCACGCGACGTCGAAACGGCCGTCCAGGATCGCCAGGATGAGAAAAGGCGCCGCCACCAGCCTCAGGAAGGTGAGCTGGTTCGCGAACGTGACGGTTCCGAGGATGCGATCGAGCCCCATGATGAACGACAGCGGGTTTATAGCCCAACGAATGCAGCGAAGTCAAACGAAGGTCGAGGCGCGGAGTGTACGACAGGAAAGTGAGGAGGAGCTGCATCGAGGCAAACGGACGCGTCGTCGCTCCGTCGAGCCTCCGGCAGGCCGGTTTGACTCCCCGCGGGAACGGCACCCATATTTGAGAATCTCTGGATACGGCCTCAGCCCACGGGTGGGACGGCCGACGGGAGGCGACCCTGCTCATGACGATCGACGACCTCCTCCGTTTCATGGTCAAGCAGGAGGCGTCCGACCTCCATCTCAAGCCCATGCGCCCCCCCCTGCTCCGGGTCGGCGGCAAGCTCCTGCCTCTCCGCGCGGATCCTCTCCGTCCCGAGCAGCTCGCGGAGATGCTCGACCCGGTTCTCATGGGAAGGTATCGCGAGACCCTCGACCGACAGCTCGCGGTGGATCTCGGCTACAGCATCCCCGGCGTCTCGAGATTCCGGGCAACCGTGTTCTACCAGCGGGGGACCCTGTCCGCGGTGTTCCGACGCGTCCCTTTCGATTTCCCGTCCCTCGAGGACTGGAACCTTCCCGCGGTGCTATCCGAGCTCGCCGGCCTGCCGCAGGGGCTCGTTCTCGTCACGGGGCCCACGGGCTCCGGGAAGTCCTCCACACTCGCTGCGCTCATGCGGCTCATCGCGAACACCAAGCTCGTCCACATCGTGACCATCGAGGACCCCATCGAGTTCCTGCTGAAGGACAACCTCGGCTCGGTGACCCAGCGCGAGGTCGGAACGGATACGCCCGATTTCGTCCACGCGCTTCGAAACGCTCTCCGCCAGGATCCGGATGTGATCATGGTGGGCGAGATGCGGGATCGCGAGACGATGCAGACCGTGCTCACCGCGGCGGAAACCGGCCACCTGGTCTTCTCCACCCTCCACACCAACAGCGCGGCCCAGACCATCGATCGGATCGTCGACTCGTTCCCCGAGGGCCACCACCGGCAGATTCGGCAACAGCTCTCCTCGGTCCTCCAGGCGGTGGTCTCTCTCCGGCTCGTGGAGCGGGCCGAGCCACCGGGACTCGTCGCCGCCGTCGAGGTCCTCCGCGCCAGCCCCCGGGTCTCCAAGCTGGTCCTCGAGGGAAACCTCGAGACCCTCCAGGAGGAGATCGAAAGCTCGGTGTCGTACTACCGCATGCAGTCGATGAACCAGTCGCTCGCCGCGCTCGTCCTCAACGGCACCGTCACCCTCGAGACCGCACTGAGCGCCAGCAGCAACCCCGGCGACCTGGATCTGATGCTGAGGAAATTCGTCTACTCGGTTGCGAACCGCAGCGAAGCGGAGGATGCGTCCATGCCCGATTCCCCCAGCGACTTCTCGAAGATCCTCGAGCTTCAGGAGATCAAGAAGCTCTACGACGAGCTGCAGGATCGCCACCGGTCCGACCTGGCGGAACGGGACGCCGAGATCGAGCGCCTGCGCGCCGCGATCGAGACAGCCGATGCCGATCGCGCGGGTCACGACAGCGTGGTCGATCAGATGCGCGCCGAGAACGAACGGATCGGGCGACAGGTTCAGCTCGTCCGAGACGAGTACGAGGTCCGGGTCGAGCGTCTGAACGCGCGGATCAAGGAGCTCTCGGGAACCGCCGCGCCCGCGACGACCGCCGCGGAGTCCGATCGGAAGGGGTTCTTCCGGCGCTAGCCCGCTTTATTCACGAAGGTCCGTCGCGAGACGACTTCGGCGAGCTCAGTCGAGCCGTGGAGACGGCTGTGATGACGGGCATCCGCAGGGGCGAGGACCCGAGACGTACTCGAACAGTACGTCGCAGGGTCCGAGCCCCGAGGACGCCCGTCAGCGTGGCCGGATCCACGGTCGCAGCAGGAGCTTCGTGAATAATGCGGGCTAGCGCTCCGCCTCGGCGTTCGGAGCCTGGGAGGCGAGCGCCACCGAGGCGATCGCGTGCTTGAACACCATTTGCTCGCCGTGCTGCGTCTCGAGGAGGATCGTGAAACGGTCGAAGCCCTTCACGCGCCCCTGAAGCCGCTTGCCGCCGGTCAGGAAGACCTCCACCGGCGATTTGGTGCGGCGCACGCCGTTGAAGAACTCGTTCTGGAGATTGCCGGTCGCGTCTTCCATCGCCCCCCTCGCAGAAGCTTCGCGAGTATAGCACGCAATCTCGGCGACTCGGCGCGGTCCCGGAGCCGCTCGCAGCGGAACCTCGCGCTCGCAGCGCGTCACAAGGCGGGTTCCCCCCACGTTCTGACGATTCGTTCCGCCAGCGCCACGGGTCCCGCATCCGCGTCGAGCCAGGTCACGTGCGGCTCCTTCCGGAACCAGGTGCGCTGTCGCTTGGCGAAGCGTCTGGTGTTGACACGAACGGCGTCGAGGGTCGCTTCGGGACTCTCGCCGGCGAGAACCGCCGCCAGCACCTCGCGGTATCCGATCGCCTTGAACGCGTTGGCACGCGGAGGCACTCCCTGCTCGAGCAACGAACGAACCTCCTCGACGAGCCCGGAGCGAAAGTAGTCCT
This sequence comes from Terriglobia bacterium, assembly GCA_963699985.1. Taxonomy (GTDB): domain Bacteria; phylum Acidobacteriota; class Polarisedimenticolia; order Polarisedimenticolales; family CAVOVZ01; genus CAVOVZ01. The sequence continues at coordinate 35,697 of CAVOVZ010000015.1, forward strand.
CCACCCTGGCGTCCAGTCGTCGCGCGAGAACGTCGCGGTCCGCATCGAGCCCGAACTTCACCGCACGGTATCGCTCCGCACTTCCCGACCACGTTCCGTGCCGTCGCAGCGCCTCGCTCCACGGGAGCCCTCCGGCGAGCGCGATCTCCAGAGCCCGGACGATTCGCTGCGTGTCGCCGGGGTGGAGACGCTCGGCCGATTCCCGATCGAGCCGGCTCAACCAGCGGTGAAGGCGCTTCGCTCCGAACCGCAGAGCCAGCCGGCGGATTCGCTCCCGCAGATGCGCGTCCCGCGGGGGGGCGCCGACGAGCCCCCGAAGGAGCCCCCGGAGATACATCCCGGTCCCTCCCGCCACCAGCGGCACCCGTCCGCGGGCGGCGATCTCCGCGATCGCCCGATCGGCCAGGCGCACGTAGTCTGCGACGCTGAAGTCCCGGCGAGGGTCGGCGACGTCCACGAGATGGTGCGCGACCCGTTCGCGCAGGTCCGGCTCCGGCTTCGCGGTGGCCACCTCGAAGCCGCGGTACACCTGGAGTGCGTCGCATCCGACGACTTCGCCGTCGAGTCTCTCCGCGACCTCTACCGCCGTCCTGGTTTTTCCGGTTCCGGTCGGGCCGAGGACGACGAGAATTCGGGGGGCCTCGAGGAGGATCGGCTCGAAGCCATGCTCCTGCTCCGCTCGCGCTCCCGGTCGACGGTCTCGAGGAGATGATCCAGGCAGTACGTCTGTCCCCGCGCGGTGGTCGCGCCGCACTTCGCGCAGCGACTTCTCGTCAAGGGTCGCGCCATCCTCCCCGCCAATCCCACGGTGAGCCCGACCGCGAGGCACGAGATCCCGCTCAGCGCGCACAGCGCCGCCCATCGGTCCGAGCGGGCCTCCGGGATCCATCCCGCCGCCCCTCCCAGCAGGATCCACACGGCCGCCGCCAGAAGAAGGCCTCCCAGATACCGAGCGGTTCGGGCCACGATCTTCGCTCCGTCCCGCTGCGCCTCGATCGGCCGCCGGTGCGGCCTCGAAGCCCGACCCCAAGACGCGGGACCCGCGAAGCTAATATAGGCAGGGTGCGGAGACGATCCACCGCTCGTCCTCACCGCGTCGCGCTCGGGAGGCGATCGATGACCGCCCCTCGGTAGTAGTGGGCGAGAATGTCCGAATACGCGACACCACGCAGTGCCATCCCGTACGCCCCGACCTGGCAGAGCCCCACTCCGTGCCCCCAGCCCTTCCCCGTGAAGACGACGCTGTCGATCTCTCCCGAGGCGTCCCGCTGCGGCTCGATGACGGCCAGGCTGTCCCGCAGACCCAGCACGGTGCGCACGTCGAATCCTCTCACGACGCTCGATCCTCGTGCTCCCACCAGGCGAAGCTCGACGATGCGTCCCGACACGCCCCTCCGGACCACCTGGAGATCACGAAGGCGACCGATATCGACCCGCCGGTTCACGGCCTCCTCGACCTGAGCACGGCTCTGCCGAACCTCCCAGGAGTACACCTTCGCCGAGCGATCGTCGGACACCCCCTTGACCGGAGGACGCAACTCGAGGAAGTCGATGCGGCCGTCCTCCCCCGTGCGGAAGCGGATCCGATCTCCCGCCCAGATTTCGAGGATCGGCACCGGCGCAGGCCTCCCTCCCGACGACGAGAAGAGAAACGGCGTTTCCGAAAGCGGAAGATCGAGGCTTCCTTTCCCCTGCGCGATGCGGAGCCTGCCCGCGCTCGCCGAGGACACCGCCCCCTCGCGCAGCCGGAACGCGTCGTAGACGTCTCCCACCCGCGCGAGAATGGCCGCGACCCGCGCACGAGACGGTGGACGAGCCGCACCGAAAGACCCGTCAGGAAACGACGGAAGCGCGCCGATCCATGCGAGGTACGCGACTGCCCGCCGCTCATCCTCCGGCAGAGCGCGCGCTTCCGGATCGCGGAGGATCGCTTCCACGTCGGGCGCGCCCAGGAGCACCCGCGCCCGCTCCGACCAGCCCGTATCGTCCACCAGCATGGCCGCTGCGGCCCCCAGGGTGGCAGCATTCGGGAGCGCTCCTTTCGGAGCGGGCCGGCCCACGAGCAAGGCCAGGGAGCGCGTCCACGAGCGAATCTCCGCCGCGCCGATGGCCGCCCCCGCGTCGAGCGAGGCTTCGATCACGCCCGCCGATGAGAGGAGCGCCCAATCGCGCGTGACGTCATCACCGGTCTCCGCCGACCGCGGCACGAGCACACGCCCCGGAATCGGGATCCGGAGTGCTGCGAGAGCTTCGCCTTCCGCGCGGCACGGCACCCCTCGCAGGTATGAGGCTTTCTCCTCCGGGAAGATCTCGAAACCGTCCTCCGTGTGCCCGCCGCACGTCGCGCTGTAGAGAGCCGAAATCGGAGCCCCCTCGAACGTCAGGATCTCTCCCCGAGTGGCTGCGACCGCCCGATCCGATAGCGGATGCTCCGCCGAGACGCCCCCGTAGGCCTGGCACCGTGGCGTCGCGCACAGATCGTACCCTTCGTCGCCGAACTGCCCGAGGTTTTTCCACACGTACGTCCGCGCCGCGACGGCCTGAGCTTTCAGCGCCTCGATCTGGGGCCAGATCTCGGGCCCGAGCTCCGCGGGAACGACCCCCAGGAGGTAGCTCTCGATCTCGACCCAGTTGACCGGACGCACGGTTCCCGCCCGGGTGATCCGTACCTCGACGATCCCTCGGTACGGTTTCCCCTCGACCTCGAGGAAGCGTCCGGGAGACGGGAGGACGGCGACGCGATTCGTCGTCGCAACGCGACTATCGTACGACGCGTCCACGAGACGGAGCTCGACTCCGCTCCGGGGCTCCGCCGGCTCGTCGATGATCCACGCGCCGCTCACCCCGGCTGCGCGCAGGCGATCGACGAGCGGGGCCAGCGAGTCGCGATCCGTGGCACCGCCGAGACGGACCCGCCACGACGCCCGATCCGGGACGTACGCGACGATCCCCGCGACGCCGTAGGCCGCCTCGAGCTTCGCACGCTCCGTCTCCGCCGCCTCCGGGGTGGAAAACGCGCCGACCTGAACTCGGTAGATCGAAGCTGGAGCGCGAACGGGCCCTCCCTCGGCCACGAACGCCAGGGGACCGTCGTACTCCCGCTTCCAGACGTCGCGGCCCGTAACGGGATCGACGACGCGGAACCCTCCCTCCGACGTGACCCGGATCGCGTGGGACGCGTCGAGCCCGATCCGGACCAGAGGACGACCCTGCCTCCCGGATCCCTCCGCCAGCGCCCGGACCCCTTCGTCGGCGTTCCGTCCCTCCGCGATGGCGAGGCCGGCAGCGAGGAATGCGGCTGCACCCACCGCTCGAAGGCCGGACCGAGCCAAGAGCTAGCCCAGCCCTTCGGGACGGGCTCCTCGCGGACCAAGAAGCGCGAGCACCGCGGATCGCGATGCCGGGTCGTCGTGGTAGATCCCGGCGGCCGCGACGGTCATGAGACGGCTCCCCTCCTTGCGAGCACCGCGAAGCGTCATGCAGGTGTGTGCCGCCTCGATCACCACCACGGCTCCCTTCGGGCGGAGCACCCGATTCAAGGTTCCCAGGACCTCCCCGGTCAGGCGCTCCTGGATCTGGAGGCGACGGGAATGGGCCTCCACCACGCGTCCGATCTTGCTGAGCCCGGCCAGTCGATCCGACGGGAGGTACGCCACCTGCGCGAAACCAGCGAACGGGAGGAGATGGTGAACGCACACCGATCCGAAGCTCACGTCGCGAACCACGACCAAGCCGGTTCCCGGCGCCGCCGGAGTCCAGGTGAGCTCTCGATCCGGGTCGACCGCGTACCCGGAGAGCAGATCCTCGGCCCAGGCGCGGGCGACCCGAGCCGGCGTTGCATCGAGATCGTCTCCCGGGAACCTCTCGCCGATCCCCTCGAGGAAACGCCGGATCCCTTCTTCCATGGCCACGAGGTCCACTTCACTCCCCCCGGTACACCACCGAGCAGCTCCGGGTCTCGTGAAGCTCGATCTCCTCGAGCCCAGCGAGCTCCCCCGCGAGTCGCTCCCAGATCCACACCGCCATCCGCTCGGCCGTGGGATTCTCGATGAAGTCGTTCGCGTACCGATGGTCGAGAACGTCCACGACCTGGCCGCGCACCACATCCTTGAGATCGCCGAAGTCCATCCCCATCCCGGTGCGAGGGTCTACCGCACGGGCCACGGTCACGACGAGGCGGTAGGAGTGCCCGTGCAGCTCCCGGCACTTCCCCGGGTGGTCCGGCAGGCGATGCGCCGCCTCGAACTCGAACCGACGCCTGATCCTCACGACGGCTCGGGCTGCCGGCGGGACCGGCTCATCTCCACTCCGACGGCTTCCACGATCCCGTCCAGGACCGGGGTCTCCTTGCGAACCCTCACGGTGATGCGGTCGACGACGAACTCATCGAGGAGAACGTCGAGCAGCTCGCGCGCGAACGACTCCAGCAGCTTGTGCGACCGACCGCGGCCGACCTCGAGGACCCGCTGGTGGACCTTCCGGTAGTCCACCGTGTCACCGACCTTGTCGCTTCGACCCGGACGCTCCAGATCCGCGTCCAGCAGGACGTCCACGGCGAGGCGAACTCCGACCTCTCTCTCGAGCCGGCTCAACCCGTGGTAGCCGTGGAACTTGATCCCCTCGATGAACACACGATCCGTCACGCGCTCCTCCGAACGGATCTGGCAGTGTATCCGCCCGTCGAAATCGGTGTCAAACCGGCTCGGCCTCCGGATGCACGCGTCTTCCCGCCACGAAGGTCGATCGGACCGAGACCCGCTCGACGATCTCTGAGGGCGGAACCGAGAAGGGGTCCTCGGAGAGCAGGACGAAGTCGGCCCAGAACCCCGGAGTCAGAAGGCCCAGTCGATCCCCCTGGCCGCGAGCCGCAGCAGCACCGGCCGTGCAGGCCGCAAGCGCTTGCCCGAGCGTCAGCGCCTCGTTCCGTCCCACCGGATCGGCGGGCGAATGCGGGCGGGTGGCGGCCGCGAGCGCGAGCACCGGGTTGAGCGACGCGATCGGCCAGTCGCTCCCGAACGCGAGCGCGGCGCCCGACGAGAGGAGAGACCGCAACGGGTACGCTCGAGCCGCTCGGACGGCTCCGAGCCGATCCAGAATCCAGGGAGCGTCGTCCAGGAAGTGAACCGGCTGGAGCGACGCCACGGCCGCGACGGCAGCGAAGCGGACCATGTCGGCCGGCGACACCACCTGCGCGTGCTCGATCCGGTGCGGCCGGGAACGGACCTTTTCCGGTAATCCCTCGAGGACGTCGAGCGCCAGCGATACCGCACGGTCGCCGATCGCGTGCATCGCCACGGCCCAGCCTCGATGATCGGCATCCCGCACTCGGGCGGCGAGCCGCTCGGGATCCACACGCAGCAGGCCGCGCGATGTCCCGTCGTCCGCGTACGGCTCGTGCAGCGCCGCGGAGCGGGAGCCGAGCGTCCCGTCCAGGTACGCCTTCAGCGTCCCCACGGAGATCCACGGGTCATCCGGCGGGAAGGTGCGTCTCCAGCGCTCGGCCTCGTCGGGCTCCGTATCGATGGGCAGCCACGCGTCCACGCGAACCGTGAGCCGTCCTTGCTCGAGGAGGCTGCCGTAGATCGGAAGGGCCCAAGGCTCGATCACGTCCCCCACTGCGGTCAGCCCGCTCGCCGCGACGACGCGGAGCATGTCTTCGATCGCGATCCGCCGGTCGGCTTCGGGGTCGAGGGGAACGGCGGCGAAAGCGGCCTCCGCGGCTCGCTCCAGGAGGATCCCGGTCGGCTCGCCGCTGCGGGGATCCCGTCCGATGGAGCCTCCGGCGGGGTCCACGGTGCGGGCCTCGATCTCGAGAGCGGCGAGCGCACGGGAATTCACCCACGCCGCATGACCGTCCACGCGGCTCAGGACGACCGGGCGGTCGGGAATCGTCGCGTCGAGCTGAAAACGGTGTGGCCATTCCGAGCCGGGCCATCGCGTCTGGTCCCATCCGAATCCCCGGATCCAGCCAGGTTTCGGGCACGAGGCTGCGGCATCGCCCAGGATTCTCGCCGCATCTTCGGCCGAGGAGGCCGCGCGCAGATCGACCCAGGTGCGCGACATGGAACCCGAAGAGAGGTGCATGTGGGCGTCGTGAAAGCCCGGCACCACCGTCGCGCCCTGAAGGTCCACGATCTCGGTTCCGGCCACGCCCAGCGCTCGGATGGAACGTTCCTCCCCGACGGCGTGGATTCTCCCTTGCCGCACGGCGAGCGCCCCCGCAACCCGATCTGCGCCGGGGTCGGCTCGGATCCGCCCGCCGAGGAAGATCCGATCGGGTCCCCCACTCACGAAACGCCCCGTTCTGGCTGATTCTCCACCGCCCCCGCCATCGCCGCCCTTCGTCGTGCGGACCTGCTGCCGCAGTCACGGGCTCGGCCAGGGGACCTTAGCCGACCCGGCGCGTGGGTGGCAAGGGCGGCCCGTCGGGGAATCAGAGGCCGGGAGCGCCAAGACCTCCGCGAAGCGGCGACGAGGCTCCCGTATAATCCAGCGGAAGCTCGGGGTGCTCCGCAGCCTCCTTCGCGAGGCGATGCGAACTCCGCCCGGCTTCACGGAGGCATTCATGCGACCGACCCGAATCGTGCTCGCTCTCCTGGCGGCGTGGCTGCCTCTCGCCGCCGGGGCCGAGGCTCCGCTGACGCTTCCCGACAGCACCGCCGCCGAGAGGAGCTCGGTCTCGTTGACCGTCTACAACGTGGATCTGGCTCTCGTTCGCGAGACGCGAACGCTCACCGTCCCGCGGTCCGGAACCGCCGCGCTCCGGTTCATGGACGTGCCTTCCGCCATCAATCCGCGCACGGTCCATTTGAAGTCGCTCGCCGCTCCGGACGATCTGACGGTTCTGGAGCAGAACTACGAGTACGACCTCATCTCCCCTGCCAAGCTCATGGAGAAGTACGTGGGGCGCGAGGTAGAGATCGTGGAGCAGGCCGACGATCTGACGACCCGCCAGGAGACCGCGACGCTCCTGTCCGTGAACGGCGGTCCGGTCTATCAGGTCGGCGACCGGATCGTCCTGAACCAGACCGGCAAGGTGACGCTCCCTTCGATCCCACCGGACCTCGTCGCCCGGCCCACCCTCGTCTGGACCGTCGATGCGCGCAAATCGGGTCGCCAGGAGGTCGAGGCTTCCTACCTCACCGACAACGTGAGCTGGTCGGCCGACTACGTGGCGATCGTGGACGCCGACGACCAGAGCGCGGACCTGACGGGCTGGGTCACGCTGGACAACCGCTCCGGCGCCACCTTCGAGAACGCCACGCTCAAGCTGGTGGCGGGAGACGTCCGTCGCGTGACCCCGCGGGGCGCGTCGCGGGACATGGTCGAGATGGCGGAGGCGAAAGGTCTCGCCCGCGCCGCCCCCCAGTTCGCCGAGGAGGCGTTCTTCGAGTACCACCTCTACACGCTCGATCGCCCCACGACGATCAAGGACAACCAGACGAAGCAGATCTCGCTGTTCCAGCGCTCGGGAATTCCCGTCGTCAAGCGGCTCCTCCTCGTTGGCCAGCCCTACTGGTACCGAGGCCAGTACGGGACCCTGACGCAGGGCGAGAAGGCCGCGGTGATCCTGGAGATCGTCAATGCGGAGAAGGACGGCCTCGGCATCCCCCTTCCCAAGGGGACGGTCCGCGTCTACAAGAAGGACCGCTCCGGCGCGGAGCAGTTCGTGGGAGAGGATGCGATCGACCATACGCCGAAGGACGAGAGGTTGCGGCTCAAGGTCGGAGACGCCTTCGACGTGGTGGCGGACCGGACGCAGACGGAGTATCGGGTGATCAGCCCTCGCGAGGCCGAGTCCGCCTACGAGGTGTCCATCCGGAACCGCAAGGAGGAGAACGTCACCGTGACGGTGCGAGAGCCGATGGGCGGCGACTGGAAGCTCGTGTCCTCGAGCCTCCCCGGCACGAAGAAGGACGCGGGAACCCTGGAGTTCGAGGTGGCCGTGCCGAAAGGTCAGGAGGTCGAGCTCTCGTATCGCGTCCGGACACGGTGGTAGGCTCCGGCCGGACGCGTCGCCATCGCTCCGGCGGCGTTCTCAGCGGAAAACCGCGCGGACGAAGCGGCGCTTGCCGACCTTGACGAGCTTCGCGTCGCCGGTGTTCGCTGGGATGTCCCTCGTCTCCGGCGGCACGCGCTCGCCGTCCAGGCTGACGCCTCCCTGCTGGATCAGGCGGCTCGCCTCGCTGTTCGACGATGCGAGACCCAGCGAGACGAGAAGCGCGGGCAGGAAGATCCGCCCGTCCTCGATGTGGATCTCTTGCTCCGGGACCTCGTCGGGTAACCCGTGGCTCCGGAAAACGCGCTGGAACTCCTCGTGCGCGTCCCGGGCCGCCGGCTCCCCGTGGAAGTCCGCCACGATCCGCATGGCGAGCCCCTGCTTTGCCTTCATCGGATGGAGGGCGTGTTCGCGCACCAGCTCCTTCATCCCGGCGATTCCCTCCAGGGACACGTCCGTACAGATCTCGTAGTACCGCCACATGAGGTCGTCGGTGATGGACATGATCTTGCCGAAGATCTCCCGCGGAGGCTCCGTGATCCCCACGTAGTTCCCCAGGGACTTGGACATCTTCTCGACGCCGTCCAGCCCCTCGAGAAGCGGGGTGGTGAGGATCACCTGCGGCTCCAACCCGTAGTCCGGCATGATCTCCCGGCCCACGTTGAGGTTGAAGAGCTGATCGGTCCCACCGAGCTCCACGTCGGCCCGAAGCGCCACGGAGTCGTACGCCTGCGCGAGAGGGTAGAGGAACTCGTGGATCCCGATGGACTGGCCGGACTGGAAACGCGTTCTGAAATCCTTCCGCTCCAGCATCCGGGCGACGTTGTACCGGGCGGCCAGGCGGATCCAGCCATCCGAGCCCAGGGTCCCGAGCCACTCGCTGTTGAAGCGGGTCTCGGTCCGCTCCGCATCCAGGATCTTGAAGCACTGGCGCTTGTAGGTTTCGGCGTTCGCCATGATCTCGTCCCGCGTCAGTGGCGGGCGAGTCTTCGACCGCCCGGTGGGGTCGCCGATCAGCCCGGTGAAGTCGCCGATCACGAAGATCACACGATGGCCCAGCTCCTGGAACTGCCGCATCTTACGCAGGAGGACCGTGTGGCCCAGGTGGATGTCCGGTGCGGTCGGATCGAAGCCCACTTTCACGGTCAAGGGGCTTCCGGAGGACCTGGACCGCTCCAGCTTCGCGCGCAGCTCGCTCTCGAGCACCAGATCGACGGCTCCGCGGGACAGGAGCCGCATCTGGTCGTCCACCGGAGCGAATTCTCTCGACTCTCGATCTCCCATGGGGACTCCGTGCGCGAAGAGCTCCGCGATTCTACCAGAGCGTCGCGCTCGCCGGGCGCTCAGAGCAGGCCGAGCTCCCGCAAGCTCGCGTAGCCGTCGCGCGAGACGATGACGTGGTCGTACAGCTCGATCCCCATCAGCTCGCCCGCCCGCTGGACCGAGCGGGTGAATTCCAGATCTTCCGGCGACGGCTCCAGGGAGCCGCTCGGGTGGTTGTGCACGAGGATGAAGCCCAGCGCGAGGTGCACCACCGCGGGGAACAGGATCTCCCGCGGGTGCGTCCGGGTCGTGTTCAGGGAGCCGACGGACAGGGTTTCCTGATGGAGCAGCCCGTTCTGCGCGTCGAGATAGAGCCCGACCAGGTGCTCCTTGCGCGCGCGCGCCACCTCGCGAACCCGCGAGGCGACTTCGCGCGGCTTCGTGATTCGCGGCCGCTCGTCGCCGTGTCGCTTCCCGTGCGCCCGGCGACCGAGCTCGAAGGCCGCGCACATCCGCGCGGCCCCCGCCCGACCGAGGCCGCGTTCGGCGGCCCATTCCTCGGCCCGGAGCCCGGCCAGACCCTGCAGTCCATGCCGCCGGAGGAGCCGTTCGGAGATCCGCGTCGCGGAGTCCTTTCGGCTTCCGCTCCCGATCACCAGGGCGACGAGCTCGCCGTGGGAAAGCCACCCCGCCCCGCGGGCAAAGAGCTTCTCGCGCGGGCGGAGCGCGCGGGGAAGGTCACGCGGGGCTCGCGCCGAGAGGATCGCGGCGGGCGCCGAGCTCGTTTCCTCCGCCTCGTCCGGCAGCGCCTCGGCGAGAAAGGACCCTGGATCCATTCCGGAAAGGTCGATGTCCTGCACGTGACCGTCCATCGGGCGCGATCGGGCCTTCCGGCCCCGCTCGCGCCTTCTCGGGAGGCTCGGGAGGACCCGCTCAGTCCGCCGCCGGCCGGGGCACCGGCGGAGGGGCAATCCGGACGCGTCGGCCCTCGACCGAGAGCCGGCCTTCGAAGAAGAGGGCCACGGCCTCGACGTAGACCCGGTGCTCCTGCTCGAGGATTCGGGCCGACAGGCTGTCCACCGAGTCGTCTTCGAGAACGGGAACCGACGCCTGCAGAACGATGGCACCGTGATCACACTGCTCGTCCACGAAGTGCACGGTGCATCCCGTGACCTTCACGCCGTGATCGAGTGCCTGCCGCTGCGCGTCGAGACCAGGAAAGGCCGGCAGGAGCGCCGGATGGACGTTCAGGATCCGGTGATGGAACTCGGCCACGAGAAAGGACGAGAGAAGCCGCATGTAGCCGGCCAGACACACCAGATCCACGCGCTCACGGCGGAGGATGTCGGCCACCCTCCGCTCGTGCATCTCGCGCGGCTTCACCAGCCGATGGTCCACGACCTCGACGGGGATTCCCAGGGACGCCGCACGGCCCAACCCGGGAGCTTCCGCGACGTTCGAGATCACCACGGCCGGGTCCGCGCGGATGGGTCCGTCGCGCATCCCGTCCACCAGGGCGGCCATGTTGCTCCCGCGCCCCGACAGGAGAATTCCGACCCGCCCTCTCTCACGCATACAGAACCGCTCGATTCCCGGGAACGATCGAACCGATCCGGTAGTGGCGCTCCGCGCAGTCGTCGAGGTGTGACTCGACCTCGGCGCAATGCTCGGGCCGCACCGCAGCGATCATCCCGATGCCCATGTTGAACGCCCGGAACATCTCCGACTCGGAGACGCGACCTTCCCGCATCAGGAAATCGAAAACCGGCAGCACGGGCCATGTGCCCTTCTCGATCCGCGCCGCGGTCCCCTCGGGGAGGATCCGGGGGAGGTTGTCGGTGATCCCTCCGCCCGTGATGTGGGCGAGCCCCTCGATGAGACCACGCCGGATCGCCCCTTCGAGCGGCCGAAGGTAGGAGCGATGCTCCGCGAGCAACACCTCGGCCGCGGTGGCCCCGAGCCCCTCGATCCGCTCCCCGGCGCGCAGACCCAGCTCTTCGAATACGATCTTCCGAGCCAGCGAGTATCCGTTGGTGTGCAGCCCGGCCGAGGGGAGACCGAGGAGCACGTCCCCCAGCCGCAGGCGGCTTCCGTCCAGCAGATCGCGTCGGTCGACGATGCCGACGATGAATCCCGCGACATCGTACTCTCCGGGGCGATAGAACCCGGGCATCTCCGCCGTTTCCCCGCCGAGCAGCGCGCAACCCGCCTCGCGGCACCCACGCGCGATCCCCTCCACCACCGAGGCCAGGACACCCGGCACGAGGGCGCCCATGGCCACGTAGTCCAGGAAGAACAGCGGTCGGGCTCCCTGGACGAGGATGTCGTTCACGCAGTGATTCACCAGGTCCCGCCCCACGGTGTCGTGGATTCCGACCTCGAAGGCGACGCGGAGCTTCGTCCCGACCCCATCGCACGAGGCCACCAGGACCGGCCGCTCCAATCCGCTGAGGTCGGGGGCGAAGAGCCCGCCGAACGAGCCCAGGTCCGCCAGGACACCCGAGGTCCTCGTGGAGCGAAGCATCGACTTGATGCGACGCAGCGCCTCGTCCTGCGCGTCGATATCGACGCCCGCGTCGCGATAGGTGAATCCGCGAGCGCGGTCGGAAGGCTCGTTCGTCCCGTCCATCCCGTTCGCCTCCGTCGAGAATGTTCAGCCCGTTCTTGGCGAAACGCCACGCGCCGGGTTGCCGCGTGACAACGCTCCCGCGCTCCGGCCCGACCCGTGACGGTCCGACGGATCACCGCCTCGTCTTCTCGAACAGACGAAGCTGCTCGGCCTCTCCTCGGGGAAGCGCGACGGGATAGTCGTCCGTCCAGCAGGCCAGGCAGAGATCCTCCCTCGGCCGCTCGATCGACCGGAGGAGGCCTTCGACGCTCAAATACCCCAGGGTATCCGCATCGATGAACTGCCGGATGGCGTCGACGCTCTGCGTCGCCGCGATGAGCTCCTCCCGGTGAGGCGTGTCGATGCCGTAGTAGCACGGACCCACGGTGGGAGGAGAGGAGATCCGCATGTGGACTTCCCGGGCGCCCGCCTCGCGGCACATCTGCACAATCTTCCGGCTCGTGGTGCCGCGAACGATCGAGTCGTCGATGAGCACGATGCGCTTGCCCTGCAGCAGCTCACGAACCGGGTTCAGCTTCACCCGCACCCCGAAGTTCCGTATCTGCTGGCTGGGCTCGATGAACGTCCGGCCCACGTAGTGGTTGCGCACGAGGGCCATCTCGAACGGCAACGCCGACGCCCGCGCGTAGCCCATGGCCGCGAAGAGCCCCGAGTCCGGGACCGGGACCACCATGTCCACGTCCGCCGGGTGCTCCCGGAACAGCTCGCCTCCGAGCCGCTGGCGAACGGCCTGGACGGAGCTTCCGAACACCTTGCTGTCGGGGCGAGCGAAATACACGTGCTCGAACGCGCAGGGAGCGGGGCGCTGCGCGGCGAAGGGCCGGAACGAGTGCACGCCGGCCACGTCCACGACGACCATCTCGCCCCTCTCCAGATCGCGCACGTGCTCCGCCCCGATCAGGTCGAACGCGCACGTTTCACTGGCGACGACGAAGGCCCCGTTCACGCGCCCCAGCGAGAGCGGCCGGAATCCCATCGGGTCCCGGACGGCCACGAGACGGCCCGCCACGAGGAACAGGAGCGAATACGCCCCCCTGACCTGGCGCAGCGCCTCGACGATGGCATCCACCACGTCCGATGCGCGGGAGCGAGCCACCAGGTGGAGCACCGTCTCGGTGTCGCTGGTCGTCTGGAAAATCGCCCCTTCGAACTCCAGCGACGATCGGACGACAGACGCGTCCACCAGGTTTCCGTTGTGAGCGACGGCGATCGGCCCACGATGGTGCTGGAGAAGGAACGGCTGGGCGTTGCAGGCCTTCGAGGCCCCCGAGGTGGAGTACCGGACGTGACCGACGGCGCTCGTGCCGGGGAGCGATTGGAGGACGTCCCGGGAGAACACCTCCGCCACGTGCCCCATGGACGAGTGCCGCGACATCTCCGAGCCGGTAGCCGTGACGATCCCCGCGCTCTCCTGCCCGCGGTGCTGGAGCGCGTACAGCCCGAGGTAGGCCACGTGGGCAGCCTCAGGGTGGCCGAAGATCCCGACGATCCCGCACATGGTCCCCTCGCAACCCGGTCCTGCGGCCATGGGAAGGGCGAGCGAACCTTACCACACGCGGTCGCGACGACACCATCGCGACGTTCCGCGCCCGCCCGCGGCGGCGCGGCGACGGGCCGCCGCCGCGCGCGTCCCCATACGGAAGATCAGGTCCGCTCGAACACCCGCTCGAAGATCGCGTCCAGATGCCGCAGGTACCGTTCGGGGTCGAAACACGCGTCGAGGTCCTGCCGCGTCAAGACTCCGGTCACCTCGGGATCGCGCGCCAGGAGATCCCGAAGCCCCTCGCCGGAGGACCACACCTGCATCGAGCTGCGCTGCACGATGGAGTACGCCTGCTCCCGGGAGAGCCCCGCCCGGGCCAGCGCGAGGAGAACCGCCTGCGAAAACGGCAGGCCTCGGGTCCGGCCGAGATTCTCGCGCATGCGCTCCGGATACACGTGCAGGCCGTCCACGATTCCGGTGATGCGAGCGAGCATGTAGTCGGCGAGAATCGTCGCGTCGGGCAGGATCACGCGCTCCACCGAGGAATGCGAGATATCGCGCTCGTGCCAGAGCGGGATGTCCTCGAGCGCGGCCTGGACGTGGGAACGCACGAGCCGCGCGAGCCCCGACACGTTCTCGCACCCGACGGGATTCCGCTTGTGCGGCATCGCGCTCGAGCCTTTCTGACCTCGCACGAACGGCTCCTCCACCTCGCGGACGTCGGTGCGCTGCAGGTGGCGGATCTCGGTGGCGATCCGATCCAGAGACGACGCCAGGACCCCCAGCGCCGCGACGAAGACCGCGTGACGGTCCCGCGGCACCACCTGGGTCGAGATCGGCTCCACCTCGAGCCCGAGCCGGGACAGCACCGCCGCCTCCACGTCGGGCGGGAGGTGCGCGTAGGTGCCCACCGCGCCCGAGATCTTTCCGCGTCGGATCTCCTCTCGAGCCGCCGCCAGCCGCTCTCGATTCCTCCGCGCTTCGGCGTACCAGCCGGCGAGCTTGAGGCCGAACGTGTACGGCTCGGCATGCACGCCGTGGGTCCGGCCGATCATCACCGTCTTCCGATGCTCCATGGCCCGACGACGCAGCACCGCGAGGAAGCCGTCCATCCCGCGCAGGAGCAGGTCCGCCGCCCGCACGAGCGTCAGGGCAAGCGCGGTGTCGACGACGTCGGAGGAGGTGAGGCCGTAGTGGATGTGCCGCGACGGCTCCCCCACCTTCTCGGCCACGCTGGAAAGAAACGCGATCACGTCGTGCCGGACTTCCGCCTCGATGGCCGCGATCCGGGAGAGGTCGAACGACGCCTTCTCGCGGATGACCGCCATGTCGGCGGCGGGAACGATCCCTCGCTCGGTCAGGACCTCGCAGACCGCGAGCTCGACCTCGAGCCAGGCTCGAAACCGGGCCTCGTCGGTCCAGAGGGTCCCCATCTCCTCACGGGTGTACCGCTCGATCATCGAGATGGCCTCCGCTTCACAGAACCACCGGCACGCTGGCCCGGCGACCGTTCGCCACGCGCATCTCGACCCGCCGGCAGCCGGCGCGCTGCAGAGCACGCGAGGCTGAGTCCCGGGCGAGAGCCGGGGTGTTGTTCTTCTCCGACAGGTGCGCAAGCACCACCGCGCGGCACTCGCTGTCCGCGACCCGTTCCAGCAGGTGCGCCGCATCGTCGTTCGAGAGGTGTCCCGTGCGCCCCGCGACTCTCTGCTTCAGATGCCACGGGTACGGTCCGTCGTGGAGCATCCGGTCGTCGTGATTCGACTCGATCACGAGCAGGTGGCAGCCGCGGAGCCGCTCGACCACGAGCGTCGTCGCGTGGCCCAGGTCCGTGGCGATGCCGACGCGCACCCCCTCCCCCTGAAGGACGAAGCCCACGGGCCGCACGGCATCGTGCGGAACGGCGAACGCGTCCACCCGGATCCCCGCAACGTCGAGCGACGACCCCGGTTCGAGCGGGTGCCACGCGGCCAGGTGGATCGGGGACAGCTCGAGAGCCGCGAGCGTCTCCGGGACGCAGAGGACCGGCACGCGATGGCGCAAGGAGAATCGCTCGACGCCGCACGCGTGATCGTGGTGCTCGTGGGAGATCAGGATCGCGGCGAGACTCGACGGAGCGACGCCCGCCCCTTCGAGCCGCTCCCCGAGAGCTCGTGCCGAAAGCCCCGCCTCCACGAGCAGGCGGACGGAACCGAATTCGACCAGAGTCGCGTTGCCGGACGAGCCGCTTCCCAGCGGTAGGACGCGCACCGCCACGCTAGGAGTCCCCCGTGTGGCCGAATCCCCCCGCGCCGCGCGACGTTTCCGGGAGGGCGTCGACCTCCTCCAGGACCACGCCGGGCACGCGCTGGATCACCAGCTGGGCGATGCGGTCGCCCCGGGCGAAGGTCACCGGCTCCTGGCCGAGATTCACCGCGATCACGGCGATCTCGCCCCGGTAGTCCGCATCGATGGTCCCGGGGGTGTTGAGCATCGTGAGCCCGGCTCTCCATGCCAGGCCGCTGCGCGGTCGGACCTGGGCTTCGTAGCTCTCCGGAAGCACGAGGACGATTCCCGTGGGTACCAGGGCCCGCCCCCCGGGAGGGATGGTGAGCGGAGCGTCGAGCCTCGCCCGCAGGTCGAACCCGGACGACAGCGGCGTCGCCCGCGACGGCAGCGGAAGGTCGCGCCCCTCCGGGATCCGGAGAATCCCCACGCGGACCGAGCCGTCATCCGTCACAGCCGAAGGCCCTCGGAACGAAACCGGAAGTCGTGCACGCGACCCACCACGGCGAGGCCGATGCGACCGTTGTGGAACAGCTCTCTTCCCAGCGCCTCGACCCCTCGCCGGCTCACCGCGTCGATCCCCTGGAGCATTTCCGAGAGGTCGATCTGTCTCCGGAAGTAGATCTCCTGACGGGCGAGATTCGACATCCGGCTGACGGTGGATTCCAGGGAGAGCATGAGGCTCCCCTTGATGTGCTCCTTGGCGACGCGAAGCTCCGCCGCGGTCGGCCCGTGGTCCCGCAGATCCCGCAGCTCGCGCAGGATCACCTGCAAGGCCTCGCGGCCCCGCCGCGGGCTCGTCGCCGCGTAGATCACCAGCTGGCCCGAGTCCAGGAACGAATTCACCGCGGAGTAGACCGTGTACGCGAGCCCTCGCTCCTCCCGCACTTTCTGGAAGAGTCGCGAGGACATGGTCCCGCCCAAAAGCGCGTTGAGCACGAACAGACGGTACCGGGCTGCGTGGTTCTCGGGGAAGGCTGGAAGGCCCAGGAGCAAGTGGAGCTGCTCCAGGTCGCGCTTGTGGTGCCGGATCACCCCTCCTCGGGTGCGCGGCGGAGAGGACCGCGCGCTTCGTTCGCTTCCGGGCACCATGGACTCGAAGGCCTTGCGGACGATCCGGGAAAGTGCGTGGTGCCGGAGATTCCCGGCCGCGACGATGAGCATGTTCTCGGGGCGGTACGAGCTCCGAAAGAACCGAAGCAGGCGATCGCGGCCCACCGCCCCGACGGTCTGCTCGGTTCCCTGGATCGGTCGGCCGAGGGGGTGGCTCCCGTAGGAGTGACCGGAGAACAGATCGTAGATCAGCTCCTCGGGGGAGTCCCGAACCATCCGGATCTCCTCGACGATCACCTGCCGCTCCCGCTCGAGATCCTGGGGGTCGAAGCGCGGCCGCTGGACGATGTCCGCGAGCAGATCCACCGCCACGGGGAGGTGCTCGTCGAGCACTTTGGCGTAGAAGCAGGTGTGCTCCTTCGAGGTGAACGCGTCCATGTGGCCGCCCACCGAGTCCATCTCCAGAGCGATCTCGCGCGCCGAGCGACTCTCGGTTCCCTTGAAGACCAGGTGCTCGATGAAATGCGAGATCCCGCTGAGCGCCGGGCTCTCGTGGCGACTCCCCCGGCGCAGCCACACTCCGATGGCGACCGACCGGACGTCCGGCATTCGCTCCGTGAGGAGCTTGATGCCGTTCGGAAGGGTCTCCTTGCGAATCATCCGCCTTCCCTGGGTCGGGGAACGGTCACGCGGACGGCGCGCCCGTTCGAAGAGGCCGGGAGTATAGCTCAGGGGACGGGGCTCGCAACGCGCACGGACGTCCGCCGCCTGCCGGAGATCCCCGTTCGCATCCGGGCACTCCCGAGGCTCCGGGTCAGTTGGGCTTTGGCCACGGAGGGCGGGGGTTGCTCCCGCCCGGCACTCCGGTCCCGCCGGGGAGAGCTCCGCCGATCACGTTCTGCCCGGGAAGGATGAGGCCGGACGGGGCGAGGTCCTGGTCGAGCGCGGTGAACAGCCACTTGCTGTAGTCGGTCTGGTCGCGCAGGACGCGGAACGGCGGGTCCTTGCTGAGGCTCTTCACCCCGACGATGGGAAGGCCGACCTCGCCTCCCTCGCCCGGCTTCGGCACGCCCCCCGGCGGACCGCCGAGCGGCACCGCACCGGGGCGGCTCCTCCCGAGTCCGGTGGCGCCCGAGGAGCCGGGCGTCCCGACGCCGCCGGCGGGGCCGAGCGGGCTCGCCGGGGCCGGGAGAGGATTCCCGCTTGCGTCCACGCCGATCCCCGCCTCCTCGCCGTTCGGGTCGTAGATCCCGCCGGGGGCGAGGAAGAGGAGCCCCCACTTCCCGTCCTTCACCAGCGGGTCCTTGTACATCCGCCGGAGGAAGAACTGCTGCTTGTTCCCCTTGTTCATGAGCTGCTTCAGCTCGATGGGAAGCGTCCCCTGGTCCTTCTGGAACCGCTTGATGGCGCGGCAGATGTCCTGCGCGCGGAAGATCATCTCGGCTTCCTTGTCGCGACGGACCACGTCCTGCCAGGCCTGGAAGCCCACGGTGGACGAGATGGTCAGAATGGCCACCAGGACCATGAGCCCCACCATGAGGTGTCCGGCCTGCGCATCCGGCTTTCCCGCGCGCTTCATGGGCGCGGTCGTCGTCGACTTCCCGATCTTGACCTTGACGGTGTCGGTGGACGATTTGACGCAGAGGCCAGTCGCAGGGAACACCTTTGTCCGTCACCTTGAGCGTCGCGGTGTAGTTCTTTTCCGCGGTCGTCCGCGTGTATGTGCAGTTGATGTCGGATGGCGACGTCTGGATTCGGAATCTCGCCGCAGTGCCGTTCCCGCAGTCCCACACGAACGTGAACTCGTTCTTCGGCGTCTCGATATCGGTCGACCCGCGCCGACTGAGGGTGACCGTCACGGTTCGGTCTGGCCATCCGGTGTTGGAACGTCGGCCCCCGCATTCGCGACGGGAGGCGTGTTCACTTCGCACCCGACCACCGCAACCGACACGGACCCGGTCCCGCGTCAGCAACCCGAGCGGGCCGTGACCTTGACGCTCGACGGCCCGCTCTCGATGACCTGGAGCTTGGTTCCGCAGAACCCGTTGTCATCCGTCGGCGCTCCGACGCGTGGCGGGCCGTCGCTGACGAGAGACCCGGAATCGGCGGAGAAGTAGACCACGGCGTTGGCGACCGGGTACCCGTTCTTGTCGAACACCTGGGCCTGGATGTCCGTGTATCCGATGAGGAATCTGCCCACTCGGGGCGGATCCGGAAGATTGGGGTCGAGGACGACCCGGCCCGGAATCGCCTCGACGATGATGGATCCGTCCTTGGGCGCGGTGATGTCCATCGTGTCCTCGCACGCCACTCCCAGCACGGCGAGAACGACCACGGCGAGCGCGGCCACCTGCTTCTTCCTCGTGATCTTCATTTGATTCTCCTGCATCGTCACCACTCCGAGTAGCTCGATCCGTCCAGGCTGGTGCCCTGGGCCCCGCTCTTCACGTCGGCGATTCCTGGCTCCGTGCTGATGTCGTTGTCGCTGTCCATCTCCGCCGGCTCCTGGACCCACGAGTCCGAGCTCTCGCTGATCGGATCGATGGGGACCTTGTAGAGGTAGCTCTCGGACACGAGCGCCTCGAGATCCGACGGGTACTTCCCCTTGTCGGCGAAATACTGGTTGATGGCCGTTCGCATCACGTACAGATCCTGACGGAGGACGGCCTCCTTGGCCTTGACGATCGATCTACGGTACTGCCCCACCGCGACCGTCACCACGATCCCGATGATCGCGATCACCACCAGGAGCTCGATCAGCGTGAATCCTCGGCTCTTCGTCGCGCGCATGGCTCTCCCGCCCGTCGCCTCGGGTCTCCCGCTACCACTCCGCGTACTTCGTCCCGTCCAGGGCAACAGCCCCGCTCTTGGTCCGGATGTCGAAGATGTTGATTCCGCTGCCGAAGAGCGCGCCAGGCTCGTCCTTGCTCGATCGGCTGGCCCACTCGGTCTTCCCGGTGATGGGATCTCGCGGCAGCCGCCTGAGCCACTTGACCTTCAAACCGTTCGGAAGGCCCACGTCCACCCCCTCGTACAGATGGGCGAGCTTCTCCGGGAATCCTTCCTCGTTCGTCGCATTGATGACTCCGCTGGGTCCCCGCATTCCGGGAAACCGCTCCGAGTCCGCCTGGAAGCGGTCGATGGCGGTCCGGATCTCCCGGAGCGCCCTCCGCAGCTCTAGCTCTTTCTGACGCTTCACCATGGTGCTCGCCACGGGAAGCGCGATGCCGGCGAGAACCAGCGTGACCGCAGTCACCGCCACCAGCTCCACGAGCGTGACCCCCGCCGTCTTCGAGCCCCCGCAACGGTTTCCCATGACTCGTGCTTCCTACGGCTCGATCCCGACGGAGCCGCTCACGAACGACGCCGGAAGATTCCGCGCCTTCGGGTCCTTCACGCTGGCCGCGCTGAACGCGAAGGTCGCCCTCCCCGGCGCCGTCGCCCGGAAGCGGAACTCCGCCAGACCTCCCGAGCCCTCGATCCCGGTACCGCCCCTCAGCCGAGAATGGCCCACCACGATCTCCCCGGACCCCGGTGAGGTCGCTTTCGCCAGAAAGACCGTGTCGATCCCGTCGCTTCGAAGCAGTTTACCCTCGGTGGCCGTGTCGAGATACTGGAGCGCCTGAGGGTTGTAGCGGAGGTGGTACGGGACCGAGCCGACATTCGACGCGTTCTCGATTCGCACCTCCACCACGACCTCGTCGCCAACCCGGTACGAAGCGGCACCCGGAACGACGCGGACCACCGCCGGGGTCGAGGGGGATCGCTCCTGTCCGGTCCCCTCGGTCGTCGCGCCGGCTCCGGTTCCCGGTCCCGGCGCCTTCTTCTCGCCGTCCTGCCCGGGCTCCGGTTGTCCCTTCTCGTCTCCCGCGCCCGCCGGCTCACTCGGAGTCGGGCTCGTACCCGGTCCGACCTGAGAGATCCCGCCGACGCTCCCCACCTTCGACACGGTGCCTCCCGCTCGAGGGGTTCCCCCAGCCTCTCCGGCGGCGTCGGGCGATCCGGCCACCTCCGTCTCCTCCGGGGCGGCGAACGGCGACTCCCCGAGGAGTCCTCGCGTCGGTCCGCGAAGCTGCATGTTGTCCTCGGTGCCGACCCACAGCGCGGTCAGATCCTCCTCGGTGATGTCGGGGATCCGGATGATGCGGGGCGTGAGCGTCAGGATGATGTCCATGTCCTTCCGATCCGTGGTGTTGTTCGCGAAGATCTTGTTGAGCCCCGGGATGTCGGCAATCCCCGCGACTCCGGCGCGAGTCTTCCGCTCCTCCTGCCGGATCAGGCCGGCGAGCAGGTTCGTCTCCCCGTCCCGCAAGCGGATCGTCGTCTGGATGTTCCGCGTGCCGATGATCGGCTGGTTCGGCCCCCCGGTGGTCTCCACGCTCCCTGTGACCTGGCTCACCTCGACCTGGACCTTCATCGTCACCTCCAGATTGTGATGAACACGCGGCTCGATCTGGAGCGTGATCCCGACGTTCTGATAGGTGAACGACGTGATGGGAACGACCCCTCCGCCGATCCCGCCCGTATTCACGGCGCTGTTGAACGAGGTGGTGGGGATCGGCACGCGATCGCCGATCAGGATTTCCGCCTTCTCCCCTTCGGATACGCGGATCTGAGGTTGGGCGATCAGCTTGAAGTCGGTGTCGCTCGTCAGGAAGTTGACCAGCACCGACGAGATCGGCCCGAGAATCCAGTTCCCCTTCTGCCGCAGCGCGCCGAGATTGTTTAGCGGGAGCGACTGGTCGCCGCCGCGGAAGGAGAGGCTGGTGGACTTGTTCGTCAGGTCGATTCCGAGGTTCCGCAGCACCGCTCGATCCACCTCGATGAGCTGGACGTCGACGACTACCTCCCCCTTCGACTTGTCGTTCGCCTCGATGATCCGCTCCGCGATCGCCGCCTTGTCCGGTGTGTCCTTGATCGTCACCGAGTTGAGCGCGGTGTTCTCCGCGATCTGCCGCGACTGGAGCAACGACCGGAGCAGTGTCACGATCTGCTTCGGGTCTCCGTTGCTCAGGAAGAACGTCCGGATGACGTTGTCCTCGTAGGTCTGCCGCGACTGCCGCTGATCCGGAGCGATGAGCAGCGTGGCCTCGTCGATGACCTTGTAGAAGTTCTTCGTCTGGAGCATCAGGATGTCCAGCGCCTTCTCCAGCGAGACGTTTCCGATGTCGACCGTCATGGGACGCTTCAGATCGGTTTTCTCGTCGAACAGGAAATTGATGCCCGACGCCTTCCCGATCGCCTCGAAGATCTTCCCGATCGGCACCTCGCGAAAGTTCAAGAGAATCGGGATGTTCGACGTCGGCGACAGCTTCGGCGGCGCGAGCGCCTTCCGCCTCGCCTCGATCTTCATCCTCTCGATATCGCTCGGCCCGCCCTGGGCGCGCTGGATCTGGCGCATCGCCTTGTCGAGCTCGGTGGAGGCGTGCTGGTTGCCCGGGTAGAGCAGCAGCGACTGCTGGAACTCCGCCACGGCGAGATCCCACTGGAGGCCCGCAGCGTATCGCTTCCCCTTCTCGAAGTGCTGCGAGGAGGCCCGCAGCTTCGCGCGGGCCAGCGAGACGCCGTAGCGGCTGTTACCCGGATCCAGCGCGAGCGCCTTGCTGAAGTTCATCACCGCGGCGTCCCAGTCTCCCGTCCGGCCTTGTCGCTCGCCCTTCCGGTACGCCGAGCTGGCGGCGCAGCCGGCGACGAGAACGGCCGCCAGAAGAATTCCCAGTGCACGGAGCGTTCGTTGAGCCTTCACGTCTTCCCCCACTCCCTACTTCGGGGCAGGCAGCATGCTGATCTCGCGGGTCTGGTCCTGGAACTCGGGCCGCGTGTACCCCATGACGACGGTCTCGTAGCGGATATCCACCACCTTGAACTGTCCTTTTATCACATCGCCTTTCTTCACCGGGATCAACTCGTCCCCGTCCTCGAG
Organism: Terriglobia bacterium; assembly: GCA_963699985.1. Lineage (GTDB taxonomy): Bacteria > Acidobacteriota > Polarisedimenticolia > Polarisedimenticolales > CAVOVZ01 > CAVOVZ01. The sequence goes on from CAVOVZ010000015.1 coordinate 58,312, forward strand.
AACAGCGATCTTGTCGTCCTTCCGGCCCAGGTATCCCAGGAACTTCAGGTTCATGGCCGGCGGCGGAGGTTTCGGCGGGTTCTTCGCGATCTCCATCGAACGTTGAAGCGCCGCCTGCCGCTCCCGATCGGCCTGCTCGGACCGGAGCTTCGCCTCGGCCTCGGCCTGCTCACGCAGGCGTTTCTCCTCCGCCTTTCTTGCCGCGATCTCCTGGGCGCTGGGCGGACGCTGCGCGTACTGGAACAGGTCTCGTCCGCCGGCGCCGCCGTAGGACGCGGCCTCTCTCGTCAACAGGTCCATGCGCACCACGGGCGCCGCGGGCGTCGACGCGCCCGCGCCCGCCTTGCCGCCCCCCGACCCCGACGTATCGGAGGAGACCGGATCGGCCCCCGACTTCATCCACAGGTACACCAATCCGCAGACGGCGAACGCCACCGCCAACCCGACCTCTCGCGATGAGAGCTTCCGCGCCATCAAGCCCTCTCGGCGCCTCGCGCGACCGCTTTCCGATCCGGCGCCGATTCCTGAAGATCGAAGTAGGTGGCCAGCGTGATGTTGAGCTGGAGCAGGACGCCACCCTCCTCGCCCTCCACCAGGGCCACGCGCTCGATGACGAGGAACTTGTCCGAGCTCTCGACGGCTTGGATGAACTTCCGCAGATTCGCATAGCCACCCTGCAGGGGAATGGTCATCCACATCCGTTCGAGCCCCTCGTCCTCCAGGATCTCGTTCTCGTAGTTGACCTGCTCGGAGACGACGTTGAACAGCTGCGCCAGGCGATCCACCTCCGCCTGCACCTCGATCAGCCTTCGGCTTCGGGTGGAGAGGACGTCCCTCCGCAGAATTCCGAGATCCTCCTCCGCCTGACCGAGTGCTCGTCGATACGTCTCGCGCGCCCGGCGGGCGGCCTCGCGTCGCTCCAGCTCCCTGGCGCGCGGCTCGTTCTCCTCGGTCAGGCTGCGGTACTCCTGAAGACGGGGCCGGACGGAAAGAACGTAGAAGCCCAGGTTCAGCGCGAGGATCGCCACGAACACGATCGCCAGATCCCGGCTCGCCTGCCGGATGTCGAACCGCATGCGCGGGGCGCTCATCGCGTCTCCTTTCCTTCGGCGGTCTTCTGTTTCGCCAGTGGATCCCACTTGAAGTCGTCGGGTCGCTTGCGAATCGGACCCGAAGGAGCCTCTTTCTTGGGTTTTCGGTACTTCGAGACGGGAGTCTCCTGTTCCGCGGCGCCACTCGCCTCCGCCGAAGCCCCGGAACCGGGGCTCGACGTGGCGGTCCGCTCGGGCTCGGCGGGCGCGTCGGGTCGGAAATCCGGCCGCGGATCGGCGGCGGATGCCTCTGCTGCCGGAACGGGGCCCGCCGGGGGCTGCTGCACCGGCGCAGACGGGGGCCCCCCGGAGTCGGCTTCGGTCGTCTCGGGGTTCGACGCGGACGATTCGGGCGCCTCCTGTCGGCCCGAGGGCGAGGCGGCCTGATCGGCGGGGACCTCGCTCTCCCGACCGGCGGGGAAATAGAGGAACGCGAGTCCGAAGAGAACCTCTCCGTTCTTCGCGAAGCTGGTTCGCTCCGGCTCCACCCGATCGAAGTGCGGGTCGCCGATCAGCGCCCTCTCGAACTCCAGGAACGCCTTCAGGTCCCTGGCCGACCCCTCCACGTTGACCGGCACCACATCCTCGCCACGTGCCGCGGCAGCGAAGACGGAGGAGCCGGGGCGGCCCAGCCCCGCGCCGAAGACCGGGCGGATCGATACCATGCGGACCTCGTACGGCTGCACGCTCTCCAGCAGATTGAAGAGTCGTGTCCACGACAGCCGCTTGCGGGCGATCACCTGGTTCGCGCGGACCGTCTGCGTGGTCAGGTACTTCAGATCGAACTTGGCGATCTCGGACTGGATCTTCCGGTCCTGAACCTCCACTTGGCCGAGTCGATTCTGCACCGATCCGACGTTGCTGCGCAGGTCGTCGAGGTCCTGACCGGTCTCCAGGAACGTCACCGTGTTCCAGGCGGTGGAGCCCACGACCGCGGCCGCCAGGACCCCGTGCGCGAGCCACAGGAGCGTGTTGTTCCGGAACGGACGCGAGGCCAGATTCAGCTCCAAGGGGCGCAGCATCTCAACGACCTCCCCACGCGGCGCCCACTGCGGCGGCGATCTTCTGGACCGACGGCGGATCCAGGGCGGCGTCCGGCGAGATCGTCACGAACGCGCCGGGATCCAGGATCTCGACCGCGGTCACTCCGAGGCCTCCGAGGATCGTCGCGAGCTCGTCCACCGGCTCGGTCACCGATCGGACGAACACGGTGGAAACGCCCCGCCCTTCGAGCTTCTCCCGGTAGTAGGAGAACGACGCGGCGAGCTCCCGGGCGACCGTTCCTTCGCTCCAGGAGTCCGCTCCGTCCTCGAGGCCCCGCGTCTTGCAGCGGTAGAACAGAAGTCTCTCTCCTCGAACGATGAGCAGGGCGAAGTAGCCCGCCGCGCAGTTCAGCAGAGCCACGTCCCCGCCGTCGGCCGTCGCCAGGCTGATCCGCTCCCGGCAGAGATTGAACAAGCTCACGCTGCTGAGGGAGACGAGACCGGGCCGTGCCCCGACTCCCTCGAGCAACCTCTCGTACTGCTCGACCAGGGAGCGGAGCATCACGGCCACGAGCACGCTGGCCTGCTCCCCCTCGCCCGGAAGCAGCTGGTAGCTGACCGCGGCGTCCTCGATCCGGAATGGCACCGCCCGCCGGAGCTTGAACCGAATCATCTCGCCCAGCTGCCGTCGAGAGGTGGGACGCTCCGGGAGAGGCAGCACCGTCACCTTGGCCAGACTGTCCGGCAGCACCAGGGACACCTTCCCGGGACGCGTCCCGCTCGCCTCGAAGACCTCGCGTACCCGCCCCGCGAGCTCGTCGGGTGCCGCGAGGGTCGGCCGGGCGATGGAAGCTTCCGACGCGACCTCGGCGAACGGGCGAATCTGGGCCGACTCCAGCACCCTCCGGCCGCGTCGTCGCTTCAGCCGCACGAGCACCACCTCGCCGGGGGTCACCTCGAGTGCCACGGAAGGCAGCGGAGCCCGAAGCGAGCCGGCCCCGTCCACGCCCGCCCGACGCACCCGATTCCAAAGCGACGCAACCGCTCTCATCCGTTCCACTCCCGTGACCGCCTCAGTCGACGAACGTGACCTTGTTGATCTCGTGCAGCGTCGTCTTTCCCAGGAAGACTTTCGCCAGCGCGGCTTCCCGCAGGAAGTTCATTCCTTCGTCCTTCGCCGCCCTCTTGATGTCCGACGCAGGTCGTCTCTCGAGGATCATCTCGCGGATTCGATCGCTCATGTCCAGAAGCTCGGCGATCGCGGTCCGGCCCCGATACCCCGTGCCGTTGCAGTCGATGCACCCCTTCCCCTCGTAGAACGTGTACTCCCCGTAACGCGCCGGATCCAGAGCCGATTCCACCAGCTCCTGCCGTGACGCCTTTCGGGGACGCTTGCAGTTCGCGCAGATCAGCCGGACGAGTCGCTGGGCCAGGATACAGTTCAACGCCGAGACGAAGTTGTACGGCTCCACCTTCATGTTCAGAAAGCGACCGAGCACGTCCACCACGTTGTTCGCGTGCACGGTGGTGAACACCAGGTGGCCGGTGAGCGCCGACTGAATCGCGATCTGCGCGGTCTCCTCGTCGCGGATCTCCCCCACCATGATCTTGTCCGGGTCGTGACGGAGGATGGAACGGAGTCCGCGGGCGAACGTGAGCCCCTTCTTCTCGTTCACCGGGATCTGGGTGATCCCCGGGAGCTGGTACTCCACCGGGTCCTCGATGGTGATGATCTTGTCCTCTTCGTTCGTGATCTCGGCGATGGCCGCATAGAGCGTCGTGGTCTTCCCGGAGCCGGTGGGGCCCGTCACGAGCACCATCCCGTACGGCTCCTTGATGAACCGGCGGATCCGGGCCACGTCTCGATCCTCAAACCCGCACACCGACAGGTTGAGCTGCGCGAACTCGCGGCTGGTGGATTCCTTGTCCAGGACGCGGATCACGCAGTCCTCCCCGTGGGCGGTGGGGAGGATGGACACGCGGAAGTCCACCGTGCGCCCCTTGATCCGAAGCTTGAATCGCCCGTCCTGGGGCACTCGCTTTTCGGAGATGTCGAGCTCGCTCATGACCTTGATGCGCGAGATGATGGTGGAGTGGAACTTCTTGTCGATCGGCTCCATGGCCCGGTACAGGACGCCGTCGATCCGGTACTTGATGATCACCTCTCGCTCGCGCGTCTCCACGTGGATATCCGAGGCGCGTCGCTGAAGGGCGTTGAAGACGGTGGTGTCCACCAGCTTGATGATGGGCGACGAGTCCGAGGTCATCCGATCGATGGAGAGCGTCTCCTCCCCCGTCTCGTCGTCCTCAGTGATGATCTGGATGCGGAACTCCTCGGTCGCCTCCTCCAGCACCCGCTGCGACGATTCGCTCTTCTTCAGGATCTCCTGAATCGCCGCCCCGGTGCCTACCGCGGTGCGGATCGAGGTGCCCAGGAGCAGCTCGAGCTCGTCGATCATGAGCACGTCGGCGGGATCGGCCACCACGACCTCCAGGTGGGAGGCCGTACGCCGACGCGGCACGAAGTTGTACCGGAACATCAGGTCGACGGGAATGGAGCGGAACAACTCGGGATCGATCTCGAACTGCTCGAGGTTCACGTACTCGATCCCGAGGCGCGCGGCGAGCCGCTGGGCCTGCAGATCGGCCGAAAGGACCTCTTCGTCCCGAGTGTCCGCCCCGGCCGGCGGAGGCGACCCCTGGGTGCGCGCTGGCTCGGCCATCGAGATCTCCCTAGCTCCTCATCTGGCTGTACGTCCGGAGGAGCGGAAGGTAGATGGCCAGCAGCATTCCACCCACCACGAACGCCATGACGACGAGCATCAAGGGCTCCACCACCGCGACGAGCTGCGTGAGCCGGTAGTCGATCTCCTCGTCGGTGAAGTCGGAGCAGTTCGTCAGCATCTCCTCCAGCGCGCCGGTGGACTCCCCCACCTTGATCATCTCGATGGCGATGTCGGACACGAGTCCGGTCTTCTCCAGCGACTCCCAGAGCGGCTGCCCCTCGCGGACCTTCTGCACCACCTCCAGCAGCAGCATCTCGAAATGCGCGTTTCCCACCGCGCGCGCCGAGAGCTCCAGTGAGGTCACCAGGGGGATGCCTCCCGCGACGAGGGTCCCCAGCGTACGGGTGAAGCGGTTCTGGGCGTAGTCGTGCAACACCCCGCCCACGAGCGGCAGATGGACTTTCCATCGATCCACCGTCATCCGACCGGCGGCCGTGCGACGCCATGCCGCGAACCCGACCACCCCGCCGACCACCAGCAGCACGATCGTCTTCCAGTTCCCCCGGCCGAACATCGCCGTGTTCACCAGGACCTGCGTGATGAGCGGAAGCTCCGCGCCGAAGTCGGTCAGGAACGAGGAGAACTTCGGGACGATGTAGAACACCATGAGGGCGACGAGCGCGACCGACAGCGTGAGCAGAATCGCCGGGTAGATCATGGCGGAGACCACCTTGCGGCGGATCGCGAGGACGTTCCGGCTGTAAACGATGTAGCGGGCGATCACCGTGGGGAGCTCTCCCGAACGTTCCCCGGACGCGAGGCTGGCCGAGTAGAGCTTCGGGAACAGACCGTTCTGGGCCGCGAAGGCGTCCGAGAGGGCCTCGCCCGATTTCACGCGCTCCCGGATGTCCGCCAGCGCCTTCCTGAACGTCGGGTTCTTCCTCCGCTCGAGGAGGATGTCGATGGCCGGGAGGATCGGCAGACCGGATCGCAGGAGCGCCGACATCTCTTGGTTGAAGAACAGGAACTCGCGGGCGGCCACCCGGGGGCGTACCCGGAAGAGATCGCCGAGCAGCTTCAGGAACGGGTTGCTCTGGCGCAGCTCGAGGATGAGGTAGTCCTTCTGCTCGAGCTCTCGGCGAAGGGCCCCCTCGTCGTCCGCGACGAACGCGCGCTCGACGATCTCTCCGCTGGGCAGGGCGACTCGACAGCTGAACTGCGCCATGACGTTACACCGGCCTCGCCTTGATGGTGAGGAACAGGGCCTTTCGGGCTTCGGGGCCTCGCGCGGCACCGAGGGTGAGCAGCTTTCCCGAGGTCAGCTCCAGCGCGGTGGACAGCAGCTCCTCGAAACGCTCCTCTCCGCTTTCGTTGCGCAGAACCCGCAGGAGGGTGCAGCCGCGCAGGCTGATCGTCCCTTCCGGGGCACCGGCGGTGGGTGCGCGCACGGTCTCCACCCGGAACACGACGCGGTATTCGTCCGAGAGGCGCACCGTCACGGAGTGCCCCTCGAGCGCGGTCACCGACTGACTGCCCAGGAGCTCGTAGCTCGTCCACTTGGTGAAATCTCCCAGGCTCTCGTGAACTCCCCGCACTTCGCGGGAGATCCCGCGCGAATCGGTGGCTCCGCTGGGGCGGCCTGGCTCGCGGCGGTCCGTGCCGAGCACGAGAGTCAGGGTCAACTCGATGTTGCGGGGAGGAAGGTCGAAGCCCAGCAGCAGCATTCGCGCCCGTTCGAGAACCTCCGGGAGATCCTCCACGACGAGGGTCCGGGCCCTCGGTTGGAGCTTCACGGAGCCCCCCGCGGACAGAACGGTGCTCACCGCTTCGGCCGCCTCCGCGAGGCCCCGATGATGGATCGTGAACGCGCGCACTTGCAGCTGCCCGTCGGGAGGTCCGGATTCCTCGGACCGGACCGGCACGGGAGTCAGCAAGAGGAGGGCGAGCGCGAAAACGCCCGGAACGACGCCGCGACATCCGGCGTGGCTCACAGCGCAATCCTCTCGTCGAAGACCATGACGACCTGGGTCTCGCCGACCCGGAGATCCACCACCCTGGCCGTGCCCGGTGACGACAAGACCTCGACGATCGACGAGACTCGCTCGTCCCGGCTCCCGTCCGGCGAACGCGAGTCCCCCGCGGCGATGTGGGGAGCCCTGGCCGGCGTGGATTGGCGTGGCCCGAGCAGCATCGTCCCCGCGGACACGGCGAGTAGAACCGCGGCAGCCCAGCCAACCGCCGCCGCCCGGCGGGAGGCGGAGACGGCGGGCCCGCTCCGTCCGGCCTCGCGAGCGATCGCCGCCGCCACACCGCCGGATACCCTGTCGAGGAGACCCGGGAGAACGGAGGTCGCAGCGAGCAGCGCGAACACCCGCGACGGGTCTCTCGAGACGAGAACCGACCTGCACCTCGCACACCCCTGCGCATGCCTGGCGATCTCGACGCGTGCGACAGGGCCCAGCTCGTCGAACCGCCGGAGGTCACCCCGGTCCGGGCAGGCGCGGTTCATGGGCCCTCCTCCCCACGCTCGTCACGGGGCAGTGCGACGGCGAGCTTCGGATACTCCTGCACCAGGCCCTCGCGAAGCACCCGCCGCGCCTGCAGAAGGTGGTTCCGAACGGTGGACTGTCGGACGCCGAGAGCGCGCGCGACGTCTTCGGTGGAAAGCCCCTCGATTTCCTTCAAGACGAAGACCGCACGCTGCTTCGGCGCGAGGCGTGCGGCCAGACGCAGAAAGGCCCGCTGCAGCTCCCGGAGGTCGATCGCCTCCTCGGGAGACGTCGGAGCGACCGCCGGAACCTCGCCGACGTCGGGGGGGAGCGGTTGAAGGAACCCGCGCGGGCCGCGTGTTCGGAGCTGGTCGATCGCGACGTTCACCGTGATCCTGTACAGCCACGTGTCGAACCGCCGTCCGGGGTCGAATCTCCGTAGCACCTTCCAAAGTCGCAAGAAAACCGTCTGCGCTGCGTCACGGGCATCTTCCCAATCGCCGACGACGTGGAACGCCGTGCGGATCACCAGCTCCTGCTTCCGGAGCACCAGTTCTCCGAAAGCCCGGCCGTCCCCGGCGGCGGCGGCGCGGATCAACTCACCTTCGTCCCGCATGCGTCGCTTGTGGTTCCCGTCGCAGCCGACGCTCCGATCCCGTCGAAGGCGACAGTGGTACGGACCGGTCCCGCCGACTGTCTAGTTCGCCGAGAAGAAAGACCGCGATCCCGAGGCGGCTTGCGAGGCGGCCATTGTAGAGCCCCGTCTCCGAAAAAGCTCCCGCCTCGAGGCGCTAATTCCCCCCCGACGAGCGCCGGGGAAGGTCGAAACGACGGGGCGGGCGCAGCCGCAGAAGGTGTCCCGCGCCTTCCTGGGTCAGCCCACCGGCTCGAGCACGGGCTCAGACCGTTCCGTCGGCCGGCGGGGTCGGGCCGCCGCGGCTTCGGGGCGCAGCAAGGCGTGGGCGAAGACCTCCTGGACGTCGCGAACGAACGAAAACACCATGTCCCTGCGCAGGGAGCGGGGGATCTCCTCGAGGTTCTTGCGATTCGCCTCGGGAAGGATCACCTCGCGGATCCCCGATCGTCGCGCCGCCAGGACTTTCTCTTTTACGCCACCCACGGGAAGGACGTTTCCCCGCAAGGTGATCTCGCCGGTCATCGCCACGTCCCTCCGGACCGGCCGTTCCGCGAACGCGGACAGCATCGCGGTTGCCATGGTGATCCCGGCCGAGGGGCCGTCCTTCGGAATCGCACCTTCCGGCACGTGAACGTGCACGTCGCGGGCCTCGAAGAAGTCCTCGGCGATTCCCAGGTCGCCGGCTCTCGCGCGCGCGTACGAGAGGGCGGCATGCGCCGACTCCTTCATCACCTCGCCGAGGTGTCCGGTGAGGATCAGCGTCCCCTTTCCCTTCATCGTGGTCGCTTCGACGAACAGGACGTCTCCCCCCGCCTCGGTCCACGCGAGGCCTGTGGCCACACCGATCTGATCCTGGCCCAGCGCTTCCTCCGGAAACACGGGCGAGGGCCCGAGGTACCCGGCGAGTCCGGACGGGAGGATTCGCACTTTCGTCTTCCGACCTTCCGCGAACTGTCGCGCGACCTTGCGGCAGACCGAGGCGATCGCCCGCTCGAGATTGCGCAATCCCGCCTCTCGCGCATACCTCGAGATCATCTCCCTCACCGCCGCGTCCGAGAACACGACATTCGTCCCCCGCAGTCCGTTCTCCCGGATCTGCCGCGGGAGGATGTGCCGCCGCGCGATCACGAGCTTCTCCTCCTCGGTGTATCCGGCGATCCGAATGACCTCCATGCGGTCGCGAAACGCCGGCTGGATCGGATCGAGCAGGTTCGCGGTGGTGATGAACATCACCTCCGAGAGATCGTACGGAATCCCCAGGTAGTGGTCGCGGAAACCGAAGTTCTGCTCGGCGTCGAGCACCTCCAAAAGCGCGGCCGACGGATCGCCGCGGAAATCGGCGCCGATCTTGTCGACCTCATCCAGCATGAAGACCGGATTCGCGGATCCGATCTGGTGGATCCCCTGAATGATCCGGCCCGGCATGGCACCCACGTACGTCCTCCGGTGACCGCGAATCTCCGCCTCGTCCTTCACCCCGCCCAGGGAGAGCCGGACGAACTTGCGCCCGAGCGCCCGTGCGATCGAGCGGCCGAGGGACGTCTTCCCGACTCCAGGCGGCCCGACAAAGCAGAGGATCGGACCCTTGCTCTTTCGATTGAGTTTCCGGACCGACAGGTACTCCAGGATCCGGTCCTTCACCTGCTCGAGCCCGTAATGATCCTCCTCCAGGATCTTCCGGGCCTTTCGGATGTCCAGGTTGTCACGCGTTGCCTGTCCCCAGGGCAGTCCCGTCAGCCAGTCCAGGTAGTTCCGGACCGTGGCGGTCTCTCCCGAATCGGGGTGCATGCGCTCGAGTCGCTTGAGCTGCCGATCCACCTCGTCCTGGGCGTGCTCGGGGAGCTTCAGCCCCGATGCCTTGGCCCGGTACTGCTCCACTTCCTCCGCCAGCTCGTTGCCCTCTCCGAGCTCCGACAGGATCGCCTTCATCTGGTGGCGCAGGTAGTACTCGCGCTGGGAGCGATCCATCTCGTCCCGCGCCATGGAGTCGATCTCCCGCTGCATGGACAGCAGGTCCATCTCCCGCTTCAAGAAATCGTGGACTCTGCGCAACCGCCCCACGGGATCGAGAATCTCCAACACCTCCTGCGCCTCGCCGACCTTGAGCTCCAGGTTGGACGCCGTGAGGTCGGCCAGACGGCCGGGATCCTCCAGGTTCCCCGCGATGACCAGAACCTCGGACGGCAAGTTCTTTCCGAGGCTGGATGCGCGCTCGATCGCGCGCTTGGCCGAGCGCATGAGCGCTTCTTTCTCGATGGATGCCGGATCGTAGGCCTGATCCGAGAGGCGCTCGATCCTCGCGCGGAAGAAGGGACGCACCGACGAGAATTCCAGGATCCTCGCCCGCGAGACCCCCTGCACCAGCACCCGGATGCGGTCGTCGGGGAGCTTCAGCATCCGCATGATCACGGCCACCGTTCCCACGCGGAAGAGGTCTTTCTCGCCGGGCTCGTCCTCGTCCTTGTCCTTCTGGGCGACCAGGAGGATCATCCGGTTCTCGGCGAGCGCGCGATCGACGGCCTGGATGGAGACGTCGCGGGCCACCGACAGGGGCGCGATGATGAACGGGTGCAGGACCATGTCCCGAAGCGGCAGGACGGGGAGCTCCCCGGGTATCTTGACCTGCTCGTCGTCCGGACGATCGTCGTGCGCGGCCGTCATGGCGTTCTCACCTCGATCGGGACTTCTTCTCCCCTTCGGTTCGGCACTTTCGGGAAACGGATCCGGAGCAGCCCGTCCTTGAACTCCGCCTCGGCGCGGTGCGTGTTCACGGGAACCCCGAGATTGATCACCCGCCGGAAGCGGCCGAACGGCCGCTCGGCCGCGTGGAACTTGAGCCCCTCGTCGCGGTCCGGTCGCTTCTTGTCCCCCTTCAGGATCACGTTGCCGCCGAGAACCGACAGGTCCAGGCCCGTGCTCTCCACTCCGGGAAGCTCCACCATCACGAGCAGCGCGTCCCGCGTCTCCAGGATGTCCGCGTTCGGAATCCACGCACCGGCCTCCTGGCCCGGAACGCCCAGATCCAGGAGATTGTTGAAGAGTCGGTTGATCTCGCTCTGGATCCGAGCGACCTCGAGCAGGGGACCGAAGGTGCGGGTCGTCATCGGTCGCTTTCCTCCTCTCCCGGCCGCGTCACTTCCGCGTCTCCAGGAGGTCCTTCAGTTCGGTCATGAACTCTTCCACGTCCTCGAACCGTCGATACACCGATGCGAACCGGACGTACGCTACCTTGTCGAGGTCCTTGAGAGCCCTCATCACCTGCTCCCCGATCGTCCGTGCCTCGACTTCCCGGTCGGGGCTGTCCTGCACCATCTGCTCGACGGCATCCACGATGGCGTTGAGGGCCTTCGCCGGTACCGGACGCTTCTCGCACGCGCGCTGCAGACCGGTCATGAGCTTGTTGCGGTCGAACGCCTCGCGCCGGCCGTCTTTCTTGATGACGAAATAGGGGATCTCCTCGATCCTCTCGTAGGACGTGAACCGTCTGCCGCAGGCCAGGCATTCCCTGCGCCTGCGGATCGCGTCACCCGACCCGCTCTCGCGCGAGTCGACCACCTTGTCCCTCACGTGGCCGCAGAACGGGCATTTCATGGTGCGGCCTCCGTGGGAGGCTCGACGGGGGCCCGCGCGCCCAGATCGCCCACCTGGCGCACGAACGCACCGAGATCGCTCCAGGAGAGTTTCTCGACCTTGAGGAGCACGAGCCCGAGAGCGATCACCGGCAGCGTCACCACGAGGTGCATCAGAATCCCTGCGCTCACCGCAGTGGCCTCGGGAACGCCGAACAGATGTTGGAGTCCCAGGCTCATCGCTGCGTGATACCCGCCCGCCCCTCCGGGGGTCGGGAGCGCGACGCCCAGCGCGAGGGGGGGAAGGAGAACCAGCACGGCGGAAAACGGCACGTCGGCGCCGGCCGCGCGGATTCCGATCCACGTGCCGAGGGCGATCGTGCCCCACGCCAGGAGACTGTGCAACACGATGGGACCGAGGAGGCGCGGCCGCCGAAGCGCTTCCGTCCCTTCGCTCAGCGCGAGGAACATCCTCCCGATCCATCGGATGGTCGACGATGAACGGGCGTCGAGCCACCGGTGAATCGCGACTCGAGCGATCCCACCGGCGAAGAGCAGCGCGAGCAGAAGGCCGATGACGGCGACGAGGACGATGGAGCTGGCCCGGATCTTGGCGGCGTAGCTCGCAGCCTCCCCCTGGAGCGGCGAAAGGAACGTACCGAAGGCGAAGAGGATGACGATCGCCCCGCCATCGACCAGCCGATCGGCCACGACCGAGCCAAGGCAGGGCCCGAGCGGAATGCCCTCCCGGGAGGACAGGAGTGCCGGTCGCACCAGTTCGCCCAACCTGCCGGGGATCGTCCACGTGGTGAGATACCCGATGATGACCGCACTGAATCGTGCGCGGTAGGAGATCGCTCGCTTTAGCGGCCGCAGGAGCAAGCCCCATCGGCTGACGCGGAAGAAGTTGTGGCTCAGATTCAACGCCCCTGCGAGCAAGAGCCCTCCCATCGACGCGCTGCCGAGAGCCGCCCGGATCGCGTCCGGGTCCTTGCCCCAAAGCACGACGCACAAGAGGACCGCCGCGAGGAGAGCCCCTCCGAGAAACTTCGCCCCTTGCCTCACGGTCCCCCCGTTCCGTACCGCCGGGGAATCTAGGGCAGGAGGAAGACCCGGTCAACAGGGAACTGGTTCGTTCGCACGGGCGAGGGGACGTCGCTGCGCCGAATCGGTTGCACCGAGGGAAACTCGCCGGCGAGCCCTGCCGAGGGCTTTCCGCCCCGAGATACGGTTGATGGTCCCGCGTTCCCCGACGCGCCGCCCCTGCGCCATGCGCAGGCGCCTCGGCGTCGCCGACTAGCCGCCGAGGTCATCGTCGCCCGACACCGGCGCCGGCCGAACGCGAATCGTCTCGAAGCGCTTCAACGCCACGACCCCCGCTGGCGCGCCCCGCGTCTTGCGGACGTTCTTCCGTCTCGTCCAGCGCACATCGACAGCCTCCTCGCCGCGGGCGTCGCTGAACCACGCCGAGACTGCGGCCGCCTCCTCGAGCGTCGCCTGCGGAGGCCTCGCGAGGCGGCGCGGATTCCGAACGACGACGTGGGCACCGGGAGAGTCGGCCGCATGGAACCAAAAATCGTCGGGTCCCGCCAGCCGAAACGTGAGCCGGTGATTGTCTTTCGCCGACTTCCCCACGAGGATCGGGATCCCCTCGCTGCTGGCGAGAATCCGGACCCCTTCGAGCCGGGGACGCGTGACGGATGCGGCGCTCCTGCCTGCGCGAGTCTGAGGCTCCAGACCTACCGGAATCCCTTCCCGCCGCATCTCGTCCGCCAGGGCATCGACGTCTCGCACCGCGCGAGCTGCGGCCCGACGCTCCGCGAGAGCCTCCAGCCTGATCCGGCGGGCCCGCAATCCGGAGCACCGCTTTCGCGACGCCTCGATCCCTCGTCGCGCGCGACGGGATGCACGAAACTGCTGCTCCGCCGCTGCCGCGAGTCCGAGCCGGGCCGGCGCGGGGATGGAGATTTCGCGGCTATCCATGTCGTATGGGTCCGGAACGAGAATGCGATCCCCGGCCCGTCGAGCCACCGCCATGCCTGCGAGTATCGCCTCGCCCCAGTGGCGGTGAAGCTCCGGGTCCTCGAACGAATCCGCGTCCGATGCCGCGCGAGCCTCGGCCCCCGCCAATCGCAGGATCTCCGCCTGCAGAATCGATTGAAGCGCAGCGGCCCTCGCGCTCAGCCAGGCTTGGCGCTCCAGGGCATCGTGATAGAGCCCAGCCGTCGAAGCGGCGTCTGCGCGTCGAAGCACCTCCCATCCATCGGGGATCTCGGGTGGGTCCCAGGGCAACAGGCTTGGAAGGGCCGGGTCGAGACGACCCTCTTCCGCTTCCGCGAGCAGGTCGAGAACCGGGGACAGGATGAGAGGATCGGCTTCGCCGCGCGCGACCGCTCCGAGCCTCCGCACCAGAACCTCCCCGGGACTCTGCCCGGAACGGGCTGATTCCGAAATCACGAGTCGGGCTCCGGGAGTGCCCACGCCGAAGACGCGACGCCTCAGGATTTCGAACAGACTCTCGCCGCCGGCGGCGTGCCGCCGGACGAGAGAGTCGATCTCCTCGGCGGTTGCGCCGTTGGGAAGAAGCGCGTCGGGGGGCAACGGCGGGGGGCGATAGGGCTCACCGACGCGGACTCGGGCAATCGAGGAACGAGGATGACGGGCGGCCGCGGCGACGGCACCCGAGGACTCCACCAAGATCAGGTTGCCGCCGTGCGTCAGCAGCTCCGCGACGAGCGACGTGCCCCCCGCGAAGCGCATCGCGACTACCCGGTCCTGTCCGACTCTCTCCACCCGATCGAGAACCCGACCGGAGAGAGCGCGCGCGCAGGCGACGGCGAAGCGCCCGAGGGAACCGCGTGGCTCGTCCATCCGACGCGCGGGACGACCGATCCAGGGAAGCTCCGCTCGCAACGATACGGAGATGGACGCGACGCGCCCCTCGGTTTCGAGCAGGAGGCGATAACGATCGACACGTTCTTCGCGGATCTCTCGAAGCAACCCGCGACGAAACGTCTGGTCGAGCGCAGCCGCGACGCGCGTCAGGACGATTGCGTCCACGTTACGCGTCCCGGAGCGGGAGGAATCGCCTCAGTGCTCTACCTTGGCCTTCGCGCCCTTCATGGACTCGGCGAGGGCGGCGTCGATCTGGACCTCGATCTTCTCCGACGACTTGCTCGACGCCTCTGCCAGCTCGGAGATCAGGAGAAAGCGCGCCCGGTCCAGCATTTTTCTCTCGCGATACGAAAGGGGCTTGACCTCGGCCAGCATCGTCAAGCTCTTGAGCACCTCGGAGACCGCGAGAATGTCCCCGGTACGCATTTTTTCCGAGTTGGCCTGGAAGCGTCCCTTCCAGTCATCGTACGTTGCCACTTCGCCGTCCCGCAGCACCTTGAAGACGCGGCTGGTCTGGCGCGAGCCGAGTACCTTCCGCAGACCGACGGTCGCAGTATTCCCCACGGGGACCATCACGGTACTGTCCGTGGAGAGAATTCGGAGACAGTAGAAAGAAGAAACCATGTCTCCGATGGATTTCCGGGCGACCCGCTCGATGACGCCGACACCATGGTTCGGATACACCACCTTGTCGCCGACTTTGAACTCCACGGGGACCTCCTTGAGAGTCCTCAAACCCGAGGCGCGCCCCTTCGACTCGGACCGGACGTTAGACTCTTCATGGTACCCTATTCTGAGGGAAGTGTCAATTCTAGAGGGGGTTGCGGGTGCACGACGGAGAAGCGACGAGACGTTGGGACGTCTCGAAACCGGGACTCGTTCTTCCTGAAGCCGATTCGCAAAATCATCGAATCCGGCCGTTTCTCGGTCGCAAGGGACCTGGCCTTCGATTCGCGGGATCACCTCGGACCCGCCGCCAGGAAGGCGCGTCCGGGCGGCGAGAGAGTCGCGCCGGGACCGCGAGCTCCCACCGGCGAGTGGCGCGTCGTGGAGCCAATCATGGCCGCCTGCGGGAAACGCGGTAGAATCCGCGATCGAGCCGGAGTGGCGGAATGGCAGACGCAGGGGACTCAAAATCCCCCGCTCCTCGCGGGCGTGAGGGTTCGACTCCCTCCTCCGGCACCAGATAAGGCCTTGAGCCAGCTGTACTTGCATCGCACCCCGTCCCGTCGCCTACTTTTGCCTTCGCTTGGAAAACCCCGCCGCTTGCACTGTGCTTGCACGGTCGGCAGAAAACGCGACGTGTTTCCTTGCGGCGGATTGTTCCGCGTTGTGCAGGATCGCGAGCTTCTCAGCGCCCTCGCGCATCATGGTCTCGTCCACGATGGCGTACCGCCGATAGACCGCCTCGGTCCGGTGTCCAACCATCCGCATCGCAGCCGAGCGTGGAACTCCGGCGCGTTCCAGGTTCCTAATGGCTGACCGGCGGAAATCGTGGGGGATGAGCCCGGGCACCCCGGCTTTCTTTCACGCCTGCTTCCACGCCTTGCGGAAGTCCTTGATCGGCTTCCCTCGCCGATGGAAGACGCAGGGGATGATCCGGTCCGTCTCCCGTTCCAAGGTCGTCGTGTGCGTCCGCTGGTCCTCCAGGATCGAGCGTAGCTCGGGGGTGAAGGGGAAGGAGCGACCCTCGCCGTTCTTCGTCTCGCCCGGCTCGAGGCGAAGCCAGCCCGCGCCAAGGTCCACGTTGCGCCACTCGCGGGTCAAGATCTCGCTCGGGACGCGCCAGCCGGTAAGGTAGGCAACCAGGGCGACGGGTCGCAGGTCGGCGGGAAGATGCCCCACGATGGCGTAGAGTTCCCCCGCCTCCACGAAGCCGGTCCGCGTGTTCCGTTCCTCCAGCATTTGGATGTACGGGCGACGGGTGACCTTCCCGACCCGCTCCGCGAGCCGGAATGCCCGCTCGAGGGCGGCGAGTTCCCGGTTGACGGTGGCGTTCTTCGCTCCCTCCTCCTTCCGGCGCAGGGCGTAGCGGCCGATGACGTCGCTGGTCACATTCGTAGCCTTGGCATCCGCGCCGAAGAAATCGAGGAGGTGGCCGATGGACCGCTCAAACCGGACGAGCGACCGACGCTCGTTGATCGTGTAGTCCGTTCGAAGCATCTCGGCGAGGTCGGCCAGGGATGTCTTCTCGGCGTCGGGCCCGACGAACTGATCCATGGCGATCTCGGCCTGGCGCTTGCGGAGCGCCTTTTCCGCTTGCCCCTGTTTGCGGACTTTCGCACTTCCTGAATGCCCCCCGATGCATGACTACGCGGCCCTGACGAGCGACTCCAAAATGGCGGCTGCGGTTCTTGTGGGGAGCGGTCGTCGATCGTACCTGGAGAAAACCATTTCGCGTCACAGGGCGCGGCGCAGGGCGGCGAGTGCGTCGGCAAAGGACGGCGTGCGTTTGGCGGAGTACCAGGGCAGCGATGGCCAGGACGGCTTGGTTCCCTGAGTGGTGATGTACCAGCACCAGATCGCGCTGTAGAACCACAAGGATAGAGCGGCTACCCGTTCGGGCCCGTCTGCTTTCCAGGTCTGCGGGTCTTCGCCGCGGAGCACCTGCTTCGCGTTGCGAGAGGTGTCTTCGATGGACCAGCGCCCGGCGTAGTGCGCGGCGACCGCGGCACCCGACATCTCGAGATCGGTGGTGAAGAAGAAGTCGTCGCGTTGCTTGCCGGTGGGATCGCGCACGATGACGAGCAGAACGGGTCGGTCGGGGCAGACCGCATACCACAGGACCGGCAAAGACAGAAGCAGTCGTTTCACGGTCTTGCCGCGCTCGTCGACCTCGACTCGTTGTCAGCCGCGCCGTCTGCGGACCAAGCGCTCGGGGCAGGGCAGCCGGCGACCGCGCTTGCGCGGCCGACCCGGCCGACGTTTACGACGCGGGGGTGGCAGCGCGCACAGCGCTGCATCCCGGCGGATGCGCGAGGTGAGGTGGGTCCGCGGGAGGGATCGCCCGGCGAGCGAGGCGTAGGCCCCATCGCAGGCCAGAGCAAAGGAACGGCCCAGCAGCCAGTCCGCGACCTGTCGGATCATCGCTTCGGCCAAGTCCAAGTGCGACCGCCCGGCTTTCCTGTACAAGCGGACGTTGATCGGCAGCCCCAGCGGCTCCCCACCCTACGGTGGAGAAACGCGCAGCGTCAAGACCACCAGATTCAGCCCGCGGGCGTAGACCACGGCCCTGACTCCGGAACGCACGGCGTCGCGGAACACCTGCGCCTTCGATCTTGCGCCCGGACTTGTGGAACAGGGTGTCGTCGAGATCGAACTGCAGCACCCCCGCCTGGTCGAGATGCTCGACCAGTTGCACCAGCAGGATCCGCCAGAGCGGAGCCAGCTTCCAGGCCCTGGCTCGCAGGAAGCGATGGTAGGCGTCATGCGCGGGACGCCCGTGGGGGTCCATGGCGCGGATCATGCCGGTGACGGTCCGGCGACCCGACGACAGCACCCAGGCGCACATCAGCGTGCGGAACAGTTCGAAGGACGGCCGAGTGAACACCTCGGCGAAAGCCATCAACCCTAGCTCCCAGGCGAGAGCCGCGCGGCTCACCGTCTTCGCGCCCGACCCACGCCGCGGCGTAGGTGTCGACGGAGGAGCCTGATGCCGCTGAGGGCCTTGCGGTCCAGCTCCGCCAAGGCCTGCTGATAGAGACGCAGAGCGTTCCGCACCTGAGCCACGTCCTCACGGCGCAGCGTGACGATTTGCGTGACGTTGCGCACGCTGGTGGACAGGGCTGGCGATTCGTGAGGGGCGTCCTCGGCGCAGTGGCAGGACGGTTTGCCGCACTTGCGGCGCAGGGTGATCAGGGAGCCACGGAGCAGGAGATCCGTTGGCAATCGGTTGGGCATCGAGGCCTGCTCTCAGCTATCTGTTAGCCTATAGGATAACAGACACTCACACATGCGAGCGCTGTGTCAACCCCGCCGCCGGGGATCAGATGTTGTTCGGAGAGCTAGTCGGTTATGCCGAGAGGCTGGGCGGGGAGCCTGTCAGGACAAGCCGAAAAGTGCGAAAGTCCACTGATTGTGTGTGGAAAGGCGAGAGCGGGCATCGGGCCGTCCTCCTCACGGACGTCAGGCAAGGTCACCGCGAGCGTGGTGGACCCGATCCACCCGGCGTGAGCATGTCCGCGATGGTCGAGATGAGGGGTTGCTGATGTATGGTCTCTTGGTGCGTCGGGAACGGACCCCTGGGCTCAGCTCCGGGGGCGTCATCGATACGCGCTGTGTCTGAAGAGGTGGCTCGCGAGGCACCAGCCGACGACACCCACACCCACGCCAAAGCGCCGAAATAGGAGATGGCCGAAATCCGAGGCCCCGGCAATCCGGGGCTTCGTGCTGTCGCGGTTGCCTAACCGCAGCCCGAATCGAGGGGCAGTTGTCCACGCGGACCCCGCCCCATATATACTCACCAACAAAATGGAGGTCGCGATGCGTTGCCAGACAGTCGCACTTCGTCAATCTACGATTACCACTCAAGATGGGCTCGAATTCACCATAGAAAGCAGGAGGGGCCCATGCGATGGGAAACGTATCTGATTCTCGCCGGGCTGTTCTGGCCACGAGAGAGTCCATGAAAACAGCCTCCGTCATCCTCGCGACGCTTTCCCTTCTGTGCTCGTACGGCCACGCCGAGGTTTTGGCGCGGCCCGACCATGTACACGGGCAGGCGGTGATCAAGGATTGGGATCCCTATTCCGTGGTCAGCGTCTGCCCGTTTCGTGACGCATGGTGGATCGCGTGGCACACCCCGCCCGGTGTCGATGCCGCGAAAGCGAGTCGTGTCCGAAGCCAGCTCAACGAGACCGACTTCAACGAATGCCTCGCGGCACTCGTGGTTTCGGACGCGGAGACGCGAGCGGCGGTGGAGCGGGGGATCCGTGGGATCGACGTGTCGAAATCGCCGCCCACGATCGACATCGAAGCTGCGCAGGCCTCCAACACAGCCGTCTACAAGCGCTGGACGGCCTTCGGGGTCAACGCCGCGATCAACGAAGTAGCGGAAACGGGCGAGCGGGGCGAGCGCGTGGCCGAGGTCCTGGCCGCATGCGACAAGCTCCAGCCGCCCACAGGAGAAGAACCATGAGAGGTGAACTCGAGTAAACAGGAGAAGCAAATGCGATGGAAAGTGTGCCTGGCGCTTGGCGGGCTGTTCTTGCTGCTGGGCCCGCAGATCTCGGCGACGGAGTGGAAGCTCCCGGTACCAAAGGACATGGCGACCCTGAACAAGGAGGACCTGAAGGGCGTCCTGATCCCCTGGGGGACGACGACCTACCAGGCGCGGGAGTTCGGGCTGTTGGAAACCGCGGACGGCAAGGTCGCGATGGCCTGGCTCCGGGGATACGACGAGGACGGACAGCCGATCCGGGTCACACGCGAGATCCGAGACGCGATCCCGCTGGGCATTCTGGCGATGAGCACGCTGCGCCTCGGCTCGGACGCAAACGGATTCCTCGTCGTCGGGAAGCGCACCGAGGGCGAGATGGCACCGCCGATCTACCCGTGCGGCATGAGCCACAGCCAGGGCTGCATTCCCGACCGATGCCGAACCAAGGAATGCGGAGAGCCGCCCGGCTGCGAGTGCAGCGTACCCGGTGGCTGCGACACGATTGCGCGACACTGGTGTGACGGCGAGTGCGAAGGAAACCTCCGCTGCAACACCATGGTCAAGGATTGCCGATGTGTAGAGAGGGAGCCCGTCCCAAGCGGCGGACAGACCCCGGCGGGCGGCCAACGGCCCCAGAAGGAGGGACACGAAAAGACCGCACCGAGTCGCAAGGAGTAGCGACTCCAAAAAAGAATCTGCTCGATGGCCTCCGGACCGAAGCTGGCGCGCACCACGCGCTGCCCTACACGAGCAAGGTGGGTTGGGCCGACGCAGTAGTTCCGGATTGACAACCTGCGCGCAACTCGTTCACGAACGGACGCGACGCATGAGCGGAACACATGCCTTCATTCTCTCCGCCATGCTCATCGTCGCATCGGACACAAACGTGGCAGCAGAGGAGCCCCCTCGAACCATCGGTCTCGAGGAGGAAGTGGGGACGATTCGGACCCAGATCGAGGTTTCGGTCTGGCCGAAGAACGGGAACCCCGACCTCTGTCGAGAGCTTCGCCCCGACGCCCTGACCCTGTACGTGAACGGATTCGAGAAGCCCGTCCTCGTGGACTTCGTCGGCGTGACCCAGCAGCCCGCTGAGACATCGCCTGTGCCTCAGGGAATGCGATTCGTGATCGTGATCGACGAAGACGCGCTCGGCAAGACGTACGACGACACCAACCCCGACGGACCACGGTTTCGCGCATATCGCGAGGTCCGCGAATTCATCGGGAAGATGCAGCCCGAAGACCAGATCCTGATCGTGGTCTTCAAGGACTATCCGGTATTCGCGACGGATTTCACGAGCGACAAGGCTGTCGCGCTTGGTGCACTCCATGAACTCGAACACGACCCGAGGATCACGGTTCGACGTCCACACATCACGTGGAAGTACTTTTTCAACGGCTGGGTTGCCCTACTCGAAACCCTCGGTCTGTACGAGGGCCACAAAGATCTCGTACTCGTGACGACTGACACCCCCGCCACCACCAGCACGGAGACGAGCGGACAGGCGGCACGGATCGCCGCGGCGGCGAACGAGAGCAAGGTCCGCATCCACACGCTCGATATCGGAAAGGAAGTCATCCCGAAAGGGCTGATTGCGTTCGCCGAGGCCGGCGGGGGCAAGATGTTCTCGAACGGGCACACGGTGAAGAGCACGGTCGAGACGCTTCGGGCACTGGCGCAATGCAACGTCATCATGACGTTTGAGTTGACCGAGAAGCAAGCGCGAAAGACGATCGCGACACGGGTCACCGTGTCGGACAAGCGTTTCACCGTGGAGGCGCCGACCAGCCGGAAGGTGGTGCAGCGCTCTGCCGAGGAGGAGCGGGCTCGGATCTTCCGGCTCCCCCACTGGGGGCGGGGGTTCACGATCAACGCCGACCTCTTCCCCCTGACGTCGGATGGTTTCAGCAGGTGGAACTCGATTCTCGTCGCTCGCGTCATCCGGACGGACGACACGCTCGTCAACGACGGGATCCGGGAACTCGAGCTGGACTGCTCGGTATGGAAAGAGGGTGGGGAGAAGCCGATAGGCTCCCAGACCGTCCCGTTGAAGGACGCAACCCGCGCCGCATTCCTCGCGCGGGAGGAGAACATCGTCCCCCTGCTCGTCCCGGGGGTCTGGCCGGGCCGAACGCAGCTCATCGTTTCGATCCGGGGCGTTCGCGACGACGGATCGCTGTTCGGCGCCTCGGTGAAGCGGACCGTAGAGATACCGCTGGAGCCGCGGAACGGGGAGACCATCGGATGGTTTCTGGCGAACCAGAAGCCGGACTGGATCGCTCCCGAAATCGGGTCGGCACTTCCGCGTATTGCAGGCGTACCTCTCATTCCCTCGCTGACGGGACTCGTCCCGCAGGGAAGGCCCGCGTTCGGCATCACCTACGGGTGCCGGAAGAAGGGGATGAATCTCGTGGGTGAGCTTCGGAACGAGGACGACGCGGTGTTCCAGGCCCCAGCCGCCTTCACGGGCGAGGATCGATGCGCGTGGCTCGTCACGCGGCTCAGGACGGACGGGCCAGGCCCCTGGCGGTTCTTGCCGCCCCCGAGCGACGGGGGCAAGGTGAACGCTCCGCTCCACTACAGCGTTGTGGAGGCAACCGCTCAGGATCTTGACGGATCTCACGAGTAGCGAGCTTCGGCGAGGCGGTCCCCCAGCCCTTGGAGGAGTTGCGCACCCGCTCGATCCGGATCGAACGTCAGGTCCTTGGGGCCATCCCGCTGGATCCTGCGGAGGTCACCGTGGGCGCGGATGCCGCGGGCTTCCTGCTCGAGAGGTCCAACCAGGAGTGGCTGCTCGGCCCCCTGGTCGAGACGTGCGGTATCGGCAGATCCGTCGAGTGCGTCCGGACGCGATGCAACGGGCACTGCTCGAACGCCCCCGTGTGCGCTTGC
This sequence comes from Terriglobia bacterium, assembly GCA_963699985.1. Classification (GTDB taxonomy): domain Bacteria; phylum Acidobacteriota; class Polarisedimenticolia; order Polarisedimenticolales; family CAVOVZ01; genus CAVOVZ01. Next base: position 80,752 of record CAVOVZ010000015.1, read on the forward strand.
GATGGGGCAGGCGGCTGCGACGTCCTGTCGCGGGAATGGTGCGAGGGCGAGTGCGGGGGATGGCTCACGTGTAGCAATTCCGTGAACGACTGCCGGTGCGGATTCTTCGGCTTCCCGTGGACCGGCGGGGTCTGCCCGAACGGCGTCACGGTGTTCGGACGGAACACCCGCAACGACGACCAGTAGGCTCCAGCAACGGAGCCTGTTTCCGAAGCCCCCCGATGTGCCTCCGGGGGCTTCGTGTTCTTGGGCTGCGGCTGTGGGGCTCCAGGATTGCCCAGGATGAGGGCGGTTCCCCGGGCTCAGTTGGCCCTGTCCTGGCGTCGATCGCCACAGGCCGGGCCGGCGCCGGCCGGCCACCGACAAGGCGTCCGGGGGCCCCATCGGCGAGTCTTCCGGATAGACCCCCGGAGAGAGCCGGCGACCCGCGGCTGCTCGTAGGCTGCTTACACCGTGCTTGCACGGTCCCATCGCGCGCCACGGGTGCGAGCGGTCGGCAGGCAGCGCGGGGAGCTCGGAAAAGCGTCGGATTTTCGTGGTCTCAGGACGGTGGGGCACGATGGGGAACGGTGGCGAAAGGTCGTCTGGAGGTCTCAAAATCCCCCGCTCCTCGCGGGCGTGAGGGTTCGACTCCCTCCTCCGGCACCAAAAGTCATCCAGAGGGTCCGCGCAGACACTGCGCGCCGGGAGTCTCGACGGCCACCCCGTTGTTTCTCCCGGTCGCCTCTGCGGCTCACGAGCCGCGTGACGCGCGCTCCTACCGGGGGTTGCGTCCACCGTCGCGTCCGGCCGTCGGCCCATCCACCACCACGCGGCGGGCGCGGGTGTCGATGGTGATTCTCGCCTCCGAGAGGAGGTCGAGCCCGAGGTATCCCGCCACCTCGACACCCCCCATCCGGCTTCGCAGCGAGAGATCCACCGCGGGAATCGGCGCGTCGGGTGTCCGGAGCGACTGGAACTCCACTCGAACCCCCCGGGCCTCCCTCGCCCCGCGGACGGCCCCACCGTAACCCCGGATCTCCGCAGCCCGACCGAGGGCTGCCCCGGGAATCGCGGTCACGTAACCCGAGGAGACGAGGCTCCGAGCCGCCCCCGTATCGAAGAGGAAAAGACCGTTGGGTGCTCCGACGGCACTCGCTTCGACGAGCAGTTGACCCGCGACCGTCCAGTACGGCTCGCCCGCGCGGTCGCCGACCGGCCCGTCGAGAACGAGGCGGCCCTGCGCGGGATCGATCGTGATCCGATACCCATCGAACACCTGGATTCCCAGGATGCCCTGGTACTGGCCAGTGGGCTCGACCTCGTCGGCGGAGACGGTGACCAGTGCGTTCCCGTACCTCAAGCCGCCGATTCCGAACGACGGCAGAATGCCGCGCCGGGTGCGGTGGCGCTCGTCCCCTCCCCCCCCGAATCGGGTCTCGGTGGCCAGAGGCGCGAACCCGAGCTTGCGGGCGATCCGCTCCACGAGAAACACCCCCGTACTCCCGGTGTCGAGAAGGAAGCGAATCGGCTTGCGCCCGCCCAGATCCGCTTGAATCACGCGACCCCGCACGACGCCGCCCGTGCCGTAGGGCATCAAGCGCAGCTCGAGACGAGCCGGGCGCTCCACGGGAACCCAGACCTTGCGATCGCCAAGTGCCCTTTGAAACACCAGCGCGCTGCGAGCCGACTCGATGCGATCCGGGTCGTCGCCCTGGCTCCGCGCCAGATACCCTTCCAGCAGCTCCACGGAGCGTGCGCGCGACGGCACGCCGTCCGCGGCCCAGTACAGGACCCATCGGTCCTCCGGGGCCAAGCGCGTTGCGCGTTCGAGAAGTGAAGCCGCAGCATCGCTGTTGCCTTCGGCCAAACGGAGGAGCCCCAGGGTCAGGATCCCGCGCGCCGGAGCCTCTTCCTCGTCCGCGAGCGGGCCGAGAACCACCCGCGCGTCCCGGAGGCTCCCGGAACGATAGAGCGATTCCCCGAGAACGGAGATCGCATCGAGGTCCCCGGCATGGGCAGTCGCCAGGCTCCGCGACTCGCGAACGGCCTCCGCCCAAAGGTCTCGGTCGAGCAGCTCACGAAGACGAGCGCTCTCCGATCGGGCGTTGACCTCCGAATCTGCGCCGACGGCGGGTCCGTCGAGCCAGGCGACCGCCAGGACGAGACCAATGCAGATGGAGGAGCATCTCCGAATCGAGTCGGCCCGGACGTGGCCGCGGGCTCGCCGCGCGGGCGATGCGCTCACGGGCGAGTCGGGCCGGAGCGGCGCCGGCCCTGATAGCAGGTCCGGCAGTAGATCGGTCGCACCCCGTCCGGCCGAAACGGCAGCTGTGCCATCGCTCCGCAGACACTGCACGCCGCCTCGAAACGCTCCGAGGAGGACCGCGGTCGCCGCCGATCGTGTCGGGGTTCCGCAGTCGATCCGATGTACTCCACATGCGATCCGGCGGCCGGCGCACGCACCGGCGGATGCCCTGCCTGATCCTTCTTGGCGAGCGATCGGCAGCCTCGACAGCGCTTCGGTGCGTGCGTGAGTCCTTTCTGCTGGTAGAACTCCTGCTCGGCCGAGGCGAACACGAACTCCATGCCGCACTGCGCGCAGACGATCGTTCTGTCCTCGAACATGGATTCGTCCCTTCCGCCGGGTGGAGCATCATAGAAGAGCTGGGGAATCGCTGTAAAGCACCCTTCTCCAGGCGGGTGTACGACGGAAAAGCGACGAGGCGATGCAGTGAAACCGGGAGAGTCCCATGAAGACGGTTCACGATTCTCCGCCTCGGCGTGTCGCTGCTCCGCAGGGCGTGGCAGGCGAGTCCCTGCCGCGTCCGACATGGAGAATCGCCCGTTCGGTTCGATCAACGATCGGGACGGCGGACGGGCAGAGCCCGCCAGCGATTGAGCGCCGCGGCGACCTCGTGCCTGCGTGGTCGCGCCAAGTCGTACGCCGCGGGAGGATCGAGCGAATCGAGTCCATGAGCGTCCAGAATCGACTCCAGCTCGTCCAGCAGCGCCGCAAGCTCCATTCCCCCCTCGGCGAGTTGGGCGGCCCTGCGCAACAGCGCCGCCACGGCGCGTACCTGACCGGCCTCCTGGAGCTGCTCGATCGCGGTCATCTCGATCGTGTCCTCGCCGATCCGGATGGACCGCGGTCCCCGGAGGCCGAACCTCGCAGACGGAGAAACGGCGCCGCTGGACAGGATCTCTCGTCGTGCCGGCGGGTGCATCGGCGGATGGTCCTCCCGGAGCCGCGTCGACCGCGTTTGCGACGCGATCTCCCGCGCGCGAGCCGTCGCGTCGACGGTCCGATACTCGCTCAGGCACAACACCGTGTCGGCCGCCTCGATGTAATCCCCGGAGCCTCCGGTGACCAGCACCGTCGAGACCGCGAACCGATCGTAGAGCTCCCGCAGACGGTCGAGTAGCGGCACGACCGGTTCGGACGGCCGAGGGAGGAGTCGCTGCATGCGCCCGTCGCGGATCAGGAAGTTCATCGCGGAGGTGTCTTCGTCGACGAGCAAGACGCGCGCACCGGACTCGAGTGCTTCGACGATCGCGGCAGCCTGGGACGTGCTGCCGCTGGCCTTCTCCGTCGAGAAATCCCCGGGGAACTCCCCGGACGGAAGTGGTCCGAAGAACCCCGAAACATCGACCCGCCGCACCGAGCGGCCATCCTCCGCACGAACGACGACCGCTTCGGGCAGGCTCGCCACCCGCTCGCGGCCATCTCCTTCGACGTGAGGGTGGATGCCGGACGAGAGCGCGTCGAGCAGCGTGCTCTTCCCGTGAAACGCACCCCCGATGATCAACGTGATTCCGGCCGGCACACCCATCCCGCGCACCGGACCGGCGTGCGGGAGAGGGATCGTGATGGCCAAGGATCCCGGGGACTCGAATGCCATCTCGCGACCGTCTCTCCGGGGAGCCTCGTCCGTCCCCGACGCACGGGCCAGGAGGCTGCCGTCGGCGACGAACGCCACGAGCCCGCGCCGGGTCAACTCGGCCTGGATGTGCAAGTGATCTTCGGCGAGAAAGACGTGTCGCTCGATTTCGGCGACGCGACGCGCGGAAAAAAGGAGAGTCGACGTCGCGAGGCGAACGAGCGTTTCCTGAAACAGCCGGTCGGCCTGGACACCCCTGACCCGTCGCCCCGACGCAGGCAGGTCGACGAAGACCCTGAGCTCGATCCGCGCATCGTCGATGTGGCAGATCGACCTCTCGAGAACGCACGGCCCGCATCGCTCCACGAAGACCCTGCCCGTTCCCGGAGGGGCGCTCGCGCTCGCCACGGCCTGCTCTGCCAGGGCAATGGACGCCGATCGAGCGACGAAATCCTCGGCCGCGATGCGGGATCGCCTGTTCGCCACGAGCGCGGGTGGAAGGGCCGCCGTCGCGCGATCCACGGTCAGCCGAACGCGTGCCGGTCCGGCGAAGGGGTCCGGCGAGACTCGATCGACGATGATCTCGAATTCGCCGAGCCGGTGCCGACCCAGGAGCCGGCGGTAACTCCAGAACGGCTGCCCGTCGATCTCCCGGCACAGTGAGGGCAGAGTCCTGCCCGGCGCTTCCGGCTGGGATCTCCGAGAGCCCGCCGCCCCCGGGCTGCCGGCCGAACGAGTGGGCGGACGCGCCGCGGTCGGTGGGTCCCTACGAGGTCGCATGGTTCGACGAGTCTAGCATCCGTTGGAAACCGGGTGGGGAATCTCGACGGGCGCGAATCCCACCGCGTCGCAGGACACCAGATGGAATCGGATCCCTTCTCGCTCCCCGGTCACGGCCAGGGAATGATCGGCGCCATGGAGGTGACCGAAGACGCAGTCCCGGACTCCCGCGTCGATCAGCATCCGAACGACCTCTGAAGGCCCGCGATCGCGAATCCAAGGCGGGTAGTGGAGCATGGCGAGCCGCGGCAGAGCCCGACCGAACTTGCGGTCCGCGTCGGCCAGCGACGAGCCAAGCCGGTCGAGCTCACGTCGGAAGATCGCTCCGTCGCCGGGTTGGGCGGTCGGATCCGTCGGATCGGTCCAGCCCCTGGCACCCACGATGACCCGATCGCACGCCAGAAGCGCCTCGTTCTGCAAGGCACGACAGCCCGGCGGAAGCGCTCGCTGCACCTTGCTCCTGCTCGTCCACCACGAGTCGTGATTGCCGCGCAGGACGATCTTGAGGCCGGGTCGGACGCCGATCCAGTCGAGATCGGGTCTCGCTTCCTCGAGCGTCCGGGCCCAGGATAGGTCGCCCGGCAGCAGCACCGTGTCCTCCGGCGCGACGAGAGCGTCCCACGCCTCGGCCATGCGAGCCGAGTGACCCCGCCACGCGTCCCCGAACACATCCATCGGCTTGGCGCCTGTCTCGGAGAGGTGCAGGTCGCCCAGCGCAAAGACGCGACTCACGAAGACCCCTCCGATGTGGAGCGCGATCCGGAACGTAGTCGCTCCGGCCGATGGGTGTCCCTGCCATCGCTCGTCACGTCGCTGGGGCGCACGTCCGTTGTCGACACCGCCATGACCACCTCGTATCATACCGACTCGTGACATGGAGGCTACCGTGAGACGCGCGATCGCGCTGACATTCCTCGTCTTCCTTTTCACCGCCGAGGCTCCGGGCCAGGAGCCACCGGCCGAGGCGCCGCAGCCGCCTGCCGTGCCCGACGCGACGCGCGTCTATTCGTTCGACTCGGTCGTGGTCGTTTTCCCGGTGGGTCCCGGCGAAGACATCGAGAAGAACCGTCGTTCCGCTCGGCTTCGCGCGCAGTTCTTGCAGGAAACCCGGGGGATCCAGGCCCGAGAGGTGGCCGACGACCAGGTGGGACCGGCGGAGAAAGCCGAGAACCTGATCGTCCTGGGCTGGGGGAACCGCATCCTCGCGTCGAACGATGCGCCTCCGCCGTTCACGCGCACCGAGCGAGGCTTCGTGTTCCTCGGTATCGAGCATCCGGATCCGAGCGCGGACCTGGTGTTCTTCTCCCGCTCTCCCTTCCGGAACGACAAGTACCTGTTCTTCTGGTCCAGGATCGACCCCGAGCTGGATCGATTCCAGATCCTGCCTTGGGTCGGATCGAGCTGGGCGGTGTATCGAGATTTCCTCGTTCAACGCCAAGGGATGTTCGCCGCGGGCGGCGGATGGCCGCCGGTTCGCAACCCCGACGCCGAAATCGATCGCAGGCAGGAGATACTCGAGATCGACGCGGATCGCGGCGTCCGGCGCAGCACCCACTACGACGTCTACCACGACAAGACAGAAGCGATGACCCGAGAGCTGGACGCGATCGTGGAGGCGAGGGAGGCCGCCTTCGCCAAGGCCGTCTCCGCGGTGGGCTCGCCACCCGAGGGTTTTCGGATTCGCCTGCTGTTGTACAACGATCCGAAGGACAAGAAATCTCGCACGGGCATCGAGGACGCCGGTCACTCCGTTCCCGGGAAGGCGGAGCTCCACCTGACGCTACGGTTCGCCAAGAGCCCTTCACCCCACGAGGAGATCCACATTCTCGCGCGGCGAATCCTCGGTCCGTGCGTTCTGACATCCCTTTACGAGGGCCTCGCCGTCGCGGAGGACGGCGTGTTCGCAGGCACCGATCTCGACCTGCTCGCCGCCGCGATGGTCGAGAGCGGATCGCTTCCATCGTTGGATCAGTTGCTTCGAGAGCCCCGAATGCGTGCCCTTCCCGAGAAGATCGGGTTTGCCTCCGCCGCTCTCATGGTCCGCTGGCTGCGCGCGACCTCGGGCACGGACGGGTTGACGAAGATCTACACGATGACTGACGGCGGCGTGGATGCCCTTGCACGAGTCCTCGGGAAACCGGCGGACGCCCTCGAGTCATCGTTCCGTTCCTGGACCGCCGAGCGCGCTGCGGCCCGGCGTTCGGAGGTGGATTTCCTCAAGCATCAGGCCGAAGCGCAGCAGCGCTATCTCGCCGGGGACTACGTGGCGGTCGCAGCCTCGCTGGAGCAGGCCTCCAGGGCGAAGCCCGACGACGCGCAGACTCTCTTCAACCTCGCCTCGGCGCAAATGCGAATCGACGAGTACGAGAAAGCGGAGAAAAACCTGCGCAAGATCTCGTCGCTGAGTCTTGCGAAGAAGGACGGCCACCTCCTGGTCTTCTCGCACTACCAGCTCGGCCGTCTATTCGACTTACAGGGGCGTCGCGACGATGCCGTGGCCCAGTACCGGCAGGTCCTCGAGCTGCCGGACGACCACGACGCGCATCGCCTCGCGCGCGAGGCTCTGGAGAAGCCGTTCACCAAGGAGCAGCTGCAGTGAAAACCGGCGACCGGCCGGCCGCCTGAGTCATCTCGGGCCGGTCCTGGTCTCGACCGCGGCGAGGAGGAGCTCCGGGTCGACGGGTTTCTGGAGGCAGTCGTCGATCGTCAGACCGGCGACGCACCCGAGCACCGAATCCCGGGACCTGGCCGTCACCATCAGAAAGCGAATCGACGGGTGGATCCGTCGCAGCGTCCGGACGAGCTCGGTCCCGTCCTGTCCCCCGAGATCGCAGTCGGCCACGACGAGCACGTACTCGTTTTCCGTCGCCTGGCGGAGCGCCGCCGCTGCATCGGACGCCACGTCCACGCGATACCCACGAGCACGCAGGAGGGCGCGGAGCCCACGCGCCGATCCGTCGTGGTCCTCGACGACGAGGACCCGGAATCGCGGCGTCGCATCGACCTGTTGAGGCACGTGTCCCCTCCGACCGCCAACAAAGCAATCGCGGTGCCAGACCACGGAGGATCGGACTCGAGACGAAGCAGACGAGCGATCGGGGCTAGAGAGCCCCGCGGGGCACGCGATCGAGCAACAGGAGACGCGACCACTGGGGTCGGAGCGAACGACCTGGCGCCGTGGCGATGACGGCTACTCGGCTTGCCCCGGCAGCACGATGCAGAACACCGCGCCCTCCCCCGGCCCCGAGCGGAGTTCCACGCGACCGCCGTGGGACTCGGCGATGATCCGGACCAGCGGCAGGCCGAGGCCCGACCCGTCGGGTTTGGTCGTGGCGGCGCGGTCGAACAGGCTCGGCCTGAGCCACTCGGGAACGCCCGGACCCGTGTCGGCCACCTCGATGTGGATGCTTCCATCGATCGCTCGCGTTCGGATCGACACCGAGCCTCCTCCGGGCATGGCCTGGATCGCGTTCAACGTGAGATTGAGCACCGCCTGCTGGAGACGATCGGCGCTGGCGGGAACCCGAGGAAGCTGCTCGTCACCGTCGAGCCGGATCTCCACGTTGGATTTCCGCGCGGAGAAGGAGAGGAGTGCGATCACCCGGCCGCAGACTTCGCGGACATCCACGAGGCCCATGGGCGATTCGGGGCGGAGGAGGCCGAGGTAACTGGTCAACAGCTCCGCCAAGCGTCGCGACTCTCCTTTGATCGATTCGATGGACTCCGACACGGCGGCGAGCCTCTCGGGATTCGGATCCGCTTGCGCGTGCTCCTCGATGACCGTCGCGTTGAGGCCGATGGAGTGCAGCGGGTTGCGGATCTCGTGGGCCAACCCTGCCGCCAGGTGCGCAATCGACGCGAATCGACCTGCATCGAGCAGGTGGGCTTCGATGGACCGTTGCGTCGCTAGATCCCGCATCAAGAGGAGGACCCCGGTCTCTCCGGAGCCGGTATCGAAGGGAATACCCGACGCCGCCACTGCCACCTGGGATCCGTCCTCGCGGACGACCGCGACCTCTCGCCCGCGCGGCACCCGCGCGACGTTCGCGCTGCGCCACAGGTCGGGGTTCTTCGCCAACGTCTGGCGGAGGACGGCGACGACGCCACGCTCCGCGGCGTCTCCGGGGCCCGCTGCTCCGTCCTGCGGACAGCCCAGCACTCTCAGGGCGGCGTCGTTCCACGCCACCGGGGATCCGTCCGGCTCCACTGCGAGCATCCCCTCCTCGAGGGAAGAGGACAGGCTCGCGAGGAGCGCCTCCCTCTCGCGACCACGGGCATCGAGGACCGCCAGACGGCCTCCCAGCTCGTTGATCGTCTCCACCGTGGCGGCGAGCTTCTGGTCGAGCTCGAGAGGGTTGATGTCGAGAGTGCCACGGAACCCTCTCGCGCGGAACTGGGCGAGTGCGCGGTCGAGGCGGCGCACGGGAAGCCCGGTGAGCCCCGCCACCGCCACCCCGCCCACGGCGGCGGCCGCGAGGAACAGGATGACCGGAAACGCGAAATCCGACGGGTCCGGCGAGGGCATCTGCCGGCCGGTGACCTGCGTGACCAAGCCCGCGTCTGGGACGAAGCGGACCAGGACCGATCCGAGGCGGCGAAAAGGGGCCGCGTCGGCCGCGTCGCGATCGTCGAACACCGGAACCACGAGCTCCTCCACCGGGTCTCGTGAGCCGCCCCCCCCCGGACGGGACCGCACCTCGTCGGCCCCCAGGAACTCTCGATCCTCGACGCGCGTGTAGGCCAGCCCTTCGACCGAGGGGTCCGAGGCGAACTGGATGCGAAGGTCGCGGTCCACCACCACGACGGACCGGATGGCCGGGAAATCCTTGACGACCGTTCGCAGCCCTTCGGAAATCCGCTCTCGGCGCCGCTCCCTCACCTCGGGGTACTCGGCCTCGAGGGAGACGAGGAGCGAGCGCGCGACGAGCTTCGTCACGGGCACGTACAGGTCCGCCGTGAGCGACGCGGACACCTGCTCCTGCCAGCGCTGGCTGTAGCGCTCGAACGATCGTCGGACCAAGACAACCGCGAGCGCACCGGCCGCGACGGTGAAGGCCAGATGGACGAGAAACAGCCGAACCGAGAGCGACGGTCTCAAAGCGCGAACTTCTTCACCTTGTTGTGCATGGTCTTCAGCGAGATCCCGAGGATGCGGGCCGCGCGAGTCTTGTTCCCCTCCGCGTGCGCGAGGGTGGACCGGATGATCTCTTTCTCCGCTTCCTCCATGGACACGCCAATGGGAACCGAGAGCCGAGGTCCATCGCCGGTGGCGGCCGAAAGCGAAGCGGACCCGAAAAAGGTCCGGCCGTGCGCCGCGTAGATCTCGGGCGGCAAGTGGTCGGGCTGGAGCGTGGTGCCGCCCGACAGGAGCGCCGCCCGCTCGATCGCGTTCTTGAGCTCGCGCACGTTTCCGGGCCACGAGTGCGCGAGGAGCGTCTCGAGAATCGGCGCCGCGAGCGGTGGAACGGGAGTGCCGTTTCGCGCCGCCGCCCGCTCGGAGAAGTACCGCGCCAGGGGCTGGATGTCCTCCGGCCGTTCCCGCAGCGGAGGCAGGACGATGGTAAAGACGTTGAGCCGGTAGTACAGGTCCTCGCGCAGCCGCCCCTCCGCGATGGCCTTCATCGGATCCCGGTTCGTGGCAGCCAGGACCCGAACATCCGCTTCGACCACGTCTCGTCCGCCCACTCTCCGGAATCGTTGTTCCTGAAGGACGCGGAGGAGCTTCGCCTGGAGCATCTCGCTCATCTCGGAAATCTCGTCGAGAAAGAGCGTCCCTCCGTGGGCCATCTCGAAACAGCCGATCTTGCGATGGATCGCTCCGGTGAATGCGCCCCGCTCGTGTCCGAAGACCTCGCTCTCCAGGAGGGTGGCGGGGATCGCCGCGCAATTCAGCGCGACGAATTCGTGCTTTCTCCGCAGAGACAGCTCGTGCAGCGTCTGCGCCACGAGCTCCTTGCCCGTGCCACTCTCCCCCACGATGAGAACCGACAGCGTGCTGGGCGCCACCTGCTCGATCTGCCGGTACACCGCCCGCATCTTGTCGGAGATCCCGCGCAGGGGCCCGAAGGCACCGCGCTCCCGCAGCTCCGCGCGGAGCCTACGGTTCTCCTCTCGCAACTCCCTCGTTTCCGCGAGCTTGTCCAGCAAGATCCGGAGCTTGGCCGGCTGCACGGGCTTCTCCAGGAAGTCCTGAGCGCCCAGCTTGATCGCCTCCACGGCCTGCTCGATGGTTCCCTGCCCGGACAGGACGATCACCGGCACCGGGTGCTCCGCCACGATCCGTCGGATCAGATCGAGTCCCGAGAGTCCGGGCATCACCAGGTCCGTGACCACGACGCTCGGCCCACCGCCTTCGAGTTGGGACAGTGCCTCCTGGCCCGACGCGGCAGTCTCGACCTCGAATCCCCAGACCTGAAGCAGTCGCCTCAGGGCGTCCCTTGGCCCAGCCTCGTCGTCCACGACGAGGATTCGTTCCGTCATAGTTTCGCACCCCGGTTGCGGGGTCGTTATAGCACGGTGTGGGCGAAAAGGGAGGGTAATCCCGACCGTTCAGCGTAATTTCGACATCAGCCTGAGGACGAGGGAGAGCACGAGAGACGCCCCGAGCAGGGCCGCCACCACCCCCAGCACGACAGATGCCGCCAGAATCAACAGCTGCACGAGAACCCCTTCTCGGTCGCGAGGGACCAAGGCGCGACCGGTCGCACCCACGAAACGTAATGGCAAGCGGGATGCCATGCAATCCCCTGGACGACACGATTCGATCCCGCGCGTCCCATTCGTCGCCGTCAGACCGCCGCACTTCCCTACGCTGGGCTGATCCGGATCTGTGCGAGATCCCCGAGCTCCCTCTTCAGGAACTCTTTCAGGCGAGCGGTCAGACGGGCCTCCGACTGGCGCACCGCCTCTCGGGTCGTGCCGAACCGATCTCCCAACGCCTGCAACGTGAGGGGATCTTCGCTCAGAATCCGCTCGTCCAGGATCGCCCGCTCCCGGTCGGACAGGTTCGCCCGGAAACGAGCGATTGCCGCCTCCGCGCGCCGCTGCAGCTCCCGACGGGCGACTTCCTCCTCCGCGGTCGGCCCATGCGCCGCCATCACGTCGCCCCTGGTTCTGTCCTCCTCGTCGCCGATCGGATCGCTCAGCGAGACGTCGCGGGAGCCCAGCGCCGCCTGTACCTCGCGCACGTCGTGCTCGGACACGCCGAACGCCTCGGCCAGGAGCTTGGGACCGACTTCGAACCCCTGCTCCTCGAGTCGCTGCTTCTCCTTCCTGAGGTTGCGAAGCAGCTTTCTGCGGGCGTTGGTGGTCCCGACGCGGACCATGCGGACGTTGTCCAGCAGGTACTTCACCATGTACGCGCGGATCCACCAGGCGGCGTACGTGGGCACCCGCACGCCAACATCCGGATCGAAGCGCTCGATCGCCTGGAGCAACCCGATGTTCCCCTCTTGCACGAGGTCCGCGAGGCTTCGCGCCGCGCGTCGGAACGAGAAGGCGATTCGAACCACGAGCATCAGATTCGAGGTGACGAGTCGGAACAGCGCGTCGCGGTCTCCGGTCTCACGGAAGCGACGAACGATCTCCAGCTCCTCCTCGCGCGACAGAGCCGGGTAGTGGCGGATCTCGGAGACGTACCTGCGAAAGGGGTCCGCCGGACCGAGCGCTCGCCCGGACGCGGGAACCAGCGAACTGGCTTCGGCGACGCTCTTCGGTTCAGCCGGATCGAACGCGTCCACGACCTCGGCCGGAGACTCGGCGAGGCTCTCCCCATCGTCGTCGACGGGACCCTCGGTTGTCATCGAGAGAAAGTAGCACGAGACCGCAGAGGGGCACCCAACAACCGCGGTGCCGCGGTCTCGATCCCGTTCAGGAGGGCGGCTCCACGATGTATCGAGCCGGATCGACGCGCGCGCCAGCCCTGAAGATCTCGTAGTGCAGGTGCGGTCCGGTGGAACGGCCCGTGGAGCCGACTCGCCCGACCACGTCCCCCCGTCGCACCCTCTGCCCCGGAGACACCAGGATCTCGCTCAGATGGCCGTAGCGGGTGCTGTATCCGTACCCGTGAGCGAGCTGGAGCATCTTGCCGTAACCGGACCACCGACTCACGGTCGTGACGACTCCGTCCGCGGGAGCCCTCACCTCCGATCCTTGCGCCGCGACGATGTCCATTCCCTGATGGAACTCACGCTGGCCGGTGAACGGATCGGGGCGCCAACCAAACCCCTCGGAGAGGAATCCTTCGACCGGAAGCCCGCTGGGCGTCGAGGCCAACACGCGTTCGCGGGCCGCGATGACGGCGTCCAGTTGGTCGATGGAGCGGTCCACGTTCCGGGAACGTAACCGGATCGCATCCATCTCCTCGTTCAACATCTCCTGAAGGCTCTTGGGAAGCGGATTGCTGCGGGCGGAGGTGCCGCCGCTCGGTCCGTCGGACGGCAGCCGCTCGATCCCGACCGCCCTTGCGACACGGCGCGCTCGGTCCTCGACGGTCGAAACGACGTTTCCGAGCTCGGCCAGCGAGGCCTCGAAGTGCTGCTTCTCCTCGCGCAGTCTTCGATTCTCCTCGCGGAGACCGGATAGAACCTTTGCTTGGGCTTGGATGCGAAGAAGGAGGTGCGGAGCGGCCGCCCCTGCAACCACGATGAGGGCGAGCAGCACGCCGACACCGATCAGGATTCCTTTCGAGAAGTGGAGTTGTCGAAAACGCTCGTGGGCATGGGGCAGAATGAAGATGGTGTAGAACTTTCGCGTCATCCCACCGTCTCCGCGGCCCCCTGCTCCATCGCAGGGGAGGCCCTCTGGTCAGAACATACGAAACTCTAACCGCCGCGCCACTACGCCAAAGTGGCTCGCCAGACGACTGAGGTTATCATAGGCCATTCCTGGGGTCAACCGACGTACGCGAGATGGGTGTACGACAGGAAAGTGAGGAGACGATGCTGCGAATCGGGGACGGCAACCGAAACTCGCCAACACGCAACTCGTTCAAACCACGGGGCATTGTGCGAGTTTCGGTTGCTGTCCCCGATTCGCTTCGATTCAGCTGCTCCTCACTTTCCTGTCGTACACCCGCGCGAGACGGCGTGTGCGACAGGAACGTCAGGAGGAGCCGAAACGAGCCGAAACGGGGACAGCAGCCGAAACTCGCGCGCGCATCCGGCCGGACACCACATCCGAACGGGGAATCCGATCCGGACGGGCTGATTCGCACGTTCGCCGGACCTGCTTCTCCGTCGAGCAACGGAGCGACGGCCTCGGTTTCGAATGCGAGGGAATCCCTCTGTCCTGTGACGTTTCCGGGGGAACTCGATCATGGGCACTGACGGAAGCCTGCTCGGCCTTTGCCTCGCAGTCGGTTTCGACGGAACTCGGCCTGGTCCCGCCGAGCGGGCTGCGCTCGTACGCATCGGCCCGGGCGCCGTCGTCGTGTTCCGGCGCAACCTCGATTCGCCGGGCCGATTCGCCGAGTTTCGCGCCGACCTCGATGGCCTACCCACGCCTCCCGTCATCGTTGCGCTCGATCAGGAGGGCGGGAGGGTCAGCCGGCTCGAGCCCTGGATCGGCGCCACACCCTCAGCCGCGATGCTCGCGCGCTCGGGCGATGCGGCGACTCGTCGGTTCGGAGCCGCAACCGGCCTGGCACTGCGCACGCTAGGCTTCAACGCCGATTTCGCCCCTGTCGTCGACCTGTCGCCTCTCGACGCGAACAATGGGATCGGCGATCGGTCGTTCGGAACCGACCCCGACCAGGTCGCTCGCATCGCAGGGGCGTTTCTGGAAGGCCTGCAGGGAACCCGCGTCGCCGGATGCCTCAAGCACTTTCCGGGGCTCGGCCGCACGATGGTGGACTCCCACCTCGAACGTCCGCGCGTCGACGCGTCTCTCGAGGATCTGGAGCGGACCGATCTGATTCCCTACCGCGCGCTGGGAGGAGTTGCCGCAATGGTCATGGTGGGGCACGCGTGCTACCCGTGCCTCGAGCCGGACGGCGACAGACCCGCCAGTCTATCGGGACGCGTGATCTCCGGCATCCTGCGCCAGCGAATGGGTTTCCGGGGGCTCGTGGTTTCCGACGACCTCGAGATGGGAGCGGTCACCGGCTTCGAAGACGACGCGTGCAACGCCTTGGGCGCCGGTTGCGACCTGCTCCTCTACTGCCGAGATCTCGCACGGGCTGAGCGGGCGAAGCGCAGCATCGAGCTGGCCGCGAACTCACATCCGGCGTTCGCGCGCCGCGTGGCCGAAGCGGCGTCGCGCGTGACGGCCACAGCCCGTCGCTTCCCGCTGGCGCGCCCGGACCTGATCGCATGGGAGAGAGCCCGCACGCGCATCGCCGACGAGTCGTTCGACGCCTGAGCCTCGTCGCGCCGTCACACCAGGGCGCGGCCGGTCAGGATTCGGAAAATGTCCAGATACCGCTGCCGAGTCCCGCTCACGATCTCGTCAGGAAGGCTGGGCACGGGAGGTGTCTTGTTCCATCCCGTGCGCTCCAAATAGTCGCGGACGAACTGCTTGTCCTGGGAAGGCTGGGTCCGGCCAGGCTCGTATCCGGCAACGGGCCAGAACCGTGACGAATCCGGAGTCAGCATTTCATCCGCGACGACCAGCTTCCCGCGATCCAGACCGAATTCCAGCTTCGTATCGGCGATGAGGATCCCCCGGTCGAGCGCGTAGTCTCGCGCAGCCCGGTAGATCTCCAGGGTCTTGTCTCGCAGAAGCGCCGCCAGGTCTTTCCCCGCGAGCCGCTCGACCTCGGCGAACGGGATGTTCTCGTCGTGACCGGTCGTTGCCTTCGTCGCCGGGGTGAAGATCGGCTCCGGGAGCTGATCCGATTCGCGCATCCCCGGGGGCAACGGAATTCCACACACCGTGCGACTCTCCCGGTATTCCTTCCAGCCCGAGCCAGCCAGGTATCCCCGGGCAACGCACTCGACCGGGACCATTTCGAGCTTCCTGGCGAGCGTCGAGCGCCCGGCCAGAACCTCCGCGAATGGCCGAAGGAGCTCCGGAAACGAGGCCGGATCGGTGGAGATCACGTGGTTCGGCACGATCGCCGCGGTCCGCTCGAACCAGAACGCGGAGATCTGGTTCAGGACTCTCCCTTTGTCCGGGATCGGGTTGGGAAGCACGTAGTCGAACGCCGACAGCCGATCGGTGGAGACGATGAGGAGGTTCTCCCCGACTTCGTAGACGTCACGGACCTTTCCCCGGTTGACGAGCTTCAGGTCGGGGAGCGCCGTCTCGAAAACTGTTCCCGGCGGGTTCGCACTCATGAAGCCCTCGCCCTTCCGCCCCGCGGGCGGTAGCCCCGGGGCCGCGGCTCCGACGTTGGGGAGCGGGGATGCTACTGGGTGGCCTCGACAGTGTCAACGCGCGTCGTGGACGATCCGCCCCCCGCATACGGTCATCACCGGAGCGCCGCGCAGCTTCCAGCCGAGGAACGGGCTGTTGGCGCTTTTCGAGAGGAAGCGGGACGCCTCGACGCACACCTGCCGATCGAGGTCGAGAACCGTCACGTCCGCCTTCGACCCCGGAGCGAGGGTCCCCTTGCCCAGGCGCAGGATCCGACTCGGGCCCACCGCAAGCAGCTCGACCAGCCGCGGCAGCCCGATCCAGCCGGCGTGCACGAGCCGATCCAAGCAGAGCGGTACCGCGGTCTCGAGTCCCACGATGCCGAAGGGCGCCCGGCTGAACTCCACCGCCTTCTCGTCGTGGTGGTGCGGCGCGTGATCGGTGGCGATGGCGTCCACGGTGCCGTCGGCCAGCGCTTTGAGCAACGCCTTTCGGTCCGACTCCGGTCGCAGCGGGGGGTTCATCTTCGCGTTCGTGTCGAACTCCCCCACCGCCTCGTCCGTGAGGATCAAGTGGTGCGGGGTCACCTCGCAAGTGACCCGCGCCTTGCGCCGTTTCGCCTGACGGACGAACTCGGCCGATCGGCCCGTGCTCATGTGCGCGACGTGCACCTGCCCGCCGGTATACTCGGCTAGGAGGACATCCCGCTGGACCATCACGTCCTCGGCCACACCCGGCCAGCCCTCGAGGCCCAGGCGTCCGGAGACCTCTCCCTCGTGCATCACTCCGCCCGAGACGAGGGAGGGATCCTCGCAATGGTCGATCACCGGAAGGTCGAAAATGGTGGAGTACTCCAGCGCGCGACGCATGAGCAGGTTGGAGACCACGGGACGGCCGTCGTCGGAAAAGCCGCGGACCCCGGCCTCGACCATGTCCGCCATCTCCGCGAGCTCCTCGCCGCGCTGCCCCTTGGTCACGCAGCCGATGGGGTAGACGGGCACCAGTCCGTGAAGCCTCGCTCCCGACAGGATGGACTCGGTGACCACGCGAGAGTCGTTCACCGGGACGGTGTTCGGCATGCACGCGACACCTGTGAACCCGCCCGCGGCGGCGGCCCGGGTTCCCGTCGCGATCGTCTCCTTCCACTCCTGGCCGGGCTCCCGAAGGTGCACG
Source organism: Terriglobia bacterium (assembly GCA_963699985.1). Lineage (GTDB taxonomy): Bacteria > Acidobacteriota > Polarisedimenticolia > Polarisedimenticolales > CAVOVZ01 > CAVOVZ01. The sequence goes on from CAVOVZ010000015.1 coordinate 97,860, forward strand.
TGGATGTCCACGAACCCCGGACAGACCACGAGTCCCGCCAGGTTCTCCACCTGCGCGCCGCGCGCCGGGATTCGAGGCCTCACCGCGGCCACGGTACCATCCTCGATGAGCACGTCCATCACGGCGTCGACGCCCGCCGCGGGATCCACGACGCGCCCTTTCCTAAGAAGCAGCTTCACCTGTGGAGCCTCCCGCAAGCAGGTAGAGAACGGCCATCCGGACTGCCACCCCATTGGTCACTTGCTCGAGGATCACGGACCGGTTGCCGTCGGCCACGTCACCCATGATCTCGACGCCTCGGTTCATCGGACCGGGATGCATCACGATGGCGTCGGGGGCCGCCAGCCGGAGGCGGCGCTCGTCCAGCCCGTACAGCTTCGCGTATTCGCGGAGCGTGGGAAGGAAGCCGGATTGCATCCGCTCGAGCTGCACGCGGAGCATCATCACCACCTCCGCTCCCTCCAGCGCTTCCTCGAAGCGGTGCGTCGCGCGGCACCCCATGCGCCGGATCTCGCGAGGCAGGAGAGTCGGCGGACCGCAGACCGTCACATCGGCTCCCATGCGGGTCAGCAGGAGGATGTTCGAGCGGGCCACGCGGCTGTGCAGGATGTCGCCGACGATGGCGACTCGCAGCCCGCGAAGCCTCCCCTTGTGGCGCCGGATCGTGAACGCGTCCAGGAGAGCCTGCGTGGGATGCTCGTGGGCGCCGTCACCGGCATTCACCACGGACGAGCGGCAGTGGCGCGCCAGGAAGTGCGGCGATCCCGCCTCCGAATGGCGGATGACGATGTAGTCCGGAGCCATCGCCTCCAGGTTCCTCGCGGTATCGAGGAGGCTCTCCCCCTTCACGAAGCTCGACGCCGACGCGGTGAAATTGAGGGAGTCGGCGGAGAGCCTCTTCTCGGCCAGCTCGAAGGAGGACCGAGTTCTCGTGGACGGCTCGACGAAGAAGTTGACCACGGTCTTCCCACGCAGCGTGGGAACCTTCTTGATTTCCCGCGTGGACACCTCGGTGAAGCCCTCTGCGGTGTCCAGGAGAAGCACGATCTCGTCCGGCTCGAGAGGTTCGATCCCCACGAGGTGGCGGCCACGCAGCTTCATGGTCTCTTGCTCCTCGCCCCGCGCACACGCCGCCCGACCGACTTCACTACCATCACCTCGTCGGCGCCGTCCGTTTCCTCGAGACGCACGTCCACCGTCTCCGAGTCGTCCGTCGGAACGCTCTTCCCCACGAAGTCCGCCCGGATGGGCAACTCGCGGTGCCCCCGGTCCACGAGCACGGCGAGCTGGATCCGCTCCGGCCTGCCCAGGTCCATGATCCCGTCCAGCGCGGCTCGGATCGTGCGCCCGGTGAAGAGCACGTCATCCACCAGCACCACGCGCGCGCCGTCGAGGCCGAACGGGATCTCCGTCTTCCGCAGAACGGGATGGTCCCCGATACGGGACAGATCGTCTCGGTACAGGTTGATATCCAGTACACCCGTGGGTGGCGTCATCCCTTCGATCTCGGCGATCCGCCCGGCCAGCCTCCGGGCCAGCGGCACGCCCCGCGTCTGGATGCCCACGAGGGCCAACCCTCGCAGCGACGGATTCCGCTCCAAGATCTCGTGGGCGATTCGACCCAGGGCCCGTCGAATCGCCGCGGCGTCCATGACGCGGACGCGCGCGGTGGAAGGCATCCTACCGACTCCTTCCCGTCGCCCCGGACGGGATGCATGAGGGGCGCATCCTACCCAGCGCGCCGACGGGGTGTCAAGCGCTCTCGAAGACGCTCGAGGTGGCGTCTCGAGGACGGTTTCCCGGATTCGGCGGCCCCGTTGACCGAGCGCCGCGCTTTGTTTATGCTCTGCGCACACTTCGGGAGCGACATGCCACGAGACCTCACCGTCCCCGTCGAGAGCAATCTCGACCTCGGCCATGGAAACTACCTCCTCGGTTTCGACGCACCGGAGATCGCCTCCGAGATGCGCCCGGGACAGTTCTTCATGATCGGTCTCCCGCACGCCGACGTCTTGCTGCGTCGTCCCTTCAGCGTGTGCGGGCTGCCGGGGACGTTCGAAGGCTCGGGGCTGGGCCGGATGAACGTCCTGTACAAGGTCGTCGGATCCGGCACCGCCCTGCTCTCGGCTCTCGGACCCGGTGCGCCTCTCCTGGTCCTCGGTCCACTGGGACGAGGATTCACCGTTCCCGGCTCCAAAAGCACGCAGCCGGTTTTCGTCGCCGGCGGAATCGGCTCCGCTCCGTTTCCAGCCCTCGCGTCCCGTCTCGTGCCGCCTTTGCGGCCTCCGCGCATGCTGTACGGCGCCAGGAGCTCGGGAGATCTCCCGCTCCTGGACTGGTTCCGCGCTCGCTGCTCGACGGTGGAAGTCACCACCGACGACGGTTCGCTGGGAGCACGCGGACTGGTGACCTCGGCCCTCGAAGATCTCCTGGCTCGCGAGCCGCGACAGGATCTCTTGCTGTACGCCTGCGGGCCCGAGCCGATGCTCCGAGCCGTTCGACGCATCGCCACCCGAGCGGGCGTCCCGTGCGAGCTCTCCCTCGAGGCGCACATGGCCTGCGGGTTCGGCGTCTGCCTGGGATGCGTGGTCCCCACGTGCGCCGGCCCCTGGGGAGAGGGAGGCTACGAGCGCGTCTGCGTCGAGGGGCCGGTGATGCCGGCCGAAAGACTCGCGTGGTGACCCCCGATCTCGAGACGGCGCTCGGGCCGATTCGCCTCAAGAACCCGGTGCTCACGGCGTCCGGAACGTTCGGATACGGGACCGAGTTCCTGCCGTTCCTCGATCTTTCCTCCCTGGGGGGAATCGTCGTGAAGGGCCTGTCGCCCCGACCGCGTCCGGGGAACCCTCCCGAACGGATCGTCGAGACCCCATCGGGAATGCTCAACGCCATCGGTTTGCAGAACGTCGGCGTGGATGCGTTCCTGGAGAGCAAGCTCCCGCTCCTCCGCGGGCACGATACGGTCGTGTTCGCGAACGTCTTCGGTGAGACCGTCGCCGACTACGTGGAGGTGTGCCGCAAGCTGGACGGCGCGCCGGGCCTGGGCGGCATCGAGCTGAACGTGTCATGCCCGAACACCGAGGCGGGCGGGATGGTCTTCGGGAACGACCCGGTCGCCCTGGCCGGCGTCACCCGCGCGTGCCGGCGAGCGACCCGGCTCCCGCTGGTGGTGAAGCTCTCCCCGAACGTCACCGATATCCGCGTCACCGCACGGGCGGCCGAGGACGAGGGAGCGGACGCGGTTTCCTTGGTGAACACGTTCGTGGGGATGGCGGTGGACGTGGAGCGACGACGCCCGGTTCTCGCCAACGTGTCGGGTGGCCTCTCCGGACCCGCGATTCGACCGCTCGCGGTCTTCATGACCTGGCAGGTCTCACGAGCGGTGAAGATTCCGGTGATCGGCATGGGCGGGATTCTCGATGCCCGCGACGCCGTCGAGTTCCTCCTCGCGGGCGCCAGCGCGGTGCAGGTCGGCACCGCGAGCTTCGTCCGGCCCGATGCTGCGGTTCGGGTCGTGCGGGGGATCGAGGAGTACCTGACGCGGAAAGGAATCCCGGCCGTCCGAGACCTGGTCGGCGCCCTCGAGGTGCCGGGAGGGCAGGCCCCTTGAACGCTCGCGATCGCATCTTCGTCGCCCTGGACACTCCCGATGAGCGCAGGGCTCGGGAGCTGGTCGAAACTCTGGTGGGTCGTGTGGGGGGCTTCAAGGTCGGCCTGGAGTTGTTCATCGCCTGTGGCCCGGCCCTCGTTCGGGAGTGGGTGGATCGCGGGGTGACCGTGTTCCTCGACCTGAAGCTGCACGACATCCCGAACACCGTGGCGGGGGCGGCTGCCTCCGCGACGAGACTCGGTGCCACCTTTCTGACGGTGCATGCGCTGGGCGGGGCGGACATGATCGCGCGAGGAGTGGAGGCGTCCCGTGACGCCGCCGCCAGCTCGGGGCGAAGGGCGCCCGTCATCCTCGCCGTGACCGTGCTCACCAGCCACGGCGCGGACGATCTGGCCCGGATCGGCCTCGCCGGCTCGCCCACGGAGGCCGTGGCGCGGCTCGCCGCGCTGGCCCGAGACGCCGGTGCGGACGGAGCGGTGTGTTCTCCCGAGGAGGTCGCGGCGGTCCGCCGTGTCTTCCCCGACGGCACTCTCGTCGTGCCCGGCATTCGTTCGGCCGGTGGGGCAGTCCGGTCCGACGACCAGCAGCGAATCGCCACCCCATCCCGCGCTGTCGCCATGGGGGCGGACCGAATCGTGGTGGGGCGTCCTGTGACCCGAGCATCCGATCCCATGGCCGCCGTGGATGCGATCGCGCGAGAGATCGAATCCGGGTTCGCCGCGTGATCGACTACGTCTGCCCCACCTGCTCCGCCCGGCACCCGGTCACTCTCGATCGGTTCCGGTGCGACTGCGGGGCGCCGCTCGACCTGGACTTCGAGGCGGCGCCGCTCGACCGTGAGGCGCTCGCCCGTCGGCCCGCCACGATGTGGCGTTACCGCGAAGCGATTCCGCTCGGCGACCGGTTGGCCCCCACGACGCTCGGCGAGGGTGTTACCCCCGTGCTCGACGACGTGATCGGCGGCACCCCGGTTCATCTCTGCTTGGAGTACGTGGCTCCCACCGGCTCGTACAAGGACCGCGGCGCTTCGCTGCTCGTGGCGGTCGCCTCGGCGCTGGGGGCATCGGATCTGGTGGACGACTCCAGCGGCAACGCCGGCATCGCGCTGGCGGCGCATGCGAGCCGGGCCGGCCTGCGTGTTCGCGTGCTCGTCCCCGCCGACGCGCCTCCGGCCAAGCCGCGCCTCGCCGCTCAGCTCGGCGCCGAGGTCATCCGGGTGGCCGGCGGCCGATCCGGCGCCGCGGCAGCTGCGCTGCGGGAGGCGAAGGCGGGGGCCTTCTACGCCAGCCACGCCTGGAGCCCGTTCTTCCTTCACGGCTCGAAGACCCTCGCGTATTCCCTCGCGGAGTCTCTGCGCTGGTCGGCCCCGGGCGCCGTGATCGTCCCCGTCGGGAACGGCGGTCTGGTGCTGGGGCTCGACCTGGGCTTCCGAGAGCTCCGTCGGCACGGGTTGATCGATCGGCGGCCGGCGATCATCGGGGTACAGGCCGTGAACTGCGCGCCGCTCGCCGCGGCCTTCGACCGGGGAGACGCCTCGCCGGCTCCCGTTCCCGAGGGTCCCACCGCCGCCGACGGCGTTCGGGTCGGAGCGCCGCCGCGCGGCACCGCCGTGCTCGCCGCGGTGCGAAACAGCGGCGGGTTCATCGCCGCGCTGGGAGAGGACGAGATCGAAACGGCGCGGTGGAGTCTCTGGCGAAGGGGCTACATCGTGGAGAGCACCGCTGCGCTGGCCGCCGCCCTCGTGCTCCGCGACGGCGAGTCCCTCCGCCGAAAGTACGGGGATCTGGTCGTGACGCTCACCGGGTCCGGCCTCAAGTCCTGAGCGGATTCCCGGCGTCGGGGTGCTTCCGTGCAGGTCACGTTTCTCGGAACCGGGACTTCGACGGGTGTTCCCGTCCTGACGTGTGGATGCCCGGTCTGCCGCTCCACCGACCCTCGAGATCAGCGTCTCCGACCATCCATCTGGATGCAGTGGGGAGGAGTTTCGGTACTGGTGGATACATCCACCGATCTTCGCCAGCAGGCGATCCGTCATCGGATCCGACGGCTCGACGCAGTCCTGTTCACCCACGCGCACGCAGACCACCTCCTGGGGCTCGACGAGCTTCGCCTCTACAATTGGAAGCAGCGGGGAGCCGTTCCGGTCTACGGATCCGCCGCGACGCTCGACGCGTTGCGGCGCACGTTCTGGTACGTGTTCGAGGACGTCCCCGTGGGCGGAGGCAAACCGGCCGTGGACTGTCGAGTCGTGGACGAGCCGTTCGACCTCTTCGGACGCCGCGTGATCCCCGTGCCGCTGCTCCACGGCTCCCAGAGCATCCTGGGATACCGCCTCGGGAGATTCGCATACTTGACGGACGTGAGCCGAATTCCGGATCCGTCCTACGTTCTCCTCGATCGGCTCGACGTTCTGGTTCTGAACGCGCTTCGACCTCGACCCCACCCGACCCACCTGCACCTGGACGCCGCGCTCGACGAGGCGCGGCGCATCGGGGCACGTCGAACGATCTTCACCCATCTCGGCCACGACATGCCCCATCGAACGATCTCCGACGCGCTCCCCCCGGGGGTCGAGCTCGCCGAGGACGGGCTCGTCGTTTCGGTGGACGAGACGATGGGAGGCCAGGAATGAGCTGGCGAAGTGGGCTCGCTGTCCGGATCCGGCGTGCAACCTCGGTCGTCCTCGTGAGCCTTCTTTCGCTAGCTCCCTGCCCCACCTCGGCAACGGATCCCCATCCTGCGCCCCCGTTGACCGACGAAGACGTCGTGCGCATGGTGCTCTCCGGCAAGCCGGTGCGCGACATCGTCGAGACCATCCGGAGCCGGGACGTCAGGTTCGACCTTTCCGACGAGATCGTCGAGGAGCTTCGGCTCGCGGGCGTGACCGATCCGATCCTGGACGCGATGCGCGAGCGCCAGGCCGCGGTCGCGCCACCCGGCCCTCCTGCGTCACCCGAGCCACCCGCGCGGGCCCCCACGGTCGAGCTGAGGGTCCGGGTGGTGGACGAAACTGCGGGCGGTCGCGACGCCGCGATCTACTTCCCCGATCTCATGGGTGACGCCGCGGCCGCGCACCTTCAGGTGGAAACGGGGGAAGAAAACCGGCGGATCACCGATCTCGCGCTCTTCGTGGCGTGCACGACCCCCGATCACGTGCCCGACCACTGGCGGTCGGAATCTCCGCTGGGTCGCGACTTCGTCTCGATGCCTCGGCACGGGATGCTGGCGTTCCGAGCCGGGGCAAAGCCCATCCGCGGGGACGAAGTGCCTCGGCGCGTCCGCGCGCTGTTTCCGGATCGCCCCCCCGATTCGGGGCCGAAGGCCGAGACCCCGCGATCGGCCGGTTGGCTCCGGCTCGACCTATCCCCCGAGCTCGTCGCCGGCGTCGAGCCACGCTCCGCTCACGATCTCGTGTTCGGGGTCGCCGCCCTCGTCGGGGAGCGCTACCTGCTCCTCGTGAGCGATTCGCAAGAAGGAACCATCCTCGGCGGGCCCCTGCGAATCGATCTCCGGGTCTCGCACGCGAAGCGGACACCCGTTCCACTCGAGGTTGCCGTCACCCCCGCTCCCGCTGGAGCGCACGAGCCCAGCGGACCGTGAGCCGGCCATCGTTCGGGCGACCGAGGCTCACGCGTCGAGCTCGAGGGAGACGACCCGCGAGACCCCCGGCTCTTGCATCGTGACGCCGTACAGCAGGTTCGCGGAGTCCATCGAGAGCTTGTTGTGCGTGATCAGGATGAACTGGGTCGATCCGGAGTATTCCCGGAGCATCCGCGTGAATCGGTTCACGTTGACGTCGTCCAGCGCGGCATCCACTTCGTCGAGAAGACAGAAGGGGGACGGCTGATAGCGGAAGATCGCGAAGAGAAGGGCGATGGCGGACATGGCTTTCTCGCCTCCCGAAAGAAGGTGGACGTTCGACAGCCGCTTCCCGGGCGGCTGGGCGAGGATCTCGACGCCGCTCTCGAGAACGTCCTCTCCTTCCTCGAGTCTCAGATCGGCGCGCCCTCCGCCGAACAACACTTGAAAGATCTCCTGATACGACGTCCGGATCGCCTCGAACGCGGTCGAGAATTGATCACGCGAGGCGCTGTTGATCCGTCGAATCGTGTCCCTCAGGGACGCCATCGCCTGCTCCAGGTCCTGCCGCTGTGTCTCGAGAAAGGCGTGTCGCTGCTCGAGCTCCGTGAACTCGTCGATGGCCGTCATGTTCACGGGTCCGATCGAGTCGATCCGTTCCCGGATCCCGCGGATCTCGCCTTCCACCGAGCCCGCGTCGGCCGACTCGAGGGCCTCTCCGGCGGAGGCCGCGGCCTCTGCCGCGCCCACGTTGAGCTCTTGGACGCAGAGGTCGTCGAGATGCCTTCGGTCCCCGTCCGCACGCATCCGCGCGAGCTCGATCGACCGCGCCTGCTCCCGATCGTCCTCGAGCGAGGCCCGTGCGACCCGCAGACCCTCCTCGCGGTCCACGAGCGCCTCGCGCCTCTCGGCGAGGGCTTCCTCGTCCGTGGCGACGGCGCCCCCTCGCGACTCACGCTCCCGCAGGTGCTGCGCCATCGCCGACTCGGTGCGTGCCAGTAGCTCAGCCGCCTCGAGAACTCGCTGACGCGCTGCGGCGGCCTCCGATCTGGCCGACTCCGCCCGCGCTACCAGGTCTCGCATCGCCTCGTCGCGCCGGGCCCCCTCGCGCTCTTCGGAGAGCAGCGCCTGCGTCCGGGCGGCTGCCTCGACTCGCAGAACGGAGGTCTCCTCGGCGAGACGACGAAGGCCCGCCTCCAGCCGATCGAGATCGCTCGACCCGCTCGCGTGCTCAGCCTCCAACGTCGCGTGCGCCCGCTCCGCAGCCGCCACCTCTTCCCGCACGCCGGCAAGATGATCCTCGAGCGCTCTCGCCTCGTCCGCCAGGGACTCGATCTCCTGCGCGAGAATCTCCGCCGCGCGATCGGTGCGGGCGACCTCGTCCGTCGATCGCTGCGACCGCAGACCGACCTCGACGAGCCGTCGCCGCCCCTCCTCGAGCCGGTGGCGCACGTCCGCGAGCTCCCCATCGATTCGGGCGACATCCTCCCGGCACGCCTCGACTCGCGCGTGCGATTGCCCGACCATCGAAGCAGCCTCGGCCTGCTCGGCCCGCGCCTGGTGGATGCGGCGCGTGTGCGCGAGGAGCCCATGGTCACCGTTCCGGCGCCCTCCCGACATCACGACGCCGGAGGAATACACGACGTCGCCGGCCGGGGAGAGATAGTCCGCGTGCGGATGGAGCCGGTGCAGCTCGAGAGCGCTCTCGATGGAGTCCACGAGAATCGCATCGCCGATTCGATCCTGGAGGAACCCGTTCGCCCCCTTGAATCGGATCCGATCCTTCAGCCGTCCCAGAACCCGCGGGTCCTGAAGGATCCCCTCGGGAAACGGAGAATGCCCGTTCGACCGGGCTCCGATCGCCGGCTCCCCTACCGGGTGCGTCCGGGAGAGGAACGAAGTCCTTCCCGCATCGTGCACCTGAAGGAGCGCGGCGGCGTTCCTCGCGTCCGCGTCGTCTTCCAGGACCACCGCGGGAAGGAGCCCGTCCAGGTACATTTCAGCCGCCGCTTCGATGTCCTCTCCCGCGACGACGTAATCCGCGACGACTCCCAGGGTCCGCACGCCGGCGGCGGATCCGGAGGTCAGGAGAACCCGCACCCCGTCCGAAACACCCGCGAACCTCGTTGCCACATCTTCGAGGGTGAGCAGCCGCGCGGCGACCGAAGTCTCTCGGTCCCGCGCGCAGCCGAGGTCCTCCGACTCCCGCGAGAGCCGGCCGCGCGCGTCGGCGAGCCGGCGCCCCGTCTCGTCGTGGGACGCTTCCAGCTCCCCGACGGCACGCCGCAACTCGCCCTCCTGGCCACGGAGGTTCTCCGCCTCATCCCGGAACCTCGCGAAATCGCCGCGCGCCGCTTCCCTCTCCAGCGTGCGTCGCGCGCGGAGGGCCGCGTTCCTCTCGAGCGCCTCTTCGATCGCACGTTTTCGGTTCCGGCCGTCGGCCGCGCGGCTCATGGACTCGAACAGGCGACGGCGTAGCGCCTCGATCCTCTCGCGTGCCTCCGAGAGCGCGTGATCTGCCTCCTCGAATTCGATCTGGCGGGCGGCCAGGCGCGCGGCGGTCTCGTCGAGCTCTCGCCGCAGAGCCAGCTCGGCGGCCCGGTGCGTGACCGCCTCCTCCTCGAGGACGCCGCGCCGCACGGCTAGATCCGCCGCTTCGTCGTCGAGACGCGCGGCGGTCTGCTCTCCTTCCGCGATCCGATCGCGGCACGCACGGACCCGGGACTCCTCTTCTCCCACGATCATCTCGACCTGGTGCAGGCTCTCCCGTGCCTCTTGAAGCCGCCGCACGAGATCCTCGATCGCCTGCCGATCGGCGGAGGTCTCCGCATCGAGCGACGCCAGATGGGCCGCGGCCTCGGCCTCCGCGTCTCGGGCCAGAGTTTCTTCGTGGCGCAACCGCTCCAGGTCGGCATCCAGCTGACGAGCGCGAAGCCCGAACAGGAGGCACTCCTGAACGCGCAGCTCGTCGCGAAGGCGCCGGTACCGACGGGCCTTCGCGGCCTGTCGCTTCAGCGAGTTGATCTGCCGCCGAACTTCCCCGACGATGTCGTTGACCCTGAGGAGATTCGCCTGCGTGGCGTCGAGCTTCAACTCGGTGAGGCGCCGCTTCTGCTTGAAACCGGCGATTCCTGCGGCCTCTTCGATGATCAGACGCCGGTCCTTCGGCTTCGCGTTCAGGATCTGATCGATGCGTCCCTGCTCGATCGTGGCGTACGTTTTCGCGCCCACGTGCGCCTCGCGCATGAGGTCCTGGATGTCCTTCAAGCGGGACCTCTGACCGTTCACGAGGTATTCGCTTTCGCCGTCGCGGAACAGGCGCCGGGTGAGGACGACCTCCCGAGGTTGAGGCGCACCGTTGGTGCTCGACAGGTGCAGGGACACCTCCGCCATCCCCACCGGCTTCCGCTTTTCGCTTCCGTTGAAGATGACCTCGCCCATCGAGGAGCCGCGGAGCATCTTGGCGCTCTGCTCCCCCAGAACCCAGTTCAGGGCATCGCCGATGTTCGACTTTCCGCAGCCGTTCGGTCCGACGACCGCCGTGATGCCCTCCGGAAAGACCACCTCGGTTCGATCGCCGAACGACTTGAACCCAACGATGTGCAGCTTGTCCAAGCGTAGCATTTGGACACCCGACCCCTTTGATCCGGAGACCATACCATTCAGACGATGGGAGGATGATACCACGAAACAGAATGTCGCGGGGACCGCCCGAATGCATTGGGGGTCCCCGACCGACCTACCCCACATGTTGGGCCATACCTCACGGGCTGGCGGCGGCCAGCGAGCAAGGGGGGCGGAGGGCTAGCGGTCGCGAAAGACGATCAGGTCGGGAACGGAGAGCAGCGCCCTGCGGGCAGCCGAATCGGGAAACTGCTTGAGCTCGGAGAGGGCCCGCGCGGCGTACTGCTGGGCCAAGCCTTGGGCCCGGCCCAGGGAGCCGCTCTCTCGGAGCATCCCCGTCAACTCGACGATCTCGGTCTTCCCGTCGACTCCGTTCTCCATGATCCGCCGTGCCAGCTCCTTCGCCCGAACCGAACGGCCCGACAGGAGGTCGATCACGGCGAGAGTGGCCTTCCCTTCTCGAAGGTCGGTGGCGGCGGGTTTGCCCAGGGTCTTCGTGTCCCCCGTGAAGTCGAGAAGGTCGTCCACCAGCTGGAACGCCATGCCGAGGTTGGTGCCGTAGCTGCGCAGAGCGTCCTCCCGTTCCGGACCGACACCGGCGAGGATTCCCGCGATTTCGCAGCAGGCGCCGAAGAGCGCCGCGGTCTTCCTCTCGATCAGGTCGAGATGCTCCGCGACGGTCAGATCGAGGCGCCCCGCGTAACGGGTCTGCAGCATCTCCCCTTCGGTCATGCGAAGCGTGACTTCGGCCAGTTTCCGCATGATCTGGAGACTTTTCGCCTGAAGCGCCATCTCCATCGCCTTCGCGTAGAGGTAGTCGCCGAAAAGAACCGTGACGTTGTTCCCCCAGCGGTGATTCACCGACGGCCGTCCCCGCCGTGTCGTGGCCTCGTCGATGATGTCGTCATGGATCAGGGTCGCGGAGTGGATGAACTCGAGAACCGCTCCCATCAGAACGTCGTCCGCGCCGTCGTACTCGCACATCCGCGCGCAGAGCAGATGCAGGGTCGGACGCACCCGCTTGCCGCCCCCCTCGCCCACGAAGTCGCCGATCTCCTCCACGATACGAATCGGAGAGGAGAGGTTCCGGCGAAACAGATCCTCGACGGATTCGAGCCGGTCGGCCACGATCCCGACGACGTCCGAGGCCGCCGCCGGCAGGCCCCGGATCGGACCCTCGATTCCTCGGGGAATCCTCCCGGGGCTGCTCAAGCGGCTCGTCCTCCATCGGGAGAATCCTGGATTGCCGCGCCGGAGAGCCGCATCACCGCCGCACCTCGCGCGCTCCGATTCCGAGTCGGAGGCCACGTATGGGGAAGATCGCGATACTACCATCCGCCCTCGGCAGGAACAACGGCTCGGCCGGCTGGGGGTGTGCGACGGGGAAGTGACGAGTAGGCAGATCGGCTCGAATCCGGGACGGCAACCGAATCTCGCGAACCCGCAAGTGCCTCAAACCACGGGTCGTTCGTCGAGATCGGGTCGTTGTCGCCGAGCAGCGGTGCCGTCGCCTCGGCTGTCGAACCGAGGACCCGGCGACCGAAGGTCAGGGCGTATTCAGGATCTCGACGCCGGGAGGCGGCTCGAAGCGAAACGTCGCTTCCGGAACCCCGCGGTTGCGCCGGATGCCGCGAAACTGGTACTCCAGGCGACTCCCTGCCGGATCGATCACCTCGGCGGCCGAAATCTCGAACCCCGGCGGCTGGAGACGGAGCGTGACCGAGTCGAACCCTGCGTCCGCTCTCCTGGGCGAAAGCTGGAGCCGATACGCACCCGCCCCTCCACGACTCGGCGTGGCGACGAGGACTGCGGAAAACTGCTCGTCGAGGCGCACGGAACCGGTGAGGAGGCTGCCGATCGATCCGCCCTGGGCGCCGAGGCGACCGCGGATGAGCTGCCGTTCCGACGGAAGGTAGACCGTGGTTCGGTCCCCCTCGAGAAGAGCGACCTTCCGCTCGGGTGCATCATAGTCCCACCTCATCCGCCCGGGTCGGACCACGGCGAGGGTGCCCGACTCGACGAGGCCCGATCCCAGTGCGCCGGAGACCAGCCGCTGCTCGAAGCGGCAGCGAAGATCCCGAGTCCCATCGAGCCATTCCTGGAGTCGGCCCAGCACCGCGTCCCGGTCGAGCTCCGGTGCGGCGCTCATGAAGAGGAAAGCGCACGCCGCAATCGCGAGGGCGGCTCCCCGAAGTTCCCGTTTTCTTCTTTCGTTCACGCGCCCTCCGTCGTTCCGAGTCGATTCGCCCGATCGTCAAGTCCTCTCCTGCAACCTCCGGTCGGGGTGTACGACAGGAAAGTGGGAGACGATGCTGCGAATCGGGGACAGTCCTCCATGACGCCCGAGGCGTCACCCTGAAATGATGAAAACGTCCCGCGGAAATGCAGGCCGGTCCGCCGCCGTGCATTTCCCGCGGGAGCCGGGGGCGCGGGGGCGGAGCCCCGTGCTTGCGTACCAGCGACCGAAACTCGCACAACACCCCGTGGTTTGAATGCGTTGCGTGCCGGCGAGTTTCGGCTGCTGTCCCCGATTTGCTCCTGTCCTGTCGAGCACCCCTCCGGTCGCAAGCGGTCGCAGTCGGTTGATCCACCCCGCGAACACATGGTAGCGTTCCCGAGGTTCCTGTGGAACTTCGGGGGCACGCACTCGCGGGGTGCCGACTCCCGGGGCGATCGATTGGAGCGGGGAGGGCGGTGAGATGCAGGGGGACGGCGTGGAGCTCGAGGGTTCGATGGGACGCAGATTCCGCATCAGCCTCGCTCTGGCGGCACTCGTCGTGGGCATGGTCACGGCAGGATGCCCGAAGCGCGTCGGCCCCCCGACGGCTGCGGCACCGGTCCGGGACGAGAGCCCGGCCGGACGTGCCGTCGCGCTGTACGACGACGGGAAGTGCGCCGAGGCGCGCCCGATCCTCGAGTCTCTGGATGCGGAGGGACAGCTCAGCGGTCCGCTGCTGTATCGCCTCGGCTACTGTCACGGAATCGCCGGAGACGCACCGAAGCAGCGCAGCCTGATGGAGCGCTCCCTCGCGAAGCTCCAGGAGGAGGCGGCGTCGGCGAACAACCTGGAGGTCAGCTTCTTCCTGGCGAACGCCCTGTCGAATCTCGAGCGACGGGACGAGGCCCGCGCCGCGGCCGCCGAGGCGACCGGTCGACTGGAGAGCCGCGCCTGGCCGCAACCCGCCCGGCCGCTGGAAGAGTTTCGAGCCGCCAAGCTGTACGCGGACCAGGCGCGGAGAGACGAGGCGGTCCGCTGGTATCGCGCCGCCATCGAGGGATTCGACGCCGAGAACATGGCCGCCCCAGGCTACCGGCGCTGGGCCCGGCGCTATCTCGGCGAAGACGCGTTCTCCCGCTCGAACTGGACCGACGCGGAACGAGACTACTCCGCTCTCGTGGCGCTCGGCGACGCGTCGCCGTCGGAGTGGGACCGCCTGGCCGTGGCCCGCGCTCGATTGAGTCGGTACGCGGAAGCGGCCGAGGCCTGGCGCAGCGCGGAAAAGCTGGACCCCGCCAACGCCGATCGTGCCCGCTACAGCCGCAATCTCGCGCTGCAGGCGTCTGCGGCGGGGACTCTCCCGGCGGCGGCGCCGTCCGGAGCGGCGTGGACGAGCGTGGCTCAGGCCGATCTCGAGAAGATCATGGCGGACCAGGCCGCCGTCGCGCGCAGCGTCCGCGCCGAGGCCGGAGACGGCTCTTCTCTCGAGCCGGCGAAGCGGTTGGAATTCGACGAGCGGCTCGCGGCAGCCCAGCGCGTTTTCCTCGCGGCCGCCCTCGAGTACTCGCTCCGGAACCTGAGCATCCGCGAGACGGCCTTCTCCGCCGGCTACGCCCCCCTGATCTTTCACGCCGACGAATGGAAGGTCCCGATTCCTGAGCCTGCCCCCGACGAACCCGAACCCTGAGCTTCTCAGAACTGGTCCGCGAGGTCGCCGAGGAACGGGATCTTGAATCGCTCCCCCTCGAGCGCGCGCACGATGCACAGCAGCATCAGCACGAACAGCCCGAGAGCCGTGAGGCCCACGCACGCCCAGAACAGCTCCGCCACGGCGATCCACAGGTACTTGCGGAGCAGGAGGTGCACCGGCTTGAGCACGACGTAGAGGGCGACGAGGAAGACCGAGAGAAGGATCCCCTGCTTCGCGTGCCACTTCACGAACTCGCGCCGGCTCGCCACGAGAGAAACGAGCGCGAGCGGCCCGAGATAACCGAAAACGATCAGAATCCGATCCTGATCGGTCAACTCGGCAGCGAGGTGCTCGGACTCCACGTGGGCCTTTATATCTCCCGCCGCTCGCCAACGTCAAGAACCCCCGGGGCGTGCGTGCGACCGAGGCGTCCGGGGGCGGCGGATGCAGCCGAATCTGGGGAGCGATTCGTTCGCTGGCCTCTCCTCGCCTGCCGTCGACGCGTCGTCTGCGCACCCCGGAACCGCCGAAACGCGACCGGCCGAGTGCTATACTCCGGCCGCTGATGCAAGAGGCTTCCCACCTCACACCCATGTTCCGGCAGTACCGGTCCCTCAAGGGGGACCATCCCGACGCGGTCCTCCTGTTCCGCATGGGGGACTTCTACGAGATGTTCTACGAGGACGCCCGGGAGGCGAGTCGCATCCTGGAGCTCACGCTCACCGCGAGGGGAAAGGGGACGGAACACGTGGTTCCCATGTGCGGGTTCCCCCACCATCAGCTGGAGGCGTACGCGGCACGGCTCGTACGGGCGGGGCGCCGCGTGGCGATCTGCGAGCAGGTCGAGGACCCGCGCAAGGCGCAGGGGCTCGTGCGACGCGAGGTGATCCGCGTCGTGACGCCGGGAACGGTCACCGATCCCTCGCAGCTCGATGCGAAGTCCAACGCGTGGTTGGCCGCCGTCGCGTCGGCCGGGGACACGCTCGGCGCGGCGTTCCTCGACGCTTCAACGGGCGAGTTTCTCGCATGGCAGTCGCCGGAAGGCAGGGACTCGTGGGAGTCTCTGGCCGATCGGCTCCTTGCGTTCGTCCCGCGGGAGATCGTTCATCCGGAAGGGTTCGCCTGGACCGAGTCGTTTCGAAGGGAACGCACCGGCGGCGCCGTCCTGACTTCGGCGGATCCCTACGCGTTCGCCCCGGGTTCGGCCGCGGACGTCCTGAAGCGTCATCTGGATGTGGCGACCCTCGAGGGTTTTGGCCTCGAACGGCACCCCGCGGCCACGGCGGCCGCGGGGGGACTGCTCTTGTACGCTCAGGAGACGCAGAAGAGTAAGCTGGAGCACATCGACGCCATCGCGTTTCACGAAACCTCGGATTTCGTTTCGCTCGACCCCGCGACCCGCCGCAACCTCGAGATCGAACGATCGTTGCGCGACGGCTCGCGGAAGGGCTCTCTTCTCCACATCCTCGACTCGACCGTGACCGCCGCGGGGGGCCGGCTCCAGAATCGCTGGATCGTCGCTCCCCTCCTCGACCCGGTCGAGATCGCGCGGCGTCTGGACGCGGTGCAGGAGCTCGTCGACCGGGCCGAGATGAGGCGCCGCCTGCGCGAGCGACTGGGCGCCACCCACGACATCGAGCGGCTGCTGGCGCGGGCGGTGAATCAGACCGCGCATGCGCCGGATCTCGTATCGCTGCGGGCCTCCCTCGATCTCCTGCCGGCACTGATCGAGGCCACGAGCGAGCTCGCCGCTCCTCTCTCCCGGGACACGCTGACCCGGCTCGACCCCTGCACGGACCTGGCCCGGAAGCTGGCGGCGGCCCTCGCGGACGAGCCGCCTTCGAGCGCGCAAGAGGGAGGGATCATCCGCGACGGATGGAACGTCGAGCTGGACGAGCTGCGGGCGATCCGCCGAGACGGCCGTGCGTACATCGCGCGCCTCGAGACACGCGAGCGCGAGGCCACGGGAATCGCGTCCCTGAAGGTCCGCTTCAACAGGGTCTTCGGGTATTTCATCGAGGTGAGCCAGGCGAACCTCCGCCTGGTCCCCGACCGCTACCATCGGAAGCAGACCATCGCCGGCGGCGAGCGATACGTGACGGCGGAGCTCAAGGAGCACGAGGCGAAGGTCCTGCACGCCCAGGAGCGCATCGAGGAGCTCGAACAGGAGCTGTTCCGAGCCCTTCGTGGGGACGTCGCCGCCGAAGCGCCGAGGCTGAAGGCTCTGGCGCGAGCGGTCGCCATTCTGGACGTCCTCTCCGGCTGGGCGGAAACGGCCGCGGTTCGCGGGTACGCACGCCCCGCGGTCCATCGCGGGACCAATCTCCGCATCGTGGCGGGACGGCATCCCGTCGTGGAGGCGATGCTCTCGGGCAGTCGGTTCACGCCCAACGACACGACGCTGGACACCGCGGCGGGTGCCATCGCGATCCTCACCGGGCCCAACATGGGAGGCAAGTCGACCTACCTCCGACAGGTGGCCCTGATCGTACTCCTGGCCCAGGCCGGCTCGTTCGTTCCCGCCGAAGAAGCCGAGATCGGATTGGTGGACCGGATCTTCTGTCGCGTGGGGGCGTCCGACAGCCTGGCGGAGGGACAGAGCACGTTCATGGTGGAGATGACCGAGACGGCCAACATCCTCCACAACGCTTCGGCGCAGAGCCTCGTGCTCCTGGACGAGATCGGGCGGGGGACGTCCACGTTCGACGGGCTCTCCATCGCATGGGCGATGGCGGAGTACCTCCACGACCGCCGCGGCGGACCGCCGCGAACGCTCTTCGCGACCCACTACCACGAAATGACGGAGCTGGCCGTCGAGCTACCCCACGTGGTGAACGTGCGGATGGCGGTCCGCGAGATCGGCGAAAAGGTCGTGTTCCTTCATCGCGTGGAGGCCGGTGCCGCGGATCGGTCGTACGGCATCCAGGTGGCGCGTCTGGCAGGCGTCCCCGCGCCCGTGATTGCGCGTGCCCGGGAGATCCTCGCGAACCTGGAACGGGACGAGTTCGGAAAAGACGGGCTCCCCCGCCGGGCGCGATCGCGCGATCGCGGGGGCAAACTTCCACGCTCGGTGGTGCAGGCCTCGCTCTTTTCCTCGGAGCTACCCGATGAGCTCGCCGAGGAGCCCGCCGACCCGGCGGCGCAGGAGATCTTGGCCGAGATCCGGGAGAGAAACCCGGACCAGATCACCCCCCTCGAAGCCCTCCAGATGATCGCCCGCTGGAAGCACCGTCTCGGTGGAGAACGCTGAGCCGGGAGCGCGGCGGAACGGCCCGGGATCCATATCCGGCGGCCCGGGGCTCCCGGATCAGAAGGAAACCAGCGCGACTTTCTCGTCGCTGAACGTGTCGAACACCTCTTCGAGCTTCGTGAGGGCCAGCAGGTCGGCCACCTTGCCCGACGGCTTGAGGAGCTTCACTGTGCCCCCCTTCTCCTTCGTCCGCTTGAAGCACGCCACGAGTTCGCCGATGCCCGCCGAATCCATGTAGGAGACCTTCTCGAGATTGAGGAGAACGTCCTTGCTTCCGGCCTCCAGAATCTCCTGGACCTTCTCACGGAGCACCACGTCGCCTTCTCCGATCGTGATCTTCCCCGAGAGGTCCAACACCGCGACCCGACCGACCTGCCGGATCATTGCCTTCATCATCGTAGCCCTCCGTCGTCAATTGGGATCGCCCACCGCGGGTCGTGGCGAGCGGATCGCCTTCACGAGAGTGACGATCGTGCCCCCCCCGCGGAACTTCCGGAAACTCACGTCGTCCACGAACGCGCGCATGAGCAGGATCCCCCGCCCCGAGGTTCGGAGCCGGTTCGATTCCGCGGTGGGGTCCAGCGTCCCGCCCGGGTCGAATCCGTCGCCGTGGTCGCGCACCGTGGCGGTGATCCCGGCGCCGTTCGCTCGAAGCGTCAGGTCCACGGTCCGGCCCGATTCGCTCCGGTTCCCGTGTCGGATCGCGTTGATCACTGCCTCCCGAACCGCCAGACCCACGTCGAGGGCCTCGTCTTCTCCGAAGCCGGCGATCTCCGCCATCTTCTGCGCCGCCTCGTGAACGAGATCGACGAGGCGGATCTCGCTGGGGATGCTGAGCTTCACGGGGGTCGCCGTCGCCATGGGATCGAACCTGCTCCTCGAATCAGGCGGCGATTGCCTCGAATTACGCCGCAACCTTCCGAGGATAGCGGCGTGCCGACGCCGTGTCAACGCGCCCGACGGCTCGGGGTGTACGACAGGAAAGTGAGGAGGAGCTGAATCGAAGCAAATCGGGAGCTTCAGCCGAATGGATCGCGTCGGAATCGATACTGAACCGCTTCCGCGATGTGCGGAGGCTCGACCACCTCCGCACCGTCGAGATCCGCCAGACTCCGCGCGACCCTGCGGATCCTGTCGAAGCTGCGCGCCGACACCCCCAGACGCTCGCAGGCCGACCGCAGGAGCCGCAGCGGCGCGGGGCCCAGCTGGGCGTGGCGAGCGAGATCTGCCGGTCCCATCTGTGCGTTGCAGCTTGGTCCACGCGGGCCGAATCTCGCGCGCTGCCTCTCTCTCGCCTGCACGACCCGCCGGCGCACGTCTTCGGAGCATTCGCCCGGTGCCGCCTCGACCAGGGCGCGCAGGTCCACTGGCGGCACGTCCACGACCAGATCGAACCGGTCCAGAAGCGGCCCGGAGACCCTCATGAGGTAGCGGCGCACCTCGCTCGGCGTGCAGCGGCATCGTCCGTCGGGGGACCCGTGGTACCCGCAAGGGCACCCCTGCGTTGCCTTTTTGTGGCCGCTCCAGCTTCGGGCAAAAGTGCCCAACCCGCGCGGTTATCCTGAGAACCCGACCACGCTCGGCGCGCACATCAAAAAGAAGAGGATGGATCTCGGCCTCCTCCAGCGGGAGGTGGCCGAGCGGATCGGGACGAACGAGGCGACGGTCACGAACTGGGAGAGCAACCGAACGGTGCCGGCGCTCCGGTGGATGGCGGGGATTATCGACTTCCTGGGGTACGCCCCGTATACCCCGCCGTCGTCCTTCGGGGCGTGGGTCGAGACCGTCCGCCGGAACCTCGGCGTCCCGCATTCCGTCATCGCGCGCAAGATCGGCATCGACCCGGGAACCCTCAGCCGGTGGCTGCGGCATCGGGGGGGATGTCCGCCGGCGGACTGGCGCGACAGGGTCCGGGCTCTCCTCCGCTCCTGACATGACCATCTCGTCAACCCCCGCCGCTTCGGTGCTCCTCCACAGCCCGCCGGGGCCGACCCAGCCCCTGAGTTGATCACCTTCGCTGCTCGCTCACAGCGGCCTGCGATCTTCTCGGTTTCCTACTCTCCTGTAATAGGTACTCTTTGAGAGGTCCGGGCAGGTTCATTTGCTGAACCGACGACACGGTGACCTCCTGAGTTCGCCCCGTCTCGATCAACGCGAGTTCTCGCTCCAAACGAGCGTACGAAGTCAGTGGATGCAACGGTTGCGACTCCAGGAGTCTTTGCAGGCAATCCGGCGCCTTGGTACACGCGTAGAGCGCCCCCACGTATGTATAGTGGCTCGTTGGGAAGCGCTCTAGCAGGGCGGCGGCTCCGAACTGCAGCCGGAGGTGGAACTTCTGATCTCCACAGCACGAGATTGGAAAATCGGGCGATCTCACGTAGTCCAGAGCCTCCCGGTCGATCGCGGCCGTAGGCTCGACTACCTCGATCGCCACCACGTTCGACGCCGCGTGCCCTGCCCAGCACTCGTAAAGTGTCGTGCCGGTGTGTTTTTCAAGGAGCTTCAGAGGAAAGGTTTCCGTCCCTGTCGATTGGTGCTGACACCGGCCCGTGCTGTGAACGCCCGCGCGGACGAAGTATGACCCTGGGTCTTGCGACCATGGGCCGATGTCCGCCCGGAACAACCATGACTCCCCTGGCTTGAGCCAGACAACCGACCCTCCACCGGTACTCTCGTACGGGCTGAATTCGGCTAGCCCGTCGGTGGTCCGGCCCTTTTCGATGAAATGCCGACTTTCCGTGTGGTTCGTCGCCGGCACCAAGACGGGATCCTGCCCGTGATTCGTAATCTTCGCCGTAATGAAGATCGGGCTATATCGCAAGACCCGCGACGGGTAGTCGACGATGCGTACGCCTACGTCCGCCAGCAGCGGACTGCCCACAGACGACAGAACGGCGAGTGCGAAGAGTCGCTTCATGGCAAACCTCTCATGGCCACGTGCATGGGTCCTGGTTCAGGTCGTCCACGTGTCCACGGATACAATAAAGATCCTTGGTGGGTGCGGCAAGGTCACCGTGGAACCGGGCGACGCCGAGAGTGGGTTCCCGCGACTCGTTCATCAGGCACTCCTCCGTGGCCGGCTTCCAGGCGTTCTCTGAATCATGGCCTCCTGTACCGGGCAACTCCCGGTTGACGTTCCACTGGTGGCCGATCTCATGGACCGTCACGCTCGCAACGAAGTTGTTGAGCTGGGCCGGGCTACACAGGTTGCAGGCGCTTGCGATGCGATCGGTGAAGATCCACGACCAGTTGGTGGCAACGGTAGGCCCATCGTTGAGCGCCGACGTCAAGCCCTTTGTGGCTTCCTGGTCGGATGAACCCGCGGCGACGAGTTGCACGTGATTCGTCTTCGGAATGTACGAGGCGGGACTCTGCCGGTTCTTGAAAAAAAGGAAACTCCTCGCATCGATGTCGCTCTCGCCGACGATGGGCCAGGAAGGCACGATGTGCTTATCGGGTTGACTCCGAACCATACAACATCTTGTAGGTCGTCGGGGCGCGGGCGGTGGCCAGACCGAGAAGGGTCTGGAAGGCCGCCATGGGGGTGCGGCGCCTGTTGAAGCGGAAGGTGAACTCGTCAAGGTAGACCTGCAGATGTTGCTTGCCGACGCCGTGATGAGTGCCGCGGAGCCAGGTCTGGAGGTTGCCGAAGACCCGGTGCACACGAGGCAGAATCTTCGCCGCCCGCTCCGGGTTGCCCTGGACCTTGGGGCGGTGGCGGTAACCCATGCCCTGGAGCGGTGCGTAGCCTCCCCAGCCATCGGTCAGGACGACCGCACCACGCTGGACGTTCGCCGCAACGAATCCGGTGAGCGAGGCGCCGGACGCATCGGGAACCACCTGGAGACGCACCCTGCCGGAGCCCTTCCCGCGCACCTCGACGGCGCCCACAACCAACGCTTTGCACACGAGTTGTCGTCCTCCCTCGAGGCCAGCTTCGGGGCCGCCGATGTAGACCTCATCCACCTCAACCTTCTCCTTCAAAGCTTCGCGGTCGGGCCGTACCATCGCCCGCCGCAGCTTGTGGAGCATGGCCCAGGCCGTCTCGTAGGAGTCCAGGCCGAGCTGCCGCTGCAGCTGCAATGCCGAGAGACCCGGTGTGTGCGTGGTGACCAGGTACGCCGCCCAGAACCAGAGGGTGAGAGGCATTCGGGTTCGGTGCAGAATCGTTCCAGCCGTGACCGAGGTCTGATAGCCGCAGGCCTTGCACTGCCAGAGCCGACGCCCAGCCAACTCGAACGCCTCGGTGTTCTGGCACCGCGTGCACCGGTACCCCTCGGTCCACCGACACGCCGCGAGATAGGCCTGGCAGGCTGCCTCGTCTGCGAACCGTCGCTGGAACTCTTTCAAGGACCTGGGGAAGTCGGGCCGACCCACCGCCGTACACTACCCATGGTGGTCTTCGGAGTCAACCCGATAAGCACAAGGCACGAAACTGCCTCCATCTACAAACCGCCACTCAGTGAATGGGTCATCGAACGCTCGGCTGAGAAGCTCCGAGGTCGGTTGGACGGTGCAGGCGCCGCTGTCGAATCGCGCGACGAAGCTGTAGGGAGCTGCGGTCCCAGGCGGGCCGGGTCCCAGGTATAGATACGAGTTGGTTAGTCCAGTGTCGACAACGATGTGATCCGCTCCCACGGATGTGACGCTTCGGTGCTCTCCTTCAGCCGCGGCTGCTGTTTGGGTGTTGAAGGTCCCGGAAAGGACGTGAACCTCGTCTCCGACCGAGAACGTCGCCGGATCAACGACGTACACCTTGGTCGGGTCCGGCTGACCGACGCCCGAAGTCTGGCTGATGAACTCCCCCACCTTGTACATTCGGTCATACTCGACGTAGGCGCGCTTCCATGCCGTCAACACACCGGTTCGCGCGGTCTTCTGGAAGGTCGCGATGGGTTCAAGACTCGCCTCCACTTGATAGTTGTCGCCAGCGTAGGTATCTGTGATCGTCAGCACGGTCCGGACCTTGCCCTTCGGATCTGACACAGCATCGGGAACGCTCAGGGTCCCGGGACCACCCCGGTTGTCGTTGGCGCCTGTGGACGCATACGGAGCCGTGTCCTTGGGATCGATTAACCGGAAGTACAGCCTGACGCCGGCCCTGGGGGGCCAAACCGCGAATTCGACGGAGATCTTGCGATCCTCTCCCTGGAAGGCGCTCGGGTAGGCGTCCTCCGGCCTGTACTTGTGAATGAGGACCGGGATTGACCCCGGCCCGGTGAACTTCACCAGCGGATCCGCCAACCTCAGGATCCGCGTCGATTCCGCCACGTCGCAGAACCGTTCCCCGGTGGCTAGGTCACGCGAGAAGGCAACCGCCACCGGGCTCGTCAGGCCATCGATGACGAGGTCCCTGGCGCCGTCCTGGGGGTTGACCAGGAACACCGAGCCTGCAGCCTTGTCGGCAACGAGGAGAACTGGTATCCCGGTGTCCTCAGAGATGTCCATCCCTGCGACGCCACTGAAGCCTGCCGCGACCAGCGAGACAGCTTCGCTCGATGCGACCTTGGAGATCGCCGTCGAACTGCTCACGTAGAGGTTCCCTGTGGAATCGAAGCGCGCACCGGCCGGGTTGTTGAAGGCCAGAGAAGAGGTGTTGCCCCAGTTGGAGTCGATCGCTCCGGTACTCGGCACCCGGCGCACCGTGTTGTTGTTTCCGTCGAGCACGTACGCTACGTTCGGCTCGCCGTCGCGCACCGCCACTCCCCTCGCTTGAACCGGGTCGCTGGTCGCAACGCCCGCAGCGCGGACACACATGTTTGCGTTCGTCAGCGAGTCAATGTAGCGGATCGTTCCCTTGTTTCCAGCGCCGACAGACCCGCTTGACCTACATTCCGCACATCTCGGGCTGAAATCCGCTGAATTTATCTCGTGACTGGTCAGTCGGTTACGCGATCCGGGCCGAGGATCTCGAGCACCGTTTCGTCCTCCCATTGCGCCAATAGCCGGTCGATCTCGCGGCGGTTGGCGATCGCGCGACGGATCAGCCGGGCCTGATCGTCGGTCACGGCGTTGTGGACGAGGCGCCCGTTCTTTCGCCGCGTCCAGTCGTGGTAGGGGCCATGCCAGGCATCGGGGTCGGTGGCGCAGCGGCAGTTCGGCTTGCCGCAGGGCCGTGATCTCGAGTGCAGGGTACCGGAGGAGACGTAGTCCAGCGCCTGGATGCGGCGCCGCAGATCGGCGGTCCGCTGGCGGAGTCGGCGTGGCACGGGCTTGTGGTCGCGTTTCATCGCTCTTGACAACCCTCCTTGTCTGACGATAGTATACTCGTCAGACAGAAAGGAGGCAAGCCGATTCGCCTGGACGCCTCGGACCTGACGGTACGCACGGAGCGACTCGGGCCGCTTCCGCTGGTCAACCACGTGCTGCGCCGGCTCGGCCTCGACGAGCTCTGGCGCAGGCGGTCCCGACGACGGACAGGCGCCAGCGGGTCTCCCACGCGAAGGCACTCGGCGTACTGCTGCGCTCGATCCTGGTCGAGCGCGAGCCGATCTATCGTCAGCAGGAGATCGTCGCCACCTTCGTGC
Organism: Terriglobia bacterium; assembly: GCA_963699985.1. GTDB lineage: Bacteria > Acidobacteriota > Polarisedimenticolia > Polarisedimenticolales > CAVOVZ01 > CAVOVZ01. The sequence continues at coordinate 122,358 of CAVOVZ010000015.1, forward strand.
CGGAGGCGTTCGGGCTGAGTGCCGAGGAGGCCACCCACGTCGGCGACGATGTCGTCGGGCGCGCCCTCGACCGTCTGTTCGACGCCGATCGTGGCAGCCTGCTGACGCGGGTCGTGGTCGCGGCCGTGAAGCGTTTCGAGGTCGCCCTCGACGAACTGCACGACGACTCGACGAGCATCAAGTTCACCGGGCAGTACCGCGGCGCCCGCGGCCGGCGTATCCGCGGCAAGCGAGCCCCTTTCGTGACCTACGGCCATTCCAAGGATCACCGTCCGGATCTCAAGCAGCTGCTCTTCATCCTCACCACCTCGCGCGACGGTGGCGTCCCGGTCCAGTTCCGCTGTGCGGACGGCAACACGAGCGACGTCGTGACCCACGAGGCGACCTGGGACGCCCTCTGCCAGGTCACCGGCACGGCCGACTTTCTCTACGTCGCCGACTGCAAGCTCTGCAACGAAGACGCCATGAACCACATCGACCGGAAGCGCGGCCGGTTCTTGACAGTCATGCCGCGCACCCGACTCGAGGATCGCGAGTTCCGCGAGTGGATCCAGCGCCACGAGCCGCCCTGGGAAACCGTCCGCGACGTGGAGAACGCACGGCGCAAGGACGGCCCGCGAGATCGCTGGCGCGCGTTTCGGCACCACCTGCCCTCGAAGGAGGGCTGGCCCGTATTCTGGCTCTGGAGCAGCCTGCTCGCGCTCCAGCAGGAACAGTCCCGCCGCGAGCGCATCGCCAAGGCCGAGGAACTCCTCGGCGAGTTGGAGGCCCAGCTCACCGGCTCGAAGTCGCGCCGGCGCTCGTATGAGGAGGTCGACGAGCGCGTCGGGGCGATTCTCTCCGGCCAGCAGGTCGCGCGCTGGGTGGAGGTGAAGATCGTCGGCACCGAGCAGCACCGCTATCGGCAGGAGATCGGCCGGCGACCGGGGCCCGCCACCCGCTACGTGCGTCGGACCAAGCGCGGCTGGCGGCTCGACTGGCGCATCGACGAAGACATGATCGCCTACGACCGCAAGAGCGACGGGATGTACCCTCTCCTGACCAACGACCGGACGCTCACGATCCAGGAGGCCTTCGCTGCCCACCGCCGACAGCCGGCGATCGAGAAGCGCTTCGAGCAGCTCAAGTCAACATTCGCGATTGCCCCGGTCTTCCTCAAGAACGAGGCCCGCATCGAAGCCTTCTTCTGCGTGTACTTCCTCGCCCTGCTCGCGCAAGCACTCGTCGAGCGCGAACTGCGTCGCGGCATGGGCCGCGCTCGCGTCGCGGAGTTACCGCTCTACCCGGAAGACCGCTCCTGCCAGCAGCCCACGTCCGAACAGATCTTCCGGCTCTTCTCCCTCACCGCCCGCCACGCCGTGTTGGCCCGCGGAACCGCCGTCCGAGTCCTCCCGCCCGAACTCACCGAACTCCAGCGCAGGTGCTACGCCTCATGAACATCCCCGCGACGGTGTTCACCACGCCACGCTGACGCACCGCTAATTGCACGCAAATGCCGGCGCGATGTGCGGAATGTAGGGCTTGAGAAGTAGATGCGGCCACTCCCATCGCCCGGCGACACAATGCTGATGAACGGCTCGTCCACCAGTTCCCGGAACACGTACGAGGCACCTCCGGGAGGATGCTCGTAGGCTCCAGCGACCACGCTGTCTCCATGAGTGGAGACACTGCTACCAAACAGGTCATTCGCCCCACCATCGGTCGCCGTCAGCTTCTGGTCCTCGCTCCAGCTCGTGCCGCTGCGTAAGAAGAGGTATGCGGCCCCTCTGAATCCATCGTCTCCTTGAGCGCCCACTACGATGCTCCCACCTTCTATGGCGACCGACCACCCGAACCGATCGCTTGTATTGCCGTCGCTCGCTGTGAGCTTCTGTTGCTGTGACCAGCTCGTCCCGTTGCGAACGAAGACGTAAGCTGATCCTCTGCTGCTGTCATCGCCGTAGGCCCCCATGACCGCGGTCTCCACGGAGACGGACACCGCGACACCAAACCGATCATTACTCGTTGCATCGTTGGCTACTAGCTTTTGCTGCTGGCTCCATGTGGTCCCGCTCCGGACGAACACGTAACTCGAACCACTCGACGAACCTGCGTCGTCGTCGAGTTCTGCGCCCGCTACGGCGATGTCTCCGCTCAAGGACACCGAGATCCCAAACTGGTCGCCGGCGGCGGCGTCGCTCGCCGTAAGCTTCTGCTGCTGGGTCCAAGTTGTTCCACTGCGGACAAAGACGTATGCCGCACCCGTGCAATTCCCAGCATGGTCATTACATGGAGCGCCCACGATGGCGGTGTTGCCTGCAAGAGCTACCGATAGCCCGAACTCATCGTCCACAGCACTGTCAGAAGCAACAAGTTTTTGTTGCTGGGACCACACCGTGCCGTTCCGCACGAAGACATACGCGGCGCCACCGCCACTGCTCGGAAAGGGCGAACCTACGATCGCCGTGTCGCCGTCAACGAAGACGGACTCTCCGAACTGGTCGATCGCCGCACCGTCAGCTGCGACGAGTTTCTGCTGTTGCGTCCAGTTCGCGCCATCGCGAACGTAGACGTAGGCCGATCCACTGAAACTCCCAGCATCGTCATCGCACGGCGCGCCGACGATGAGCGTCTCCCCGCCAATCGAGACAGCCTCACCACAACAGTCCCCTGCGGCAGCGTCCGCGGCCGTTATCTTTGACTCGAAGGGCCCTACTGGCGTCCTGGTGTGAACCGTGCCGGCGCTGTCGATCTCGATCACCTTGTCCGCAGTGCCTCGATCCGCGACCCACAGGCTTCCAGTGCTAGGCTCGAAAGCCAAGGAGCTGATGTTCTGGAAGGTAGGCCCGACCGCTACGGTGAAGCGGACCTTGTTGGAGCAGGTCTCAGCGACGCACACGACGACTTCGCTTGTAACTACCCCATAGGTGCCGTGGTCACGATCTCGGTTGCTGTCGATGACTGAACGGTCGCGGCGAAGTCCCCGAACATGACAACCATGCCGCCCCCGCCGGTGAAGTTGGCGCCGGCAATCGTCACGCTGGTGCCCGACTGACCGCTGTTGGGAGTAAGCATCGTTGTGCTTATCGGGTTGACTCCGAACCATACAACATCTTGTAGGTCGTCGGGGCGCGGGCGGTGGCCAGACCGAGAAGGGTCTGGAAGGCCGCCATGGGGGTGCGGCGCCTGTTGAAGCGGAAGGTGAACTCGTCAAGGTAGACCTGCAGATGTTGCTTGCCGACGCCGTGATGAGTGCCGCGGAGCCAGGTCTGGAGGTTGCCGAAGACCCGGTGCACACGAGGCAGAATCTTCGCCGCCCGCTCCGGGTTGCCCTGGACCTTGGGGCGGTGGCGGTAACCCATGCCCTGGAGCGGTGCGTAGCCTCCCCAGCCATCGGTCAGGACGACCGCACCACGCTGGACGTTCGCCGCAACGAATCCGGTGAGCGAGGCGCCGGACGCATCGGGAACCACCTGGAGACGCACCCTGCCGGAGCCCTTCCCGCGCACCTCGACGGCGCCCACAACCAACGCTTTGCACACGAGTTGTCGTCCTCCCTCGAGGCCAGCTTCGGGGCCGCCGATGTAGACCTCATCCACCTCAACCTTCTCCTTCAAAGCTTCGCGGTCGGGCCGTACCATCGCCCGCCGCAGCTTGTGGAGCATGGCCCAGGCCGTCTCGTAGGAGTCCAGGCCGAGCTGCCGCTGCAGCTGCAATGCCGAGAGACCCGGTGTGTGCGTGGTGACCAGGTACGCCGCCCAGAACCAGAGGGTGAGAGGCATTCGGGTTCGGTGCAGAATCGTTCCAGCCGTGACCGAGGTCTGATAGCCGCAGGCCTTGCACTGCCAGAGCCGACGCCCAGCCAACTCGAACGCCTCGGTGTTCTGGCACCGCGTGCACCGGTACCCCTCGGTCCACCGACACGCCGCGAGATAGGCCTGGCAGGCTGCCTCGTCTGCGAACCGTCGCTGGAACTCTTTCAAGGACCTGGGGAAGTCGGGCCGACCCACCGCCGTACACTACCCATGGTGGTCTTCGGAGTCAACCCGATAAGCACAAGCATCGTAATCGACGGGACCGCGCGAGGTGGGTTGAGTTCGTAGAGCGGTGGGTCGGGCTCGTCGGAACCGAGGACCTGGTAGAAGGTAAGCCTGGGACCCAGCAAACCTGCGGGATCAGATGCAGGTGCGGTGGACAGCCCTTGAGCGACGAGACCATTTCCCGACATGAAGACTGCTGTCTCGCTGCGGAAGACTCTGAAGGTCGAAGCGCCCGTCGACCAGGTCAGGACTACATCGGCACCTGACTTTGACAAACGAAGGTCGGTCACTGCCGCGAACGTCGATGCCGTGACGAGAACAAGACCGCCTAGGCACGTTCCAACTCGCAAGGCGAGGAGTTTCATGTTCGTCACCCCCACACTGCCTGGCGTCCATGTACGCGCAATTTCTGGGCAAGGCAACTGCGAGGAAGGCGTCTCTGCTGCATTGTCGCCGCGACTGTGGGGCTTCGTCATCGTGGCCGTGGCTCTCGCCTGTACTGTACCGCCTCCGCCACGTGCGACTCCTCGATCCTCTCCGCCACTTCCAGGTCCGCAAGCGTTCTCGCAACACGACGCACGCGGTCGTAGCCTCGAGCCGAGAGACCCAGCGTCCGACAGGCGTTCTCCAGAAGTCGGCGGCAATTCGCGGAAAGAGCGGCGAATCGATCGAGTTCCTTCGATCCCATCTGGGCGTTGCACCTGCCGCGGTTCGCCTGCTCGTGATGCTCGAATCGCGCGTGCTGTACCTGCCTCGCAAGCATCACGCGCTCACGCACGTCCGCCGATGACTCCCCGCGCTTTGCGTCAACGAGGTCGGCAAGATCGACGGGCGGCACGTCCACCACCAGATCGAACCGATCGAGCAGCGGCCCCGACAGCTTCATCCAGTACCGCCGCACCTCCTGCGGCGTGCAGCGGCACCTCCCGTGCGGATCGCCGTGCCATCCGCAGGGGCAAGGATTCATCGACGCGACCAGGACGAACCGCGCCGGAAACGTCTCGCACGCGCGCTGCCTCACGACGGTGACGACCCCCTCCTCCACCGGTTCCCGCAGCGCTTCCAGCGCCTCGCGCCGGAACTCCGGGAGTTCCTCGAGGTAGAGCACACCGTGCGTGGCGAGGCTCAGCTCGCCCGGACGCGGAAGGGAGCCGCCGCCGGTGAGCCCCGGGACGGAGATGGTGTGATGCGGCGCACGGAAGGGGCGAGCCGTCACGAGTCCCCGGCTCAGGCCTGCGGCGCTCCAGACCCGCGTCGCCTCCAGCGCCTCCTCGAGCGTCAGCGAGGGCAGGATCGCGGGAAGCCTTCGCGCGAGCATGCTCTTCCCGCACCCCGGGGGCCCCGAGAGCAGAAGGTGGTGTCCGCCGGCCGCCGCGGTCTCGAGCGCTCGCCGCGCCGCGGGCTGGCCGCGAACGTCCGCGAGATCGCCCTGGCCCCCGTGGAGATTCCAGGCCGCGCCGAGCAGAGCCGCCGCGTCCACTCGAACGGGCTCGGGGCGCGCGAATCCCCGTGCGATGGCAACGACATCGGCCAGGGACTCCGCCGGGATCACCGCCACGCCGTCCACCAGCGCGGCCTCTTCGGCGTTGGCGGCAGGCAGGACGAGCTGTGCACGCCCGGCCTCCCGCGCGGCGAACGCAATGGATAGCGCGCCGCGCACCGGTCGCAGGGAGCCATCGAGGCCCAGCTCTCCCACGATCACGGCGCCGGCAGTGCGAAGTCCCGGAATCACACCATCCGCTTCGAGGAGCGCGATCGCGATGGGAAGATCGAGCGACGTCCCCTGCTTTCGCACTTCCGCCGGGGCGAGGTTCACGATGACCCGATGCTGGGGAAGACGGAACCCGGCGTGCCGCAGCGCGGCACGGATCCGGTCGATCCCTTCCCGGACGGCGGCGTCGGGGAGGCCGACGGCGGAGATCGTGGGCAGGCCTCCTCCGAGGTCGACCTCGACCTCGACGAGGCGCGCGCTCACGCCCGAGAGAACCGCGCCCGTCGCGCGACCCAGCACGATGGCTCGATGCAGAGGCGAATGGGGACCGGTCCCGGGCTCGCGTCCCGGACTCAGTTGACGCGGATCGTGAGCCTCCTCCCGGGCACGAGCGTTTCTTCCCGGGAGATCTCGTTCAAGGCGCAGAGCCGCTCGACGGAGACCTGATAGCGGGCGGCGATGTTCCACAGGGTGTCGCCGCGTCGAATGGTGTGCACGAAGCCGCTGCCGCCGCCGCGGGCAACGGAGGGTCGCGATCCCTCTGAGCGTCCCGTTGCAGGAACCTCGAGGGTCTCGCCGACCGTCAGCTTCTCGTGCACGCCGATGCCGCTCGCCGCGGCGATTCTCGCAGCCGTGGTTCCGAACCGACGCGCGATGGAACTCAGAGTGTCCCCGCGTCGAACTCTGTACGCAACATGGGAGGAACGGGCCCGTGGCCGCCCGGCACCGTCGGCCGCGCTCTCTTCCCCGACAGCGGCGTGCGCTCCCGGGATCACGAGGGTACGTCCGGCGCGCAGAGTCGAGCGCGTCCCGAGTCGGTTCGCGCGCTGCAGCGCTCGGACGCTGACGTGGTATCGCTTTGCGATGGAGCCGAGAGACTCCCCCTTCCGCACCACGTGGCGCACCGTCGCGACACTCTCCGCCGGAGGGATGTTCACGAGCGCGGCTTGCGTGACCTCGCCCAGACCGACCGGCACCCTGAGCCGCGTCGTCCGGCCGGGGGGGGTCTGCCCCCGACGCAAGTGTGGGTTGAGATCCTTGAGCGACGTCACGTCGATTCCGGATCGGCGCGCGAGGACACCCAGGTCCACTGCGCCATGAACGTCGGTTTCCTCGTACGCGAGCGGGGGGTCCGGCACGTACTCGAACCCGTACTGGGCGGGGCTCTTCGCGATGAGCGCGGCGGCCAGTATCGCAGGCACGTAGTTCCTCGTTTCCGACCGGATCGCCGAGGTTCGCGCGATGGCCCAGAAATCGTGCGAGCCCGTCGTCGCGACGGCCCGGCGAATCCTCCCCTCGCCCGCGTTGTACGCGGCCAGCGCCAGATACCAATCGTTGAACTCGGCGTAGAGGTCCCTCAGGTACGACGCCGCGGCGCGAGCGGACTCCTCGGGATCGGATCGCTCGTCCACCCAAGCATCCGCGTGGAGGCCGTACCGCCGGCCGGTCTCCGCGATGAACTGGAAGATCCCCTTGGCCTTCGCTCGGGAGTACGCCTTCGGCTTGAAGCCGCTCTCCACGTGGGCCATGTACGCGAGATCTCGAGGGATGCCGGCTTCCTCGAACGCCCGACGTGCCATGTCCAGGTACCGTCCCGAACGAACCAGACTCGCGGTGAATATCGCTTTGTGCGGCCCCGAGAAGTAGTCGAGCCAGGCCGTGACTTTCTCGTTGACGACCATCGGAATGTCGAACGTCTCTCCCCCCGGGACGAGCTTCTTCTCCCGCTCGACCTCCTCGGCGGTGGGAACCGGTGGAGACACCGCGAGCTCGTCGTGGGGAGCCGGAGCCACCTCTTCTTCGTCCTCCCCGTCAGCGGAGAGCGGATCGAGGTCCACGAGATCCTGGTCGATCGCATCGGATCCAGACGCATCGACGCGGGGAGCCTCGCGCTCGTCGGCGGATCCGTCCGGCTGTCCCGTAGGGAGCTCTCCCGACTGGGGTGCTGGAATCGGATGCGCACGCGGGGGAGTCGAAGGCCCGATCGGCTCGCGATGGACAGCGCATCCGGACAGAGCAATCACCAGAGCGAACACAACGACGGGAACCGAAGCGGAACGCCAAGAGAGACCATCGCTCGGAACTCGCTTCATTCAGGCTCTCCTCTGCGATGACGCGGGCGACTTCCGAGGAAGCGTCTTGGGACGAAGCAAATATAAGGGGCATCCTGAAACCCTGTCAACCACAAACCGGGGACCGCCCTCCCCCTGAATCGGATGCGGCGCGAGACGGGGATGGTGTCGCGGGACGCGGCGGCGTGTCGCGGGACGCGGCGGCACGTCGCGGCGCTCGCTCCGATTCAGGCTCCTTCGGCGTCCGAGCCGAGCATCCGAGCCGATTTGACAGTCTCGGTGCGTTCTCGCTACTCTGCGAGCGTCCCTCGGGGATCGCTTCACGGTGCCCCGATGCCTCCCAGGAGATCTCATGAGCATGGAATCGAAGGAACGACTCAAGGCGATGGATCTCGCCGTCTCGCAGATCGAGAGGCAGTTCGGAAAAGGCGCCATCATGAAGCTCGGCGATCGCGAGCACATGGATGTGCCGGTGATCTCCACCTCCTCCCTCTCCATCGACTACGCCGTGGGGATCGGCGGGGTGCCGCGCGGACGCTTCACCGAGATCTTCGGACCCGAGTCCTCGGGGAAGACCACGCTGGCGCTCCATGTGGTAGCGGAGGCGCAGAAGGCGGGCGGCATCGCCGCGTTCGTGGACGCGGAGCATGCGCTGGACCCGGAGTACGCCCGCAAGCTCGGCGTGGACGTGGACAATCTCATGGTCTCTCAGCCGGACAGCGGCGAGCAGGCACTCGAGATCGCGGAGATCCTGATCCGCTCCGGGGCGGTGGACGTGATCGTGGTGGACTCGGTTGCGGCGCTCGTCCCCAAGGCGGAGCTCGACGGCGAGATGGGAGACTCCCACGTGGGGCTGCAGGCCCGGCTCATGTCGCAGGCCCTCCGCAAGCTCGCCGGAATCACCTCGAAGAGCAGGACTTCGCTGGTTTTCATCAATCAGATCCGCGAGAAAATCGGCGTCATGTTCGGCAGCCCGGAAACGACCACGGGAGGACGCGCGCTGAAGTTCTACGCGTCGCTCCGCCTCGACATTCGGCGCATCGGTGCCATCAAGGAAGGCGACGAGAGCACCGGCAACCGCACCAAGCTGCGTGTGGTGAAGAACAAGCTCGCTCCCCCGTTTCGGTCCGCCGAGTTCGACATCCTGTACGGCGAGGGAATCTCGCGGGAGGGCGACCTCCTGGACCTGGGCGTCGCCCACCGCGTGATCGAGAAATCGGGATCGTGGTTCTCGTACGGCGACATCCGGATCGGTCAAGGCCGCGAGACCGCGAGGGTGTTCCTGAAAGACAACCCCGATCTCGGGAAAGAGATCGACCGCAAGGTCCGGGCCGCGCTTGGGCTCGGCCAGATCGCGGCGGCTCCCGGCGTGCCTCCGTCTCAGGCCGAGGCGGCGACGATCGATCGCCCCTCGCGTTCCGTCGTGGCCGACGGCAACGGCGACAAGGCGCGCCCCCGAACCCGCGCTTGATTCGAAGCCGACAGGAGATTAGGTTTCTTGACGTGGTTGCGCCGCGCATGACAGAATCTCGCGCGTTTGAGCGTCGTTGGCTGGCTCGGTAGCTCAGCTGGTAGAGCGAGGGACTGAAAATCCCTGCGTCGGCGGTTCAACTCCGTCCCGAGCCACCAGTTCCGCTTTCCACCCGCCGTTTCGCATGCCCGCTCCGGCATTCGACCTTCTGCTCTTCGCGATCGATCGCTCGGCCGGGAGCGTGGATCAGTCCGTCGGTCCGGCAAGCCGGATCGGGTCCGGAGCGGCGTCGCCGCGCGAGCGCCAGAGACCGTAGACCACCACCACGGCGAGCCAAGCTGCGAGGAACACCCAGGCAAACAGGCTCGTTGGAGTCCAGCCGGCGGCGTGGTTCATTCGGGTCTCCTCCTCGGAGTCGGATTGTAGCCCCGGCGTGGGGGCCTCGTCACGGGGAAACGGGGTTCCTTCGAACGTCCGGAGTGCCGCCCGATTCCGGCTCACGCAGTCGCTCAACTTCCGCGGCCACCGCGCGCGTGACCGGACCCGGCTCCCCGTCGCCGACGGGACGAGCGTCGACGCGAATGAGGGGACGAATGGCGCGGAGGCTCGACGACAGGAATGCTTCGTCGGCCTGCTCCAGACGGCGGACCCGGATCTTCCCCTCGTGCACGCGGATCCCCAGGTTTCGTGCCGCGTGGAGAACCGTCCCGCGCGTGATCCCCGGGAGGATTCCGTCCGAGATCGCGGGGGTGTAGATCGTCCGTCGGTGGACCAGAAAGAGGCTGCTCGTGCAGCACTCGGCCAGATGGCCGCGGGTGTTTCGCCAAATCCCCTCGTCGGCCCCTCGACGCCTCGCCTCCTCCAGGCCGAGGATGTGATTGGCGTAGTTGAGGGTCTTCAGCCCTGCGATCGCGTCGTGGGGATTCTGCCTCCATCGAAGGAGCACCGCGGAAACGCTTCGCCCCTCGTCGAGGGGGTCCATTCTTCCGCCGAACACGATGCAGCGCTCCGAGCGAAGCGCGGAGACCTTCAGCCAGCCGTAGCCGCCGACGACGGATGCGGCGATGGCGCGGGCGCCCCTCTCGAGCGCGACGCGCTCCGGGAGGGGCACAGAAAGCACCGCGGCGCCGTTCTCGAGCCGACGCAGATGCTCGGACAGCTCCACAGGAACGCCGTTCCGGACCGCGATCGTCTCGAACACCCCGAGCCCCGCTTGTACGGCCGGGTCGGTCATTCGCACCGAAGCGTCCTCGGCAGGCGCGATCGTCCCGTCGAGCCAAACCGGCCCTTCGGCCTCGAGCACCGCGCCAACCGATGTCGAACCGGACACGTCCGCCCTCGATCAGTAACGCCGGATCATTGCGACCACCACTCCGTGCACCTGAACCCGATCGGCGGGAAGGACGCGCGCGGCGACCGCCGGATCCGACGACTGCAGACGCACTCGCGCGCCGTCGCGGGAGAAACGTCTCACCGCGGTCTCGACTCCGTCCACGACCGCGACGATCGTTTCGTCGTCTCGGGGCGCGTGACGGTCCTCCACGATGACCAGATCGCCCTCGCGAATCTGCTCGTCGTGCATTCCCGTTCCTTTGACACGAAGCGCGTACGTCCGCCCGCGACCCGCCACCAGCTCCGCCGGCACGCTCACCGTCTCGACGCTCGCGAGGAGCTCGACAGCCTCACCACCCGTGACCGTGCCTGCGACGGGGACCTCCGTGCCGGTGCGATCCCCACCCGACTCCACGATTTCGATGGAGCGGTTCTGGTTCCAGACCCTCCGCACCAGCCCCTTTTCCACCAGATGCGTCACATGCTTGTGCACGGTGGCGACGGAGGACAGGCCGAGCGAAGATCCGATTTCCTCGAGGCTCGGCGAGTAGCCGTTCTTGGCGATGAACTCCCGAATCACGTTGAGCACTTCCAGCTGGCGACGCGTGAGTGCCATCAGGAACCTCCGCGTCGAGGAGACTAGGCGAAATAGCAACGAAAGTCAAGACGATCGGGCACTCGAGTGAAAACACGGCGAGAAGGCTCCGGAGCCCCCCGCGTGCGGCGCCGGCAGCCCGGCTTGCGCCGCCCGCTGGTTTTCGTCCTTCCTGGTCGACGCTCCGAGGTTTCGTGGGACGCTCCACCCGATTCGCAATAGCGTCTCCTCAGGTTCCTGTCGGACACACCAGGGACGGGTCGCTTTGCGGCATCCCCGCAGGGCGGTGATAATGACCTGTTTGCTTCGCCTTCCCTGCCAGGAGGAGTTCGTGAGAAATCTCGTGCACTGCTTGCTTGCGACGGCAGCGATCGTCTCGTGCGTGTCTTCGCCGGCGGTCGCCGCGGAGCCCGACTCGCCGCCCAGCCCGGTGGCCGACGTCGTGAACCAGGAGAGACTCCGCTCTCAGGTCGAGGAGATCTTCGCAGACCTGAGGGGTGCCACCGATCGACACGACGACGACGAGCCGCTGTTTGACTGGATCTCCAATCGTCTGATCGCGCTGGGACCGGAAGTCGCGCCGTTGATGGCCGCGGAGCTCGAGAATCGGAGCCTGGAGACCTTCAACATTGCCGCCTTCGTCCTCGGCCGAGTTCGGGCGCCGGGAAACGCCGAAGCGCTGAGAAAGGCCATCGAGGACGCCGATCGCGACGGAGGGATGTTCGGGCTCGATCGAAAGGCCTGGGCCGCCTACGGGCTCGCCCTCCTCGGCGAAGTGGACGCGGTGGATCTCCTGGACTCCGGGAAGGTGAACGCCGTGCGGAAGGAGTTCCTCATCGACATGTCCGCGCTCGAGGTCGTATCGGTTCTCACCGCCCCGAAGAGCACGCCGCGGCTCCTGGCGAAGCTCGACCGCTACGCGAAGGACGAAACGCTTCGAGACCGTCTGTACGTCGTGCTCCGAGCGATCCGTCGCGTCGCCGACCCGTCGGTACGCGACCGAGTGCTTCCCTACCTGAAGGACGATCAGCCCTACGTCCGCGACGCCGCGGCGCGCGCCCTGGCGGCGATCGGCGATCCGGCGATCGCCGACCGCCTGATCGCTGCGCTGGACGATCCCGCGCTGTTCTCCCGATTCGGCGTGGCCAGTGCGATCGGCGTTCTCAAACCGGCGGGCAAGACGAAGGCGCTTCTTGCGCGACTCGAGGTGGAGACCGACGGGCCCGTGCGCGGTGAGATCTACCGCACGCTGGCCGCGAGCGGGCCGGCGATGATCGAGACATTCGCGAAGCTGTGGGGCCGGCCCGACCCCGTCGACCGGGCGGCCATCGTGGATGCGGTTGGCGTCATGAAGAGTCAGAAAGGCCTCAATCTCCTTCGAACCGCGCTCCAGGACGAGGATCTTCGAGTCGTGTTGCACGCCATGGCATCGCTCGCCGACATCGGCGGCCCGGGCGCGAACGATACGCTGGTCGCTCTGCTCGCCGACCCCCGCCCGCCGGTGGAGGAACTGGCCATCGGGCTCGTCGTGCGCCAGCGGGAGCCTCGGGCGGCGGCACGCATCGCGGATCGCCTGCGCAAGCAGCTCGCCGAGCCGGTGACCGACCCCGGGCAGCACGACATGATTCGGAGCCGCGGGAACGCCCTGGTCGATCTGCGCGATCCTTCCCAGCTCTCGTTCCTCAGGGAGGCCTCCACTCGTCAGACCGACCCCACGGTCGTCGGTATCCTGCGGCAACTGACGAAGACCATGGGCGCCCTCGCCGAGATGCAGGGCGATTCCGCCCGCTGGATCGAGGCGCTCGCGGCGGCCGATCCGGATATCCGTCGGCTCGCCCGGGAACGACTCGCCGAGCTCAAGCCACCTGGAGGGGTCAAGGCCCTCGTGGACGCCTTCGGTCGATCGGACGTTGGCGAAGGCGTGGGGATTCTTCGGAGCTTGGCTTCGATCGCTTCCCCGGAGAGCGCGGAGCTCGTCGAGAGGATTCTCCTCGATCCCACGTTCGATGCGTACGAGCGCCGCAATCTTCGGAGCATGGCCGCGTGGGTTGCACGGAGGATCGGAGGCGATCGCATGGTCGATCTGCTGCGGCGCGCCGCCGAGCGGCGCGAGGGGCGCGACTGCGACGTCCTCGTCTATCTATCAATCCTGGCCGGCCGGAACGCCCTCCCCGTTCTCGAGTCGTACCGTTGGTCACGCCTCCGGTTCTTCGACTGGTGGTTCGGACCCGAGCTCGCTCGCCTCGAGTGGATGATCGCCGAGCTCGAGGCGGGTCGGTCCATCGGAAGTCTCGATCGTCCCCCCGACGAGATCTCCGTGCGCGAGGGATGGGCGGTCGGACGGCCGGCCGGTTCAGCGTCGATCCCCTCGCCAGGCATCTTCGTTCGGGCCGCGGCGACGACGGGGCAGCCTCAGGCGACGGGGGCGGCCTCCGTCTCGACCTCGACGTCGGCTCGAGCCTCACGCGGCGCGGGCGCGAACGCCCCCGCGTCGTAGGCCCGGTTGAAAGCGTCCACCACTCGCGTGTCCAGCACCGCGCCGCTGATCTCGTTGATCCGCTCGCGGGCTCGCTGGAACGTCATGGCCTTCTGGTAGGGACGATCCGTGGTCGTGGCATCGAAGGTGTCCGCGACGGCAATGATCCTCGCCATGAGAGGGATCTCCTCCCCCTGCAGGCCGTCCGGATAGCCGCCTCCCGCCCAGCGCTCGTGGTGGTTCCGCAGACCGGGGATCATCCGCTTCATCTGGCGGATGGAGGCCATGATCGCTGCACCCCGCACCGGGTGCGTTTTCATGTGCTCCATCTCTTTCGGGGTGAGGTGCCCGGGCTTGCGCAACACCGAGTCGTCGATCGCGATCTTGCCGACGTCGTGGAGTCTGGAGGCCACGTGCACCTCCCAGATCTGCTCTTTGGACAACCCGAGGTAACGGGCGATCGTCACCGCGTACGCGTTCACTCGCTCCGAGTGGCCTCGGGTGTACGGGTCCTTCGCGTCGATGGCTGCGGTCAGCGAGTTGATCGTGCCGAGGAACAACTCGCGGTTCTCCTGCGCCGCCGCGCGCAGACGGCGAATGTAGTCCTCGATCTCGGAGGCCATGAGGTTGAACGTGTCGGCGAGCTCGCCGATCTCGTTGCGCGAGCCGACGCTGACGCGGGCCGAGAAGTTCCCGGCGGCGAAGTCCCGCGAGGTCGCCGCGAGCCTCTGGACCGGTTTCGAGAGCGTGCCCGCGAGCACCACCGCCGCCAGGAGCGCCACTCCCAGCGCAAGGAGGGCCCAGACGCGGGTGCTCCGGATCATCTGCTGCACCGACCAGTACACCCGGCGCTCCTCCGCCTGCACGAAAATCCCCCATCCCTCTCGCGTCTTGAGGTACGACCCGAGGTACGGCTCCTCCCATCCCCCCTGGTTCCACGCGAACGGGAGCGTCACGCTGGTCCGCGCATCGGTAGAGCGGAAGTGCTCGACCAGTCCGGACCCCTGCATCCGGCTTCCAGGGGGGATCCGACCCGGATCGCTGGAGGCGAAGAGGCGCCCCTGGGCGTCGAGAGCGAAAATCGTGTGTCCGCTCCGGTTCGCCGCCTCCGCGACCGCGTCCCAGGCGGACTGCAGGTCCACGACGGCCGAAAGCACCCCACGGAAGATGCCCGCGGACACCACGGGAGCCGACAGGACCAGGGCGCAGCGCGGCGCGTCCCCCGGGAGAAGGATCGGATCCGACACCCACGCCGCGAGCCTGTTTCCCGTACCGCCGGCCAGGGACTCCGCGGCCCTGCCGAACCCCTCGAGGAACAACGGGTCGACTGCTTTCGTCTCGATCGACGCGGATCGCGAGGCCACGGTGACGCCTCGGAGATCGGTGAAGTGCACGCAGAGCATCCGGTCGTCGGCGACGTCGTCGAGAATGCGCCGAACCTCGTCCTCTCGCACCGCTCCAGCCCGCCCGACGGCTGCGCCCAGCGTTCGCGCGACGCGCACGAGCTCCGACTGGAGGCCTTCCACGTGCGCGTGGACCTCGCGCGCAACCGAGGAGGCGAGCAGAAGCTGATACTCCTGCTGCGCCGTGGTGAGCGCCTCCCGGTTGAGATCGATGAGCTTCCACGCGACGGTCCCGAGGGGGACGAGGCCCACCGCCGTCAGGACCGCGATCAGGGTGAAGAGAATGCTGCTGCGACGCCGGAACGGCGCACGCTTGAGCGAAACAGGCACGGGGTCGGGGATCGTCATCGGGGACAGGTCACGCTCCGAGCTGGACCCGATTCCCAATATAGGTTCGCCGATCCGGGTCGGGCAATCGCCGGGCTCGGAGCCGACGCGGCGAGCCGTCGTCGCCCATGGCGAGGCGTTGCGGGAGTTCCCCCCGAATCGCTCCGTCGCCCTGTGCGCAGCCTAGCCCGGATCATTCACGAAGGACCTACTGCGACCGCGAATCTGCCCATCCTGCTCGACGTCCTCGGGCCTCGCGCCCTGCGACGTACGGTACAGTACGTCTCGGGCCCGAGTCCCTGCGGGCGCCAAGCAGGACGGGCATCTTCGCGACTCGACTGAGCTCGCCGAAGTCGGTCTCGCTACGGTCCTTCGTGAATAATCCGGGCCAGAACGACTTCCGGTGATCGTGCGCGAACGTGACGATTCGGTAATCGATGGCCCACGTGCGATCCCCGATCTTGGGCGGCTGCTCGCCGGTCCTCGAGCTTCGCGGGCGGTCGCCCGCATCCCAGCCCGGATGATTCACGAAGGTCCCCCTTTCCGGAACTGAGATTCGGAGTAGGGACGCCGGGGGTCCCGGTAAGCCGACGGAATTAGCTGGACACATAGGCCCGCGATGTGTAACGTGGCCCCGTGCCTCGGAAAGCTGCCAGCAAGGAGGATCTGCGGACACGGTTGGCGGAGCTGTCGGGATGGCTGACCGCGACGCGGGATGACGCGCGGGTGGCTGAGGAGCTGCACGAGGCGAGGGCGATGGACCGGGTCTACCCGCTGAGCACGGCGGGGTTCTTCGACGAGCTATTCCACTACATCCGGGAGATCGGGGTCTGGCCGTTGCTCGAGGGGCTGGATCCGCAAGATCGAGCGGGGGCGTTGTACCCGTTCCTCCAGTTCGTGCTGGTGACGGTCATGCGCTGCGTGGGGGGAGTCCAGAGCACGCTGGCGATGCAGGAGGTGCTGCTGACGGACGACGCGCTGATGGGGCTCATCGGGTTCAACGCGGCGCAGGTCCGAGAGGGGAGCAACGACCGCGGTACGAGCCGTCGCACGAAGCCTGTGGAGATCCGGGGCGCGCTGTCGTACGAGACGATCGCGGACAACATCGTGAAGGTGGGCCCGGAGAAGCTCGCGGCCCTGTTCAACGGGGCGATCCGCTGCCTGGCGAAGCAAGGGGTGTTTCCCAAGCGCATCGACGTGTCGCTGGACGCGACCGACGACGAGGCGACGCCGACCTACAAGACCGAAGCGGGCGGGGAGGTGCCGAGCGTCACGCGGGAGAAGCGGCCGGACGTGCGGGCGAACCAGCACGCCCGCAAGGTCAAGGTGACGGTCTTCGGCTGGAAGATCTGGCTGGTCTTCGAGCCGGTGTCGCAGATCCCTTTGGCCATGAAGATCGACGGCATCAACGTGGCGGACAACGAGCACGCCTACGACGTGCTGGCCCAGGCCAGGGCGAACGTCGAGGGGTATGCCACGGTGCGGTCGGTGGCGCTCGACCGGGGCTTCCTCGACGGCAAGCTGCTCTCGCGCATCGAGGATGAAGCCAAGGCGATCGTCTACATCCCGGCCAAGTCCAACATGACGATCACCGCGGATGCCCGTGAGATCGCCCGACGCGCGGAGGAGTTGGCTGCAAAGGGCAAGCGGCTGGAGGGCGCCACCTACCAGGAGCGCGTCGAACGCGTCACGCACGGTTCCGGGAAGAAGGCCTGGGTCGAGGAGCGCAAGACCACGGTGGTACGCGTTCGGGACCTGCCGTGCGACTGGTGGAACAAGGGTGGCTCGACCTCGGCTGCAAACTCCAAGGGCTTCCAGCCGAAGCGGGTGAATGCCACGGTGGTGCTGCGCTGGGACGGTGTCCCGAAAGACGCGGACGAGGAGGTCGTCATTCTCGACACCGACCCGTCAACCGACGCTTTCTGCGGGTTCGACGCCTACGACGACCGAAGCCTCATCGAGAACACCTGCAACCGTGAGGCGAAGGAGAGCTGGTTCCTGGAACATCATCCGAAGCGCAGCGAGACCGCAGTCCGGGCCCACGCCTACTTCGTGTTCACCTGCATGGCGCTGGTGACGGCCTTCCGGCTTCATCAGCAAGCGGCCGAGGAGGCCGAACGCCAAGGTGAGGAAACCGGCATCGGCCGCTATCGGCGACAGCTCGAGGCGCGCAATCGCGACAAGGTCGTCGTCTTCTGCGGCACGCGCTTCGGGATCTTCAGAAATCACGAGGTCTTCCTGCTGGTCGGCATCCCCGTGCGCGAGCGCGCGCTGCTCGGCGAGTCGGCGCAGACCGTGCTCGTGCGCTACCGCGCGAAGGCACTCGACAGCTCATGACCACTGCCGACAGGGAGACCTCCCGATGAAATACTGCGGACGGGACTTCGGTGACGACGAGATCGCGCGCATCCGCGGGCTCGCCGCCGAGCCCGGGACGACCCGTCGCGCGATCTCGCTCCGCGTGTGCGCCGAGCTGGGCTGGCGCAAGTCCGACGGCGGCCTCAAGGAGATGAGCTGTCGCGTCGCCCTGCTGCGCATGGAGGCCGACGGGCTCGTGCGGCTACCTGCCCCCCTCCATCGCAACAGCAACGTTGCGCGTGCCACCCCTCGCACAGCAGCGGCCGAACCCCAAGCGCCCATGCTCGCCTGCGCGGGCGAGTTGCAGGCGCTACGCCTGGAGCCGGTCACCACGCAGCGCGACTCGTTCTTGTGGAACGAGTACATCGACCGCTACCACTACCTCGGCTACCACCCCCTGCCTGGCGCGCAGCTACGCTACTTCGCCCGCGCCGAAGAGGGCCTGCTTGCGCTACTCGGCTTCGGCGCGGCTGCCTGGAAGACCGCCCCGCGTGACGACTTCATCGGCTGGACTCCCAACCAGCGCCAGGCCCGCCTCCACCTCGTCGCCAACAACGCCCGCTTCCTCATCCTCCCCTGGGTCCGCTCGAAGCATCTTGCCTCCAAGCTGCTCGGCCTCGCCGCACGCCGGCTCCCCGGTGATTGGCACGCCCGGTACGGCTACCGCCCCGTCCTCCTTGAGACCTTCGTCGAGAAGGAGCGCTTCTCAGGGACCTGCTACCGCGCCGCCAACTGGCTCTGCCTCGGCGACACCCGGGGCCGCGGCAAGCTCGATACCGCCCATGCCTGCGCCGTCCCGGTCAAGAGCGTCTGGGCCCTTCCCCTCACGCCTCGCTTCCGACAAATCCTCACCGGCGAACCAGCGCCCCTCGACCGTCCCCGCTGAGTCGCTCCCCCCTCCGGCCGCCTTCCAGCCACCCACCTCAGCCCCCTCCCGCGCCGCCCCTCGCTTCACCACCTACTCCGAATCTCAGTCCGGAATCGAGAACTTGCCTAGGTGTCCCCATCTGGCTAGACTGCTCTGCGGCTCCGCAAAACACGGTGCCCACCGGGGTCCGCTCTCGTCAATCAATGCTGCGTCTGTACAACACCATCCTGATCCCGATACGCGCGGGAGCGACCCTGTGGGCGCTGGCGTCCAGCCGGTCCGCCCGACGGGACGAATGGCAGGAGCGTCGGGCAAGGCGATTTCCTCCAATTCGTCCCGGTGGCGCTTGGATCCACGGGTCCTCGGTCGGCGAAGCGCGAATCGTGGGCAAGCTCGCCGAGCGGCTCAGCGAGGTGAGGCAGGATCTCGCGGTGGCTCTCTCGTGCACCACGCCGACGGGGCGGGCGGTACTCGCGGGATCCGGCTTCGCGCCGTCATCCTTTTTTGCGCCGCTCGACTTTCGTGGTCTCCCCGGGCGGGCTTTGGATGCGTTGCGCCCCGCCGTGCTGGTGCTGGTGGAAACGGAGCTTTGGCCCAACCTCCTCCACGAGGCGGCGACGCGCGCGGTTCCCGTCGCCATCGTCAACGCGCGCCTGGGCCCGGAGCGGATGCGCCGCTACCGCGCCCTGCGGAAGCTCTACCGGCCGCTGCTCGGCGGCATTCGCCGCATCGGCGCCCAGTCGGCCGAGGACGCCGAGCGATACGCTGCGATCGGCGCGGATCCGTCACGGATCTCCGTCACGGGCAACATCAAGTACGATCTTCCCGCGCCCGGGATCCCGGCGTCGGTTCTTCGGGAACGGTTCGACCTCGACGCGGACCGGCCCGTCCTCGCTGCCGGATCCACCGGGCCCGGGGAGGAGCCGCCGGTGCTGGAAGCGTACGCGACGGTTCGTGCCGCATTCCCTCGGGCCTTTCTCGTCCTGGCGCCGCGCCATCCGGAGCGGACAGGCGAGGTGGAACGGCTGGCGGCCGAACGGGGGTTCCGAGTCCATCGTCTCTCGAAGGGGCCGGACCGAGATGCGTCCCGAAACGACATCCTGCTGGTGGACACGATCGGAGAGCTCGCCGCGCTGTACGCCATGACTTCCGCGGCTTTCGTGGGCGGTAGCCTCGTTCCGATCGGGGGACACAACGTGCTCGAGCCCGCAGCCGCCGGAGTTCCGGTCCTGTTCGGGCCCCACACGCATCACGTGGCCGGCCCCGCGGACCACCTCCTGCGCTCGGGAGCGGCGATTCGGGTGAGCGACGCCGAGGCTCTCGGCCGCGCGTGGACCGATCTCCTCCGACATCCGGAGCGCAGGTCGTCGATGGCAGCCGGCGCTGCGCGCCTCGTGCAACGCAACGGGGGCGCGCTCCAGCGGAGCGTCGATCTGCTCCTTTCGCTGATCGACCCGGCCGGCGCCGCGTCGGAGAACCACGCATGACGCCTCGCAGAGGTCCGGCCGCGATCGCGGTGCTCGGCATTCCCGCTCTCGCGTACGGCGGCGCCGTGCGCCTTCGAAATCGATTCTACGACCGGCAGGCGTTGGTGAGACGAGCGCCGATTGCGGTGGTGAGCGTCGGCAACCTCACCGTGGGGGGAACGGGCAAGACCCCACTGGTCGCCTGGCTGGTGCGGTCCCTCGAGGCCCAGGGGAGGCGCCCCGCCGTCGTCAGCCGCGGCTACGGCGGAGACGCCGGCCGAGGGCCGAGGATCGTGTCGTCCGGAGACGGCCCGCGGATGGGGCCCGATCGTTGCGGCGACGAGCCGTTCCTCCTCGCAAGGAGCCTTCCCGGGGTGCCCGTCATCGTCGGAGCGGACCGCCTGGCAGGCGCGATCGTCGCGAGCGAGATCGGAGCCGACGTCGTCGTGCTGGACGACGGGTTCCAGCACCGGAGGCTGGCGAGAGCCTTCGACCTGGTGCTGGTCGACGCGAGCAATCCGTTCGGCAACTACCGCCTGCTCCCCGCCGGGATCCTCCGCGAGCCGATCGCGGGGGTGAGCCGGGCCGACGCGGTGCTGATCACCCGCAGCCGTCCCGGCGAGAGCCTCATGGTCATCGAGCGAGTCGTTCGACGGTTCAACCCCCGCGCCCCGATCCTCCGCGCCGCACATCGCAGGGTCGGATTCGTCGACCGCGAGGGAAAGGCGGTGAGCATTCCTCGTCGGGTCGTGGCGTTCTGCGGAATCGGGAGCCCGGCGACGTTCGCGGACGATCTGGAGAGGGAAGGACTCGACCTGGTCGCACTCCGGGTCTTCGGTGATCACCACAGATACAGCGACGACGATCTCAGGGGGCTCTCGGACGCGGCGCGGAACGTAGGAGCCGTTCTGGTGACCACCGAGAAGGACATGGCGCGGCTGTCCGGCGACCGTCCGCTCGCGCTCGAGGTCCCGCTCGCGGCTCTTCGAATCGAGGCCGAGGTGCACGACGCGGACGCGTTGCGGAATCTCGTTCGCTCGGCTCTCGCCGCGTGGTCGCCATGACGCGGCCCCGCTTCCTAGCGGAGACCGCGGCGATCCGCGTCCTCTTCGGAATGGCGAATCTCCTCCCCCGACGCGCTCTCCTGGCGTTGGGCTCGGCCGCAGGACTCGCGTGGTACGCGCTCGACCCGCGCCACCGTCGTGTCGCCGCCGAGAATCTAAGGGCCGCGTTCGGCGACGCCCTCCCGCCGCCCGAGTCGCGCCGTATCGTGAGACGCTGCTGGTCTCACTACGGGCGAACGCTCCTGGATACGCTGGCCTTCGAGCGATTCTCCCCGGCTTCCGCAGGCTCGCTCGTTCGGTACGAAGGGCTCGACCATGTCCGGGCGGCGTACCGGCGGGGACGCGGAGTCCTGGTCTTTTCGGCTCACTTCGGGCACTGGGAGCTCGTGGCCCTGATGCAGGGACACCTCGGGATGCCCCTGCACATGGTGACCCGACCGCTGGACAACCCTGCGCTGGAGAGCTTGCTCCGTCGACTCCGCGCAGGGTCGGGTAACACCGTCGTGCATCGCCGGAACGCGGTCCGAGAGATGCTTCTGGCGCTGCGTGGTGGCGAGGGGGTGGCGATCCTCATCGATCAGGACGCGCACGCGGCCGGGGTATTCGTGCCGTTTTTCGGACGGCCCGCATCGACGACCAGGACGCTCGCCCTACTGGCCCTCAAGACCGGAGCCGCGGTGATTCCCGTCTTCTCCGTTCCCGAGGACGATACCGGCTACCGCGTCGTGTACGAGCCCCCCGTCGAGATCCGCGACACGGGGGATCGGGAACACGACGTGCGCACGATCACCGAGGACTGCACGCGCATCATCGAGCGATGGGTCCGACTGCACCCCGAGCTCTGGCTCTGGATGCACCGTCGATGGAAAACTCCCCCGCCCGAGATTCGAGACGGGAGGGAATCGTGAAGCGGCGGGCCGTGTTCATGGATCGGGACGGAACCGTCCTGGAGGAGGTGGGGTACGTCAATCACGTCGACCGCGTTCGCCTCCTGGAACGAAGCGCGGAGGCGGTGGGCCGCATCAACGGGGCGCGGCTCCAGGCGGTCGTCGTCACGAACCAGGCCGGCGTGGCACGCGGGTACTTCCCCGAGTCGCTCGTCCACGAGGTTCACGATCGGGTCCGCACGCTGCTCGCGGAGCGCGGCGGCCGCCTGGACGGGATCTACTACTGTCCGCACCATCCCTCCGTGGGAGAGCCTCCCTACCGGAAGGACTGTCCGTGCCGCAAGCCGCGTCCCGGGATGCTCGTTCGGGCCTCGGAGGAGATGGGCATCGACCTGGCCGCTTCCTACGTCGTTGGGGACACGATCAAGGATGTCGAGGCGGGACACAGGGTGGGAGCGACCACCGTCCTCGTCCTGACCGGTTACGGGAAGGGGGAGCTCGCGTGGCGCGCCTCCGAGTGGCCGAACCAGCCCCACCATGTCGCCGCCGATCTGCTGGAAGCGGTGGACTGGATCCTCTCGCGTGAGTCCGGCTTGCGGACGCCCTTCGAAGAAGCCCGCGGGCGAGACGGAGACCTGCCATGACCCGACCGGGGATGCCGTCCAGGACGCGCCTCGCGGCGATCGTCGCCGGGTTCAAGGACCGTCGTGTGGTCGTGGTGGGCGATCTCGTCGCGGACGAATTCGTTTACGCGGACATCGCGCGGGTTTCGCGCGAGGCTCCCGTGCTCATCCTGGATCACCGAGAGACGATCGCGGTCCCGGGCGGGGCTGGTAACGCGGTGGCGAATCTCCGCGCTCTCGGGGCCTCCCCCGTGCCGGTGGGCGTCATCGGGATGGACCCTTCCGGGCGGCGCCTCCTCGACCGCTTCCGGGCCTTGGGCGTGCGCACCGGAGCGGTCCGAACCGCGTCCGCGTACGAGACTCCCACCAAGAGTCGGGTCCTGGCGGGAGGGGTTCACACGCGCAGACAGCAGATCGTGCGCATCGATCGCGGCGCCGTGCATGGCGCGCTGCCGGCGGAGGCTCTCCTCGCCCTTCGGCGACGATTGCGCCACGCGCTCACCGGGGCGGAAGGACTCCTCGTGGCCGACTACGGCTACGGGGCGTCCCCTCCCGCGATCCTCCGGGGCCTCGGCCTGCGTCGCCGCTTCCCGGTGACGGTGGACTCCCGCAACCGGGTGGAGCGATTCGGAGGGGTCTGGGCGTGCACTCCGAATCAGGAGGAGCTGGAGCGCTCGCTGGGGCTATCGCCGATCCGATCCCCCCGTGCCCTCCGCGGGGCCGGGAGCGAGCTGCTGCGCCGGACGGGTGCCCGCGCCGTCCTCGTCACGCGCGGGGCGCGCGGAATGTGTCTGTTCGAGAAAGGGTGCGAGCCGGTCCCGATCCCGGCGTTCGGGACCGGTGAGGTCGCGGACGTCACCGGAGCGGGCGACACCGTCATCGCGGTCTTCACGTTGGCCCTACTGGCGGGCGGGACGTTCCTCGAGGCGTCCCTGCTGTCGAACGTGGCCGCCGGACTCGTGGTGATGAAGGCGGGAACCGCCACGGTGACTCGCCGGGAGATCGTCGACGGCATCGCCGAGGGATTCCCGCCTTGAGTGCCATCGGGAAGGTCCTGCCCCTCCCGGACCTCTCGCGGGCCGTGGCGCCGTCGCGCGCGGCCGGGCGGACCGTGGCCTTCGCCAACGGGCTGTTCGATCTGCTCCACGTCGGGCATCTTCGGTACCTGGAAGCAGCGGCTCGCGAGGCGGATCTCCTGGTCGTCGGGATCAACTCGGACGCCTCGGC
Organism: Terriglobia bacterium; assembly: GCA_963699985.1. Classification (GTDB taxonomy): domain Bacteria; phylum Acidobacteriota; class Polarisedimenticolia; order Polarisedimenticolales; family CAVOVZ01; genus CAVOVZ01. The sequence goes on from CAVOVZ010000015.1 coordinate 146,257, forward strand.
ACGGGCCGTCAAGGGTCCGTCGAGACCCATCGTTCCCGAAGCGGAGCGGGCCGAGCTGGTGGCGGGGTTTTCGTGCGTCGATTTCGTCACGATCTTCGACTCGACGACGGTGGAGCCCCTCCTCCGGCAGCTCGAGCCGGACGTCCACTGCAAGGGGACCGATTACACCGCCGGGACCGTTCCGGAACGCGAGGTCGCGAGAGAGCTCGGGATCCGTGTCGCGATCGTCGGGGACCCCAAGGACCACGCGACACGAGACCTCATCCTCCGGGTCCGGAGCCTCCGGGACGGGCAAATCGACTGAAGCGCCGGGGTCGGCGGAAGGACGCGAGGGAGCGCCGTCTCGCAGGATCACGAAGCGGCGATGTCGTCCTCGTAGACTTCCTGGAGGCTGCGGACGCTGAGCGGGCCGCGACGCAATGCCCGAATCGCCTCGAGCATGGCGTGCCCGCCCGAGAGCGTCGTCACGAGCGGTATTCCCCGTTGCGTGGCGGTCCTTCGGAGCGCCTTCTCGTCGAAGTAGGACTCCCGGCCGAGCGGGGTGTTCAGGATGAGCTGGATCTCCCCGTTCTTCATGAGATCCACGGCGTTGGGCCGCCCTTCGAGCACCTTGTAGACGGTGGAGCACTCCACATCGCGGGAGCTCAGGTACTCGGCGGTTCCCCGGGTCGCCACGAGCCGAAAGCCGATCTCCATCAATCCGCGCGCAATGGAGACCAGGTTCGACTTGTCGTTGTCGTTCACCGAAAGAAACGCGGTTCCATGGAGCGGCACGGCGGTGCCCGCGCCGAGCTGCGCCTTGGCGAACGCCATTCCGAAGTCCGATCCGACGCCCATCACCTCCCCGGTGGACCGCATCTCGGGCCCGAGAACCGGATCGTCCCCGGGGAACTTCACGAACGGGAAAACCGGCTGCTTCACGAACCGGCCGCGAACCCGGGGCTCGGAGGTCAGGCCCAGCTCCGCGAGGGTCCGGCCGATCATCACCTTCGTTGCGATCTTCGCCAGAGGAACGCCCGTCGCTTTCGCGACGAACGGAACCGTCCGGCTGGCTCTGGGGTTCACCTCGAGAACGTAGACGGTTCCGTCCTTGATGGCGTACTGGACGTTCATGAGGCCCCGCACGCGCAGCGCCCGGCCGAGGCGACGCGTGTAATCGCGGAGAACCTCCATGCGCTCCAGGACCGCGGCGTGAAACGGCGGGATCACGCAGGCGGAGTCCCCGGAGTGGATCCCCGCCTCTTCGATGTGCTGCAGAATTCCCCCGATCACCACGACGTCTCCGTCCGCCACCGCGTCCACGTCCACCTCGAACGCGTCCTCGAGGAACCGGTCCAGGAGGACCGGATGCTCGGGAGACGCTTCCACCGCCCGCCGCAGGTGGTCGGCGAGGGTCTCCTCGTCGTGGGTGACGAACATCGCCCGCCCTCCCAGGACGTAGGACGGCCGGACGAGGAGCGGGTAGCCGATCCTGCGGGCGATCCCGCGCGCCTCCTCCAACGAGCGCGCGGTCCCCCACTCCGGCGCTGGGATGCGGAGCTCGCGGAGGAGATCGCCGAACCGGCCGCGATCCTCGGCAAGATCGATGGAGTCCGGCGATGTGCCGAGGATCGGGACGCCGTGGGCCTGGAGCGACATCGCGAGCCCGAGGGGCGTCTGTCCGCCGAACTGGACGATGACCCCTTCCGGCGCCTCCGTCTCGACGATCCGGAGAACGTCCTCGAGCGTCAGGGGCTCGAAGTAGAGTCTGTCGGAGGTGTCGTAGTCGGTGGAGACGGTTTCGGGGTTGCAGTTCACCATGATGCTCTCCACCCCCTCTTCGCGAAGCGCGAAGGAGGCGTGGCAGCAGCAGTAGTCGAACTCGATCCCTTGCCCGATGCGATTCGGCCCTCCGCCGAGAATGATGACCTTGCGGAGGGCGGAGGGCTCGGCCTCGTTCTCCTCCTCGTAGGTCGAGTACAGGTACGGTGTCTCCGCCGTGAACTCGGCCGCGCACGTGTCCACGCGCTTGTACACGGGCTCGACTCCCTCGGCCTTGCGGCGGCCCCGAACCTCGTCCTCGGTGGCCCCCACCAGGTGCGCGATCTGGGGATCCGAATAGCCGAATCGCTTCGCGCGCCGGAGCAATGCGTGCGGAAGATCGCCGAGACGGAACGAGCGCAGGCGGCCCTCGACCTCGACCATCTCCTCCATCTGCCCCAGAAACCAGGGGTCGATCCGGGTCAGGTCCGCGATGGACTCCACCGACATGCCGCTCTGGATGGCGTAGCGGACGTAGAACAGCCGCTCCCAGTTCGGGGTGATCAGCTTCTCCCGAAGCCTGCCCGCATCCACCCGATCCTTGCCGTCCGCCCCGAGGCCGGCGCGACCCACCTCGAGGGAGCGGATCGCCTTCTGGAGCGCCTCCTTGAACGTCCGACCGATCGCCATCGCCTCCCCGACGGACTTCATCTGCGTGCCCAGGACCGCGCTGGTGGCCGGGAATTTCTCGAAGGCCCACCGGGGGATCTTCACCACCACGTAGTCGATCGTGGGCTCGAAGCACGCAGGCGTGGAGCGCGTGATGTCGTTGGGGATCTCGTCGAGCGTGTACCCCAGCGCGAGCTTCGCGGCGATCTTCGCGATGGGGAACCCCGTGGCCTTCGAAGCGAGCGCGGACGAGCGCGAGACCCTCGGGTTCATCTCGATCACCACCATGCGGCCGCTCGAGGGGTCCACGGCGAACTGGATGTTCGATCCCCCGGTCTCCACCCCCACGGCGCGAATCACCCGGAGCGCCGCGTCGCGCATGGCCTGGTATTCCTTGTCGGTCAGGGTCTGGGCCGGCGCGACGGTGATGGAGTCGCCGGTGTGAACGCCCATGGCGTCCAGATTCTCGATGGAGCACACCACGACCGCGTTGTCTCTCACGTCCCGCATGAGCTCGAGCTCGTACTCCTTCCAGCCGAGAACCGATTCCTCCACCAGCACCTGGCGCGCAGGGCTCGCGTCGAGGCCCGCTCGCACGATCTCCTCGAACTCCTCCAGGTTGTACGCGGTCCCCCCCCCGGTCCCCCCCAGGGTGAACGACGGCCGGACGATCGCCGGGAACCCAGTGTCCCTCAGGATCGCTCGTGCCTCCTCCAAGGAGCGCGCGGCCCCGCTCCGTGGCGTCTCCAGGCCGATGCGAGACATCGCCTCCTTGAAAGCCAGCCGATCCTCGGCCACGCGGATCGCGGAGATGCTCGCTCCGATCAGCTCGATCCCCAGCTCTCGCAGCACTCCCGCCTCGTCCATGGCCATCGCGAGGTTGAGCGCGGTTTGCCCGCCTACCGTGGGCAGGAAGGCGTCCGGCCGCTCGCGCCGCAGGATGCTCGCCAGGACCTCCGGAACGAGAGGCTCCACGTACGTGCGGTCGGCCAGGCCCGGATCCGTCATGATCGTGGCCGGATTGGAGTTCACCAGCACGACGGAGCAGCCTTCCTCGCGGATGGCCTTGCACGCCTGGGTGCCGGAGTAATCGAACTCGCAGGCCTGACCGATGACGATCGGCCCCGACCCGACGATCAGGACCTTGCGGATCTCCGCGCGCTTGGGCACGGCCCGTCTCCCCCCGATGCAACAAAGGGGAGCCGCTGAGGCTCCCCTTTGGTTCCGACCAGACGCTCTCCCGCGGCGCTCAAGGCTTCTTGGGTGACTTCCGCGCGGAGGCGGTTCCCGTGCCCTTCTTCGCCTTCTGCCGAGCCGGTGCCTTCTCGGCCGTCTTCCTCCCGGAGGCGGCCTTCTTCTTCGCCGCTGCGTCCTTTCCGGGAGACGCATCCCGCGCCGACTTCCCCTTCCCCTCCGTCTTCGGTTTCGCCTCCGCATCCGGCGCCGTGGCCGTCCCGGAACCTGCCTCGGGCTTCCCGGTCTTCGCCTTCCCCTTCCCCTTGGCGTCGGCGGTCTTCTTCTTGGCGAACGACGGCTCGTAGCCCACCAGCTCGAGGATGGCGGCCTCGGCATTGTCGCCCCGGCGAGGTCCCAGTTTCACGATCCGTGTGTATCCCCCCGGACGCTGGGCGAACCGAGCGGAGATGGAATCGAAGAGCTTCGCCACGACGTCGCGATCGTGGATGTGTCGGAGCACCTGGCGCCGCGCGTGCAGAGTCTCCCGCTTCGACAGCGTCACGAGCCGTTCCGCGAAAGGCCGGAGCTCCTTCGCCTTTCCGAGCGTCGTCGTGATGCGCTCCTTGTCGAAGAGCGAGGTCGCCATGTTCCGGAGCATCGCGAGGCGGTGCGCGGAGGTTCGTCCCAGCTTTCGGCCAGCTACCCGATGCTTCATCCGTGTTCCCCCTGCCGGGTTAGATCGAGCGGGCCCTGAGTCGCTTCGGATCGATGCTCATGCCGAGGGAGAGCCCCATCTCGCCCAGGATCTCCTTGATCTCGTTCAGCGATTTGCGGCCGAAGTTCTTGGTCTTCAGCATCTCCGACTCGCCCTTCGTCACCAGATCCCCGATCGTCTTGATGTTGGCGTTCTTCAGGCAGTTGTAGGAGCGGACCGACAGCTCGAGCTCGTCCACCGAGCGGCTCAGCTGATCCAGCAGACGCTCGTCCTCGGTCGTCGGGAAGTCCAGCTCCTCCTCCAGCGCCTCCTCGAAGTTGATGAAAATCGCCATGTGGTCCTTCAGGAGCTTCGCAGCCAGCGCCACGGCGTCCTGGGGATTCACGGCTCCGTTCGTCCACACCTCGAGCGTCAGCTTGTCGTAATCGGTCGTCTGCCCCAAACGGGCGTCCTCGACGGTGAAGTTCACCTTGCGAACCGGTGAGTGGACCGAGTCCACCGGAATGTAGCCGATCCCCAGGTCCTCGTCGAAGTTGCGATCCGCCGACACGTAGCCGCGACCGTGTTTCAGCCGCATCTCCATGACGAGCTTCCCATCTTCCGACAACGTGGCGATGGGCACCGTGGGATCCAGGATCTCGATGTTCGCACTGGCCTGGATGTCGCCCGACTTGACGACCCTCGGCCCGACTGCCTGCAGGGTCAAGGCCTCGGGGTGATCGCTGTGGATCCGGAACGGGATCTGCTTGAGGTTCAGGATGATGTCGGTCGTGTCCTCGACCACCCCCGGAATGGAGGAGAACTCGTGCAGGACCCCCTCGATCTTGACCGCGGAGATCGCCGCCCCCTCGATGGACGAAAGGAGAATGCGGCGCAGCGCGTTTCCGATCGTGGTCCCGTACCCTCGCTCGAAAGGCTGGGCCGAGAAACGGCCGAACTTCGCCGTGAGAGAATCCCGCTCGACTTCGAGCCGCTTGGGCTTTTGAAATCCCTTCCAATGCATGCAAACTCCTCCCGAGGCGCGTCGCGACGCGTCCTTTAGGGAACTACTTCGAGTACAGCTCTACGATGAGCTGCTCCTGAATGGGCATGGGGATGTCGTCACGGGCGGGAAGCTGCTTCACCGTCCCCCGGAACGCGTCGGCGTCCAGGTCGAGCCATGCGGGGACGCCACGCCCCTTCGCCGTGTCGAGACACGTCCGGATCGACTCGTTCTTCCGACTCGCCTCCTTCAGGGAAACCACCGCGCCGGCGCCCACGAGGCTCGCCGGAACGTCGACCTTCCTCCCGTCGACGAGGATGTGCCCGTGCGCGACGATCTGACGCGCCATGGCCCGGGATGAAGCGAATCCCAGCCGAAACACGACGTTGTCCAGCCGACATTCCAGCGTCTGCAGAAGGTTGGCGCCGGTGATGCCTTTCCGGCGTGAAGCCTTGACGAAGTAGTTGCGGAACTGACGCTCGAGCACGCCGTACATCCGCTTGACCTTCTGCTTTTCCCGGAGCTGGATGCCGTACCCCTGCACCTTGGAGCGACGACGCCCATGCTGCCCCGGAGCGTAGCCGCGTCGCTCGAACGCGCACTTCTCCTTGAAGCAGCGGTCCCCCTTGAGGAAGAGCTTCATCCCCTCCCGTCGACACAGCCTACAGACCGCCTCGGTGTGCCTCGCCACCTGGAATTCCTCCTTCCGTGCCCTTCTAGACCCGCCGCCGTTTCGGCGCGCGGCACCCGTTGTGCGGGATCGGCGTGACATCCTTGATCGACCGGACCTCGAGCCCGGCGGTCTGGAGCGCGCGGATCGACGATTCCCTTCCCGCGCCCGCCCCCTTGACGCGCACATCGAGGGAGCGGAGCCCGTGCTCCTTCGCGGCGTTGCCGGCCACCTGCGCAGCCATCTGTGCGGCGAACGGCGTCCCCTTTCGAGAGCCCTTGAAACCCTGAACACCCGCCGAGGACCACGACAGCACGTTCCCGACGGGATCCGAGATGCTCACGATCGTGTTGTTGAACGTCGCGTGGATGTGGGCCACCCCGTGCGGGACGTTCTTCTTTTCCTTCTTGCCGCCCTTTTTCGCGCCGGCCTTCGCTGCCTTCGCCATGCTTTGCTCCCGTCTAGCCCTTCTTCCCGCCCGGGGTCTTCTTCTTGCCCGCGATGGTACGGCGCGGTCCGCGCCGTGTCCGGGCGTTCGTGTGTGTCCGCTGGCCGCGGCACGGTAGGTTCCGTCGATGCCGCATGCCGCGGTAGGATCCGATCTCGATCAGGCGCTTGATGTCGAGCCCGATCGCCTTTCGGAGATCCCCCTCGACGCGGCCTTCTTGGTTGATCACGCGCTGGATGCGAAGCACCTCGTCTTCGGAGAGCTCCCGCACCTTCGTGCCGCCGTCGACCCGGGCCTTCTCGAGGATCTGCTGGGCCCGGGGCCGACCGATCCCGTAGATGTAGGACAGACCGATCTCCACCCGCTTGCTGGGGGGAAGGTCAACGCCCGCGATACGTGCCACGGTAAAAGCCTCCTACGCTGCCTGGGGATCAGCCCTGGCGCTGCTTGTGCTTCGGGTTCTCGCAGATCACACGGACCACGCGCTTGCGTTTGACCACCTTGCACTTGTCGCAGATCTTCTTCACCGATGCTCGAACCTTCATCCCGATCTCCCTGCGCCCGACTCCGCCTTCACTTGTAGCGGTAGACGATGCGGCCTCGCGTCAGGTCGTACGGGGACAGCTCCACCAGGACCCGGTCGCCCGGGAGGATGCGGATGAAGTGCTTCCGCATCCTGCCCGAGATGTGCGCGAGCACGCGATGCTTGTTGTCCAGTTCCACCCGGAACATGGCGTTGGGAAGCGGCTCGAGCACCGTCGCTTCCACCTGGATTGCTTCTTCCTTCGCCATGCTCTGCTCCAAAACCTCGCCTCCGCGGAACCTCACGGTACCAACGGCCCCCCGAGGGGACCACCCAGAATCCGAGGACCATCCTCGGTGACCGCCACGGAGACCTCGAAATGCGCGGACAGGCTGCCGTCGCGCGTCCGGGCCGTCCAGCCATCGTCGGCGCTCGTCACGATGTCGGGCGCTCCCGCGTTCACCATCGGCTCGATGGCGAGAACCACCCCGGGCACCAGGCGCGCGCCCCGTCCGGGCTGCCCATAATTGGGAACCTGGGGATCCTCGTGAAGCTGGCTTCCGATCCCGTGCCCGGCAAACTCACGGACCACCGAGAAGCCATTGGCCTCGACGTGAGCCTGCACCACGCTGCCGATGTCCGAGACTCGGTGTCCGGGACACGCCTTTGCGATGCCGACCTCCAGGGCCTCCCGGGTCACCCGCAACAGCCGAGCCGCCCCGGTATCCACGGTTCCCACGGCAAAGGTGGTGGCCGCGTCGCCATAATACCCCCGATGCAAGATCCCCAGGTCGAGCGAGAGGATGTCCCCCTCGCGCAGCACCACGGCGCGGGACGGAACGCCGTGCACGATCTCGTCGTTCACCGAGGTGCAGACGGTCCCGGGGAAGTCGCGGCCGTCGTTCCGGTGAGGGTAACCCTTGAACGCCGGAGTACCCCCTGCCTCGCGGATCGCTCGCTCCGCGAACCGGTCCAGCTCCTCCGTCGTGACCCCAGGCCCGATCATCGCGCCCAGCTGGGCGAGGATCGAACGAACCAGGCGGTTCGCTTCGTCCATGATGGCCACCTCGGCCGGAGACTTGAGGACCATCCGACTCACCGTGCTCAAAGCTCCTGGCGGAGGCGGCCGAACACCTCTTCCGCGTCTCCAGTCCCGTCGATCTCCACCCCGATCCCTCGCTCCCGGTATGCTCGAAGAACCGGAAGAGTCTGGGCCCGGTAGACCTCCAGTCTCTGCCGGATCACCGAATCCTCATCGTCCGGTCGCTGCACGAGAGCCGAGCCGCAGCCGTCGCAGACCCCGGCCGCCACCGGCGGCCGGCTGTCCAGGTGATACAGCGCGCCGCACTGTGCGCACACGCGTCGCCCCGAAAGCCGGCGAACGATCTCGTCCTCGGGAGCGGCCAGGGCAAACGCCCGGTCGAGAGCGACACCGAGCCGTCCGAGGACTCGGTCGAGCGTCGTCACCTGATCCAGCGTCCTGGGAAACCCGTCCAGCACGAATCCACCCTTTGCGTCGTCCCGGCCCAGCCGGCTCGCGATCAACTCCGCCATCAAGTCGTCCGGCACCAGCGTTCCGCTCTCGAGGAAGGCACCCACCTTCGATCCCAGCGCCGTAGCACTGTTCACGGCCTCTCGGAGAATGTCCCCGGTCGACACGTGGGGAACGCGGAGCAGGACCCGGAGCTTCTGCGCCTGGGTTCCCTTGCCGACCCCCGGCGGGCCCATGAGCACGACCCTCACGGACGCGAACCCTGCATCATAGCAGAGCCACCCCGACCGACCGACTGCGCCGCCACGTCAGCCTCGCCTTCCACGGATTCGAGCCCCCTTCATGAAGCCCTCGTAATGGCGCATGATCAACTGGGACTCGATCTGCTGGACCGTATCCATGGCGACTCCCACCACGATCAGGAGCGAGGTCCCGCCGAAGTAGAACTTCACGTTCAAGCCCTGGTTGAGGGTCTCCCCCACGATCCGCCCCAGGAACTCCCCGAAGGCGCCCGGGAGCATGTCGAGGCGAAGCCCGCTGATGAGAAAGACCGGCAGGATGCTGATCAGCCCCAGGTAGACCGCACCTCCGAACGTCAGCCGGGACAGGATCCGGTCGATGTACTCGGCGGTCTTCCTGCCCGGGCGGATCCCGGGGATGAACCCGCCGTACTTCTTCATGTTGTCGGCCTGATCGTTCGGATTGAAGATGATCGAAACGTAGAAGAAGCAGAAGAACACGATGGCCGCAAAGAAGAGGAGGTTGTAGAGCGGTCCACGAGAATCGAGCTGACGGACGAGCTCCTGAACGAATCCGACCCCCTCGAACCATTTCACGTGGCCGAGCGTGAGCGGGATGGCCAGAATGGACGACGCGAAGATCACGGGGATCACGCCGCCGGTGTTCACGCGGAGCGGGAGGTAGGTGGACTGCCCCCCGTACACCCTCCTCCCGACGACGCGCCTCGCGTACTGGATCGGAATCCGCCGCTGCGCCCGCTCGACGAACACGATCGCCGCGACCACGGCCGCCATGAGGGCGAGCAGCACGATGATCTGGATGATGTTGAGGGTACCGGAGACGAGGTCCTGGTATGTGTAGAGAATGGCGTTCGGGAGGGAGACGACGATTCCCGCATAGATGATCAGCGAGATGCCGTTGCCGATCCCGCGATCGGAGATCTGCTCCCCCAGCCACATGATGAACGCCGTGCCCGTCGTGAGCGTGAGCATCGTCATGAGCTGGAAGCCCCACCCCGGGTTCGGCACGAGCGGCGCGCCGGCTGTCGTCTGGGACTGCTGGAGGAACAGCGCGATCCCCATCGACTGGACGAAGGAGAGGACCACGGTGCCGTACCGGGTGTACTGCGTGATCTTCCGGCGTCCCGCCTCGCCTTCCTTGCTCATCTTCTCCAGGTAGGGCCACACCACCGTGAGGAGCTGCAGGACGATCGACGCGGTGATGTACGGCATGATGCCGAGGGCGAAGATCGTGAAACGCCGGAAATTTCCTCCGGCGAACAGATCCACGAACCCCAGGAGGGTTCCTCCCTGGTCCGAGAAGAACGAAAGGAGGGCGCGGTCGTCGACGCCGGGCGTCGGGATGTGGCCCCCGATGCGGTAGACGGCGAGGAGCGCCAGCGTGAACAGCACCCGCCGCCTCAGGTCGGGAATGCTCCAGATATTCCTCAGGGACTGGATCATCGCTCGCGCTTCCCACTGCGACCGGCGACAGAGAGGACCTCCGCCTTACCGCCCGCGGCCTCGATCTTCCGGGACGCGGTGCCGGCGAACTTGTGAGCTCGCACGGTCAGCGCCACCGACAGATCGCCGTTTCCCAGTACCTTGACGAGCTCCGCCCCCTTCCGAACGAGGCCGGCTTCGAGCAACGTCTCCGGGGTGACCACCGACCCGGCATCGAACACGGACAGACGCTCGACGTTGACGGTCCGGTACTCGGTGCGGAAGATGTTCGTGAATCCGCGCTTCGGGATCCGCCGATGGAGAGGCATCTGGCCTCCCTCGAATCCGCGCTTGCGCGAGTATCCGCTTCGGGATTTCTGGCCTTTCTCGCCGCGCCCCGAAGTCTTTCCGCTCCCCGAGCCGGGTCCCCGACCGACCCGTTTCCGGGGTTTGCGGGATCCCGCCGCCGGCTTGAGATCGTGCAGCCTCATCGCTCCTTGCCCTCCACGCGCACCGCCGGCGCTACGAGCCCTGTTCGACGACCACCAGGTGGGACACCTTTCGGATCATCCCCCGCACCTGCGGATTGTCCGGCAGCGTTCGCACACGGCCCAGCTTCTCCAGCCCGAGGGCCCGAAGCGTCGCCTTCTGCGTGCGATCGAAACCGATCCCACTCTTCACCTGGCGTACCCGGATCTTCGCCTGCGACCCCGTGTCGGCGCTCATTGCGCGACCTCCAGGGCCAGATCGGCGATGTCCTTGCCCCGCGCCGCGGCCACGCTCTCGGTGCTCTTGAGCTGCAAGAGCCCCTCCAGGGTCGCCCGAACCACGTTGTACGGGTTCTTCGTGCCGATGGACTTCGTCAGGATGTCCTGGATTCCGGCAGCCTCCACCACGGCCCGCACCGCTCCGCCGGCGATCACTCCGGTTCCCGGAGAGGCCGGCTTCAAGAGCACGGTTCCCGCGCCGAATCGTCCGACCACCGTGTGGGGGATCGTGGCGCCCTTCATCGGGATTCGTTTCATGTTCCGCTTGGCGTGCTCGACCCCCTTGGCGATCGCCGAAGGGACCTCCCGCGCCTTCCCCGACGCGAATCCCACGTTTCCGTTCCCATCGCCCACGACGACGAGGGCCGAGAAGGAGAAGTTCTTTCCCCCCTTGACCACCTTGGTCACGCGGTTGATGTGGACCACCCGGTCCCGTAGCTCGCCCCCCTCCTGGTACCCCTGACGATCCTGCTCCACCTGGACCTCCTCCGACTCCGACGTCGGCTACAGCCGCAGACCTGCCGACCGTGCGGCATCCGCGAGCGCTTTCACGCGCCCGTGGTACCGGAACCCGCCGCGGTCGAACACCGCCGCATCGACCCCGCCCTGCTTGAGGCGCTGAGCGATGAGCGCTCCCACTACCTTCGCCGCTTCCACGTTCCCACCGGAGCGGAACTGACCTCGCGCCTCCTTGTCGAGGGTCGAGGCCTGCGCGAGAGTGCTCCCCGCCGCGTCGTCGATGGCCTGAACGTAAATGTGCTTGTCGCTCCGAAAGACGGACAACCGTGGCCGCGCGGCCGTGCCGCCCAGTTTCTTTCGAATCCGGTAGCGAATCCGGGACCGAGTCGCGCGCCGGTCCACCCGAGCTTCCATCGTTCCCGACCTCCCCTGCTACTTGGCCCCGGCCTTGCCGGCCTTCTTGCGGACCGTTTCGTTGGCGTAGCGGATTCCCTTCCCCTTGTAAACGTCCGGAGGACGGAGGGCGCGGATCTCCGCGGCGACCTGTCCGACCGCCTGACGGTCGACCCCGCTGACGTTGATCCTGACCTGCTTCTCCACGGCGACCTGGATCCCCGTCGGAACGGGAAACCGGATCGGGTGCGTGAAGCCCAGCGAGAACACCAACGCCTGGCCATCCATCTGGGCGCGGTACCCTACCCCCTGGATCTCCAGATCCTTGCTGAACCCCTTCGTGACCCCAACCACCGCGTTGGCCACGAGCGCCCGCGAGAGGCCATGAAGCGCCCGCTGGCTCTTCGAGTCGTCTCGGCGACGAAACACCACCCGGGCGTCCTCCAAAGCCGCGGTGATCCCGTCCGGGAGCCGCTGCTCGATGGATCCCTTCGGACCCTGCACGCTGACCGTGCGGCCCGCGAACGTCACCTTCACACCGGCCTCTACCGGGACCGGGAGCCTACCGATTCGGGACATGGCGCTGATCTCCGTCCGTCACCACACGTTGCAAAGGACCTCGCCGCCGACGCCGAGCTTCCGGCAGGCGGTCCCGGTCAGTATTCCCTTCGGAGTCGACAGGATCGTCACGCCCAGGCCGCCGAGCACCTTCGGGATTTGGTCCTTCCCGCAGTACACTCGCCGCCCCGGCCGGCTGACCCTCTCGAGGCCGGTGATGGCCCGCTCCCCGCCGTGTCCGTACTTCAGGCGGACGCGCAGGACGGCGCGGGTCTCCTCGCCGGCCTCCTGGAAGTCCTCGATGTACCCCTCTTCCTTCAGGATCCGCACGATCTCCAGCTTCATCCGCGACGGGGGCGCGTCAACGCTGGCGTGCTTCGCCATCTGCGCGTTGCGGATGCGCGTCAGGAGATCCGCGATCGGATCGGTCATGCTCATGCCGCTCGTCTCCAGTATTTCCCGGCTGGCCTCACCAGCTCGCCTTCGTGACCCCGGGCAAGGCGCCCTCGAGCGCCAGCAAGCGGAAACAGATCCTGCAGAGCTGGAACTTCCGGACGTATCCTCTGGCCCGACCGCATCGACGACATCGACTATGCCGCCGGACGGCGAACTTGAGGGTCTTGCGGGTCTTGGCCATCCACGCCGTGGTTGCCACCTCTACGCTCTCCTTCCCGTCTTCGTATAACGACTCCGTACAGAATCCCTGCTCGTCCGTCTCATGATCCCCATCCGTGTCGTCGCCCTACGGTCAGGCGTTCTCAGCGATCCCTCTCGTCGAGCTGCGTCTCGCGGAATCGTAGCTGTCTCCGAGAATCCGCGACCGAGCCGGCACGTCAGTTCTTCCGAAACGGCATTCCGAGCGCCGCGAGCAATGCCCGGGCCTCCTCGTCAGTCTTGGCCGTCGTGACGATGCAGACGTTCATCCCTTTCACCTTCTGGACCTTCGCGTAGTTGATCTCCGGGAAGATCAACTGGTCACGAATGCCGAGCGTGTAGTTGCCGCGCCCGTCGAACCCGCGGGGCGAGACCCCACGGAAGTCCCGGACCCGCGGCAGAGCCAGGTTCGTGAGTCGGTCCAGGAATTCGTACATCTTCCTGCCGCGCAGCGTCACCCTGCAGCCGATCGACATGCCGGCCCGCAGCTTGAAGTTCGCAATGGACTTCCGGGCACGCGTCACCACCGGCTTCTGTCCGCTGATCACGGACAGCTCGTCCACGGCCTGGTCCATGATCTTGGAATCCTGGATCGCGTCCCCCATGCCCATGTTGATCACGACCTTCGAGACCTTGGGAACCGCCATGGGACTGCCGTACCCGAACTGGCGCATGAGGGCCGGCGCCACATCGCTCTTGTACTGCTCCGACAACCTCGTCATCTCGTCCTCCGACCCCGATTCCCCGGGACGGGGTCGCCTCCGCGGAGGCTACCGGTCCAGAACCGCCCCACTGCGCCTGGCCACCCGAGTGCTCCGCCCGTCCTCCAACAGCTTTCGACCGACACGGGTGGGCTTGTCCGTGTCCGGGTCGATGAGCATCACGTTGGAGATGTCCACAGCAGACTCCTTGGTGAGGATCCCTCCCTTGACGTTGCGCTGCGGGTTCGGCCGGGTGTGTCTCTTGACGACGTTCACCCCTTCCACGAGCACCCGCCGCTCGCGAGGCGCCACCTCGAGAACACGACCCCGCTTTCCACGGTCCTTTCCCGAGATGACCACCACCGTGTCATTCTTCTTGATGTTCGACTTGGCCATCGGCCGCTCCCCGCGTGCCGGTCTCACAGGACTTCCGGCGCCAGCGAGACGATCTTCATGAATTTCTTGTCGCGCAGCTCACGCGCCACCGGCCCGAACACGCGGGTTCCGATGGGTTCCTTGGCATCGTTGATCAGAACCGCCGCATTCTCGTCGAAGCGAATGTAGGAACCGTCCCGCCGCCGGTACGCGTTCACCTGGCGAACGATCACGGCCCGGACCACCTGCCCCTTCTTCACGTTGCCGTCCGGATCCGCCTCTTTCACGTTGGCCGTGATGATGTCTCCGAGCTCCGCATACCTCCCCTGGGACCCCCCGCGCATGTGAATGCACGAGATCTTCTTGGCACCGGAGTTGTCGGCCACCGTGAGGATCGTCCGCATCTGGATCATGAAAGGCTCCCCCCGCTCTCCGGAGCCGGACCTCTCGGGACCTCGTCGTGCAGGCCGACCACCGCCGCCCGCACGGTTCGCCGGACCCGCCAACGCTTGCGCGCAGACAGCGGCCGGGACTCGACGATCTCCACCACGTCGCCGATCCGGCACGCATTCTTCTCGTCGTGCGCGGTGAACTTCGCCGACCTGCGCACGAAACGCCCGTAGGCCTCGTGCCGGACCGTCCGGTCGACACGCACGACGACCGTCTTTTCCATCTTGTTCGACACGACGACACCCACCTTGTGGGCGCCACTCCGCCGGCTGTTCTCCGCCATTCCGGCCCCCATCACTTCCTGCCGCCCGTCTGGGCGAGCTGGCGCTCGCGCGTGATCGTCAGGACCCGGGCCAGATCCCGCCGAACCCCCCGCAGCTTGTGGGGGTTCTGCACCTGGCCCGTGGACCGTTGCAGCTGCAGCTTCCAGATCTGGTCGCGCAGCTCCTGAACTTCGGTGTCCAACTCCTCGAGGCTGCTCTCGCGGAGCTTGGAGGCTGAAAGCGCCATGTCGTTCCACTCCCGCCCGACGGTTCGGGCCGACTAGTTCTGCCGCGTGACGAACCGCGTTTTGAGCGGCAGCTTGTGTGAGGCCAGCGTCATCGCCTGGCGAGCGGACGCCTCGTCGATCCCCTCCATCTCGAAGAGGACCTTCCCCGGCTTCACCACCGCAACCCAGGCCTCCGGAGCCCCTTTTCCCTTGCCCATCCGGGTCTCCGCGGGCTTCTTGGTGATCGGCTTGTCGGGAAAGATGCGAACCCAGACCTTGCCTCCGCGCTTCACGAAGCGGGTCATCGCGACGCGGCTCGCCTCGATCTGCCGCGCGGTGACCCAGCCCGCCTCGAGCACCTTCAGGCCGTAATCTCCGAAGCTCACCGAACTGCCGCGGATCGCCTTGCCCGAGCGGCGGCCGCGCTGCTGCTTCCGGAATTTCACCTTGCTGGGCATCAACATCGTCGTGTCCCTTCCCGTCGGTCCTCGGCGCTACCGCCGGGCGTCTTCCGCGACCTTGACCTGGCGCGACTCGCCCAGGTACATCCAAACTTTGACGCCGATCGCTCCGTAGGTCGTTCGAGCCTCCGCGAAGCCGTAGTCCACATCGGCGCGCAGCGTGTGCAGCGGAAGGCGTCCCTCGAGATACCACTCGGACCGAGCGATCTCCGCCCCAGCGAGCCGCCCCCCGACGCGAACGCGAATCCCCTTCGCTCCGAACCGCTGCGCGGACTCCACCGCCTTGCGCATCGCCCGCCGAAACGCCACGCGCTTCTCCAACTGCATGGCGATGGCCTCGGACACGAGCTGGGCGTCGAGCTCGGGCTTGTCGATCTCCAGGATATTGATGAAGACGTCCCGGTGCGTGCGCTTCCGGATGTCCTCCTTCAGCCGATCGACCTCCACACCCTTTCGACCGATGATGATTCCAGGACGGCTCGTGTGGATGTTGACCTTGAGCTTGTTCGCGGCCCGTTCGATCTCGATCGCGGAGACCCCCGCGTGGCCCAGCTTCTTCTTCAGTTCCGCGCGGAGCTTCAGGTCCTCGTGAAGGAGCTCGGCGTACTTCTTCTCGGCGTACCAGCGGGAGCGCCACGTCTTGTTGTAGCCCAGGCGGAACCCGTACGGATGAACCTTCTGCCCCACGGCGTCACCTCTTCCCGGCGGCGCGGGGAGCCCGCACGGTCGCCGCCTTCATGTCCAGGTCGATCGTGACGTGACACGACCGTTTGAGGATCCGGTAGATCCGCCCCATGCTGCGCGCGCGAGCCCGTTTCTGAGGCGGCCCGTCGTCCACGGTCGCCCGAGCGACGTACAGACGATCCACGTCCAGCTTCGGATCCTTCTGCTGGGCGTTGGCGAGAGCGGATCGTACCGCCTTCTCCACGTCCCGCGCCACTCGCTTGGGCGAGAACCGGAGAACGCTCAGCGCGTCTCCCACGGTTTTTCCTCGCACCTGGTCCACGACGAGCCGGGTCTTCTGAGCGGAGACCCCCAGGTACCTGAGCCGAGCCTTCGAGATCACGTTCTCCTCCGGACCTCACGCCACCGTGGCGGTCTTGTCGCCCTTCGTACCGTGCCCCCGGAAGCTCCGCGTGGCCGCGAACTCTCCGAGCTTGTGCCCCACCATGTTCTCCGTGACGTACACCGGAATGAACTTCTTTCCGTTGTGGACAGCCATCGTGTGGCCGACCATGTCCGGAACGACGGTGGACCGACGGGACCAGGTCTTGATGACCTTCTTCTCGAACCGCTTGTTGAGCTCCTCGACCTTCCTGCGGAGGTGCTCGTCCACGAACGGACCTTTGGAGATCGAGCGCGCCACGGCCGCCTCCTACTTGCGCCGTCGGACGATGAAGACGTCCGTTCGGCTGCTGTTTCGCGTCTTCTTGCCCTTCGTCGGGAATCCCCAGGGGGTCACCGGATGCCGCCCGCCCGAGGTCTTCCCCTCACCACCACCGTGGGGGTGGTCCACGGGGTTCATCGCGACGCCGCGGACGGTCGGCCGGACGCCGCGCCACCGCGTGCGGCCCGCCTTGCCGACGTTTTCGTTCTCGTGGTCCAGGTTCCCCACCTGACCCACCGTGGCGTAGCAATCCACGTGGACCTTTCGAACCTCTCCCGAGGGCAGGCGCACCTGCGCGTACTCCGCCTCCTTGGCGACCAGCTGGGCTCCCGCTCCCGCCGAGCGGACGAGCTGCCCCCCCTTGAGTCGCCGTAGCTCGACGTTGTGAATCGTCGTTCCCAGCGGAATCGCCTTGAGGGGAAGCGAATTCCCCACCAGGATGTCCGATTCCGGCCCCGTTGCCACCGATCGTCCCACCGTGAGCCCCTCCGGGGCGAGGATGTAACGTCTCTCGCCGTCGGCGTAGCAGATGAGGGCGATGTTCGCCGTCCGGTTGGGATCGTACTCGATCGTTTCCACCCGGCCGGGGATCCCCACCTTGTTCCGGCGGAAATCGATGATCCGGTACCGCTGCTTGTGGCCGCCGCCCTGATGACGGACCGCGATCAATCCGCGGTTGTCGCGCCCTCCCGATCCGTTCTTTTTTTGAAGGAGCGGCTTGTGCGGCGTGTTGTCGGTCTTCTGGACGCGGATCGCCCGCGTCATTCCGCGCCTTCCGGGGCTCGTGGGCTTGTACGTCTTGATCGCCATGGTCCCTTCCCAGCCTGCCTCAGCTTGCCTCGAAGAACTCGATTTCCTTCTGGCCGGGTGCGAGACGCACCCAGGCTTTCTTCCACTCTGGGAGCCGTCCGGTGAAGCGGCCAAGCCTCTTCTGCTTTCCGGCCACCCGGGCCGTCCTCACCTCGGCCACCTTCACTCCGAACAGCGCTTCCACCGCCCGTCCGATCTCGATCTTGTTCGCCCGGACATCGGCCTTGAAGCAGTAGACCCCGTCCTGCTCCCGCCGTACGGTGGACTTCTCGGTGATCAGCGGCTGCCTCAGGACTTGGTGCAGATTCTTCATCGCGCGAGAACCTCCGCCAACCGCCGAAGGGCCGGCTCCGACACGATCACGGTCTCGTGGCCAAGAAGATCCACCACGCTCACGCCCAACGCCCGCACGACGGACAGTCGGGGGTTGTTGCGCGCGGCGAGATCCAGGTTCCGCTCGTCGATCTCGGGCACCAGCAGGGCGGAACCGCCCACCCCCAGGCCCCGAGCCACCGCGATCTCCAGGTCCCGGGTCCGGTGGCTCTCCAGACGGAAATCCTCGACGCACACCACCTTGCCCTCCCGCAGTTTCTGGGCGAAGGCGGACTTGATGGCGTTCCAGCGCATTCGCTTGGGAAACGCCCAGGCGTACGATCGCGGGACCGGGCCGTGGACGGTCCCGCCGTGGCGCCACAGGGGCGAGCGGTTGTCGCCCATGCGCGCCCGACCGGTGTGCTTCTGACGCCAGAGTTTCTTCGTACCGCCCGAAACCTCCCGGCGATTCTTGACCTTGTGCGTCCCTCGACGAGCCGCGTCACGATGGGCGCACACGGCCTCGTAGATCAGATGCTCCTTGAGCGGATACGAGGCGACGGCGTCGTCCAGGAGGAAGCTCCGGACGGCCTCGTTTTTCCAGTTGCGTACGATGATCTCGGCCATCGGATCCCCCGTCAGCTCTGCCCGGCCGGTCGCTTGCTCTGCGCCTTCCGGATCTCGAGTCGAGCCCCGGAGGCGCCGGGGACCGCTCCGCGCACCAAGAGGAGGTTCTTCTCGACGTCCACCCGAACGACCTTCACGTTTTTCACCGTCACCGTCGCGTTGCCCATTTGGCCCGCGGCGCGCATGCCAGGGAACACGCGCGACGGGAACGCCGACGCGCCGATGGACCCCGGCGCCCGATGGAACATCGAGCCGTGACTCGCTGCGCCACCGCCGAAGCCATGGCGCCGCATCACTCCCTGGAACCCCTTCCCCTTGGAAGTGCCGATCACGTCCACATGGCCCACCCCGGCAAAGATGTCCACCAGCACGCGGTCTCCCGCCTTCGCCTCCGCCCCTGGGTCCACGCGGAACTCCCTCAGGAGTCGGGTAGGAGGAACTCCCGCCTTCTCGTGGTGCCCGCGCATGGGCTTGTTCGCCCGCTTCGCCGCAGCCGCATCCACGAGCCCCAACTGGACGGATTCGTACCCGTCCCGCTCCCGGGTCTTCCGCTGCACGACGACGCAAGGCCCCGCCTCGATCACGGTGACCGGCTCCACCGTCCCGTCCTCGAGGAAGATCTGCGTCATCCCGATCTTCGTTCCGATGATCCCTTCGACCATCTCCGATCCCTTTCGCCCCGCTCCGCCGAGCCCGGCAGGCGCGGCCGTCACGGCCCCGTTACGACGGTCCGAAGGCCTTGATCTCCACGTCCACTCCCGCCGGCAGGTCGAGCTTCATGAGCGCGTCGACGGTCTCGGGAGTCGGCTGGAGAATGTCCAGGAGTCTCTTGTGCGTGCGGATCTCGAACTGCTCGCGCGACTTCTTGTCCACGTGCGGAGAACGGAGCACGGTCCACTTGTTCCGAACCGTGGGCAGCGGGATCGGTCCCGCGACCCTCGCCCCGGTCCGCTTCGCCGTGTCCACGATCTCACTGGTGGACTGATCGAGGATCCGGTGATCGTACGCCTTCAGCCGGATTCGGATCTTCTCGTTCACCATCGTCGTCCTGCCCTCCGGCGAGCTCGCTGGAAGGTGTGCTCCGATTCGCCCCCGCGTCCCCGTCGCGCGAGGCGCCGGGCTGCCGGGTGCGTCCAGGAGCGGTTCTCTCGCTACTCTCTACTCGACGATCTCCGTGACGGTGCCGGCACCCACGGTCCGGCCCCCTTCCCTCACGGCGAACCGCAACCCCTTGTCCATGGCGATGGGCGTGATCAGCTCCACGTCCATCGTGATGTTGTCCCCCGGCATCACCATCTCCACTCCCTGCGGCAGGTGCGCCGATCCCGTCACGTCCGTCGTCCGGAAGTAGAACTGCGGCCGGTACCCCGTGAAGAAGGGCGTGTGCCGACCCCCCTCCTCCTTCGTCAGCACGTACACCTCACCCTTGAATCTCGTGTGCGGCGTGATCGAGCCGGGCTTCGCAATCACCTGCCCTCGCTCCACGTCCTTCCGCTCCGTCCCTCGAAGCAGCAGGCCCACGTTGTCCCCTGCCTGCCCCTCGTCCAGGAGCTTCTTGAACATCTCCACCCCGGTCACCACCTTCTTCACCGTCGGGCGAATCCCCACGATCTCCACTTCCTCGCCCACCTTCACCCGACCCTGCTCCACTCGGCCCGTCACCACCGTCCCACGGCCCGAAATCGAAAAAATATCCTCGATGGGCATCAAAAAGTCCTTCTCGATCGCTCGCTTCGGAAGCGGAATGTACCGATCCACCTCCTCCATCAGCTTCGCGATCCCGTCCTCCGACCCACCGTCCCCGCCCATCGCCTTCAACGCCGACACCCGCACCACCGGAATCTGCTCCCCGGGAAAGTCGTACTTCCCAAGCAACTCCCGAACCTCCAGCTCCACCAGGTCCAGAAGCTCCGGATCGTCCACCGCGTCCACCTTGTTCAGTGCCACGACGATCGCAGGAACCCCGACCTGCCGCGCCAGCAGAATGTGCTCCCGCGTCTGCGGCATCGGGCCGTCCGCCGCCGACACCACCAAAATCGCTCCGTCCATCTGCGCCGCACCCGTGATCATGTTCTTGATGTAGTCGGCGTGACCCGGACAGTCCACGTGCGCGTAGTGCCGATTCTCCGTCTCGTACTCCACGTGCGCCGCGTTGATCGTGATCCCACGCGCCTTCTCTTCAGGCGCGTTGTCGATGGAATCGAACGACCGCACCTGCACCTTCGGGTTCCTCTTCGCCAACACCATCGTGATCGCCGACGTCAGCGTCGTCTTCCCGTGGTCCACGTGACCGATCGTCCCCACGTTCACGTGAGGCTTCGTACGATCGAACTTCGCCTTGCCCATCGCTTCGACTCCTTCGAAAACTTCGCGGCGCGCCCTAGCGCCTGGATGTCCCCGAGACCCGCGCCACCACCTCTTCGGTGATGGCTTTCGGAACCTCTTCATGGTGGGAGAAGTGCATCGTGTAGTTGCCCCGCCCCTGCGTCACGGATCGGAGGTCTGTCGCGTACCCGAACACCTGCGAGAGCGGAACCGCCGCGTGGATCGCCTGGACCCCGGTCCGCGACTCCATGCTCTGGATCCTCCCCCGCCGGGCGCTCAGATCCCCGATCACCTCGCCCATGTACTGGTCCGGAACCACGACCTCGAGCCGCATGACCGGCTCCAGGAGCGCGACCCCGGCCTCCCGGCACGCGGTCTTGAACGCGATGGACGCCGCCGTCTTGAAGGCCATCTCGGAGGAGTCCACCTCGTGATACGAGCCGTCGAACAGCACGACTCCCACGTCCTTCATGGCGTAGCCGGCGAGCACGCCGGCCTCCATCGCCTCCTCGAGACCGGCGCGGATCGCCGGAACGAACTCCCTCGGGATCGCGCCTCCGACGATGGCGTTCTCGAAGACAAACCCGAGGTCTCGCCCCGCGGGAGCGATGCGGATCTTCACGTGACCGTACTGGCCCCGTCCACCCGTCTGTCGGATCCACTTCCCCTCGGCCTCCGCGGGACCGCGAACCGTCTCTCGATACGCGACCTGCGGCTTGCCGACGTTCGCAGCCACCCCGAACTCCCGCATCATCCGATCCACCAGGATCTCGAGGTGAAGCTCTCCCATCCCCGAGATCAAGGTCTGCCCGGTCTCGGGATCGGCGTGCACGCGAAACGTCGGATCCTCCTGCACGAGCTTCGCCAGGGCGGTGGCGAGTTTCTCCTGATCCGCCTTCGTTCGAGGCTCGATCGCCAGACGGATGACCGGCTCCGGGAACTCCATGGATTCGAGCAGGACGGGTGCCCGCTCGTCGCAGAGGGTGTCTCCGGTAGAGCCACCGCGAAGACCCACGATCGCCGCGATATCCCCCGCCCACAGCTCCCGGATGTCTTCCCGCTTGTTCGCGTGCATCTTGAGGAGCCGGCCCACGCGCTCTCGGGTTCGCCGGGCAGGATTGTAGACGCTGTCTCCCGAAGCGAGATGCCCCGAGTACACGCGGACATAGCCCAGATGTCCCACGAACGGGTCGCTCACGATCTTGAAGACGAGCGCGGCGAACGGCTCATCGTCCGCCGCGTGGCGGGCGACCGGAGCGCCGCTGCGGGGATCCTTCCCTTCGATCGCGGCCACGTCGAGCGGCGACGGAAGGTAGTCGACGACGGCGTCCAGGAGCGGCTGGACCCCTTTGTTTCGGAATGCGGCTCCGCAGAGCACCGGAGTGAACCGCGACGCGCATGTTCCGCGACGAAGCGCGAGCGACAGCGCTTCGGGGTCCAGGGGCTCGTCGGCCAAGTACCGCGCCAGCAGCGTGTCGTCCACCTCGCATGCGGCCTCGACCACCCGCTCGCGAGCGGCCCGGGCGTCCGCCAGTAGCTCGACCGGCACGTCGACCTGCTCGTAGCGGGCGCCGAGCGAGTCCCCGCGCCAGGCCAGGGCCGTCATACGGACGACGTCCACCACCCCCCGGAACTCCTCGGCGGAGCCCCACGGGATCTGCACCGGAATCGGTCGAGCCAGAAGTCTCTGCTCCATCATGCGACAGACTCGCCCGAAGTCGGCGCCCACCCGATCCATCTTGTTGACGAACGCGATCCGGGGTACTCGATACTTGTCCGCCTGACGCCAGACGGCCTCGGATTGAGGCTCCACCCCACCGACGGCGCAGAAGACCGCGACCGCGCCGTCGAGCACGCGTAGCGAACGCTCGACCTCCGCGGTGAAGTCGACGTGTCCGGGAGTGTCGATGATGTTGATCCGGTGATCGCGCCAAAAGCAAGTCGTCGCGGCACACGTGATGGTGATGCCTCGCTCTTGCTCCTGGACCATCCAATCCATCGTGGCGGTACCGTCGTGCACCTCGCCGAGCTTGTGCGTGATCCCCGTGTAGTAGAGGATCCGCTCAGTTGTGGTCGTCTTCCCGGCATCGATGTGCGCCATGATGCCGAGATTCCGGATCCGCTCGAGAGGTGTGTTCCGCGCCACGTCAAAGAACCATGCACCCTCGGGTTTCCCCGAGTCGCCCCGTCACCGACGACCGTCGCGGCCGCCGGACTTCCTTCTGAGAACCATCTCCGAACCACGGTCCGCCCCGCCGACCGAGCCGCGTGTTTCCCGATCCTGAGGCGCTTTCGCCCTCTTTCGATCTCGGGCACCCTATTTCGACGGCCGAGCGACTTCCTTACCAGCGATAGTGGGCAAAAGCCTTGTTGGCCTCCGCCATCTTGTGCGTGTCTTCTTTCTTTTTGAAAGCGCCCCCTCGAAGGACCGAGGCGTCCAGGATCTCGTTGGCCAGCTTCTCCCGCATCGACTTGTCTGTCCGCTGGCGGGAGAACGTGATGATCCAGCGAAACGCCAGTGCCGTGCGCCGATCCGGGCGAACCTCGACCGGGACCTGGTAGTTCGACCCGCCTACGCGCCGGGACTTCACCTCGAGAACCGGCTTGACGTTGTCTACGGCCTTCCGAAAAATCTTGAGTTCGTCATCTCCGGCACGGTCTCGAACCAGTCGCATCGCCCCGTAGAACGTCCCCTCGGCGACCGACTTCTTCCCTTTCGCCATGAGGGAGTTGATGAACTTCGTCACGAGCGGTGACTGATACACCGGATCGGCGGCTACCTCTCGTCTCGAAACGCCACTTCTGCGCGGCATGTGCTGCTGCCCCCTAACCCTTCGGCCGCTTGGCGCCGTACTTCGAGCGGCTCTTCCGCCGCCCATCCACGCCGATTGCGTCCAGTGCCCCACGGATCACGTGATACCGGACACCCGGTAGGTCTTTCACGCGCCCCCCTCGGATCATCACGATCGAGTGCTCCTGCAGGTTGTGCCCCACTCCAGGGATGTACGTCGTCACCTCGATCCCGTTCGTGAGACGCACGCGCGCGACCTTGCGGAGAGCCGAGTTCGGCTTCTTGGGAGTTTGGGTGTACACCCTGGTGCACACGCCCCGCTTCTGCGGGCAGTCTCCCAGTGCCGGGCTCTTCGTCCGGGAGCGCTGGAGGTCTCGCCCTGTTTTCACGAGCTGGCTGATCGTCGGCACGAATCCTACTCCTCGGAGCTCAAAAAGTCGTTGCGCGAAACCCTCGGAGTCTAGCAGAGCGCTTCCCGGCGGGTCAAGACCAATGTCTACGCGGTCTTCCCACCCTGCGGCTGCTCGGTTCCCGCCGCGGCGGCCGCGGCGGCCCGGAGCATCTCGGTGAAGCGATCCGTGTCCAGATCCAACTCGGCCTCGGCCGCCTCCTCCGGAACCGGCTCCTCGAGCGGCGGCGGCCCGTCGGCGGCGATCTGGATGGAGGTGTACACGTCCATGCCCGTCCCCGCGGGGACGAGCCTCCCCATGATCACGTTTTCCTTCAGACCGCGAAGGTAGTCGACCCGACCCGAGATGGAAGCCTCGGTGAGAACACGGGTTGTTTCCTGGAAGCTCGCCGCCGAGATGAACGAGTCGGTGGACAGAGACGCCTTGGTGATTCCCAGCAGGAGCGGGCGCCCTCGCGCCGGAGCTCCGCCCATCCGCAGCACTCGTTCGTTCTCTTCCACGAAACGGAAGCGGTCTACCTGCTCGTCGACGATGAACTCCGTATCCCCCACGTCCTCGACCTTGATCCAGCGCATCATCTGCCGGGCGATCACCTCGATGTGCTTGTCGTTGATGTTCACCCCCTGGAGCCGGTAGACCTCCTGGATCCCGTCCAGGAGGTACTTCTGCAGCTCTCGCTCTCCGAGGATCTCCAGGATCTTGTGCGGGTCCTTCGGACCGTCGGTGAACGCGTCGCCCGCGCGCACGCGCTCCCCCTCCTGGACGTTCACGTGGAGCCCCTTGGGGATTCCGTACTCGCGCTCCTCGCCGTCGTCGGTCTTCACGACGATCTTGCGCGATCCCTTCACGATCTCGCCGTAGTGCACGGCGCCGTCCACCTCGGCCATGATGGCCGGCTCTTTCGGATGTCGCGCCTCGAAGAGATCCACGACGCGGGGGAGACCGCCGGTGATGTCCTTCGTCTTGGTGGTCTCCCTCGGGATCTTCGCGAGAACGTCCCCCGGAACGACCGCCTGGCCGTCCTGGGCCATGAGGATCGCCTTGATGGGCATGGGGATCCTGCGCAAGGAGACTCCCTGCGCATCCAGGACCAGCATCTGCGGGTGTTTTTTCTCGTCCTGCGCCTGGACGATGACCTGCCTCGAGAAGCCGGTGACCTCGTCCAGCTCCTCCTGCATCGTCACGCCGCCCTCGATGTCGTGGAACCGCACCACCCCGGCCACGTCCGTGAGGATCGCGTTCGTGTACGGGTCCCACTCGGCCAGCTTCGTCGCGCCCTCCACCCAGTCACCGTCGCGCACCTCGAGCACCGCGCCGTAGACCACGGTGTATCGCTCGCGCTCGCGTCCCTCTCGGTCCTGGAGTACGACGGCCCCATTTCGGTTGATGGCCACCGGTTTTCCGTCGCGGTTCTCCACGAATCGGATGTTCTGGTACCGGATCGTCCCTGCGTGCCGGCACTCGATTCTCGACTGCTCCTCGATTCGAGCCGTGCCGCCCACGTGGAAGGTCCGCATCGTGAGCTGCGTTCCCGGCTCGCCGATGGACTGGGCGGCGATGACACCAACCGCCTCTCCCAGATCCACCAGGCGGCCGGAGGCCAGGTTTCGCCCGTAGCAGCGCTCGCACACCCCCCGCTTGCACTCGCAGCTGAGCACCGAGCGAATGCGGACGGTCTCGATCCCCGCGTCCTGCACCTCCGTGGCCAGATCCTCGTCGATCAGCTCGTTTCTCTGAACGATGGTCTCGCTGCTGAACGGATCCTTCACGTCCTCGAGGGCGACGCGACCGACGATCCGGTCCCGGAGCTCCTCGATGACCTCTCCGCCCTCCTCGATACGCCCGACCTCGATCCCTTCCACGGTCTGGCAATCCTGCTCGGTGATGATGACGTCCTGGGCAACATCCACGAGTCGTCGGGTCAGGTAACCGGAGTTCGCGGTCTTGAGCGCGGTGTCCGCCAGGCCCTTGCGCGCACCGTGCGTGGAGATGAAGTACTGGAGCACGTTGAGGCCTTCTCGGAAGTTCGCCGTGATCGGGGTCTCGATGATCTCCCCGGACGGCTTGGCCATCAGGCCGCGCATCCCGGCGAGCTGCCGCATCTGCTGCTTGCTGCCCCGCGCCCCCGAGTCCGCCATCATCAGAATCGGATTGAACTCGCCGCTCTCCCGCTCTGCTCGGGTCATCTCACGGAACATCGCCTCCGCCACCCTCTCGGTGGCCTCCGCCCAGGTGGCGATCACTTTGTTGTACCGCTCCCGATTGGTGATGAGGCCGTCCAGATACTGTTGCTCGACCTCGATCTGGTCCGCGCGGGCCCGGTCGACCACCGTGGCCTTCTCCGGCGGCACCACCATGTCGTCGATGCCGATGGAGACCCCTGCGCGGGTTGCGTAGAGGAAGCCCAGCTCCTTGAGCTGGTCCACGATCTCCACGGTCTTGTTGGCGCCGTGACGCAGATAGCAGTAGTGGACCAGGGACTGGAGAGCCTTCTTGGGCAGGAGGCCGTTGATGAACGGAATCCCGCGGGGCAGCGCGTCGTTGAAGATCACCCGCCCCACGGTGGTGCGGAGCCGGTACCCTTCCACCTGGAGCTCCGGGGCCCGGACCACGTTCTCCTGCTCCTTGTCGGGCAGCGTCGTGAGGTCAATGAGGCGTCCGGTGTAGCGGAGAACGACTCGGCTCAGGATGTCGAGATCTCCCGCGTGGTGGGCGAGGAGCACCTCCTCCGGAGAACCGAAGATCCGTCCGTCCCCTGGGGCGCCGGGGCGCTCCAAGGTGAGGTAGTAGCAGCCCAGGACGATGTCCTGGCTGGGATTCACCACCGGCGTCCCGTTCGCGGGGCTCAGGATGTTCTGCGTGGACAGGAGCAGGACCATGGCCTCCATCTGGGCCTTCGCCGACAGCGGGATGTGAACCGCCATCTGGTCGCCGTCGAAATCGGCGTTGAACGCCGTGCAGACCAGCGGGTGGATCTTGATCGCCTTCCCTTCCACCAGGACCGGCTCGAACGCCTGGATCCCGAGACGGTGAAGGGTCGGGGCACGATTGAGGAGCACGGGGTGTTCCTGGATCACCTCTTCCAGGTAGTCCCACACCTCCGGTCGCTCGAGCTCGACCATCTCCTTGGCGGCCTTGATCGTGGATACGAGACCTTCCTTTTCCAGCTTGTTGTAGATGAACGGCTTGAACAGCTCCAACGCCATCTTCTTCGGAAGGCCGCACTGGTGGAGCTTGAGCTCGGGACCCACCACGATCACGGAGCGGCCGGAGTAGTCCACCCGCTTGCCCAGCAGGTTCTGGCGGAATCTGCCCTGCTTGCCCTTCAGCGTGTCCGACAGCGACTTGAGGGGACGGTTGTTGCTGCCCCGGAGCACCCGCCCGCGACGCCCGTTGTCGAACAGCGCGTCCACGGCCTCCTGCAGCATCCTCTTCTCGTTCCGGACGATGACCTCCGGCGCCTTGAGATCCAGGAGCTTCTTGAGGCGGTTGTTCCTGTTGATCACCCGCCGGTACAGGTCGTTGAGGTCCGAGGTCGCGAATCGCCCACCGTCCAGAGGCACGAGAGGGCGGAGCTCCGGCGGGATCACCGGAACGACATCGAGGATCATCCACTCGGGGCGGTTTCCCGACTTCCGGAACGCCGCCACGACCTTCAGGCGCTTGGCGAACTTGAGGCGCTTCTGCTGGGACGTCTCGGTGCGCATCTTCTCGCGCAGCTCTTTCGCCATGTTCTCCACGTCCACGCGAGCCAGCAGTTCCTTGATCGCATCCGCGCCCATGGTGGCCGTGAACTGGTCGGGAAACTTCTCCTGGAGCTCCCGGTAGCGCTCCTCCGTCAGAATCTCGCGCTCGTGGAGTTCCGGGACGTCGCCGGGATCGACGACGACGTACGCTTCGAAGTAGAGGATCCGCTCGAGGTCACGAAGGGCGATGTCCAGGAGGTGTCCGATCCGGCTCGGCAGGCCTTTGAAGAACCAAACGTGGCTCACCGGACTCGCCAGCTCGATGTGGCCCATCCGCTCGCGACGCACCTTGCTCTGGGTCACCTCGACGCCGCACTTGTCGCAGACCACGCCGCGGTGCTTCATCCTCTTGAACTTCCCGCAGAGGCACTCCCAGTCGGTGACGGGCCCGAAGATCTTGGCGCAGAACAGCCCGTCCCGCTCCGGCTTGAACGTTCGGTAGTTGATGGTTTCCGGTTTCGTGACCTCCCCGTACGACCAGGAGCGGATCTTCTCAGGGCTGGCCAGACTGATCCGGATCGCGCTGAAGTCGTTGATCGTCCTGGCCTTGTCGAAAAGGAACGACGGCTTGTTCAACTTCCCTCCTTCCCCGCTCAGATCGTCGCCGAGCCGGGGGCGTCCGGTCGGTCGCTCAGGAGCTCGACATCCAGGCATAGACTCTGAAGCTCACGGACGAGCACGTTGAACGACTCGGGCAAGCCCGGCTCCACGGTCGTCTCGCCCTTCACGAGGGCCTCGTAGATCTTTGTCCGGCCGTACACGTCATCCGATTTCACGGTGAGCAGCTCTTGGAGGATGTGCGCCGCGCCATACGCCTCGAGCGCCCAGACCTCCATTTCGCCGAAACGCTGCCCTCCGAACTGCGCCTTGCCTCCCAGGGGCTGCTGGGTGATCAGCGAGTAGGGGCCGATGGAGCGCGCGTGGATCTTGTCGTCCACCAGGTGAGAGAGCTTCATCAGGTAGATGTGGCCCACGGTGACTTGCTGGTCGAACGGCACTCCGGTCTTCCCGTCGCGAAGCCGGATCTTTCCGGACTCCGGGAGTCCCGCCACCTTCAGCTGGTGCTTGATCTCGGCCTCCGTGGCGCCGTCGAACACGGGCGAGGCGAAGGTCATCCCTTCGCAGAGCGAGCGACCCATGTCGAGAATCGCGGCGTCGTCGCCCCCCTCGATCTCCTCCCGCAGGCTCCCCCGAGGGACCATCTCGAGTAGACGGCTCCGGATCTGTGCCGCCGCCCCGGCCCGCTCCTCTCGCAGCTGTTCCTCGATCCACTCGCCGTGCTCCGCGGCGGCCCACCCGAGGTGGGTCTCGAGGATCTGCCCCACGTTCATGCGGGAAGGGACCCCGAGCGGGTTGAGCACGACCTCCACCGGGCGACCGTCGGGAAGAAACGGCATCTCCTCCTCGGGCAGGATCCGGGCGATGACGCCTTTGTTCCCGTGACGACCGGCCATCTTGTCGCCCACCGACATCTTCCGCTTCATGGCGACGTAGACCTTCGCCATCTTGATGACTCCCGGAGCCAGCTCGTCCCCCTTCTGCGTGAGCGCGATCTTCTCCTCGTTGAGCCGCTCCAGGATCTGGATCCGCTTCTTCGTGCGATCCTCGATCCGCCGGATCTCCCCGAGCTTCTCCGCGCGCCGCGGCTTGATCTCGCAGCGCCGGAGATCGTCGGTGTCGATGGCGGCCATCACGTCACGGGTGAGCTCCGTGCCCTCCTCGAGGACCGACTGGCGCGTCTTCCGGTTCCTGAGAGGAGCGACGAGCCGCTCTCCCTCCAGGAGCTCGATCAGCTTCTTTCGGTCCTCCTCCCGGAGGATCCGGATCTGATCCTGGAGGTCCTTGCGGCGTCGCTCGATCTCCGCGTTCTCGATTTCCAGCGTCCGGGAGTCCTTCTCGACCCCTTTGCGGCAGAAGATCTTCACGTCCACCACGGTGCCGTCGATCCCGGGCGGCGTGGTGAGAGACGCGTCGCGCACGTCCCCGGACTTCTCGCCGAAGATCGCGCGGAGCAGCTTCTCCTCGGGCGTCAGCTGCGTCTCCCCCTTCGGGGTGACCTTGCCCACGAGGATATCCCCGGGCTTCACGTGGGCGCCGATCCGGATCACGCCGGAGGCGTCCAGGTCCTTGAGGAACTCCTCGGACACGTTCGGGATGTCCCGCGTGATTTCCTCGGGGCCCAGCTTGGTGTCCCGGGCCTCGATGTCGAACTCCTCGATGTGGATGGAGGTGAAGGAATCCTCG
The DNA here is from genome assembly GCA_963699985.1 of Terriglobia bacterium. Lineage (GTDB taxonomy): Bacteria > Acidobacteriota > Polarisedimenticolia > Polarisedimenticolales > CAVOVZ01 > CAVOVZ01. Next base: position 176,314 of record CAVOVZ010000015.1, read on the forward strand.
CGGACCAGCTTCTCCGACACGAGGATCGCGTCCTCGAAGTTGTATCCGCGCCAGGGCATGAAGGCGACCAGGATGTTCCGCCCCAGAGCCAGATCCCCGCGGTCGGTGCACGGTCCATCGGCGAGCACCTGCCCCTTCTCGACGCGTTGCCCTTTTCGAACGATCGGCCGCTGGTTGATGCACGTGTTCTGGTTCGATCGCTTGAACTTGGTCAGCGAGTAGATGTCCGCGCCGAAGTCCTCGCGCCCTTCCGCCCCCACCCGAACGATGACGCGGCGGGAATCGACGTAGTCCACCACTCCCGCTCGACGGCAGGTCACCACGGCTCCCGAGTCCTGCGCGGTGATCGACTCGATTCCGGTTCCCACGAACGGGGCCTTCGGGCGCAGGAGAGGCACGGCCTGGCGCTGCATGTTCGACCCCATGAGCGCGCGATTCGCGTCGTCGTTCTCGAGAAACGGGATCAAAGACGCTGCCACGGACACGAGCTGCTTCGGCGAGACGTCGATGAACTGCACCTCCTCGCGGGGAACCAGCTTGAACTCCCCGGCCCTCCGGGCGTTGACGCGGTCGTTGACGAACTTGCCATCGGCCGACAGCTTCGCATTCGCTTGCGCGATGACCGACCGGTCCTCCTCCCACGCGGCCAGGTAGAACGAGTGGGCCTCCCCCTGGGGCAATGCCTTCCCGGCCTTGGACAGGCGCTGACCTTCCCGGCCAAACTCCGCCTCTTCCACCACCTCGTGCAGCTTGTAGGCGCTGTCCCCGGTGCGCACGACGCGCACGTAGTCCACCACGTGGCCGTCCGCCACCTTGCGGTACGGCGATTCGATGAATCCGTAGTCGTTGATCCGCGCGTAGCACGACAGCGACGAGATCAGGCCGATGTTGGGCCCCTCGGGGGTCTCGATCGGGCAGATCCGGCCGTAGTGGGTCGGGTGAACGTCCCGCACCTCGAATCCCGCCCGCTCGCGGGACAAGCCGCCCGGTCCCAGTGCCGAGAGCCGGCGCTTGTGGGTCACCTCGGAAAGTGGGTTCGTCTGGTCCATGAACTGCGAGAGCTGGCTCGATCCGAAGAACTCCTGAATGGCCGCCATGACCGGCTTGGCGTTGATCAGGTCGTGCGGCATCGCCGTAGTCATTTCCTGGTAGACGGACATCTTCTCCTTGATCGCCCGCTCCATGCGCACCAGCCCGATCCGGAACTGGTTCTCGAGCAACTCGCCGACGCTGCGAACGCGCCGGTTCCCCAGGTGGTCGATGTCGTCGTGCTCGCCGATCCCCTTCCGGAGCTTCAGCATGTAGCGGAGAACCTCGACGAAATCTTCCCGCGTCGGCGTCCGATCCTCCCCCTTCTCCCAGCGCTCCCGGACCGGGGCGGGCCACTGCCGCTCGTCCACTCCGTACAGCTTGGTGTTGAACTTCAGCCGGCCCACCTTCGAAAAATCGTAGCGGGTGGGATCGAAGAACATTCCGTTGAAGAGGTTACGCGACGAATCGAGAGTCGGCGGGTCACCGGGCCGGAGACGTTTGTAGATCTCGAGAAGCGCCTCGTTCTGGCTCTTGACGGTATCCCGGGACAGCGTTTCGAGGAGAGTGGTCCCCACGTCCTCCTTGTCGGGGAAGATGACCTCGAACCCCTCGATCCCGCCGGTCCCCAGGTTCACCAGCGCTGCGTCGTTCAACGGCGCCGCAGCTTCCACGAGCACCTCGCCGGTCTGTGGGTCCACCACGTCCGAGAGCGCGTGCGCCCCCACCAGCTCCTCGTCGTCCACCGGGACCCATTCGATTCCCGCGGCCCGAAGCTCCGCGATCTGCTCGGAGCGGATCCGGCGGTTCTTTCGGAGGATCTCGTCTCCGGTCTTCGGGTGAACGACCGACGCGCGGACCTTGCGGCCGTCCAGACCCGGTCCGACCTGGAACGACCAGACGCCACCGTCCACCCGAACGCGCACGGACGCGTAGAACGCGCGAAGGATGGAGGCCTCGTCTTCGAACCCGAGCGCCCGAAGGAACGCCGTGGCTGCGAACTTCCGCTTCCGATCGATCCGCACGTACAGGACGTTCTTCTGGTCGCACTCGAACTCGACCCACGAGCCACGATAGGGAATGACCTTGGCCATCTGGACGGTCTTCGCCGCATCGGGTTGGAAGAACACGCCCGGGCTGCGGTGCAGCTGGCTCACGATCACCCGCTCGGTGCCGTTCACGATGAAGGTGCCGTGCTCGGTGAGCATGGGGATCTCGCCGAAGTAGACCTCCTGCTCCTTGATGTCCCGGATGCTCCTCACTTCCGTGTCCGGGTCCTTGTCGTACACCACGAGCTGGATCGTGACCTTGAGGGGCACCGTGTAGGTCTGGCCCCGCTCCTGGCACTCGTCCACGTTGTACTTGAACTTCAATCCCACCGGGTCGCCGCACTGATCGCACTCCCGGATGATCACCGGAGTGAGGTTGCCGCACGACGAGCAGACGACTTCGGATCCGCGCGCGTCGGGAGCGATCAGGCGATGGCCGCAGGAGGTGCACTCGCTGCGCAGGTTCTCCATCCCCTGGAGCTCGCCGCAACGGCACTCCCAGTTTCCGATCGTGTACTCCACGAACTCCAGCGAACAGGTCTGCCGGAAATCCCGGATCGGGAAGATCGACTTGAAGACCGCCTGGAGCCCGGTGTTTTCCCGATCAACGGGGGGAACGTGCATCTGCAGGAAGCGCTCGTAGGAACGTTTCTGCACCTCGATCAGGTTCGGGATCGGGATGGCCGTCCGGATCTTGGAGAGGTCGAGCTTCTTAGGAGCCAGCAGCTTGAGGGTCTCGGACATCTACGGGACACCCCCCTCGCGCCACCCGTCGGCGGCACGGAGTCTCGAAGAAACTTCCGCTCGCCCGCCGAAGCGGCGGCGTCGCGGTCCTGCTCGTCGCCACGCGCGCGGATCCGCGCGTGACGGGAGGGTTACTTGATCTCGACCTTGGCGCCTTCGGCCTCGAACTTCTTCCGGATGGCCTCGGCCTCGTCCTTCGAAACTCCCTCCTTGACCGTCTTGGGAGCCCCGTCCACCAGGTCCTTCGCCTCCTTGAGGCCGAGGTTCGTGACCTCTCGGACGACCTTGATGACGTTGATCTTCTTGCCGCCCACCTCCTTGAGGATGACCTCGAACTCGGTCTGCTCCTCCACCGCGGCGACCGCGGCGGGCGCCGCGACCGCGGCCATGGCCACCGGAGCGGCCGCGGAAACACCCCACTTCTCTTCGAGCATCTTGACGAGCTGCGCCACCTCCATCACGGTCAGCGAGCTCAGGTTCTCGGCAATCACCTGCAGGTCAGCCATTGCACCGGTCCTCCGTCCTTTCGTCCCTTCGTTTACTGGTCAGGCGCCGGTCCACCCGGAGCCACTCGCCGATTCTCCGTTACGCCCCCCGCCCCAGCGGGCGGCCGGGGTCCCCCGACTCAATCTTCGGACCCGTCCAGCTTCTTCCGGCGGCCGTCCAGCACCCGAGCCAGCTGCGAGCCGGGAGTCCCGAGCAACCGCAGGAGCTGCACCGCGGGAGCGTGCAGGACCGCGAGAGCCTGCGACCGCAGCTCCGGCAGTCCGGGCAGCGTCGCGAGCGTCTTGATTCCCTCGGTGGCGAAGACGTCGCGGGCGTCCACTACTGCAGCGACGAGCTGGAGCTGGGGGTTTTCCTTCGCGAACTCGGTGAGCACCTTGGCCATCGCGACGGGATCGCTCTCGTGACAGGCCAGGCCCCGCGTCCCGACCAAATGGGCCGAGACCTTCTCGACGGCGGTACCGACCGCGGCGCGCTTCGCGAGCCGATTCTTGAGCACGGTGAACGTTCCGCCCGTCTTCCGGATCCGACGGCGCAGATCCACGGACTGGTTCGCCGTCATCCCGCGGTAGTCGGTGACGAACACGTGGGAGACGCTTCCGAATTCCTCGGCCATCCGCTGGACAGCCGTCGCCTTATCCGAGCGCTTCACGGTTCACCTCAGGCCGGCACGACCTCGACCGATGCGGGATCCACCGGAACGCCGGGGCCCATGGTCGAGGAAATGTAGATGGATTTCATGTAGCGGCCCTTCGCCGCCGGAGGTTTGGCTCGAAGCACCGCATGGATCAGCGAGTTGGCGTTGTTCAGGAGCTTCTCGTGCTCGAACGAGACCTTGCCGATCGGAACGTGAATGATCGCGGTCTTGTCCACGCGAAACTCCACCTTGCCCGCCTTGATCTCCTGCACCGCCGCCGTCACATCGAACGTGACCGTTCCCGTCTTCGGGTTGGGCATCAGTCCGCGCGGCCCCAGGACCTTTCCCAGCTTTCCGACGTCCTTCATCATGTCGGGAGTCGCCACGACGGCATCGAAATCGATCCAGCCTTCCTGGATCTTCTGCACCATCTCCGCTCCGCCGGCGTGGTCGGCTCCCGCCGCCTGGGCTTCCTTCACCTTGTCGCCGCCGGCGATCACGAGAACGCGCTTCGTCTTTCCCGTGCCGTGGGGCAGCACCACCGTCCCGCGCACCATCTGGTCCGCATGCTTGGGATCGACGCCCAGGAGGAGCGAGACCTCCACGGTCTCGTCGAACTTCGCGAAGGCGGCCTTTCGCATCACGGACAGAGCCCCGTCCACGTCCAAAGGCTTCGTCCCGACGAGCTTCCTGGCCGCCTCGTACTTCTTTCCGTGCTTCGCCATTCCTGCCCCCTATCCGACAACCTCGATCCCCATGGAGCGCGCGCTCCCCTCGACCACGCGCACGGCGGAGTCCACGGAATCGCAGTTGAGGTCTTGCAGCTTCGTCCGGGCGATCTCTTCGACCTGAGCTCGGGTCACTTTTCCGACTTTGTCGCGGTTCGGAACGCCGGAGCCCTTGGGCACACCCGCCGCCTTCGCCAGAAGGACCGACGCGGGCGGGGTCTTGGTCACGAACGTGTACGAATGGTCCTGGTACACGGTGATCACGACCGGGGTCAGCATCCCTTCCCCCTTGCCCGTCCGGGCGTTGAAGTTCTTGCAGAAATCCATGATGTTCACGCCGTGTTGCCCGAGCGCGGGACCCACCGGCGGGGCGGGAGTCGCCTTGCCCGCAGGAATGTGCAGCTTGATGTACGCAACGATCTTCTTCGCCATGCTCGCTCTACCTTACGCCCGCCATCCCCCGCTCGACGTCAGCCGGCTCCACGCCGGATCGGACGCCGGCCGGGGAGCGACCGGCGGCTTCGGAATGAACGGATTCAGACCTTCTCCACCTGCAGGAACTCCAGCTCCACGGGGGTGGCACGGCCGAAGATGACCACCATGACCTTCAGCGTGGATCGGTCCTGATTGACCTCGTCGACCTCTCCCGTGAACTTGCTGAACGGACCATCCACGATCCGGACCGTCTCGCCGATTCGGAACTCGAGCTTCGGCTTCGGCTTCTCCGCCGCCACCGAAATCTGCTTTACGATCCGGTCCACCTCGGCGTCGCTCAGCGGGACCGGCCGATTCCCGGTCCCCACGAACCCGGTCACCTTCGGAGTGTTCTTCACCAGGTGCCATGCTTCGTCGGACATCTCCATCTTCACGAGGACGTAGCCAGGGAAGAACTTCCGCGTGGACTTGGTCTTCTTTCCGTCCCGTACCTCGACGACCTCCTCGGTCGGGATGAGGATCTCCTCGATCACCGCACCCATCCCGAGGGCATCGACCCTCTGGCGGAGGCTCTCTTTCACCTTCGCCTCGAACCCCGAGTAGGTGTGCACGATGTACCACTGCTTGGCCAAGGCGGCCCCCGTGCCGCTCACTGGGTGAACGCCCTGAGGATCCGGGTCATCCCCGTCTCGAGCACCTTGTCCACCGCGAACAGGTACGCCGCGCAGAGGATCACCGTCACGATGACGACCACCGTGGTGCCGTACACCTCGGTGCGACTCGGCCAGGTGGTTTTCTTGAGCTCGGCCCACGTCTCGACGAGGAAGGACCGAAATCCCTTCCACGTCTCGACCACGGACTCCTTCAACCTGTTCAGCGCGTTCACGTGCGTGTCTCCGCATCCGCCGGTGCGGGCCCGCGCCTGCTGCGCTCGGCCCGGGGTCTCGGGGTGCCTATCGCGTCTCCTTGTGGTCGGTGTGCTTGCGGCAGAAGCGGCAGTACTTCTTCAGCTCGAGCTTCCCGCCCACCGTCTTCTTGTTCTTCGTGGTCACGTAGTTGCGGCGCTTGCAGCCACCGCACTGGAGCGTCACGTTGTCGCGCATCCCCGACTCCTACTCGACGATCTCCGTGACGGTGCCGGCACCCACGGTCCGGCCCCCTTCCCTCACGGCGAACCGCAACCCCTTGTCCATGGCGATGGGCGTGATCAGCTCCACGTCCATCGTGATGTTGTCCCCCGGCATCACCATCTCCACTCCCTGCGGCAGGTGCGCCGATCCCGTCACGTCCGTCGTCCGGAAGTAGAACTGCGGCCGGTACCCCGTGAAGAAGGGCGTGTGCCGACCCCCTTCCTCCTTCGTCAGCACGTACACCTCACCCTTGAATCTCGTGTGCGGCGTGATCGAGCCGGGCTTCGCAATCACCTGCCCTCGCTCCACGTCCTTCCGCTCCGTCCCTCGAAGCAGCAGGCCCACGTTGTCCCCTGCCTGCCCCTCGTCCAGGAGCTTCTTGAACATCTCCACCCCGGTCACCACCTTCTTCACCGTCGGGCGAATCCCCACGATCTCCACTTCCTCGCCCACCTTCACCCGACCCTGCTCCACTCGGCCCGTCACCACCGTCCCACGTCCCGAAATCGAAAAAATATCCTCGATGGGCATCAAGAAGTCCTTCTCAATCGCTCGCTTCGGAAGCGGAATGTACCGATCCACCTCCTCCATCAGCTTCGCGATCCCGTCCTCCGACCCACCGTCCCCGCCCATCGCCTTCAACGCCGACACCCGCACCACCGGAATCTGCTCCCCGGGAAAGTCGTACTTCCCAAGCAACTCCCGAACCTCCAGCTCCACCAGGTCCAAAAGCTCCGGATCGTCCACCGCGTCCACCTTGTTCAGTGCCACAACGATCGCAGGAACCCCGACCTGCCGCGCCAGCAGAATGTGCTCCCGCGTCTGCGGCATCGGACCGTCCGCCGCCGACACCACCAAAATCGCTCCGTCCATCTGCGCCGCACCCGTGATCATGTTCTTGATGTAGTCGGCGTGACCCGGACAGTCCACGTGCGCGTAGTGCCGATTCTCCGTCTCGTACTCCACGTGCGCCGCGTTGATCGTGATCCCACGCGCCTTCTCCTCAGGCGCGTTGTCGATGGAATCGAACGACCGCACCTGCACCTTCGGGTTCCTCTTCGCCAACACCATCGTGATCGCCGACGTCAGCGTCGTCTTCCCGTGGTCCACGTGACCGATCGTCCCCACGTTCACGTGAGGCTTCGTACGATCGAACTTCGCCTTGCCCATCGCTTCGACTCCTTCTCGGCACTGCCGTTCGCCGCGCCAGGAGCGCGGACCGTCCGCTTCCTCTCACTCGCCGGCCGCGGCCCAGCGGGTCGCGGTTGGAGCCCATGACCGGATTCGAACCGGTGACCTCTTCCTTACCAAGGAAGTGCTCTGCCGACTGAGCTACATGGGCCCCCGGGAGCCCCTCGCCGTCGCTCGGAACCCCCGTGTGCACCCGAAGTCTTGGAGCGGGAAACGGGACTCGAACCCGCGACCCTCAGCTTGGAAGGCTGATGCTCTACCAGCTGAGCTATTCCCGCTCAATCCCTGACCCTCGATTCCGTTCCGCCCGCGGCCGCCGGACCGCGCGGAACCGCCTGGTGGAGAGGGAAGGATTCGAACCTTCGAAGGCATCCGCCGGCAGATTTACAGTCTGCTCCCTTTGGCCACTCGGGCACCTCTCCTGCGAAACCCAGATTCGTGCTCACTTCACCTGCTCCCGGGAATCTTCGCCGCGCCTCTCCGGATCCCCGCTGGAGCTGGCGAAGGGATTCGAACCCCCGACCGGCGGTTTACAAAACCGCTGCTCTACCCCTGAGCTACGCCAGCACGTTCGACAAATCGCAAATGCTATCAGCCGAAGCGCTCCCTTTCAAGAGCCTGGCACGAAACAGTGTTCGATTCAGCTCCTGCTCGCTTTCCTGTCGTGCATCCGCACGAATCGTCCTACGCGCTCCCGGAAACGGTCCGCGCTCGGCGCTGCCGAACCGCCTCGAAAAGCACCACCGCGACGGCCGCCGAGACGTTGAGCGACTCCACACCGCGTCCGAGGGGGATCGCCACCGTCTGCTCCGCCACCTCGCGAAGGCCGGTGCGCACCCCCGCCCCCTCGCCGCCTGCGACCAGCACGACCGGTCCGGAGAGGTCGGCACGGTCCCACGGGATGTCCCCTCTCCCATCGAGAACCACCACACGGAACCCCTGGGTCCGGAGGTCCATGAGCCGCTTTCGCAGGCGTGGCTCGCGGGCCACGGGGATCCGCTCCAGGGTCCCGGCGGAGGCCTTCGCGACAACCGGGGTCAGGCCCACCGTCCCTTCACCGCCGAGCAAGATCCCGACGGCCTCCGCCGCCGCGGCGGAGCGGACGACGGCTCCGAGGTTGCCCGGGTCGGTGATCCGGTCCAGCGCCACCAGGACGCCCCGGGAGGTGAGAGCGGCTCGACAGAGCTCCGCGGCATCGGCGTACGCTGCGACGGAGACCATCGCGGCGACCCCCTGGTGCACCGCGCGAGCGCCGGCCTTGCGTGCGAGAACATCGCGTGGGACGTGGGTCACCGGGACCCCCGAGGACCGCGCGAGGCGCAGAAGGCGTCCGAGGCCAGGTCCGCCGTGCTCCCGAGAAACGAGAATCCGCTCGACGTTTCGCCGTCCCGACTCGAGCGCCTCCAGGATCGGGTGGACGCCGAAGAGGAGTTCCCTTCGCTCGTCTCCACGGGCGGTCACGGCCACTCCGCCAGCGTCCTGGCTGCCCGGGGCCAGAACGCCGGGACCCGATCGGGAAACAGGCGGCTGCCCTCGACGATCAGGGGCACGAGATGATCGAGCTCCGGCCCCGAGACCCGGCCGGTGATCGCCACGCGTATCGGGTGGAACAACTCCTTGCCCTTCACGCCAGTCGCGAACTTCACCTGATTGACCAGTTCCCGCCAGGTCTCGCGGCTGGCCGGAGGCGCTCCCGACTCCCGAGCGGCGAGCGCCGCGACCACGGCACGCGCGGAGCCCACGGACAGGACTGCGATGGCATCCGGGTCGACGGGACGGCCTCCGGGGAAGAAGAGACCCTGGCAGCGCTCCGGGACCTGCTCGAATCGTTCGATGGACCCGCGCAAGGTGTTCCCGAGCGCGCGGAGCCACTCCGCCCCCCGCTCCCACCCTTCCGGCGGGAGCTGCCCGTGAGTCGCGAGCCACGACGCCGCCTCGCGTCCGACCGTCGCATCGTCCATTCGCTGGATCTGCTGCGCCGAGATCCAGTCGAATTTCGCCGGGTCGAAGATGCCGGGAGCCCGCGACACGCGGTCGAGGTCAAACTCCCCCAGCATCTCATCGATACCGATGACGGTTCGATCCCCTGCCGGCGACCATCCCAGGAGCGCGACCGCGTTGCGTACCGCCGCCGGTGGGTATCCGCGACGCCGGCACTCGGCCACCGAAGTGGCGCCTTGCCGCTTACTCAGGCGCTCTCCATCCGGGCCGCGCACCATCGGAAGGTGCGCGAACTCGGGAAGCGCGAGCCCCAGGGCGTGGAACAGAAGCACCTGGCGGGGCGTGTTCGAGAGATGGTCGTCGCCCCGCAACACCAGCGAGATCTCCATCGCCGCATCATCCACGACGACGGCGAAGTTGTACGTGGGGCGTCCATCCCGCCGCAGCAGCACGGGGTCGCCCAGGCCTGCGGCAGGAAACTCGACACGGCCGCGGAGCCGATCGTGAAACGACACGGTCAGCTCGGTGAGTCGCGAGGATTCGGCAACCGCGCGGAATCGCAGTGCGTGGGGCTCGCCCGCGCCGATCCGAGGGAGAGCCTCGTCCCGGGGAAGCCTCCGGCACAGGCCGGAGTACCGCGGTGCGAGCCCGGCGGCCCGCTGGGAATCTCGCTCCGCCGCCAGCGCCTCGTCCGTGCAGAAGCACGGGTACGCACGCCCTTCGTCGAGCAGCCGCTGCGCGGCGTCGCGATACCTCTCCGCTCGCTCCGACTGCCGGTACGGTCCGAAGGGTCCTCCCACGTCCGGGCCCTCGTCCCAGTCCAGGCCGAGCCAACGAAGGTCCTGAAGGATGCCCTGTTCCGACCCGTCCTGCTCCCGAACCGTGTCCGTGTCCTCGAGGCGCAGGACGAACACCCCGCCGGCGCGCCGGGCGAGCAGCCAGTTGAAGAGCGCAGTCCTGGCGTTTCCCAGATGCAGCGACCCGGTGGGAGACGGCGCGAAGCGGACGCGCATCCCGCTCATCGCCCACTCTCCGCGGCGGAAAGGAGGGCCACCGCTTGACATGCGATCCCCTCCGCCCGCCCGAGGGCTCCGAGTCCCTCGAGGGTCGTCGCTTTGACACCCACTCGCCCGGGATCGATTCCGAGGCTCACGGCGACGGCGCGACGCATGTCCTCCGCACGGTCGCGGATCCGCGGTTTCTCCGCAAGCAGGGTCACGTCGAGATTCACGATACCGAAACCTGCCGCGGCGATTTTCGCCGCCACGTCCCACGCGAGAGCCGCGCTCGACGCGCCGGCGAAGCGGGGATCTCCGGGAGGAAAATGTTGGCCGATGTCCCCGAGCGAGGCGGCTCCGAGGAGGGCGTCCATCGCGGCGTGCAGGACCACGTCCGCGTCCGAGTGGCCCGCGAGCCCCGCCTCGCCGGGGAAGAGCACGCCGCCCAGGAAGAGGGGTCGGTCTGCAGAGAACCGGTGAACGTCGAACCCGGTCCCCACCCGAAGCCCCGAGCCGGGCCCCTGGAGCGCGCGCCGCACTTCCGCCAGGTCGGCAGGAGTCGTGACCTTCACGTTCGAAGGGTCTCCCGGCACCAGCCGGACCTTCCGGCCGGCGCGCTCCAGCGCCGAAGCTTCGTCCGTCACCTCCACACCGTCCCGGAACGCTCCGTCCAGCGCGTCGCGCAGCCAGTCCGATCGGGCTCCTTGGGGGGTCTGGGCCAGTCGTAGGCGGGAGCGCTCGACGGTTCGGTTCACGAACCCGCGGCCGTCGTCCTCCTTCACGGTGTCCCGAACGGCCACGGCGGGAACCGCGGCTCCGTGCTCGAGAGTCGCGGCGAGCACGGCATCGATCAGGGCCGCCCCGGCGAGCGGTCGCGCCGCGTCGTGCACGAGCACGTGGGTGGCATCTCCCGCCGCCTCCAGCCCGCGCCGGACCGATGCGGCCCGTGTGGCGCCGCCCGCGACGACGAGCGACACGCCGGGCAGCGCTCGCACCTCGCGCGCCACGCCCGCCTCGACGTCCGGTGGCAAGACAGCCACGACGCCGTCCACTCCCGGACGGGAGGAGAGGGCCCGGATCGCGCGCGCGACCAGCGTCTCCCCCTCGACCGCGAGGAACTGCTTGGGGATCGCGGCGCCGAAGCGATCGCCCCGACCCGCCGCGACCACGATCCCCGTGACGCGCATCTCCCCTCAGACCTCCATCAGGTCCTTCTCCTTCAGCTTGCAGAGGGAGTCGATCTCGCCCACGTGCCGGTCCGTCCGCTTCTGCACCTCGTCGATGGCGCGCCTGGCGTCGTCCTCGGACAGGCCGCCTTCCTTCTCGAGATGCTTCAACTCCTCGTTCGCCTCGCGCCGGATCTGGCGCACCACCGTTCGAGCGTCCTCGCCCATGGCGTGCACCTTCTTCACGAGCTGCTTCCGCCGCTCCTCCGTGAGCGCGGGGATCGGGATCCGCACGAGCTTTCCGTCGTTGGCGGGGTTCAGCCCGAGGTCCGCCGCTTGGATCGCCTTGTCGATGGATGCGAGGCTCGAGGGATCGAACGGCTGGGCCACCACCAGGTTCGGCTCCGGGATCGATAGTTTGGCCACCTGGTTCAGCGGCGTCGGGGAGCCGTAGTAGTCCACCATGACCCCTTCGAAGATCGCCAGCGACGCGCGACCGGTCCGGACCGTCGCGAGTTTGTGCTTCGCGTCGGCGACGGTGGCCTGCATTTTCTTCTCGGTACGATCGAGGATTTCCTTTTCCTTCATGACCTCACTCCGACACCAGGGATCCGATCGCTTCTCCCATCACGATTCTCCGGATGTTCCCCGGAACTCGGACGTTGAAGACGACGATCGGGAGTTTGTTGTCCATGCACAGGGAAATCGCCGTGGCGTCCATCACCCTCAGTCCCCGCTCGAGACACCCGAGGTAGGTCACCGTGGGGAGGAGCTGCGCGTCGGGATCCAGGACGGGATCTGCGGTATAGATCCCGTCCACCTTCGTGGCCTTCAACACCACCTCCGCCTGGATCTCCATGGCGCGCAGTGCCGCGGCGGTGTCCGTCGTGAAATACGGATTCCCGGTGCCCGCCGCGAGGATCACGACGCGGCCCTTCTCGAGATGTCGGAGCGCCCGGCGCCGAATGAACGGTTCCGCCACCTGCCGGATCTCGAGCGCGGAGAGGACACGTGTGTTCACCCCGCGCTGCTCCAGCGCGTCCTGGAGAGCCAGCGAGTTGATGATCGTGCCGAGCATCCCCATGTGATCGCCGGCCACTCGATCCATTCCGAGGGCCTTGGCCTCCAGCCCACGGAAGATGTTCCCTCCCCCGACGACGAGCGCCACCTCGACGCCGAGAGAGTGGATCTCCGCGACCTCCTGCGACAGTCCACGCACGATCTCGGGGGAGATCCCGAAGGCCTGGGTTCCCATGAGGGCCTCGCCCGAGAGCTTGAGGAGAATCCGGCGGTACCGAGGGGGAGCGGCTGGTCCCATGAGGTCGGCTCCAGCGCCGTCCGCGCGGCGCAGCCGGCACGGTGAATCGCGGCGCAGAGGTCCGACGCGGGGCCGGTCGCCCCGGCCTGGGACCTCCGTTCAGGACTCGGTCGAATCGCCGAGCACGAAGCGAACGAAACGGCTGACCTGGATGTTCTCGCCGATCCGCGCGACCCGCTCGCTCACGAGTTGTCCCACGGTCCGCTCCGGATCCTTCACGAAGGGCTGATCCAGCAAGCAGGCTTCCGCGTAGTACTTCTCCACCTTTCCCGCGACCATCTTCTCCGCCACGGCAGCTGGCTTTCCGGACTTGAGGGCCTGGTCACGGGCGATTTCGCGCTCGTCGTCGAGGACCGAGCTCGGAACGTCCTCGCGGCGGACGAAGCGGGGGGCGGCGGCTGCGATGTGCATGGCAACGTCGTGCACGAGCGACTGGAAGTCCTCACTCCTCGCGGCGAAATCGGTTTCGCAGTTCACTTCCAGCAGGACTCCGATCTTCCCGCCGGTGTGCACGTACGCGGCGACGGCGCCCTCTCCGGTGGCGCGCCCGGCTTTCTTCGCCGCCGACGACACGCCTCGCTTGCGGAGAATCTTCTCGGCTTCCGCCACGTCCCCGGCCGCCTCGACCAGGGCACTCTTGCACTCCATCATTCCGACTCCGGTTTTTTCTCGCAGGTTCTTTACGAGGGACGCGCTGATCTCCATCCGTGGCTCCCGTTTCTCGCGCGCACCCTCCGGGCGGCGCTACCAGAGATGCTCCCCGGAAACGACCTTCATGACACCCCGGGCAACAGCGTCAGTCGGCCGCTCCCCCCGCCTCGTCGGCTGCGCCGATCGCCTCCCCTTCGTGCTCTCCAGGCCGGCGGCCGGGGCCGCGCGGGCGGGGTCCGGGCTTCGTCTGGTGTGCCTTGGCGCGGAGCTTCTCGCGGCGAGCCTCCCGGGCGCGCACCCGGTCGGCGATGTTCTGCGGAGCGGCGGCGGCACGTTTCTCGGCCTCGGCCTCCCGCTCCCGCATCCCCGCTTCCCAGATGCCGCGACCTTCGAGGACCGCGTCGGCCACCCTCCCGGCGAACAGCTTGATGGAGCGGATCGCGTCGTCGTTGCCCGGAATGGGGAAATCGATTCCCTCGGGATCGCAGTTGGTGTCCACGATGGCCACCACCGGAATGCCGAGCTTGTTCGCCTCGGCCACGGCGATCTGCTCCTTGTGAGGATCGACCACGAAGAGAACCTTGGGAAGGCGCTCCATGGTCTTGATCCCCGACAGGAGCTTCTCGAGCCGCTCCCGCTCCTTCTCGAGCCGCGCCGCTTCTTTCTTGGTCAGGTGCTCGGCCTTCTCGCTGCCGGAAAGCTCCTCGAGCTCCCCGAGCTTGCTCAGGCTCTTGCGAATCGTCGCGAAGTTGGTCAGCGTTCCGCCCAGCCAGCGCTGGTTCACGAAGTACATGCCACAGCGCGCGGATTCCTCCGCCACGGCCTCCTGCGCCTGTCGTTTCGTCCCGACGAACAGCACCGAGCCGCCGGCGGAAGCAGCGCCGTACACGAACGCGATGGCGTCGCGCACCAGCTTGACCGTCTTCTGCAGGTCGATGATGTAGATCCCGTTGCGCGCGCCGAAGATGTAGGGCTTCATCTTGGGGTTCCAGCGCCGAGTCTGGTGCCCGAAATGAACGCCCGCCTCCAGAAGCTCCTTCAAGCTGACGGAAACCAAAACTCCTCCTTGCCTCCGGCGCGCCCGCCGTCTGCGTCGCCCACCGCGCGCCTAGCGCTTCGAGAACTGGAACCGCTTTCGGGCACCGGGGCGCCCGTACTTTTTCCGCTCGACACGCCGCGAATCGCGGGTCAGGAACCCGCCGTCCTTCAGCTTCGATCGCAGCTCGGGGTTGTACTGGACGAGCGCCCGGGCGATGCCATGGCGCAGGGCCCCCGCCTGTCCGGAGTATCCGCCCCCTTGCACGCGCACGAAAATGTCGAACTTGTCCGCGGTCTCCGTCACGACCAGCGGCTGCCGGATGACCATCTTCAGCATGTCGCTCGGGAAGTACGAGTCGAAGGGCCGCTGATTCACCAGGATCGATCCGCTGCCGGGCCGCAGATAGACGCGCGCCGCAGCGGACTTGCGCCGTCCGGTTCCGTAGTACGAATGCGCTGTCTCGCTCACTCCTTCGCTCTCCTCCGGCGTGGCATCATGGTGCCCGCGCCTATCCGCGCACAACGAGCTTCTGCGGCTTCTGCGGATGCTGCTTGTGATCGGGGCCGGCGTACACCTTCAGCTTCCGCGCCATGCGACGTCCCAGCGGCCCCTTGGGGAGCATTCCCTTGACGGCGTATTCCACGAGCCGCTCCGGCCACCTCGCGAGGAGCTTCCCGGCGGGGATTTCCTTGAGACCGCCAGGGTAGCCGCTGTGGTGCCGGTACATCTTGTCCAGCCACTTGCGTCCGGTGAGCTTGACCTTCGCCGCGTTCACCACCACCACGTGGTCGCCGGTGTCCAGAAACGGCGTGTAGATCGGCTTGTGCTTTCCCAGGAGACGCGAGGCGACGGTGGTGGAAAGCCGACCGAGCGCAACGCCCTCGGCGTCGATCACCCACCAATTGCGCTCGACTTCCCCTTGCTTCGGGACGTACGTCTTCATCGAAGTCACACCCGTCCTCAGGGCAAATCCGTGCGAACAAAGGCGGATTTGTATCACCCACACCGACCGTTGTCAAGGCGAGTGATTCGAGACGGGTGCATAACGGATATTGGGGTCCCGGGCCCCGGGGGCGGAGAGGCGGGTGACCAGTCGCGCCTGTCCGCCGGGCGTGGTGGATCCCGGCCCCGGTCTTTCTGACTGCACGGGCATCCTCGCCGCTGGCCCCTGATCCTCTCACCGCATGGCACCGAGGACAGATTACCGCTTGCACTCTGCCTTACGTTCTTATATATGTAAGGCATGGATCAAGCCAAGAAGCAATCCCCCGCGGCTCTCCTGCGTGCTCGCCGGAGGATCGCAGACAGACTCCCTCCCTTCGAGGAAGTGCTCCGTGCCAGCCTCATCGAGCGCAACGTCCGCTGCGGCAAGCCGACCTGCCACTGCGCGGATGGACCAGGCCATCCCGCCGTGTACGTCGGCGTTACGTTCCGGGGTGGGCGCACCGAGCAGATCACGGTGCCCCGTCCGCTGCTCCCGACCATCCGACGTTGGGTCCGCAATTACCAGCTCTGGTGGGACGCGGTCGAGAAGGTCTCCGCGATCAATCGCAGACTCCTGCGACTGCGCCAGATATCGGCCGGGTCCCCGAAGGACACCGCCAAGAAACGGCAGGCGCCTGGCCGAAGTCGGCGCGTCCAGAAACCGGACGGCGAGGGCTGATCATGAGAATCGTTCCCAACATTCTGGCTCGCCTTGGCCGCAAAACCCGCGTCGCTGCTGCCGCGCGCTCCGACGAAGCTGCCCCGCCGTGCAGAGCGCCCCGACGAGGGCGGTCCCGTGCTCCCAAACCCCCCGCCGCGCACGTGGCGCCAGCGGCCCCCCTACGACCCACCCTTGCCCTGCAACCCCCCTCGATCGTCCAGACCGAGCGCGAGGTGGTGGAACAGTTTCTTCCCCAGATGTGCCACGCCTTGCAGCGCAAGCTCGACGACCTGGCAGGCTTGCAGACCGAGCGGCTGAGGCCTACGTGTTGCGGTCGTCTCGTGCCCTGCCATGACCGCACACGGGTCCTCTCGCTGACCCGGTTCGGCCAGGTCAAGATCCTCGTTTGCCGTTACCGCTGTCCCCTGTGTCAGCGCGAGTACCGGCCGCTGTTGGATTTCCTGGAGGTGGAGCCGGGCAGGGTCAGCGGGTCGCTGGCACGGCTGCTCGGTTTGCTCGGCGTGGTGGTGCCTTATGAGCTCGCGGCGGAGCTGACATTCCTGTTCTTCGGAATCCGGGTCAACGCGATGACCGTCTGGCGGGCCGTACAGCGGCTTGGGGAGGCAGCAGCGCGAAACGCCGAGGGCCTGGCCGCCTACCACAACGACAGCCGCAGCCTGGCGCCGCCTGCGCCCGCGCCCCCCGATGTCGTCATGCTCGGCGTGGACGGCTGTGCCTTGGGGATGCAAGTCCGCAAGACGCGCCGACGGCGCAAGACCGGAGAGGAGATTCTGCCCCCGCTGCCGCCTGTCGAAGAAGGCCACTTCCGAGAGGTAAAGACGGCGGTGCTGCTCCTGCCCGCAGAGCGCACGGAGCCCTCCCCTGGCCGACATTGCCTCCTACGTCGCGTCCTGGTCACCTGCCTCGGAGACGCCGACGCGATCTTCAGCCGCGTCTGGGCCCAACTGCGTGAGCTCGGCTGGCTCGGTACCAACACCGTGGTCGTGATCGTGGGAGACGGCGCGGAGTGGATCTGGAATCGCGCCGCGATCTTCAAGAACCGTTGCGAGATCCTCGACTTCTGGCACGCCATGGAGTACGCATGGAAGTACGCTCGCTTGCAGTTCGGCGAGAACTCGCGCCGCGCCGATCGCTTCATCCAGCGCATCGCCAACGACCTCAAGGCAGGTGGGGTCCACGACGTCATTGCTCGACTCGAGATGCTCGAGCCGGTCTCCGACGAGGCGCGAGAGGCACTCATGGCCGTCATCAAGTACTACACCAACAACGCCTCACGGATGCGGTACGACGAATACCTGCGACTGGGCTACGGCATCGGCAGCGGGGCGGTCGAGAGCGCTCACAAGCAGGTCGTACATGCCCGACTCCGTCAGGCCGGCATGCGCTGGTCTGAAAACGGGGCGCGACGTCTGCTGGCCCTTCGCCTCCTGTTGCTCAACCACGACTGGGCCCGGATCGATCGACTCCGCATGGTGCCCGTCCCTGCGTAGTCGGATTTGCCTCCGCCGGCGTCTCTGCTGCATCCTGAGCCCGTGCTCCGCCGTCGCTCACCGCTTGTTCCGAAGGACCTGCGCTCCCGGCTCGAGGTGGCCAGGCTGGATACGCTTGCGCTTCTGCGCGCTCTCGATCACATCCCGGTCCTCCCACCTGCCCTCCCGCAACCTCAGACCCAGCAGCTCTTTGAGCCTCGACGCCGACTGCGCCGAAGCGCTCTGGGCTCTCGATCAGCCCCCCGGCTCTCTCGACTTCGAGGCCATGGTTCGAGACACCCTCTCCTCCCTCGACGAGCTTCCCGCCGCCCGGGACCAACTTCGACGCCGGATCCCTGCTGCGGTTCGCCCCCGGGTGCTCGAACTCGAACCGATCATCCGGGCCAGTCTGAATCCCCGCGAAGCCTACAACCAGATCCCAGGCCGAGACCCCGACAGCGGTTAAGCACCCATTCGAGACCCGGCGCCTGCGCGTCGCTTTTCCCCGGGGCGCCCCGTTGGTACACTCCCGGCGCCTTCCACGCCGGAGTGCACGCCTGTGGCCGAGCCCACGAGTCGCGAACCCGAGCGCGTCCGGCGGATGTTCGGCGGAATCGCGCGGCGCTACGATCTGCTCAACCGCGTGTTGAGCTTGCGCCGCGACGTCGCCTGGCGTCGAGCCGCGGCCCGTGAGGCGGCGATCGAGCCAGGCGCCCGCCTGCTCGACCTGTGCGGCGGGACCGGGGACCTGACCGCGGAGGTCGCGGCCCAGGGAGCGGCGCGCCTCGTGGTGTGCTGCGACTTCTGCCATCCGATGCTTCGTATCGCGGAGCGCAAGCTGGCCCGATCGAGTCGATCGGACCGCTGCGTCCTCCTCGAGGCGGACGGGCTGTGCCTTCCGTTCGAGAGCGGCTGCTTCGACGCGGTGACCGTCGGGTTCGGCGTCCGCAATTTCGTCGACCTCGACGCGGGACTTCGGGAGATCCTCCGGGTGCTTCGAGCCGGGGGCCGGCTCGTCGTCCTCGAGTTCAGCAGACCGCACGTCCGCTCCCTCTCCGTCGTGTACGACTTCTACCTTCGCCGAATCCTCCCTCGGATCGGCGACCCGGGGTCCGGAGCGGAAGGACCGTACGGGTATCTGGCGCGCACGATCTCCGAGTTCCCGGAGCCGCCGGCACTGGCGGGACGCATTCGCGAAGCCGGATTCGCCGCCGTGGCATGGAAGACCATGACCGGTGGGATCGTGGCGATCCACACGGCACGCAAGGGCACGGGCGTCGAAGAAAACCGGAACGGACGAGATGCGAAGGGGAGACGCCGTTCGCCGGAGTCGACTCAGGCACCGCCCAGCAGCGAGAGCAGAACCGCCTTCTGAGCGTGGAGGCGGTTCCCGGCCTGCTGGAAGATCACCGACTGCGACGAGTCCGCCACCTCGTCCGTCACCTCGTCTCCGCGATGCGCGGGAAGACAGTGCAGGAAGATCGCCTCGGGACCCGCCCGCCGCATCAGGGCCTCGTTCACCTGGTACGGTCGAAACGCTCGATGCCGGGCCTCGGCCTCCGATTCCTGCCCCATGGACGCCCAGACATCCGTGTACACTGCATCCGCCCCGTCGACCATTCCGATCTCGCAGCCGACCTCGATTCGCGCTCCCGACACTGCGGCCTCCCGGCAGCGACTCACGACGTCGGGGGACGGTCCGTACCCGTCGGGGGTCACGATCGAGACGTGAACCCCGAGCCGCGCGCCACCCTCCATCAGGGAGTGGGCGACGTTGTTCCCGTCCCCCACGTAGACCACGCGGCGACCCTCGAGGTCGCCCTTGACCTCCTGAATCGTCATGAAGTCCGCAAGAGCCTGACACGGATGCAGCAGCTCGGTCAGTCCGTTGATCACCGGGATGTCGGCGAATCGCGCCAGGTCCTCCACCAGCTGGTGGCTGAAGGTGCGGCACATCGCCGCGTCAACCCACTGATCGAGGTTTCTCGCGACGTCCTCCACGCTCTCCCGGGAGCCGATTCTCCCTTCTGCGGCCGAGTAGTTGACGGCGTGCCCCCCCAGCTGGAACATGCCGGCCTCGAAGGTCACCCGGGTGCGAAGGGACGGCTTCTCGAAGTACATGAACAGCGTCCGGCCCGCGAGGGAGCGTGCGAATCGCTCCGGGTTCGCCTTCACCTCCACCGCGAGATCGAGGAGGAAGAGCAGCTCCCGCTGTTCGAAGTCCAGAAGACCGATCAGGTCGCGTCCGGCCAAGCTCTGCATGTGCCCTGTTCTCCTATTCCCGTGCTGCGATCGGCGCCAGCAGATCCGCGAGATCGGGCTTGCCCCGCTCGGCGAGCTCGTAGGTCACACGGACCGCCGGTCTGTCGAACTCGATCAGCTTGCGAAGGTCGATGGGGGTTCCGATGACGACCAGGTCGCAGGGGGTCGCCCGTACCGTGGCCTCGAGATCCCGGATCTGCTCGGATCCGTAGCCCATGGCCGGAAGGACGGGCCCGGTGTTCGGGTACTTCCGGAACGTCTCGGCGATGGTCCCCACGGCGTACGATCGCGGATCGACGATCTCGGCCGCGCCGTGCTCCCGCGCCGCCACCACCCCTGCCCCGTAGCGCATCTCCCCGTGGGTCAGCGTGGGACCGTCCTCCACCACCAGGACTCGCTTGCCGCGGATGGCCTTTGCATCCGAGACGTGGATCGGCGAGTCCGCCTCGACCACGACAGCCGACGGGTTCACCTCGGCCACGGTGCGACGAACCGACGCGAGGCCCTCGGGCGGCGCGGTGGAGACCTTGTTGATCACCACCACGTGGGCGCGCCTGAGGTTCGCTTCGCCGGGGAAGTAGCGCGTCTCGTGTCCGGCGCGGTGGGGATCGACGACGACGATCTCCAGATCGGAACGGAAGAAAGGAAGATCGTTGTTGCCGCCGTCCCAGAGGAGCACGTCCGCTTCCCGCTCCGCGTCGGCAAGGATGGCACCGTAATCGACGCCGGCGTACACGGTGGTTCCCTGCGACAGGTGCGGCTCGTACTCCTCCCTCTCTTCAATCGTGCACTCGAAGCGATCGAGATCCTGGAGCGTGGCGAAGCGCTGCACGCGCTGACGGGCGAGGTCCCCGTACGGCATCGGATGCCGCACCGCGACCACACGAAGTCCGCGTCCCCGCAGGATCGAGGCCACGCGACGGGTCGTCTGACTCTTGCCCGCCCCGGTTCGAACCGCGCAGACCGACACGACCGGCACGCTGGACCGAAGCATGGTCGCGGACGATCCCAGCAGGCGGAAATCCGCGCCCGCGGCCACGGCTCGGGACGCCAGGTGCATCACCTGCTCGTGGGAAACATCGGAGTAGGAGAACACCACCTCGTCGACCCCGTCCTCCCGAACGAGACTCTCGAGCCGCTCCTCGGGGACAATGGGAATCCCTTCGGCGTACAGCGTCCCCGAGAGCTCGGGTGGGTAGCGCCGGCCCGCGATATCCGGGATCTGTGTGGCGGTGAAGGCCACCACTCGGTACTCCGGGTTGTCGCGGAAGCACACGTTGAAGTTATGGAAATCTCGGCCGGCTGCGCCGAGAATCAACGCCTTCCTGGGCGCCATATCGTTCCCCCCGGTGTTCCGATCGGACTCGCCGCTGGCTTCCGAGTCTGGTGGCGTTTCGCTCCCCTCAGGCACGCCCGAGAGGGGCCCGGGGACCGAGGCGGTGGCCCCGCAGAGCGGACGTGGGACTATAGCAGAGGGACCCCGCCGGTCAAGCGAAACGTGTGGAGTCTGAGATTCGGAGTAGGTGGTGAAGCGAGGGGCGGCGCGGGAGGGGGCTGAGGTGGGTGGCTGGAAGGCGGCCGGAGGGGGGAGCGACTCAGCGGGGACGGTCGAGGGGCGCTGGTTCGCCGGTGAGGATTTGTCGGAAGCGAGGCGTGAGGGGAAGGGCCCAGACGCTCTTGACCGGGACGGCGCAGGCATGGGCGGTATCGAGCTTGCCGCGGCCCCGGGTGTCGCCGAGGCAGAGCCAGTTGGCGGCGCGGTAGCAGGTCCCTGAGAAGCGCTCCTTCTCGACGAAGGTCTCAAGGAGGACGGGGCGGTAGCCGTACCGGGCGTGCCAATCACCGGGGAGCCGGCGTGCGGCGAGGCCGAGCAGCTTGGAGGCAAGATGCTTCGAGCGGACCCAGGGGAGGATGAGGAAGCGGGCGTTGTTGGCGACGAGGTGGAGGCGGGCCTGGCGCTGGTTGGGAGTCCAGCCGATGAAGTCGTCACGCGGGGCGGTCTTCCAGGCAGCCGCGCCGAAGCCGAGTAGCGCAAGCAGGCCCTCTTCGGCGCGGGCGAAGTAGCGTAGCTGCGCGCCAGGCAGGGGGTGGTAGCCGAGGTAGTGGTAGCGGTCGATGTACTCGTTCCACAAGAACGAGTCGCGCTGCGTGGTGACCGGCTCCAGGCGTAGCGCCTGCAACTCGCCCGCGCAGGCGAGCATGGGCGCTTGGGGTTCGGCCGCTGCTGTGCGAGGGGTGGCACGCGCAACGTTGCTGTTGCGATGGAGGGGGGCAGGTAGCCGCACGAGCCCGTCGGCCTCCATGCGCAGCAGGGCGACGCGACAGCTCATCTCCTTGAGGCCGCCGTCGGACTTGCGCCAGCCCAGCTCGGCGCACACGCGGAGCGAGATCGCGCGACGGGTCGTCCCTGGCTCGGCGGCGAGCCCGCGGATGCGCGCGATCTCGTCGTCACCGAAGTCCCGTCCGCAGTATTTCATCGGGAGGTCTCCCTGTCGGCAGTGGTCATGAGCTGTCGAGTGCCTTCGCGCGGTAGCGCACGAGCACGGTCTGCGCCGACTCGCCGAGCAGCGCGCGCTCGCGCACGGGGATGCCGACCAGCAGGAAGACCTCGTGATTTCTGAAGATCCCGAAGCGCGTGCCGCAGAAGACGACGACCTTGTCGCGATTGCGCGCCTCGAGCTGTCGCCGATAGCGGCCGATGCCGGTTTCCTCACCTTGGCGTTCGGCCTCCTCGGCCGCTTGCTGATGAAGCCGGAAGGCCGTCACCAGCGCCATGCAGGTGAACACGAAGTAGGCGTGGGCCCGGACTGCGGTCTCGCTGCGCTTCGGATGATGTTCCAGGAACCAGCTCTCCTTCGCCTCACGGTTGCAGGTGTTCTCGATGAGGCTTCGGTCGTCGTAGGCGTCGAACCCGCAGAAAGCGTCGGTTGACGGGTCGGTGTCGAGAATGACGACCTCCTCGTCCGCGTCTTTCGGGACACCGTCCCAGCGCAGCACCACCGTGGCATTCACCCGCTTCGGCTGGAAGCCCTTGGAGTTTGCAGCCGAGGTCGAGCCACCCTTGTTCCACCAGTCGCACGGCAGGTCCCGAACGCGTACCACCGTGGTCTTGCGCTCCTCGACCCAGGCCTTCTTCCCGGAACCGTGCGTGACGCGTTCGACGCGCTCCTGGTAGGTGGCGCCCTCCAGCCGCTTGCCCTTTGCAGCCAACTCCTCCGCGCGTCGGGCGATCTCACGGGCATCCGCGGTGATCGTCATGTTGGACTTGGCCGGGATGTAGACGATCGCCTTGGCTTCATCCTCGATGCGCGAGAGCAGCTTGCCGTCGAGGAAGCCCCGGTCGAGCGCCACCGACCGCACCGTGGCATACCCCTCGACGTTCGCCCTGGCCTGGGCCAGCACGTCGTAGGCGTGCTCGTTGTCCGCCACGTTGATGCCGTCGATCTTCATGGCCAAAGGGATCTGCGACACCGGCTCGAAGACCAGCCAGATCTTCCAGCCGAAGACCGTCACCTTGACCTTGCGGGCGTGCTGGTTCGCCCGCACGTCCGGCCGCTTCTCCCGCGTGACGCTCGGCACCTCCCCGCCCGCTTCGGTCTTGTAGGTCGGCGTCGCCTCGTCGTCGGTCGCGTCCAGCGACACGTCGATGCGCTTGGGAAACACCCCTTGCTTCGCCAGGCAGCGGATCGCCCCGTTGAACAGGGCCGCGAGCTTCTCCGGGCCCACCTTCACGATGTTGTCCGCGATCGTCTCGTACGACAGCGCGCCCCGGATCTCCACAGGCTTCGTGCGACGGCTCGTACCGCGGTCGTTGCTCCCCTCTCGGACCTGCGCCGCGTTGAACCCGATGAGCCCCATCAGCGCGTCGTCCGTCAGCAGCACCTCCTGCATCGCCAGCGTGCTCTGGACTCCCCCCACGCAGCGCATGACCGTCACCAGCACGAACTGGAGGAACGGGTACAACGCCCCCGCTCGATCTTGCGGATCCAGCCCCTCGAGCAACGGCCAGACCCCGATCTCCCGGATGTAGTGGAATAGCTCGTCGAAGAACCCCGCCGTGCTCAGCGGGTAGACCCGGTCCATCGCCCTCGCCTCGTGCAGCTCCTCAGCCACCCGCGCGTCATCCCGCGTCGCGGTCAGCCATCCCGACAGCTCCGCCAACCGTGTCCGCAGATCCTCCTTGCTGGCAGCTTTCCGAGGCACGGGGCCACGTTACACATCGCGGGCCTATGTGTCCAGCTAATTCCGTCGGCTTACCGGGACCCCCGGCGTCCCTACTCCGAATCTCAGTGTGGAGTCGATCGACTCGTCCTTCATGCTCGAGGCGACGGTTTCCTCGGACGCGCGGAGCAGCTGCGCGGCTCGCCGGATGTCCCCGCGGGCGGCCCGCAGCGCCCTCCGGATCGCGATCCGCTCGGCGAGGTCCTTCGCCCGCCCGCCGACCTCCGCCAGAGTCCCTTCGATCCTCACGGCGCGGCAGAAGGCCGCGAGGTCTCCCGCCAGCTGGCCGTGCGCGCCGAGGCCGAGGTGATCGGGCTCGATGTACTCCCCCTCTGCCAGGATCACTGCACGCTCGACGCTGTTCTCGAGCTCTCGCACGTTGCCGGGCCAGCGGTACTCCCGCATCGCCTGGATGCTGGCTTCCGAGAACGACAGACTGCTCCGGCGAAGCTGCCTCCGGCAGGTGTCGAGGAAATGGGCGGCGAGCAGCGGGATGTCCCCCTCGCGCTCGCGCAGCGGCGGCGCCGTCAGCGTCACCACCGCGAGGCGGAAGTAGAGATCGTTGCGGAAACTCCCTTCGGACGCCGCCTGCCTCAGGTCTCGATTCGTGGCGGCGACGACGCGAAGGTGAACGGAAATCGTCCTGTTGCCGCCCACGCGCTCGAAGCAGCGATCCTCCAGGACACGGAGGAGCTTGGCCTGCACCTTGGGACCGAGCTCGCCGATCTCGTCGAGGAAGAGCGTCCCTCGATCGGCCAGCTCGACCCGCCCGAGCTTGGTTGCCGCCGCTCCGGTGTACGCCCCTTTCTCGTGGCCGAACAACTCGTTCTCGAGAAGAGTCTCCGGAATCGCGGCGCAGTTGATGGCAACGAACGGCGCGTCGCGCCGCGGGCTCACGTGATGGATCGCGCGCGCGAAGAGCTCCTTGCCGGTACCGGACTCGCCCAGCAACAGCACCGTCGCCTCCGTCGGCGCCACCTTCTGGATCTGCCGCGACAGATCCACCAGCGCCGCGGACTCCCCGATGATTCTCGGAAAACCGAGCTGCTCGGCGAACTCGCTCTTGAGGGCGAGATTCTCCTCGAGCAACGCACGCCGCTCGACCGCCCTGCGGACGAGAAGCACGAGATGGTCGGGATCCACCGGCTTGGCGAGGAAATCGAATGCCCCCGCTCTCATCGCGCCCACCGCGTCCTGAATCGTCCCGTACGCCGTCATGAGGATCACGGGGACGTTCGGATCCACCTCCCGCGCCGCGACGAGCACCTCATGCCCGTCCGCGCCCGGGAGCTTCAGGTCCGTGACCACGGCCAGATAGCGGGTCCGGTCGATGGCTTCGATGGCCCGGCGTCCGTCGGAGGCCTCTTCCACGGCGAAGCCCTCCGACTCCAGGGTCGTTCGAAGCACCGCGCGTAGGCTCTCGCGGTCTTCGACGAGGAGGATGGGCGGCACGGAGTGAGGTCCGGGAGTCGCTCGGGCGCTACGATCCGGACCGAAGTCGAGCCAGCTCGGCCCGCGCTCGCTCGAGATCCCGACGAGACTCCTCGAGCTGCTGCTCGGTCCGCTGGACACGCTGATTGGCGTCCAGATCCCGCTCCGCGTCGGCGTCTTCTTTCGAGAGCTTCGGCCGCGCAAGGAAAGGATTGCGCTGGGCGAGCAGCCGTGCCTCGAGATCGCGGACGTTCGCCTCCGCGTCGGCGACCGCCTTTTCGGTGAGCGCGATCTGAGCCTGGCGCTGCTCGCTCCGGCGTTTCTCGTCCTGGATCGCCTGGAGCGGATCGGGCAGGACTTCGGGCCTCGCGGCGTCGTCCGCCGGAACCGTCTTGCCCGGCTCTTCCGCCCGCTTCGCCGCATCGCCGGATGCGCCCTCGCCGGCCGGCTCGGCGGTGGCACCTGCCGACGACCCGAACATCCGATCGAGATCCTCGTTGGTGAACAGGAGGGGTTCGTCACCGCCGCTCGCCGCCGGCGAGGCGGACTGCCCCGCCCCCGGGGGGGAGGGCGCCGGGATCGGCGGACGTTGCTGGTCCTTGGACCCCTTCGTCTTGGATCCCTTCTTGACCTCTTTGGCACCGGGTGACCCGGAGGAGCCGGCCCCCCCGGGAGCGGCCACATCGGCGGACGCGGCCCAGGGCAGCGAAGCGAGCCCCAGCACGATCGTCACGAGCGAGGCGATGCAACGGGAGCGTTTCACGAGGAGGACCTCCCGGCCCACGCGAGGCCACTCCATACGATATGTTCCGAGCGACGGCCGGGCAAACCACTCAGAGGTCGGTCTCCCAGCGGCTCGCCGTGACGCGCGGGAGCCTCCAGGCCGCCGGTGGCCATTCGCCTCTCCGGATCGAGTCGTCCCAGTACGCGCGAACCCCTCCCGCCGCCGGTACTCCCTCCCTCACTCCCGATCCTGCGATCACGCTCCCGAAGTAGACTCCGGAGCCGCCCGAGTCGAAGGCTCCGCTCGTGTACAGGATCCCGTGCATCGCCACTTCGGCCGCGATCCAGGGTCCCCAGGCGTTTCGGACTGCCGCCCCACCCGGCGTCGTTCCGTCGTCCTGGAACGTGTCGGCGAGGTCCGCGACGATCGGATCGCCGAGGGCCGTCGGGTAGCGCAGGTTGATCCAGCTCTCGACCTCGTCATCGAATTGCCCGTCCGCGTTCCGATCCTGCCACGGCTCGCCGGGGGCGCGGATCGAATCCGAACGGCCGACCACCGAGGACGTCTGGAACGACTCGGCGTTCAGGTAAACGAACCCGCGTGCGCCCCACTCTCCCCCGCGGACGACGATCGGCGGCGTCAGGTTGTCGAGTCGACCGTCGCCGTCATCGTCGCGAGGAGGCAGCGCATCCCTCGTATCGAAGAAGAACAGCGCGGGACGGCGGGACGGGTCCGCGGGAGGGACGTCGGTGATGTCGCGGAACGACCGCGGCGTGCCCAGGCCGTCCCGACGGAAACGGTCGTCGGAGTCCCACACGTAGTACTCGACCCCCTCCCTCCCCGACGTCGCGATGCTCTTCCACGAGTCGTACTGGAACGTCGGGCAGTCCACCAGGGGCATGAACTGGAACTGGTTCGAGTGGCTTCCGTCGATCCCACCCAGGTGCGCCGGACGCTGGTCCGGCGGAAGCGGCCCCGGAGGCCACTGCGGGGGGGTCGGCTGATTCGCCACACCGGTCGCTCTGGTGAGGGAACCGCTGGCCAGGATACGAAGCCATGGGTCCTCCACCGGGAGCCCGTCGATGGCGCTACGGTAGGCGGAGAACGAGGCATCGTCGGCGTGGAACCACAGGAGATCCAGCTTGACTCCGGCCGGAACATCCCGTGCCAGGCTCGCGGGAACCTGCGTGTGATCGCCCTCGAGAGTCGCGTCGCCCAGCACCGCGGTAGCCCCCCAGCGGAACGGGAACGGCCCCTGCTGCGAGAAGTTCCCGCAGGAGTGCACGGCACCGAACGGAACCGCGTACGGGATCTCGTTGAGCACCACCTTCACGACCCGCTCGGCGAGGATCTCGGTTCCGCCACCCGTGCCTCGGTACATCCTTGCGACCACCGCGACCGTCGCGATCCCGAAGCGCGTCCAGTCTCCTCCGATGCGCAGGTACGGCGGCGCGTACACATCGATCTGTTCCAGGCGCGCGTAGACTCCGCTCCCGGCGGACGGATCGCCCCCTCCCAGCCCCAGAGAGAGCGCCTCCAGGAAATCGCGGCCGGGACCGGCGGCCGCCGCGTCGATCCGTAGATCCGGTCCGCCCGGCGTGCCGAGAAACGTGTTCCGAAGGTCGGTTCGGTACGGCCGATCGAACAGGTCGTCGACTCCGTCTGCGTTCGCATCCACGTCCTGCTTGTACCGCGGCCACAGGGTTCCATCCTGACGGTGCGGAGCCGTGGCGGGATCCCCATCGTCGTCGATCTCGCGCAGCGTGCGCTCCGCAGCGGCCACCGGCGGGTTCGCAAGGTTCGCGGGAGATCCGGGCTCGTCGAACCACTGGATGACCGCTCGAGCCCCCGTCTCGGCGAAGTACAGCGCCTGGGCGGACATGCGCTCGTTCTCCGCGATCCGATTCTCGGTGTCGGCGATGATCAGGAACGAGATTCCAAGCACCGTCAGGATCGCGACCACGAGCATCGAAAGTACGAGGGCCGATCCGCGCTCGCCGCCGCGCACGTCAGCGTCCCGTCGCGAATCGCACGCTGGCGAAGCTCCGGCAACCGCCGGGTCCATTCGTCACGGTTGCGAGGAGCGTGAACCGGCCGGGTGCAGGCGGCGAGAATCGGTACGACCACGACGGACCGGGGGTGCTCAACGGAACGGTTTGCGTCTCTCCCGTGACCTCGTCACGAATGTCGAGCGTCGCTCCGTCGTAGGTGTCCGTCCCGTGGCTCACGCCGACCCCGAGATCCACCGGCGTCCTCACGCTCCCCGGGCCGGGAATGGTGATGCGCACTTCCCCCGAGAACGAGCAGGACGGCGAAACCGCCGCGGACCAGTCCGACGTTCCGTTCGCGGGACAGTCATTGCGGGCGCGGACCCGGTAGGTCGCACCCGGCACCGGCGCCACGTCGTCGAACGCAGCCACCCCTTCGCCGGGGGTCGCGAAGAGAACGCATCCCGCCCCGGAGCACCGCTCGACGTCGTACGGGCCCACGAAAACCGGTTGTCCCGCTTCATCGCGCGTCACCGGCTCCCACACGAGGCGAACGGTGCCCCCCGACGAGGTGGCCCACGCCCCCTCCGGGGTCCGGGGTCGAGCGGTCGCGGCGCCGCGGCCCGGGGCATCGACGCCGGTGTCGTTGGTGGTGTCGCAGAAATCGGCCGCGAGGACTCGGTAGTAGTAGCGCCGACACGCAACCACGTTCGTGTCCTTGAACGACGGCACCGGCATCGGCCCGGTCTCGTCCTCGCGCGCGACGACGACCGTATCCGGATCACCGACGGCGAAGTCCGCGCGGGAACCGCGCAGGATCCGGTACCCTTCCAGATCGCGGATTCTCGGAGCGTCGGGGTCGCCGGGCGGTTGGGAGGTCAGGTTGTTCACCACCGGGCTCCAGGTGATCACGATCTCGCCGGCTTCCCCGTCGGTGGCCTGGACGTCGAGCGGCGGCTCCGGCGCGTTCGCGTTGACGACGACCTCGGAGCGCTCCTCGGATGGAAGGCTCCAGTTCCCCGCCGAGTCCACCGCCTGGATGGACACGTAGTAAGCGGTTCCGTCCGCAAGCCGGTTCAGGTAGGCCGGGCTCGCGGCGGTGGTGACGCGCCCGTCCCTGCGCCCGGGAGCGGCGCCGTAGTTGACCTGGTACGCGACCACGCCGTCCGCGGACGGGTTCGGTGTCCAGAGGACCAGCATCCCTTGGCAGTGTCCTTTCACGAGGGTCGGGGCGGCCGGCCGCGCCGGGGGCGTGACGTCCCACCCGAGATCCTGGAGACCTCGTCTCCCCAGGTTCCTCGGGGCCGCTTCGCCGTGGAGCCGGAACTTGCGATACCGCCGGGTCTCCGGGTTCGGGTCCGCCGCATCCGTATAGCTCAGATCGGGATCCCGCGTCAGACCCTCGATGTCCACCTCGATCCACCGGATCGCCGAGCGCACGCGCCTCGCGGAAGGCGTGTCGCCGCCGCCGATGTCGTCGGACAACCGGCCGAGATCGAACGTCCCGTTGAGCGGTCCGCGGGCGCCGTGATAGCGGAACGTCATGGAGCGTACGTTCTCGAGGAGGGGCGTTTTCACCAGGAATCCCCGTGCTCCCCACGTTCCGACATCGTTGTTGAGCGTGATCCGGTAGAGCGTGTACGGAGGGGCATTCTGGACCAGCGCCACGTTCGGGATGCGGACGACCTCCACCGCTCCGTCCCTCGGCACGTCCTTGACGTCCGCCTCGAACGTCAGCGTGTCCGGGCTCGTTCCGTCCGGCTTGGCGAGTACGTACGCGACGACCTCGTCGTTGCCCACCGACACCGTGCGGCGCGCGCCGCCGGCGAGCGCGCCTTCCGGCACGGCGGACTCCACGGAGTCTTCCGCATCGAAGTCGGCCCGGGTGACCACCGCGGTGTCGTACGCGGCCTCGATGGACTCATCGGTGTCGTCCGCATCTCCGTCGGGGTGGGCGTTGAACCCGGTCAGCCGAATGTCCCTCGACACCCGGTCGAACGCGATCCGCACCGCCTGCTGTTGCTCGGTCGCGTTCTCCCCCTTGTGGAACGACTTCCGGGCGGCGTCGTAGAGAAGAAGAGCGGCCATTCCCGCGATGGCGGTGACCGCGAGAGCGACCAGCACCTCGGCGAGGCTCAGCCCTTCCTCTCGCGACCGGTCGGCCGCCCTGCGATCGGGGTTGCCTGCCGTCCGGTGGCTCATAGCCTCACCGTGGCGAGCTCGAGACGCCGCGCGCGCAGGCCCTCGCTCCAGTGCACCGTGACGAGCACGCGAATTGCCCGGGTGCGGTTCATGGGCGGAGGAGGACCTCCGCCGGGACCGACGGAGGAAAGCTCGATACTCGCGTAGGCGTCGCGCCCCACCGCGTCGAGCCCCGCCTGCCATCGGACGGCCACCGGGCTCGAGCGCGAGTCGATCGAGTATGTGGAGGCATCGCCGTCGAGCCCGAACCGCTCGTAGGTCTGACGGAAGCCCCAGATCTCCATCTCCTCGAGGATCCCGCGCGCCGCGGCGAGCGCCTCGCTGCTGGCCCGGCCGCTCGCGACCTGACGGGCGCCAAGGACGAAGAGGCCGGAGATCGAGATCATCACCACGGCGAGGAGCCCCAGGGCGAACACCACCTCCACGATGCTGAACCCTCTCTCGTTCCGGTTCACGGCTGCGGCCTCTCCCTCCGACGTCACTGGTAGATTCCATAGGTGGTGTTCATGATTCCCAGAACACTGGTCGTCACGACCCACCGCTCGACCCCGGTCCCGGCCGCATCGGCCTCGAAAACGGTCACCGCGTCGTTTTCGGCCGAGCCGTCGGGCCGGAACACGATCGCCGACGACGACGTGATCCGGACCCCTTCCGGAAGGACCACCCGCCTCGCACGGCGATGGACATCCGTGTACTCGTACGCGTTGGCCGGGTCCACGTCCACCCGGACGTTCACCCTCCCGTGGGTGGACACCGCGATCATCCGAGCCGCCTTGAGGTCCGCCGTGAACTGCCGGACGGCCGAACGGATGTGCGCCGTCCGGACCTGGTGAGAGACGAGCGGCACGGCCAGCGCGACCGCCAGCCCGACGATCGCGAGGACGACGAGAAGCTCGGGAACGCTGAGGCCGGCGGAGGAAGGGTGATTCTCCTTCGGGGAACGGCGGCGGAACCGAGCGGGCAACCGAACTGGTCGCCCGCCACAACCCCGCCAAGCAGGCGCCGTGCCACAACCCCGAGTTTCGATCACAGGTCGGGATTATAGACAACGCCGGTCCAGACGCCCGGTGGAACCTCAGGCCCCGATCTCGGCTCGCTCGGAGCGGTGCGGGCTCGCGGTGAGCGAGGGCGCAGGGCCGGTGGCGGACACGTCCTCGGCACGGAAGAGCGGCAGCCGGATCCGGAACCGCGCTCCCCCGGACGGCCCGCCCATCGCTTCCACCGTGCCGCCCAGGTCCACGATCGTCCGCTGGACCAGAGCGAGACCGAGGCCGGTTCCGGCTGCTCGCGTGGTGAAGAACGGAACGAACACCTGAGACCGGAGCGCAGGTGGAATGCCGGGCCCGTCGTCGTCCACGTCGATCCAGACCGAGCCGCTCGCGGAGTCGACGCGGCCCGAGACGAGCACCTGGGCTCTGCGTCCGGCGTCTCGTCCCGCGTCGGCCGCGTTCTGCAAGAGGTCGCCGAACGCGCGGCGGAGGAGCCCTTCGTCCCCGATCACGGAACGGAACTCTCCCCGCACCTGCACATCGATCGCCTCGGACGCTCCGGCGGCGGCGCGGCGAACGATCCGATCCAGGTCCACCGGCTCCCGTGCCGGGCCCGGAGGGCGGGCGTACAGGAGGAACTCGTCGATCACCTCGCGGACGGAATCGATCTCCCTCACGATCTCGGCGACCGGTCCACGAGCCCTCGGATCCCCCTGCTTCTCGAGAATCCGCGCGTACCCCAGAATGGTCGCCAGGGCGTTCCGGAACTCGTGGGCGATCCCCGCGGAGAGCTGGCCCACCGCGGCGAGGCTCTCGCGCAAGCGGACCTGCTCTTGGAGCTCACGGATCTCGGTGAGGTCGCTCAGCAGGACGAGCACGCCGCCGACGTGTCCGTCCGAATCGTGGACCGGCGCCACCGCGACTCCGAAATGACCCGCTCTGACGTCCCCCATCCGAACCTCGAGGACCTCGCGCGAGGCGCCTCTTCCCGTGTCGAGGCATGCGCGTACGAGCGGATGCAGCCCCTCGACCGTTCTCGGGAGGCTCCGGAGATCCGAGCCGCGCGTTTCCGCCTCGTCGCAGCCCAGCAGGATCGCCGCGGAGGGGTTCATTGCGGCGACCCGCCCGCCGCCGTCGAGCACCAGCACCCCCGTGGACATGCGTGCCGCCGCGTGTCGCGCGAAGCCCACCAGGGTGCCGAACCCTCCCTGCTCGCGACCCAGCGCCGTCAGCGCCTCGTCCTGCTCTCTCAGCTTGGCCACCATGACGCGCACCGCCTGGACCAGCTCATCGGGATCGTCGCTCTCGCCCCGGCCGGTCGGCGGCCAGCCCGCCTCGCCTGCGGCAGCGACGATCCGGCGATACGGAGCGCTCACCCAGCGGGCGAACACGAGGAGGAGAACCCCGATCGCCAGGACCCCCGCGACCTGGATCGTGAGAACGCGCCGGAAGCCCGTGTCGAGGGCTCCGAGATCCGGAACCGCCGCGATGGCTTCCAAGAAACCGACCAGCCGCCCACCGGAATCGAGCAGCGGCGCGTACGTGGCGATTCTGGTTTCGCCGCTGCGGGGATCCGGGCGGGGATCGAGCGAGACCGGCCCGCCTGCCTGGAGCGCGGTCCGTACCTCGGCGGGAGGTCCGGGGCCTGAAGCCCGTCCGTCTCCGGCGGTCTCCTCGCTCCCCGCGACCTCGCGCCCCGTTTCGTCGAGCAGCGCGACGCGGGCGAAGCCGGAACGCAGCGCGGCGCGCCGAAGGAGCGTCGTCACCGTTCCACTACCGATCTCTTGCTCTCGCGTCAGCAAGCCGGGCAGGGTCTCGGGACCCAGGTCCTCCACGAGCTGTCGCGCCTGGACCTCGCTCCATCGGCGCTCGGAGCGTTCGAGCGAGTGTCGAGACCGGTCGAACAGGTGCAGGCTCATCACGTCGAGGGCGGCAAGAAAGAGAACCAGGAGGACGAGCACCAGACGGACCTGGAACTCGAAGCCCCCGACGCGCAGCCCGCGACCCAACTCACGCGCCTCCGGCGGTGCGCCAGACGTGCTCGATGTACCACTCCGCGATCCGCCGGCCCGCGAGAAGCGCGGCGAGCGCCGCCGGCGCCAGGAAGCAACCGAACGGAAGGGTATCTCGCAGCGACCTGCCCCGCAGCGGAATGAGGGCCAGGCCGACCACGGCACCGATCGTCGAGGCGGCGAAGAGCGTGAGCAGCACACCTCTCGCTCCGCTGAACGCCCCGACCATCGCCATCATCTTCACGTCGCCCAGCCCCATGGCTTCCACATGCCGCGCACGGGAGTAAAGCTCGCCGACGATCCAGAGCAGGCCGGCACCGAGCGCCGCACCCGTCCCGGCCGCCCACAGTCGATCCCCGACACGGTCCCCGAGAAAAGGGCTCCACGGCGCCGAGAGCATTCCCGCCGCCAGACCCGTGAGGGTGATCGCGTCGGGAAGGAGCTGGTGATCGTAGTCGGTGAAGAACAACGCGATCATCGCCAGCGCGAAGAACGCCGTGATTGGGAAGGCGGCCGACGGACCGTACAGCCGCCAGAGCACGAGAAGTGTCACGCCGCCCAGCGACTCCACGAAAGGGTACCGCCACGAGATCGCGGCAGGGCACCACGCGCACCGCCCGCGGAGGGCAATCCAAGACGCCACGGGCACGTTCTGGTACCAGGCAATCGGCGCCCCGCACGACGGGCACGCCGAGCGAGGCCGGACCACGCTCAGGCCCAGCGGCAGTCGATGGATGCAGACGTTGAGAAAGCTCCCCAGGACCAGACCCAGCAGCAACACGAACACCGAGGCGGCGGGCTCGATGGGTGTCCCGATCATGGCCGCCCCAGGATCCGGCCTGCGGGGTTCGCGACCACTCCCGTGTCGGAGTCGTACGGATACGGTCGTCCATCCCGATCCAGCGGGATCGCGGACAGGAGCCGGACGTCGACCAGATCGTCGAGGCGGCGTGGCGGCCGCCCGAATCGCGCTCGGTAGCTCGCGATCGCCGTGCGGATCTGCTCCTGATCCACTCGCTCCCTCAGGCTTCGAACCTGCCGCTCTGCCACGGCACGCGCGGCGTCATCACTTCGAGGATCCGAGAGAATCTCCTCCCACAGGGCGAGGGCGTCCCGCAAGTTCCCCGCACGGGCGATCATGCCGGCGCGAATCCGGCGCACGAACGCGGGCGCAGAGGCGACGCCTGCCGCACGCTCGAAGTAGCTCGCGGCGAGCGCGTAGTCGTGCGCACGGTCGCACTCCCATCCGGCCAGATACGGGAGGAGCCACTGATCCGGGTTCCTCTCAAACCCCTTGTCCAGGAGGCGCAGCGCGGCGGGAAGATCCCGCTTCTCCACGCTCAGGATCAGCGCACCGAGCCAGTACGGGTCCACGAAATGCGGATCCAGCTCCGCGATGACGTCCCCGAACACGTGCTCCACGAAGCGGTAGCGATCCGTCCGCCCGTAGTCCGAGTAGTACTGGATCGCCCAGAGGTACAGGAGGTCCGCGACCAGCGGGGCATGGCCCAGGCTGATCGCCTTGAGGTACTTCCCGTTGGGGAGGTAGAGGAGCTCCTGGCCCTGCAACGCTTCCCGAGGATGCGTCTCGAGGCCCAGCCGCCCGAGGGCGGCTCCGGATACCGCGACCAGCGCGAGAGCGACGACGAGCGAGCGACGCATCGTCTAGTTGAAGTCGCGCCGCTCGAACACGACGCAGGACAGGACGAGAACCGCAGCGCAGTACCCCGCCGCGTACAGCAGGCCCGCGCCCACGTACTCGGGATCGATGGGCAGCTCGTGCACCGCCACCAGCTTCAGATCCAGCCGATCCAGGTTCGGCACGACGAGGTGTAACCCCTGGCACAGCCCCCGCCCCCAGGCGGACCGCGTGCGCTGCGCCAGGAGCTCCAGGCTGAAGGACAGCTGGCCGGTGACGTACACCGCCACCGTCCCCACCGCTGCGAGGATCGGATTCGTGAAGGTGGAGAACAGGACCGCGAACGCCGTGACGAGAACGAGCTGCATGAAGATCATGACGATGGCCGGCACGAGCCCCCAGGGCGAGCCGCCCCGCAGGGCGACCACCGCGAGGAGGGCGGCCCCCATCAAGACCACGTTCATCGCCAGGACCGAGAGCAGTCCGGCGAACTTCCCCACGACGAACTGGAAGCGGCGCACCGGGCTCGTCAGCAGCGTGTAGAGCGTTCGCTTCTCGATCTCCTTGAAGACCAGCGACACCCCGACGAAGACCGACGTCAAGAGCCCGAACACCGAGATGGCCGACAGCCCCAGGTCCTTGATGATCTTGATCTCGCTTCCCACCGTGAGCAGGGAGAGCAGGCGCGAGGCGGCGATCATGAGGAGCGAAAAGAAAAGGAGTAGATAGAGGATCCGGTCGCGAATCGCCTCCCGGAACGTGTTGAGAGCGATCGCCGAGACTCCGGACAGGATGGACGGAGCTCTCCGGTGTCGTTCTCCGGGGGGCAGGATCATGACTTCCCCGCTGCGACGGGTTCCTCGGCGCGCACCTCGCGGACGAAGAGATCTTCCAGGCTGTCCCGTCGCGGCCACACCGAAGTGACGTGTGCGCCGCTACGCGTCAGCTCGGCGAGCAACCGCGTGAGATCCTCGACCCGGGCGACGCGGATCAGAGACTCTTCTCCCGAGCTCGAGACGAATTCACCCGGATGCCGAGGCGGTAGCTCGCCGGTCACGGCAACCTCGAACCACAGCACCCGGCGAGATACCAGGGTGTCCAGCCGGCCCACCGCGCGAAGCCGGCCGCGCACCAGAATCCCCACCCGGTCGCAGATCATCTCCACATCCTGCAGGATGTGGCTCGAGAAGAAGACGGACTTCCCCGCCTCCCTCAGGCCGAGGATCAGATCCCGCACCTCCCGCCGGCCCATGGGGTCGAGCCCCGACATCGGCTCGTCGAGAATCACCAGATCGGGATCGTGGAGGATCGCCTGGGCCAGGCCGAGCCGCTGGGTCATGCCCTTGGAGAACTTCCGCAGAGCGGTCGTTTCCCGTCCCTCGAGCCCGACGCGTTCCAGCGTCCTGAGCACCGTTTCGCGACGCACGGGAGACGGAATCCCGTGGAGGCGCGCGTAGAAGTCCAGGAACTCCTCCGCGGTGAGGTAATCGTAGAAGTACGGATTCTCCGGCAGGAACCCGATGCGCATCCGCGCGGCCACATCGGAGGGCGGTCGTCCGAACAACTCCACGACGCCTCGATCGGCGCGAAGCAGGCCCACGATCATCTTCAGGGTCGTGGTCTTCCCCGCCCCGTTGTGGCCGAGGAGGCCGAAGATCTCCCCGGAGCTCACTTCGAGGTCGAGCCCGTCCACCGCCGTCGTCCGTCCGACTCCGAGGTGACCGCGAAACGACTTGCTGAGCCCCGCAAGGCGAACGACCGGCCGAGGTTTCATGCCCTCAGTCATCCCGGATCAATCTAGTCCTTGGAGAGCCGGAGGCCAAGCGAGGCTGCCCCGCCTCCCCTCGCTCCGAGATAGAGATCCAGCGTCTCGGCGCACGCGCGACGCACGTCGAAAAACTCGGACCGGGCACGCCCTCGACGTCCCATGCGTCGCCGCAGCGCCGGGCTCGTTCCGAGGGTGACGAGCGCGTCGGCGGTTCCTCGCGCGTCTCCCGCGCGCACCAGGAGCCCGGTACGGCCCTGGTCGACCGCCTCAGGCGTCCCGTCCACCGCGGTCGCCACCACGGGAAGCCCCGCGGCCATTCCTCGAAGCACCGCGAGCGGGAGCCCCTCGAAGCGGCTCGTGAGTACCAGCACGTCGGCCGCGCAGAGCAGGTCCGGCACGTCC
The DNA here is from genome assembly GCA_963699985.1 of Terriglobia bacterium. Lineage (GTDB taxonomy): Bacteria > Acidobacteriota > Polarisedimenticolia > Polarisedimenticolales > CAVOVZ01 > CAVOVZ01. The sequence goes on from CAVOVZ010000015.1 coordinate 213,647, forward strand.
CGCCTCCATCCGAGGACACGAAACCGCTCACCCAGTCCTCCGTCCCCGGCGATCCGCTCGGCCGCCGCTCGGAGAGGACCGTCTCCGGCGATCCAGAATCGCGCCCGCCGGAGACGGCGCCCCGTTTCCACGCAGGCGAGAGCGAACGTCAGCGGGTCCTTCTGCGGCTTCAGGTTTCCAAGCTGCAGGAACAGGACGTCGGAGCGGGCGAGGCCGAGCCGGCGTCTCAGCGCGGTACGGTTCCGCCGCCGCAGGTTCGGACGTCGGTCGATCCCGTAGTGGAGGACGCGCCGGTCTTCCTCGCGACCGATGCGCGCCGCCCTTCCCTGGGCCGCCGTCTCGCGGCTGCAGGCGAGCAGGATGAAACCGCGCCGCGCAGCAGCTCGCTCGAGAAGGACGAAAAGCCCCCGCACGAGGCGGGGCTGCGCCCGGTTGAACGACCAGCCGTGAACGTGGTGCACGACTCGCGGAGGAGCGAAAGCCGCCGCGGCCGCCAGCCTCCCGATCAGCCCTGCCTTGCTGCAGTGGGTGTGCAACAGGTCGTACCGCTCCTTGCGCAGCATCCGCGCGAGTCTCAGCAGACAGCGAAGATCGGCGAGCGGCCGGATCGAGTGCGCCAGGTCTCGCCAGACGCGGACCTCGAGCCCGGCGCATCTTCGTGCGTCGTCGAGGAGCTGCCCCCCGTCGCCGGTGAGCAGGTGGACCTCGCTCCCGCGCTCGACCAGGAGCTTGCACTGCTGCAGGCAGGTCTCCTGAGCCCCGCCCAGATCGAGACGGGTGACGAATTGCAGCACCTTCATGGGCCGGATTCCACGGGTGCGCCCTGGATCAGGCGCTCCGCGATCTCCAGGCCGTCGAGCAGGGCGCGCTCCATGTAGGAGTAGGTCCAGGCACCGTACCGGCCGATCAGATGCACGCCACGGGACGCAAGACCCGGGACCGCCCGCGCCATCGCGCGCCTTCTCCTCCGGTCGAAGATGACGTACCCCGGGTCGATGCGGATCCAGTCTCGAGCCACGACGCGGTCGGCTCGGTTGAGGATCCCCTCGCGACGCAGGGTCTCGAGGGTTTCTTCCTCGAGGCGATCGCGATCGGGTGCCTCGGTCCGCGTCCAGCCGAACTCCACGTACATCGAGGACGTCCCGCGAGGCGCCACCCCGTCCGAGAAGTTGGATGGGAACCCGACGCGGTAGAACGGGACGTCGGGGTCCGGGAAGTAGATCCAGTGCGCCCCGTCCCCCACCCGCGGCCGATCGACTCCCAGGTTCAAGCACCCCACCACGGACCAGTCGAGCTCTCCGGCGAGCCGTCGCAGGTCCTCGGGCCCACCCCGGGACATGCGCAGGAAGGACGGGAGCGGAATCGTAACGACCAGCGAGTCCCAGCCGATCTCCTCGCGACTCGACAGCCGTACCGTGCGCCGATCGAGGTCCACCGCCACGACGCGGGACCCGCAGCGAAGCGAGGGGGAGCGCCGGGCGAGCGCCGCGGGGAGCGCCTCGATTCCCCCGCTCTCCGGGTACCGGAACGTGGCGTTGTAGCCCATCCCGCGGTTCTCGACGCCCAGCGCGCCGCGCACGATCTCGGCGAGGGAGGGCTTCGGGATCGCCCAGGACACCCAGTCCGCAGTCATGGACGTGGGAGCTCGCCGGAATAGCTTCGTGTTGTAAGGAAACAGGAACGCCTCGCTGATCCCCTCGCCGAGCACCGCGACCGACCAATCGTGAAACGAGGTCTCCGGATCGGCGGGCGCCGGGATCCCGAGCGTCTCGACGAATCCGACGATGCAGCGCTCCACCGTCTCCTTCGGGAGGCCGTGCAGATTCGCCTGGAACGGAAACGGCACGGTGGCCCCCTGCGTCCGGACGAACGCCCGGCGCTCGACGACCCGGAACGCGCCGGGAAGGAGATCGTCGAGCAGCGTCTGGGCGCGGCGGTCGCGCAGGTGAAGGAGGTGCCCGGTCTGGTCGAAGACGAACCCGTCCTGCGTCCGGGATCGGCACAACCCGCCCGGCTCGTCCTCGGCCTCGAGCAGGACGTGAGGCGTCTCTCCGAGATGGTAGGCCGTGCTGAGGCCGGCGAGTCCTGCGCCCAGGATGACGATCATGGCCGCCTCACAGCCGCATGTCCACGCGCTTGAGGAGAACCGCCGCAAGGAGTCCCGCGAGCGCCACCGCACCGAGAATCGCGGCGGCACCGCGCGAGGTCGCGAGGCTCATGGCCACCGCGGCGCAGCCGAGGAGCGCGGATGCCGCGTAGGATACCCAGACCGTTTGCGCCGTGCTCAAGCGCCACTTCCGCAGGCGCAGCGCCACGTGATCGGGACTGCCGAGCATCACCGGCAGCCCCCGTCGCCAGCGGATGTACATGACGAACAGCATGTCGAACAGCGGTACACCCAGGATGAGCGCCGGCGACAGCACCGCGAGGAGGTTCCTCTCGGTGTACGCGTTGTTCATGGCCAGCGCGCCCAGCATCAGACCGAGGAACAGGCTCCCCGAATCACCCATGTAGATCCGGGCCGGATGGAAATTGTATCGGAGGAACCCGAGGCAGGCCCCGGCGAGCGCCGCCAGCATCGTCGCCGCGGTGATGCGCCCATTCCAGACCGCGACCGCGAACAGCGCGCAGGCGACGGTGGCCGCCGTCCCGGCGGACAGCCCGTCCATGATGTCGATGAGGTTGAACGCGTTGGTCACCGCGAGAAGCCACACGATCGACAGCAGGATCGCGACCCACCCGGGCACGATCACGAGCTTGATGTAGATGCCGCTCTTGAGCAGGACGAACACCGCCACCGCCTGTCCGAGGAGCTTCGTCCACGGCCCGAGCTGGCCCAGGTCGTCCACGAGGCCCAGGAGCACGACGATCGATCCCGCCAGGAGCAGTCCGAGCACCTCCTCCCCGAAGGGGCAGAAGGCGAGGGCCAGCAGGAATGCCAGATAGATCGCGAGCCCGCCGAGATAGGGCACCGGCTCGCGGTGGTTCTTCAGCCGGCCGTCGGGCCGGTCCACGATCCCGAACCGGAGCGCCGCCTCGCGCATGCGCGGGGTGAGCCACGTGGACAGGACGGCCGCAATCCCGAACGTCGCGGCGAACAGCACGACGCGATTCAACGACCTCCTCCCGCGCGCCGCCGCGCGCGCCGCGCAAGCCCGTCGCTCCCCGTCTCGCCCTCAACGTGATGCCCGATCCGCCGCTCGTCCAGGCGCCGCCTCCGGAGCGCCGCCGCGAACAGGGCGCGCTCGCGCCAGAGCCTCCCGAGAACCGACGGCGACGAAACGAGCAGGATCGCCAGCGTCCCGACGTCCCGCGCGAGGATGAACGGCAGATCGCGCAGATACGACCTCGGGGAGTCGTTGCGCAGAATGGCGAGGTACCGGTTCTTCGTCGCGTGGAAGCGGATCTCGGCGCTTCGCGCCAGGAGGGCGCGCCCCCGGACGGAGACGGTGGCTCGGCCTGCGGTCCCGCCACGCAGGTGGTAGCCCACCGCACGGTGGCGATAGGCTGCCTTCCAGCCGAGGCGCCCCGCGCGCCACGCGACGTCCAGGTCCTCGTAGAAGGCGAAGAACGCCTCGTCGAAGAACCGGCCTCCTTCGTCGGCGACCGCGTCCACCATCGTTCGACGGTAGAGCGCCGCGGCACCGCACGCGCCGAACACCTCCTCGTCCCGATCGAACTGTCCCCGGTCCTGCCTCCCGTAGCCGCGGTCCACGGGCTTTCTGGAGCGGGAGATCCGCTGGCCCGCGGAGTCGAGCGTGCACCCGTCGAAGCGAAGCAGCTTCCCCGAGACGATGCCGACGCGAGGATCCTCGAAGGCCGGAAGCAACTCCTCGAGGAAGCGAGGGGTGAGACGCGTGTCCGGGTTGAGCACCAGAACGAACGGGCTCCGCGTCCGGGCGATCCCCAGGTTGTTGGCGCGACAGAACCCGATGTTCTCTCCGCACGCGACGATCGCCACCTCGGGAAATCTCTCCCGGACCAGGTCGAGAGTGCCGTCCGTCGATCCGCCGTCCACGACCACGACCTCCCCCGCCGGTCTTTCGAGGCGGCGAAGGCTTCCGAGACACCCGTCGAGAAACGGCGCCGAATTCCAGGTCACGACCACGACGGCGACGGGAGCCGCGGTATCCGAGCTCATGCGCCGCTCCCTCGCGCCCGACCCGACGAGCCCACGACGCGACGGGCGACCGCCAGGACGTGACCGCTCTCGATCCGCGAGAAGCCGTGGTCGGAGTCGCAGCCGGACCGGAAGCACGGCCTCGGGTGGTCGATGGGGGCATGGACGCTCGCGAAGGTGCGGCCGTCCTCGTACGGGAACGTGAGGGTGGGGTCGGTGGGCCCGAACACCGCCACGGTGGGGCAGGCAACCGCGGCCGCGAGATGCGCCGGCCCCGAGTCGTTGCAGACGAGCACCTCCGCGCGCTCGAGAACCGCCGCCAGATCGCGAAGGCTGGTCCGCCCGGTGAGATCCGCGGCGCCCGGTCCGATCCGCTCCGCCACGGAGCTCGTGACGGCGCGGTCCCCGTCACGACCGACCAGCACGGGGACCAGGCCGTCCTCGAGGAATCCCGTGGCAACCTGCGCGAAGCGCTTTGCATCCCACTGCGCCGGGGTGCGATTGGCGGCGGGCGCGATGACCGCGAACGAACGTCCCGGCGCCACGCCCGCTTCCGAGAGGACCGCACGCGCTCGCTCGCGCGCCACCTCGTCCACGCAGAACACGGGACGCCGGGTGACGGGGGACGCTCCGGCGGCCCGCGCGAGATCCAGGCACGAATCGAGCATGGACCGCTCGCGGTCGTAGGGAAGCGAATCCGTGAGCAGCCCCTCGAGGCCCAGGCCGGAAAACCCGAACCTCCGTCGCGCCGCGGGCAGCAGGTAGAACAGCACGACTCGAGGATCCCCGCGAAAGTCGAATCCCCAGTCGTGCGGCTCCCGCCGGAGCGAGCAGGCCGCTCGCAGGAGATCCGAGGGTGGAGGCAGCGCAGAGAGCCGGGGGTCGTACCACGGAGCCGGTCCGAGCAGGAGCCGGTCCACGTCCGGGTTTCCCTCGAGCGCCGCTCGTCCCCACGGGGCCACCAGAGCGTCGATGCGCGCGTCCGGGAACCGGCGGCGGATGGCGGCGATCGCCGGAGTGGACATCAGAACGTCCCCGAGATGGTCCAGTCGAGCCACCAGGATCGACTGTGGGGGATGAAGAGGGGCGCCGCGGGGAGCGATCCGTCGGAGAGCCGGGGCCAGAGGGACGGCCACCGCGTCGAGGACTCTTGCGATCCCGCGGGCTCGAGCGGAGTAGTTCCGGTATCTCGCTTCGGCGCTCAACGACGGTCCGCCTCTCGGATCGCCTCGACGTACACCTCGATCGTTCGTCGGGCGGTCGCCTCCCAGGTGAACGCCGCCGCGCGACGGCGCCCGGCCGCGACCTGGGCCTCGCGCAGGGCAGGATCGCGGCAGAGCGAGATGACGGCGTCCGACCATGAGTCGACTCGATCGAGGTCCCTCAGGAGTGCCGCCCCGTCGAGCACCTCGCGAAGCGCCCCTCCGGGCGACGAGACGACCGGGCACCCGGCCGCCATCGCTTCGAGGGGAGGCAGCCCGAAACCTTCGTAGCGGCTGGGAAACGTGAACGCGGCCGCCTCCCGGTACGCCGCGGCCAGTCGCGCGTCGTCGAGGCGGCCGGGAGCAACGACGCAGCTCGCCAGACCCCGCTCTTGCGCCGCGCGAAGAATGGCATCCCTCCGCGCGCCTTCCTCACCCACCAGAGCCAGGTGCATCTCCGGAACCTCGCTCCGCACGCGCTCGAGGACAGGCAGGAGGAACGGGACGTTTTTCGAGGGATCCAGCCCTCCGACGTACAGCAGGAACGGAGCGGGCAGGCCGGAGGAAGCCCGCGCCGCGGCGGTCCCTTCACGAAATGCATCCGCGACCCCGTTCGGAACGACCAGGACGCGCGCCGGATCGACCGCGTATCGGGCCGTGAGATCGCGCCGGGTCCATTCGGATACGGCGATCACCCGAAGAGCCGCCGCGGCGCTCCGGAACGTCCTCCGGAACGCGAGGCGATGGCGGAATCCCACATCAGACGGGTAGATGTCGGCAACGAGGTCGTGGATGGTGAGGACCAGCGCGGTCCCGCCCTCGGGGCGTCCGGGCAGGGCGTAGGCCGTGGAGTGGTACAGGTCGATCCGTTCCCGGCGAAACAGGCGCGGGAGAATCCAGCGGTCGGCCCAGCCGATTCCGCGGCGCGGACCGCGATAGGAAACGTCTTCGATGCCCAGCGCCGCGCCGGCGCCTGCCCACGACAGAGCGGCGAAGCTCCAACCCTGCGGGGCGTGCCGCGGAAGTCTGAGCGCGACCTCCCTGGCATACCGGCCGATCCCGCGCGCACCACTTGCGGTCTCGAGACACCTCAGGTCCAGCAGGATCCTCACGAAGGAGAGGCTAGGGAGAAGCACCGCCGGAATCAACCCTTGCCTTCAGCCCGGGCCTGTCGCGCGAGAAACCGGGGCTCTCGCCGGCCCGCCGCTCCATCGTCACTTTCCCGTCGGAAGACCCTGCGCCCCCTCGCCGCGCATCCGGGTCTCGATCCGCGCCGCCCGTGCCTCGTCGAAGCGCAGGAGTGACTCGGCGTAGGGCGTTTCGCGCTTGACCGCCGCCAGACGCGCGGCGACGGACCTCGCCTCCGCCAGGACCGTTCGCGCCCGCGGAACACCGTCGGCGCCGTCTACCTCCAGGATTGCAGCCGCGAGCAGAAGCCGCGCCGGAATCGCCTCGGGCTCGATGGCGAGGGCACGCTCGGCGGCGCCTCGCGCGCCCGCGGGGTCGCCCGTCGCAAGGAGGAACTCCCCGTGCTCGATCGGGAGGAACGGATCGTGCCGCGCCCGCGCCTCGGCCTGAGAAAACCCCTCCGACGCCCGGCGTCGCGTCGCGACGTCCCGGAACAGCCGGACGCATGCTCGCGCCTCGATCCGCGCGAGCCCCCGCCGGTAGGTCGCATCCTGGGGCTGCAACCGAACGGCTCTCTCGGCGCACTCGCGCGCCAGGGCATAGCCCTGCAGCCCCCAGAGGGGGTCCTCCGCGAGATGCTCGCTCCGACGCAACCAGAGTCCGGGGTGGATCGGGTTGAACCGCGTTGCGGCGTCGAGGCGCTCAGCCTCGGAGGCGCTCAGACGGCCGCGGGGAAGGCCGCGGACGGCGCGCCACGAGAGATAGGGCGCCACGTCTCCCACGAGAAACGCGAGCGACGCGGAAACGGCCACGGCCCCGCGGGCGAGCACTCCGAGCCGGCCCGCTCGCGTCTGCTTCGTCGAGAGGAGGCTTCCGAGGAGCGCCGCGGCCAGAAGGTAGATCGCGGGACGGTCGGTGAGGTCGTCCACCGTGGCCTGAGCCGCGAGGGCGACCAGGGCGGCGACGGCCGCTCGCGTAGCGGGTCGGGCCGACCCGCTGCGCCGCCCGATCTCCACCGCAGCGAGCACCAGCGCGACCAGGAGAGCTGCCGCGGCGGGCCAGCCGAACTCGCAAGGGACTCGCAAGAGGTCCGAGTGGGGTGAAACGAACGAGCGCTCGAACCGGAGCGGTGCGCCGTCGAGCGGGAAATTCAGGTTGGCCGCGGCGACCGCGAACTGTCCCGGCCCGGTCCCGAGGAGCGAGCCGGCGGCGGCATCGAAGGATGAGCGCCAGATCTGGAGCCGGTGGAACGCGAACGGATCGGTCGCCCGGAAACGAAGCGCCACGCCCACCGCGGCGACAGCCGCCACGGTAGCGATTCCCGCGAGGAGCCTGAATCTGCGCCGACCCGACGCTCCACGCAGGAGCGCCGGCACGAAGATCGCCGCGGCAGCGAGCAACCCGAGCAGCGCGCCCCGCGAGCCCGTGACGAACAGACCGGCGACCCCCGCCGCCGCGGCGACCCACCGCAAGAATGCGAAAGGCCGCCTGCCCCACCCCTCTGCGCCCGCGCCGAGGACGAGCACCGCCACCAGCCACGCCGCGAGGTGATTCGGATTGAGAAACGTCCCGGCCGGTCTCGCCTCGCCCGCCGCGACGCGCTGAGCCACCGCGAGGATTCCCTGCACCGCCGCCGGCCAGATCATCCAACTGGAGATCCGCGATGCCAGTTCCGGTCCGCTCGCAGCGGCGAGAATCCCAACGACGAGGAACACGATCGGCTCGAGGATCACGAGCCACGCGCCGTACGCGTACGGCGCCCACGCAGCGCCGGCGACTGCCAGGGCGAGGAACACGAGAAACGCGCCGAGCGGACCCGGGGCCGGGATCATCGCCGGCCCTGCCGAGGCGACGCGCGAGCCGAGCAGCGCGCAAAGCGCGAGGACCAGGACCGCAGCGTGGACTCCGAGAAGGGCCGTCGGGGTGGCTCCACCCTCCCCCAGCGTCGCGCCGGCCAGCAGCAGGAGAAGGGAGGGTGCGAAGAAAACGGAGCCGCACGCGGAATCGTCGCGCCCGCGGAATATCGTCCCGATCCACGATCCGCCGCTCACGGCCGCTCCTGCCCACCGGGGAAACCGAGGGTGTCCACGATCGCGTCGCGCCCCTCGGCGTACTCCTTCCGCCACGGGTAGAGACGGGCCGCCTCGGCGAGATCCGCATACGCCCCCGGACCGTCTCCGAGCTCAGCGCGAATCCTCGCGCGGAGTGCCCGGGCCGCCGGGCGGACCGGTGAGCTGCGAATGGCCGCTTCCGCGTCCTCGAGAGCGTCCCGCAGGACTGGGTCTCCCGCTCGGCCGTCCGGACGAGGCACGAGTCGCAGCTCCGCGCGGAGCATCCGCCCGTCGGTGTTCCACGGGGCGAGCCGCACCGCCCGTTCCGCACGCGATGCTGCCGGAGCGGAGTCGCCACGCGCGGCCGCGACCCGCGCATCGAGGCGGGCGTTCCACGCGAGTCCGCTCAGGCCGGTGACCACGCCCGAAAGGAGCGCGACGAGCCACAGTCCTGCCGCCGCCGCGCGGCGGCAGACCGGGTCCTGCCCGCGTGCGGTCGAACGCGGCGCCGCGAGGGCTCCGCGGAGAATCGCCGCGCCGCACAGGAACGAGGGGAGGAATGCGGTGAAGTCCGCCAGGTTGTGCAGCGCGAACGCGCCGAGGCCGACTGCCAGTCCCGAGCGGCAACCGTCGATGCTCCCCGCACCGGCCCACAATGGGCCCAGGAACAGCGCGAAGAACCCGACGCTCACCAGCAGGCCGAGCGGAAGCCCCAGGTCGGCGATCGACTCGAGGAGGAGGTTGTGCGCATGCTGCGTCTCGTTGTCTCCCGTCGCGCGATACCACGGGAACGCCTCGCCGAACCCGCCCGGCCCCACTCCGACCCAAGGGTGGTCCATCGCCATGGCGGCGGCCACGCGGAAGTTCCCGGCGCGCAGGCGCATCGGGTTTGCGGGATCCGAAAGGTCGAGCAGGCGCGGGCCTCGCGACGCCACCACGACGCCGCCCACAACGGCGAGGGCCAGCGCCGCCCCGAGCGCCAGCCTGCGGCTGGCGTGCCCTCCGTGACGAACGAAGTGCAGAAGAACAGCGAGGCCCAGGGCGAGAACGGCGGCCAGGGAGCGCGAAGCGGCCATGCCCGCCGCCGCCAGGACCGCGGCGCCGGAGACGGCGAGCCGCTCCCATCGGCGGCGCGAAGCGGCGAGGGCCACCGTGGGAGGAAGGGCGAGCGCCAGGAAGCCGCCGAGCGCCCCCGGAGTGGCGAACGCTCCGAATGCGCGCCCCTCCCGCAGACGCGCGACGATCAGGCCACGGTCCGGGAGAGCGCCCCCGCTCTCGACGGCCAGGGCGAGAGCGTCGAGTCCGTGGACGCGCTGGTAAATCGCGTGAACGCCGGCGGCAGCCGCCAGCCCCGCGAGAAGCCAGGCCAGCGCGTCTCCGCGCCGGAGATCCTCCGCCCGGCTCGCCGCACAGATCCCGGCCACCCCGGCCAGCAGACCGACGCAGAGCGGCTCGATGGCAGCCCCGGGAGCCTGCGCCACGATCAGAAGCGGCCATGACGCGACCAAGGCCAGAAGCAGCACGGTCCAGCCGCTTCCGCGCGCCGCATCACCGCCGACGACCAGAGCGGCGAGGAAGACCAGCGCGGCGCACCCGGCGGCGGCTTCGCCGCGGGTTTCGGGAGGGAACAGGAAGACGATCAGGACAGCGGGGAGGAGGATCGTGCGAACGAGCGACCGCGAGGGCTCGGACCGAAGCGAGGAGACGCGCGAAATCACTCCGGCGCGGCCACGAATTGCCCGTTCGACAGGACGATGTCCGCGTTGAACTGCAGGCGCGTCGCGAGAGTGATGTCCACCCCGTCCATCCCGTCCTTGCCGAAGGATTCAATGGTGTAGGCGCGGCCGGCCGGGTCCACCCGGAACGCGAGATCGTGACCCCAGTGGTCTCGCACCGGAACCACGTTGCTCTGGTAGGGAACCAGCACCTGCTCGAGGCCGCGAACTCCGCTCCCGGCGTTGGGTAGATAGCCGTGGTCGCTCTGGTACAGCTCGATGGCCTTCGAGACGGTCCGCATGTCGGCCATTGTAGCCCGTTGCTTGGCCCGATCCAAGGCGTTCCAGATGGAGGCGAGCGCGATGGCCACCAGGACCCCGAGCACCACCATCACGATCAGAAGCTCGATGAGCGTGTATCCGGACTGGCGGTCTCCGCCCTTCATGAAAAACCCCCTCCCGGTTGCCGGGGCCCCGTCCCCGACCGGCTCCGGCGTTCCTCGTCCGTCCCGATCCGGACCGCGCCCGCCGGCGCCTTCCCCTCAGAAGCGAAGGCGGGGGTCCGTGAGGGCCCCCGCCTCGAGCCGCTTCCCGTCGTGAAGCTTACTGCTGCACGCCTTCCGGCCACTGCGCGAACTGGCCGTCGATGAAGATGATGTCCTTCGTGAAGTCGGTGGTCTTGCCGCCGGCGGGCGAACCTTCTTCCAGACCGCCCTTGCCGTACGATTTCACGGTGTACCCCGCTCCCGAGGTCGTGCCCGCGTTGAACTCCATCACGGTCGACCAGCCGTCCTGGTTCGGCATCTTCTTGATGTAGGTGGGCTCGAGCACGCCCTTGAGCGCGGCGATGTCGCTCGCGGTCGGGTAGATGTTCGTGTCCACCGAGTAGGCCTCCACGGCCGTACCGATGGAGCGCAGGTCCGCCATCGTCCGTTTCTGCTTGCCGCGATCGATCGCGTTCAGGAGGTTCGGGATCGCGATCGCCGCGATGATCCCGATGATGGCCACCACGATGAGCAGCTCGATCAGCGTGAAACCCTTGGATTTTCGATTCATCATCTGTCAGGCCTCCTTTCAGGTCCCGCCCCGGATCAAGCAACCGAGGTGCCAGCGTCGCAGCCGGATCCGAGGCCCCGAAGGTCCGATCGTTCCGCCGATTTCTCGTGATTCTCCGGCGCGGCTCGATCGGCTCACTCGTATCGCATGTCCCGGGCTGTCGTTTGTCCTGCCAGCGGCTGACGCTCCGCGTCACCGTCCTCCGCCCGGGCATCTCCGCCCCCGCACCGGAGCTCCGATTCCGATCCCTGGGAAACCGCGGCCACGGCCGGATCGCGTGCGGTGAGTGCGTACTTCTTCGCGAAGTAGCGGAACGACCGGAACGTCATCCCGAGAGTCTCGGCGGCGCGAGTCTGCACGCCGCCCGTCCGCTCCAGGGCCTCGATCATGAATCGCCGACGGATCTCCTCGATGTGCCGGTCCAGATCGATCCCCGCTTCGGGCAAGGAGACGCTGACGTCGCCCTGCCGAGCCCGTCCCGAGCGTACCTCGCGGGGGAGGCTCTCCTGCTGCACCACGTCGGCCTGCTCGAGGGCCACGGCCCGCTCGATCACGTTCTCGAGCTCGCGGACGTTGCCGGGCCACTGATACGCCTCCAGACAATCCAGCGCCTTCTCCGAGATTCCGGAAAGCGGCTTGCCGATGAGCGCGCAGTACTTGGCGAGGAAGTGCTCCGCCAGGGGGCGGATGTCCTCGGGCTTCTCGCGCAGCGCGGGCATCCGGATGGGGATCACGTTGATTCGGTAGTAGAGGTCCTCCCGGAATCGTTTCTCCCGAACCATCTGCTCCAGCTCCTGGTTCGTCGCCGTGATGACCCGCACGTCCACCGGGATCTCGTCGGTGCCGCCGACGCGCCGGAGCTTCCGTTCTTGCAGGACCCGCAGGAGCTTGATCTGCATCGCGGGCGAGGTCTCGCCGATCTCGTCGAGGAAGATCGTTCCCCCGCTTGCGACCTCGAACAGCCCCTTCTTCTGCGCCGTCGCCCCGGTGAACGATCCTCTCATGTGCCCGAACAGCTCGCTCTCGAGGAGCTCGTCGGGAAGGGCGCCGCAGTTGATGGACACGAACGGCTGGTCGCCCCGACCCGAGTTGTAATGAACGGCTCGCGCGATGAGCTCCTTCCCGGTGCCCGACTCGCCCGAGATCATGATGGTGCTTCCCGTGCCCGCCACCCGCTCCACCAGCTGAAAGATGGCTCGCATCTTCGCGCTGCGGCCCACGAGGCCCTCGAATTCGTACTGGGTCTTCAACTGGGCGCGCAGGTCGCGGTTCTGGACGCGCAGGTCCGCGATCTCCGCGGCGATCCGCTTCTGTTCCAGCGTCTTCCGGACGACGACCTTGATCTCGTCCAGCTCGAAGGGCTTCTCGACGTAGTACGACGCACCCTCGTTGAGCGCCTCGATGGCGGTCTCCTTGGTTCCGTACGCCGTCATGAGGATCACCGAGGTCTCGGGTGCGGACTGCCGGAAGTGCCGGAGCAGGTCGAGGCCGCTGATCCCGGGCATGGAGATGTCGCTCACGACCAGGTCGAACACCTCGTTCCGGTCCAGGCGCTCCTTCGCCCGGGATCCCGACTCGGCAGTCTCCACCCGGTACCCCTCCTTGCGGAGCATGAGCGCCATGAGGTCGCGCATGCTCTGCTCGTCCTCCACTACCAAGATGCGATGGGTCACGGTCATGCCCCTCCCTGCGCTTGCACCGGCTCGCGACTGGCGACCGGCGAACCCGGAGCTCGGCGTCGTGGCAGGACCACGCGCACGCGCGTCCCCCGCCCCGGCTCGCTCTCCACGAGGATCCTCCCCCCGTGCTCCTGCACGATGCGATAGACGATCGCGGCTCCCAGCCCGGTCCCTTCCTCGAACTTGCCGCGGAACGGCTGGAAGTAGCCGGCGATCTCGCGCTCGCCCATCCCGATCCCGTCGTCGACGAACCCGACCTCCACCTCGTCCGACGCCTCGCGGACACCCGCTTCGATGAGGAGCGTTCCTCCCTGGGGCATCGCCTTGAGCGCGTTGGTGGCGAGGTTCCAGAACACCTGCTTCATCCGGCTCGCATCGATCTCGCACAGGATCGTCGGCGCCTCGATTCGCGTCTCCACCCGGTGGGCCGTCCCGATCTCACGGCTCTTCTGCAGCAGCGTCCGGTGCTCCCGGACGATCCGCGCCAGGTCGCATTCCTCCGGGGTGAACGGACCCGGCCGCGCGAACATCAGGAAATCGCGGATCGTCTGGTCCAGACGCTGCGACTCCCGGAGGATGATGTCCATGAGCTCCAGGGTCTCGCCGTCGGGACGCAGGCTGCCCCTCAGGTACTGAACCGCCCCGCTCATCGCCGCGAGGGGATTCCGCAGCTCGTGCGCCATCCGCGCCGCCATCTCGCCCAGCGCCGCCATGCGATCCTTGAGGCGAAGCTCCTCCTCCATGGCGTGGATCTCGGTGAGGTCCTGGAAGATGAAGATGAACCCCAGCGGCTGGCCCGCCCGGTCGTGGAGGTTCGAAACCGCGATTCCCAGGAAGATCTTCCGGTGATCGGCGGTCTCGAACCAGCCGCTCGAATCGGTATCGTCGCTTCGCCAGCAGGATGCGCCGCGTTTCCTGCAGGAAGCTCGGTTGCAGGCCGAACAGATCCTCCACCGTTCGCTCGCGGATGTCCCCCGAGGTCGCCCCGAGGATCTCGAGACCGCCGCGATTCACGAAGTAGATCCGGCCGCGCAGGTCGGTCGTCGCCAGACCGCTGTTGATGGACTCGATGATGTTCTCGTTGAGCACCTGAAGGCGGGCGACGGCCCCCCGCCGCTCGGCCAGCTCGTCATCCTGCGCGCGGACCCTCTCGGAGAGGTACGAGGCGAGGAGGGCGACCGCACCGAAGGCCGTCGCGTGCACCACCAGCGAGTAGCCGAGTCGCCTCGGCTCGGCCGGAATCGCTCCACCGTAGAACGGGGCCATCGTCGCCCAGCGGGTTCCGTCCAGAAGCAGCGTCGCGTACAGCAGCCAGCAACCGGCCGCCATCAGGAGCCCCCCTCGCCGGAACAGGAGCGAGGAAGCCACGGTGATGGGCAGCAGATACAGGAACGACATGGGGCTGTCCAGGCTCCCGGTGATCCCCACGAATCCGGTCACCAGGAGAGCGTCCCCTGCGATCTGGGCCTGGAGGAACAGCCGCGAGCCGGACAGCCACCGATCGGCCGCGGCGTACAGGAGCACGAGTCCGTACGCCGCCGCGGTCAGGAAGAACAGCGGACGCAGGGTCGTGCCGGGGCGCAGGAGCAGCTCGATGGCGAAGGCCGAGATGAGCAGGGTCGTCACGGTGACGACGCGCAGGACCATCAGCCTTCGCGTTTGTCGCTCGGTCTCGACGCGGGTCATGGCGAGTGTGCCGGGGTCCCCGCGGAGGGACCCCGGCGATCGTGCCCGCGGGGGCTCAGGAGATCTTGCCGATGAGGTCGAACATGGGGAGGTACATGGACACGACGATCCCGCCGATCACGATCCCGAGGAACATGATCATGACGGGCTCGAGGATCGCCAGGAGGTTCGCGGTCGCCTCGTCCACCTCGTCCTCGTAGAAGTCGGCGATCTTGTTCAGCATGGTCTCGAGAGCACCGGTCGCCTCCCCGACCGCAACCATCTGCACCACCATGGGCGGGAACACGTCGGTAGCCTTCAGAGGCTCGGAGATGGTCTTCCCCTCCTCGACGCTCCGCCGGGTGGCCATGATGGCGTCCTCCACCACGGCGTTCCCCGACGTCCTGGCGGTGATCTCCAGGCCGTCCAGGATCGGTACGCCGGACGACACGAGCGTTCCCAGCGTGCGGCAGAAGCGCGCCACCGCGATCTTGCGCAGCACCGAACCGAGGAGCGGCAAACGGAGCAGGATCCCGTCGATCTGCCGTTTTCCCTGGTACGTCTTGTGGTACCGGGCGACGAGGATCGCCAACCCTCCGATCCCCAGGAAAACCATCCACCACCAGGCGGCGACGAAATGGGACAACGAGATGGTGATCCGGGTGGGCAGCGGCAGGCTCGCCCCGAGCCCCTCGAACAGGGCGGCGAAGGTCGGGATCACCTTCCACAGGATGATCCACACGACTCCGACGGCGATGAGGATCACGGCGGTCGGATACACCATGGCCGAGCGGACCGCGGACCGCAGCTTCACGATCTTCTCGATGTACTGGGAGAGCCGCTGGAGAATCGTGTCCAGGATGCCGCCCGCCTCGCCGGCCGCCACCATGTTGCAGAAGAGGTCGTCGAAGGCTTTCGGCTGCTTGCGCAGCGCGTCCGCCAGCGTCGAGCCGGACTCCACGTCCTGCCGGATCTGGAACAGGAGCTTCTGGAACGTCCGGTTCTCCTGCTGGTTTCCCAGGATCTCCAGGCACTGGACCAGCGGCAGGCCCGCGTCGATCATCACCGAGAACTGCCGTGTGAAGATCGCGACCTCTTTCCGGCTGATTCCCCCTCCCAGCTTCGGAAGGGCGAACTCCTTCCCCTTCTCCGTCACCGCGGTGACGATGACCTGCTGCCGGCGGAGGGCGGCGATCACCGCATCCTTGTTCTCCGCGACCAGCACGCCTTCCTGCGTCTTGCCGTTTCGAGTCCGACCCTTCCACGCGAAATTCGGCACGGCGGATCCTCCTGTTCCTCGTCGCGCTACCGGCGCTCCGTCCGACCGCGGGCCGCAGCGGCCGAGGCGGCAGCCAGGGTGGCCGGCGTCGGCGTGGCGAGCGAGCCCACTCCGCGATTGATCATCTCCTGCAGCTCGTCTGGGTTCGACGACATGGAGAGCGCGAGCTGGAGCGAGATCTGCTTCTTGAAGTGCAGCATGGCCAGCGACTGGTTGAACGTCTGCATCCCGTACTTGAGCTGCCCCACTTGCATCGCCGAGTAGACCTGGTGGATCTTGTCCTCGCGAATGAGATTCCGGATCGCGGAATTCGGGATGAGGATCTCCATGGCGAGCGCGCGGCCGCCGTTGATCCGGGGGAGCAGCGCCTGGCAGACGATCCCCTCGAGCACCATGGAGAGCTGGGCCCGCACCTGGGACTGCTGGTGCGGCGGGAACACATCGATGATCCGGTTGATGGTCTGCGCGGCCGAGTTCGTGTGGAGGGTCGCGAACGTCAGGTGGCCCGTCTCCGCGATGCGCAGCGCCGACTCGATCGTCTCGAGGTCGCGCATCTCGCCGATGAGCACCACGTCGGGGTCCTGGCGCAGCACCGAGCGCAGCGCCGCCGGAAACGAGTGGGTGTCCGCGTGCAGCTCCCGCTGGTTCACGATGCAGTTCTTGTGGCCGTGGAGGTACTCGATGGGGTCCTCGATGGTCACGATGTGCTCGTGGCGGTCCTCGTTGATCTTGTCCAGCATGGCGGCGAGGGTCGTGGACTTCCCGGAGCCGGTCGGTCCGGTGACCAGGACGAGGCCGCGCGGCTTTTCGCACAGACCCGCGACCACCTCGGGAAGTCCGAGGTCCTTGAAGCTCCGGATCTCCCAGGGGATGGTCCGGAACGCGCCGGCGACCGCTCCCCGCTGGTAGAACACGTTGGCGCGGAAGCGCGCGAGCCCGCGGACGCCGAACGAGAAGTCCAGCTCGAGCGATTCCTCCACACGGTGCTTCTGCGTGTCGGTGAGGACGCTGTAGATGAGCTGCTTGGTCTCCGCCGCGTTCAGGGGGGGCAGCTGCAGGGGAACGATCTTCCCGTCGATGCGGATCTGGGGGGGGGTGTTCGTGGTGAGGTGAAGGTCGGTTCCTCCCTGATCCACGAGGGTCTTCAGCAGCTGATGCATCGTGAGGCTCATGTCGACTCCGGTCCTCCCGGCGGGGCCGTCCTTCGGCTCCCGCCGACCTCGCGGCGCCCCCACCGCGGGCGCCGACCCGTTGTTCCCCCTGAGATGCCCCGGCGTGGCGCCGGTACGCCGATCAGAGCACCGTTTCGCGCAGCACTTCCTCGACCGTGGTCATCCCCTCGCGGATCTTGGAGAGCCCGGAGAGGCGCAGCGAGATCATCCCCTCCTCGATCGCCTTCCTCTTGAGCTCCATGGCGGAGGCTCCGGACAGGATCAGCTCGCGAATCTCGTCCGAGATTTCCATGACCTCGAACAGACCGACCCGGCCCCGGTACCCCGTGTTGTTGCAGTTCGTGCAGCCCCGCCCCTTGAACAGCTTGACCTTGGGCGCCTCGTCCACCGCGAATCCCACGTCCACCAGCGCGTGCGTGGGCAGCTGGATCTCCTCGCGACACTCCTTGCAGATCCGCCGCACCAGTCGCTGGGCGCAGATCAGGTTCACCGACGTCGACACGAGGAACGGCTCGATCCCCATGTTCAGGAGGCGGTTGATCGTGGAAGGAGCATCGTTGGTGTGCAGCGTGGAGAAGACCAGATGGCCCGTGAGAGCGGCCTTCACCGCGATCTCGGCCGTCTCGAAATCGCGGATCTCCCCCACCAGGATGATGTTGGGGTCTTGGCGCAGGAAGGAGCGCAGGGCCGTGGCGAAGTTCAGCCCGATCTGCTCTTTCATCTGCACCTGGTTGATCCCGTGGAGGTTGAACTCCACCGGATCCTCCGCGGTCATGATGTTGGTCTCGGGGGTGTTCACCCGGTGGATCGAGGAGTAGAGGGTATTCGTCTTCCCCGATCCGGTGGGCCCGGTCACCAGGACCATCCCGTACGGCTTCAGGATCGCCTTCTCGAACTTCGACAGCGACTCCGCCTCGAACCCGAGCCGGGTCATGTCCAGCACCAGGTTGTCCTTGTCCAGAAGGCGAAGCACGATTTTCTCGCCGAACAACGTGGGAAGAACCGAGACGCGGAAATCCATCTCTTTGTTCTTTCCCTGGTGCTTGAGCTTGATCTTGATCCGTCCGTCCTGGGGCAGCCGGCGCTCGGAGATGTCCAGCCTCGCCATGATCTTGACGCGGCTGATGATGGCGTCCCGGAGCTTCATGGGCGGGTGCATGATCTCGTAGAGCACCCCGTCGATGCGGTATCGGACCCGGAAGTCCTTCTCGTACGGCTCGATGTGAATGTCCGAAGCGCTCTTCTTGATGGAGTCCGTGAGGATGATGTTCACGAGCTTGACGACCGGGGCGTCCTCGGTGGCCGCCTCGATCTTGTGGACGTCGAACTCCTCCTCGTCCAGCACCTCCAGGGCCTCGGTCTCCGCCTCGGCCATCTCGTCCATGACTTTCTTGAGCTCGAGGGCGTGCGAGGATCCGTAGTACTGCTCGATGGCTTCGCGGATGGCGATCTCGCTGGCGACCACCGGCTCGACGTTGTAGCCGGTCATGAACTTGATGTCGTCCATGGCGAACACGTTCGTTGGATCCGCCATGGCGATGGTCAGCGTCGCCCCCGTGCGATTCACGGGGATCACCAGGTACTTCTGGGCCACCTCGGTGGGGATGAGCTTGATGACCGAATCGTCGATCTGGAAGTGCCGGAGATTGATGAACGGAACGCCGTACTGCTCCGAAAGGAGCTGGGTGATGTCGTCCTCGCGAACGAAGCCGAGCTTGACGAGGTTGTACCCGAGGCGTCCCCCGTTCTTCTTCTGCGCCTCGAGAGCCTCTCGGAGCTGCTCCTGGCCGACGAGACCGGCCTTCAGCAGCATCTCACCCAGCTTCACCGCCATCGGCTCCCCCGGCCGCCCGCGGCCCGTCGATCCGGCCCCGCCTCACGGGCGCCGAGTCGGCGCAGCCGCGAAAGGAGAAGAAATCGCCGATTTCTTCCCGCGAGCCGCGTGGAATGTAGGTTCCGTGAAAATTTCTGTCAAGGAGAGCACGGCGGTGACAACGAGCGTCCTCGCAGCATGAAACCTCAAGGAATTCCTGGGTTTCCGTCGCGTAGGACCGGATCGTCGCGAGCGGTCAGACAGCCGGCGCCTTGCGGTCGGCGGGAAGGAATCGCTCCATGAATCGCGTGGAGAGCCGCCCTCTCACGAAGTCCTCGTCCGTGACGATCCGCTGCTGGAGGGCGATGTTCGTCCGGATCCCCTCGACGACGAACGACTCCAGCGCCCGACGCATGCGGAGGATCGCCTCGCCGCGGGTATTCCCGTGGGCGACGACCTTCGCGATCATGGAATCGTAGTAGGGAGGAACCACCGCCTCGGCGTAGCACGCGGTGTCCACGCGGACACCGGGCCCGCCCGGAAGGTGAAACGACCGGATCTTCCCCGGAGAGGGTACGAACGAGACCGGGTCCTCGGCGTTCACCCGGCACTCGATGGCGTGCCCCTGCGAGACGACCTCGGCCTGGGTGAACGAGATGGGCTCGCCCGCCGCGATCCGGATCTGCTCCTTGATGAGGTCGATCCCGGTCACCATCTCGGTCACGGGATGCTCCACCTGGATCCGGGTGTTCATCTCGATGAAGTAGAAGTCGCCGCTCGGGTCCAGCAGGAACTCCACCGTTCCGGCGTTCACGTAGTCGACGGCCCCGGCGGCCCGGAGCGCAGCCTCGGCCATCCGCGCGCGCAACGCCGCATCGAGCGCCGTGGAAGGGGACTCCTCCAGGAGCTTCTGGTGGCGCCGCTGGATCGAGCACTCCCGTTCGAAGAGGTGCAGCAGATTCCCATGAGTGTCCCCGAGGACCTGGAATTCCACGTGGCGCGGCTCGACCAGGTACTTCTCCATGTACACGTCCGGCACGCCGAACGCCGCCTCGGCCTCGTGACGCGCCGCGTTGAGCAGCCGGACCAGGTCGTCGGGCGAAGGAACGATGCGCATGCCGCGGCCGCCCCCCCCCGCCGACGCTTTGATCAGGACTGGGTAGCCGATGCTCTCGGCCACCTCCTGCGCCTGCGCCTCGTCGCCGAGCACCCCGTCGCTGCCCGGTAAAGTCGGCACCCCCGCCTCGACCATCGTGCGCAGCGCCTGCGCCTTGTCCCCCATGCGCCGGATCACTTCGGGACCGGGCCCGATGAAGGTCAGCCCGCACTCCCGGCACACCTCCGCGAAATGGGCCGACTCGGCCAGGAAGCCGTAACCGGGATGGATCGCTTCCGCACCCGTGATCTCCGCCGCGGAGATCACGGCCGAGACGTTGAGGTAGGACTCCTTGTTGGCAGGAGGGCCGATGCAGACGTCTTCGTCGGCGAATTTCACGTGGAGCGAGTCCCGGTCGGCGGTGGAATAGACCGCCACCGTCTTGATCCCGAGCTCCCGGCAGGCCCAGATGATCCGCAGGGCGATCTCCCCGCGGTTGGCGATCAGGATCTTGCGGAACACGACATCCTCAGCGGGACCGATTCGACCGCATGGCGTCGTTCACGCGACCGGCCGGAGGCGGAACAGAATCTCCCCGTACTCCACGGGCTGACCGTTCGTCACCAGAATCTCCACGACCTCCGCCTCGATCTCGGACTCGATCTCGTTCATGAGCTTCATGGCTTCGACGATGCAGAGAACCTGCCCCTTCTTGACCCGGCTTCCGACCTCGGCGAAGGGCGGAGCCTCGGGGCTCGGCGCCCGGTAGAAGATCCCGACGATCGGCGAGATGAGATCGACGAGCCCCGGCGCGGACGGGAGAGCTCGCGCTCCTTCGGCGGAGGGAGCGGAGACCAGGACGGGATCGACCGCGGCGGGAGCGGCAGGCATCGCCACGGCGACGGGCGCCGCCTGCGCGCCCGCGTTCCCCCTCACGAGCCGGAGCTTGAATCCGTCGCGCTCGAGCTCGAACGTGGCGAAGTCGCTGCGGGCGATGATCTCGATCAACTCGCGGAGTTCCTTCGCGTCCAATGGAACCGCTCCTTCCGCGTACCGCCTCTCCGGCTTCCGGCGCCGCGCCGCGCATCCGTCGCCCGCCATCGGGTCGACTCGACCGGACGCGCAACGGGCGGTGGGGAAGGGTATCACTGCCGCGAACCGGCGAACAAGAAGAAAGCAGGCGCGGGGTGCGCGACAGAAGGGATGACGAGTGAATCCGCTAGCCCGGATCATTCACGAAGGACCTACTGCGACCGCGAATCTGCCCATCCTGCTTGACGTCCTCGGGCCTCGCGCCCTGCGACGTACGGTACAGTACGTCTCGGGCCCGAGTCCCTGCGGGCGCCAAGCAGGACGGGCATCTTCGCGGTCTCGCTCGGTCCTTCGTGAATAATCCGGGCTAGGACGTGGGTGCGACCGTGTCTCACCGGCGCGAAGGGCGTGTCAGCCCGAACGCTCCCGCCGCGTGCCGCCCGGACTCGGTCGAGCCAAGCCGTGAGCCGCGCCACACGGATGCCGGGCGGGTCGCCGAAGGGACGAGGCCGGCGCGGAATCGGAGGGCGAGATCCGCCGGATCGCCGGCCGACGGCTCGGGCAGCGGCTGCTCCTGGCCGGCTCCTCGCGGCGCGGTTGGCCGCGCGCGCGACCGAGGGAATCGAGGAGGCCGTGCGCGTCCCGGTCGAAGGATCCGCCGCGAGGATCTCGTCCAGCATCCGCCGCGCGCCGGTCAGATCCCCCTGGGCCGCGCGGATACGCGCGTGGGTCACCGTGGCGAACGGCCGCCGCGCATCGTCATTCGGCACGGTCATCGATCGCGGCCCAGGTCATCGGTCGCCAGTGCCTGGGACCTCCCGCACGCGGAGACCCGGCCATCGAGCATCCTGTCCGTGTCGACGGTATCGGCTATGATCGGAATCGCACGACATCGCCGCAGTTATCGCAGGCGTCATTGTCGCGATCTCCGTCGGTCTCGGCTGCGATCGGAGATCGTGCGGGCAGTTGTCGTCGCACCCCACGATGTACCCATCCGGTGCAGCGGTTGTCGCTCGGGAATCGCCGCTTCCGTCCCCGTCGCTGAGGATGCCGTCGCCGTCCGGATCGGGATTGGCAGCGGGCCCCGAGCAGCTGTTGACCGTGGCCACGCCGCCGCCCGGCCGGACGACCGGCTCCCCCACGATCACCCGCCCGCGGTAGGTCATCACGAGGTTCGCCGTGTGTCCGTCGCGGCGTGCGCGCGGGCGTGAGCCGCCACGAGATCGCCCACGGCGAAGACGGGAAACTGCGCCGATCCGCTGCCCGCCACCGGAACGGTGACCCCGAGGTAGAACGTTCTCGGGTCCATCGCGTAGCCGTCGTCCCACTGATAGACGATGTCCACCGTCTCCACGATGATGTCCTGGAGCGGGGTGCTGCCCACGAGGTCGGCCTTCCGCTTGTTCGCGAACGTCGCCGTGGCGTTGGTCAGGGTGAGCGTGCAAATTCCCGTGGTTTCGCGTCGATGGCGGCCGTCACCGGGAGGAGCGTTGAACGCCGTCACCTCGAGGAACACGTCGGCGCTGTCCCCGTCGTCGATCTCGTTGTTGGTGCACGACAGGCCGACGAGCGCGAGCCCAGCGATCCCCAGCGTCACGAGCGAGCGAATCGTTCTATCCATCATCAAGCCTCCGCTAGCTGACCCGCATGATCTTCGGGGTGATGAAGATCAGGAGCTCCCGGTTCTCGTTGGTGATGTTCCGCGCCTTGAACAGCCAGCCGAGCGCGGGAATTTTCCGGAACCAGGGGACCCCCGATTCGCTCCGGGACTCGTTCACGGTGAAGATGCCTCCGATCACCGTCGTGCCTCCGTCGCTGATCAAGACCTTGGTCTGCGCCCGCTGCGTGTTGATCGGCGGCGTGGTCCCCACCCGGTTCACGAAGTCGGGGGAGTTGTTCTCCACCTGGATGTCCAGGACGATGGTCCCCTCGGCGGTGATCTGCGGCGTCACCGACAGGCGCAGCGACGCCGACACGAACTCCACGTTGATCTCCGTGGCGGTGGTGTTCACGATCGGGATCCGGATGCCCTGCTCGATCTCCGCCCGCTCGTTGTTCTGCGTGGCGATGCGAGGCGAGGAGAGGATCCGGCCGCGGCCTTCCGTCTCGAGGGCGTTGAGCGTCACGTCCAGGGTGAAGGAATCCAGGATGTTCCCGAGCCGGAAGTTCAGCGCGCTCGCCCCGCCGCCGCCGGGGAGGTTGAGCCCGTAGCGCATCGATGCGTTGTGGGGGAACGCGAGATTCGTGGCGGTTCCCCGGGAGGCGTCGGCGACGGCCTGCATGCCCCACCGGACGCCGAAGTCCTGGACGAACTCCCTGGAGGTCTCCACGATCCGCGCCTCGATCATCACCTGCGGTGTCTCGGAGTCCAGCGTGGAGATCAGCTGATCCAGCGGCTCGACCTTCTTGGAGATGTCGCTGATGATCAGCGTGTTCGTCCGCTCGTCCACGATGACCTTGCCGCGGGCGGAGAGCACGCCGCCGTCCCGGATCACCCGCTCGACTTCCCTCGCCTTGGCGTACGACAGGGTACGGGTGATCGTGATCGGCTCGACCTCCAGCTCCTTCGCTTCCTTGAGCTGCCGGCGCGACGCGGCTTCCTGGGCGAGCTTCTGCGTCGTCGCGATCCGGATGACGTTGTTCTCCAGCGCCTTGTCGAAGCCGTTGTTCGTCAGGATGATGTCCAGGGCCTGGTCCCACGGGACGTTGTCCAGCACGATCGTGACCCGGCCGTCCACGCTCGGGTCGAGGACGAAGTTCAAGCCGGAGATCTCGTGGAAGAGTCGGAACACCTGCTTCACGTCCGCGTCCACCAGGTTGAGGGAGATGCGCTTCCCGGTGTACTGGGTCTCCCCCGTCACGATGGTTCTGGTCTCGAACGAGCCCGAGGGAACCGGCGGAGGCGGCGGCGCTTCCGACTCGGCCGGTGCGGCGAGAGCCGGAGCGCGCAGAAGGCTCTCGAGCGCGTCCGGAGCGATCGCCCGTCCCCCCTCGGAAGCAGGGGCCTCCGTGGGCTGCGAGAATTCCGCCGCGGGGGACGGCTCCTGCTGTGCTGCGATCGGGACGCTCGCGGGAGTCGGCGACTCCGTCGTGGAAGCCCTTTCGCTCGAGGCAAATCCCACCGACGCGAGAGCCTCGGCCACCGGATCGTCGGCCGGAATCTCGCTCTCCCCGTCGCGAGACGAGCTCTCGTCCAGGCCGAAACGGACGCGAAGGCCGTCGGGTGAGACGTCGATCCTGTGCGGCAGCGCTGCTTCCAGATCGAACACCACGCGTGCCACCGGAACGGGCTCGACTCGATACTGGCCGGCGCGAACGCGAAGAACGCCGCCGGACCCGACCGCCAGCTGGTTCTTGACCAGCCGGCTCACGACCCCTTTCAGGTCGACGACGAGGCGGTCGGGCCGCTCCAGCACGAAGCTCTCGTAGTCCAAGGGACCGTTCGCTCGGAGCACGACCGCCGCCCCGTTCTCGGACTCCGCGGAGACCTCCACGGCCTCGAGGGTCGTCGCGGGGCCCGTATGCGTCGACTGACCCGCGGCCGTCAGCCGGTCCGGCGCCTCCCCGGTCCCGTCGGTCGCCACGGCGACGGGCGGGCCGCCCGCGAGCGCCAGCGCGACCAGGGCGGCCAGGATCATCGTGCGACGGTTCGTCATTGGACTTCTCCTTCCTGCGGGACCAGCCTCTTCGCGACGTCTCGGTACGGCTTGATGAGCCTGGGGTCGTCCACCTGCTGCCGGAACGTCGCCGTGCCGGCGGCAGAATCGATGGCGATCAGGGTTCCGTCGTAGACCTCGTCGCCCACGCGGAGGAAGTATCCCTTGCCGTCCGACCCCGTCAGGAAGGCGATGTTCCCCCCGGCGGCATCGCGCACGATCCCGGCCAGGCCGACCTCGGAAACGAGCATCCCCGCCACTCCCTTGGGGCGCGGGCCCTTCTTCGACAGAGGAACACTCTCGTAGAGCGAGCGAAACGGATCCCGCCGTCCGCCGGGGTCGTAGGAGAATCCTTGACCGCTGAGGAGCTGCTCCTGCTCTCGGAGGATCTTCTCGACCGTCTGGCTCGCTTCCTGCGCGGTGGCCGCGGCCTGCGGACCCGCCTCGGCACCCTTCGCCGGCTGCTCCTTCGAATCCTCGGGAGCGGCCTGGTCCGAGGGTTCCTGAGGGAATGCCGGCGCCGAGGCCGAAACGAGCAACGCGAGGAACGCGGCCGCCACGAGCCAGCCCAGGTTGCGTCGCCTCATTCGCCGCCCTCCTGGCCCTTCTCCACCGTCTCCTCGTACACGAACGTGGTCGCGGTGAAGCTGGCGCGAATCGTCTTCTCTCCTCCCCCGGTGTTCGACGACATGCGGAGGCCGTCCACGTTGATGATCCGCGAGTACTTGCTCACGCGGTCGAGGAACATGCCGAGGTCGTGGTAACGTCCCACGACGTTCATGTCGATGGGGAACTCCTTGTAGAACTCCACCGGGCGCATCGTGCCGGGACCGAACGACTTCAGCTCCAGGTTCGACTGGTCCGCCAGGTTCTTGATCCATCGGAGCAGGTCGCCCGTCTCGGGCCCGGTGGGGAGGATCTGCTGGATGTCCCCGAGCTTGCGCTGCAGGCTCACGATCTCCCGCTCGAACTCGGGGAGCTTCTGCTCGATGGCCAGTCCCTCCTGGATCTTCCGCTCCATCTCCTCGTGACGCCCCTTCAGGTCATCGATCTCGCCCCGCATCGCCTTGAGATTCGGAAAGGCGTAGTAGGCGATGCCCACGACGAGCACCGCCAGGAACGCCATCAGCGCCACCTGTCCCCAGAACGGCAGTCTCTCGAGCATCGCTTCGACTCCCCGGCGCCGGCCTCCGCCGCGTCGCTCCGGAACGGAATCTCTCGCCCGCCCCCGACCGCGCTAGCCCTGCGGCTTCGCGGGAACGGGGCCGGACCCTGCGGGCTGCTGGAACTTGCAGGTCAGGCTGAAGGACACCCCTTCGGGGGCCTCCGACGTCTTCCCCAGGTCCACGCCGATGAAGTATCCGGACGCGGTGAGGTTGTCGTAAAAATTCGACACCGCGTTGTAGGTGGTGGCCTTGCCCGAAATGCTGATCTGGTTCTGCGCGGCTTCCATGGAATCGAGCCACAGGAACTCCGGGAGGTTCCTCGAGATCTGATCCAGGATGTGCACGGGGACCGACTGTTTCTTCTTCAGCTCCGTGATGAGCTGGATCTTCTGCTCGAGGAGCTCCTTCTGCGCCTTGTAGGTCTCCCCCTTCTTCCGGACTTCCTCCAATCGAACCAGCTCCTGCTGCGCCTTGTCCACCGCCACCCGCCATTCGGACAGCTCGCTCTTCTCGAACCAGTACCACCCGGCGGCCACCCCGATTCCCGCCAGCACGATCGCCGCCAGGAGGATGTTCTGCCCGCCGCCCGTCCCCTCGATCTGCAATCCCCCGCCGGTGGCTTTCGCCTTCGCCGGCTTCCGTTCGGACAGAAGGTTGATTCGGATCATCGGTCAGTCCCCCACCTTCCGAAGTGCCAGCCCCACCGCCACCGACGCGGTGAGCGTCATCTCGTTGACCAACTCCGGCGCAGGCTCGCGGCCGGCCGGAGGAATCTTGCGGAAGGGATTGAGGAGCTCCGCCTGCGTATTCAACCGCTGGGCCAACGAGTCCTTCAGATGCGCCACCTGGGCGGCACCCCCGCTCAGGTAAAGACGGTCCAACGGCTGGTCGGTGGCCGAGATCTGCTTGAAGAAGTCGATGGTCTTCTGGATCTCCCCCTCCACGTCCTCGTTGACCCCCGCGATGATCGCGGACACCCGCTCGGACGGGATCCCCTCGATCTCCTCCCCGCGCTTCAGCCGCTCCGCTTGCTCGCTGGAGAGGTTCAGCTCCTTCTGGATCGCGTCGTTGTAGTGGTTGCCGCCGATGTTGATGTCGCGCCAGTACACCGAGGTTCCACGGTGGAGCACGGAGATCGACGTCACGGCGGCGCCGATATCCACCAGGGCGATGATGTGATGGGGCTCGAAGTCGTAGTTGGCCTCGAAGGCGTTCTGCAGCGCGAACGTGGCGATGTCCACGGTCAGCGGCGTGAGCCCCGCCTGACCGATCACGCTGGTGTAGTCGTTGATCTTCTCTTTCTTGGCTGCGGCGAGGAGGACGTCCATGTTCCCCTCGCCCGACAGGCTCGACCCTTCCAGGATCTCGTAGTCGAGGTTCACGTCCTGGATGTCGAACGGGATGTACTGCTCCGCCTCCCAGCGGATCGACTCGGCCAGCTCCGCCTCGCTCATCACGGGGAGGCTGATTCGCTTCACGATCACGGAATGGCCGGAGAGAGCCGTGCTCACCTGCGTGTTCTTGATCCGGCACCGCTGCATCAACCGCTGGATCGTCTCGATCACCAGCTGCGAGTCCATGATCGCCCCGTCGACGATCGCCTCCGGGGACAGAGGCTCCGAACCGAGCCTGGCGAGCTGATACCCACGCCCCTTGCCGAGCACCTTCAGCTCGACGACCTTGATGGAACTATCGCCGATGTCCAGCCCGACCAAGCTGCGGCTTCGACCGAAGAGCATCTCGACCCTCGCGCGGTTCCCGTCGCCCGGACTCGTTCCCTCGGGCGCACGGAGCCGTTAAGCTAAGTCATGGTTTCGTGACAAGTCAAGCCGAAACAACCCATGCTCTCTCGCATCCCGGCCCATCGTTCCCGAAAAGAATGATCTGATTCCGTTCTCGTTCTTCCGGCCATCCGCAGACACCGTTTTCGAAACTCTCTGGATCTTCCGGATCACTGCGGGGCATGAATATAGGTACCAGGCTCGAGAAAGCAACCAGAGGGGGCTAGGCGCAGGCCACGACGGCGGGCGCACGGGAGGAGAGTCGCCGGAGTCGCCTCGCCGCATCGTCGCCTCACTTTCCTGTCGTACCCCGCGCTGCGCTCGGCGCTTGACGGCCGGAGGGCGCTCGGCTACGATTCATCGTTTTCCGGTCTCGAGAAACAGCGATTCGTGCAACGAGGTTGCGAATGGCGAGAGCTTGCGAAATCTGCGGAAAGAAGACCGTATTCGGGAACAACGTCTCCCACGCACACAACGTCACTTCGCGCCGGTGGCTTCCGAACCTGCAGCGGGTCCGGGTACAGCGCGAGACCGGCGGCACCCGGCGGTCCCGAGTGTGCACTCGCTGCATCCGCTCCGGTGCCATCCGGAAAGCGGTCCGCTGACCGCTCGCCGCACCTGGTCTTCCCGAGCCCGGCGCGGACGAATTCCCGCCCGACCTGCGGATCTTCACCGTTGATCCGAAACGCCCCGGCAGCAGGTTCGTCCGGAAACCCTTGCCTCGGGGCGGTTCTTCCTTGATCCCTCTTCAGACCACGGCCACCGCGTCGATCTCCACGCGAGCACCCCGGGGCAGTGCCGAGACTTCCACGCACGCGCGCGCCGGAGGCGCCGAAGGGAAGAAGCTCGCGTAGACGCGGTTCATCGCATCGAACTCGGACAGGTCGACTAGATACACGGTGGCGCGGACGACCCGGTCGAGGCTGCCGCCCGCCGCCTCGAGAACGGCTGCGACGTTCTGAAGCACGCGGCGAGTCTGCTCCTCGATCCCCCCGGAAACGAGCGCTCCGGTGGCCGGATCGAGCGGAATCTGGCCGGAGACAAACACGAGATCTCCGGCTCGGACGCCCTGCGAGTACGGGCCCAACGCCCCGGGCGCCGACGGCGTCGCAATGACCTGCTTCATGCCTGCCTCCTCGAGGGCGTTCCCGCGGGACCCCGTTCCGCGGCGGACGCGGAAACCGCGACGTCTACTGGAGAACTCGCCCCACCTCGCGAACGCCGTCGATTCTCCGGATCCGGGACATGACGCGCTCCATGTGGCCGCGATCCACCACGGCGAGCACCAGGGTGACCCGCGCGGTGCTTCCCTCGAACGTTCGCGCGTCCACGTTCCTTATGTTCGACTTCTCGTCGGCGATCGTGGACACGATCTTGGCGAGGAGCCCCTGCCGATCCTCGAGGTCGAGGGTCAGCTTGACGTCGTACGACGACGACTCGTCTCGACCCGAATCCCACTCCACCTCGATCTTCCGCTCGGAATCGTACATGAGCCGGGCCACGTTGGGACAGTGCACCGCGTGGACCGACACGCCTTTCCCCCGGGTGATGTAACCGAGGATGTCATCGCCGCGAATCGGGTTGCAGCACTTCGCCAGACTGATCATCATGTCGTTCATCCCGCGGACCTTGACCTTCCCGTCGCCGATTCCGAGCGCGCGCTTCACGACGCGGGACACCACGTTCTCCGGCTCTTGCTTGAGCTCGGAGGGAAGCACCAGCGCGCTCACGAAGGCGTGAGGGGTCACCTTCCCGTACCCGGCAGCCGCGTAGTAGTCGTCCAGATCCGCGACGCCGAGCTTCCGGAGCGCCTCCCTGACCCGCGCTTCGTCCGTCAGGATGCGCACCGGGAGGCGGTACTTCTTCATCTCCTTGTCGGTCAGCTCTTTCCCAAGAGCCACGGATCGGACGTGCTCGCTGGTGTTCAGCCAGGCGCGGATCTTCCCGCGAGCCCGCGGCGTCCGGGCCACCGCGAGCCAGTCCCGGCTCGGGTTGTGGCTCGGCTGGGTCAGGATCTCCACGATGTCGCCGTTCTGGAGGGTGTAACGAAACGGGACGATCCGGCCGTTCACCTTGGCCCCCACGCAGTGGTGGCCCACCTCGGTGTGGATTCCGTACGCGAAATCGATGGGAGTGGCGCCGCGCGGGAACGAGAGAACCTTGCCCCGTGGCGTGAACGCGTAGACCTCTTGCGGGTAGAGGTCCACCTTCACCATCTCCATGAACTCCCTCGGGTCCTTCAGGTCCTTCTGCCACTCCAGGATCTGACGGAGCCACGAGACTTTCTCCGCATCCTTCTCGGAGAGCCTGCCCCCTTCCTTGTACTGCCAGTGAGCCGCGATCCCCTCCTCGGCGATCCTGTGCATCTCGCGGGTGCGGATCTGGACCTCGAAGGGCTGGCCCTTGTCGGTCATCACCGAGGTGTGGATCGACTGGTACATGTTCGGCTTGGGGATCGCGATGTAGTCCTTGATTCGCCCGGGGACCGGTCGCCAGATCGAATGGACGATTCCCAGAGCCCCGTAGCAGTCCTTGATGGAGTCGGTCAGGATCCGGAACGCGACGTAGTCGTACACTTGCTCCACGTCGATCTTCTGAACCTTCATTTTCCGGTAAATGGAGTACGTGGTCTTGATTCGGCCTTTGATCTCCGCCGTGACCCCGGCGTCCTGGAGCGCGGTCGTGAGCCTCTTCCGGATGTCCTCGATGAACGCCTCGCTGACCTTCCGGCGGCCGTGCAGCGCGTCCGTGAGCGCCCGGTGCGCGTCCGGCTCGAGGTGCCGGAACGCCAGGTCCTCGAGCTCGCTCTTGATCCGGCCGATCCCCAGTCGATTCGCCAGCGGTGCGTAGATCTCGAAGGTCTCCCGGGCGATCCGCTCCCGCTTGACGGGATCCAGGTGGGCGAGGGTCCGCATGTTGTGCAGCCGGTCCGCGAGCTTCACGAGGATGACGCGGATGTCGTCCACCATGGCCAGGATCATCTTGCGGAAGCTCTCGGCCTCCGCCTCTTCCCGGCTCGCGAACTGGAACTTCGAGATCTTCGTCACCCCCTCGACGATGTGCGCCACGTCGGGACCGAAGTACTCCCCCACCGTCTCGATGGTGGTGAGGGTGTCCTCCACCACGTCGTGGAGGAGGCCCGAAACGACGCTCGCCTCATCGAGGTGGAGGTCGGCCAGAATGTAGGCGACCTCGAGGGGGTGGACGAGATACGGCTCGCCGGACCGTCGCACCTGCTCCCGATGCTCCCGGGCGGAGAAGACGTACGCCCGACGGAGCAGGTCGAGATTCGCAGCCGGGTTGTATTGCTCGACCCGCTCGAGGATCTCCTCGAAACGACGCACCATCGGGGAAGCGCCTCCGATCCGGAGGGATTATACGTAGCGCGCGGGGCCGAGTCCGGCGTATCGAGACCTGACCCCTCCCCGTCAGTTCGCCGTCGTGGCCCGGACCTTCTTCGCCTTCCGATCCTTGTCCCCCTTGACCGGCGGGGCCGAGACGGCGGCCTTCCGCCTGCGGTCGAGGAACTGCTGCCAGAGAACCAGGATCGGGCTGGCGATGTAAACGGAGGAGTAGGTCCCGACGATGATCCCCGCCACGAGAACGAACGCGAACGGCTTCAGCGCCGCTCCGCCGAACAGCAGGAGCGACGACGCAAACGAGCCAGGTGAGCCCCGAGGTGATGATGGTCCGGCTCAGGGTCTGATTGATGGACTGGTTGATCAGGGTGGGCATGTCGGCGGTTCCACGCAGCTTGATGTTCTCCCGGATCCGATCGAACACCACGACGGTGTCGTTCACCGAGTAGCCGATCAGCGTGAGGAACGCCGCCACGACGGGAAGGCTCAACTCGAGGCGGAACAGCGAGAACAGGCCCAGGGTCACGATGGTGTCGTGGATGAGCGCGATCACGGCGGCGGCGCCCCAGCGGAACTGGAAGCGGAACCAGATGTACGCGAGCATCCCGGCCAGCGAGCCGATGATCGCCCAGAACGCCTTGCGGAGCAGCTCGGAGCCGATCGTCGGCCCGACGTAGGACTGGCTCCGGATGGAGAACGGCCCGAGGACCGCCCGCGTGCGGAGGTAGTCGAGGGCGGTCGGCGTCATCTTGTCGACTCCGCCCAGATCGTTCACGGAGCGGAAGATGGCAGCCTCACGCCGTTTCGCCACGATCCCCTGCGCCAGCGCAGCCCCGTCCTCGCGGGCGATGTCGGGCGACCCTTCGAAGAGCGTGCGGAGCGTTGCCTCGTCGGCGACGTTCAGATCGGCCTGGTCCGCCGTGGCGGCGACTCCGCCCGCCGAGCGAAGGGCGCCGATGATCTTGCCGGTGAGGTCCTGCTCCTTTCCGCCGGAGGCCTCGATCCCGATGCGGATGTACACCTCGTTGTCGGCCGGGATCCCCGATCGTCGTCACGAGGTGGTTGCCCAGTCCGGCGCCGCCCAGTGCGCCGCGGATCTTCCCGAGATCCGGCGGCTGCGCGTACTTCACCTGGATCTCGGTCCCCCCCGTGAACTCGATCCCCAGAACGGGCCTGCGGAACGGCAGGATGAGCAGCGCGAGGCCGACCGCAACCGCGGAGATGGTCAGCCAGATCCGCCGCTTGCCCATGAAATCGATCTTCGGCTCTTTGAAAATCTCGAACACGCTGCCCTCCGTACCGCGCCGTGGATCGGCCTCAGATGCTCAGCGACTCGACCTTCCGGCCCTGCCCCAGAACCATGTCGAAGATCACGCGGGAGACGAACACCGCGGTGAACATCGACGCGGTGAGACCGATGATCAGCGTCACGGCAAAGCCGCGCACGGGACCCGTTCCGTACGAGAACAGGAAAAACGCGGACACGAGCGTCGTGATGTTGCAATCGAGGATGGTCCCGATCGCCCGGCCGAATCCCTGGTCGACGGCCGAACGGACCGTCTTCCCGAGGCGGAGCTCCTCGCGGATTCGCTCGAAGATCAGCACGTTGCTGTCCACGGCCATGCCCACGGTCAGGATCAGTCCCGCGATCCCCGGAAGGGTCAGGGTCGCCCCGAAATAGCCCATCGACCCCAGCAAGAGGACCACGTTGAACGCCAGGGCGATCATCGCGTTGATGCCCGAGAGCCGGTAGTAGATCAGGACGAAGACCATCACCGCCAGGAACCCGACCAGCGAAGCGACGATGCCGGCCCGAATCGAGTCCAGACCGAGCGAAGGCCCCACCGTCCGCTCCTCGATGATCGTGACCTCCGTGGGGATGGCTCCGGATCGCAGCTTGAGCGCGAGGTCCTCGGTGGACTCCAGGGTGAAGTTGCCGCCCCGGATGATTCCGCGGTCGCGGATCACGTCCTGGATGACCGGAGCGGAGACGACCTGCTTGCTCCGGACCCCGCCCAGGATGATGGCCATCTTCTTCTTCAGGTTCTCGCGCGTCGCTGCCTCGAAGCGGCGCCCGGCATCGCGCGTGAGGGCGAATCCGACCACCCACTCGTTCATGGAGCCCTGCTCGCGCTGCGCCCTGGTGAGATCGCTCCCGACCACCGTGGACACCTTCTTCAACGGCCACCAGATCTCTCGAGTTCCGCCTCCGTCCGTGGGCCGCCTCTCGGGGTACAGCTCGGTGTCGGCGGGGATTTGACCCTGGAACAATGCGATCACCGCGTCACGGGAGTCGGGCGGCGACCAGTTCTCGAAATCGGTCACGCCGGGAGGATACGTCACCGCCTTCCACTCCAGGAGCGCGGGATCCTGGAGGACGTCCTTGGCCCGCGTCGGGTCCTCGAGTCCGGGAAGCTGGATCAGGATCCGGTCGCCGTGCACCCCCTGCTTCTGGATGATCGGCTCGCGCACCCCGAGGCCGTCGATGCGGTTCCGCAGGGTGGTCAGCGTGGTCTCGACGGAGTTCCTCTCGATGGCCTGTCGTACCTCCGTCGGCATCACCGCCCGCCAGTTCCCGCCCCCCTGATCCTTGATGTCCCACTGCCCGACGTAGTCGTCCAGCACCCTCCGGACATCCGCCCGTCGATTAGGATCGGTCCCCTTCACCTCGAGCACGGTCGGCTCCGAACTCGCGACGGAGGCGTACGTCAGCGCTTTTTCCTTGAGCGCCTGGCCGATCCGGCTCTGGGTGAGGTCCATGTCGTACTTCAGCGCCGACTCGGTCTCCACCTTCATGACGATGTGGGAGCCCCCGCGGAGGTCCAAACCGAGATTGATCCTCTCCGACGGGGGAACCATGAAGTACGTCGCTGCGGCCATCACCGCCACGATCAGCGCGATCTTCCAGCCGAGGTCCTTTGCCATTCCTGGAGCCCTCGTGGCGCGGGGACTGAGGTCAGTCCTCGTTCCTTCTCAGTTCGGACACCGCATGCTTGGCGACTTCCACCTTGACCTGGTCCGCGATCCGAAGCTGCACGGTGCCGGCCGTCACCGCCGTCACGGTTCCGTAGAGTCCGCCGGACGTCACGACCTTGTCTCCCGGTTTCAGCTCGTCGAGCATCTTCGCGTGCAGCTTCTGCTTTCGCCGCGTGGGCGCGATCACCAGGAAGTAGAAGATCACGAAGATCAGGACGAACGGAGCGAACTGGACCAGCGGAGACACCGGCGCCCCGCCGGGCGTGGGAGCCGCCATCGCCAGAAGCGGCATCGGCATGATCATCCTGAGCAGCCTCCGCGGATCGGGCTCGGACCCGGCTCGGTTCCAGCCTCGGGTCGTTGTCACCCGTCGGACGAAACGTTGATTCTGACGCACCGAGCCCGAACCGTCAAGGACGGCCCCGAGCACGATCTTC
Organism: Terriglobia bacterium; assembly: GCA_963699985.1. GTDB lineage: Bacteria > Acidobacteriota > Polarisedimenticolia > Polarisedimenticolales > CAVOVZ01 > CAVOVZ01. The sequence goes on from CAVOVZ010000015.1 coordinate 248,030, forward strand.
GACGGGACGTCGAGCGGACGCCGCATCCCGTCCCGGGGCGGCGAGCGAATCTCTCGCAACGCCGCGTCGTTTGCGGCATTTGCGGGTCAGCGCACAACGGCTGCCTTACCCGTCCCGACCCGCGCTGCACGAATACGCGTCCGCCCCGTCCGAGCGAGCCGCTCGGCCTCAGCTCCGGGCCAGTGCCCCACCGATCGACGCCATCATCCGCCCGGCTGCCGCGCCGTCACGGCGATGGGAAAAGAACAGATCGGGGCGGCAACACGTGCACCATGACGCGGCGTGGATCGAGTCGCACGGAACCCCGGCATCCCGAAGCTGGATCCGGTTCGCCTCGTGCAAATCGAGTCTCGGCCGACCGGCCCCGGGGACCACCGCAGCCGCGCCTTGGGTCCCGCACGCGGACCGTACCGCGTCCGCCACTTCCCACTCCACCTCGTAGCAGCATGCTCGAATCGCCGGTCCCAGCGCGGCGAGGCAGTCCTGGGGCCGGACTCCTTCCGCCGCGAGCTCCTCCAGCGCCCGAACCACCGCTCGCTCCGCCGTCCCTCTCCAGCCGGCGTGTACCGCCGCCGCGCCGCGCCCCGCGCGGTGCGCAAGCAGGATCGGCACGCAGTCCGCACTGCGAACCGACGGGATGCCGGAATCGCCGTCCTCCCGAAGCCAGACCGACGAGTCCGCCAGCGGGGGCGGCCCCGCGGCCTGGGCGCGAACGACCGTCGCCCCGTGTACCTGGCGCAGAATCGTGGCGCGGCGTCCGCCGAAGCCTGCCGCTGCGAGAAAGCGCTCGCGTCGCTCCGAGACGGCTGCATCGGGGGGATCCGCCGTGCCCAGATCGAAGGAGTCGGAACCATCGGCGCGACGGGTCGAGAACGCGTGGGTCACTCCGGGCACCGCAAGCAGGGCTTCGCAGCGCACGAGATCGAGTCCGGCGATCCGCTCCAGACGAAACCCGACGCTCACGGGACGCCCCCGCCCGCCCCGGCCCGGATCGTTCGCGAAGGAGTCCGGCGAGACCGCATGCGGCAGTCCGCCGGATCCCTTGACGCCCGCGTCGAGCGGAACGGATACTGTCGCCCCTCACGTACCGGCGCGACGGGACGAAGATGACGGATTTCCGCGAGCGGATCGAGCGCGTCCGGGCCGATCACCATCGGCTCGTGGATTCCTTCCTCGATCGCCACGGCGGTGACATCGATCGGCTCGCCCGCGTTTGCGTCGAATCGCTCCGCTCCGGCGGCAAGCTCCTCTTCTTCGGGAATGGGGGCAGCGCATCCGATGCCCAGCACCTCGCGGCCGAGTTCGTGAACCGCTACGACCGCGACCGCCCGGCGCTGGCCGCCCTCGCGCTCGGGACGGACGGCTCGGTCCTGACCAGCATCTCGAACGACTCGGACTTCCGTGAGATCTTCGCTCGCCAGATCGAGGCGCTGGGACGGCCCGGCGATGTGGCCGTGGGGATCACGACCAGCGGCAATTCCCCGAACGTCGTGGCAGGACTGCGGGCCGCTCGGCGCCTCGGCCTGCGAACCGCGGCGTTTCTCGGACGCGACGGCGGCGAGGCGGTTGCCTTCGCGGAGATCGCTCTCCTGGCTCGCGGACAGGAAACGGCCAGGATCCAGGAGATTCACATTCTTGCCGGGCATCTCGTGTGCGAGCGCGTGGAGGACCTGGTCGCCGAGGCCGCTAGCCCTTCTGCTTCGGGAGCCCCTTGAGGAGATCCTGAAGCGCCTTCGCGTCCGCGGAGGTGGAGTCGATCTCGAGGTAGCGTTCGATCCCCGCACGCGCCTCCGCGATGTCTCCGACGTTCAGGAGCGCGTAGACGAGTTGCCGGTGCGCGGCGGTGTAGTCCGGCTTCAGCTCCACCGCCTTGCGAAACGCCTCGATCGCCTTGCGGGTCTGCGCCGTCGTCGGGCTCGGCTGATTCATGATGAGCGCGCCGATGTTGTAAAACGTCTGATAGGCGTTCGCCGGGTCGAGCTCGGTGACCTTCCGGAACGCCGCTTCCGACTTGTCGGTCAGCTTCTTCGCGGCGTACAGTCCCCCGAGCGCCACCCAGGAATCCGTATTCGTCGGCTGCAGTGCAACGACACGTTCGTGCGCGGAGATCGCCTCGTCCTTGTGCCCCATCTCCTCCGCGAGACGGGCCGCTTCGCGGAGAACGCCGGGATCGTCGGGAGAGATTTCCCTCTCCTTGTTGATGGCGGCGTCGGCACGTTCGATCTGATCGCTGTCGTAGTAGATGTGCGCCAGCAGCCGGTTCGGCCCGGGCTTGTCGGGGGCGAGCTGCACGGCCTTGGCTGCCTGAACCTCAGCCTCCTTGTATCGCTGCAACCGGTACAACGCCTTGCCGTACTCGAGTCGACGGTCGAACTCCTCCGGCTTCGCCTGGATCGCCTGGTCGAAGAACGGAAGAGAACCGTTCACGTCGTCCTTGGAGAGCATCTCCCTCGCCTTGTCGAACGGATCGCTCGGCTGGGCCGTTCGAGCCGGCGCCTCGCCGGCGGACTCCGCCGAGGGTCGAGCCGTCGGCGCCTGGTCCGGAGGGACCATGACGAGATCCACGCGCGCCTCGCCCAGCGGTCGGACAGGGAAACTCCCGGTGCCGCCCGGACTCAGTTCCTTCTCGAACTTGTCCACGATCTGAGACTGGGTCCGGCTGTCTACCCGGATCTTCACCAGAACGTACCCGTCCGCTTTCGCCCGGATCTTCCAGATGCTGTTGGGGGCGACGTACAGGAGCCCTGGGATGAAGTACCGCCCCTTCTTGTCGCTCGTCTCCTCGTACGTCGCCTTCTCGTCGACGGCGTTCACCACGGTGATCACCGCCCCGGCAATCGGGTTCCCCTGGCCGTCCTCCACCTTCCCGGAAACCTCGGAAGTGGGGGCCGCCCGGAGTCCCGGCGACCCTGCCGCCGCAACCAGAACGAACGCGAGCAACAAACGAACGGTTCTAGTCATGGACTCTCTCCGCTCCTCCCCACGCAGAGAATCAGTATAGCGCAGCGATCTGGCAGGGTTCGTGGAGGCGCGCCGAAGCCCGCTCGTGGCGCGCGGATGCCGGAGGTCGCGGCGCGGCCGGCCGGGCGTTCGCGCAGCCGGTCACCTCGCGCCGACGAGGGTCTCCTCGAGCAGGAGCACCGGCTCCCCCGCCAGTCGATCGAGTACGCTCCAGCGGGTGACGATTCCCCGCAGCGGAGAGGGGATGACGCCGGCGAGCGCCCGACGCGCGGACGCGTCTTCGGGCTCCGTGGAGAAGATCGAGTCCAGAAGCCCCTTCGGCCGGGGGTACACCTCGATGCGAACTCCGCGCCCCTGCGGGATCCCCGCCTTGTCCTTTGCGATCTCGACGGCCCTGTCGAGCCCGCCGAGCTCGTCCACGAGCTTGCGGTCACGGGCCTGGGCGCCCGTCCAGACGCGGCCCTGGCCGACCGCGTCGATCTCCGCGTCGGTGGTCTTCCTGCCCGCGGCTGCCTTCCTCAGGAAATCTCGATAGAACGCTTCCATCTGTCCGCGGATCAAGGCGCGCTGGGCGTCCGTGAACGTCTGGTAGTCGGTGAAGAGGTCCGCGTTGGCGCCCCGCTTGATCTGCTCCCGGTGCAGACCTGCCCAGTCGTACAGCCCGCGAAGGGCGAACTTCCCGCTGATGACCCCGATCGAGCCCGTCAGCGTCGAGGGCTGGGCGACGATGGCGTCCGCTCCCATCGAAACGTAGTAGCCGCCGCTGGCGGCAACGTCACCCATCGAGACGACCACCGGCTTCTTGTCTCGGGTCAGCTCCACCTCCCGCCAGATCACGTCGGACGCGAGCCCGCTTCCGCCCGGAGAGTCCACGCGCAGGACGACGGCGCGGATGGCGGAATCCTCGCGGACCTTGCGGAGAGCCTCCGCGATCGTCTCGGAGCCGGCCGTCGAGCCGGCCAGCGGATCGACGGAAGACCTCCCGGAGACGATGGTCCCGGTCACGTACACGAGTCCGATCTTCGCCCCTCCGCGGGGCTCCGGAACGGATTCCGCGTACACGGTAGCCCGGATCCGGCTCGCCCCGTGCCCGAGCCGCTTCTCGATCTGCTCGAGCAGCTCGTCCCGGTAGGAAAGATCGTCCACGAGCCCCAGCTCGCGCGCTCGCGGGGCCGTGAGAAAGCCCTCGTCCACCGCCCGGCCCACCGCCGAGCGATCGAGCGATCGGGACTTCGCCACGTCCGAGAGGACCGCGTCGTAGATCCCGTCCAGGATCGTGTTCGTCGCCTCGCGCTGGGCGTCCGACATGCTCTCGCGCGTCCAGACGTCCGACGCGCTCTTGTACGCTCCGATGTGCTCCAGATCCGCTTCCACGCCGATCTTGCTCAGCGTCCCCCGGTAGAACGGAACGTCCGCCAGCAGGCCTGTCACCATCAGCGCGCCGGACGGAGGGAGCACGACCCGCTCGGCGGCCGAGGCCAGGTAGTAGTCCAGGCTCTCTCCCATCTCCAGGTACGCGAAGAGGGGCTTGCCGCCGTCGCGAAGGCGGACGAGCTCGGCCCGGAGCTCCTGGGCCATGGCCCAGCCCCCCCCGAAGCCGCGAAGCTCCACGACCACGGCCTCCACCCTTCGATCGTCTCCGGCGTGTCGGAGAACCCGCACGGTGTCGCGCAACGTGAGCGAGGGTCGGCCGAGCGCTCGCTCGAACGACGACCGCGGATCCTCCTCGGCCATGTCCGGACCGAGCTTGACCCAGAGCAGCGCCCGCCCCGGAACGTGCGGGGCGGTGCCCACCGACAGAGCAGCCAGAACGGCCACGACGACGAACATCGCAGCGAAGATCCCCAGCACCAACACCCACCGCGCGGTCCGTCTCATTCTGCCGATCCCTCCCGGCGAGCCGCTCGCCCGAGCCTTTCTACGTGCGCCACGGCCACGAGTTGCACTGCTATACTGCACTGTTTCCCAGTCCCGCTGCACGTTCGGGGACCCGGAGACCTGTCGTGACCATCGCCAAGACCTCCAGAACCGTGACGGATTCCCAGGTCCACATGACCGAGATCGTCCTTCCCGAAGACACGAATCCCCGCGGGAGCATTTTCGGGGGACGCGTTCTCTCCCTGGTGGACAAGTGCGCTGCCATCGCGGCCATGCGCCACGCGAGGAGTGAGGTCCTGACGGTGGCGATGGACTCGGTGGAGTTCCACAACACGGTGCGGGTGGGCGACGTCCTGGTTCTCGAGGGGCGCATCAATGCGGCGTTCCGCTCGTCGATGGAGGTCGAGGTCGAGGTTCATTCCGAGGATCCGCTTTCGGGGCAGCGCCGTCTGACGACCCGAGCGTTCGTCACGATGGTCGGCGTGGATGCCGCGGGTCGGCCGATCCCCGTCCCGGGCCTGCGGCTCGAAACCGAGGAAGAGAAGCAGCGAGCCGGCGATGCCTCCGCCCGTCGACTCGCGCGACTCGCACGCCGGCCCGAGAGGTAGCCCGCGGGCCGCGACCGCGACCTCGCCACTGCGACGCATCGATCACCGCGACAGAACCACCACGTCGAAGTGATCGGGCCCCAGGGATGGATCCTCCTCCACCGCGATCCTCTCCTCGCGGTTCCCCGAAGCTCCGACGACCTGGAGGAGGAGCCCCACGCAACGGGCGACCTCGGAAGCGGCGCGCACGGTGACGAGCGCTCCGTCGAGCAATCCGGTGAGGCGCCGAGCCTCGACCAGCGCCTCCCACGCCACCACGTCGGCGCTCTTGATCCGGCCCTGGCCGCCACAGGCGGGACACTCTCGCGTCAGCGAGGGCTCGAGCCCGCGACGCCCCTTCTGGCGGGTGAGGTGCAGCAGGCCGAGCCCGGCGAATCCGACGATCTTCGTTCGCGCCCGGTCCCCCCGAAGGCTCGCGTCCAGCGCCTCCACGACCTGCCTGCGGTTTTCCGGTTTCTCCATGTCGATGAAGTCCACGACGACGATCCCGCCGAGGTCGCGAAGCCGGAGTTGCCGAGCGATCTCGGCAGCCGCCTCGAGATTCGTCCGGAGCGCGGTGTCTTCCGGCTGGTCGCGGCCCAGGAATTTGCCGGAGTTCACATCGATCGCGACCAGCGCTTCGGTCTGCTGGATGACGATGAAGGCCCCCGAGCGGAGCCAGACCTTGGGCCGGAGCGCCCTCTCGATGTCCGTGTCGACGCCGTGGGTTTGGAGGAGGGACGACGGGCCCGTGTGCAGCTCCACGCGAGAGGCGATCGCCGGGTGGAGCGCGGCGAGATACGAGACGGCGCGCTCCCGGTCGCCGGGGTCGTCCACGATCACCCGATCGAAGCCCGTGCGAGGGGAGTCTCGCAAGAGGCGAATCAGCAGATCCTCATCCCGGTGGAGTCGCGCCGGCGCCGGCACGGTCTCGCCGCGCTGCTCCACCTCACGCCACGCGGCACGAAGAAACGCGGCGTCGGCGCGGAAGGACTCCGCGTCGACGCCTTCTCCGGCGGTTCGCACGACGAATCCACCGGCCGGCGATCTCAGGGAGTCGACGATCTCGCGCAGGCGCGCGCGCTCGCCCTCGTCCGTGATGCGCCGGGAGACTCCCGACTCGGCCAGGAGCGGGAAGTGAACCAGGTAGCGGCCCGCCATGCTCACGTGGCACGTGACCCGCGGACCTTTGACGCTTCCCCCCTCGCGAGCTACCTGAACGAGCAGCTCCCGTCCTTCCTTCAGGCGATCCTGGATCGGGCGGGACGGCTGCGCCGGATGCTGCGAGAGCTCCGAAGACACGACGATGTTCTCCGCGTCGTCATCGGTGTGGAGTGCGGCATGCGCCGCTCCGAGCGGTCCCGTCGACGGAGTCTCCCCCGGCAGCACGAGGTCTGCGACGTGCAGGAACGCGTCCCGGTCGAGGCCGATGTCCACGAACGCCGACTGGATGCCAGGGACGATCCGGACGACCCGACCCTTAAAGATGTCGCCCACGGATCCGGGCACCCGCCGGGCCTGATCGTAGTGGAGCTCGACGGTCGCGCCGCCCTCGCGGAGCGCCGCCCACGAGTGCCCGGCAAGCCGGCTAACCAGCAGATCGCTCGGCATCGGACGCGGCCGCCGTCGCGGCAAGGAGTGGGTTCACGAGCCGGCCGTTCCAGTCCACGAGAATGTCCTCGCGAATCGTGGTGACCGAGGAGGCCTCCGCCCCGAAGATCTCGCGCAGCACCTCCTCGGGACGGATCGACGCTCCATTGCCGCCCAGGGAAAGCGTGAGTCGGATCACGTCACCCTCGCCGAAGGACAGATCGAGGATCTCCTCGTTCATTCCGAACGTGCGGACCTTGCCTTCGCGCTCGCGTCGGACCGTAACCGCCCCCCGGGCGCGAAACGCGTCGAGAGCTCCCCTCAGATCGCATCCGTTTCCCGCGCTCAAGCGATACCGCGCGGCTCGCACCGCCGCGGTCAAGGCCGGAACGTCCTTCCGGATCTCCCGCACCGCAACGAAGCTCAGGCCTCGGGGGAGCGCCGCGTTGATCCCCTCGACAGCCCGGATCGGATCGAGCCGCGCCGAGGTATCGAAGTCCACATACTCGCCCTCCGAGCCGATTCCGACGGACAGCGCCGGGCCGAACGCGACCCGCGGCTTGGGGTTGAACCCTTGCGAATACGCGAGCCGCACCCGCGCGCGCCGCATGGCGCGCAGAAGCGCCCGTGTCAGGTCCAGGTGGCCGAGGAACCGGATGCGGCCGGTCTTGTGGAAGCGCGCCCGGTAGCGATACCGGGGAGCGGCCTCGAGGACGGGCTGCGCCTGGCACGTGGCGTCCGGCACGAGCGGCGGGGCGTCCTCGGCTCGCGCGGCCTCGCCGGGCCCCGGAGCCACAGGGGTGGAGAGAAGCGGCAGCCCGGCGTCGAGGGACCGGCCGGTGTTCGCCGCCACGACTCCCTTCACGCACTCCCGGGCGAACGGCGCGCATCCGTGGCAGTCCTTCGGTCCGCACACGGCGAGCGTCGCCGCTTCCATCGCCCGCTTCAGCTCGAGAGCGAGCCACCGGGTGTTCACGCGGGAATCGATGACGTCCCAGGGCAGCCGCGAGGTCGGACTCCAGTCGCCGTGGGCGATCGCTTCGGCATCCACTCCTTCCGAACGAAACGCATCGCGCCACGCCTCGAGCCGAAACCCCTCCCGCCAGCCGTCGAATCGCGCTCCGTTCCTCCACGCCCGCTCGAGAACCCCCCCCAGGCTTCGATCTCCGCGCGAGAACACCCCCTCGAGGAACGTGGTGTCGCACTCGTGGTGCTTGAACCGGATCCCGCGGCGCACCCGCGCCGCGATCCGCTCCTGCTTGCGGACCAGGTTCTCCGTTCGTTCCATCCCGAGCCACTGGAAGGGGGTCACGGGCTTGGGCACGAACGATGAGGCAGACAGCGTGACCTCGATCCTTCGGCGCCCTGCGACCCGCCTGCCCATGGAGAGGATTTCGTGGGTCAGATCCACGAGGCCGTCCACGTCGGCGTCCGTCTCGGTGGGAAGACCGATCATGAAGTAGAGCTTGATCAGGTCCCAGCCCGCCTCGAACGCCAGGCGACACGCGGCGAGGATCTGGTCCTCGCTGAGGTTCTTGTTGATCACGTCGCGCAGGCGCTGGGTTCCCGCCTCGGGGGCGATCGTGAACCCCGACTTCCGGACCCTGCGCACCTGCTCCGCCAGCTCAGGGGTCATCGTGGAGGCATGCATCGAGGACAGTGATACCGACACGTTCTCGGGCTCGAACCGGTCCATGACGTCGAACAGGAGCGGATGGATGGCGCCGTACTCGCCCGTGTTCAGGGACGACAGCGAGAACTCGTCGTATCCGGTCGCTCGGATGGACCGGATCACCGTGTCCCGGACCTGATTGGGATCCCGCTCGCGAGTCGGACGGTACACGTAGCCCGCCTGGCAGAAGCGGCAGCCCACCGGGCAGCCACGCATGATCTCCACGGAGACCCGGTCGTGCACGATCTCGCCGTGCGGCACGATGATCCGGTCCGGGAACGGAAACCGGTCGAGGTCGTACACGATGCGGCGCCGCACGGGGTACGGCGCGTCGCTTCCGGGCACGGGGACGAGAAGGCCGTGCGAGGGCTCCTTCTCGAGGGCGTACAGCGACGGCGCATAGACTCCCTCGACACGGGCCAGTTCGCGGATCCGGTCCGCCCGGCTCGCGCCGGCTCTCTTCAGCGCTTTCAGCCGCTCGAGGAATTCGGGGAGGAGCTCCTCGGCGTCGCCGACCAGAACGAAATCGAGGAAGTCGGCGATCGGCTCGGAGTTGAAGACGACGGGACCGCCCGCCACGACCAGGGGGTCGCTCTCCCGGCGGTCCCTCGAGCGAAGCGGTATTCCCGAAAGGTCGAGCATCTCCAGGACGTTCGAAAAGCTCAGCTCGTACTGGAGCGAAAACCCCACGACGTCCAGCGAACGAATGGGGGTTCCGCTCTCGAGGGTGGCAAGCGGCCTGCGGTGCCGGCGAAGCGCGTCCGCCATGTCCGGCCACGGGCAGAACACGCGCTCGGCGGCCGTATCGTCCCGGGCGTTCAGGAGCGAGTAGAGGATGCGGAATCCAAGGTGGGACATCCCGATCTCGTACACGTCCGGAAAGGCCAGCGCGAACTTCAGCTCCACGCTCCTCAGGTCCTTGACCACCTGATTCCACTCGCCGCCGATGTACCGGAGCGGTCGCTGCACCCCGGAGAGGATCTCCTGGAACAGGGTCTCGTCCCGAAGATCGCCCCCGGTACCGTCCGCGAACCGCTCGTTCATCGTGCGCGCTCCCCTCTCGATTCGACCCCAGCGAGAGATGGTACCAAACGGCCGGGCGTCCCACGCCGAAGCAGCGCCGTAGCGCGACGAAACCCGGAGGCGCGCACGACGGGTTTCCCCTCGCGCCGCGTCTTCCACCGATCCGGGCTCGAGCGAGAGTCAGTTCACGAAACGCCTGGCGTGCACGTTCAGGATGAGGGCGACCCCGCACATCGCCGAGAGCAACGCGGTTCCTCCGTAGGACATCAGCGGCAGGGGAACCCCGATCGTCGGCAGGATCCCGAGGACCATGCCGACGTTGATCGCGAGCTGTCCGGCGAGCCAGGCCACCACGAGGAGACACATGTGCATTCCCAGCCGGTCCTGCGCGGCGCGCGCGGCGGAGATCCCCCGGAACAGCAGGTAGTAGAACAGCCCGAGCACGGCGGCAGCACCCAGGAACCCCAGATCCTCGCCGACGACCGCGAGGACGAAGTCGGTGTGCTGAGCCGGAAGGAAGTTCAGCCGGCTCTGGGTGCCCTGGAACAACCCCTTCCCCGTCAGCCCGCCGGATCCGATGGCGATCTTCGACTGCCGGACCTGGTAGCCGATTCCCGCCGGATCTCTCTCGGGGTCGAGGACGGTGAGGATCCGCTCCTTCTGGTAGCCCTCCAGATGGCTCCAAAGCACCGGAGCGACCATCACGCCGAGCAGGGCCGCCACCACGATGATCTTCCACCTCAGTCCACCCAGAACCAGCGCCGCGAGGTAGATCGGAGCGAACGTGAGCGCGGTGCCCATGTCCGGCTGTCGCGCGATCAGACCCATGGGAAGACCGGCCAGAAATCCCATCTCCGTGAGCTGACGGAGCCCGACTCCATCCCGGCCCCGCTCGGACAAATAGGTGGCCAGGACGAGGCAGGTGCTCCACTTCGCGAGCTCGGACGGCTGGATCGAGACCGACCCGACCATGAGCCACGAGCGGTTGCCCGCGACCTCTTTGCCGAAGAAGAGAACCAGAACCAGCAGCACGACCACGGCTCCGTGGACCGCCAAGGAGAACTCCGCCCAGAGGTGGTAGTCGACGGAGACGACCGCCACCGCTGCGACCAGGACGATCCCGAGCCACAAGAGCTGAGTCCGCCAGAGGTCCGCCCTGGCCGGCTGATCCATCGTGGCCGACGCGATGGCGAGGATCCCGAACCCCGCCAGGGCCAGGGCCGCGACCATCAGGTGCAGGTCGAGGCTATCGAGCAGCCGCCGTCGAAGCACCGTTCTCCTCGATGCGCCTGACGAGCCCCGCCCGCAGCTTCTCGGGGTGCTGGTCCGGCGGCTCCTTGGGTGGAAGACGGTCCGCGAAGTAGACCTCGAGCACCCGCCGGACGATGGGAGCCGCCGAGGTACCGCCGTGGCCGCCGTGCTCCACGACGACCGCGAATGCGATCTCCGGCTTGTCCGCGGGTGCGTACCCCACGAACCACGCGTGGTCCCGCTCGTCCTTCGGGAGTCGATCGGCGTCGATCCCGACCGACTTCTTGAACACCTGCGCGGTCCCGGTCTTGCCCGCCACGGAAATCGAGCCCAGCGCAGCCCGGCGACCCGTTCCGGCCTCGACGACCTCCTGGAGTGCATCCTTCACGATGGAGAAAGTCTCCGCCGAAATCGGGAGCGCCGTCGACTCCCGCGGCCGGTCGCGCCCGAGGTGAGGTTGCGGGAGCTTCCCTCCCGTGGCGACCGCGGAGATCATCGTGGCCATCTGGAGCGGAGTCACGGCGAGTAGCCCCTGTCCGATGGACACGGAGATGGTGTCGCCCGCGTACCACGGCTCGTTGCGAGCCTTCTTCTTCCATTCCGGCGACGGCAGGACTCCCTGACCTTCTCCCGGAAGGTCGATCCCCGTCGGACGACCGAGATTCAGAAGGTCGCCGTACTCGTGAATCGCGTCGATCCCGATCGACCTACCCGCCCGGTAGAAGAACACGTTGCACGATTGGACCAGCGCTCGACGCACGTCCACGGTTCCGTGCCCACCTTTCTTCCAGCACATGAAGTTCCGCCCGTAGAGGTTCGCCGAGCCGGAGCAGTGGACCAGGGTGGAAGGGGTCAGCACTCCCGTTTCGAGGCCGGCGATGGCCATCACGACCTTGAACGTGGAGCCCGGCGCGTAGTAGCTCCCGATCACCCGATCGTGCATCGGGCGGCGCGAATCCCCCAGGATCCCCGTCCAGATCTGCGGCGTGACGGCTCCGGCGAAGACGTTCGGATCGAAGGCGGGCGTGGACGCGAGGGCGAGAATCTCTCCCGTCCACGGATCGAGGAACACGCCCGCCCCCGACTCCTCACCGAGTCCTTCCATGAGCGCCCGCTGGAGGGCCAGGTCGACCGTGATCCGAAGCTGGCCCCCGTTCTCGGGCAGAGTTCCCGTCTTCGGCTCCCCCAGCTGACGGCCGAGGTTGTTCACCTCCACGAGCTTCCAACCGCGGCGCCCGCGGAGCGTGTCGTCGTAGGCCCTCTCGACTCCCGCCTTCCCGACGATGTCCCCCTGCTCGAGGGCAGCCCGCCCTCCGCGGGGCGTGAGGTCCGCCTCGCTCGCCTCCCCCACGTACCCCACCGCATGGGCCATCGCCGCCCCATCTGGGTAGGTGCGGCGAGATGCCTGGTCGACCAGAACGGACGGGAACCAGTCCCTCCGCGCTTCGATCTGCGCCAGCTCGGCCAGACCCACGTCTTCCTTGAGCACCATCGCCTCGAACGTGGGCCGGGCTTTCATCCCGTCGAGCCGCTCCCGGAGGATCGCGTACGGGACTCCGAGCACGGGCTCGAGGCGCCGCAACTGCTGATCCGCGTCACGCAGACTCTCGCGCTGCAGAAGCAGGTTCAGGGAAGGACGCGTGGAGGCCACCACCTCGCTGCGCCGGTCGAAGATCACGCCGCGCGTGGGGGCGAGCGCGATCCGGCGCAGGCGGTTGCTCTCGGCGAGACGGGCATACTCATCGCCCTTGTTCACCTGAAGGTGCCAGAAACGGAGCAGGTACCCCACGACGAGAAGGAACACGCCCACGTGGAACAGCACGACCCTCCGGTTGAGCCGTTGCTCCTGCCGGTACTCCTTCAGCGCCCACCGCTCACGGTAGTCCATCGGGTCTCGTCAGCCGATCCGTCGCATCGGTCGGCGTGCCGCCTCCCGCCCCCTCACACGGTGTACGATGGCGAAAACGGAGGTCACGAGCAAGCCGTTCACCGCGGCCCCGACCGCCAGATCCAGCGGTGCGGGCGGCGCCACCGCCTGATCGAGGAGCAGCAAGAGCCCCGTCTCGAGCCCGCGATCGGCCAACCAGAGCAGGGCGCCGCTCACCAACCGGCCTCCCACGTGGTTGAGGTCGAATCGGGCCCCGAGCCCCCCGAGCGCCCACCCGAGAAGCGTTCTGCTGAACCCGTGAACGCCGAAGATCCCCGCCTGAAACCAAGCGTCCTGGAGCAATCCGGCGGCGCACCCGGCGAGCATTGCGGAGCGCTGCGAACGGGCGATCGCGTACCAGGCAACCGGGCACAGCAACACGTCGACGTACCGCGGGGCCTGAGGGATCCACTGCCCCAGGGCGGCCTGCGCCATGAGGCTCAGAGCCAGCGCGAGAATCGCGGCGAGCAGCCTCACGGTGCCTCTGCGGTCTCCGGGCCCGCGAGGGAGGCTCCGGGCTGCGATGCGTCGAGAATCACGAGAACGTCCTCGAGGGACGAGAAGTCCACCTCAGGCTGCATCCAGATCGACTTGCTGACCCCCGCCTCCTGTCCGACCGCCGTGACCCTTCCGATCGTATAGCCCCTGGGAAACACGCCGTCCTTTCCCGATGTCACGACCCGATCCCCCTGAACCACGTCTTCGTAGGCGGGGACGTAGAGCATCGCCAGCGGGCCGTCGCCGCGCCCCACGACCATCCCCTGCGCGCGGCTCCGCTGGACGAGACCGGCGGCTCCCCCGTTCGGATCGGACAGAAGGCGGACCTTTGCGACGTGACGGTCCGCGAAAACCACCCGGCCCACCGCTCCGCCCCAGGCGACCACGGCCAGATCCGCTCGCACCCCGTCGGCCGCGCCGCGGTCGATCACGAGCATGCGGACCTGTCCGGAGAGGTTCGCCGCGACCACCCTTGCGCCCAGCGAGCGGGGCGCGAGCTCCTCGCGCATCTCCAGAAGTCGGCGCAGCCGCTCGTTCTCCATGGCCTGCTCGCGATACCGCCCGAGCTCTTCGCGAAGCTCCCGCACCTCGCTCCGGAGGCTCGCATTCTCGATTCGCGCCGTCCTGATCTCCTGCGCGCGGTCGAGCACACCCGAGACGCTCCCGCCCACCACCCGGGTTGCGTCCACCACCGGCCCGCTCGCCCGGAGGACGCTCCGCTCGAGAAGGGTAGCCCCGTCCGCCCGCTTCACGTTGCTCGACATGAGAACCAGCTGGGCGAACAACATCGCCACCAGCAGCAGCGCGTTGTTCCGGGTGGAGTTCGACTCCGACATGCGTCTCGCCTTCCCGCCGAGTCAGCTCACCGAGCACGAAGCGACCGGTCCGCCGGGTCACCGTCCCATCGCGAGCCCGGCCCCGTCGCCGCGGTGCCGCCCGCGGCTCGCCGAGACCGGCGCCGTGCGTGGGGCCTGGAGACTAGTCCAGCGAGACCTTCCGGAGCAGGTTGAAGTCGGTGAGCATCTTCCCGGTACCCATCACCACCGACGTGAGAGGGTCGTCGGCAATCGAGACCGGGAGTCCCGTCTCCTCCCGGAGGCGCTTGTCCAGGTTCTTCAAGAGCGCTCCGCCGCCGGTGAGCACGATTCCCCGATCGACGATGTCCGCCGACAGCTCCGGCGGCGTCGCCTCCAGCGCCACCCGCACCGCCTCGATGATCGTCGCCACGGTCTCCGCGAGAGCCTCGCGGATCTCCTCGTCGTTCACGGAGATGGTCTTCGGAATGCCTTCCACGAGATCGCGACCCTTGATCTCGAGCGTCAGCTCTTCGTCCAACGGGAACGCCGAGCCCAGGTGGATCTTGACCTCCTCGGCGGACCTCTCGCCGATCAGGAGGTTGTACTTGCGCTTGATGAACTGGATGATCGCGTCGTCCATCTCGTTGCCGGCCACCCGCACCGACCTCGAGTAGACGATCCCCGCCATCGAGATCACGGCCACGTCGGTGGTCCCGCCGCCGATGTCCACCACCATGTTCCCCGTGGGCTCGGTGATCGGCAGCCCGGCTCCCATCGCCGCCATCATGGCCTGCTCGACCAGGTACACCTCCGTCGCCTTGGCTTTCATCGCGGAGTCGCGGACGGCGCGCTTCTCGACCTGAGTGATCTCGCTGGGAACGCCGATGACGATGCGCGGCCGGACTCCAAACGAGCGATTGTGTGCTTTCTTGATGAAGTGATCGAGCATCTTCTCGGCGTGCTCGAAATCCGCGATCACGCCGTCCTTGAGCGGGCGGATCGCCACGATGTTGCCGGGCGTCCGGCCGAGCATCTCCTTGGCTTCCTTGCCGACTGCCTCGACCCTTCCCGTCTTCTGATTGACCGCCACGATCGAGGGCTCGCTGACGACGATCCCGCGGCCGCTGCAGAACACCAGAGAGTTCGCTGTCCCCAGGTCGATGGCGAGATCGTTGGAGAAGAGGGACAGGAGCGACTTGGGGGACCATGCCATGTTCGTCTCGCTCGCGCCCCTGGAGTTTCACGGCTCACGACGGGACGCCGTCGCGGTGCAGCCCCGTCAGGCGGTGCATCGATCGGGAAGCGTATCGTATCGACCGGCTCGTCGGATGGCAACCGCCGATCGTGGCTCGGGAGTTCGCGGGGGGAAGCGACCGGAAGGCCGGGCGACGCCGATCGGGTGCAGCGATGGAATCCGGACAGTGAATCGGAGGCTCAGAAAGTCTCCACGTACGCTTTCCGCTTGGTCTGAGCGGCGTTGCCGGCAGCGTCCTGAGCCATGAACGTGAGGATGTTCTCCCCCTCCTTGCGCAGCCGGACCACCGCGTAGAAGGTCCCGTCCTCGGTCACGTCGATCTTGTCGTTGTCCACCCAAAGCGACGCCCCCGGTTCGGTCCTGCCGTTGATGATCACCACGGCGCCGGTCTGCACGAATTCCGTGATCTCGAGCGCGGGCGGCGTGGTGTCCCCCTTGTCCCGGATCCGCTGGGAGGTGACCCGAAACCGCCTCGCCCCGCTGAACGGACCCGAGACCCCCGTCCCGTCGATGGCCGAGACCCTCCAGTAGTAGTCCGCCGGAGCGATGGCCTCGATGAGCACCGAGGGCTCCTTCCGGCCGGCATCGTCGTACAGCGGGTCGGTGAACAACGGCCGGTCCGCGATCATCAGGTGGTACCGCGCGGCCCGGGGAACGCTTTCCCAGGCCAGGGTCGTGGTCTCCTTGGCGGGATCGTCGTAGACGAACACCCGCTGGTCCGACGGAGCGACGAGTCGAGGAGCCGGTAGAATCGTCTCCTTCCTCGACATCTGCCCGTCGGCGCCCGACCGGATCCGCTCCCCTGCACCGAGGGTCTCGCGACGCGCGGCGGAACTGAGCTCCGCACGCCCCTGGAAGACGTCCACCGACGCGACCCCCTTGTCGCGATCGAACGCCACCCGAACCTCGCCGGGCTCGCTGATTCTCGCCGCCATTTGCTCCGTGACGACCTCGTGGAACGAGCCGTCGGTGTTCTTCTTCTGGACCGAGGCCAGCACCTCTCCCCAGTTGAGCTTCTCTCGGACTTTCCGGACGCGCGTCGCGGGGTCCTCGTACAGCTCTCGAATCTCGATGAGCGATCCAGGCTGGATCGTCGTGGTGGTGCCGTCGAAGTAGATGATCTGCGCGGACGCGGACGCGGAGGTCTTCACCTGGTCGCCGATCTGGAGAACCATCTTGCCGTCCGCCGCCTCCCAGGAGAACTCCCCGGATCTCTTCACGCGGACGTCCCCCTCGACGCGGTAGAACCGGACTCTCTGTCCCCCGTCGTCCCCTTTCGCGAGATC
The DNA here is from genome assembly GCA_963699985.1 of Terriglobia bacterium. Lineage (GTDB taxonomy): Bacteria > Acidobacteriota > Polarisedimenticolia > Polarisedimenticolales > CAVOVZ01 > CAVOVZ01. Next base: position 264,755 of record CAVOVZ010000015.1, read on the forward strand.
GAGCGCCTTCTGGGACAGGTTCTCCGAGTGGATCGCCGACCGCCGCGCGTCGTCCCAGCGTCCCTGGTCGAAATGCGCTCGGGCCTCCTCCAGCGCACTCGTGGCGTTCGTTCGGAGACCTTGGACCATCCCGAGATCAGGCAGATTCGACGCCTCCCGGAGGCGCTCCCCCGCGCGCGCGATCGTCTCGGCCGCCTCGGCGCGGGGTTTGGACCCGGCGAACACCAGAACGTACCCGAGAACCGCCGCCAGAAGAAGGACCGTGGCCGCGACAGCCAACCAGACCGTCCTGTATCGAACGGTCACCCAGTCCAGGAGGACACCCGACTTCGCTGGCATCCGAGACATCCATCCTCGCACCCCCGGGCGCCCCGATCGGCGCGTCCGGGGCCCGGGCAGGCGAATGTAGTGCCTGCCCCGCGGCCGCACCACCACGCCAGCGTTTCAGGGACAGTCGTCCATGACGCCCGCGGCGCCACCCTGAAATGCTGAGAACGTCCTGCGGAAATGCACGCCGGTCCGCCGGCGTGAATTTCCCGCGGGAGCCGGGGGCGCGGGGGCAGAGCCCCCGTGTTTGCATACCGTCTCCCATGACGCCCCGGGGCGTCACCCTCCGAAACCCCGGTGCGCCTTGTCGGCCCTTCGCCGGTGCGTTACACTCCGCTGTCGCCAAGTCCAATCCGGGGAGTGATTTCCATGCTCAACGTCCTTCGCGAGAACCTGAAGCACCTCAAGATCCTGCTGTGGGTTGTCGCCTTCTCCATGATCCTCTACCTCGGCGCGTACTTCTCGTGCGGCGGCCCCCAAGGGGGTGCGAACGCGACCTGGGTTGCCCGCGTCAACGGGGAAGCGATCCCGGTGGCGAAGTTCTACAGCGCCGTCCGCTCCATGGATGACTACAACCGCCAGTTCATGGGAGAGCAGTACGAGAAGTTCCGACCGCAGCTGCGGCTCGGCTCCCAGGTCGTCCAGCGGATGGTGGATGAGCGGATCCAGATTCACGAGGCACGTCGCCTCGGTCTCCAAGCGACTCCCTCGGAGATCGCCCGCTTCATCCAGAACGAGCCGTCCCTTCGGGACTCCGCCACGGGCCAGTTCATCGGCCGGGAGAAGTACCTCCAGGCGTTTCGCAGCAGCGGCCGGAACGTGGAGGAATTCGAGCAGGCAGTGGCCGACATGATCACGATCCGTAAGTGGACGAGACTGGTCGGACAGACCGCGGAGGTCATGGATCCCGAGCTGGAGCAGGCCTACCGCTCGAGCGCGGATCGGACGCGCGTGGATTTCGCCGTCGTCCCCTCGGCGAAGCAGAAGGTCGACCCGGAGATCTCCGAGTCGGAGGTGGCGGCCTGGTACCGAGGGCATCAGAGCGACTATCGGCGGGGTGAGGCCCGCCGCGTTCGATACCTGGTCGTGGAGCGCCAAGCGCAGCTCGGGAAGGTCCAGGTCTCCGACGACGATGTGCAGTCGTTCTTCAACGCCAACCAGGCGGACTACCCGGAGCAGACACTGGAGCAGGCTCGAGACCCGATCCGGCGCCGTCTGGAGCAGCAGCGCGCACAGGAGAAGGCGCAGGCCGAAGCCGAGAGGATCCGTGGGACCATCCAGTCCCCTGGAGATCTCCAAGCGGCCGCGGTGCGGGAGGGGCTCGAGGTGGAGGAAGCCTCCGTCTCCCGAGACGACCGCCTTCCCGAGCTCGGACCTTCCCCACAGTTTCTCGATGCCGTCTTCAGCCTCGACGGATCCGCGGTGAGCAGTCCGGTGGGCGTTGCGCGGGGGTTCGCGATCCTCACGGCCGGGGAGAAGCTGCCCGCTTCGGTCCGTCCGCTCGAGGAGATTCGAGATCGCGTGCGCACGGACATCCTCAACGACCGATCGCGTCGAATCGCCCGGGCCGCGGCGGCGGATGCGCTGGCCAAGAACAAGACGGTCGCCGACGCCGCGAAGGCGCTGGAGGTCGAGGTGCGCTCGGACGTCGACGCGCGGCCGAAGCAGTCCCTCCCCGGCACCGGCGGCACCAGCCCCGAGATCGAGCGGGCTCTGTTCGGCCCCAGTGTCGCGATCGGCGACACGGGCGCGGTTCCGGTTCCCTCGGGCGCCCTCCTTTACGTGGTCAAGGAGATCGAGCGCTACGATCCTTCCGCGTTTCAGGCGAAGAAGGAAGAGCTTCGCGCCGCGGCCATCCAGCAAAAGCAAGGGATGGTCGTGCAGGCGGTCCTGGAGAAGCTCCGCGGGAAGTACACGGTGGAGCGGAACCAGGAGATCGAGGAATCCGCAAACCAGTGACGACGGGCGGGCGTCCGGCCCGCGGCGATCCCGCCGATCACGCTTCCGTGGTCCGGCGGACGAAAATCGCTCTGGATTTCCCCGCTTTCGACGGCCGATATTCCCGCGCAGGACAGGTGAGATCCGCGTAGGGAGGTCGTGCATGACCGTTCGTTCGGCCGAGGACAGCTTCCAGAAGGGCATGGCCGCGCTGGCACAGGGACGCAGGCTCGTGGCGCTCGCCCAGTTCGAGGCGGCGCTGGCGCTGCACCACCAATTCGGGAACGGGGAGTTGCAGGCTCGCTACGTTTCGTTCTACGGCCTGTGCCTCGCCCTCGAGGCGGGGCGAGTACACCAGGGACTCCGCTGCTGCGAAGAAGCGCTCGCGACGGAGTTCTACAATGTGGACCTGCATTTCAACCTCGGTCGCGTCCTGCTCGCCGCCAACCGGAGGAGGGACGCTCACCGGGCGTTCCTCAACGGTCTGCACTGGGACCGGAGCCACGCCGGGATCCTGCGCGAGCTGCGCGCGATGGGAAAGCGGCGCCGGCCGGTTTTGCCGTTCCTGTCCCGAAGCCACTTCGTCAACGTGGTGCTCGGTCGGATGACGCGCCGCAGGACCGTTTCGGCGACCAGGTAGCACGTTCCTTCAGCGCGTCCGCTCCGCTCGATCTTCCCGACAGGCCGGCGGACTCTCGATACTCCCGCCCTGCGAGCGCCGCTGGGCGCCGGGGCAGTCGATCAGGACCGGCCGGAAAGGTGAGGCGACGGCTCGCCGGAGTCCATCGAGAGGACGACCTTTCCAAATCCGGTCCGGGCTTCGAGGTAGCGGTGTGCCTCCGCGACGTCCTCGAGCGGGAACACGCGGTCCACCACAGGCCGAAGTCTCCCGGAACGTACGTGGTCCAGGACATCGGCGAGCTCATGGCTTCCGCCCATCGTCGAGCCCAGGATCGACAGACTCTTGAAGAAGATCAGACGGAAATCGGTCCTCATCTCGTACCCGGACGTCGCGCCGCAGGTGACGTATCGACCGCCCTTCGCGAGACATCGGATCGTTCGGTCGAACGTATCCGCGCCCACGTGATCCACGGCGATGTCGACCCCGCGCTTGCCCGTGAAGCGGCGGATCTCCTCGACGAAATCGGCCTCGCGGTAATTCACGGCGATCTCGGCGCCCAGGCTTCGCGCCCGCGCGCACTTCTCTTCGGATCCCGCCGTGGCGATCACGCGCCCACCGAACAGGCACGCGATCTGGATGGCCGCCGTGGAGACCCCCGATCCCGCCGCGTGGACGAGCACCACCTCTCCCGGGCGAATCGCCGCCCGGCCCACGAGCATGTGCCACGCGGTGAGGAACGCGAGGGGCACCGCGGCGGCGTGGGGAAAATCCAGGCTCTCGGGCTTCGGGAGGAGATTCGCCGAGGGAACGATCGCGAAGTCGCAGCACCCACCGTCCCGCGTCTCTCCGAGGATCCCGTAGTCTCGGCAGAGGTTCTCGTTCCCCGAGCGGCATGGCCGGCACCGCCGGCACGACACACCGGGCGACACAACCACCGCGGTGCCGGGAGCCGGCCCCGCCTCGCCTGCGGCGAGGGCGTCCACCGTTCCGGCGATGTCGCAGCCGGGAACGATGGGGAGGGGGAAACGGTGACCGGGGACGCCGCGCCGCACCCACAGGTCCAGGTGGTTCAGCGCCACCGCCTGCACCTTCACACGAACCTGACCCGGTCCGGGAGCGGGCACCGACCTGTCCTCGATCCGAAGAACTTCGGGACCGCCGTGCTCGTGGACGACCACCGCTCTCATCGCCGGCTCACCCCGCGAGATTCAGCCAGACGCTCTTCGTCTCGAGGTACCCTTCGAGAGCCTCCAGCCCCAGTTCCCTGCCGAACCCGCTCTGCTTGAACCCGCCGAACGGCAGGGAAGGATCGTAGAGGTTGTACGCGTTCACCCAGACGGTTCCCGCCTGGATCGCCCGGGCCACACGGTGGGCCTTCGAGACGTCCCGCGTCCAGATCCCGGCCGCAAGGCCGTACACGGTGGCGTTTCCCTTGGCGATCGCGTCCTCGACCCCCTCGAACTCGATGGTGGACAGGACGGGGCCGAAGATCTCTTCCCGCGCGATGGTCATGTCGGGAGTCACGCCGTCGAACACGGTCGGGCGGACGAAAAACCCCCGCCCCGAATTGACCTCGTGCGCCCGGCGGCCCCCGGCGGCGACTCGCGCGCCTTCCTTCCGTCCGGTCTCGATGTATCCGAGAACCGAGTCCATCTGCTGCGCCGAGACCACCGGGCCCATGCGCGTCGTCTTCTCGCGAGGATCTCCGAGGACGACCGCTTCCGCGCGCTCGGCCAGCCTCTCGACCAGCTCGCCGTGGATCTTCCGCTCCACCAGAAGCCTCGATCCCGCGGCGCACACCTCTCCCTTGTTGTAGAAGATCCCGCTGAAGGCCCCCTTGGTCGCTGCCTCGAGGTCGGCGTCCGCGAACACGATGTTCGGAGACTTCCCGCCGAGCTCCAGCGTCACGCGCTTGAGCGTCCCGGCCGCCTCGCGCTGGATCGTTCGGCCCACCTCGGTGCTTCCGGTGAACGCGACCTTGTCCACGCCGGGGTGCCGGACGAGCGCCATGCCGACTCCCGAGCCGGACCCCGGAAGAACCTGGAGAACGCCCGGAGGCAGTCCTGCCTCGAGCCCGATCCGCCCCATCTCGATCGCCGAGAGCGGGGTCTGGCTCGCGGGCTTGACGATCACGGCGCATCCCGCCGCCAGGGCCGGTGCCACCTTCCATGAAGCGAGAAGGAACGGGAAGTTCCACGGCACGATCGCCGCAACCACTCCCACCGGTTCGCGCAGCGTGTAGGTGAAGGTGTCCGAACGAGACGGGATCGTGCGGCCCGCGATCGCCGCAACCGCTCCGGCGTAGTACTGGAAGATCGCGGCAGCGAAAGGGATTTCCACCTTTCCCGAGTCGAAGAGGGTCTTGCCGGTATCCAGGGTTTCGACGAGGGCGATGGACGCAGCCCGCTGCTGGATCAGCTCGCCCATCTTCCAGAGAATCCGCCCCCGCTCCGCGGCGGTGAGCGATCCCCATGGTCCCTCCATGGCCTTGCGCGCCGCGAGGACGGCGAGTCCGGCGTCCTCCGAGCCCGCTTCGGCGACGCGGGCGATCACCGTCTCGTCGGCCGGATTGACGGTCTCGAAAGTCCGGCCGGAACGGGCTTCACACCACTCCCCGTCGATGAGCAGCCGGCCGACCGCCGGCGTCTGTGTCGCCTCCATGGGTGCCTCCCGGGACCGCCAGGCCGCAGTCCGCAGTGAATCCGCGAGGGGGCCCATGGTACCACGCAGGTCGAGGACGGAATCGCGGTCGAACGCCGATCGGACGCTCACACGCGGACGGTCGGATCGAACAGCCGCTGATACTCCTGGGCGGCGTACCGATCCGTCATCCCTGCGATGTAGTCGGCGATGGTGCGCTCGAGGCCGTCGCTGCCAACGCCCTTGCGGGTGTCGTCGGGCAGGAGTCGAGGGTTCTCCCGATATCGGTCGAACAGGGCGTTCAGGATTCGCCGTGCCTTGTCCTTCATCCGTTCGATCCGATGGTGCCGGTAGAGGTTCTCGTTCAGGTACGCCTTCAGCGCGCGGTTCCGCTCCCCGACCTCGGCGGAAAGACCGACCAGGGCCCGTCCGGCTCGACGGATCTCGTCCGTCGTCAGCACTCCCGCGAGCCCGACCTCCCGCGCGGTCGTGCCGATCACGTCCGTCACCAGCTCGTTGATCAGCCCGCGGCGCGCCGCGGTCCAGGTCTGCTGCTTCGTGGCGCCGGGCCAATCGCGGCGGGCGCGAGCCAGGTGCTCGCCCCAGAGCGGAACCCGAGCGGCCAGCGCGTCCGGATCCAGCAGCCCCGAGTCCAGCCCGTCGTCGATGTCATGGTGGTTGTAAGCGATCTCGTCCACCAGATCGATGAGCTGCGCCTCGAGAGGCGGTTCCAGGTCCGGCTCGTACTCGGCGAACTCGGGCGCTTCGGCGACGTGGATCCGTCCGGAGTGCTTCGCGATCCCCTCCCGCACCTCCCAGGTCAGGTTGAGTCCCGGAAACCCCGGGTTGCGTTCTTCGAGGCGCTCCACGATCCGCAGCGTCTGCCGGTTGTGGCTGAACCCGCCGCTCCCGCGCATGCGCTCGGACAGCACATCCTCTCCCAGGTGACCGAACGGCGTGTGACCCAGATCGTGGGAAAGGGCCAGCGACTCCACCAGATCCTCGTTCAGTCGGAGGGCGCGAGCGACGGTCCTGCCGATCTGGCTCACCTCGATGCTGTGGGTCAGACGGGTCCGGAAGTGGTCCCCCTCGTGGTTCACGAACACCTGGGTCTTGTATTCGAGCCGACGGAACGCACGGCTGTGGATGATGCGGTCTCGATCCCGCTGGTAGGCCGAGCGGTAGGAGTGGTCGTCCTCGCGGTGGCGCCTTCCTCGCGAGGCAGCCGCACGCTGGGCGTACGGCGCCAGCTGGACTTCGCGAGCCTCCGCGGTCGTCATCGGGCCCGTTTCCATCGATCCGTCGTCGGGCTCCGCCTCACCGCCGGAAGTCCCCCGCCGGGACCCCGTCGGATCGCCCTCGCCGGACGGCGGAAAAAGCGCGGGGGCGATCATCGAAACCCCGGAGCGACCAACGATCGAGCCCAGCCGCACCCGCCGGTCCGCCCGCGACGGGGACGGCGGTTCGCAGGACCAGGGCAAGGGCGGATCGCGCAGAAGGGAAGGCGGCTCGCAGACACGAACGGCGGCCGACCGGAGGCCGGCCGCCGTTCAGCGGAGTCAACTCTACGCGGAGAAGCTGTGACCGCAACCGCAGGTACCGGAGCTGTTCGGGTTGTCGATCTTGAACCCGGCTCCCTGAAGCGTCTCCAGGTAGTCGATCTTCGCCCCCTGGAGGTACATCTGCGACATCGCGTCCACGAACACCTTGAGACCGTCGAACTCCAGGACCTCGTCGTTGGGGCGCTGGGTGTTGTCGAACGTCAGCCCGTACTGAAAGCCCGAACAGCCTCCACCCTGGATGGCGACGCGAAGGCCGTACCCTTCCTTGCTCTCCGAGACCAAGAGCTGCTTCACCTTCGCGATCGCCTGCGGCGTCACTTCGATCATCGGGTTTCCTCCATTTGAAGCCGCTCTACAGAGACCCGACGGTCGCCGGCGGCCGGATTCTTCACGGTGAAAAGGTATGATAGGCCGCCTAGGCTGTCAACGAACGGCCCGTTGGATTGCTACCGGATCGCCGCCGCGGCGATCCTGCGGGCAGGTGGAGGACGGACGGATGAACGGTTCCCCCCGGCTCCAGATTCACCTCGACATGCCGTACAAGCAGCAGCCACGGGAGAACTCCCGCGTCCGGATCTTGCTGGACCGAGGGTACCGAATCGTGGACGTTCAGCGCATCAGCGATCGGGAAGCCGTCGTCACCCTCGATCCGCCATCCCCTCCCCCCGCCGCCTGATCGCGGCGTCCCGAACCGGTCCGTTCGAATCCCAGGCTCATTCCTCGCGGAAGTTGAGGAACGCCTTCATCTGCTTGACCAGGAAGTCGAAGTGCTCGGGATGGGCCGGGCTCAGGCGGTACTCGTTGATCACCTTCACCTGCATCCCGAGCCACTCCCGCCAGCAGGCCGCACAGACTTGCTCGCGCACCTTCTCTCCCACCGGTCCGGTGAACGGGGGGCGGTCGAGGCCGGCCGCAGTGTCGCCGCATCGGGAACAGGTCACGTCGGTCATGGGAACTCTCCTCCTGACGCTGAGGCAAGGAAACGCTCACGGTAGTGGGCCGCGGCCGCGCGCGCAAGCGGAGCCGCTCGTCGGAAAACCGTGGGAGCCGTTCCCGATTCTTCCGCCCCGGCGCGCGACGTTGCCGGCGGGCGCGCGGCGACGGATATACTTCCCCGTCGACCAGGAGGCGACCGATTCATGTCCGATCCTCGTGAGATTCCCGTCAAGATCCCCGAGCAGGTGCTGCAGGGCGTGTATGCGAACCAGATGGTGGTGAGCCATACGCGGGAGGAGTTCCTTCTCGACTTCATCAATCTGTTCCCGCCCAGCGGCGTCATGAACGCCCGGGTGATCGTGAGCCCGGGGCATCTGAAACGGATGATCCGCGCCCTGCAGGAGAACCTCGCCCGGTACGAGACCCGCCACGGGAAGATCATCGAGGCCGAGCCTCCGCAACCCGGGGAATATCGGAACTAGCCCGCATGATTCACGAAAGTCCGTGGCGAGACCGACTTCGGCGAGCTCAGTCGAGCCGTGGAGACGGCCGTGATGACGGGCAGCCGCAGGGGCGAGGACCCGAGACGTTCTGGAACAGTACGTCGCAGGGTCCGAGCCCCGAGGATGCCCGTCAGCATGGCCGGATCCGCGGTCGTAGCAGGAGGTTCGTGAATCATGCGGGCTAGGGACAAAACCCCTCTTTTTTCCCGGCGTCTCCCTGTGCTACGTTGACGCACCACGATTCCGACGCGCGGTCCCGGAATTCCGGTGACTGCCCGCAGGCGCAATGACGACGCTTGGCCCCGACACGGAACCAGCCCACGGCAGCGAGGCTCTCGAGTTCGTGCGCCTGCCGGCGCGGCGGCCGTCTCCCGGGATGAATGGACTCGAGGTCTCATGCGCTGCGGGCGGACCACGGTTCCGGGAACGGGTGGGCCCGGCGGAGTTCCTCAGGCCGGCGAAGGACGAAGCGGAAAGCGGATCGGGGCCGGCATGACCGAGCGGCCGGCGAACGAAGGGGGGAAACGACTTTGAGCCCAGACGTCGACTACGAGATGCTGCGCCGGGAGATCCGATGGGATCGGGCCCGCCTGGACCTGGGGCTCGCGGAAGGCGAGCCGATCAACGCCGGCTGGCTCTGCTCGGATCGGAACTGTCGGGTGGGGCGCGGCTCCAAGCTCGCTCTGATCCACGAGGATCACGCGGGCGAGGTCCGGCGATTCACCTACGACGACATCCGACGGTTGAGCAACGGATGGGCCGAGTTCCTCGTGAGCCGGGGTGTGCAGCCGCGAGACCGGGTCTGCGTGTTTCTCGATCGGATCCCCGAGCTGTACATCGCGTTCCTGGGGATCCTCAAGGCCGGCGCCATCGCGCAGCCGCTCTTCTCCGCATTCGGAGAGGAGGCGTTCTTCCAGCGGGCTGACGACAGCGCAGCGGTGGCGGTCATCACGCAGCACAAGCATGTCGGAAAGGTTCGAAAGGTGCGGGAGCGCCTGCCCGCGCTGCGGACGTCGATCGTCGTCGATCACGAAGCCGGCCGGCGGCCGCTGCGCGAAGGCGAGATCGAGTACCGGATGATGGACCACGCTCCGGATTCCTTCCCGGTAGCGGTCACGTACGCGGAGAGCCCGAGCGTCCTGCACTACACCAGCGGGACGACCGGAAAACCCAAGGGGGCCCTCCACGTCCACGCCAGCATCCTCGCGCAGTACCTGACCACGAAGGTGGTCCTCGACGTGAGGGACGACGACGTGTACTGGTGCACCGCGGATCCAGGCTGGGTGACGGGAACCAGCTACGGGATTCTCGGACCCTGGGCGGCCGGCGCGACCCAGGTGGTGCTGGATGCGGGATTCTCCAGCGAGCGCTGGTATCGTACTCTCGAGCGCCACCGGGTCACCGTGTGGTACACGGCGCCCACCGCGATCCGGATGCTCATGAAGGACGGCACCGATCTTCCCAAGAAGCACGATCTCTCGGCCCTGCGACACATGGCGAGCGTCGGCGAGCCGCTCAACCCGGAGGCGGTCCACTGGGGCCGTCAGGCCTTCGGGCTGGATTTCCACGACACGTTCTGGCAGACCGAGACCGGCGCCATCGTGATCACGAACCTCCCCGGCCTGCCGGTGAAGCCGGGGAGCATGGGCCGCCCGTTCCCCGCTCTGGACGCCGCGGTGGTCGATGCCACGACCGGCGAGCCGATCCGCGAGACCGGACGCGTGGGGATGATCGCGATCCGCCCGCCCTGGCCGAGCATGATGCGGACCTACTGGAACAACACCCCCGCGTACCTCGGCAAGTTCATCAACGGTTGGTACATCTGCGGCGATCGGGCGAGCGTGGACTCCGAAGGGTACTTCTGGTTCACCGGTCGCGACGACGACGTGATCAACACGGGCGGCCATCTCGTGGGCCCGTTCGAGATCGAAAGCGCCCTCCTCGAGCATCCCGCAGTGGCCGAATCCGCCGCCGTGGGCAAGCCGGACCCGATCAACATGGAGGTCGTCAAGGCGTTCGTCGCCCTCAAGGGCGGCTTCGCTCCCAGCTCCGATCTCGAGCTGGAGATCATGAACTTCATCCGGAAGCGGCTCTCTCCGCTGGCCATGCCGCAGGAGATCGAGTTCGTGGACAAGCTCCCAAAGACCCGGAGCGGAAAAATCGTTCGCCGGATGCTCAAGGCACGGGAGATGGGCCAGGAGGTGGGGGATCTCAGCACGCTGGAGGACGACTGATCCGTCGGCTCGCGACGCCGCCGCATGGCGAATCCGAACACGGAGCAAAGGAGACTTCGATGAAAGACATGATCCTCGACTACATCCGCCGCGAGTATCTGGACGAGGACGAGGCGGAGGAGATGGAGCTCGACGAGAACACCCCACTCATCTCCAGCGGCATCGTGGACAGCTTCAGCATGGTGAGCCTGAAGCGCTTCCTCGAGAAGAAGTTCAACATCAGCATTCCCGACGAGCAGGCGACCCCCGAAGCGTTCGACAGCGCCCAGCGGATCATCGAGCTCGTGAAGCGGTTCCGGAAGGACCTCTGAGATGGCCTACCCGAGCGTGATTCAGGACGCATATCGGAAGCAGCTCGACGACATCCGGAGCCAGGGGCTCTTCAAGGAGGAGAGAGTCATCCACTCCCCGCAGTCCTCCGAGATTTTCGTCGAGTACCCCGCAGACGCGCCGCCGAAGAAGGTGATCAACCTCTGCTCGAACAACTACCTCGGGCTCTCGAGCCACCCGGAGGTGGTGGACGCCGCGCACCGCGCCCTGGACGAGCGCGGGTACGGAATGTCCAGCGTCCGATTCATCTGTGGGACCCAGGATCTGCACCGGCGGCTCGAGGCGAAGCTCACCGAGTTCCTCGGAACCGAGGACACGATCCTGTTCCCGAGCTGCATGGACGCCAACGCCGGGATCTTCGAGTCGGTGCTGGGCCCCGACGACGTGATGATCTCGGACCGTCTCGTCCACGCCAGCATCATCGACGGCATTCGTCTCTGCAAGGCCATGCACGACACCTACAAGCACGCCGACATGAAGCACCTGGAGGAAAAGCTCCAGGAGCACCGCGACAAGCGGGTTCGCATGATCATCACCGACGGCGTGTTCAGCATGGATGGGGACCTGGCGCCCCTGGACGAGATCTGCGCGCTGGCCGAAGCGTACGGTGCCATGGTGTTCGTGGACGACAGCCACGCGACCGGGTTCATCGGCAAGACCGGGCGCGGGACTCACGAGCACTTCGGGGTCGTGGACAAGGTGGACGTCATCACCACGACCCTCGGGAAGGCCCTCGGCGGCGCCAGCGGAGGTTGCGTCTCGGGGCGCCGGGAGATCGTGGAGCTGTGCCGGCAGCGCGCCCGGCCGTACCTTTTCAGCAACGCGGTCCCTCCGCCGATCGCCGCAGCGGCGATCCGCGTGATCGACATCCTCCGCTCGACCACCGAGCGTCGCGACACGCTGGAGCGCAACGCCGCATTCTGGAGAAGCGGACTGAACGACGCGGGCCTGGTGGTCAAGGACGGTCAGAGCCCGATCGTTCCCGTCATGCTGTTCAACGCCCAGCTGAGCCAGGATTTCTCCCGGTCCCTGTTTCACGAAGGGATCTACGCGGTCGGCTTTTTCTTCCCCGTGGTCCCGGCCGGGCAGGCTCGTATCCGCACCCAGATGTCCGCCGACCACGACATGGAGACTCTCCGGCAAGCGCTCCAGGTCTTCCGCAAGGTCGGGGAACAGTACGGAATCCTGGGATTGGACAAGAAAGGGATCATCGCCAAGTACGGGAGCTGACCGGGAGAAGCTCGAATCGGGCCGACACGTCTTCGGACCCGCTCGCTCCCGACGGTGGCACGGGAACCTCGGCTGCGGTCTCGGGGGGGCCGCAAGGGGAGCGATCCGGAACGGGGAGTCTCCAGGGTGAATCGAATGAACGAGTTCGACCGGTACGCCGACGAGATCGTCGGAAGCGCCGTGATGGCTGCGGCGGCGTTCCGGCGGCTGGATCAGGCTGCAACGGATCGGATCGTGGATGCCGCGTACGCGGCCGCGTTCGAAGCTCGGATCGGCCTCGCCCGTCTTGCGGCGGACGAAACGCAGATGGGCGTCTTCGAGCACAAGGTGGTCAAGAACGCCTGGGCCAGCCTTCTGATCTACGAGCATCTCCGGGGCAAGAAGACTTCGGGTGTCCTCTCCGAGGACGCCGAGCGGGGCATCACGGAGATCGCCCAACCCATCGGCCCCGTGCTGGCCCTCGTGCCGGTCACGAATCCGACCTCGACGGTGATCTTCAAGGCTCTCATCTGCCTCAAGACCCGCAACCCGGTGATCTTCAGCTTCCACCGCGGCGCCCGAAAATGCTGCCGCGAAGCGGCGAGGATCCTGTCCGACGCCGCCTCAGCCGCCGGCGCGCCTCCCGGCGCGATCCAGTGGATCCCGAAAGCCCAGAGCGAGTACGTGGACGCCGTCATGCGTCACAGGAAGCTCGCGATGATCCTGGCCACGGGAACCAGCTCGATCGTCCGTCGAGCCCAGAGGTCGGGGACACCCACTCTCGGCGTCGGCCCGGGAAACGTCCCGGTTTACGTGCACGCCTCGGCCGACATTCCACTGGCCGCCCGGATGATCGTGCACTCCAAGACGTTCGACAACGGCACCGTCTGCGCGAGCGAGCAGTCCCTCGTCGTCGAGCCCGACGTCGACCGCCGGATCCGTCCTCTCCTCGCCGAGCGAGGGGGCTACTTCTGCTCGGCGGAGGAGACCCGGGCGCTTGGCGCCGTCTGTTTCGACGAGGACGCCCAGACCATGCGCGCCGACATCGTCGGTCAGCCTGCCGCGGTCATCGCCTGCAAGGCCGGGTTCGCGGTGCCGAACGAGACGCGGCTCCTGATCGGCGAGCCGGACGGGACCGGTCCCGGCAACCCGCTCTCGTACGAGATCCTCGCCCCCGTGCTCGCCTACTACCGTGTTCCGGACTACCCGACCGCCATCGAGACGTGCCGCGCCGTGACGCACCTGGGCGGGGTCGGTCACACGGTGGGGGTCTACTGCAACGACGAGTCGGTGGTCGCGGACTTCGCGGCCATGGACGCGGCGCGGATCCTGGTGAACACACCGACGACGGAGGGGGCGCTCGGAGGGATCTTCAACCACCCTCCGCCATCCCTCACCCTCGCGTGCGGAACCGGGGCGGGCAACGTCACGACCGACAACATCACCATTGAGCACCTGTTGAACGTTCATCGCGTCGCGCGCATGCGTCCGAACCACCGCTGGCTCGGGATCTCTCGCGAGCAATGGCTCGACCCCCAGGTCGGACCCGACCTCATCCGCGCGCTGTACAACCGGAACTACTGATCCTCGAGCTTGGGACCATCGCGCTCGGGGGGCGAATCGCGTTGCCCGCCGGCGCGGTGCTTCTCGAGCTCCGCGGCCATGTGGCCGAGCTCCGGCGCGAGGAGCCGTCCCATCGCCAGATCGACCGCGGCCTGGGACCCGGGCAGGCAGAACAGGAGCTTCCCCAGCGCGACGCCTCCGACGGCCCGGCTGAGCATGGCCGCGCTGCCGATGTCGAGGAAGCTCAACGCTCGAAAGAGCTCTCCGAACCCGTCCAGGCGCTTCTCCAGAAGTCCGGCGAGCGCTTCGTAGGTCGAGTCCCGCGCGGAGATCCCGGTGCCGCCCGTCGTGATGACCGCATCGCACCCGTCCGTCGCGAGACGCTCGACGACCCACGAACGGACGAGATCCGGCTCGTCGGGTCGGATTGCCGCTTCGAAGATCCGGTGCCCGGAGTCCTCGATCCAGCGTCGCACGGAGGCCCCGGACGAGTCCGTCGCCGCCGTTCTCGAGTCGCTGACGGTCAAAACCGCTATCGAAAGGGCCCGTCCACCCGCCCTGCGGTGCTCCCGATGTCCCATGTCCGACGTCCTTCCCCGCTGCGCGCCGGACGAGACCGGGCCGGCACCCGTGACGGCTCGCCGCCTTGGGGTCGCGGGTCAATCGAGCGGGATTCGCTCCAGCCAGCGCAGCAGCGTGGGCACCCCGGCTCCGGTTCCTCCCGCAACGGACTCCACGCTGTCCCGCTCGAGAAACGCCGGGCCCGCGATGTCCAGATGCGCCCACGGCAGCTCCCGGGGAACGAACTCTCCGAGGAAGAGGGCGGCCAGGATCGCTCCGCCCCACCGGTCGCCGTGATTCCGCAGATCGGCCGGGCCCTCCCGCAGAGACTCCAGGTACTCGTCGTACATGGGCAGCGGCCAGAGCTTCTCGCCGGCGTCCCGACCGGCAGCGAGAATCTCGTTTCTCAGCGCTTCGTGCCGAGAGAACACGCCGCTCGAGAGCGGACCCAGCGCGACGACGCAGGCGCCCGTGAGCGTCGCCAGGTCCACGATCGCGTCCGGCTCCATCGTTTTGGCCGCGTAGGCCAGCAGGTCGCACAGGACGAGCCGTCCCTCCGCGTCGGTGTTCGTGATCTCGACGGTCTTCCCCGAGTAGCTCGTGACGATGTCTCCGGGCTTGCATGCGTCCGGTCCGGTCATGTTCTCGACGAGTCCCAGGAGCCCGTGCACCTCCGCGCGGCAGCCGAGCTCTTCGAGAACCGTCATGGCCGCGAGGACAGCCGCGGCTCCGGCCATGTCGCTCTTCATCGAGATCATGCCGGCGCCCGGCTTGAGATTGAGACCGCCGCTGTCGAAGGTCACTCCCTTTCCCAGAAGAACGATTTTCTTGGTCGGCCGGCCGCGTCGCGGGCGATACGCGAGATGCACCACGCGAGGCGGTTGCCCGCTGCCGCGCGAGACCGATAGCAGCGCCTGCATCCGGAGCTTCCGGATCTCGGCGGGGCCGAGGACCTCCACGGCAAGCCCACCCGCGGTTCCCGCATCGACGGCACGCCGCGCCACCTCGGACGGAGTCATCACCGAGGGAGCCTCGTTCACCAGGTCTCGCGCGAGCCGGGTGGCTCGAGCCGCCATCTCGCCCCGATCCACCGCCCGTCGCATCGAGTTCGCCGGCCCGTCGGCGGACAAAACCACGCTCTCGATCTTGCAGCGCCGGCGCGACGGCTCCGTCAGGTAGCGGTCGAACCGGTACGCTCCGAGCAGGGCACCTTCCGTGGCGGCGCGCGCCTCGGAGGCGGCCTGAGTCCCGGGGACCGGGGGAAGCCGCAGTGCGAGGCTCGTCGCCGCAAATGTGCCCGCCATGCGAGCCGCCCGCGCGCACCCCTTCCGGACTGCCTCGAAGGACGGCACGGTGGGCTTGCCCAGTCCGACCACCAGGAAGCGCCGGGACCGATACCGGCCGTCCGCGTTCCACACCACGCTCTCGCCGCGCCGGCCCGAGAACGCCTCCGCCTTCATGCGTGCGCCGAGCTCGCGGCGCAGCGCCGGGCTGCGAACCCCGCGCGGCTCACGGTCGCCTTCGTAGGCGAAGCACGCGGCCACGTCGGCCTCGAGCGACGCGAGGTCGCTTCCTCGGGCGCTGACGACTCGGATCACGTGGGGTGCCTCCGGGCTGGCAGGGAAAGCGCGAGACCGTTCAGGCGAGTTCGTCCCCTCGGGACGACGGTTCCTCTCGAGCCGCCACGACGACGCGCTCGAGCTCGGTCGGAGTGAGGCCGACCAGTTCCAGAAGCTCTCGACGCGAGCCGTGCGTGACGAACGCGTCTGGCAGACCCAGCCGAATGACTCCCTCGGTGCTCAACCGCTCCTGTGAGAGCGCGTCGAGCACGCTGTCCCCGAACCCGCCCGGAAGGTTGTTCTCCTCCACGGTCACGAGGATCCGGCATTTCCTTCGGGCGGCTCGCAACGTCTCCGCATCGAGCGGCTTCACGAATCGGCAGTTCACGACCATGGCCGAAATCCCCCGCTTCGCCAGCCGCTCCCGCGCCTCGAGAGCGGTTGCGACCATGGGCCCGACCGCGAGGAACGCCACGTCGGTGCCGTCGCGGAGCGTCTCCCAGCTTCCCACGGGGATCACGCGCGGCGCCCGCGTCGGATCGTACTCCGCCGGAACCGTATCGCGCGGGAAGCGGAACGCGAACGGTCCGCCCTCGTGCCGCAGGCCGGTCCAAAGCAGATCGCGCAGCTCGTTTCCATCTTTCGGCGCAGCCAGAACCAGATCCGGCACGCACCGAAGGAACGAGAGGTCCATCGCCCCGTGGTGGGTCGGTCCGTCGGCGCCCACGAGCCCCGCTCGGTCGATGGCGAACACGACCGGGAGGTGCTGGAGCGCCACGTCGTGGACGATCTGGTCGAACGCCCGTTGCAGGAAGGTGGAGTAGATCGTGACGACCGGACGGGCCCCGTCGCACGCGAGTCCGGCAGCGAAGCACACCCCGTGCGCCTCGGCGATCCCCACGTCGAAGAACCGCTCCGGATACCGCTCCTTGAACGGATTGAGGCCGGTCCCGGTGGGCATCGCCGCCGTGATGGCGACCATGCCCGGGAACGCCTCGGCGGCCTCGAGCATCGCCTCTCCGAAGACCGAGGTGTACCCGGGAGGTGACGACGGCGCGGCGGGAAGAGCCTTCCCGGTGAGCTTGTCGAACGGGCTCACGCCGTGGAACGACTCGTGGTCGGCCTCGGCCACCGCCAGTCCCTTTCCTTTTCTCGTCAACACGTGGAGGAGGACGGGGCCCGATCGCTGGTAGACGTTCGGCAGGAGCCCGAGGAGCATGTCCAGGTCGTGCCCGTCCACCGGACCGAAATAGCTGAAGCCCAGCGCCTGGAAAAGGCCCCCGGGAACCACGACGCTCTTGAGAGCGCCCTCGAGACGTTTCGCGATCTCTCCCATCGGCTCCCCGAGCGCGGGCAGCTTCTGCAGGAGGTGCAGCGCATCGTCGTGGAACTTCTTGAGGTGTGGGTTCGCGGTGACGCTCGTCAGATAGTGGGCGATGGCGCCGACGTTCGGCGCGATCGACATCCCGTTGTCGTTGAGCACGACCAGCAGATTCCGGCCGGACTGCCCGGCGTTGTTGAGCGCCTCGTACGCCAGTCCCCCGGTCATGGCGCCGTCGCCCAGGACCGCCACGACGCGGTGGTCGGCACCGGCCAGATCCCGCGCGGACGCCATTCCGAGGGCCGCCGAGATGCTCGTCGAGGCGTGGCCGGCGCCGAACGCGTCGTACGGGCTCTCGTCTCGCTTCAGGAAACCCGAGATCCCGTCGTGCTGCCGTATCGTCCAGAGCGCGTCGCGACGCCCCGTGAGGACCTTGTGGACGTACGCCTGGTGACCGGTGTCCCAGACCACACGGTCCCGCGGCAGGTCGAGAGTCGCCTCGAGCGCGATCGTGAGCTCGACGACGCCGAGACTCGCCCCCAGGTGTCCGCCCTTCCGCGAGACCACGTCGATGATGAATTCGCGGATCTCGTCGCACAGACGGTGGAGGTCGGCCCGCGAGAGATCCCTCAGGTCGGCAGGGGACTCGATGCGTCGCAACAATCCCGCGGGGGATGTGGGATTGTGCGCGCCGCGCGTCTCGTCCCGAGGGACCTGACGCGTTTTCGCTCCGGCGAACTGCCTTCGGATCGCCTCTTCCATTTGAGAATCTCCGGTGTCTCGCGAGTCGGTACTGTATCGGAGCCGCCGCGGAGCCGTCAATCGAGCCCCGCCGGGGGGTGCACGGCAGAGAAGCGGTGAGACGATGCTGCGAGTCGGGACCGGCCGTCCCTGACGCCCAGGGGCGTCACTCAGGAACGATGAAAACCCGCGGGAGGCGCAGGCGTCTGCCGGACTGCACGGTACGCGGGGCCGATGGTTCGAGGGCTGGCCCCCGTATTTTCACCCCAGGTCGCAAGCGAGCGAGCAAGGCGGCTCTCCGCGAAATCGCGGAGGCTGCCCATGAATCGGGATTCCTCAGTCGTTCGCCCCGGCCGACGCCCGCCACTCGGCCAGGATATCCTCGACGGCCCGGCAGAGAGAGACCAGGTCCCGGTCGTTCGACACGACCCGGTCCGCGAGCCGAAACGTCGCCTCGAGCTGCTGCCGCCGGGCGCCGGGAGCGTTCTCCTCGCGCTCGCGAGCCTCGAACTCCTCGATCGTGCGAGGGTCCCCCGCCCGATTCCGAGCCAGGCTCCTCGCGAAGCGGATCCTGGACGGCGCAGTAACCCCGAGCAGGCGGAACGCCGGAAGCCGTCGGAGCACATCGACCTCGGCCGGGTTTCGTATGGAGTCCACCACATCCTGCTCGCCCAGGCGAGAAACGATGCGTTCGGCGAGGACCCCCGGGCCACCCAGGACGCGAAGCTCGTTCCCGATGCGGATGAGGTGCTCCCTCTCCGGAGCGAAGCCGAGCCGTGTCGCCTCGTCGCGAACGATGTCGGAAAGCGAGTGAACGCGATAGCCGCGGCGACCGAGGTGGGCGGCAACCTCGCCCTTTCCGGCGGCGTTCGGGCCGGTGAGCCCGATGATCAACTGGTTCTATTCTCCGGGGCCGCCGGGACCCCCGCTTCCCTCTTTCGATCCGCCGGACGAGTCACCCGACGGCTCCGGCTCGGGCTTGGTCACTCCCGGCCTTTGCGTCAGCGGAACTGGGGACCGGAACGACGACTTCCCCGGGAGGACGACCTTATCTCCGCTCAGCAACGATCCCGCGGGACCCCGCGCCCGCCCTGCCATGATCGAGCTGTCGGGGAACGACTTCTCCGCGCCGGAGCCGCTCAACATGCGCGGCCCGCCGTACACCGGTGCGGTCATCCGATCGCTTCCCTTCGACTGTCCGTCGTCGTTTCGCACCGCGAACGCCGGATTACCCACCACGGGCGTCGAATACGGATCGTTGGGATTCGCCGGCGGCGGCGAGGGAGTGCGGGCGATCACCTGATTCACCTGGGTCTGCGACTGCGGGGCCCCGAAGACGACCGACTGACCGCTCTCGATCTTGTCGATCAAGCGAACGGGAAACGCCATGGTCGCGTTGGCGTCCAGAAACACGTGAACCATCTCACCCTTGATTTCATGGCGCTGCACGCGGAGAAACGTCCCGTTCGCGAAGTGGACGATCTCGTCAGCGATCGCCGTCGAGAACGAGATGAAGCAGACACCCATGGCAAGAAACAGAATCGACTTACGCATGGTTGACTCCTTCCCCGGCGGGATCCGAGGCCCAGCGGAAGTGTACCCCCGACCCGATGCCGGGGCAAGGAGACGGATCTCTGACTTCGGATTCGTCGTCCGCGACCCAGGGGTGTACGACAGGAAAGTGGGGAGGAGCTGAATCGAAGCGAATCGGGGACAGCAAGCGAAACTCGCCAGCACGCAACTCGTTCAAACCACGGGGCATTGTGCGAGTTGCGGTTGCTAGAGTGAACATGCCAGGGGCCAGCCCCCGGACCCCCGCACCCGCGTACGGTGCAGTCCGGCGGACCGGCCTGCACCTCCCGCGGGTTTTTCATCGCTTTCGGGTGACGCCACGAGCTTCATGGGGAACTGGTATGCAGACACGGGGGCTCCGCCCGCGCGCCCCCGGCGCCCGCCGGAAAAGCACGCCGGCGGACCGGCGTGAATTTCCGCGGGACTTTTTCACCATTCCAGGGTGACGCCTCGGGCGTCATGGACGACTGTCCCCGATTCGCAGGATCGTCTCCTCACTTTCCTGTCGTACACCCGCGACCGAGCCGCGGCTTGCGATCCCTGACAGGCCCCTGTACCATCCCGATCATGTTGAGACTCGCTTTCCCCTGCCTCGTTCTCATGGCATCCATCACCCAGCCGGCTCTGCCCGGTACGGCCCCTGCGGGACCGATCAAGGAGCCAGCGAAGGTCGTGGTCGTGGTCGTCCCGGAGTCGGCCGCGCCGGGGGCAGAGAGCGTGGTGACCGTCCGCCTGACGCCAGCACCGGGGATCAAGATCAACCGGTATCCGAAGATCAAATTGAAAGTCCCGGCTCAGGAGGGCCTCGTCGACGGGGGCGAGGCGGCGATCGGTAGCTCGGAGCCGCCTCCTCCGGAGCGAATCGAGACGAACTACTACAAGACCGTCGACCCCGTGGAACTCACGTTACGGCGCGCTGCGGCGGCCAAGCCGGGGGCCCACTCGGTCCCGGCGCAGCTCACGTACTTCTACTGCGTGGCGGCCAGCGGGTTCTGCGCGCCCGCCAAGGTGCCGGTCTCGATCCCTCTCAGCGTCCGCTGACGACCAGGCCGCGGCGGGCCGGACGACACGGAAGGATCCGCGCGCCCGCTCGTCGCAGGGCCGAGGCGACGGGACGCGCGTCTCCCTCCTCCGCGAACGCGACGAGGCAGCCTCCCCCGCCCGCGCCGCAGACCTTGACTCCCAGGGAGCCCGCCCGACGCGCGGCCTCGACGGCGCGCCTGAGCGCCGGAGTCGCCACGGTGGGGGCGAGCCGAAATCGAAGCCGACCCTCCTCGCCGAGGAGCTTCCCGGCCTCGCGAAGATCACCCTCGCGTAACGCGTCGCGCATCTCACCCGCGATGCGGGCGATCGATTCCATGCGGCGAACGGTCGCCGCCTCGCCGTCCACGAACCGGCGGAACATGTCCCAGTTGCTGTACCCCGACTGCCTGGGCTCGCCAGTGTAGGCGAGGACGAGGCGATCGGTGAGCCCCGGGGGGATCGGGATCGGCTCGCCGCGAGGGCCGTCCGGCGTGTGCCACCACGCGGAGAGTCCGCCGTGGAGCGCGGCCAGGTAGTCCTGGTTCCCGGTGGGAACTCGGATCGCAGTGGCCTCGACGTTGATGACGCGCCTCAGGAGCGCCTCGTTCCGAAGCCGCTCCCCCGTGAATCGGGACAAAGCACCCGCCACCGCCACCGCCAGCGCCGAAGATCCGCCGAGCCCGGCGCCGGCCGGCGCCTCCGCTCGCGTCGTCAGATCGAGACCTCGTTCGGGAGCGAAGGAGTCCACCAGGCCGAGGAGAAGACCGAGAGGACCGGATCGCTCGCCGTCCTTCAGGGGGAGCTTGGCCGAGACCCGGCGGCGACGATCCTTCGAGACGATGACCACTCGGCCGTCCGCTCTCGGCGAGACGGTGGCGTGCGCGCGCAGCTCGATGGCGAGGTTGACGGTGACCGCACGCGGGACGAGAACGCACAGCGGCCAGATGTCGAGGGTGCCGCCGGCCAGGTCGATCCGGGTCGGCGTCGAAGCAACGAGCTCCGCCTCCTTCATCCCGCTTCCCCTCCCTCCGGGCCGTCGTCCTCCTTGCCTCCCGGCACGATCTCCATCCCCTGCCGCCGATGCTCGGCGAGGACATCGCGGGCGGCTTCGAGGTCGTAGGCGGCGACGAGGATCCGGACCTCTCCGAGTCCGTCCACCGTGAGAGGGATCAGGGAGTGCACGACGTCGGAGACCACCTGGCAGCGAATCTCGTAGGTCTCGAGCAGGCTTCGCACGATCTCCGCCTCTCCGTCGTCCCAGGTCCGCAGGAGAAGGACGAACTCGCCTTCCCCCGTCCCGTCACGAGCGCTCGTCGCGTGCACGTCGCCCTCTTGCGCCGTCAGCGGACGATCAGCGTCGCGCACTTCGCCGGGTCGAGGTACTTCCGAACGACCCGCCGCACGTCCGGGGCACGCACCTCGAGCAGCGCACGCAGTCGGGACAGATCGTCCCCGGCGGGTCGCTGCGCGATTCGATCCAGCCCGGCGAAGTATGCCTGGTTGATCCGAGTCAGACGGCGCATGAGGAGTCGCCCGCGCAGGCTGTTCGCGGCCCTCTCCACCGCCGCGGGGTCGGGCTCGGCCTCGCGGAACGCGCCGATCTCGTCCGACAGACCGCGCACCGCCTCGTCCACGTTCGCCTGGCGCGTGGCCATCGACGCTTCGAATCGGGTCCTTCCGCCCCAGCCGCCGATGGACGCCGACATGGAATACGCGAGCCCCTTCTCCTCGCGCAGTCGGAACGAGAGGATGTCCGCGAGAAGCGCTCCCGCCACCTGGAGCGCGGCCTCGTCGCCGGCATCGGCGTCGAACAGGTACGCGACGGCCACCGAGGCTTGCTCTTTTCCGAGCTTGTCCTCGGCGGCGCGTCCCGGCGGGGTGAGCGGAGGCTTCGGCACGGCGGCGGGCTCCTGGCCTGGGGCGAGATCGGAGAACGCTCCGGCGACCGCGTCCAGAACCTCTCGCGGCTCCACGGGTCCGACCTGCGTGAGGACCATGCGGCGACCGGTCACGTACGCAGCGTGAAACGTCCGGAGGTCCTCGGCACTGATCGAGGACACCGACGCGTTGGTGCCCAGAACCGGCTTCGACAGCGGGTGATCCGGGGCGAGGACGCTCGCGGCCAGATCCTGGGCGCGCGCGCGTGTGGACTCCGACCGCCTCTTCTGCAGGTCGAGCATCTCTTTTCGAACGGACTCGATCTCCTTGGGATCGAACCGCGGGAATCGGACGATCTCGCCCAGAGTCGCGATCCCCTCCCGCCACCGATCGGCCGGCATCTCGAGGCGCACGAACGAGTACTCGGGAGTCGTCTGGTAGTCGTCGTACGGGACCGCGGGATCGTCGTGCGTCTTGACGCGGGCGCCGAGATCCTGGAGGCGGGCCGCAAGGGCAACCCGATCGTGGACGAGCGTGCCCCGCAGGAGGAGCCGGTGCACGAAGTCCGCGATCCCCTCCTTCCCCGCGGGCTCGGACGCCGTGCGCGGCGCGAGCGCGAGGTGGACCGCGAACACCTTCGAGTCGTCGTTACGCTCGAGATGAAGGCGGATTCCCGTGGGGAGCGTCTCGTCGATCGCCCGTGCTGCGTCGCTGGACTCGGCGGCCGCGCGGGCTGCGGAGCGCACCGGAGACTTCCACGAGGAACGGGACTCGGCCTGCCCCGGGCCGGCGACCGCGACGCGGATGGCGGACACGCCGTCCCGCAGGAAGCTCGCGGCCCGATCCAGCGCCTCCTCGCTCACCGCATCCAGGATCTCCAGCCGGCGCGCCAGGTAGTCCTTCGGGGAGTCGGGAACGTAGGCGGACCGGGTGAGCACGTAGTAATGGATCTGGTCGGCGGTCAGCACCTCGTCGGCGCGTGCCGCGTAGCGGACGGCGTCCACCCGATCCCGAGCCGCCTGGAGGACCTCGGGGGAGCCCAGCGCATCGGCCAGCGTCGCGAGGACCTCCGACGCGTCGCGGGATGCGGGGAGCACCGCTTCGAACTCCACGGTGGACCAGGGCGCGACGCGCGGCGACACCGCGAGGCTGAAGGACAGCGCCAGGGGATCCGCACCCGACGTGAGGGCCCGGCGCAGGGGCGCCTCGTCCGTGTCGGAGAGCGCATCGATCAGGAGCTCGATGGCAGCAACGTCGGGATGCTGCGGGGGAAGAGGAAGGGGGAAGGCCGCGTGCACGTAGGTGCGGCCCGCCTCGACGAGATGCCGCAGCAGGTTGTTCGCGGGTGTCGTGGGCCACTTACCCTGGGAGGCCGCGGGGCGCTTCGCCGCGGCCGCGCTGCCGAACGTCCTGCGGACCGCGGCCTTCATCTCGGACAGCTCGAAATCGCCCATCAGGACGAGCATCATGTTGGACGGCACGTAACGGGACTTGTAATAGCGGTACACCGCGTCGCGGCTCAGCGTCGAGATCGATGCCTCGCTCCCGAGCACCGGCCGTGAAAGCGGAGTCCCCGCGTACGCGAACGCGCGGAAGCCCTCCCGCGCGAGGGATTCCGGATCGTTCGCGTCCTTCGCCATCTCCTCGAGGACGATCCCCTTCTCCTTGTCGAACTTCTCCTGGGGCAGCGTGGAGTGGAACAGCATGTCGGACTGGATGTCGAGCCCCTTCTCGGCGAACTCCTTCTGGATCAGGAGCGAGAACAGCGTGTGGTCCTCGCGCGTCGACGCGTTGTTGTAGGCGCCGTACCGGTCCGCCTCGTCGTACAGCTCCCGCTGGGTGCGTCGCTCCGTCCCATTGAAGAGAAGGTGCTCGAGGAAATGGGACGCTCCGTTCATGCCTTCGGGCTCGTGGATGACTCCGGCGTTCACCACGACGGACGAGGCCACCATCGGGTTCGCCCGATGCTGGATGTAGGCGACGCGGAGGCCGTTGTCGAGCGTCTCCTCGACGTACGTCCCGACGGCCGACGCCGCCGCGGCAGAGACCGCGAGGCAGGCGACGGCTGCGGTGGCGAACGAGCAAACGACGGGGCGGATGGTACGTCTCTGAGGAAACAGCAGCGCGGGGGCTTTGCCCCCGAACCCCCCCTCCCGCCCTCCGCGACGCCGGCAGACCAGCATCGCTCCGGTTGGGTCTGTTTTCTCCCGAGGTGTCGGGAGAACGCCCGTGAGGCAGATCATCATCATGTTCATTCTTCCTCTCCGCGGAGATTATGCCCGATCCTCGCTCCGCAGGTTGGGAGCGGAGCTATAATCCATCGTTTTTCTCCGGGGGATGCATGGGTCGCGTGGCGCGTCGTTGTCGAGTCCTCGCGGTGGGCGTGCTCGCATCGGCGACGCTCGCGGGCTCCGGGACTCCGGGCGACGAGGCGGTGCTTCCGTCGGAGATCGCGGCGACGGTGGCGTTCCTCGCTTCCCCCGAGCTCGAGGGGCGCGCGGCCGCCGAGCGCGGAGGCGCCGTGGCCTCGGCGTACGTCGCGTCGCGCTTTCAGGCCCTGGGATGGCTCCCCGCGGGAGACGATGGTCCCTCGGGTCGCTCGTTCTTCCAGGCGGTGCCCGGGATCCGTGCGGAATACGACGTCGCGGGATCGAGCATCCGCGTCGAGAGGAAGGGCGGCGCGGTCCCCGCCGAAACGTCGAACGAGGTCGTCGCGCTCGCCGCGTCCTCGGACTTTCGAATGACCCCGGATCGGTCGGAGACGATCGAGGTTGCGGGAGAGCTCGTGTTCGCCGGGTTCGGGATTCGCGCCCCCGAGTACGGGTACGACGACTACGCGGGTCTCGAAGCTCGCGGCAAGATCGTGCTGGCGCTCTCGGGCGAGCCCGGAGAGACGGATGCGGCCTCGCGCTTCAATGGCGCGCGCCCGACGCGCCACTTGCCGCTCTCGTCCAAGCGCGCGCTGGCGGAGTCGCTCGGGGCCGTGGCCCTCCTCGTCGTCCCCAATCCCGCCGGGCGCGCCGCACGGGCGGGCGACCTGCTTCGCGGACCCGACACGGGCGGGGAGTGGATCGGCCTGGCGTCACGAAATACTCCGATCCCCGTGCTCGTCCTCGAGCCCCGGGCCGCGACTCGAATGCTGGAGGGAAGCGGTTTCGATCTGCGGGCGGCCTCGGCGGCCCTCGAGGCGGGAAAGTCCGCCGGCCGGCCGATCGCGGGGCGGACCGTCGCGATCCGTCTCGCGTTCAAGGATCGGAAGGTCGTCGCACTGCGCAACGTGGTCGCGCGGCTCGGGGCGGGTCGCGGCCTCGACGGAGAGATCGTCGTTCTTGCGGCGCACTGGGACCATCTGGGAACGATCGGCGGCGCGCTGCATCCGGGCGCGGACGACAACGCGACGGGGATCGCCGGGCTTCTCGCCGTCGCGGCGGCCCTGCGGGCGGAACCGCCGACGGGGGCCCGGGAGATCGTTCTCGCCGCATGGACGGGCGAGGAGCGCGAGCGCCTGGGCTCGACGTACTTCACCGGACATCCCGTGGTCCCGCTCGACAGGATCGCGACCGCGGTGAACCTCGACATGCTGGGCCGGAGCAACCTGGACCGGGACGATTACAAGGACGTCCTCCAGGTCATCTACAGCGCAGGCGCGCCGGCGCTGCGGGAGATCGCGACGAAGGCGAACGACGGCGTGGGGTTCGATCTCCGTTTCTACGGAAGCCTCCGCTTCCGGCCGATCAGCGACCACGCGAGCTTCCACGAGGCCGGGGTGCCGATCGTGTACCCCTTCTCGGGCTACCACGCCGACTATCACGGCCCGGGCGACACCCCCGACAAGGTCTCCCCCGCGCGCGTGGCGCGCGCATCCCGCTACGTTGCGCGTCTGGTGCGACTGCTCGCCCAGCACGAGGGAGCGATCCGGCTCGACCCTTCGATACGGGACGCCCCGCCGCCCGACCCATTCGAGATGCCGTACAGCCAGTGACGGCGGAGCGATCCAACGTGACGCGAAAGCAGGTTTTCCTCCTCGTCGCGCTCGGCGCTCTGGCAGCGCTGCTGATCGGGCTCGCCCTCCGGAACCCCCAGCCGCCGATCCTGCCTTCCGATGCGGCCCACTCCGACGCCGCGGGCGGCCCGGAGTGCCTCTCCTGCCACGGGCCCACCGGCCCCAGCCCGCAGTCGCGCAATCACCCCGTCGGTCAGGACTGCCTCCGCTGCCACGGAACCGGTTAGGCTGCCAGCATTGAGCGCAGCTCCGCGAGGACCATCGCGGTGGCGCCCCACACTTTCTCCCCCGATAGGTCGAAGTACGGAACGAGGCACGCCTCTTCGCGAATCCGTCGGGGCTCGGACCGCAATCGAGCGGGATCCATGAGGTCGCGGAACGGAACCTCGAGGATCCGCTCGACCTCTCCTTCGGCGCGGCGAAGCTCCGGGCGGCGCGAGGCGACGCCGACGACGGGATGCAGGACGTACCCGCTGGCAGGAATGTGCAGGGGGGTGAGGGACCCGAGAACCTGCACTTCCGCGGGATCGACGCCGACCTCTTCCTGAGCCTCGCGCAGAGCGGCGGCGGGGAACGACTCGCCCTCCTCCAGGGCGCCGCCGGGAAGGGACACCTGCCCGCGATGGCTGGGAAGGTGCTTCGCTCGAACAGTCAACACGAAATGAACTTCTCCGTCGCTCGGGTAGAACAGCAGAAGCGCCGCTCCGGGCCTCGACTCTCCCGGGAGCCGTCCGGGTCTCCATCCGGGTCTCGGCTGCGGCGAGAGGAGGACGTGAGCCTCCGCGCCCGGCAGGGGTCCCGCGAGCGCTCTCTGAAGCGCCAGAGAGAGGTCCTCGATCGTCATGGAGACTCCCCCACGTTCGTCGGCACACCGGATTGCCTTGCCCGGCCCGGCGACCCAGGATACGCTCGCCTCGATGGCTTCGACCATGTTCCCCGAGCGCGCCGGAAGCAGGATCCTCCGGCCCGATCCGATCGAGCTCGTGGTACGCCGCGCTCCGCTCGCCTCGATCCAGGAAGTCCTGAGCGTCTCGATTCACGACGTGGTGAACCATGCGTGGTGCCGACGCGCGGTGTGCGATCTCTACCGGATCTCGCGGCGCATCGAGGACGAATCCTGGCTCAGGCGACAGCTGGCGGATCAGGCGGCCGAAGCCTGGATCCGAGCGCACATCTGATCCGTCGCGCTCGAACGCGGTCTGAACGCATCCGTCTCGACCGGGTTCTTTCACACGCGCATCAGCGCGCGAGCAGCACTCCCCACGCCACGGCGAGCGTCGCGAGCGTCAGCGGCACCCCCACGCGCAAGTACTCGAGGAACCCCACCCGAACGCCGTCCCTTCGCGCGGTCTCGAACACGATGATGTTCGCGACGGAGCCGATGATCGTCAGGTTGCCCGCGAGCGTCGACGCCGCGGCCAGGGCCAGCCAGGTGCTCCGGGCCACGGCGGGCGGGAGGGCCTCGACGGACGGCACGAACAGCATGACCGCGGGCACGTTGCTCACTGCCTGGGACAGCAGGGTCACGGCAAGGCCGAGACGCGCGAGCCCCCACGGTCCGACCTGGGCGAGCGGTCCGGCGACTCCGTGCACGATCCGGTCGGAGAGCCCGGCGTCGGCGACTCCCCGCATGACGACGAAGAGCCCTGCGAAGAAGACCAGCAGGACCCAGTCCACCTCCCGCAGCGCCTCCCGCGGCCGCGCCGCCCCCGCGAGGATGACCGCGGCGGCGGCGACCATGGCAGCCGCGGCGGGTCGCACGCCGAACGCCAGCGCCACGAGCATCCCCAACCCGGAGAGCGTGCCGGCGGCGAGCATCCACGTCTCGATGGTCTGAGGCGCCCGGGGCGGTGGGATTCGGATGGGCGCGCCGGAGATCGTGCCCCGGTAGAGCCACGAGAGGAGGATCCCGGTAAGCGCGAGACCGGCTGCCGCAACCGGCCAGAGCGCCGCGGAGAACGGGAGCAGCGGGATCCCGGACCGGACCGCGATGAGCGCGTTCTGCGGGTTCCCGAGGATCGTCGCGACGCTTCCCGCGTTGGACGCGGTGGCGAGCGCGATGAGGTATGGGACCGGGGGAAGCTCCAGCCGCCGCGTGACCCGCAGCACCACCGGGGTCAGCATCAGGCAAATCGTGTCGTTCATGAACAGCGCGGACAGGACCCCCGAGGAAATCACCACGATCCAGAGGAGACCGCGGGCGCTGCGCGCGAGCCCCATCACGCGCCGCTCGACGACCTGGAAGAACCCGGAGAGCTCGAGATACGCCAGCACGATCATCATGCCGAGCAGGAACAGGATCGTGTCCAGGTCGATGGCGTCGAGCGCCCGCTCGAACGGCACCACGCCGAACGCGACCATCGCCACGGCCCCGAGCAGCGCCCCTGCCGGACGGTCGAGCCGGAGCCGCGGCAGCCCCTGGAGGGCGATCACCGCGTAGGTCAGGACGAAGATGACGAGCGCGGCCGTCACGGGAATAGCCGCGTCTGGTCTCCACGCCGCGCGGGGAGCCGGAACCGGGTGGTGTCGAGTCGAGGCCGGCCCGTCTCGATGCCGAGGCGGCGGCACGCGATGTCGAAGCGATCGCGCAGCAGCGCCGCGTACGGCCCCTGCCCTCGCATCCGCTCCCCGAACCTCGGGTCGTAGAGCTTGCCGTCGTGGAGGTCTCGGATCCGCGAGAGGACGCGGCGCGCCTTCGTCGGGTAGTGGGTCTCGAGCCACTCCGCGAAGATCGCGCGCAGATCGTGGGGGAGCCGGACGAGAACGTAGCCGGCCCACCGCGCCCCCGCTCCGGCGCACGCTTCGAGGATCCGCTCGAGCTCCGCGTCGTTGAGCGCCGGGATCATCGGGGACGCCAGCACTCCCACCGGGATCCCGGCGCGCGCCAGCGCGCCGAGGGTGGCGACCCTGCGCGCGGGGGCGGCGGCGCGCGGCTCGAGCCTTCGGGCCAGCTCGCCGTCGAGCGTCGTCACGGAAAGGAGCACGCTCGCGAGTCCCCGCGCGGCCATGGGCGCGAGCAGGTCCACGTCGCGCAGGACGAGCGCGGACTTGGTGACGATGCTGACCGGATGCTGGTGCTCGGCGAGAACCTCGAGGATCCCTCGAGTGATCCGCAGGTCGCGCTCGACAGGCTGGTACGGGTCGGTGTTCGCGCCCAGGACGAGAACCTGGCACCGGTAGCCGTGCTTGCGCAGCTCCTCCGCGAGCAGGCGCGGTGCCTCGGGCTTCGAGAAGATGCGAGTCTCGAAGTCGAGGCCGGCCGAAAGGCCGAGGTACGCGTGCGTGGGCCGGGCGAAGCAGTACGCGCACCCGTGCTCGCAGCCCCGGTACGGATTGACGGACTGATCGAACGGCACGTCGGGAGAATCGTTGCGCGCGATGATGGTCCGCGTCGCTTCGGGGATCACCGTGGTCGGAACGGGGCGTGGTTCCTCGTCGAGGCTGCCCCACCCGTCGTCTTCGGGAACCACCGCGAAGCGCTCAAACCGGCCGGCGGGGTTGACGCTTGCACCCCGGCCGCGGCTCGGCGGGCGGCGCCGTCCGGCGTCGTTGGACATCCGCTCGTCTCCCTCCGCACCCCGATCCGGATCTTCCCCGAGGCCGCGGCCCGACGGATCAGTCCCCGTACCAGTTCTTCTCCCAGGCATGATCGGCAAGCAGGCGGAGGAGCGACGGCGAGAGGGCCTGACCATCCGACACTGCGGCGTTCGCGCGGGCGTGCTCGGGCCGTCGCATGCCGGGAATCACGGTGGAGACTTCCGGTCGGGACAGGCAGAATCGCAGCGCCAGCTCGGGAAGCGTCTTCGCCTCGTCACCGAGGAGCTCCTTCAGCTTTTCCGCCCGGCGTGAGGCCTCGGCCTTCCTCTCTCCCTGGAAGTATCTCTGCCGCCAGTCCCCCGCCGGAAACTCGGTGTCGGGACCGATGGCACCCGTCAGCGCCCCCTCGTCGAACGGGACGCGCACGATGATGCCGAGATCGGTCCTGCGCGCGAGGTCGAACAGCTCCCGCTCCGGCGAGCGGTCGTAGATGTTGTAGATGACCTGCGCGGTCTCCAGGAGCGGGTCGGAGAGGACGCGCAGGGCCGTCTCCGGCGCGTGATCGTTGATGGAGATGCCCCAATGCAGGACCTTCCCCTGCTGCGCCAGACGCTCCATCGCCGCGCGAGTCTCGTCCCACCCGGGCGCTTCGAGCCACGCGTCGTTCCACACGTGAAGCTGCTGCACGTCGATGGCGTCCCTCCGGAGGTTGCGGAGGGAGGTTTCCGTGCACTCCACGACCCACCGAGCGGGAAACGTTCGCCCGATCGGCGTCGCAGCCTTGCCCGGCCACACCCCGTCCTTGGGAGGGATCTTCGTCGCGATCGTCACCCGATCCCGACCCCCGCGCTCCGCGAGAACGTCGGCCAGGAGCGTCTCGCTGTGCCCGTCCCCGTACGCCAGCGCGGTGTCCAGGAAGTCCACGCCGAGATCCAGAGCCGCGTGGACGGCGCGCTTTCCCGTCTCGTCGCCGACCCCGCGCCACATGGTGGCCCCGAGGCCCCAGGCGCCATAGCCGATCTCGGAAACCACGTACCCCGTGCGACCCAAGCGTCGTTTCAGCATCTGCGTTCCGCTCCCGATCCGGGCCCGTGCGCCTGGCTCGCGCGCGGCGTGGGGCCGGCAAGATGATTTCGACGGTGGGGAAGGATAGCAGCGTATCCCGTCGGTGGACGGCCGCCCGGATGGAGCGTCGGCCGGTGGGCCCCGCCGCCGCCGGCGACCGTCGGCGCGAGCGTCGGGTCATGGGTCGCGGTGCCGCTCCCGCGGGCGGCCCCGCGGCGTCGCCGCGCGGTGTTCCCGCTCCGTGTTGCCGCTCGGTTGCCCAGGGGCCGCTGCGTCTGCTATAACCCGCGGGTCTCATCGGCCGGCCGGCGTAGCTCAGTCGGTAGAGCAGCTGATTCGTAATCAGCAGGTCCCCAGTTCAAGTCTGGGCGCCGGCTCCAGAAGAAATCGCGAACAACCTCAAGCGGACGGGCGACATAGCTCGGGTTTTCGCGCGGATTCTCACGCCGTCAATAGCTTCAAGCTCTGAAGGCTTCGTCCCGCAAAGTACCGCGATTTACCGCAAGTCGTGTTTCGTTGTGCCCAGATTGTGACCAACGATCTGTGTGCGCAGTGGGGGACGAAGATGGGTCCGTCAGGCGGGTTCGCCGGGTGAAGCCGCTCCGTCGAGTCCCCGATGCTTGCGAACGTTGAGGGCCTTCCACTTGAGGCCCGGATGGTCGCGCACCTTCGCTTGCATGCCAGGGTCGCCCGTGATCAGGTCAGGGACGATCTCCCCTCCGTCGTTGAGGCGTCGTAGGAACTCCGTCTCCGCATCGTCGAGCGGGAGCACCAGCGAGAGTCGCTCGCGGCACTCCCCGACGAGCCTCTCGGTCCAAGCCGCAACCTCGCGCTTGGCCGGGGCGCGATCGGCGCGCAGCATGGGTACCAGCTCCCTCTGGACCTCGCTCGGATCGGCGGTCACGTCCGCGGGTGAGACCGTTCGCCAGTCTTTGCGGTTGATGCCGCCGTACACGACGAAGCCGAGACGGAGATTTGCGGGGTCGAGTCCGGGGGCACCCAGGAGCGCGTGCGCATCGAAGACGTCACGGCACGCGCTGCGAGCCAAGAGCGCCGCCAGCTTCCCTGCAGTCAACTCGTGCAGGTCCAAGACGCGAACGGGAGCCGCGCGAACGGAGCCGACCGCGTGACAGTCCATCGTGACGCAGGGCCAAAGCGGCGTGCGCAACATGAAGTTGACGTCGAGCTCGAGGTCGCCCGGATCGCCCTTCGCCCCGACGTAGGTGAGCCGCCACTTGCCGCCGGCGTGGTCGGGGGGCATGCGCCTGATGGCCAAACCCTCTCGCGAGCACACGGCCTGCACCGCCTGTTCGACCTTCGGTCGCTCGGCGAGCATCGCTTCCCGATCGGTGGCCCCGAGGTAGTTCAGGTCGATGTCCACCGACAGACGCGGCACGTCGAAGTGGAAGAGGTTCAAAGCAGTGCCGCCCTTGAGTGCGATCCGCGCCTTCAGGAACGGGTGGCTGCTGGAGCGCGTCGAGAAGCGCCATCAGACGGAAGACCTTCTCGAGCGGTTGCGCTCCGAATCCGGTCGCCGCGACCTCTCGGGCCATCGCCTGCGGAGTCACGTTCATGTGACCTCTGCCCAACTGCGGTTGAGGATGCGTTCGGGGACCACCAGGTTCCAGCGGGAGAGCAGCTTACCCGGCTCGCGCTTGCCGCGCTCCAGATACATGGGCCGGCGGGGCGCGCGCTCGCGCAGACGTTCCAGGTGGCGGTCCTCGACCATCAGACTCCTCGCGATGCTGCTCGAGGTAGAAGCCGACCTTCGCCACGGCCACTGCCGACGCGAGCTTGAATGCGTAGTCGATGACCGCGTCGAGGTCGAAGAACTCCACGGACTCGAGCGAGCGCCAGATCTCCTCCCAGCCGCCGCCGTGGCGGGGAGCGTCGAGGACGTCGACCAAGGCGCGCTCGAGGGTGGTCACGCGAACGGCGGCGCCGTCGCGCGGCTTCTCGACAACGCCGCCGCCCAGGTCCGGCAGCTGCGCGAAGCGGGGCGGGCACGGGGACCGGGACGAACTCGGCCCCGCGGAAGAGGAACGGCTTGGTCTTCGTGGCGGTCAGGAACGGGACCCGGCGGGTCAGGGAGTGAGCCTTGCCGTGGAACTGGAGCGCTCCGTGGTACGCGACGACGGCGTCCGGCGCCAGGTTGCTGGCGAGGACATAGGGGTCGACGCCGACGGTTTCACGTGTCTGCCCGCGAGGAACCACCGCGTACACACCTCGGCGGATCCGGAGGAGGTTCCCGGCGCGAACGTGCTGCTTGACGGCCGCCAGGCTGGAGTCGGGCTTGAGCCTCTCCCCCGCCTGGTGCGCGGCGGTGAAGTTCTCAAGCCGGAACAACGGATGGGAGGCGAAGTAGTCGAGCGGCTTCATGGGATCTGCCGTACCAGACCGCAACGGCTACGAATCATAGCCGTTGCGGAGATAACCGGCAAGTGATGGTCCGAAAAACTTGCCATTCCTCGCCGCAAAGCTGATGTTCCATCACCCTTCTGGCGACAACCGACAACCCGCTCCGGCGCTCGACGCAGCCCGACTCGACCGTTCCTGAGCGGATCCGTTCTGCCCAAGTTGTGCCCAACGCGAAATGGAAGTCGCGTATTTTCAGTGGTTACCGAGCTGGAACCGGCCGCTTCGTAATCAGCAGGTCCCCAGTTCAAGTCTGGGCGCCGGCTCCAAAAGAAAAAGCCCAACGTCCGTGACGATCGGATCTCGCGTGGAGTTCGTTTGGAAGGCGGTCAAGACCGCCACGAGCATCGCAAGTCGAACGGTACGCCGCAACTCGATTTCGGCGCCCGGCCAGGCCTGCACGACGGCGACGAGGATGTAGGTCCCGACCTCGGCGCCTTCGAGTACGACGCGGACGGGCCACCACGGGACCCCGCACGCCGCCAACTCCCTCAGAGAGGAGGGTTCCGTACGGCCATCCGGGGGACGGCTGTGTGAAATCGCCCATCCGACTTGCGGTCCCCCAGGCCGCCGTTCGAAGAACCTCTCCGTTCCGGAGTTCAGGAGCTGAGGAATTCCCGAATCGAGATGATCCGGACGTCGCCGTGGGAGCCGAGCTTCAGCATCTGTCTGTCACCGGTCACGACCGCATGGACCTGCCCCGCCACGGCGCACTCGAGAACGCGATTGTCCGCTTCATCGTCGAGCACACGCAGCCGGCGCCCGGGTCGGACCGTGACCGCCAGCTCGGACAGGAACAGGGCGACCCGTGCGAGCTCCTCTCGGTCCCGGGCGAACTTTCGCGCGAGGACGCTCAACAGCTCGTCGAGGATCGGCTTTGACAGGAACAGCTCGTGCTCGCCCACCACGACGCGATCGAGGGCCTGTGCGGCGGCACCCTCGGGCAGGGTCAACGCCGAGACGTAGACGTTGGTGTCGAAGACCACCTTCACTCGGCGAGGTACCTCCCGAGGTCCTTCTCGGAGAGGATTCCCTTTCCCTTCGCCAGGCGGCTCCAGTAGCCGCGGATGCTGCGGAGCTCGCGCCGGAGTCGCCGGCGGCGGGCGAGCCGCAGAGCCTCCTGGATCACCGCACTGAGCGTCTTGCCCTCGGCGCGCGCGACTTCCTCGGCTTCCCGTGCCAGCTCGGGAGGGAGAGAAATGGTTTTTCTCACGGCCGTACCCAAGGGTCGCTCCTTCGGTATGAAAAAATACTACCCAACGGCGGAGGAGTCAACGCGCGATCATCTTCGGCAGGGCAGTGTTTGTCGTTGTCGACAATACTGTCGGGGGCCTTGTCCTGGACAGCCTCACCACGGCCCCTCAGCCGGGCAAAGGTGGCTGAACGCCGCGACCTCGTAGTACCAGATCCCGGTCGGCGACACCGCCCCCGACGTGTCGATCCACTGCTTGTTGGGAGTGCCCTGGTCCATGTCGATGACGTCCGACGCGACGAGCAGCCACCCGCCGTGAGGAAGCGAAGGATCCGACGAGCGATAGACGTTGTATCCCGTGATCTGGGTCGGCTGATTCGGGTCCATGAAATTGAGGATCGGATAGGCGTGGCCGT
Source organism: Terriglobia bacterium (assembly GCA_963699985.1). Classification (GTDB taxonomy): domain Bacteria; phylum Acidobacteriota; class Polarisedimenticolia; order Polarisedimenticolales; family CAVOVZ01; genus CAVOVZ01. The sequence continues at coordinate 299,902 of CAVOVZ010000015.1, forward strand.
CGTTCGTCAAGGTCACGCTGTACAAGAAGACCGGCTCGTCGGGCGGCACGCACAGGACCGGGGGCACCATCCCGGCGTCCCAGTTCGTCTTGTCCTGCGCTCCTGACAGCGCGAACGCCACCGTGTCCCCGGTCGCCGGGTCCGCGTCGCTGTCGCGCGCATCGTCGGCGCCTTGGTCGCGAGGAGAGATGACGTAGCCGGTTGGAGGAATGAACCGCAGCTTGTACGTTGGTCCCCCTCGGACATTGTGGAACGCGTAGAACCCGCTGGAGTCCGTGAACCTCACGTCGAGGAATGCGCCGGTGCTCCCATCGAATAGGTAGACCAGTGCCGAGACGATCCCGCGCTCCCCGGCGTCCTGCAAGCCGTCGCCGTCCGAATCGTCCCAGACCCGGTCCCCGATCGTGGCCGGCACTACCGCCGTCTCCTCCCGGGCGGAGTTCTGGCTCGGATCCGGGTTGACGAGCCCGGCGCGGAGGACGGCAAGATTGGCGTAGGTCCCGGCGACGGACGGCATCACGACGAGCGAAACCGTGGCGCTGCCGCCGACGGGCAGGAGGCCGAGGCCGCAGGTCACCACTCCGACCGAGTGATTACAGAAGCCCTGACTTGGCGTCGCTGAAACGAAGTCGGTCCCCGGGGGAAGCGTGTCCTCGACTGACACATTGGCGGGCTCGGGCCCGGCATTGGAGATGAGCGCGGTATAGGTGATGCCGGCCGTGTGATAGTCGAGCACGTACGGGTCGGGGTTGTCGGTCATCGTGATCGAAAGCGCCGTGGCGCGTGGCATGGCGAGGTCGGCCTCTTGTGCGCCGTTCCACCAACCGCTGAACCAGCGACTTGCGTGCGAGAACAGGGTCGTCGTCGGATCGAACACCAGCCGAGCGCGCCAGTGGTACGCGGCGCCCGGTTGGAGATCGTCAACGAGCTCGTCGAACGCGAACGGCGAGGGTCCTGCGCTGGCCCACGCCGCGCTCTGCTCTGTGCCGGTCCCGTCGAACGGTGTCCCGAGTGGTTTGACCTCCCATTGGAGCCGGGCCCGCCCGCCGCCGAACGGCGACCGGCCGGACAACTTGATCCGGAAGCTGTCCTGCGTGTCGGAAAAGCCGAGAGGAGCAATCGGGACACTGTCGTCCGTACGGCGCTGCTGGAGGCGAGTCGGGAAGCCCAGGCTGCCGTTGCCAAGGAAGAGCGAGGCTCGGCCGATGTCTGACCAGTTCTGGTCGAAGTAGGGACTTCCGACGAGGACGTCCCCGAAGCCGTCGCCGTTGATGTCACCGGCGGGCGCAACCGACGCACCGAGGTACTCGCCGCCCTGGGAGCCCGTTGCCGTCCACTGTGGGCTGCCCGGGAGCCCGGCAGTCGAACCCAGGTAAACGAACGCGCCGCCTGTCGATGATTGGTAGTTCCGCGCCCCGACGATCACGTCGCTGAAACCGTCACCGTTCACGTCCCCGGCTGAGGCTACCGACGATGCGAGTTGACGTTCTCCTGAGGTCCGACGAGTACCGCTGTCGGGCCCGTCGAGAGTCCCACAGGGGAACCGGCGTAGACCAGAGCCTTCCCCACCCGGCGACCCGCATCGTAGGCGTACGGCGCGCCCACGATGACGTCGCTGAAGCCGTCACCGTCGAGGTCGCCGGCACTCGACACGGACTGACCGAGGTTCACGCTGTAGTAGTCCCCGTCCGCCGTCCAGCTTGGACTCACCGACAAACCCGCAGGCGAGCCCAGGTACAGGAAGGCCCGGCCGCCGTCCCCGTACGGCCCATTGAAACCGAGCGCCCCGACGATCACGTCGCTGTACCCGTCTCCGTTCACGTCGCCGGCGGTCGAGACCGAATTCCCGAAGTAGGCGTCGTTTTGGTCGCACTCGGCCGTCCACGACGGCGTGCGCCACGGCCCGGCTCCGGAACCACGGAACAGGTACGCTCGGCCCTCGTCCGACTGCCCGTTGTCGTAGTACCGCGCGCCGATCAGAACGTCCGCGTAGCCGTCGCCGTCCACGTCCCCAGCTCCGGCGACGGAATAGCCGAACCACGAGCTGTACTGATCTGGAGTGAAGCTCCAGACCGCGGACGGGTCGAGGCCGGCAGCCGACCCGAGGTAGACATACGCCGCGCCCCGACTGTCTCGGTTCGGCGCACCTACGACAACGTCGCCGTAGCCGTCCCCGTTCACGTCGCCGGCCGAACTCACGGAATACCCGAAGTACTCGGAGTACCGGTCTCCCATGACGCTCCACGCCGAGGTCGTGGCCAAACCAACCGGCGAGCCGAGATAGAGGAGCGCGAGTCCAGAATCGGTGTAGTTGTCGTAGTACGGCGCGCCAACGATCACGTCGGCGTACCCGTCGCCGTTGACGTCGCCCGCGCTGGAAACCGAGAACCCCAGCTGCGCCGAATTTTGATTCCCGTCAGCCGTCCACCCCGGGGCGTCCGAAAGCCCACCGGACGATCCGAGGTAAAGCGTCGCGCGTCCCTCGTCCGTCTGCGGGTCGTCGTAACGGGGCGCCCCGACGATCACGTCGGCGTAGTTGTCGTCGTTCACGTCTCCGGCACCGGCAACCACCGCGCCGAAGTCGGAAGAGGCCTGGTTGCCCTCGGCGTGCCAGTCGGCGTTCGAGGGTGTGCCGGGAACACGGGTCCCTCCGCGGCCCAGTCCCGAGGCGCTCCCGAAATAGACGAAGGCCGCCCCCTCGGCGACCTCGTCGTTCTCGTACGCCCTCGATCCCAGGATCACATCGGCGTAGCCGTCGCCGTTGACGTCGCCGGCGGACGCGACGGACGTGCCGAAGTCGGCAGACACCTGGTCGCTCGCGGCGCGCCAGTCTGCGCTCGCCGGCGTCCCTTGGGGCCGCGTCCCCCCCGCGTCGAGCCCCGACGCCGAGCCGTGAAAGACGAAGACGGCGCCCTCGTCCGCTTGTCCATCGTCGTAGAGGTGCGAGCCTACGATCAGATCGGAGTAGCCATCGCCGTTGACGTCGCCGGCCGTCGAGACGCTCGATCCGAATCCCGCCACGGCCTGGCCCCCGCGTGCCGTCCAGTTGGGCAATTGGGGCAGCCCCGACGAGGAGCCGTAGTACACGAACACCTGCCCCTCGGCAATCTCGGGATTCGTGTACTCATCGGCTCCCACGACCACATCCCAGTAGCCGTCCGCGTTGACGTCGCCAACCGTGGCGACAGTCCCCCCGAAGTTCGCCCCGATCTGGTCGCCCTCCGCCGTCCATGCGCGCGACGGTGACGGCCCCGACGGGCCGCCCAGGTAGAGAAACGCCGCGCCTTCATCGACCTCGGCGCCGTTATTGATCTGTGCATAAGTAATAGACATTAGAATCACAAGAAAGCCGGTAGGTCGGAGGCAGTGACGAAAGACCGAATGAGTGCGGGGCGACGACGCGCCTTCTTCGTCAGGCGACAGAGCGTCGCGAGAAGCTCGTCCACGTTGTCCGGGCGACCATTCGCGAGGGACCGCTTGAGGTGCGCCCAGACGAACTCGTCGGGGTTGAGCTCGGGGGCGTAGCCGGGGAACCGCTCGACGTGCAGGCGCGGACAGCGTCGCAGTAAAGCGAGCACATCGGGGCCTTTGTGAATGGAACCCCCGTCCAAGATCACGATGACGTGCTTCCGAAGGTGACGGAGCAGATCGCGGAGGAACAACGCGACTTCCACGTGGCTGATGTTGTCCGTATGGAAATGGACATAGAGCCCGAACCGGCGGCGTCGAGATGTCACGGTTACGGCGGAGATCGCAGAGATCTTGTCGCGCCGGTACCGATGCCGCACGATGGGCGTCTGACCTCGAGGAGCCCAAGTCCGCCGGACGTTAGGAATGAGCAGGAACCCGGACTCGTCAAGGAAGACGAGGTGTGCGTTCAGGCGCCGGGCTTTTTTTTAATGGCGGCCCATCGATACCGCTTCCAGTGCGCGATGGTCTCTTCATCCCGCTCGACCGCGCGCCGCTCGGGTTTCTGGCACGACCACCCCAACCGGCTGAGTAGCCGGCTCACGTGCGCGCGATGCAGTTCGACGCCGAACTCCCGACGGATCACGGTCGCAATCCGCTGGGTCGTCCATAGCTCGGTCGTGAACCCCAATGCCACCGCGCCCTGGATCAGTAGGCGCGGGAGTCGCTTCAAGTGCTTCGCGCTCAACTTCGGTGGTCGTCCCGGCGCAGGGCGGGCCTGCAACGCGTCCGGCCCGCGGCGCTTGACGCGATCGCGCCACAAGATGACCGAGCTATGTGAACAACCAAGGCGCCGTGCTACTTCGGTGATCGACGTCCCACCTTCCAGTAGTGTGATGGCTCGCCGTCGCCGCCGTTCCAGTTCCTGCGGACTCCCATGTGGTCTCATAACCGAATGCTACAGCTATCGCAGAGATATGTCTATTATTTATGCACAGATCAATAAATCCCGGCGCGCCGACCAGGACGTCGAAATAGCCGTCACCGTTGACGTCACCCGCCGTCGACACGGACGTCCCGGCCAAGCTCCCCGGCTGGTCTCCTTCCGCGCGCCAGTCGGCGTTCGAGGGGCTCCCCGAAGGTCGCGTCCCGTTCCGGTCGAGGCCGCTCGCCGACCCGAGGAACAGGAAGGCTGCCCCCTCGTCGATCTGTCCGCCGTCATAGAGCCGCGCCCCGATCAGGACGTCCGAGTAGCCGTCGCCGTTGACGTCGCCTGCCGTCGCCACCGCCGATCCGAAGAGAGCCAGGGACTGGTCTCCCTCAGCCGTCCACGCGGGAACCGCACCCAGACCGGACGCCGACCCGTAGTAAGCGAACGCCCGCCCCTCGTCGACCTGCCCGTTGTCGTAGCGTTCGGCCCCAACGATCACGTCGCCGAAGCCGTCGCCGTTCACGTCGCCTGCGGCCGCGACCGAGAAGCCCATGTGCGCGAGCACCTGGTCCCCCTCGGCGCTCCAGGAGGCGCTCGTCGCGAGCGAATCGACCGTGAGCGGGTAGACAGCGTTCCGGTCGTCGATCGCGATCCGGATGCTGGGCGCTCCGCCCGAGGCCCGCGCGACCAGGCGGGCGGGGAGTTTCGTGCCTCGGGCATCCACCACCCGGAGGCTCCCATAGCGGAGAACCCGCAGCGACCCGTTGCTGGAGAAATCGATCGACGAGCCGCCTGCTTCGAACGTCGGAACGAGATCGCCGGAAAGTGCGATCGCCAGCGTGAGGGATTCCACGGTGCGCGCTGCGGGATCGGCCGCGACTCCCGGAGGGGACCGGAGGGTGAAGACTTGCTCGAGGCCGCCCGTGCCGTTCCGGTACTCCTCGGTCACGTTTCCGCGGAGGTACTCTGCGCGGTTCTCGTGAACCGAAAGCGTGGGCAGGCTCAGCGCCTCGGGGTCATCACCGCGCCCGAGCCCAGCGAACGAGAGTCCCAGCACCCACGCAGGCCGATCCCCGTTGCGCGGGATCACGCGGACGCCTTCGGGCGTGAAATATGTCCGGAAACCGTGAGCGCGGTTGGGACCCTGGTACGCCGCGGAAACCTCCGGAAACGGAGTCGCGTCCTGCCAGGTGACGCGGTACTCCGAGGCTTCTATCGATCTCTGCAACTCGCTCCACCATTCCGGGCTGTGGTCGCTCGGATCAGCCGCGACACCGGCTTCAGGCACGGGTCCCTGCGTTGCCGCGGTCAACTCCGCAGCGATCGGCCAGGCGGCGCTGCTGACCAGCAGAATCGAGCACAGTGTCCCAAGGCACCCGAGGGACCATCGTGATGTCGCTCTCATGTTCTTCCCCCCCAGAGTCCGGTCGGTGGCGAGATCTAACCCTTGCGCGCCGGCGCAATCGGTGTCATCGAGGATGAGCGCGATGCGTGGAAACGGGTTGCGGAACGAGCGTCCTGGAGCTTTCCGCCCGAGATGAGTCGTTCCTGGGCTCGACGAGGGAGGGTTCGGGAAGCAGCGACAACCAACCGTTGCCCCGCGGTATCCCTCATCGATCTCTCCTCTCCAGGACGTTCGCGGGAGAGATCGTACCCGGGGTCCCTGCGCGGCAAGTGGACCGATCCGGTGGGAATTCAGGCCGAGAGCTGGTGGCTCGCGACCCCGAGCGTGACTGCGTTGTCCTGGTTCGACTCCGGGCTGCTCCCGCTGGGTCGGCGTGATGGAGGCGGCTGGATCATCGCGAATCTGTGCGTTTCGACGGTCACTCCCGGCCGTAGTCGAACGCACCGAGCCGCACCAGTAGCCGCGCTGCACCGAGCCGAGCAAGGGAGCATCGCGGGTTACTCTCCTTCATGACATGAAGGAGAGCCGCCCTCACTTCGTGAGCTTCCGGGTCGGCGGGGTTTCGTTTCCGCAGGTCGCGGATCAAGGCAACCGCGCCGAGGAGGAGGACGATCCGGGAGCCCTTGGGCCGCCCACGGGGGGGCGGCGACCTCCGCGGCTCACGTTCCGCCTCCCGGTGGGGAACACCCCCACCCCACCGGGAACCAATCCCGGGGGGTGAGAGGCGAGGTCGCTGTCCATTGCAACGCTCGCCAACGGGTCAACGGCGCGTGGTCTCTGTGTGACCACAGCGTGACCACGACCGTCGCGATTGACGCGATTTGCATTGTCAATCTCGTCGAAACGGCGCGCTTTCTTCACAATGGCAGTCTTTCGTAATCAGCAGGTCCCCAGTTCAAGTCTGGGCGCCGGCTCCAGAAGAACAAGCCCAACGTCCGTGACGATCGGATCTCGCATGGAGATCGTTTGGAAGGCGGTCAAGACCGCCACGAGCATCGCAAGTCGAACGGTACGCCGCAACTCGATTTCCGCGCCCGGCCAGGCCTGCACGACGGCGACGAGGATGTAGGTCCCGACCTCGGCGCCTTCGAGAACGACGCGGACGGGCCACCACGGGACCCCGCACGCCGCCAACTCCCTCAGAGAGGAGGGTTCCGTACCGCCATCCTGGGGACGGCTGTGTGAAATCGCCCATCCGACTTGCGGTCCCCCAGGCCGCCGTTCGAAGAACCTCTCCGTTCCGAAGTTCAGGAGCTGAGGAATTCCCGAATCGAGACGATCCGGACGTCGCCGTGGGAGCCGAGCTTCAGCATCTGTCTGTCACCGGTCACGACCGCATGGACCTGCCCCGCCACGGCGCACTCGAGAACGCGATTGTCCGCTTCATCGTCGAGCACACGCAGCCGGCGCCCGGGTCGGACCGTGACCGCCAGCTCGGACAGGAACAGGGCGACCCGTGCGAGCTCCTCTCGGTCCCGGGCGAACTTTCGCGCGAGGACGCTCAAAAGCTCGTCGAGGATCGGCTTTGACAGGAACAGCTCGTGCTCGCCCACCACGACGCGATCGAGGGCCTGTGCGGCGGCACCCTCGGGCAGGGTCAACGCCGAGACGTAGACGTTGGTGTCGAAGACCACCTTCACTCGGCGAGGTACCTCCCGAGGTCCTTCTCGGAGAGGATTCCCTTTCCCTTCGCCAGGCGGCTCCAGTAGCCGCGGATGCTGCGGAGCTCGCGCCGGAGTCGCCGGCGGCGGGCGAGCCGCAGAGCCTCCTGGATCACCGCACTGAGCGTCTTGCCCTCGGCGCGCGCGACTTCCTCGGCTTCCCGTGCCAGCTCGGGAGGGAGAGAAATGGTTTTTCTCACGGCCGTACCCAAGGGTCGCTCCTTCGGTATGAAAAAATACTACCCAACGGCGGAGGAGTCAACGCGCGATCATCTTCGGCAGGGCAGTGTTTGTCGCTGTCGACATACTGTCGGCGGGCGCTGTCCTGGACAGCCTCACCACGGCCCCTCAGCCGGGCAAAGGTGGCTGAACGCCGCGACCTCCTAGTACCAGATCCCGGTCGGCGACACCGCCCCCGACGTGTCGATCCACTGCTTGTTGGGAGTACCCTGGTCCATGTCGATGACGTCCGACGCGACGAGCTGCCACTCGCCGTGAGGAAGCGCCGGGTCCGGCGAGCGATGGACGTTGTAACCCGTGATCTGGGTCGGCTGATTCGGGTCCATGAAATTGAGGATCGGATCCGCGAGTGCCACTGCTACCGCCTGCCACCAACACACCCGAACTAGGCCACACCGAGCCCATCGAAGCCGGAAGCTGAGTCCTCGTCTCTTGTGCGGGTTCGTGATTCTGCGTGCGGCTCAGTTTGCCCCGGATCGGCTTCGTAATCAGCAGGTCCCCAGTTCAAGTCTGGGCGCCGGCTCCAAAATGAAAAGCGCGCAACTCCAGCCTGCCAAGCGGACTTGGCCGTGACTCCGAACGACTCATCCCGCTCGCGCGAAACCTCCGAGTAGAGGAGGCCCAGCCCCGTTTACAGGTTCCCCTTGGCCGTGTCCGCCGTTTCCAGCTTCGTGCCCGTTTAGGTTCGCCATAACGAGGTCGGGCCTCCCCCCTCACAGACCCGGGCGTGCGGAATTACCGCACCCGGTTCCTCAAGCGTGACTCGTCTCACTGGTCCAGGAGCGAGTGATACGGGGTCGCAGCAGCGGGTGCCGGAGCAGAAGCAGCGCGTAGGAGTACCAGTCCAGGGTCTTCCCTCGGGTTCGCCGGTTCAGCCACTTCTTCCAGATGCGCCGGACCACCCGGTAGAACCTCCAGATGCCCTGGTAGTTCGTCGGGCGGCCGTAGTATCCAAAGTGTCCCCGCAGCTTCGCGTTGAGCACCTTCTGCTGCTCCTCCACAGGGTCATGCCTGTGGGCCTGGCACCAGGTCGAGACCTCGGCCAGGCTTCGCCGCAGACGCTTTCGCATCGTCCGAACGTGGATGGTGAAACGCCCTCGGCGGCTTCGGGCCGCTACGTGCGTGAAGCCGAGGAAATCGAACGTGGCCGGCTTCCTCCCCCCGGGCTTGGCTGCCTCTTCCAAGGCCTGCCTCCCAAACTCGATGAGCCGGGTTTTCTCCGAGTGCAGAGTCAGCCCGTACTTCGCGAACCTCTTGTTCAGAACCACCAGCACCCTCTCCGCGTCCTCCCGGTACTGAAAACAGAGGATGAAGTCATCGGCGTACCTGATTTCATAGGCCTCCCCCCGCAGGCGGGGCTTGACGACCTCCTCGAACCACTGATCGAGCACGTAGTGGAGGTAGATGTTGGCCAGTAGAGGGCTGACGACCTGCCCCTGACCCGTCCCTGTCTCGGAGACGAGAAGCCGTCCATCGTCGATGACGCCGATATGGATCCATTTCCGAATCAGTCGGAGGATACTGCCGTCCTGCACCCGTCTCCCCACCATCTCCATGAGCAGGTTTCTCACGATAGCGTCAAAGTAGCCTCGAATGTCGGCTTCCAGAACCCATCGGATCGGCCGCCTACAAACGATGCGACCGACATCATCGAGGGCATTGTGTGGACTGCGCCCCGGCCGGAACCCGGACGAACACTCGAGGAAATCCTGCTCGTAAATCGCGTTGAGCAGTTCGACCATCGCCTTCTGCACGATCTTATCCTCCAGGGACGGAATCGAGATCGGTCTCTGGTTCCCGTCCTCCTTCGGGATATAGACCCTGCGCAGGGGCTGTGCCCGATACCGCTTGCTCCGGAGCCGCTCGTGGAGCTTTTGGATGTTCCCTTTCGCGTCTGCCTGGTATTCCCTGTACGTGACACCATCCACTCCCCCGCTTGCGTCCTTCCGCAGACCTTCGAACGCGCGCTGCAACGCCTCCGGCGTGAGCAGATGAGCGATGGAGAGAAATTGCCGCTTCCTGTCCCCCTTGGCCAGTTCGGCTATGCGGTTGAGTTCCGTTGACATGTTTCTCCGATCTCTGTGTATCGCCATGTCTCCGTCAGCCGCTGCGTCCACTTGTTCGCCCCTTTCCTCCAGTGGGTCCCGGCCGCGCCAGTTCCCCACCTTCATCGGTACTACGGGGTTGTAAGACTCCTCCCGCGCCATCGGAGCGGCCCTCCGGTCTCCCTTGGGCCATCCCTACCATCCCGATCTCGGGGTGGAGAGCAGGAGGTCTCCCAGGTTCCTGGGGAATCCCGTTGGAAGCGTGCCCCGGGCTAGGGACTCCGGCGGCTCGTTTAGCGACCTCGCGGTAACGGTCGCCCCGATGCTGCCTTCCGCCAGGCTAACGGCGTCGGCATCCGCAACGATATACGATTTCGGAGCTGACCCTCGCGGCCCACTTCCTCGCTGTCTACGCTTCAACCCCACCAGTCGCCCGGTGAGGAGCAAGACTCGCTTCCGGCCTGCCCGCTACGACTTTGGCCGGGCTGGACTTTCACCAGCTGGACTCCGTCGAAAGGTTTCACTCGCTCATGGTGAGATCCCCCTTCCCCAAGCTTTGCCTGGCGCGATAGCCCGCACTATTCACGAAGCTCCTGCTGCGACCGCGGATCCGGCCATGCTGACGGGCGTCCTCGGGGCTCGGACCCTGCGACGTACTGTTCCAGTACGTCTCGGGTCCTCGCCCCTGCGGATGCCCGTCATCACGGCCGTCTCCACGGCTCGACTGAGCTCGCCGAAGTCGGTCTCGCGACGGACCTTCGTGAATAAAGCGGGCTAGGCGGAAGGTGTTTCGTACCCCGATGCACCGCCGATGACGTCGAGCCTTGGTCCGTCGCGTCCATGACTTCGGTCCTTCTCGAGGCGAGCTTCGGCGCTGCGTTCCCCACTTCTCCGGCCGCGCGACCACCTGAGTACTCTCACGCGGTGTTCGCTCGCACGATCAGATCAACGTCACAATCCAGGACACACAGCAGACGCATCATCTGGTCGATCGTCTTCCGATAGTTCGTCTGATCGAGCAGCCGGTAGAACTGCGTGGCGGACGTCCCGAGTCGACGGATGATCTCTCGCTTCGAGAGCGGGCTGCTCTCGATTCGCTTCTGAGCCTCGAGGGTCATCTTGTAAAGCAGTTGCTCGCGGAGGTAGCCGGGATCCTGGTTGTAGGCGAGCACCTGCTCCACGTGGATGGTTCCTTCCCGACCCGACTCGAGCTCGTACGTGAAAGCCTCTCGGTCGGCCTCGTCGTCGACGAAGACCCGCGCCACCGCATCGTCGGCGGTTGGAGACGGCTCGGCCTTCGCGTAGGGAAACGGCAGGAGCTTGGTCGAGGTTCGGACCAAGAACGCCCTGCGCCGGTTGTTGGCCTGTACGGTCCTGATCCTCATGAGAAGACACCCTCCGCGTCGAGCTTTCGGATGAGCGCGGCCAACTTCGTTGTGGCGATCCCTTTCATGGCCTTCCCGTTCTCCAAATCCCACTTGACCACGAGCTTCCCCTCGCGATAGACGTGAACGTGCCGCGGCGGGTGGTCCGTTTTCCACCAGACGAATACGTACCCGCGTCTCCTCGCCTTTCCCATTTGTAAACGTTACCGCCAGAGGTAGCAGAAATCAAGCCTCGCCATGAGCCGTGCTTGGATCCCGGCTCGGTGCCCCTGTCATGGGTCCCTACGTTCTGAAGATCGACACCGTGAGCGCTCCCGTTCTGCCCAAGTTGTGCCCAACGTCAAACGGAAGTCGTTTGTTTTCAATCGGTGAAAAGCCGACAGCGGCCGCTTCGGAATCAGCAGGTCCCCAGTTCAAGTCTGGGCGCCGGCTCCAGAAGTTCGACCGCATCGCTTTGTCGTCGAAGGCACCGAGACGTGCAACGGGCGATCGTGCCGCCGCTAACCCTTGGCGTCATGGAGGCGGCAGGATCATCGCGAATCTGCGCGTTTCGACGGTCACTCCCGGCCGTGATCGAACCCGCCGAGCCGAACGAGAAGCCGCGCTGCACTGCGCTGGGCAACGGTGCGTCGCGGCTTGGGTTCCTTCATGACCTGAAGGAGGGCCACCGTCACTCCGTGAGCTTCCGGGTCGGCGGGTTTCGTTTCCGCGGGTCGCGAATCAAGGCAACCGCGCCCAGGGGGAGGACGCTCCGGGACCCGTTGGGCCTCCCACCGGGGGCTGGCCACCTCTGCGGCTGAGCCCTCAATTCCCGCCGCCCCCCTTCTCCGGCGGCCGGCTTCACGAAATCAATGGGTTGGCAGCGACGAATCAACCCCGTTCGCTCCTGCCGCGCGCGATGCGCCGCATGATCGATCGTCCAGCGTTCAGGGACCTCGGAGCTCATGGCGCCTCCGTTCCCTCGTTGAGGATCGCGAGGTAGGCGTCGTACACGAAGAGCCGATTCCGGCGCTTGCCGGTCAGCTCGCGCGCGATTCCGAGCTCGACCAGGAGATCCATCGCTGAGGACACCGCGGGGAACGAGAGGCCGGTCGTGACGCTGAGCCCAGGCATGGATTGGATCGGCCGGGCTTTGAGCGCCTCGTGGACCCTCAACGTCGAACCCGCTCGGCGGCCGGTCCCTTCGATCCGCGATCGGTCGATCCGGAACATCACCCCGAGCCGTTCGGCGGTGGAAACCGCCCCTTCCGCGACCTGCTTCACTCCTTCAACGAAGAAGGTCAGCCAAGCTTCCCAGTCGCCGTCGCGACGCACTCGGTCCAGCAACTCGTAGTAGGCCGCCCGATGCTGCTTGAGGTAAAGACTGAGGTAGAGGAGCGGCTCGCGCAGAACCCCGGCATGGCACAAGAGAAACGTGATGAGCAGACGGCCAAGGCGTCCGTTCCCGTCGAGGAACGGGTGGATCGTCTCGAACTGCACGTGAGCGAGCCCGGCGCGGAGGAGCACCGGCAGGCCATCGCCCTCGGCGTGCAGGAAGTGCTCCAGTGCCGCCATGCTCTCGGGCACCGCCGCGTGAGGCGGCGGCACGAAAGCGGCGTTCCCCGGGCGGCGGCCGCCGATCCAGTTCTGTGACCGACGGAACTCGCCTGGATCCTTGCCGCTGCCGCGCCCCCGCGAGAGCAGCACACCGTGGATCTCGCGGATCAGGCGATTCGAAAGCGGGAATCCCTCCCGCAGTCGGATCAGGCCATGGTCGAGCGCTGCCACGTAGTTGGACACTTCGACCACGTCGTCGAGCGGCACGCCGGGCGCTTCGTCGAGCTCGAAGAGCAGAAGATCCGACAGTGACGACTGCGTGCCCTCGATTTGGGACGACAGCACTGCTTCCTTGCGGACGTAGGCGTAAAGGAAGAGCGACTTGTCAGGCAGCAGGGTCGACGCCCCGTCCAGCCGGCCCAGCGCCAGCACGGCTGCCTCGAGCAGAGGCTGCAACCCCTTATCCAACGCCAGCGCGGGGACGGGAGGGAGGGAGTCGGGGACAAACGCGCGGACCGTCTCCTCGCCAACGGTCGTCACCTCGTACTTCCCCGTTTCGCCGCGTTTCACGCTGGATGACCCTCTCGGCTCAGCAACGCTTAATAGTGGACGGCGCTATTCAAACTTCGATAGCAAAGTCTAAACAAGAAGAGCTTGGGTGGCAAGCCGGCTGGTCTTCCGTCGTCCCGCGGGCGACCGCCGACTGGGCACGGGGAGGCCGTAGGCACGGCCAGGAACGTCTCGCAGTCAGTATCTTGTCCCCTTTCCTGCGCTCCTGGCGACGTTGTCAGTGACGCGGTGCGACGGCATTGGAGTTCGCCTCGGATCGCCTTGACCTGTTCGCTTCTGCCCAAATTGTGCTCAACGTCAAGCAGAAGCCCTTTGTTTTGATTGGTTACCGAATGGCAAGCGGCCGCTTCGTAATCAGCAGGTCCCCAGTTCAAGTCTGGGCGCCTGCTCCAAAAGACAGATCATGGAAGACCAAGTGGGCGAGCGGTTTGAGCTCGTGTTGTCGGGGCGTTCGAGGTCCTCGCTCAGCGGTACACGTCGCGCCGCGGTCCGACCTTCAGCACGAGCACGAGGAAACGGTCGTCCTCGACGCGGTACACGATACGGTAGTCTCCCGATCGAACGCGCCGCAGGCCCTCGTGCCTCCCTTGGAGCGCCTTCGAACCGCGTGGGCGCGGGTCGGACCCGAGGGCGTCGATCTTACGGGAGATTTGCCGACGGGTCTTTTCGGGGACGGATGCGAGCACCTCGCGAGCGTACCGATACAGCTCGACGCGATAGGGCACTCGGGCTGCCTAGAGCTTGAGGTCCGACTTGACCTTCTCCCAGGGGATGAAGTCCTCTGGCTTCGATTCCGCCAGGATGCGGTCTGCCTCCTCGGCGTCGCGACGGTCCTGCTCCTCCTCCTGGCGAAGCCGCTGCAGCAACCGGAAGTCCTCGGCCGATACTAGAACGGCAACCTCCCGTCCGTCCTTCTCGAAGGCGACGGGTTCCCCGGTCTTCTCGACGGTCGCCAGAGCCTCCACGATCCGCTCGCGGGCCTCCGCAGTGGTGCGACGGGTCATCCGTGGCTACCTCCTTCCCCGAAGGTCGGACACGAGAAGTATCCGGTGAGACCCGGAAAGCGTCAACGTCGTGGCGTCCCTGACCCTCCCAACCTCACAACCGGGGGCACTGCGGCGATGGGACGACGACCCCGAGTGCGCGTCGCGCTTTCGCCCAAGTTGTGCCCACCGCAAAATACAACTCCCTTCATTTCAGGGGTTGTGCTTATCGGGTTGACTCCGAACCATACAACATCTTGTAGGTCGTCGGGGCGCGGGCGGTGGCCAGACCGAGAAGGGTCTGGAAGGCCGCCATGGGGGTGCGGCGCCTGTTGAAGCGGAAGGTGAACTCGTCAAGGTAGACCTGCAGATGTTGCTTGCCGACGCCGTGATGAGTGCCGCGGAGCCAGGTCTGGAGGTTGCCGAAGACCCGGTGCACACGAGGCAGAATCTTCGCCGCCCGCTCCGGGTTGCCTGGACCTTGGGGCGGTGGCGGTAACCCATGCCCTGGAGCGGTGCGTAGCCTCCCCAGCCATCGGTGAGGACGACGCACCACGCTGGACGTTCGCCGCAACGAATCCGGTGAGCGAGGCGCCGGACGCATCGGGAACCACCTGGAGACGCACCCTGCCGGAGCCCTTCCCGCGCACCTCGACGGCGCCCACAACCAACGCTTTGCACACGAGTTGTCGTCCTCCCTCGAGGCCAGCTTCGGGGCCGCCGATGTAGACCTCATCCACCTCAACCTTCTCCTTCAAAGCTTCGCGGTCGGGCCGTACCATCGCCCGCCGCAGCTTGTGGAGCATGGCCCAGGCCGTCTCGTAGGAGTCCAGGCCGAGCTGCCGCTGCAGCTGCAATGCCGAGAGACCCGGTGTGTGCGTGGTGACCAGGTACGCCGCCCAGAACCAGAGGGTGAGAGGCATTCGGGTTCGGTGCAGAATCGTTCCAGCCGTGACCGAGGTCTGATAGCCGCAGGCCTTGCACTGCCAGAGCCGACGCCCAGCCAACTCGAACGCCTCGGTGTTCTGGCACCGCGTGCACCGGTACCCCTCGGTCCACCGACACGCCGCGAGATAGGCCTGGCAGGCTGCCTCGTCTGCGAACCGTCGCTGGAACTCTTTCAAGGACCTGGGGAAGTCGGGCCGACCCACCGCCGTACACTACCCATGGTGGTCTTCGGAGTCAACCCGATAAGCACATCAGGGGTTAGCTGATGCCAAGTGGCCGCTTCGTAATCAGCAGGTCCCCCGTTCAAGTCTGGGCGCCGGCTCCAGGAAACCAATGGGTTTGCAGCGACGAATCAACCTCGTACGCTGCTGCAGCGCGCGATGCGCCGCATGATCGATCGTCCAGCGTTCAGGGACCTCGGAGCTCATGGCGCCTCCGTTCCCTCGTTGAGGATCGCGAGGTAGGCGTCGTACACGAAGAGCCGATTCCGGCGCTTGCCGGTCAGCTCGCGCGCGATTCCGAGCTCGACCAGGAGATCCATCGCTGAGGACACCGCGGGGAACGAGAGGCCGGTCGTGACGCTGAGCGCAGGCATGGATTGGATCGGCCGGGCTTTGAGCGCCTCGTGGACCCTCAACGTCGAACCCGCTCGGCGGCCGGTCCCTTCGATCCGCGATCGGTCGATCCGGAACATCACCCCGAGCCGTTCGGCGGTGGAAACCGCCCCTTCCGCGACCTGCTTCACTCCTTCAACGAAGAAGGTCAGCCAAGCTTCCCAGTCGACGTCGCGACGCATTCGGTCCAGCAACTCGTAGTAGGCCGCCCGATGCTGCTCGAGGTAGAGACTGAGGTAGAGGAGCGGCTCGCGCAGAACCCCGGCATGGCACAGGAGAAACGTGATGAGCAGCCGGCCAAGGCGTCCGTTCCCGTCGAGGAACGGGTGGATCGTCTCGAACTGCACGTGCGCGAGCCTGGCGCGGAGGAGCACCGGCAGGCCATCGCCCTCGGCGTGCAGGAAGTGCTCCAGTGCCGCCATGCACTCGGGCACCGCCGCGTGAGGCGGCGGCACGAAAGCGGCGTTCCCCGAGCGGCTGCCGCCGATCCAGTTCTGCGACCGACGGAACTCGCCTGGATCCTTGCCCGCTTTATCCACGAAGGTCCGTCGCGAGACCGACTTCGGCGAGCTCAGTCGAGCCGTGGAGGCGGCCGGGATGACGGGCATCCGCAGGGGTGAGGACCCGAGACGTACTTGAACAGTACGTCGCAGGGTCCGAGCCCCGAGGACGCCCGTCAGCATGGCCGGATCCGCGGTCGCAGCAGGAGCTTCGTGAATCATGCGGGCTAGCCGCTGCCGCGCCCCCGCGAGAGCAGCACGCCGTGGATCTCGCGGATCAGGCGATTCGAAAGCGGGAATCCCGCCCGCAGTCGGATCAGGCCATGGTCGAGCGCTGCCACGCAATTGGACACTTCGGGCGCTTCGAGTCGGAGCGCGGCATCCCGCCGCCTTGCTACACTCTCGTCCGGGTGCGCCGGTGAAGCGAGGAACGCGCGGCAGCGTTCTCGCCCGGCGTCGAAAGCAACGGAACCCGGGGCGAGGAGCTCCAGACGGCGGATCGATGAAACACGACGCGCGAGAAACGCTCGGGAAGATCCTCGACGGCCTCATGGCCCGCTACCGCGCCCACGTCCCGGACGTGACGGCCGTCCTCGAACGGCTGGTCGCCCAGGGCCTCGTCGCCGCCGCCGAGGAAATCGAGAACGACCACATCGCGTTCCGGACGCTCGGCGCGCCCCATCTCGGGATCGCGTCGCTCGAGAAGATCTTCCTCCACCTCGGCTATCGGCGACGCGACCGCTACGATTTCCCGGAGAAGAAGCTCACCGCGCACTGGTACTCCCCTCCTTCGTCCGCCTACCCGCGGATCTTCATCAGCGAGTTGCGCCTCCACGAACTGTCCCCCGAAGCCCAGGCGATCCTCCTCGCCCGCACCCGCGCGGTTCCGGCCGATCCGGTCGACGCGCTCGACCTCGACGACGGCCCGGCGGTCGTCGATTTCCTCCATCGTCCGCTCTGGCCGCCGCCGAACTGGGCCGAGTACCGTCGGCTGTCCGAGGAGAGCGAGTACGGTGCCTGGGTGATCCACAACCGGTATTACTTGAACCACTTCACGATCGGCGTTCACAACCTACCGGCCGGCTTCAACACGATCGAGCGGTTCAATCGGTTTCTCGAAGAAAACGGATTCACGCTGAACGACTCGGGGGGCAAGATCAATGTGAGCCCGGACGGGCTGCTCCTGCAGAGCTCCACGGTGGCGGCGCTGGTCGATGCGACCTTCGACGACGGCCGCGGAGGGGTCGAGACGCACCGCATTCCCGGCTCGTACGTGGAGTTCATCGAGCGGCGCGTTCTCGAGCCGTTCGCGCATCTCCCGCCGGACCGGATCCGGGCGGAGCACCGGCGCGAGGGGTTCGAGGCTCGGAACGCCGACCGGATCTTCGAGAGCACGTTCGACGAGCAGGCGAAGCGACGCCGTTCGTCCTGAGCCTACGATAGGCCACCCGCGTCCGACGATGGGCCCGCTTTCCCGGTGCCGTCTCTCGACGAATTCCGGGAGTAACCTCTCCGGCACGGTGTGCAACGACGGGAAAGCGTGCACCGACGACGACCGGTGCGCGAGCGGAACCTGCGGCGGCACATCCATCCCCTGCACCGGCGACGCCTGCTCCAGGTCGACCTGCAACGGCACCTCGTCCTGCACGGCGACGCTGCTCACCGATCCGCCGTGCGACGACGGCGTCGACTGCACCCAGGTTGACACCTTCCAGAACGGCGTCCGCGTGGGCGTGGGAGCATCCTGCTGCGACAGCCCGGAATGGATGCCCGTGTCGCGCACGACGACGTCTTGGGTTTGGTCCAGCGACCGAAGCCTCGCCATCGATCTCGCCGCGGCCAACGCGCAGCGTGTTCTTCAGACCGGTGCTGCCACGGCTCTCCGCAGCCCGCGCTCGGGCAGGGGCTTTGCAGCCTCGAGGGCACGGGACGGGTCTTCACCGCCACCTTCGTCATGAGCAGGTGCAATGCGAACTGGTGGCACCTCCGCGGTAGCTACACCGGTCCGTGCGGGAATCACGACGGCGACACGTACCGCCACCTCGTGCTCGGCATCGATGACTGCGATGACGACTGATGGCGTCGCCGGGCTCCACCCGGCGTTCCGCGGATCGACGGGCGACGAGCGGGCCGCCCGTCAGCGGATCCGGAACGAAGGGGGTTCGAGTACCGGGGCTCGTCCCGAGGCGCCTGGCGGTTCCGCGTCCGGGGGTACCGCCCAGCGAGGCGGACGGCGCGGAGGGAGGCGGGTGACTCGGCTCCGCCGAGGTACCTCTCGACCGCCGCCAGGTAACGATCGAAATCGCCGAGGCGCTCCTCCAGGATCCGATAGACCTCCCGGAGATCGATGCCGCCGCAGAAATGCACGATGCGGTTCACGGAATCGCGCCATGCGCCGTAGATCCTCGGCCAGCGAACGATCCAGCAGGCCGTGTCCTTCGAGCAAGGAGAACGCCTGGGCGTACGTCGTGGGCGCCCCGAAGTGGTCCGAGGCGCAGATGTGCGTCGCGATCTCGACCGCCGCCTCGATCGCGAGCTGCAGCGCGTGGAGGACGGCGTACTGGCGCTCAAGGTTCGTCAGGAACTCTGGCTCGGAGATGCGGGAGAACCCCCGCAGGTCCGACACGTAGCGGCGGATCCGGTTCTCTCGATCGCGCACGATCTCGACGTCGGCGACCATCAGCCCGCGCCGAGGACCGCGTCGCGGACCAACGCCAGCGCCCGATCCCTGAGAGGCTTGAAGTCCAGATAGCGAAGCACGCTTTCCGCCTCGAAGCGCTGCCGGAGCTTCTCGTCGCGGCACACGAGCAGACGGCCGTCGCGGACGGCGCGATAACGAAGCGGGAGCGGGGCCCGCGCCAGCGAGACGAGGTCGATCCTCTCCGTTCCGAGGCGCTCCACCAAGGTATCGAGGAGCCGACCGTGGGCCGCACCATCCCCGGCAAGCAGCACGCCGATGTCCACGTCGCTCAAAGGGCCGGCCTCACCTCGTGCGTGCGACCCGAACAGGTAGGCCACGACCACATCGGGCTCGCAGCGCAGCACATCCTGGATCCGGCCCAGCAGCTGCGCATCGTCACCCATGCCGAGGAGGCTACCAGAGGCGCCGGAGCAGGACAAGCGCGCCGCATTGCGCGCCTTGCGCAGCTTCGCGGCGTCCTGCGCGAGCCACTTCGACTTCCCGCCTCTGGTTCGCCACCCGGCGGCGGCCTATCTTGATGCTTCGCGAAGCACGCGCCCAATGCCGGAATCGTCACCCGGACGGCGAGCCGGCTCCGGCGGAATCGCGAGGCCCTCTTGCATCGGCGGTGGAACCGGACCGCGGGCGACCGAGGGAGGGGCGGATTGGTTCGGAGTCATCGGCGCAAATCGGTCCCGGCGGCAGCGGGATCGCTCCCCCGGAGGAGCGACCGAACCGAGAGCCGATCGGGCCGGAGCTCGCCCAGTGGCTCGTGCTGTTCCTCGTCCCGTCCCTCGGCGTCAAGTACCTGTTCCTCACCGAGCTGTACGGGAGCACGGGCGGAGCGCGCCGGATCGGCCTGTTCTCGATCCTCGATTCCATGGCGCCGGGGGCCGGCTGGATCGGGAGGCTCCTCCGGCTCGGACACCTGCTGTGCGTCGACGTGCTCGAGGTCTCGCTGGGCTGCGCCGCGCTCTTCCTCGTCGCGCGTTTCCTCCTGCCGCGCCATCGCGATCTCGCGATGGCCGTCGTGCTGTTCTGCGCGCTGCTCCTCATCGGGGCCAACGTCATCAGCGTGCGGCAGCTCGGAGCCCTGCTGACGGCCGAGACGCTGTCCATCGCGTACGACTGGACGAGAGGTCACCCCTCTGCACTGCTGCCGTTCGTCTCGCTGCAGAAGATCGTCGGTCTCGCCGCGGCGGGGCTGTGGGCGGCCGCACCTTGGCTCGCCGGACGGATCCCCTCGGTGAAGCCTCTGTGGCAGGGCGCGTGGCGGCGCCTCGCTCCGATCGTCCTCGCGGCCGCGGCGATCGGCGCGGTCCTCGGTCTCACCGCGCGTCTCTCCATGACGCACAGCGCACCGCGCGCGTTCGGGGGGTTCTGGAGCTCCGCGATCGCCTCGCTGCGCGGCGCCGCCGATCCCGGTCCCTGCGTCGAGTCCCCGGCGAGCGCAGAGCAGGTCGCCGCCCGCTATCGCCGGCTCGTCTTCCCTGCCGTGCCGGCCGCCCAGGCGCCGACGGCCCCTCTCGTGGTCACGAGCGGACGCACGAGGCCGCGGCACGTCATCGTCGTCGTTCTCGAAACCGCTCCGCGGAAGTACTACTCGCTGGCCGACGATCCGACGCTGCCGACGTTTCACCGGATGGCGAAAACCGCGCTGGTCGGCGATCGTCACTACGCCACGGTCCCGTTCACGAAGACCTCCATCTTCAGCATCCTCAGCGGGACCTACCCTCGGGACGGACGGGGGCTTCATGCGTTCGGGGACTTCGAGACCGATTCGCTGCCGACGGTCCTGAGGAGACGCGGCTACGAGACCTCGTTCGTCGACTCGTACAAGATCGACTGGCAGCCCGGCCGGGACGACCGGCGGATGTGGCGCGACCTCGGGTTCGACCATCTTCTCGACGGGGAGCAAGACGCCCCGACGGCCGACGAAGCGCCGTTCGAGGTCCTCGCGGAGGGCGAGCGCCGGTCGTTCGAGAAGGCCCTGACCGCCGTCGTCGGCGCGGAGGAGCGCGGTCGCAAGGCGTTCGTGCTCGTGGCCACCGCGATCGGCCACCACGACTGGAGGGCCCGTGCGGAGGACGAGGGACTGCCCGCGCCGGCGAGGATCCACCGGCTGGCCGAGTTCCTGGACGGGCTTCTCGCCGATCTGCTGCGGGGGCTGTCCGCGCGAGCGCTCGGCGAGCAGGTCCTGATCGTCGTGACCGGCGATCACGGTCTGCGGTACGGCGCCGAGTTCGCCTCCCTCGGCGAGGCGCCCGAGCACGGCGACGCGGAGTTCAACGTGCCGTTCCTGCTCTACGCCCCCGGTCTGATCGACGGCCGGGTGGACCTGCCTCACGTGACCTCGCACGTCGACATCGCCCCGACCGTGCTCTTTCTCCTCGGGATGGACGATCCCTCGCTCCTGCACCACGGCACGAGCATGACGGATCCGCGGCTCGCCGAGCGAACCACGTTCATGCTGGATGCGAACCTGTCGCCGATCGGCGGACTCCACCGAAGCGGCATCCACTACACCGTCAACCACCTGACCGGCGTGGTGACCTCGAGGCGCGACGCCCGGGAGGCTGGCCGGACCTCCTCGCCGCTCGCGGATTCGTCGGTCGAGGCGGCGCTCGACGAGGCCGGCCGGATCTTCGATGCGACCGACTGTCTGTTCCTCCGGCGGGCCTCCGGCGGGAGCGGGCCGACCGGGCGGAGCGACCGAAGCGAGCCCGGCGCGGCCCCCCAATGAGCCTGGAGAAGCCGGGCCCGGGCCCGATCCACGGGCACGGCGCGGAGACGTACCGCGATGCCCGGCCCGCCGGCGTCGCGTGCCGTCCGCGACGCGGCGTGCGCCGCCCTGCCTTTGCCCCCGCGGCGAGTTCGCTCGGATCGATCAGAAGTTGAATTGCAGCTGGGCTCGTGCCACGAAATCGCTCACGTCTCCGGGCACCAAGCGGACCCCCTCCGCCAGCGCGAGCCCGCTCACGTTGCGACCCGGGGCGTTCGCCTGGAACTCCAGGGTCCCCAGATCGAACTGCAGCTTCAGGTTGTGTCCCCACCAGTAGTAGTTGACGACGCCGCGGGCCTCGGTCGCCTTGCCGTCCGGCCGGTTCGTGTCGCCGTCCACCTCGGCGTAGCGAAGGCCGAACTCGAGCTTCTTCGGGAGCGCCATGAACGAGCCCTGCACGTGCCATCCCTCGGAATCCACGTCGGGGCCGACCGTGGTCGCCGCGTTCGTCGCCTCGGTGGTCTGCCCGAAGTACTCCGCCGTGGCGAACCACCGCCGCCACTTCCACGCCAGCTCGAGGTTCCCGGCATCCTGGCCGTTCGCGTCCTCCCAGGCGCCGCCGGTCTTGTAGCCTCGCCCCGGCTCGCCGGTGCGAAAACCCACGCCCACGTGCACCAACGCCTTCTCCGGCGCGTCGAGCCCCCCCTGGCCGAGCTTGTACTCCCCGAAGGGGTCCCACCAGATCCTGGCGGTGTACATTAGCCCCTGATCGTCCTGGCTCTTCGACTCGCCGGAGCCATTGTTGACGCCCACCGCGTAGCCGAACTGCTTCTGCGGACCCAGTCCCAGGAGGGCGACCCCCTGCTCCCGGGCCACCGCGAACACGTTCGTGATCGCCCGCTCAGGAAACAGCAGGTTCTGGTCCGGCGCCAGCTCCTCGAGACTGAACGGCACCTTGAACTGGCCCGCACGGACAGTGGCCCACGGAGCCTTCGCGAACTCCAGGTACGCGTCCTTGAACTTCGCGTCCTTGTCCCCCGAGGTGTCCGAAAGCTCGTAGCTCACCGCGTACCGGACCCACGGCTGGAAGATCGTTCCCTTCAGGCCGAGCCGTATCTTCGGAACCTTGAACCCCGTCGACAGCCCGTCCTCCTGGCGCGCCCCCGGCGCGGTGCTCGAATCGAGGTCGAACTGCTCCTTGTCCTCGGCGGTGAAGCGAATCTGCGTGAACATGCCGAGCGTGAGGCTGCTGTTGCCGTAGGACCAGGTCGGTCCTCCCTTCGACATGTCGAACTTCGACTCCGTGGTCTCCTCCGCGAGCACGGCCGATCCCGCCCAGAAGGCGCCTGCGAGCGTCGCCGCGGCGATCCATTCTCGTTTGCCCATCTTCTTTTCTTCTCCTTCATGCAGACCCACGCTGGGGGCCGCCTCGTTGCTGGTGCGCCGGACGGCGCCTCGCCGCCCGAGAGTCATTTGAGGAGAGGACGTTGAACCCGTCGTGAACTTCCCGTTAAAGGGGTGTGAACTCGTCCTCGCTCCGTCATCGAGACGACGCGGGATCGTAACGCGTCCAGGTGACGCTCCGGAGAACCCCCGAGAGCCGCGACGCCTCCGATCAGAGGCGATTCGCGTCGAAGAAGCTCACTCGCCCCGCTCCGTCGGCTCGGTCCGGTCCCGCTCCGCGGGATCGCACGCGCCGGACATTCAGGTGGGCACGCCGAGTTTCGGCAGAACCCAGCGGTTCAGCACGAACCAGCCCGCGAGAACCGCGAGGAAGACGAGGAGGCCCGAGAGATCGATCATGCGCGTTTCCGTCCTGCGGGCCAGGGTAGCTGCCCGGGCAGCCCGGCGCCACGACGAGCGTGCTCCTGCGAGCGAACCCTGCCCGGCGAAACGGGCGAAGGGCTGTCAGAGGCGTTCCGCGAGCAGATCCACGATGCGCTCGGCCGCGTGGCCGTCCCACAGCGGCGGGATCGTGGCGGTCCGGCCGTGGCCGCGCACGATCTCCCGGTAGGCTTCGGCGATCCGTTTCGGATCGCGACCCACGAGACGATTCGTTCCCTGTTCCGCGGTGATCGGCCGCTCGGTGTTCTCGCGCAGCGTCAGACACGGAACGCCGAGGATCGTCGTCTCCTCCTGGATACCGCCGGAATCGGTGAGCACGAGGCGCGCGCAGGACATGAGCTTGAGGAAATCGAGGTAGCCCAGCGGATCGACCATGCGGAGGTTCTTCCAACCGGCCAGCCGTTGTCCCAGCCCGAGCTTCGTCATCTTGTCCCGCGTCCGGGGATGGATCGGGAACACGATCGGCATGTCGGCTGCGATGACCTCGAGCCCGTCCAGAACCTGGCCGAACACCGTCGCATCATCGACGTTGGCCGGGCGGTGCAGCGTGAGCACCGCGTAGCCCTTCGCCGTCAGCCCTAGATCCTCGAGAGCGGCCGAGGCCAGGGCTTTGTCGCGATGCTGCATCAGCGTGTCGATCATGACGTTCCCCACGAAGTGGATCTTCTCGCGGGCGATCCCCTCGCGGACGAGATTGTCGATCCCGCTCTGCTCGGTGCAGAAAAGGAGATCACTGATGGAATCGGTGAGCACGCGGTTGATCTCCTCCGGCATCGTGCGGTCGAAGCTGCGCAGACCCGCTTCCACGTGGATCAGCTTCACGCCGAGCTTCACCGCCACCAGGCCGCAGGCGATCGTGCTGTTCACATCGCCCACCACGAGCACCGCGACCGGCCGGCGCTCCAGCACGATCGGCTCGAACGCCCTCATGATGTCCGCGGTCTGCCCGGCGTGGGAGTTGCTCCCGACGCCGAGATTGATCGACGGCTCGGGAATCCCCAGCTGCGCGAAGAACAGGTCGCTCATGTTCCCGTCGTAGTGCTGCCCCGTGTGGACCAGGAGGGGATCGAGCGACGCATGCCGGGCATAGGCTCGCATGATCGGCGCGATCTTCATGAGATTCGGACGCGCCCCGACGATGTTGATGATCTTCCTTTTTTTCATCTGTCCGTTCGTCCTCGCTCCCTGCGATCCGGTGTCGCAGGACGGCCCGTCGAATCTACACTCTTCGGCTCGTTGGGACCACGCACCGGCTCGACACCCCTTCGCGGTTGGACGGTCATTCCCGGTGCCGGTCGCATCGTATTCGTCGCTCCGAGCGTGATCGAGATGCTCCGGACGCTGTACACGATCTTCGTCCAGTGAAACCCGGAAGTCCGGTTGCTCGTAACAACGCCCCAGCTCCGACGGAGGTTCCCATGCGTCGACACACCCTGATCGCGCTCGCCTTCATGCTTCTCGTCGTCGTTCCCGCCTTCGGCCAGCCGACGACGCCCCTCGCTTCCGAAACGGTGGAGAAGGACTCCCCACGTGCGACACCCGCCGGCGCGACCTTCACGGTTCCGGCGGGGTGGAGGATGACGACGAAGGGGGCGATGGTCGTCCTCGACCCGCCCGAGCCCGACTCGCACGTCGCGATCGTGGACGTGCAGGCGAAGGACGCCGAGGCTGCCGTCGCCGCGGGGTGGGCGGCGTACCAGCCCGACTTCAAGCGGCCGCTCCGGATCGCCCTGCCGCAGGCGGCCCGGGACGGTTGGGACGAGCGCAAGGCGTTCCAGTACGAGACGTCACCGAACGAACGGGCCGTGGTGAGCGCCTTCGCCTGGCGGGCGGGCGAAGCGTGGACCGTGGTCCTCATCGACGGGTCCGAGCCGACGCTCGAGAAGCGCGGCGCTCCGCTGGGACTCGCCTTGCAGAGCCTCCGGCCGAAGGGGTATTCCCGCGAGTCGTTCGCCGGAAAGAAGGCGCACCCGCTCGACCAGAAGCGCCTCGCCGTACTCGAGGACTTCGTGGCGACCGGGATGAAGATGCTGGACACGACCGGCGTGGGTCTGGCCTTCATCGACGGCGGAAAGACCGTCTGGACGGGGGGGCTCGGCGTCAAGGCGCTGGGAAAGCCCGACCCGATCGGTCCGGACACGCTCTTCCTGGCGGCGTCGAACACCAAGGCGCTGACGACCCTGCTCTTGGCCCAGCTCGTGGACGAGGGAAAGATCCGCTGGGACCAGCCGGTGACGGACCTCTTCCCTGCGTTCAAGCTGGGCGACGAGGCGACGACGAAGCAGGTGCTGGTGAAGCACCTGATCTGTGCCTGCACGGGGATGCCGCGGCAGGACCTGGAGTGGCTGTTCGAGTACCGCAACGAGACGCCCGCCTCGGCGACGAAGCTCCTCGGGACGATGCAGCCGACGAGCAAGTTCGGAGAGGTCTTCCAGTACAGCAACCTGATGGCGGCGGCAGCCGGCTTCATCGGAGGCTCGAAGGCGGTTCCCGGCAAGGAGTGGGGTGCTGCGTACGACGAGGCGATGCGGGTCAAGGTATTCGAGCCGCTCGGCATGAAGTCCACGACCTTCGACTTCGCGAAAGCGCTGAAAGGGGACGTCGCCCAGCCCCACGGAGAGGACGTGGACGGAAAGGTCATGCGGGCGCGGATGGACCTGAATTACTCCATCGTCCCGGCCCGCCCGGCCGGGGGCGTATGGACCAGCCCGCGGGACCTGGCGCGCTACGTCGAGATGGAGCTGGCCAAGGGGATGCTGCCGGACGGAAAGCGACTCGTCTCGGCGGCGAACCTGCTGGCACGCTACGAGCCGAACGTCATCGTCGGCGAGGACGTGACGTACGGGATGGCCCTGATGGTCGACAAGAAGTACGGCATCCCGGTCGTCCACCACGGCGGCGACCTCGCCGGCTACCACAGCGACATGATCTGGCTCCCCGACCACGGCGTGGGCGCGGTGATCCTCACCAACGCGGACTCGGGAGTCATCCTCCGGGGGCCGCTCCTGCGGAGGCTCCTCGAGGTGCTGTTCGACGGCAAGCCCGAGGCCGAGGAATCGCTGAAGGTCGCCGCGGCGCAGCGGAAGGCGGCCATCGCCAAGGAACGCGAGCGGCTCGTCGTCCCGGCCGACCCGGCCGCCGTGGCGAAGCTGGCCCCGCGCTACTCGAACGACGCCCTCGGCGAGGTGAAGGTCCTCCAAGAAGGAACGGCGACCGTGTTCGACGTGGGAGAGTGGAAGAGCACCGTCGCCTCGCGGAAGAACGACGACGGGACGACCTCGTTCCTCACGATCGATCCGACGATCGCCGGGTTCGAGTTCGTCGTCGCGGACAAGGACCGAACGCGCCGGCTGATGACCCGCGACGCGCAGCACGAGTACGTATTCGTGGAGAAAGCGGCTGCCGCGAAGCCCTGACCGCGCGTCCCGCGACGCGGCGAGGTAGCCGGCTCCATCCTTCCGCGCGATCGCGGGAGCACGGAGATCCGTTCCACGACCTTCCGGTTCGCCCCTTCCGGCCGGCGTCCGTGACGACGCCGGACGGATCGGCCACCGCCTGATGCACTCCGGAGGTACGGCCGCGTTCGTTCGCGACCGCGACCAGGCGGGTCCGGCTGTCGGTCGAATCACTTGCGACGTCGTCCACGTTGGGACGGCGATCCCAGCCGCGGTCCCGTTTCTGGCGAACGGTCGTGTCGGTCCGAGCGATGGGCGACGTCTCCGCGTCGGCGAGCGAGACCGCCGCGCTCGCGTTCGACCGCTCGAGCGGGTTCCTCGACGTCTGGCACGACGGGGACTTCGACGTGCTCGAGAAATGCCGGCTCGCCTCCTCCGCGGTGGCCGGCCAGTCGTATCGCAGGCTCGACAGCGTGCGCACGTACGACGGCCCCACGCACCAGAACAACGAAGGCATCGCCTTCTTCCCGGCCGACGAGTGTCGCGAAGGACGTCGGCCGTTCTTCTTGACGGTGGACGACGGCGGCTCCGGCTCGCTGTTCGAGTACGCATCGTTCGCCGACGGTTGCGAGACGCTCACCGCGGCCAAGGGGGGCTCGCCGGTCACCGTAGAGCTTCGGTGGAGTGGAGGACCCGCTCCGTACACCCTGCGCCGCGCCACGAATCCGCGCTTCACCGACGCGGTCGTCCTCGTCGACCGGCAGAGCGTGACGAGCTTCGACGACGACGTTGTGGAGGACGGCGAGTCGTATTACTACCGCCTGGAGTAGCGGCCGCGAGATCCGTGGGCCGATTCGTCCTTTCCGGCGCATGAATCCGGCGGGCACCCCACGAGCCGTCGCCGCCGATCCCTCGCCCGCGCCCTTTCTTTACGAGACGCTCTCGCGCGAGTGGACCGGAACGGCGCGGCTCTCCGAGTGGGAGAATGCGCGATCATGACCCCGGAAGATTGCGCGATCGAGGCACACCGGGGATCCCTCCATCGCGTCCTCGTCGGTGCGCTCGGCGATGACGTGGTCCATGCGTTCCTCGCGGGCCGAGTCCTCGGCGTTCGTTACGGGCACCCAGCCGGATTGCGATTGACAACGTCGTAGCCGGTGCTGTCCGTCCCGAAGCTGCCCGGACCCACCGAGTTGACGCCCCGCACGAGGTACAGGAATCCGTTGTTGATCGTCGGCACGGCGGGGTCGGTGACCGCGGTGCCGGCGAGGTCGTGCTCGAAACAGGTTCCGTAGTCGCCGATTCGCAAGCCGGGCAGCAGGCCGCGCTGGACGTCGTAGCGGTCGGCGTGGTCCGTCGGCGGCCACGAGAAGTCCGACTTGCTGGTCCAGGTGAGCGAGCCAACGTCCCCGACGGGCCCTCCGGGGTAGACGACGTCCCCGGATCCGTCGGGGGGACACAGACAGCCGCAGCCCTCGTTGCACTCGAAGTACGTGCAGCCCGGCTGGCACTGGATCGAGACCGAATGGCAAAGCTCCAGGTCGTGGAAGAGGTAATTGACGTACGGCGGACCCCCGTCGGGACACGGACCGCGCTCGAGCTGGCACAGCGCAGAGCACCCGTCCCCGCCCACGGTGTTGCCGTCGTCGCACTGCTCTCCGGCCTGGAGCACGCCGTCTCCACAGCACGGGCCGATGCTGCCCAGCATGAACGAGATCTCGCCCGGCTGGAGCGCGGCGTAGTGGCTCTCGAAGCAGCCCTTGACCGAGTTGTACCAGTGGTAGCCGGTCGGGAAGGTGCTGAGGATGGAGGACTGGATGTTGGAGAGTGCGAACTCGCCCTGCGGGTTCTTGAGTATCTTGGTCAGGTCGAAGATCTGGTGGCCCTGGTACGTCGTCAGCATGCTGGGGAAGGCGGCCGCGAGCTGCACTGCGGCAGCGTTCGCGTTGGCGTCGAGGCAGCCCCACATCTTGAGCAGGTTCTCGCCGAGATCGCGGCAGGGGAAGGTTTGCGAGTTGCCCGCGTAGGTGTAGTGGCAGAGGATCTTGCTGTTGTCGGGATGGGCAGGATCGAAGGACTCCAGGTACTGGGAGAGCGGCTGCCCGTCGATGCACAGGCTCTGCGTGTTCCACAGCGTGCGCGCGATCTCCTCGCCGAAGGCCTCGACGGCATCGAGGCTTCCGTTGATGCCCCCGTTTGTGCTCGCGTCGGGGTCGGCGACGTGGTTCGGCAGCTCGGGCTTGCACCAGTCGATCAGCGCATCCCAGTTTCCGGCATTGCCGCGGGTGGGGTTCGCGTCTGGGGGCAAGCCGGGGTAGCGGTAGACCTGGCTCGGCTGCCAGTTGGTCACGAGACCGAGGTTCGGCGTCCAGCACTGGTTCTCGTACTCGGCCTGCAGTCCGGCCTGGTACCAGACCTTGTGCGACGGCGATCCGATGTCCCAGACGTGGCTGTAGTCGAAGAGCGTGAAGTCGCGATCCCAGCCGAAGATGTGCAGGTGCGCGCCGAGGCTGATCGCGCCGCTGAGGAACGCGCTCGCCGACAGGTCCGACAGCGCGAAGGTGCTCACCGCGTAGGCGGGCGTCGGCTGGTTCGCCTCCTTCATCGCCCAGGCAATGCTCTCGGCGAAAGGCGTCTTGAATGCGCTGGCGCAGGTGCCGTCCACGCACGCTCGATACGGCCCGCACTCCGCCGTCGTCGTGCACGGCAGAACGCACGCCCCCTCGTCGCACACGCGCGGGGCCAGACACTGGGAATTGGTCGTGCAGGAGCAATGGTCGGGGCTCGACGGCGTGCAGCGGCCGGCAGAGCAGGTTTCACCGGCGGCGCAGTTCCCGTCCGTCTCGCAACCGCAGGCGCTCGGGAATCCGTTCGTCAACGGGTGGCAGCCCGGCCCTTCCCAGCCCGACACGACCGGCAGGTTCACGAGCGTGCAGGTGTAGGGGACGAAGCGCGTGAGATTGCAGTCGTTGACCTCCCCGCACGAGTGGATGCCGGGGTAGAACGTGCCGCGCGGGTCAATGCAGCTCCCGGAAAGACAAAGGCCGGCCTCGGTGCAGCAGACGCCGAAGGGATCGTCGGGATTCGTGGCGGGGGGCGGAGCGTTGCCCACGCAGTTCTGCCGCGTGGTGTCATCCGTACGGACGCCGTGGTCGATGCAGTAGCCATAGTCCTCGCACGGCGCGCTGATCACGCAGGTCTCTCCGGCGGGACACTGCACGCTGTCGGCGCAATGGATCGAAGCGGTGACGCTGCAGACCCCGTGCTGCCCTTCGGCACAGGAATACGTGCGTCCGCCCTCCGGATCCGAGCAGGTCGCGATCGCGTCGTAGGTGTAGATCGGCCTGCACGGGAGGCCGACCGGCGGATTGCTGTTGTTGAGCGCGTCGACCAGCGCGTACTTCGCATCGACGAGGCCGCCCGCGGCGCGCGGCACGATGTCGGCGCCGACCGCGACGCGGAACGTGAGCCCGAGCGTGAGGTGATCGCTCAGCGTCAGGCCGGCGTTGAGCTTCGCGCCCACGGTGGGGGTCACCTTCGCGGACGTGCCGTCGTCCGCGGTGAGGTCGTCCGCCTGCAGCGGCCAGCGTTTTCGCGCGAAGATCGTCTCATCCACCTGATGCGCGGCGTTGGGGATCGAGTCGTTGATCGCGTCGATGACCTCCTGGCGCAGGATGTTCCCTCCGGAGAACCAGTGAAGGCCCCAGCCGAGATCGAAGAACGGCTGGATGCTGAACGGTCCCCAGTAGTAGGTTCCGAACGACTTGTGGAGCGGCTTGGGCTCGATCTCGAGCTCGAGCCCGGCGGAGAGGACCGAGGTGCTGCGCGTCTCCCACCCATAGGGATTCTCCGGCACCGTCGCCAGGCGCGGCCACTCGTGGATCTGGTTGTCGGACGCCGACAGGTATTCGAACGGATCGTAGTCGTTGATCAGAAGCTCGCCTGCATAGATTCTTTGGTTGAGGTCCGTGTCGAGACACGCCACGTCGTCCTCGTCTACCAGGTGAAAGACGTCGTATCTCTCGATGTCGCCTGGGCTGATCCAGCCCGACCCCAGCGCGACCCCGAACGGCGCCCTTGCATCCCATGGACGAAGCCCGTCGATCTGAATGTTGGCCTCGATGCCGGGAAGCATCTGGAAGTGCTTGTCGAACGCCGTCACCTCGAACCCCGCCTCGCGCTTCTGCGCGCGATGCACGGCGCTGAGATTCTCCGAGCGGTAGCGCGACTCGATGGTCGCGGAGCCTCCGGCGAGGTCGAGCATCTTCGACGAGACATAGTGTCCGCCGTACCCGACGCACAAATGGAGATCGGGCCGTTGCGTCGTGTAGCCACCGAGGTTGTACCCGTCGGTGAATTCGTCGACGTACTTCAGGAGCTTCGCCGTCAGCTCGTCGAGATTGCCCAAGCTGGTCTGGAATTTGGCGAGCTGGGTTGCCAACCCGCTGCCCTCGACGAAATCCCGGATCTGGTCGAGCCATCCCAGCTGCTTCAGAACAAACAGAGCGGTACCATTGTTCCGCTTGAAAATGTCGGTTGGAAGCCACACGGCACAGTTGCTGTCGAAGTCGCAGCTCGAGTTCGTGGCGATGCACGCGGTCTCGCACGCGCTTCGCGTACGCCGGCCCGCTGACGCCGTGTCGCAGTAGCAATCGCCTTGGATATCGTTCTCCCCCGCCGGCGAGGTCAGCCTGTCGAGGTCCTCCATTGCCTTGCTGATCATCGACGCCAGCACCATGATGCTGCAACGGAAGTTGAAGTTGTTGGACATCGTCGCGTAGTCGGGGTACGTCGGGGCCGGCGTCTGGTTCTCGTGCCAGAACGGTCGTGGCGGGGCGCCGAGCGGATCGATGCAGAGATCGGGCTCGGTGCAGTCCGCCGTCCAGCAGGTCGAGGCGGGGCCGGCGTAGGTTCCGCCCAGGCTCGCGCACGCGCTCTGGGTCGTGACCTGGCAACCGGGGAAGGTGCAGCAGCCGCCGCAGTTCAGCGACGGCGCGCCGATGCAAACTCCTCCGACGCAGGTGTCGAGGTCCGTGCAGATGTCGCCGTCGTTGCAGGCCGCGCTGTTGTTCACGTGGTCACATCCGGTGGGGCCGCAGAAGTCGTCCGTGCAGGGGTTGCCGTCGTCGCAGTTCAGCGGCGGGCCCGGCACGCAGAAACCGTCGGCGCACATGTCGAATTGCGTGCAGAAATTGCCGTCGTCGCAGGGCGCGATGTTGTTCGTGTGGACGCAGCCGGCGGCGCCGCACGTGTCGTCCGTGCAGGGGTTGCCGTCGTCGCACACCGCCGGACCGCCCCAGCAGGGATCGAGGATCACTCCGATGTTCAACTTGAAGTCGTTGCCCGGTGCGAAGTCGACCCAGGTGGTCGACGAGAGGGGCGCCGCGAGGTAGAACCTGCCGCTGCGGACGGGGACTTCGTTGTCGAAGCTCAGGCTCGCGTTCGTCGTGTTCCACTGCTGGATCCCGACGAAGAAATCGCCGGGGCCCACGTCGACGGGACCGATCCCGAGCGTAACGGGTCCGGCCGAAGTCACGGTCCTGTTGGCCCCGTCCAGATAGATCTGCGATCCCGGCGTCCCCGTGCCGGAATCCGCGTAGATGGCGACCCTGTAGGCCGTGGCGCTCGCCGCGGCGAACTCCAGGGTGACGCCAGTGACGCGCGTCGCGAAGGTCGTCGTGAACTTGCTCACGAAGGTGCCGGTCCCGCCGGTCAGCCCGACTCCTCCCGACCGGGTCGTGCCGGGGTACTTGAAGGAGTACTGCGGAGCGGTGACGTCCATCGGCACGCCCTTGCTGTTGTTCGCCGCCAGGTCGTCGGCGGGCACGGTGACCGTGAGCGTGTCGCTGCCGAGCGTGCTTGCCGTGAATCCCACGAAGGTGACCGTTGCCTGGCCGCCGCAGGGAGACAGGGAAGCCACGGACTGGGTGTTGGCGAAGGCCGCGGCGCCGGTGACGGTCAGGGTCACGGGAAGATCGGTCAGCGCGTTCGCACCCTTGTTCGTCACGACGGCCTGGACGACCTGCGGACCGACCAGGTCGCGGGGCACGGCACCGTACGAAAGGACGTGGTCGACGCTCGCGTCGTGGAGGATCGTCGCCGTTGCGGGGGTCAGCCGCGTCTCCGGCCGGAAACTGCTCGCCGCGATGGTCGTGGGAGCGGCCGCGTCGCTCTGCGCTCCCTTGAGCCCGTTCGGAAGGCCCGTGCTGTTGCACCAGACCGACGTGGTCGTCGACAGGGAGCCGACGGGAACCTGCGCATCGAACGCGACATACAGCGAGTCGCCGCTGTACGTGAAGGGAGTTCCGCCCGAGAACGTGATGTCGAACGGGCCGGCGACGTTCGGGATCGCCGTGATCGCGTTGTGCACCACCTGCATGGGGGGAAGGATCGCAGTGGCCCAGGTCGTGCTCTTGTTGTTTGTCGAGACGTTGGTGTTCTCCATGTAGATGGTCAGTGGGCCCGAGCCGCTCGAGCCCGGCGCCGTCTGAAAGCTCCAACCGATTCCCGAGAGGACGGTTCCGGGTGCGATCCCCGCCGCCGAGAGCTCCGACTGGAGGATGAGGTACACCGAGCGACCGAAACGATTTCGGAGATTGGGGGCGCGCTCGTTCCCCGAGGTGGAGCCGTCGTTGGGCAACGCGGTCACCGCACATCCCGCCACGGTCACGGACTCGGTGGATGTCGCTCCGCCAGCGACCGGCGCGGCTGGCACGATCGATAGGGAGAGGGGCTGATTGTCCGTCTCCTCGGGGCTCTCCGCGCCCCTCTCGTCAGCGTCGATCGGCCACGCGGCGTCGCCCGCCGAGGCTCGCGACGCGCCGGCCGCGGCAGACGTCGCGATCATGAGACACACGAGACAGACCAGGAGCGAGATCGGGACACCGATCGGGCGGCGGAATGCGAAGGCTCTCATCGTAACTCCACGGGCGCGCATGCCCTCGAATACATCGTCGAGGAAACCGGAGGGCAATTTCGCGGCCATGCGGCGGGGACCTGCTCGGCAATTGGGGTCTGGCCCGTCTTGCTCGAGCTCGCCATCCTGCAAGTGTTGCAACGGCAGTGACTTGGGTGGCGAGAGAGCAACACTCGCTCGATGCGCTCGGCCACCTCGAGGGGCCGGGCCATCGTGGGGAACAATGCCCCGCGGGGAAGGTTGCCCCATGCGAGCATCGCCCGAAGGCGGTCGAAGGGGGGCTCGTTCGATCTCCGATCCCCAGCCCGAGTACGGTCCCTCGCGTCAACGTCCGGGATGCGAAGGCATGTCAACCGCGCCTGATCCCGCCGACGCCTGAGACGGTCCCAGCATTCCACCGGAATCGGCCGCCGGGGACACGAATCCGTCGAAGGCCTCGAGAGCAGACCGCAATCCTGTGCTTCACCGCCGCTCCGGTGGAGCCTTGTCGTTGCTCCCCCGTTCGAGCTGACCCATCAGACGACGCACGGGAACCGGGAACTCCGAGAGCTCGGGCTGAAGCTCGAGTGCCCGTTTGAACGACTGCAGGGCCTCGCCGTTCGCACCCATCGCCAGTTCGGTCAGGCCGAGTTGAACGTGCGTCCTGGCGTCCCCGGGTGAGAGCTCCCGCGCCGCGCGCAGATGATCGCGCGCTTCGTCGTACTGCCGGAGCCGCCGGAGCACGTCGCCTAGCGCGCGGTGCGCTGAGGCGGAGCCGGGCGCCGCGGAGACGCATGCTCGATACTCGACGGCGGCTTCCTCCAAGCGGTCGGCCGTCTCGAAGAGCAATGCGAGCTGGACGTGGTCCTGCGGCGTCGGTTGCCCAAGGTCGATCTTCCTCCGCATCGTCTCGATGTCTTCGGAGATGCGGCCCCCGGCGAGCAGGACCTCGAAGAGGTTCTGGAGCGTCATGCGCTCCTTGCCCGGGGCGAGGTCGACTGCCCGTCGAGCGTCTTCCGCGGCGGCGTCGAGATCGCTTCGCAGCATGTCGGCCCAGGACAACGCCAGCTTGACGTCCATGACGGAGGCGAACCCCCAGCGATCCGCCAACGACAGATGCCGGAAGGCCTGCTCCACCGCGCGGTAGTGACGGGGCGAGTACTCCTTCTGCAGAAAGGCCCTGCTCAGAACGTCCTCGCGCGACGTCTCCGTCCGGTTCAGCCAGTGGAGTCCTCGAGTGCGATGCCACTGAACGAAGCCGCTGTGGGCCGTGAAAGTGAGCCACAGGAGGGCGATGGCCACGAACAGCCAGCCGCTCCGACGGACCGTCCCCGCGCTCTCGAGAACGAGATTCTGCATCCGGACGTTCGACCTTCGAACCAGGTGCCATAGCTCGAGCGACGCGAATGCGGTGAGCCCGCCCAATCCAACGGCCATCAAGAGGGGCGGGCCGTCGTACAGCCGGAAGAACGTCAGGGTGGCGAGAAGGCAGACGGCGCCGACGAGCAGCTCCTCGGACAGAGGAAGGTCGAAGCGTTTCGTCGGGGGCCTCGTCGGAGCCCGCCGGAACAGTGCCGGTCTCGCAAAGGCGAAACGGAGCGCGCCTTTCGGACATACGCTGATGCAGTCCGTGCACTTCATGCAGCCAGGATCGACCACCATTCCGTGGAGTCGGACCTCCTCGTGCACCCGAACGTTCGAGGTGCAAGTCGCCGTGCAGTGCCCGCACTGCTCGCACGCGTCGCTCACGACGATCCGACCGATCGACAAGGTATCGATCGGGCCGAACAGGGCGCCGTACGGACAGCCGTAGGTGCAGAACCCCTTCGCTCCGAGGAAGTAGACGGCTGCGAAGCCGCAGACGACGAACGTGAGCCCCCCGATCAGCGGGCCTGGAAAGGTCTGCCAGAAGTTGTCCGTCATGAGGTGATTCGTGAAGCCCGAGAAGGCGCCTTCGCCGTTGCCGAAGAGCAGCCGGCGCACGGTGGGCCACGCGAACATGTAGAGGGCCACCGCCAGAGGGGCGAAGGCCATGAATCGCGACCGGAACGGTCTCGGCCGGACACCCAGCTTCTTCATGACCCAACCGCAGAGATCCTGCAACGCCACGACGTGACATCCCCAGCCGCAGAAGAACCGCCCGAAGATGAGGGTGCCGAGTAACGCGGCGACGAAGAAGATGGTCCCGGCCCGGATGTATCCCGCCTCGATCGTGTAGGCCGACTCCGATGGCTCGACCGGCGACAGCGATCGGCCCGTGGTCATGAAGTGCGCGATGTGCGCCGCGGCCAGGACATGGACGCCGATGAGCACTCCCGCCCGCCACTGGCTCCGCTTGGACTTGCGGATGGCGACGGGAGCGCCCGTCCCGATGAGGGGCAGCTCTCCCGTCCGCGCATCGACCGAAACGTCACAGCGCACGGAGGCTCCGTCGCGAACGATGCCGATTGGGTTGACCCGGGTTCAAGATGCCTCCAGGCCGGTCGAGGTTTCGACTCCTGCCTTCATCCGCGCGTGGAGGTCGTCAGGAGATCGTACGTCGCGAGGGCCAGCCACCGCGATCGCATTCGCCCCGTGTATTTACCCTGCGCCCGACGGGGAGTCAATCACAAAACTCATCACGAACCTCGGAGCTCGGGCGCCGAGGACCGAGCGCGGGTGTGGCCACGAGCGCCGCGACGAGCGAGATCGGAGGCGCTCTCGTCATGCCGCGCAGCTCGTGGTCTCGCGGACATGCTCACAGTCAGAAGGAGTGCTACCCCAGCGTGGCGCGGAACTCACGCGACTCTCCTCGAGTGGGCCGGCCATTCCTGCGCTCCGCGCCGGATGAGACGCTCACCGCACGGTTTTCGCGCTCGTCGACGGAGGGAAGCAGAATGAGAAGCCGAACGCTGGTCGGTGTGCCGTTGGAGTCCTCGGCGATGACGGGGTTGAACTCGGCGTAGCGTCTGCCCTCGGCGACGCGACTCCGGCACAGGAGCTCCAGTTCGGAGACAGCCCCAGGTCATCGCCACCGCCGATCCGCACCCCGCCCAGTTGAAACCCGCCCCCCACTGTCTGAATCGCACAAAATCGCGAGGATTTCTCTTGACCGGGCCCGGCCTCATCGGTATAACGACGGGGATCTTCTCATCGCGCTCGCGCCGCATCACAGGAGGTGGTTCATGGTTCGCCCTCGACTCTGGGTCTCTTTCCGTTCTCGCCATGCCCGGCCACGCCCGGCCGTGCCGGCCCTCGCGCTGCTCGCCGCGCTGATCTGCGTGCCCGCATCGACGGTCGCGCAGCAGGAGCTCGCCCTCGGCCGAAGTCTGGATCTGGCGGAGCGGGGCATCAAACTCCGCTACGCGACGTCCTGGACTCATGCGCGCAGCATGTACGCAAACGCAACCGAGCTGCGCTTCGCGCCGGAGGGAGAGGGGACTCGCGCTCCGTTCGCCGCGAAGATCCTCCTCACGACCGAGACGCGGCTCGATCACGCCGACGCCGTCGAGCGGCTGAAGCAGATCGCCCAGGAGTATCCCGCCCCGGCGACGTTTCTCGTCGTCGGCGGCTGGCCGGCCGTCCAGCGCAGCGTGCGCGTCCTGAAGCAGGAGCGGGGCGAGGACGGGTCGGACCCGAACGGCCCGCCGATGGTGATCCGCGTGACTACCGCGATCGCCGCGGGGTCGACGCTCGTGCGGGTCGAGGGCGTGCTTCCGGACGGAGCCCCCGCGGACGTCCTCGAGCAGGTGTTCGCCACCGGCCGCGGCCTGGTTTTCCAGGCGAAGGCCGACCCCAAGCTGTCCCAGGCCGAGGTCGAGCGGCTGCGCTCGACCTCGCCCGCGCGCTCGGCGATCGCGGCTTCCGACACGCTCGTCGCCTCATCCACGTCCGATGTCGTCCAGAAGGCCGTCGCCGAGGACGCTTCCACGCTGGACGGCGATCCCAACGCGGCGGGGTTCACTCCGCAGCGGCTCCAGGGCGGGAGCGAGATCGAGATGGTGAGCTCGAACAACGGCCTCACCATCGTGGTCGCCTCCCAGGATCTCTTCAGGACGTCCAACGACGGGGGGTTCACGTTCCCGTTCAGCGGGTCCATGCCGTTCGCCAACTCCGGCGATCCCTCGCTGGCCATCGGGAGGAGCGGAACCGTCTACTGGGCGGGCATCCGCAACACCACGAACTGCGGGAGCTTCGGCTGCGCGACGGGAATCGCCGTTTCGACCGATCAGGGCCAGACCTTCAGCCTTCGCTCGAACGCCGTGCTCTGCCCGAACAGCGGCGCCGCGCGCTGTTTTCCCGACCAGGAGCACATCGCGGCCGACCGCGTCAATGCGGGCGGCGGCGGGGACCAGGTGTATTCCACCTGGAGAAACTTCGATGCCACCGACCAGGACCCGGCCCTGGTGTGCTCCCAGGACAGCGGAACGAACTGGACGGCGCCGATCACGGTGGGGCCGGGATTCGTTCCCAGGATCAACGTGGGGCAGGACGGGTTCGTCTACGTGATCTACCGCCAGGGCGGCAACATCATGCTCCACAAGTACAGCTCTTGCGCAAACAGCCTCACGCCCCAAGTCGGGTTCCCGAGGGTGGTGACCGCGGTCAACGACGTGACCTGCCCCGTGCCGGGGCTCGACCGGTGCAACGACGGCAACATCCTGTCGAGCCACATGGTCGCCGTCGACGACACGAACGCGAACCACATCTTCGTCACCTACGCCGACAACAACGCCGCCGGGAATGAGAGGATCATCGTCCGGGACTCCATCGATGGCGGCGTCAACTGGCCCGCCACGGCGGCGCGGACGGCTCGCGTGAACGCGCTCGTGACCGCGCGGCGCTTCATGCCCTGGATCTGCACGACGAACGGCCGTGCGTACGTGAGCTGGTACGACCGTCGATTCGCCACCACGACCAACGACCAGACCGACTTCTTCGCTTCGGGAGCTCGCTTGAACGCCTCCGGGGATTTGGTCGCCCTTCCGGAGGTCCAGATCACGAACACCTCGGACCCGCAGTGCGCTTCCGGCTGGCCGTGCAACACCCGCAGCCCGGGTGACTCGGACGCCTGCACGATCCAGCCCCAGCTCGCGGGCGTCTGCTGTGCCGCCGGTCCCAACTGTCCCGGCTCCCAGCAGCGCTGCGACTTCTCGGTCGGAGGCTGCCCGGGGGGTGAAACGTGCACCACCGGGGGCGGATGCCCCAAGTACGGCGACTACAACGGCAACGCCTGCGCCGCGGGGCGCTTCTACGTCGGCTGGGCGTCGGCGACCCCTCCCAGCGGGATCCCCACCCCCCCGGGCGGCATCCAGACCTACTTCGCTTCGGTGCTCAACCGGCTGCCGGTCGCGAACGCCGGAAGCGACCAGACGCTCGAGTGCACCGGGAACAATCGTGCGACGGCTCTCCTCGACGCGTCCGGCAGCACCGACCCCGACGGCTTCGCCGACATCCAGAGCTTCGCCTGGTCGGAGGGTCCGACTCCCTTGGGAAGCGGCCAGACCCTGCCCGTCCCCTTCTCGCTCGGCCCGGCGCATACCGTGACCCTCACGGTCCTGGATCGGGCACGGGACAGCAGCACCGACACGGTCTCGATCCGCGTCCAGGACACCACCAGGCCGAATCTGGTCGGTGTGCCCGGGGACACGACCGTGGAGTGCAACGCGGTTCCGCCGGCGGCGGCGGTCACCGTCGCCGACACGTGCGACCCGAGCCCGTCACTCTCGTTCAACGAGGTCAGCACCCAGACCAGCAACGGGACCTGCAGCGACCAGAACTACACGATCACCCGGACCTGGACGGCCAGGGACGCGACCGGCAACGAGCGGGTCGCTGTCCAGGTCGTGACCGTGCAGGACACGACGAAACCGACCCTGATCGGCGTGCCCGCCGACACGACCGTCGAGTGCGACGCGGTGCCGCCGGCCGCCGTCGTCACGGCCATCGACAACTGCGACACGACCCCGACCCTGGTGTTCAACGAGGTGAGCACGCAGACGAACAATGGAACGTGCAGCGACTTCAACTACACCATCACCCGCACCTGGACCGCCTCCGACAACTGCGGCAACACGAGGGCGGAAGTCCAGGTCATCACCGTGCAGGACACCACGCCGCCGGTGGTCACCCTGCTGCAGCCCAACGTGGACAACGTCGGCCTGCCCTCGGTCCAGATCCCGATCACCGTGCGGTTCACCGCCGTGGACAACTGCAGCACCACGACGCGCGACGTCCTCAAGCTCAGCTGGCGCGACGCGCCGCCGGGAGCGGGCTGCACGC
This sequence comes from Terriglobia bacterium, assembly GCA_963699985.1. Lineage (GTDB taxonomy): Bacteria > Acidobacteriota > Polarisedimenticolia > Polarisedimenticolales > CAVOVZ01 > CAVOVZ01. Next base: position 339,926 of record CAVOVZ010000015.1, read on the forward strand.
TGCTCGACGGCAACGTCTTCGGTGACCGCGACGGGATGCTCTCGGACGAGTTCGTGCAGGTCAACAAGTACCAGCTCTGTCAGGCCATGGCGCGGTGCGGCCTCCTGAACCTCTCGTTCCCGACCATCGTCGTGGAGTCGACCGACCCGTGCGGCAACACGGGATCGGATCGCCACATCATCCGGCTGCGGCTGTTGAAGACGGAGGTTTGCGGCCTCTGAGGGTCGAGTGTCGAGACTTGACCCCTTTCCTTTCTTGAAGGGGGAGTCGCAGTTGCGACTCCCCCTTCTCGCGAGGCCCGTCGTCGTGTTCACGGTATGGGCTGGTTCGCCCGATTGTTCCCCTCGTCGCTCTCGATGATCTGGTTCATCGAGTCGACGACAGCCTGGAACTCCTTGCCACTGAGCGGGGCCGGGACCGTGTTCGCGTGGCAGAAGGACAGATCCCGGCTCTGTCCGGGCGCCAGACCGATCACGAACGCGGTCCCAACCAGCTTCGACGTCCCCCCGCCCATGAGGAAGTTCGCGACCCAGAAGGCCCGGGCTGCCTGATCCCCATCGTTGACCACGCGGAGCGTGGCGCACGCGGTCCTCCCCTGCGCGAACGTCGTGACGCTCGTCCACGCCCCGCTCAGATCGGGCCCTGTGACGTCACACGGGTCGCCGCTGCCGTCCCGGTCGGAGTCGACCTGGCTCGGATTCGGGATGGAGGGGCAGTTGTCCACGTTGCCGCAGGCCCCGTCGCTGTCCTCGTCGTTCAGCCCATCCAGCGGGCACGGATCGCATGCGTCCCCCAGCGCGTCGAGGTCCCGGTCGGTCTGCGCCGGGTTCGCGACGGAGGGACAGTTGTCCACCGATCCGCAGACGCCGTCCTGGTCCTCGTCCCCCGCGGGATCCCCCGGACAGCCGTCCAGGCAGTCCGGAGACCCGTCGCCGTCGCTGTCGGTATCGGCGATCCCGCAGCCGCACGTGCCCGGCTGCGTCTTGAGCGGATCTTCGGGGCAGCCGTCCAGGCAGTCCAGCGTCGCGTCGCCGTCGACGTCGGTGTCCGCAACCTCGCAGCCGCAAACGCCGGGCTGGATCTTCAGCGGGTCGTCCGCGCAACCGTCGCGGCAATCCGGGGTCCCATCGCCGTCACGATCGGTGTCGGGGCTCCCGCAGCCGCAGAGGCCCGGCTCGACCTTTCCGGGATCCTCCGGGCAGACATCGTGGCAGTCCGGCGTCCCATCGCCGTCGCCGTCCGTGTCGGGCGTGCCGCACCCGCACGCGCCGGGCGCGGCCTTCCCCGGGTCCTCAGGGCACTGGTCGCGGCAGTCGTCCGTGCCGTCCCCGTCGCCGTCCGGAAGGCTCACGGTCAAAACGCCCTCTCCGGTGGCGCCGTGGAACCCCCCGACACGGATCAGATACGGCTGGCCGGAGACCATCGGCACCTGCACCCGCGAGCTCCGGCCGCACGCATCGTCGCTGCACGCGAGGGAGGGCTCGGTCGCGGGACACGTGACTCCTTCGTACACCGAAACGACCGTGTCGAAGGTCGTGCCGGCGCACGTGTCGATCGTGACCAGCCCGTCGCACGAAGGCGTGAGGACGTACCAGACGTCGTTCGCCAGCACGCGGCAATCGGAGGCAGGTCCGTCGGTGGTCGTGAACTGCGTGTCGAACAGCGTCGCGCCCTCGCCGATCGCCTCGGCGCTCTCGCACAGGTCGTTCCGGCATTCCGCGGGACACTGGACCAGCGCCAGATCCGCGCAACTCTGGTCCCACGCGTCCGTGCAGCAGGAAGGCTGCTTGTCGCACACGGACCGCTCGCACGCCCCGCACGACGCGCTCAGGTACGCTCCCGCCTCGCAGGGCTGGTGGGTGCAGGCATCGAGAAGGGCGTCGGGACGGCCCCCGCCGAGGGACACGAGGGAGCCTCCGGGCACGAGATCAGCGGGCTCGCTCCCGTTCTCCGGCCCGTCGGGAGGATTCTCCCCGGGCGTAGGTTCAGTCGCGGCAGGCTGCGTCGGAGCCTCCCGCGCAATTCCCGCAGCGGCTTCCGATGCGCCGATCAGCGGGGAAACCAGGACCGCAAGGCAAACGAGGAACGGTAGACCGAGAACCGCCAGGCGCCGCGTGAACGAGAACATACTCCCCTCCCCTTCCCTGGACCCACGATAGAGAAACGCTTCGGAACCGGCCCTCACCCCCCTCGTGGCCACCACGAGCTCTTCGCCGTGACCGATGGGCCACCGGGTAGCGTACCGCGTTTCCGGGTCCGGCACGGGGTGCATTCTCCACTTTCTCGGTCGTGTTTTCACCTCGATCCGAGCTGCGAGGCGGGCTGCCCCCCAGAGCGAGAGAAAAGGCCTATACTCGCCGCTCGTGCCGCCGATCGGAGACAGACGGAAGGATCCGGCCGGGATGCGGCGGGAATCGTCCGTGGAAGAGGAGGATTGCTCCTGCAAGCCCTCCGTCGTGACCGCGAACGGGATCGCCTGACGAACCTCGCCTTGCTCGTTCTCGCGGCAGGCGCCGTCCTGCCGCTCCTTCTCGCGCGACTCCCACCCCTGTACGACTACTACCACTGGCTCTTCGAGGGGAAGCTCCTGTCGACGCTGCTCGTGGGAAGCGCCGCGGAGCGCCAGGCGGTTCGCTCGAGCTTCACGATGGTCCCACTGCCCGTGCCGAATCTCGCCGCGCCCCTCGGCATCGCGTTGCTCTCGGCGTCGATGCCCGTTCTGGTGGCCGGACGCGTCTTCGCGGCCGCAGCGGTGCTCCTGTTCGGCCTCGGGTTCGCGCGCCTCGTCCGGTCGGTGCAGGGCCGGCCGAGCATCGCCGAGCTGATGGGATTTCCCTGGGCGCTGGGGTACTTCCTCTACAAGGGGTATCTGAGCTACCTGTTCTGTCTGGGAGTCGTCTTCCTCGGCATCGCGGCGCTCCACCGAGGCGGCGGGCGAGACGGACCGCGCGGCGGTCGTTGGCTCGCGCTGTGCGCCGTGGCGACGGGGGTCTACCTCACGCACCTGATCGGTTGGGTCGTCCTCGCCGCCGCAACGCTCGTCTACGCGGCGGCGTCGTGGCGATCGAGTGGCCTCCGAGCGGCGGCGCGCTTCGCGACCACGCTGTTCCCTTCCGTGATCCTGCTCGCCTGGTACGCCGTCGGACGAGCCGCCGCGGCCCCCGTCATCGCCTGGTACTCCTCCTTCCCGGACAAGGCACGCTCCATGATGGAGCCGCTCCTCTTGTTCCTGCGAACCGACCCGCTCCCGCCCGTGTGGCCCGTGTTCTGGGCCAACGTGGCGGCGCTGGTGGCTCTCGCCGCGCTCCTGTTCGCGAGCTGCGAACGGGGAGGGTCGCTTCGGGAGTCCCGTCCCCTTCCGACCTTGAGCGCGCTCGTCGCGGCCTTCGCTCTCCTGCTGCCCCTCGAAGAGCTGTCCGGAATGGGACGTGTCGACGAGCGGTTCGTCCTGCCGGCGTTGGCGATCGCGATCGCTTCGATCCCACACCGCGCCGCGACCTTCCGGAGGTTGTGTTTCGCCACGGTGGCGATCCTCCCGATCCTCTTCCTCCACGTTCCCGAATACGCCGCCGCCAGCCGCCGCCTCGAAAGCGTGAATCGTGCCCTGACCGACGAAATCCCCCCCGGCGCGTCGGTCCTCGCGCTGAGCCTACTTCGCCCCGCCGTCGGGGACGGCTGTGAGTCGGCTTCGGGGCTCTCCGTCGGAACACCGACGCTCAAGTGGATCGGCCTCGCGCGCCTGATCACGACCGGCGAGACGCGGGTCAATCTGATGGACACGTCGATCTTGACGCGCCGCCACGACGAGCGCGAACCCCGGAACGATGCATGCACCTTCGCCACGACATCCGATCGGGCGCTTCCGGAGAAGGCGATCGCGGAGATCGCGCGGCAGTATCCGTACGTCGCGCTCTTCGGCTGCGCCGAGGACATCCAGCTGACACGGAGGACGCTCGAGCCGTACTACGAGGAAACCGTGAGCGGCCGAGAATTCTCCGTGCTGAGGAACCGCACGAGGGGAAGGCCGGGCGCCTGAGCCCCGCGCTCCGCGGTGGGCGTCGAGCAGACCGGTTCTCGCCCTGGAGCCCCGCACGTCACCGACGCCCGGAGCGTCGACCTCTTCGGAGCGCCGACGCCGATCACGATTCCCGCTGCCGCGCGGAGCCGGGTGGGAAACCCGGCTCCGCAGCCCCGTATCGCCACCGCGGATCGTTACGGCATCGGCTGGAGCGTGAGCGGATCGCGCAGTGGAAGGTGCACGACCCGTCCGCCGTGGAAGTCCTTCATCGACGCCTTGCCGTTGGGATCTCCCGGCTCGATCTCGGACCACTTGCCCACGACGAGGTACATCAACTTGTCCGGTTGCAGATACGTCGCGGCGACGCGTTTCACGTTGGCAGCCGTGACCTTACGGATGTTGTCCCGGTACCGAGCCCAGTACTCGTGGGGCCGGCCCGTGTACTCGTCCATCGCGAAGATGTTGACGATGCTCGCGGGCGACTCGAAGCTCCGAGGAAAGGTCTCGATGAACGAATTCTTGGAGGTCACGAGCTCGTCGTCGGAGACCTCACCCTGCCGGATCTTCGACACCTCCTCCACGGAGATCTTGGCCGCGAACGCGACGGTGGGGTTCTTCGATGCGAACCCGATGCGAAAGGCACCCGGCCAGTAGGTGCCGATGCCGAAGCTCGACCCCGCGCCGTACGCGAGCCCCTCGTCCGAACGGACGCGCTTCGTGATGCGCGAGGTGAAGCCGCCGCCTCCCAGGATGTCGTTCATGACGGTGAGGGCGAAGTAGTCCGGATTGTCCCAGCCCTCGCGCTTGATCCCCAGGTGCCCGATCGCGACCTTCCCCTGCGGAATGTCCTTCTCCACGTGATAGAGCCCCGGCTTGGGAGCGTACGTGGGCGGGGAGGGCGGCCACGGGACCTTCGGGCCGTCGGATTTCCAACCCGAGAATCGGCGCTCCAGGTCGGCGAGCAGGTCCTTCGTGCTGACATCACCGGAGACCGCGAGCAACATGTTCTCCGGTTTGAAGTACTTCGCGTGGAACGCGATCAGATCGTCGCGGGTCAGGACGTCCCACTCGGCTTTCGTCATCTCCCGGACGGCGAAGTGGCTCTCGCCGTACAGGAGCCAGGCCCACTCGCGGCCCAGGATGTCCCCCGCGTCGTCGTTTCGCTGCTTCAGCGACTCGAGCGCGCTCCCCTTCTCCACGTCGAAACGACTCTGCTGGAAGCCGGGGTCGCGGATCATGTCGAAGAAGAGATCGAGCGACGGCCCGAGCTGCGAGGAGATGGCGTTCAAGGAGGCGCCGCTCTGCTCGTTCCTTCCGTAGCTGGCGATCCTGGCCGCAAGGAAATCGACTTTCTCGTCGAACTGCTCGGCGGTGAGGCCCTTGGTTCCTCCCTCGCGGAGCATGGTGCCGGTCATCGCGGCGACGCCGGGCCTCTCCTTCGTGTCCAGAAAGGCGCCCGCGCGAACGAGCAGCTGGACGTTGACCAGGGGGAGCGTGTGGTCCTCGGCCAGGTAGACCACCACGCCGTTCTTGAGCTTGTGTCGGTAGGCGTCGGCCTTGGGCGGTTCGAACCGCAGCTCGCCGAATTTCAGCTCTCTGGGGTGGGCGGCGATGGTCGGCTCCGCGATCCCGGCGGACCCGCCGGGAGCCGCAGCGACGGCGGCCGCCGCCGGGAAGGAGATCCAGAGGACCGCGATCAAGACGGTCGCAAAGAGGATCCGGGATCGCATCACTTACCTCCCTTGTCGGCGGTCTTCTTGCCGGAAGAGCGAAGCTCCTCGATCCTGTCGCGGTACGCCTTCTCGAACAGCGGCAGGGCCTTCTTCATCGGCTCCGGCGCCCCGGCCATCCGCTGCGCCAGCTGGCCGAGCTTCGCCTCGAGCTCGGCGGGATCGGTCGAGGTCGCGAGCCTCGCCTCGAGCTGCTCGAGCTGAGCCAGGATCATGGTCCGCGCTTCTGGTGGCAGCGACGCGAGCTCGGGAGGAATCTCCTTCGCCTGGCTCCCCGCCTTGCGGTGGTAGATCGCGACGCTGCGGTTTTCCTTCGGGAAGTACTGCGTCGCCACGCGCTTGACGTCCTGCTCGGTGACGGCCATGGTGAGGTCCGCCCAGTCGTTGATGTAGGTCCAGTCGCCGAGCCCGTCGTAGCGAAGGAGTTGCACGAGGAGCGAGAAGCCGTTCTCGATGCGCCGATAGGCGTTCGCGGCGGTCTGGTTCTTGACCTTCTGCAGCTCGTCGGCGGGAATCGGCTCCTCCTGGATCCTGCGGAGCTCCTCGTACCACGCCGACTCGAGCTGCTCGGGCGTCGCCTCCCCCTTCGTCTCGGCGCTGAAATAGAACGCCCCGGCCCACTTCTGGGAGTTCTGGAACGCCGAGGCGGATGTAGCGATCTGCTGATCCAGCACCAGCGATTTGTAGAGCCGCCCCGTCTGACCGTTCAGAAGGCCCGTCAGGACCGCGAGGGCGTAGGAGTCCTTGTGGCGGAACGGAACCGTCTTGAAGCCGATCTGGGTTTGCGGCTGGCAGTCGCATTCGGCCACCATCCGCTGCTCGGCGATCTGAGGCATCTCGAGGGTCACCACGGGTGGAGCGTTCCGATCCGCCCGGGGCATCCGGCCGAAGTACCTCCGCGCGAGCTCCTTCACCTCCGCCGGATCGAAGTTCCCCACCAGGGTCGCCGTGACGTTGTTCGCCGCGTAGTACGTGGCGTAGTACTGCTCCGCCTGCGCCTTGCTGATCATCCGGAGATCCGAAGGCCATCCGACGATCGGCCAGCTGTAAGGATGCGACTGCCAGAACATCGCCTCGAACATCTCGTCGAATTTCCCGGTGGGGGTGGATTCGGTCCGCAGTCGCCGTTCTTCGTGGACGACGTCGCGCTCCGAGTAGAACTCCCGAAGAACCAGGTTCGCCAGCCGATCCGACTCCAGCCAGAACCACAGCTCCATTTTGTTCGCGGGCACCGTGATGAAGTAGACGGTCATGTCCTGGTTCGTGAACGCGTTCATCCCCGAGCCGCCCGCCTCGGTGTACACCTTGTCGAACTCGTCCTTGATCATCAGGGAGCGCTGCTCGTCCACCAGGGCCTGGAAGCTCTTCTCGAGGTCCACGAGCTCGGACGTGCGCTTCTTCGGATCGAACGGATCCTCGATCTCGCCTCGTCGCCATCGAGCCTGCTGGGCCTCATAGAGCGAGCGGATCTTCTCCTGCAGCCGCTCCTGCTCGTCGATGATCTGCAGATCCCGCGTGATGTCCCGGGTCCCGATCGCGTGGGTCCCCTTGAACATCATGTGCTCGAACAGGTGGGTGATCCCGGTCATGCCGGGCCGCTCGTTGGCGGATCCCACGTGGGCCACCCACCCCGCCGAGACCGTCGTCAGCTCCGGCCTCCGCACCAGCAGGAAGCGCATCCCGTTGTCGAGCGTGAACGTCTCCACCGGCACCTTCGCGCCGGTCTCGGCAGCCCGCGTCGACGGGAACGTCGCCGCGAGCGCCACGGCCAGGATCCCGGCCGCGATCGAGAGGATTCCAGGCACGCGTCTGGCCATCATCCGGCTCCCTTCTTCGGGACGGGCCGTGAGGCGGCTTCCGTCCGACCGTGTGAGGATAGCAGGAACGCGGAGACCCGAGAAGCGCGACGCTCCGTCCGGGTGCGCGACGGAACGCGGTCGTGAATCAGCCGAGCCACAGGCGCTCGACCGTCCAGTAGAGTCCCACCGCGGCGATGAGGACGGACGCCGGGACCGCGAGACGGGCGCGGTACCAGATCTTCTGTCCGAACCACGCTCCCACCGCCGCGAAGGCGAGCCCGATGACGGCGAGCTGGCCGGCCTCGACCCCGAGGTTGAACGAGACGAGCGCGGTGAGGAACTCGGAGCGCGGCAGGCCCATCTCTCCGAGAGCGCCGGCGAAGCCCATTCCGTGGAGGAGGCCGAACGCGAACACGACGGCAATCCGGCGGGCGCCTACCTCTCGAACGACCAGGTTCTCGACGGTGACGAAGACGATGGAAATCGCAATGAGCGGCTCGACGATGCGCGGGCTGAGGGAAACGACACCGTAGATCGTGAGCCCGAGCGTGATCGAGTGAGCGCACGTGAACGCCGTGACTTGCGCGAGGATCGGTCTGGGCTTCAAGCTCAGGAAAAAGAGGCCCAGCACGAACAGGATGTGGTCGAGCCCCGACGGGACGATGTGCGTGAAGCCCATCGCGAGGTACCGCCGGACCACCTCCGGGCGCGAGAGCGGCGGCGGAGAATGAAGGAGCGTCACGGGCTCGCTCGTCGCGGTCCCTTCCACCCACTGCCACGCGACGCGCGCATCGCCTTCGTGCGTCGTACCCAGCAGGTACGAGCCCGAGGCGAGCGTGTTCGACCAGGTGAAGCTCCGCGTGCCGGGAGGGACGGCGCCGGTGAGGCGGACGGCGACCACTCTCGACCCCCCGTTCTTGGACCGCGCCTCGGCCCCCGACGCCCGGTCCCATCGCGCCGGCTCGCCATCGAACGCGCCCCGGGCACCGTCGACGAGTCGGGCGAGCGGCGCCGGCCCGGGACCGAGATGGTCCCGGTCGGCCTCGAGGTCGATCGTGAATCGGCCGTCCTTCGTGAACTGGGCCAGGACCTTCATGCCGCCCAACTCGTGAGCGGCGGCTCGAGGGGCCGCGAGAGTCGCGACGAGGAGCGCCCCGAGAACCGCGAGAATCTTGTTCGGCAAAGAGAGCCTCCCGGCCGGGTGCGGAGCCCGCCCCCCTGAGATACGCTTGGACGGTTCGGATCGGATGGGTCGACCGGCCGGCTGGCCCTCCCGAGGGGGGCGCGACGAAAGAGGCGCTTGGCCTCGGACCCGGCGCCGTCGCTCTCGGAGGTAACCCCCGTGTCACTTCGCGTATCGACGCTCCTGACGATGCTGGTCCTCTCCGGCGCGCCGGCTGCGTTCGCGCACGATTTCTGGATCGAGCCTTCGACGTTCCGTCCGACCCCCGGATCGACCCTCGAAGCGCGCCTCCTGGTCGGGGCGGGGTTCCGCGGCGAGCCCCTCCCCCGCAACGATCGGCTCGTCAGCCGCTTCGTCCTCGCGGGCCCCTCCGGGACGGTTCCCCTCCAGGGGGAGGCGGGCGCCGAGCCGGCGGGTCGAGTGAGGATCTCCGGCCGAGGAATCCTGTCGATCGGCTACGAAAGCAGCTTCTCCGTCGCCGACCTCGACCCCGCAACGCTCGCTCGATACGTGGAGGAGGAAGGGCTCGAGCCGTTCTTCCACGGGAGCATCGAGAAACCCCTGCGAGACCATTTCGCGCGCTGCGCCAAGGCGCTGGTCCGCGCCGGCGCTCCCCGCGCGGCGGACCCGGGGTGGAACCGGCTTCTGGGGCTCCCCCTCGAGCTGGTTCCGGACGCCAGCCCCTGGTCCATGGGCAAGGACTGGACGCTCCCCGTCCGCGTCCTGCTCGGCGGGAAGCCGCTCGCGAACGCCCTGGTCGCGGCGATCGAGCGCTCTTCGCCGGCGGCTACGCGGGTCGCCGCCCGGACAAATGGAGAAGGGAACGCCCGCCTGAAGCTGGCCGGCCCCGGAATCTGGCTGGTGAAGTCCGTCTACATTCGGCCGCGCTCGGGCACCGAGGACGAGTGGGAGAGCTTCTGGGCCTCGTTGACGTTCGAGATCGACGGCCGAGACGCAACGGAGGGAAAGAAATGAACGTTCGCTCGACCGAAGCGACGGTTCCGCGAATCCGGGAGCCCGGATGCGCCTCGCTCCGGACGCGCACCGCGGTCAGATGCCGAGATCGTAGAGATACAGGCTGACGTCCGCGGCCTCGAACTTCTCGACCTCTTTTCCGATGCGGTCCAGGTGGACGAGGAAGAACCGGTCCTCCGCGGCGAGCCCGCCTCGCTGATGGACGTGGGAGAACAGGAACCACACCCGGCCCTTCCCGCGCAGCTTCACCAGGTCGCTGAGGTCCTCCGACCAGCGGCTCTCCGAAGAAGTTCCCACCACGACCCGATCCAGCGCGATCCCCTCGCGCTCCGCGTAGTATCGGAATGCGTACTGAGCGTCGAAGTACAGGTAGAGCGTGTCTCCCGGACGCCAGCGATCGGAGAGCTGGCGAACCGCAGGCCGCACGTCCTCGTACCGCTTCGCGCTCACCAAGGAGCGCGTCGCCGACGCCACCGGCTCGACGAACAGCAGCGCGAGAAGCAACGGCGACACGAATGACGCGGACGTCCGGGTGGCCGTTCGCAGGCGATCGGCGCCCGCGGCCATCACCAGAAGGAGGCTCGGCTCGAGGAACAGGATGAGCCGGTGGCCGAACGGGTACTGCCTCAGACCCGACGCCACCAGCGTGAATCCGATGGGCAGCACGAGGATCAGGAGCAGCGATCGCTCTTCGGACCATAGGGTAACGAGCCCGATCAAGAACGCGAACGCCGCCAGAGCCGTGAGCAGCTCGAACCCTCCCGGATCCAGGAAGAGCCCGAAGAAGGCCCTCACGTACCATCGAGCCTCGACGTACGTGTGAGGGGGAAGGGGCATCACGTTCGCCGACCAGTACTGCTGGAGATACGCGTTTGCCGTCAGATTCCGCAGGAAAAAGAAGTACAACCCGGCGAACGAAGCCAGCCATACGGCTCCCACCGCGGCCAATCTCCGCATGCGGGACGATTCGCCCCGAGCCAGCCGGGGGATCGCCAGGGCGATGCCGGCGCCGGCCAGCGTGAACACCGCAGGATGGGAGAGCAGAATCGCCGACAGCCCCGTCAGGGCCAGCGCGATCGCCGAGCCCCTGGACACGTTGCGCCGATGCACCTCCCATGCGGAAAGGAGAAGGATGCACGAGATCGCCACGTCGGACGAGTACTGCTTCACCTGGGCCGAGTACCAGAGCAGCGTGGGGGCGACGGCGAAGAGGCCCAGCGCCACGGTGGACGCGAAGCGGCCCAGCGTTCGTTGCGCGAGGACCTTGAAGACCAGGAGCGCCGCGATCCCGCAGACGAACGGGTACAGCCGCAGAACCCGCTCCGTGGGCCCGAAGACGTCGCAGAGCAGCTTGACGATCCAGAGAAACCCCAGCGGGGCCCCCTGGTCGTAGTCGAGAGGCCGCAGGAGCTCCGTGAACCCCCTGTGCATGATGTTGAGGGCCAGCTCCGACTCGGCGACCTCCAGCGAGTTGTCGGCCCAGTAGCGGGCGACGCGAAGGAGCACACCCGCCGCCACGAACGCCCATGGGAAAAAGCCCGGGAAGCGTGCGCCGCCCAGCCACCCACCGGCCCCGCCACGTTCTTCGCTCGACGTGGTCCGATGCGCAGCCGTCGCCTCGTCGGGCTCCTCGGTCGTCCCGGGGTCCACCGCCGGCGGCGGAAGCGTCAGACTCCCACGAACGCTCGTCCGAGGCGAGCGTCCCTCTCGCGGCAGTCCTTCGGCCTCGAACGTCACGGCACCCACCGGCGGGTGAAGTCCCATCGGTTGTTGGATTCGGAGAGCTCGGGAACCTCGTCGTACGGGTCCACGTTCAGACGGACCGGGCCACTCCACGCGAAACCGGCGGGGAGCCCGAGGTGAACCGATGCGCAGGTCCCGGCGGGAACCTGCACCGCATCCGAAAGGACGGACCGGATTCCCGAACTCGGGCGGGGCGCTCGTCGCGAGGCAGCCACGATCGCCGGCGCGGACTCGCCGCCGACGTTGCAAACCGGCACCGCCACCTCACCGTCCCCTGGGCCCGAGGTGCGCGGTCGTCGCAGCCGCAGGTCCGCGGTCCCGCGACCGTGGAGAACCTCCACCACGGCCTCCTCGTGCGGCTGAAGCAGGACCTCGAGTCGGAGTCGACCGTCCGCCCCGACCGCGAAGGGAATCGTGCGTCCGCCCGCCACCGCCGCCCGGACGGGGGTGGAGCCGCTCTCCGGCTTGACGATGCGGTACCGGGCCGGCTCGGTACCGGCGTTGCGCAGCAGAATCGCGTTCCCGACCATGAGCACCGATACCTCGCCGCTCGACTCCCGCTTCCAGACGAAGGACCGTAGCAGTACCGAGCGGAGGCTCGCCCACTCCACGTCCGGCAGGAAGGAGCGGATGCCGCGGACGTGATCGTTGACGGCGCCCGGGCCCGAGCGGAAGAGCTCGTGGTGCGCGTAGAACAGGATCGGCTTCCCGACGAACGCGTCGAACGCGGCCTGGATCGCCAGAGCCGCCGGATCGGAGTCCGCGCGGATCGGAGACCTCCGCGCGCTGGGAGCCCCGGCGAGCGCCCACTCGACCCCGTGCATGCCGTAATCCCAATCGGTGGGAGCTCCCGAGCGCGCAGGTGCATCCTGCGCATTGACCGTCGCGATCAGGTTGAAGCGATTCACGAACGGAAGCGTCGCGGCCGAGGGCATGCCGCAGGGGAAGACCATCACTCGATCGATCGGGACGTCGAGCTCCGCGCGGAGCCAGTCCAGCCTGCTCAGTCCCTCGAGGAAATCCGCTTCCCAGTCATCCGCGCTCTGCTCGTCGAGACACTCGGCAGCGTCGTGGTTGTTCCCGTGAACGGCGATCGAGTAGTACCGCGGGTTGTCGCGGACCAGCGCGGCCGCCGAGGGCTGCGCCGCGAGGTACTTCGCGGGAATCGTCGCGATCGTCGTATGAAACCCCTCTCGACGCATCTCATCGAGCAGGCGGAAGAGGTCCAAGAACCCGTACCGCGCCACGAGCCCTGGATCGTCGACGGTCAGATTCGCGAGGATCTCGTCCGAGTGCCACACGGAGTCACCGAAGACGAATCGCAGGAAGAGCATCTCCGGCACGAGCGAGGAGAAATACCTCGGCACGTAAAGAAACCGCAGGGGAATCCCGTCGGGAGGCGTCCCCACGCGTCGCCAGTGGTAGCCGGAGTCCACCACCACTCCCCCACGGCCCAAGGGACAGTGCGCCATCGTCGGCATTCTCTCGCCGGAGAAGTCGTCCGCCTCGATGAGGATGTTCGCGGCCACGCCGCCGGGTCCCGCCCCGACGATCAGGCCCGTATCCCACTGGCCGTCCGGAACACCCCGGACCGTTCGCCCTCGAAAGGGGCCTCCGAATCCGTCGAGGCCGTCTCGCACCGTCCACGACGCGATGCTCGACGTGAATCCCCGGGCACCTCGGACTCGCCCATCGGTGAGCCGGGCCAGACCGGGCAGGTCCGCGAGCGCTCGAGACGCAAGACGGAGACTGGCGTCCACGTACAACCAGGAGCCTTCCGTGACGAGCCGCAAAACCGCCTCGATCTCGCCTTCCCCGAGCCGCTCGAGGCTCCGTTCGTGGATGTAGATGACTCTTGCTGGAGAACCGTCGTCGAACGAGAGATCGCGAACGTTGATGGGAGCGAGACTCGGGTCGACCCATTTCGCCGGCAGCCCGTAGAAGGACGCAACTCGCTCGAAGCTGTCCGCGCCGGCCTGGCGGTCGACGGAATCGGCCACGATCGCGACGGAGGCCATGCTCCGGAGCGAAACCGTGGCGGCGAAGAGGAGGGCGAGCGCCCTCACACTGGACCGGACGAAGCAACCGATCTTCAAGGCTCCGCACTCCTTCTCACCAGGGTCAGGACGTCGGGAAGGAACAGCGTGCCCTCCGCGTCCAGCCGACCCGATGATCGACCCTGCAACTCGATCCCCGCGCCATCCCGCGCAAGAGCTTGGGCGAAGCCACGTAGCGTATCGCGCTGACGCCGCAGGATCCATGGAAGGCTGTCCCCGAATCCCGAGGCTCGATCCGGATATACTTCGAGGTTCCCGCCACGGCGGGCGGGCGTCGCGACGAAGTGTTGCGACGACACGCGTCGGAAGGCATCCTCGATGCATCTCGGTCCCATTCCGCCGACGTTCCACGAGGTCGTGCTTCCCGCCTTCCTCCTCCTCGCCCTGGGATGGCTGATCGGCCGGCGGAAGATCCTCGGCCCCGATGCCGCAACCGCGCTGAGCCGTCTCGCGGTTGATTTCTGTTTTCCAGCCCTCGCGTTCTCGCAGATCCTCCGAACGGTCGGCGAAGACGGCGTTCGGATGGGGTTCGCGGCGCTCGTCCTCTCGTGTCTCGTTCTCGCCGGCGCCGTGGCGGTGGGCCTGGGAGCCGGCCGCCTCTCCGGCCCCTCGCGCGGACCGACGGTGGCGTTCCTGATCGCCACACCCAACTGGATTTTCCTGCCGCTCCCCATCGCCCCATCGCTGTGGGGGCCCTCCGCGGAGGGATCCGTTCTGTGGATGAATCTCCCCGCCCAGGTCATGATCTGGACCGTTGGGGTGGGTCTTCTCCACGCCCAACGTCCGGACGGTGGGAAACGTCCCGGGCTCCGGGCCATCCCGGGGCTCGTGGGTACGATCGCGGGCATCGCCGCCGGCCTCGCATGGCCTGGACTGCGCGAGATCGCGACCGAAGGGTATCGGCCAGAGTCGGTGCTGATCCTCGGCCTCTCCGTAGGCCTTCATGCGCTGAGACTTCTCGGGGGACTGACGATCCCCCTCTCGTTCCTGATCATGGGAGCGCAGCTGGCGGCGGCGAGGCTGCATCCGCGGGCCTGGGACCGAAATCTCGCGCTGGTGCTGGCCGGGCGCCTCGTGGCGGCGCCGCTCCTGTTCCTCGTGATCTCGAAGCTCGTTCCGTGGGACGCGCTTCCGATCGCACGACAGGTCCCCTTCACCGCCCTTCTGATCTCCGCGATGCCGTGCGCGATCAGCTGCGGCTCCATCGTCGAGAGGTTCGGCGGCGACTCCGAGCTCACGGCTCAGTCGGTCGTCGCGAGCACCGCAGCCAGCCTTCTCACCGTCCCGATCCTGCTGCGTCTGGGAGGGGCGGTCTAGCTCGTCACGTGCTCTCCCGTTGCGAGGCACCGCGCCGGGCGTGCCCGGGTCGCAGCGAGCGTCGTCCGTCCTCAGCTCGGAACCCGCACGCTGCGAACCTCTTTTCGCGGGATCGTGTATTCGATCGACCCGGCGGAGAAGCGACGCTCGATGCGGAGCGATGCGGGTTCGACCGCGAGCAGCAAGCCGCGAACCGAGCCGCCCGCCCCGTCGACGAACACCAGATCCTCGCCGACGTGGTGCGCGAGATCGGCCAGCACGATCTCTCCCGGCTCGGTCAGCTCGTCCCCCGCCGGAAGCCGTTCCTTCGAATCCGATGCCCCCGACGGGGGAGGCTCCGCGATCGCGCGCAACGCCGCCCGATCGAACTCGGGCGCGGTCTCCGGCTCGACCTGGGAGCCGCCGTCGGAGCCGGATTCGAGCTCGGCCGTGGACGTTGGATCGGAGTCGATCGCGTCGATCGGGCTCGGGTCGGGGATGGAAGCCGGTCTCGACCGCTGCGCCGGGGAGCCGGATCCCTCGGGCGGACCGCTCTCCCGGATCGACTCGGTTTTCCAGGTGACTCGCTCCACGCTCGCGCGCATTTCGGCCTCGGCCCTTCGGGCCCCCGCCACGGCCGTGATCGCTCCCGCCGCCGCCACCAACACCAGCCCAGCGGCGCTGATCATGAACCCTCGCTTCCCTTGCTCCCAGTACCGAATCAGGAAGACGACGAAGGCGAACGGCACGAGGAGCACGAGCACGCCCCAGAGCACGCTCACCCGGAAGGCTGCGACGGCCACCACGATGCTTCCGGCGAGATGCACGAGAGCTCCGACGACCAGGAGCACGACTCCGAGAACGAAGACCACCGGCGACCCTCCTTCCGGGCGGGCGACTGCGAACTCCCGTCATGGAAGCTAGGTTCCGGGCCGTCGCCGGGCAATCGGAATCGCGGCAGTCGCCGAATCACCCCAGCTTCCCGCCGCTTTTCCGTCGCGCGTACACCTCACCCCGGGGCGAGCTTTGCATCCACGCCTCCCGTGTAGCAGACTGCCTGCCCGCGGGGCGGTCCGCGGCCACACCCCGAGGGGACTCCATCGATGACCAAGCAGAGAATCGACTTCGACCAACTCTCCCTCAAAGACGCCCTCGATCTCGCCATCCTCGTCGAGGAGGAAGCGAAGGAGCGCTACGAGGAGTTCGTGGATCAGATGGAAGCCCACCACACCGACGAGGCGGCCGGGTTCTTCCGGTTCATGGCGAAGAATGAGGAGAAGCACGGAACCGAGCTGGCCGAGCGGCGACAGCGTCTCTTCCCCGGCGCGCCGCGGAGCGTGGGCCGCGCCATGCTTTGGGACGTGGAGGCTCCCGACTACGACGAGGCCCGGATGTTCATGTCCGCCCGGAAGGCCCTGGAGGTCGCGCTGCGCTGCGAGGAGAAAGCGCACGCGTTCTTCGTCGCGGCGCTACCCCGTCTGAAGGAACCCGACGTCAAGGCCCTCTTCGAGGAGCTCCGCGACGAGGAGGTCGAGCATCAGGAGCTCGTGAAGCAGCAGCTCGCCAAGCTCCCCCCCGACGATCCGACCGACCCGGAGGACTACGCCGACGGCCCGGTGGCGCAGTAGCCCGGCAGCCGCTCCGCACGCGTTCTCGGTCCCGGTTGAGCACCGTCCCGGGATGGGCGTACGACAGGAAAGCACACGCTTTCCTGCGGTACACCCTCCCGGGCGCGTTTTGTTGCCCGATCGCAGGGCACCGTCTATCCTGTTTGGGTTCGTTCCCGAAGATAACGCGAATTTCCAGGAGAACCCGAGATGACGACCAGGACCCGGATCGCCGCGCTCGCTGCATGCGCTCTGCTTTTCGTCGCCGTCCACGCCGCGAGCTCGGAGAAGGCGGCCGCGACTCCCCAGGAGTCCGGAACCCAAGCCGGCACGGAATCCGACTCCCTCGGCATGTCGGTCGACCGCATGACCGACGAATGGGCTGGCAAGGGGGCGGATCTCGAGAAGATCGCCCATTCGCCCGCGGATGGTAGCCCGTACCTGGGTCCGAAGGACGCTGCCGTCGTCGTCAACGTGTTCATCGACTTCCAGTGCCCGGTGTGCACCCGCGTCGCCGACCCGATCAAGCAGCTCGTGCTCGATTTTCCCGACAAGGTGAAGGTGGTCTACCGGAACAACGCTCTGTCCTCCCACTCCCGGGCCGAAGCAACCGCCCGCGCCGCCATGGCGGCCGCCCGGCAGGGGAAGTTCTGGCCGTATTTCGACCGGCTCTTCGCGGAGTTCCGCGCGCGCGACGACGCGTCGCTCCGGCGCATCGCCACCGACCTCGGGCTGGACGGCGAGCGCTTCGACAAGGACCTCGCCGATCCGAAGATCGCGGAGCTGGTGCGCAGGGAGTCGGACGCGGCGGTGCGGCTCGGAGTTCCCGGCACGCCCGGCCTCTTCGTGAACGGGTTCCGCCAGATGGGTTGGGGATCCTACCGGGACCTGCACAACAGCGTGAAGCGCGAGATCGCTGCGGCGGACGCCGCCTCCAACTCCGGCAAGCGACCCGGCGAGATCGCCCAGGCGCGCATTCGGGCCACTGCCGACCAGAACCCGAAACGCGAGGGAGAGGCGGCGGTGAACGCGGACGACTGGGTGAAGGTCCTCCTGGCCGACTGACCGGGGCCCGCCGGTTCCCGTCTCCGGTCTCGCGACTGGCCTCGAGGAGCCGCGGAGACCAGCTTCCTGGCTGGGAAGTTCCGGGAAGATCGACGAGCGGGATCTGCGCGACGAGGCGAATCGGCTCGCCGGCCCGCCCACCGGGAGCTCGGGAACCGTGCCGCAACGCGCCTGACTGCGCGTTCGGAAAACGCTCAGCGGCCTTTCCTCGCCTCCGTGCGGCCCACCACCGCCCCCGAGTCGGGGGGAGCGCTCCCGACACCCACCCCGCCGAAACGGACCCCGTGTCTTCTCCGGAGAAATCCCGTATGCTCCACGGGTCGTTCTCGGGGCTGCCGGCCTGGGGGACTCGAGGGAGGGATGAGATGTCGATGACGATTCGACGGGTCGAGTACTTCTACACGACGGTGAAGGACCGCCCGGGGGAAGCCTTCAAGATTCTGTCCGTTCTCGCGAAGGAATCGGTCAACCTGCTCGCGTTCGGCGCCGTGCCCCTGGGACCGGAGAGCGCGCAGTTCACGCTGTTCCCCGAGCAGGCCGACGCGCTGGCACGGGCGGCGCAGAAAGCGGGCCTCACCTTGGACGGACCGCACCCCGCGATCCTGGTGCAGGGCACCGACAAGCTGGGAGCGCTGGCCGAAGTCCACGCCAAGCTCTTCCAGAACAAGATCAACGTCTACGCCGCCACGTGCGTCACGGACGGGAAGGGGGATTTCGGCTACATCGTGTACGTGCGGCCCAGCGAGATCGAGGCCGCCGTCGCGGCCCTGGTGGCGTAGCCGAGAACGGCGGCTCAGGACGGACCGGCCGAGCGGAGGAGCGTTGCGGCGACGTGATCTCCTCGTCTGCGGGGTGCTCGTCTCGGCAACGCTCGCCGTATTCGGACGGGCGGCGGGCCATGGATTCGTCTGGCACGATGACCCCGTCTACATCGTCGACAACCCACGCGTAACCGGCGGTCTGACTGCAGCCAACGTCGCCTGGGCGTTCGAGAGCGGCGAGGCGGCCAACTGGCACCCGCTGACCTGGATCTCGCACCAGCTCGACTGCACGCTTTTCGGCCTGAACGCCGGAGCCCACCACACGGTGGGGATCCTGATCCACGCCGTGAGCGCCGTGTTGCTCTACCTCGCGTTCACCGGAATGACCGGGGCGGCCGGGCCTAGCGCGTTCGTGGCAGCGGTCTTCGCACTTCATCCTCTCCACGTCGAGTCGGTGGCCTGGGCGTCGGAACGGAAAGACCTTCTCAGCGGACTGTTCTTCGTGCTCGCGCTTCTCTCGTACGGTCGCCATGCGAGAAAGCCCGCCGCGGGTCGCCTGGCCGTCGTCGCGCTCGCTCACGCCCTGGGCCTGATGGCCAAGCCGGTGCTCGTGACGCTGCCGTTCGTCCTGCTCCTGCTCGACGTCTGGCCGCTCGCCCGCACGCTCCCCTTTCGCACGCGGATCGCGGAGAAGCTCCCGTTGTTCGTCCTGAGCGCCGCCTCGTCGATCGTCACCTACCGGGTGCAGGCGGCGGCAGGTGCCGTGATTGGCCCCGACCTCCTGCCCGTCGACCTTCGGCTGGCCAACGCCGCGCTGTCCTACGTCCGATACCTAGGCCGCGCCGTGTGGCCGGCGGATCTCGCGTTCTTCTACCCGTACCCCCCCCTCTCGACGTCTCGGACGCTCGCGCTGGCTGCCGCCGTTCTGCTGGTCGGCGCCTCGGCGGCGGCGGTGGCCTTGCGCCGCCGCGCTCCGTACGTCGCGGTCGGGTGGTTCTGGTACCTCGGGACCCTCGTCCCGATGATCGGCATCGTGCAGGTCGGCCTGCAGTCCACGGCGGACCGGTACACCTACATTCCGCTCATCGGACTCTCCATCGCGGCCGCCTGGGGCGTGCCGGCCGCGGCCAGGACCCTGCGGCTCCCTCGCCGCACCCCGGCAACGACCGGGGTGCTCGCGCTCGTCGTGAGCGGCGTACTCTCGTTCCGCCAGGTCGGAACCTGGAGCGACGGCGAGACGCTCGCGCGACATGCCCTCGCAGTCACGGACGGGAACTTCTTCGCCCACTCCGCGCTGGGGATGACGCTGGAATCGCGCGGCAAGCTCGAGGAGGCGGCCGCGGAGTACCGCGAAGCCCTGCGGATCAAGCCCGATTACCTCGAAGCGCACAACAACCTCGGCGCGGTCCTGGAGCGACTCGGCGACCCGGAAGCGGCGCGGTTGCACTACGAGGCGGCGCTTCGAGCCGACGGCGACGCCGCACGGCCGCACGCCAACCTCGGCGCCCTCCTCCACCGTCAGGGCCGCATCGACGAAGCGATCGCGCACTATCAGGCCGCCCTGAGATCGGGGCCGGGAGACACCAAGACCCACGAGGCGCTTGCGAGGGCGCTCGACCGCTCCGGCCGCACGCGCGAGGCCGTGGAGCACTACCGTGAGGCGTTGCGGGGCGATCCGGCTTCACTCGTCCCGTTGCGGAACCTCTCGTGGATCCTCTCGACCTCGCCCGACCCTGCGCTGCGGAACGGGGACGAGGCGGTGCGTCTCGCGGAACGGGTGACCTCGGGCGAAGGAGCGCGGGACCCATCGCTCCTCGACGTGCTGGCCGCAGCCTACGGCGAGGCGGGGCGCTTCGACGATGCGGTCCAGGCCGGCAGGCGAGCCCTCGATCTGGCCCTTGCGGCCGGTCGCCGCGATATCGCCGGGGTGATCGAGTCGCACCTGCGGCAGCTCGAGTCTCGCCTCCCGATTCGCTCCGCCGATTCGCCGTGATGGCGACGCGGGATGGCCCCCCGACGCAGCAGCCCGTTTCCTGGCCGGCCGCCGAGCGTTTGGGCTCGAGCGTCGGTCACTTCGCGCCGAGGGCCTTCGCCGCCTGGTTGTAGTCCTTCGGCTTCACCCAGAGGATCATCCCGTAGCGGCCTCCGCCCGCCGAGATCGCGTCGGCGGCGGTCACGCTGATTCCCGCATCGGCGAGCCTGCGAACGTGGCGCTCCACGGCGCCGACCTCGTCGGTTCCCTGCACCACGAAGGCACGCTTGGCGGAGCTCAAGCGCCATCCTTCCTCCCGCGCCACGCGACGGACCGCGATGAGGTCGTCCGCAACGAGATCGAGCTGCGCGACCCCGCCATCCGACGGGAACCCCGAGTACGCGAGCAAGTTGATGCCCGCCTCGCGGATCGCCCGGAGGATCCTCGCCCCGCGCCCCTTCCGGTTCGGCACCAGGACGTAGCAGTAGTGAACCTTCCACACCGTGTCGGCCATGGCGAACCTCCTTCCGAGATTTCCTCCCCGCGACGAAACCAGCGTGCCCGTCGGCGGCAGGCTATGCCTGTGGCCGCCGCCGAGTCAAACCGAGTTTCGAGGACGGGTGTACGACAGGAAAGTGAGCAGACGATTCTGCGAATCGGGGACAGACGTCCATTCCGTTTCGGGTGAAGCCCCGAGCTTCATGGACAACTAGAGCTGAAATACCGGGGCCGGCCCCCGGACCCCCGCACCCGCGTGCGGTGCAGTCCGGCAGACCGGCCTGCACCTCCCGCGGGTCTCTCATCGCGTTCGGGTGAAGCCCCGAGCTTCATGGACAGCTAGAGCGAAAATACCGGGGGCCAGCCCCCGGACCCCGCACCCGCGTACGGTGCAGTCCGGCGGACCGGCCTGCACCTCCCGCGGGTTTTTCATCGCGTTCGGGTGAAGCCCCGAGCTTCATGGGGAACTGGTATGCAAACACGGGGGCTCCGCCCCCGCGCCTCCGCACCCGCGGGACGTTTTCAGCATTTCAGCGTGACGCCTCGGGTGTCATGGACGACTGTCCCCGAAGCTCCTATCTCGTCTTGACCGGATCCGGCGGCCGCTCCGGGAGCTTCATGGGCGTCGCGTCCATCTTCTTGACGAGCTCGGCGATCGCTCTCTCGAGCTGGGGGTCGCGCCCCTCGATCACCGATTTTGGATCGTTCTCCACCTCGATGTCCGGGTCGACGCCGCGCCCTTCGATCACCCATCGCCCGTTCGTATCGTTCGTCCCGCTCTCCGGAACGAATACTCTGCCGCCGTCGAGGAGTGGGCCGCGACCCGAGATCCCCACCACGCCTCCCCACGACCGTCTGCCCACCAGTGGTCCTAGCCCGGCCTCCCGGAATCGGTACGGGAAGATGTCGCCGTCGGACGCTGAGGTCTCGTTCAGGATGCAGATCTGGTGACCGTGGAACACCGTCCCGGGATACGTGAGGGGCAGCTCGTCCACGCGCCCGAAGCGGGTACCGAGGAGCTTCGTGTCCAATCGCTCCAGGATCCACTGCGACACGTTGCCCCCGCCGTTCGAGCGTACGTCGACGACCAGTCCCTCCTTGCGGATCTGCGGGTAGAACCACTTGATGAACTCGTAGATCCCCGTGGCGCCCATGTCGGGGATGTGAAGGTAGCCCGCTCGGCCGCCGGTCGCCGTCGCGACCATCTCCCGGTTTCCGCTGAGCGACTCGAGGTAGAGGAGGCTCTCCTCGCTCGGGATGGGACGGTAGGTGGTCTTCCGCGACCCTTCCAGCGTGGGCCTGCCGTTCAGCGTGAGCGTCACGGGGTCCGTCTTGTGTCGCAGGAGCCGGTAGGGGTCGTCGTCGCCCCGCAGTTCTTGCCCGTCGATCTCCAGCACGTAGTCGCCGACCCGCGCATCGACGCCCACCTCGGTCAGCGGGGAGCGATACCGTTCCTCCTCGTTCTGTCCCGGCAGGATCCGCTCGATCCGGAATCGGCCGGACGCCGAGTCCAGCTCGAATCGCGCTCCGGGAAGCGCGACCTTGGGGCGCTCGGGGATCTCGTAATCACCCCCTTCGATGTACGCGTGGCCGATGTTGAGCTCCGCCACCATCTCTCCCAGCACGTAGTTGAGGTCGGAGCGATGCGCGACGTACGGCAGCTGCTCGCGATACCGGTCCCCGATGGCCTTCCAGTCGTACCCGTGCATGTTCTCGACGTAGAAGAAATCCCGGTACCGGCGCCAGACCTCCCGAAAGATCTCGGCCCATTCCTGCGCGGGAACGCGGTCCATCATCAGGCCCTTCGTGGAGACCACCTTCTTGTCTTTCGCATCCGGCTTGACGTCGTACAGGTTGTACGCGCCGCCCTGCCGGACGAGGACCTTGCTCCCGTCTCGCGAAACCGCAAAGCCTCCGACGTCCTCCGCGAGGGCGCTTTCTTTCCGGTCCTTGACCGAGTAGATCGCCAGGGAAGGCTTGGGGTTCGAGTCGCGGCCGTAGAACGCCGCGCTCCCTTTCACGTAGAGCAGGAACCCGTTCGCGGCGACCAGGTCCTCGTAGTTCTCCGCGTCCACCGGGACCCGGGTCACGCGCGACGAAAGCCCTTCGAAATCCACCTGAATCGGGGGTTCCGGCTTCATCGGCGCGGCTTTTCCTCCTTCGGTGCCCTTGTCTCGGTCCTTTCCCTTTACCGCGGGCTTCGCTCCATCGCCCCGGGACGCATCTTGCTTCCCGTCCTTCTCCCCCTCGAGTTTCTCGTCTCCGATCGTGACCTCGTCCGACTGGGGAGGAAACGGACTGCCGCCGCCCTTGCGAAGCGTGAGCGCGAAGATGCCGGTGGTGCGGTTCCCGGCATAGTTCCATTCGAGGCTGCTGATCTGCGGCGCGAACTCGCGATCGCCGAGGTAGTAGAGGAACTCTCCGTCGAGGCTCCACGCCGGGTTCTGCTCGTTGAAGAGATCGTCGGTCACGCGGTGGAGCGTCGACTCTTTCGCGCTCCAGATGTGGATCGATCGGGAGCCTTGCGGATCGCTCATGGAGAACGCGAGATACGCTCCCTTCGGCGACCAGACGTAGTCCCGGATCTGTCCCCGCGGGTCGTCGCCGATCTTCACGAGCTTCCGGTCGGCGAGGGTCAGGACGTACAGCTTGCCGTCCTTGTCCGAGAAGGCGATGAGGGTCCCTTCCGCCGACCACTCGGGCGCGTAGCGCATGGCTTGACCGCCCGAGGTGAGCTGCTCGGGACTGCCGCCCGCCTGGTCCACGACGAAAACTTCGTCCTCGCCGCTCCGGTCGGAGATGAAAGCGATCCGGCTCCCGTCGGGCGACCACCGTGCCCACCGGTCGTGCGCGCCGGAGCTGTTCGTGAGGTTGCGCGTGGGTCCCTTCTCGATGGGAACGGTGAACACGTCGCCGCGTGCCACGAAGAGCGCCCGCTCCCCCTTCGCGCTGAGCTCGAAGTCCTCCACGCTCTTCTCCGCGGAGGTTCGCGAAGGCCGCTTGGCCACTCCGTCATTCGGCACGAAGATCGACAGCGCGCGGTCGGCCCGAGACCTGGTGTCGAAGACCCGCAGCTGCCCGTCGATCTCGTAGACGATCCGGCCCACGTTGTCCGTCGCGGGCCACCGCACGTCCCACGTGGTGCTCTGGGTGAGCTTCGAGACCTCCGTGGTTCTCAGGTCGTACGAGTACAGGTTCAGAGTGCCGTCGCGGTCCGAGGAGAAGTAGATCACCTCCCCGATCCACATGGGATCGCGCTCGGTCCTCTTGCTCACCGCGAACGGCTTCGCGTCGAGGGTGCCGAGGTCGAAGAGGTACAGGTCCTGCGCCCAGCCCCCTTCGTAGCGCTTCCAGGTGCGGAAATCCCGAAAGAGAGGCGAGTACGCGAGTCGTTTGCCGTCCGGGGAGAAATCCGCCGCCCCCGACGTCGGCATCGGGAGAGGCCGCGCGAGCCCGCCCGAAGCAGGAACTGTGTACAGGCGGCCCTCGGAGCGAATCCCGTCGGCATCCCGGACCGATCGGAACAGCACGGACCCACCGTCCGGAGTCCACCCCACGACCTGGTTGTCAGAGCCGTGTCGCGGCGCGAACGGGCCTCGTGCGGGGTAGAAGGTCAGCTGTCGGGGCTCTCCACCCGTTGCAGGGATCACATACACCTGCTCGTCCCCCTCGTACTGCCCGGTGAACGCGATCCACCTGCCGTCGGGAGAGAACTTCGGGAAGAGCTCGAGGCCGGGGTGCGCGGTCAACCGGCCGGCGGCTCCTCCCTCCGCGTGCACGGTCCAGATGTCGCCGGCGTGGCAGAACGCGATGCGATCCCCGGCGATGTCGGGAAAGCGCAGGAGCTTCGTCTGCGCGAAAGACGGCAGGAAGACGAGAACCGGGGCCAGCCAGGCGAGAAGCGACGCGGCGAGACCGGGACGTAGGCTCATGGTGCCTCCTCGTACGGACGCGGGATCGTATCGCATTCGGGCCCTTTCCGGCCGGCATCCGGAAACGGGGAAATGCGCGCGCTTGACCCCGTCGCGGGTCGGAACCTACCTTCTCTCGGGGTCGTGGGAGGAGACGAGGGATGTTGGAGCCGGAGTTCCCTTCCGTCCTCGTGGTGGACGACGAGGAGTCGATCCGGCACGTGCTCCGAGCGGTCCTCGAGCGGAAGGGCTGCCTCGTCAGGGAGGCCGGCTCGGCCGAGGCGGCCCTCGCGCTTCTCGACGAGTTCGAGCCGGCGATCGCCCTGCTCGACATCGTCTTGCCGGGGATGAACGGGCTGAAGCTCGCGAAGGAGATCCGGGCCCGCCACCCGGACTGCGAGGTCGTGATGATGACCAGCCAGTCGTCGGTCGAGACGGTGGTCGAGTCCATCCGGCAGGGCGCCCACGATTATCTCGCGAAGCCGTTCGAATCCCTGGATCACATCTGCGTCGTGGTGATGAAGGCGTACGAGAAGCGCACGCTGGTCCTTCGCGACCGCACGCTGCAGAGGAAGCGGGAGGAGCTCAGCGCGGAGCTGACGTCGGCGCTCGCTCGGACAGCGGTCGGTATCGACGATCAGGGTGCCGACGACCTCGTGAACCGAGAGCCCTCCCCGGGCTGCAAGCCAGACGCCACGGAATCGAAGCGCTAGCCCGGCTCGCCGCGGGGATCGAACCGCTCCGTCGGGAGCAACACATCGAGCGCCCCTTGCGGGGCGTTGGTCTCAAGGCCGATCGAGCTGTGCCCCGCCCCCGATGATGTCCGCGACGTGAGGCATCGATAGGAAGTCGTGCGGCCATCCCAGCTCGATGGCGCTGGCGGCATCGAGCCGCGCCGATTGGTCGGGGGCCAGCACGAAATCGAGGCAACCGAGGTTGTCTTCGAGCTGGGCCACCGTGCGCGCGCCGACGATCGGGCTGACCACGCCAGGCCTGCGCAGGCACCAATGGAGGGCGATCTGCGCCATGGTCCTGCCGCACTCCCGGGCCACCGCCCGCACCTCTCGGGCGATCCCGGCGCTCCTCTCACTCAGCCGGGAGGCGTTCATCGCCACCTCCCTCCGCAGCGAGTCGCTCCCCGCTCCACGAGGCACGTCCTCGCCGGCGTCCTCAGGGAAGTACTTTCCCGAAAGCACGCCACCGCCGAGAGCAGCCCACGGCGTCACGCCGATCCCCAGGTCCCGAGCCATGGGCATCAGCTCTCGCTCTACATCCCTCTGGATCAGGCTGTACTCGATCTGCAGGGCGGCGAACGGAGACCACCCGCGAAGCTCGGCGATCGTCTGAGCCTGAGCGACCTTCCACGCCGGGAAGTCCGAGACCCCCACGTACAGGACCTTTCCCGCGCGAACCGCGTCGTCCAGGGCCCGCATCGTCTCGTCCACGGGGGTGAAGGCGTCCCAGGCGTGGACCCAGTACAGGTCGACGTAGTGGGTCCTGAGCCGCTTCAGGCTCGCCTCGAGGGACTGGGCCAGGTTCTTCCGGTGGTTCCCCGCGGCGTTCGGGTCGCCGCGGCGCATGCTCAGCGTGTACTTCGTCGCGAGGACGACCTGGTCTCGCCGCCCCTCCAGGAACTCCCCGAGAAAGGCCTCGCTGGTCCCGTCCGTGTAGCGGTTGGCGGTGTCAATGAAGTTTCCTCCGCGCTCGAGGTACAGGTCGACCAGCCGTCTGCACTCCTCGCGCTTCGCCCCCCAGCCCCATTCCTCCCCGAACGTCATCGTCCCGAGACAGAGCGGAGAGACCCTCAGCCCGCTCCGCCCCAATCGACGGTAGCGACTCAGGCTCGTGTAGGCTTCGTTGGCCACGACTCGTCCTCCCATGGTCGAACGACGGGGAGGGTATGCGTACGCAGCCGACCTCGCAAGCGCTTCCCGGGGCGCTTCCTTGGGGCGGCCCAGTGGCCCTCTCGGACTGCCACGCGCGGATGGGACGGGATCGGCGAGCAGGATGCCGGGCGGACGAGGAAACGCCGGAAGGTGGCGAGACCGGAAGCTCGCGGAAGGAAACTCACGGGCGGAAAGCTGTGAGGACGAGCACGAGCCGGAGCTTCCCACAAACAACAACGCCCGGGTCGGGGAACCCCGACTCGGGCGTCTCAACAACCTCGAATGCCAGCGCTCCGCCAGGTTTCTACATCGCCAGGCCGGCGCGCTCGCCTCGGACTGGAGAGGCGTCCGTCGGTCGCCGGAGCGACCGACGGACGCCCTTCCAGGGTTACTCCTCCGGGTGCACCACGTCCATGCACACGGAATTGATCTTCTTGTAGGACGACCAGGAGCCGGTGTAGTTCGAGCCGCCGCCTCCACGAGCGCCCTTCATGAGGAACGACTTCTTGTTCTCGGGCGTCCCTGCCTTGTCGCTGTTGCTGTACGCGCAGGCCTTCTTCGTGGACGACTTCACACCGAGACTCGCGTAGTTGGTCATGTCGGTCCCGTACACCGCGGCACCCCACTGCCACTTGAAGTTGACTCCGGGGTGGTTCGCGGTGAACGTGGCCGTCCAGTTGACCGGCTTGATCTTGCCGGGGAACGCCACCGGGACCGGGAATCCGAGGCCCGTGAAGAAGATCTCTTCGGTGCCCTGGATCGGAGCCACGATGTCCCAGCGGTTCAGCCCGGCGTTCCAGGTCGCCGTGGAGCAGGTGGCGGCCGGGTCGAGGATGATGTGGGCGTCGGGAGCGTGCAGCACGTACGGCACGCCGTTCGCCGAGAAGGTGATCACGTTGTTGGTCACGTCGATGACGGTCGGCACGCAGTCGTAGTACATGTTCATCTTGAGGTTCGCGTTGAACCAGATGTTCTTGCCGGCCGGAATCGGCGTGGAGTTGAAGTACGACCCGATGGTGCTGGTATCCGGCTCGCCGCCGCCCACGTGCAGGCAGCCCACCTGCGGATCGCAGTAGTCGTACGTGCAGGCGCTGTCGTCGCGGCAGACCACCGCCGTGCCGACGCACGCACCCGTCGCGTCGCACTTGTCGTTCTCGGTGCACGCGTTGCCGTCGTTGCACGCCTGGCCCGTGAGCACCACGTGGCTGCAGGTCAGAGTCGCGAGGACGCACGAATCCGTCGTGCACGCGTTGTTGTCGTTGCAGTTGTTCGAGGAGGTCGGCTCGCAGTCGCACGCGTCGCCGAGGCCGTCGCCGTCCGCGTCCGCCTGGTCGGCGTTCGCGACGGTGTCGCAGTTGTCGCACGCGTCGCCGAAGGCGTCGCTGTCCGAGTTGAGCTGGTCGGGGTTCGGAACGTCGACGCAGTTGTCCACGTTGTCGAGGATGCCGTCGCCGTCCGTGTCGTACACCTGGCACGCGTCGCCGACGCCGTCGCCGTCCGTGTCGAGCTGGTCGGGGTTGCAGTCGACCGGGCAGTTGTCGCACGCGTCGCCCACGCCGTCCGCATCGCCGTCCGCCTGGTCGGGGTTCGTCACGCCGGGGCAATTGTCCGCGAGATCCGGGAGGCAATCGCCGTCGGAGTTGGCCTGGTCGAGAAGCGTCGGCAGCGTGACGCCGGCGCCCGTCCCCGACGTGTACGGAACCGGCTGGATCGCGTAGGACGCGGTCGCCGGGTCGCAGGTGCCGGGGCAGTGGATCAGGGCGATGCCTGCGGCGAACGAGCCCGTCGCGCCCAGGGGGGGCGTGTCGAGCGCGCCGTTGCAGTCCCCGTCGATCGACGTGCCACCGAAGGGATCGGTCACGATCGGCGCGAGGAGGTTCGGGTCGTCCACCCACGAGCCGGCCCCGTTCAGCGTGATCCCCGGCAGGCCGAAGATCCCGTAGTCGAGGCTGATCGTGCAGGCCGGATCACCCGTGCTCTCGTCGCGGATGAAGGTCAGCTTGGGAACGATGGGCAGGTTGTAGGTGAACGTGCCCGCCTTGTCGTTGCAGGAGTTCTTCGTGAGGGTCATCGAGCCCACGCCCTGGCCGGCTTCCGAGCCGCACAGCAGAACGTACCAGTGCTCGGTGTACGCGCCGCTGTTACGAGTCACGGTCAGGAGATCCTGGCTGATCAGCGAGATGCCCTTGAGGCCCAGCGGAATCGTGTCGGTGGAGTTCGCGCCGATCAGGGTCGCCGCGCCGAGCCGCTCGACGATCATGTCGGTGGGCTCGATCGGAGGAAAGTCGCTCCCCAGAGGCGTCCCGACGAAGTCCAAGGTCTGCGTGGGAACGACGTCGGAATTTCCGTTTCCGTTCGTGCAGTCGTTGCCGAGGTCGTCGGAGTCGAAGGTGATGCTCGACAGCACGGCGTCTGCAATCGTGTTGAACGTCAGGCCGCAGTCGAGCGTCTGGTAGTAATCGAGACCGGGATCGACCACATCCGGATTCGGGACGTTGCGCAGATGCCACGCCCAGTCCGTGATGTTCGTGGGGCCGGCAATCTCGCGACGGTCGCAGAAGGCCTGGCCGGCGAGGTTGAGGCAGCCGCCGTCCGGCATCGTGCCCGGATCGAGCTCGATGCCGCCGTTGTTGTCCTGGTCGCGCCAAGCCCAGTCATCGCTGGCGCCGATCTGGGCGCCGTCGCAGCCGAAGTACATCCCCTCGGTGGCGCTCAGCGGATCGCTCGGGCTCGGGCCGGTCCGGAAGGTGACCACCACCTGCATGTCCAGGTCGCCTGGATCGATCGTCGCCAGATCCACGAAAGCCGGATCGTAGCTGAAGTTGACGATGAACGCGCCCGCGGCCGGCAGATTGACCTGGAAGTTCCGGGAGTCGAGGAGCGCGCCCGAATACGGCGGCGTCACGCCGTCCGGAACGAGCGGGCTGGTGGTGTCGTCGTACAGGTCGATCGTGAGATAGTGAATCCCGCCGGTGTCGAAGCTGATCGTCATCTCGAACGCGTGAAGCTGGAGCGGGGCCGGATTCGTTCCCGGGTCCAGAACCACGTAATCGGAGTAGATCCCCTTCGGGAACGACCGGGCGCAAAGGTTCTCCGACTGGTAGATCGTTGCACCGTCCGCCGCCGACTCGGACGAGGGCCCGACTCGGATGTATCCGAGCTTGGCCGGCTTGCCGAGGACGTCCTCCTGGGCGAAGGCGAGCTGGAAGCCCAGGCCCAGCACCAGCGCTACGCCCAGGGCCAGCCATCGCGTGTTCGGTCGAATCATCACTCTTACCCCCCTATGCTCGGTCGCCATCCCCAAGCATTCTTAGGCACGCGCCCCGACCGCGAAGCCCTCTCCCCGCGTCGGTGACTGGTGCCGCCAGGTGTTTTCACCAAATTGGCTCCATGCGAATTGCATAAATCCACGCTGTAAATACTCTGCATGTAAGGGATCGTCAAGGAGAAGTTGATCGACATTCTGGCCCATTCTCGTCGTAATTCCGATGTCCTGGACTTGTCGTTCACTTCCGCCACCGACCCCTGTATGCGCACCGAGAGGACCCTCTCGCCGATCGGCATCGTGACGCAGTCAGCGGGCACCGCCCGGCGATCCCATCGACGGCTCGGCGGCGTCTCCGTCTGGTTTTGACTTATTTTAGTCCTGGACAATAGTGCGCCAACAAAGCACACCCCGTCTCCGGACGACCGCCCGTACGCCGCCAGGGCCGGTGTCCGTGGCGGGCGCCGTCACTCGAAGCACGGCTGGACGAGCCGCGGGAAGCACGCGGACGCGGACGGCGGTCGCTCGCTCCCGTCGCTCGACCGCCCGTACGACCCCTCGCGCCCGGCCCGAGTGGGAACCACGAGGAAATACGCCGCATCGGAGAGGGTCGTGAGCGTTGCGGATCGGCCTCCGCCCGCGCTGCACAGCCGGGGAGCGTGGCTCGCGAAGCTGCCGATCGACCCCCCGTACACCGCGTAGTCGGGATCGTCCGGGATGCACGACGGGCCCCACGAGAGCACGATCGTCTGCCCCGGCCCCCGGTCCGCCTTCAAGGGCACGGCCCCGAGCGCGTCCCGGTCGGGGGTCCTACCCGCCCCCAGGCAGATCACGCCGGTCTCGCATTCGTCGGGGATCCGCGACGCGTTGCAGTCCTCGCTGGTCCGCGACAGGAGATCGCTCGCGTCCGACACGCCGTTCTCGTTGCAGTCCGGAAAGAGGCGGACGAAGTAGACGTCCTGCTCGCCGTTGAACGTTGCGGCGTAGGCCACGTCGGCGCCGGCCGCGTCCGAGACGATCGTGTAGTAGTCGCCCAGCTTGCTCTGCTGCGGAAAGCCGACGAAGCTGTCGAAGACCGGGCTCGCGGCGACGTTGGGCGACCAGGTGGAGCCGCCATCGTGGGACCAGGCGTAGAAGAGCTGCGCGCGGTTGGGAAGTCCCCCGCCATTCCGGCTGTCGGCCCAGATCGCGTCGATTCGACCGTCCGGCGCGACCGCAAGAGCGCCGAACCAGTGCCAGCCTTCCCCGCCGGCATCGTCGTTGATCCGAACCGGCGCGCTCCAGGTCGAGCCGCCGTCCAGACTCCGCACGAAGTGGACGTCGAGCGGGTTGTGCCCATCCCTGGGAACGACGGACGACAGGAGGTAGAGGTTTCCCCTCGTGGGCCCGGTCGACCGGTCCACGGCCACGTTCGCCTGCCCGAGGAGTCCCACGGGGTTGGGCCCGTCGCCGATCCCCATGCTGCCCCCCAGGTCGACCCGGCGGCCGGTGAAGGTCGGCGTCAGCGACGGATTCCGGGCGGTGAGCGACCGCGAGACGACGAAGTGGTCGAAGTCCTGCGAGACCGTCCCGTCGATCCCGCACGCGAGGACCTCGCCTTCGGGTCCTGTCGCGAGGGTGCCGAACGTCGGCGAGAAATCCACGGGCACCGGGGTCTGGTAGCTCGCTCCGCCGTCCGTGGAGCGGGTGAGCACGTTGGCGCCGCAGCAGCCGAAGAACCTCTGCCAGATTCCGTAGATCTGCCCCTCGCCCGGCCCCCCGGTCCTATCCACCACCATCCAGTTCTTGTCGCCGCCGAACGACGGGACCCGCGTCGGCCAGGTCATGCCGCCATCGGTGGAGCGGAACACGTCCAGCCGGAAGTTGCCGGTCAGGCTCTGGTAGTAGAAATTCCCGGCGGAGTCGGTGTCGAGCACGGGATCGCTCCGGAACACCCCGGGGTCGAGGACCCCGGGAAAGGTCCAGTGGCTGCCGCCGTCGAACGTGAAGCCCCACCCGGCCTGCCGGAAATTCGACGTGATCGTATCGAACTGCCTCCAGCCGATGACCTTGTTGGCCGGATTCGTTGGGCTCACCGCGATGGACGGCTCGTTCGCGGCGTCGCCGACGATGTTCCTGCCCTGAGCGTCCACGTTCACCTGGACGCTCGTGTACGGCCCCTGCGCGACACGGGCCCCGGGACTGCGCGCCAGGGCGTCTTCCCGCGGGTTGATCCGACCGGGCGGCTGGTCCGGGATCTCGGCGAGGGACGACGGCGCCTTCGTGTCCGTCACGCCCTCTCCTGCCGTGACGATCCCCGCGTGGCAGAACGCGGCGAGGACGACCGCGAGAAGAATCCACGCGAGCCGGCGGGTCATCGGGCGCGCGCCGCTTCTCGCAGCTCGTCTCCCGTGAGCGTCACCGCGCGCGCGAAGCCTCCGACGTAGCGAGCCTCATCCGGCCGCAGCCGAAACAGAACGAAGTCGCCCAGCCCCAGCCGAGGCTCCGCCTCGGGAAACCGCCGCACGTACACCGACCAGGCGGCGGGGAATCCCTCGGACTCCCGGTCCACGAGCTCGACTCGGCCCCGCAGGCTGACCCGCGGGAGAGTCTGCGGATCGCCGTCTCCATGGTCCGGGCGGGCCACCGACAGGGACACCCGCGGATCCGTCATCATGTTCCGCGTGTGGAGCGACAGGCCGCTCACGAACAGCAGGATCCCCTCGAGCCCCGGCTCGCACGCGTAGGCGACCATGGACGCGAGCGGCGCTCCCTCGTCGAGCGTGGCGAGGGCCGCCCACCGCTCTTCGAAAACCAACGACGCGATCTCCATTCGCACGGCGCTCGTCATGTTTCCTCCCCGCTCCTGAACAAGGAGCGTCGCAATTCGTACCACACGTCTGGCTCGGGTGCTCTCCCGCCGCGGAGCGCACGCCGCAGGAGAGCGAAGAGCGGTTTGACCCGACCGCGCGCGTCGAATAGGCTGAACGATGTTCCCAGGAGGCCCCCGCCCATGAAACGAACGCTTCGCGTGGCTGCGACGATCCTGATCGTTCTGCTCGCCTCGGCGGCCGTGAACACGATCCCCGCCCAGTCGCCCGATTCCGAGGATCCGCCCGAAGGTTGGATCGGCGTGTTCATCGGGGGCGGGGGCGAGGTCCCCCCGGAGCCCGCCGATGGCAGCGCAGATCCCGCTCCCCGCGGTGTTCGGATTCGCGCGGTGGCCGAGGGGGGGCCTGCCGAGTCCGCCCGCCTGCGCGGAAAGGACCTCATCCTCTCCGTGAACGGGACGGCCGTTTCATCTGCCGAGTCGCTGGTGAAAGCGGTCCGGGGAACGAAACCTGGCGCGTCCCTCACGCTCACGGTCCTCCGGCGCGGACGCCAGATGGACTTCAGCTTGTTCGCCGCGACCCGACCGACCGATTTCCGTTCGGTTCTTCCGATCACGGGGTGGATCGGGGTGAGCGCGATCTTCCTTCCCGCGTCCCTGCGCGCGCACTTCGGCGCGCCGGAAGGGGCGGGGATCATGATCTCCGAGGTGGTCGAGGGAAGTCCCGCCGAGGCGGCGGGGATTCGTGTCGGCGACGTGGTCTACGAAGCCGACGGCGAGTCGGTCGCGACGATTCCGGGGCTCATCCGAGCGCTCACGGAAGCCGGAGTGGACAACACCATCGAGATCGCGCTGACGCGAGATGGGGTGCCGATCGTGGTGGAGGCGACGATCGCGCGGCCGCCGGAGCCCGAGGCGGCGCAGCCTGAGCGGTGATGGCCCGCCGGACGCGGACCGTGAGCGCGGACGGAACGGCGGATCGACGTGACGCCACGGGCCCACGGACGTAAAAAGGGCGCCTCGTGAGAGGCGCCCTTCGATGAAGGCTCACTGGACACGGGCAGTCTAGCGATTCCAGCCTCCGCCGCCTCCGCCGCCGCCACCCGATCTCTCGCGCTCCTTGGCCTCGTTGACGGTCAGCGGGCGGCCGTCCAGCGAAAAACCGTTCAGCTGCCGGATCGCTCCGTCGGCCTCCTCCCGGCTCGCCATCTCCACGAAACCGAAACCGCGCGGGCGCCCCGTCTCGCGGTCGGTGATCAACCGGACGTCCGTGACGGCGCGTCCGTTCTGCGCGAACAAATCCCGGATCTGATCCTCGCTCGCGCTGAAAGGGAGGTTACCAACGTACAGTCTCGTAGCCATTCTGTCCGACTCCTGTCGCTCCCATCGGGGAAGCCGTCCGAGGCCCCGGCCTCGACCCGAGCCCGCGGGTCGATACGTTGCGCCGTGCCCGACATCGAGCGCGCCGCTTTCTCCGGGCAATTCCTTCTTTACGAGAGGGAATGGAGCCGGGACCTGCCACGAACGATAGGTCACGACGTGCGGTGAAGTCAAGGGGGGGGCTGTGGTGGGGTGTATGACAGGAAAGTGGTGAGCAGACAGACCGAAGCGAATCGGGGACAGTCCCCGAGAGAACGGGGACTGTCCCGACTTGCGCCTCGTCTCCAGGTCTACGGGCAGGGACCGGACGAGTCCAACTGGCGCGGTCCCGCGGTTCTCGCCCCGGCCGATCCCTCTCCCGCCGCGTTCCCCGCCAGGACGAGGTACCAGTAGAACGAGTCTGCGGCGGGGACCTCGGACAGCGCGTCCCCGGTCGTCGCCGCGGTGCCGGTCCAGCGCAGGCACGAATCGATCGTCCCGCTGGCGAGGCCCGCCAGCGTCGTGCGGTCTCCTCGGTACAGGGCGTACCACCGGTCGAGCGGACCGCTCGCCCAAACGAGGGTCCGGCCGGTCGCGAAGCGAAGCGAGGAAACCTCTCCGGGAGCCGTCACCGCGCACGCGGTGCACGAGGGAGCCTCGTTCGTCGTGACCTGGAGCGACCAGCCGAGAAGCGTACCGCTGTCCGACGACTGGACGTCCGTCATCTCGAGCGTCCAGCTTCCTGCGGCAGGGGTCCCGTTCAACGCGGAGAGCAGCCCCTCAGGGCGAAACACCCCGGTGAACGGCGGGGCGGCGGAGGTGATGGCACTGCCGGCCTGGTCGTCGAACGTCGTGCCCGTGTAGTTGTCACCGCTCTGCCCGTTGCGCGTCGAAAGCTCCACACGAGCTCCCGTGGGGCCGACGAGGAACAGCTCGAGATCGCTGTCCCATGTGTGCGTGAGGTCGAGCGAGACGTTCACGTCGGTCACGGTGCCGCCGAACGGGTTGGAAATCGTGGAACGCGTCGTCGCGAGGTCGGCGATCGGCTTCGGAGTGTCCGTCGAGGAGAGCGTCCGCTGGGCCGTGCCGCCGGCGCCGACCACGACCTGGAACGTGTCCGACCAGGTCCCCTCGTTGCTCTGGAACTGCACCGAGAAGTCGATGGGGGTGGCGCAGGAGACCCCGGTTCCGACCGTGTAGGCAAAATGGGGAGAATCGCTGGTGGCGGTCCCCCCGGTGGCCAGATTCGCGAACGTCGCGGAGCCGTCGGTCACGGTCACGCCCGGAGTCGAAGTCGTCAAGGTACCGACGATCCCGGTCGCCGGAACCAGGCCGATGTTCCGCGCGCTGATCTGGAGCGTCACATCCTCGCCCGGATCGACGATCGAGTCGGGCGGCCCTCCCGCCGCGCAGGCGGGAGCGGAGGAATCCCCGACGTGCTGCACGAAAGCCGTGCACGGGCCCACCCGGCTGATGTCGAGATCGTCCACGTACCAGCCCTCGCCGGTCGTGGCCGCGTCCGAGTGGAGCCAGAACCGCACGCGCACGGCGCTCCCCGCGTACGTGGAAAGATCGAAGTCCTTCGAGATCCAGCCGCCGCTCGTGCCGGAGTACGACGAAAGCAACGTCCAGTTCCCGCCGTCGTCCGTGCTCACCTCGACTCGACAGATGTCGCTGCCCGCCTGGGTCGCGTAGTACTCCTTGTAGCGAAGGCGGTACCCGTGCCCCGCGTGTCCCAGGTTCAGCGGGGCCGAAACAAGGTAGGTGTCGGCGCTGTTGCCGTACGTCCCCGGGCAGCTCGCCGACGCGCCGGCTTTCCATGCGTGGCTGGCCGACGAGGAGCGGCAAGTGGACACGTGCCAGGCCGTCCCCGCCGGACCGGTCGCAGTCCAGCCGCCCGCGCCGGTCTCCACGTTGTCCGGACCGAACGCGAATGATCGGCCCAAGGTCTGGAAGCTGAAGTGGGCACCGCCGTTCGAATCCGTCGCGAGGTTGCCGGCCGGATCGGCCGAGGCCACGTCGAAGTAGTACGTCGAGCACGGCGCGAGCCCCTGCAAATCCAGCGAGTGCGAGGTCGAATCGTTCACTAGGTCCTCGCGCGGGCTCGATGGAGGCGCCGTGGTGCCGTAGACGACGCGGGAGTCCGCCGGCTCGTTCGTGGTCCAGGTGATCCGAGCGGTGGCGTCGCCGACGTTCGTCGCCTGCACGTTCGAGATCACCGGAGAAGTGCAGTCCACCCCTGCCGATCCCGTCACGTTCACGTTCGGCGTGCCGCAGGCGCTCGCGTCGAGATACGCCACGTCGATCGTGTCGCCGGGTGCGACCGAGAGGACTCCGTCCCCGGCTGCCGGCGTCGCCGTCGACGTCGGGTAGCTGCCGTCGAACCGTCCGGACCCGGCCGGGTTCTCCGTGAGCGTCGCCGTCTCGCCTGCCGGCTCCCTGGTGGAGCGGATCGTGACGGTGGCGGTCCCGGTCCCGGCGAGATCGCTGTCCTCGAGGGCAATGCCGACCGCGTCGCTGCAGCCGAAGCTCTGCCGGGTGAGCGTCACCTGTCCCGCGCACGGCTGCCGGAACCTCATCCTCGGGCCGGCCAGCTCGCAGGGCTCCACGTCACCGCCGTTGTAATCATGGAGGTACCCGGCCCGGTACCACAGAACGAGCCGCTTGCTCGCGCCCAGCGCCTCTCCGTTCATCCAGGGGTCCACGTTGATGCTCGTGTCCGAGTTGGGATCGTTGATCTCGGAAGGACTGTACGCGAGCGCCCATGTGTCGTTCTTGGCGTAGGTGTCCCCCGCCGCGCTCCCGTCCGGAGTCCCAGGGTAGATCGTGTAGGCAGCCCCGGTCTGGGGGTTACGGACCCGGAGCAGATCGTCCCAGGGGTTCACGGCCGGCCGCGAGAAGCTGGTCTCGGTGGTGATGGGAGTCCACTGGTCGGTCGTGCCGGGAACGAGCCGCTCGAGGGTGTTGATCCCCGTCGCCGTGTCCCCCGAGGCGCCGTCGATGGCGAACTCGAATCGCCAGTACCCGTGGTGCGTGTGAACGTTGCAGACGCAGCTGTTCGCCGCCGCCGCGAAGCCGAAGATCGGCTCGATCGTTCCGTCCAGGTGGAATCGCCACTCCATGATGTAGCGGTACCAGCCGGCGCTGGTCTCGGTGAGGAGCCACAGCGAGGTGCCGTCGTCGTGGATGGCGGTTCCGAGGAAGTTCCCCGCATCCGTGCCGCTCTCGCACATCGTCGCGGGGGGAGCCGCGGGAGGCCCGTCCGTCTGGATGAACCCGGTCGTTCCGATGGGAGTTCCGACGGCCTGGAAGCAGTTCTCCTGATAGAGCCAGTCCCGGTACGGACCACAGGTGTTCCCCACGTACTTCACGTTGAGCACCGGCATGTCGGCGCGCTCGAGCACCAGCCGGTCCCGATACCGCACGTTTCGGATCGCCAGACCCGTTCCCTGGCCCTGGATCGACGTGCTGCATGCGGGGTGCATCGCCTCGAGCTTCCAGACCGGGTTGGCCGCCGGCCACTCGATGGCGTACCAGAGCGTGGAGCACCCACCGGCCGACGCGCTGCACCCCTGGGACGACGGACCGCACACCGCGAGAGTCGCCATGGCCGACTCCGGCGCGCCGCCGGGATTGCGAAGCACCTCGCCGGTCGGCAGATGCACGGACACGATCTCGTGCTCGACCGCGTCCCAGCTCCCCTCGGGCCGGGAAATCACCGCGACGTTGATCAGCCGGCGTCCCGCCTTGTCGGCGCGCAGCGGCGGCATGGCCGCATCCACGACGTGCGTCCCCTTCGCGATCCCTTCGGCCCAGATCGACCGGCTCGCAACGACGGCCATCGCGTCGTCCCGCTCGGCCGCGCTCAGGTCCGGCTGCTCGGTCATCTCCCGTCGGGAGATCTCCTTGCCACTCGCCTCGAGGACCAGCTCGTACCCCTTCTCCTTCCCGTAGTCGTAGATCGTCGCGTCGAAGCGGGTCGGGTCGTCCCGCGGGGACGGACCGAGAGGATTCGCACGTCCGCGAACCCTTTCCCGGCCGCCGCAGCGTAGCGTGCCTCGAGCGCACCTCGGACCGCCCGGTAGGTGGCGTCGCCCTTCGGATCGGCCTGCCCGATCCGGACCCTGCCCACGACCTCACCGCCCGAAGAGTCGGCAAGGGCGGGTACCCCCGCGACGGAGAGCAGGACCGGCAGTACGAAAACCACGAGAGATACGGATCGACGGTTGGTCCGTGTCATGGGGCCCCTTTTCGCGCTCGAGAGGACTTCCTGCGCCACGCATCCAGCAACGAAGGGATTATACGAGGTCCCTGCAAGCCTGCACGGGGAACCGGGGAAACGGAAAGCGGGAAAACGGGGACTGGAGTGAAAATACCGGGGGCCAGCCCCCGCACCCGCGTACGGTGCAGTCCGGCAGACCGGCCTGCACCTCGCGCGGGTTTTTCATCTCTTTCGGGTGAAGCTCCGAGCTTCATGGGGAAGTGGTATGCAAACCCGGGGGCTCCGCCCCCGCACCCCCGGCTCCCGCGGGAAATGCACGCCGGCGGACCGGCGTGCATTTCCGCGGGACGTTTTCGGCATTTCAGGGTGACGCCTCGGGCGTCATGGACGACTGTCCCCTTTTTCGGTGCGATACTGAATCGGTGGCGCGAAGTGGGCGGGATTCCGCGCGCGGGTTCAACATTGGAGTCATCTCCGATACCCACGGGCTCCTCCGTCCGGAGGCCCTCGCCGCGCTCGCCGGCTCGGATCTGCTCGTCCACGCAGGAGACATCGGCTCGTCCTCGATCCTCGATCGACTCCGGGCGGTCGCCCCGATCCACGCGGTCCGCGGCAACGTGGACAGCGCCCCGTGGGCGGCGAGCCTCCCCTCGACGGATCTCGTGGAGGCGGGCGGAGTGACGCTCCTCGTCCTGCACGACCTCGGGACGCTCGACCTCGATCCGGCCGCCGCAGGGGTCGCCGCGGTGATCTCGGGACACTCCCACGTGCCGACCGTGGAGATTCGCCGCGGAGTTCTCTTCGTGAATCCGGGAAGCGCGGGTCCGCGCCGCTTCCGTCTTCCGGTCTCCGTGGCCAGGATCGCCGTCGATGACGGTCGCCTGCGCGCGGAGATCGTGTCGATCGAGCCTTGAGGAGACCGGGGGATCCGCGGCGGGGGAAGGACCGGGATCGCCGACTCCGACCCGGCGTCGACCCCGTCTGGATCGTCGCGCACCGGGGCGATTCGGCATCTTCTCCGGAGAACACGGCCGCAGCCTTCGACGCGGCGGCGTCGCTGCCCGTGGACGGCATCGAAATAGACGTTCAGCTCAGCCGGGACGGCGTCGCGGTGGTGTACCACGACCGGACGCTCCGGAGGCTCGGCGGCGGAAACGCCCGGGTCGAGGACCTCGACCTCGTCGCCCTGCGAAGGCTCGATGCGGGGAGCTGGTTCGAGCCCCGGTTCCGCGGCGAGCGTCTGCTGACTCTCGACGAAGTCATGGACCGCTGGGGACGCAGGACGCGGCTTCTACTGGAGCTCAAGGTGCGCGAGCCTCGATCCAACGAGCGGGTCAGGATGCTCGTCGAGCGGACCGTCTCGGCGATCCGCGCGCGTCGCGGGAAGGTCGACCCGCTCATCCTTTCTTTCGATTCGAGCGCCCTCGACGCGACCAGGGAGGAGGCGCCGGAGATCCCCACCGTGCGGAACCTCGACCGGATCCCAACCGGCCGGGATCGGTGGATTCGTCTCGGCCCTCTCGCCGCGGTCTCGGTGGACCGCCGGGTGCTGACTCCCGCGTTCGTCGCGGAGGCGCATGAGCGGGGAACCCCGGTCTTGGCCTACACGTGCAATTCGGCTCGATCCCTCGCCCGGGCGATGCGATCGGGGGTCGACGGGATCATGTCCGACCGGCCGGGATGGCTGTGGCAGGTGCTCGCTCGCGGTCGTGGCAGCTCCGTCAGCGGTCGATCGGAGGCGGAGGCACCTTGACCCTTCGAGGGGGGTTGGCCTTCAGTTCCTCGAGCAGCACTTCGATCGCCTTCTCGAGGGAGGGATCGCGCCCCGCGGCCACCAGATCGGGACGGTCCACGACCTCGAAATCGGGCGCCACCCCGACCCCTTCCACCGCCCACGCCCCCTCGGTGTCGAGAAAGCGGAACGTGGGCACGCTCACCGATCCGCCGTCCGCGAGTCCGGGATTTCCCGACAGGCCGATGAGCCCTCCCCACGTGCGGGTGCCGATGAGCTTCCCGAGGCCGCGCTTCCGAAAATAGTACGGGAACGCGTCTCCCCCGGAGCTCGAATAGCCGTTGATGAGACAGACCTTGGGACCCTGGTGCGAGAAGCCCGGGGTGGGCTCCGCGCCGGTCCCTCGCCGCACCCAGTAGTTGAGCAGCGGCCGGTCGAGAAGCTCGATCATCCGGTCCGGGATGAACCCGCCGCCGTTGTACCTGTCGTCGATGATCAGCGCGTCCTTGGTGGCCTGGGGATAGAAGTACTTGAACAGCTCGCGGTTGCCCTCGGCGGCGGTGTTCGGCATGTGGAGGTATCCGATACGACCACCCGAGGCCTC
This sequence comes from Terriglobia bacterium, assembly GCA_963699985.1. Classification (GTDB taxonomy): domain Bacteria; phylum Acidobacteriota; class Polarisedimenticolia; order Polarisedimenticolales; family CAVOVZ01; genus CAVOVZ01. The sequence continues at coordinate 380,418 of CAVOVZ010000015.1, forward strand.
TTCCACCCGGCGGCGACGATCCAGCACCCAATCCAGATAGCGGAGATTCGTCTCTTGCCGGATCGGCCGGACCTTCTCGTCCCGCGCGCCATCGTCCACCGGTCTGCCGTTCACGCGCAGCGTGACCACGCGACCCGCCTTGCCTTCGAGAAACCTGTAGAAGTTCTCGGCCGTCGTCACCGGCTGCCCGTCCACCGCGAGAATGAGGTCGCCCACGCTCACGTTCACTCCCGGCGCGGTGAGTGGTGAGCGGAAATCCGGGTGCCAGTTCTCCCCCGGGAAGATCTTCGCAACGCGGTAGCGGCCCGAAGGATCGGCCTCGATTTCCGCGCCCAGGAGCCCGCCGTCCATTCGCCGGACCCGAGGCTGGTCCCCGGCGTTCACGTACACGTGCCCCGCGTTCAGCTCGCCGCCGAGCTCTCCGAGGATGAAGTCCAGATCGGCCCGGTGCGCGAGGTGCGGGACGAGCGCCCCGTACCGGTCGCGCATCTTCTTCCAGTCCACTCCGTGCAGGTTCGGGTCGTAGAACCAGTCCCGCAGGATGCGCCACGCATCGTCGTACATCTGCCTCCACTCCGCGCGCGGCTCCACCCTGACCGTGAGTGCGTCGAGCTTCAGCAATCCATCGGTATTCTTCTGGCCTGGTCTCGCGTCCACGATCCCGAAGTCGCTTCCCTTCCGGTAGAGCACCTTCTTCAGGTCTCCGGAGAGTGCGTAATCGCCCACCCCTTCGAGAATCGTCTCCTCTTTTTCCTCCTTGAGGTCGTAGCGCTTGAGAGGCGATTCCGGATCCGGACCGAAGAGGTAGGTGGGGCCCTCCTTGACCGCCGCGAGGGCACGATAGTTCCCCGGCGCTCCCGGGACCGCCGCGACCCGATTCTCGAACCCGTCGACGTCGATCTTCACTTCGGGGAGCGTTTTCGCCTCCTTCTTCTCGGCGTCCTTTCCCGTCCCTTCCTTCTTCCCTGCGGCGTTCGCGGCCGCGTCGCCCTTGGACTCGCTCGCCTCTTGCGCGCCTTCCTTCCCGGACTCCGGCGTCGCGGCCGCTTTCTCCTCGTCGCTCTTCGGCACGAACGGGAGCGCCGTTTCCCGAGCCAAGGCAGCGACGTACACGCGGGTCGGGCCCGTGTAGAGGTAGTTGAACTCCAGACCGCTGAAGGTCAGGTTGAAATCCCGGTTGGAGAGAAAGTAGAGGTACTTGCCGCTCGGATCGAAGACCGGCGAAAAGTTGCTGGTGAGGTCGCTCGTGAGCGCGAAGCTCTTCTTCTGCTCGACGGAGTGGACCCAGACCGTCGAGAAGCGGTTCGCCGCGTCCTTGTCGTACGTTAGCCATTTGCCGTCGGGAGACCAGGCGTACGACGTGATGTCGCCATGCTCGCCCCGGTCCGCGTCGTGAACGCGCCCCGTGTCCACCTCCGCAACCCGCAGCCGCCGGTTCTTGTCGGCGAACGCAATCCGCTCGCCGTCGGGGGACCACAGCGGCGGGAAGCGCCAGACGTCGCCGTCGGTGGTCACGCGCCTCTCCTCCCCGGAGCCGTCCTGGGGCCGGACGTAGATCTCGTACTCCCCCGTGCGATCGCTGAGGTACGCGATCCACTTGCCGTCGGGCGACCAGGTGGCGTCGAGCTCCCGTACCCCCTGGCTGCGGGTCACGTTCCGAATCTCTCCGTCCTTTGCGGGGACGGTGAATACCTCCCCCCGTGCCGTGAGCACCGCTCGGGCCCCGCTCGGCGACAACTCGAACCGGTCGATCCGATCCCGCACGTTCTTGAACACCGGGACCGTGGATGCGAAGTCGCCGACCACCTGGATCGGCACCTTCCTGGATTTCTCCGTCGCCGGATCGAACAGGTAGATCCACCCCCCGGCCTCGTACACCACGCGCCGGTCGTCTCCCCCCGGCCACAGAACGTCGTAGTCGTCGTGGCGCGTGACCTGTCGCGCGGTCCGTTTCACCGTATCGAACGCCCAGAGGTTGAGCTTGCGGTCGCGGTCCGACGTGAAGTAGATCGTCTTCTGGACCCACACCGGCTGGTTGTCCGTCCCCTTCCAGTCCGTGATCTTCTCGGCGGCGTTCGTATCGAGGTCGTAGATCCAGAGGTCCTGGGCGCGACCTCCCTCGTACCGCTTCCACGTCCGGAACTCGCGGTCGATGGGAGTGAAGGCGACCTTGCGCCCGTCCGGCGACCAGGACGCGCCGCCGCCCTCGGGAATCGGGAGCGCCGTCTCGAGGCCGCCGGAGAACGGGACCTGGTAGTACCGGCCCATCCGATCACTGAACGGGAGGCGATTCGCCCGGAAGCGGATGTTGCGCCCGTCCGCGCTCCAGCCGAGGACCCAGTAGTCGAATCCCCCGCGGGGAGGAAGCGCGCCCACGTCGTTGTACCAGGTGATCTGCCGGGGGGTGCCGCCATCCGAGCCGATCACGAACACCTGACGGTTCCCACCGTACTCGCCCGAGAAAGCGATCGAGCGACAATCGGGGGAGAACTTGGGAAAGAGCTCGAGACCCTCGTGCGAGGTGAGTCTCCGCGCGAAGCCTCCCTGATCGCCCGCGATCCAGAGGTCACCGGCGTAGACGAAGACGATCTGATCTCCGCACACGTCGGGATGGCGCAGCAGCCGCGTCCCCTCCTCCTCGGCGGCGGCGACCGGACCTGTGGCGAGAAGCATCGAGACCACGACGGCGCGGATTCGGCTCACGGCGGGCTCCTCCTGGAATCGGCGACAACCACCGGATCTCGCGAGCCCCTGAGTGCCCCACCCCACCGGGCGTTGCGCGACGCTCTTCGGCTGTCCCCGATTCGCGGCACGCACTCGTCCCCTTGCTCTGGCGCACCCACGGGCGAGACAGAATAACCAAAGAGCCTCCTCCTTGCGATATGATGGCGGCCTTCGATCCCCCGTACGGAGAACGAAATGGTACCGAGCCTCGAAGAGTTGAAGCGCAGGGCGGCGGAGCGCGCGCTCCAGAGCGTGCATTCCGGGATGATCGTGGGCCTGGGAACGGGGAGCAGCGCGCTCCACGCGACGCGCCTGTTGGGAGAGCGGCTGCGCGACGGCCGTCTCCGGGAGATCTACTGCATCCCGACCTCCGAGGCCACCGCGCAGCTGGCCCATCACGCCGCGCTGCCGCTGACGACCCTGGAAGAACATCCCGACGTGGACGTGACCATCGACGGCGCGGACGAGATCGGCCCGCACCTCGATCTGATCAAGGGACAGGGCGGGGCGCTCCTGCGCGAGAAGATCGTCGCCCTGGCTTCCCGGCAGGTGATCATCGTCGCCGATGCCACGAAGAAGGTCGCTCGCCTCGGCGAGCGTTCGCCGGTGGCGGTCGAGGTGGTTCGTTTCGGATGGACGGCGGCGCGGGGATTCCTCCAATCCCTGGGTGCGGAGGTCGCGCTGCGCGCTTCGCAGGACGGCGCCCCGTTCGTTTCCGACGAGGGCCATTACATCCTCGACTGTCGCTTCTCTCCCATCGAGGATCCGGAGCGACTCGCCGCGGACATCCGATCGTGGACCGGCGTCGTGGAGCACGGGCTGTTCCTTGGGATCGCTTCGCGAGCGTTCGTGGCTTCGGCCGACGCGGTCGAGGAGCTCACGCGATGAGCTCCACGGCGAGAACGCGAAAGTCGAAGACCGCCTCGCTTGGACGCATCGCGATTCTCGGAGGTGGGAACATCGGCAGCGCCATCGCCCGCGGGCTCGTCCATTCCGGACGGTGCGCGGCCAAGGAGGTCTTCGTCACGCGGCGGCAGGCGCACCGGATCGACGATCTCGCGCGCGACGGGTTCGTCGTCCGATCGGACAACCGGGAGGCGGTCCGCCGATCGGACGTGGTGATCCTCGCCGTACAACCGCAGCAGGTCGTCGGGCTTCTCGAGGAGATCGGCCGCGAGATTTCCCCGCGAGAGCATCTGGTGATTTCCATCGTCTCCGGCGTCCGATGCGCCGATCTGCTGCGCCACCTTCCCCCGGAGGTTCCGGTGGTTCGCGCCATGCCCAACACGGCCATCGCCATCCGAGAGTCGATGACCTGCATCGCCTCGGACTCAGCGCCGCCCCAGGCGCTTCAGAGAGCCCGGGGGATCTTCGATACGGTGGGCAAGACCCTCGTCATCTCCGAGGACCTGATGATCCCAGCGACCGCGCTCTGCGCGTGCGGCATCGCGTTCTTCCTCCGGTGCATCCGCGCCGCATCCCAGGGAGGGATCGAGATCGGTTTCCATTCGGACGTGGCGCTGCTCATGGCCGCGCAGACGGCGAAGGGAGCGGCGGCGCTTCTGCTCGAAGCCGAGCACCATCCCGAGTCCGAGATCGACAAGGTCACGACCCCGCGCGGCTGCACGATCGCCGGCCTCAACGAGATGGAGCACCAGGGGCTCAGTTCGGCGATGATCAAGGGGATCGTCACCTCCGCGGAGAAGGCCGGGAGGCTGTTCGTGCGGGACCGCTCCTGACTTCGGCAGCCTCCCGCCCGCTCTCTCACCACACCTCGCAGGTTCGGACCGGTCGCATGGGCGTGCCCTCGGCGCAGTGAAAGGTCTGGGCGAAGGCCGGCAGATTCGCCAGGGAGCCGTTCACGCGGACGCGCGGGGGGGAGCGCGGATCGACTGCGGCCAGAACCCGCTCGGTCTGGGGAGTGGTTGCCGTGCACAGCGTCTGGGCGAGGCCGACGAAGAAGAGCTGGTCGTCCGTCAGCTCCCCCGTCGCGCGGGTCGGTTCTCCGTGCCTGGCTGCCCACTGCCGCCAGGCTCGGTACGCGAGCTTCGCTCCGCCCAGATCGGCGATGTTCTCCTCGAGCGTGCGCCTCCCGTCCAGCCGGACGCCGGGACGGATCTCGTAGGCGTCGAAGAAGTCCTCGACGCACCTCGCCTTCTCATCCATGCGTCGGGCGGATTCCTCGGACCCCGCGCCGGCCGACCGCGCGCTGGCGTCGAGCGACTGCGTTCGGGCGTGCAGGCGAAGGATCCTGTCGCGCGCGATCTGGGTCCCCATCCCGCCGAATTGCATCGGAGGCGGAAGCGACGCGTCGAAGAACGGCGTCGCCGCGATCGCGCCGGAAACGATCGGAGCGCCGGGCGTGACGGCGACGGGGCTCTGGTTCGCCATGAGGGGCGCCGTCCGCCACGCGACGGGAGCCAGGGGTCTTCCCGCCTGGTCCACCATGCGGTAGAACTCGTGCATCCGGGCCCGGAGGGAGTTCTGCAGGTGTGCGCCGGTTTCGACCTCCGAGGGCGCGTCGTCCAGGACCACGCTCGAAGTCTCGACGGAAGCGGTCGATCTGCCGGCCTCCTGCGCCGCCCACCGTCGGGTCGCTTCGTCCATGAACGACAGATCGGCCAGATTCTCGACGAATGCGGACTCGACTCCATCGACCACGCCCCGGGCTACGCTCCCGACCTCCTCGGAAACGGTGCGCTCCCTGTACAGCGTCGAAAGATCGTCGCTCAGCGCATGGCCGGTGGCCGCGACGCAGCGTTTCCAGCGCGGCTCGGGCTGCTTCTGTCCGAGCAGAGTCTCCCGGTAGAACGCGAAGTCCTCCTCTTGAATCCTCCGCGGCAGATCGACCGCGAGATGATGGACGAGCTGCCACCGGACGTAGGCTTTGAGCGCTGCCATCCGGGTCGACTGCAAGAGATCGGCGAGCCTCACGAAGCCCTCGGGAGCGATGAGGCGGACCGCCGTCATGCGGGGAAAGCCCGCCCCCTCGAGATACGCGCTCCAGGCCAGTCTCCTGTCCAGGCTCTTCAACGAATCGAGGTCGAGCCTGTCGGGCCGCCCGGGAGGACCCGGTGCCTCGACGGGAGAACCGGCGATCCGTGCCAGCGCGGTCTCGAAGCGCACGACTTCGGCGGCGCCATCTTCCGCCAGCGAGGGATTCTGGCCGAGCGCCACCAGCATCCGCGCCACGTGGCGCTGGTAGGACGCACGGAGATCCCGGCTCCCCTCGTCGTCCCTCAGGTAGTCTTCCCGATCCGGAAGGCCGAGCCCGTCGCGCAGGAACGTAGCGATGCCGATCCCCGGACTTTCCGGGTCACCCTGGATCTCCACCCGGAACAGCGCGGGAACCTGGAGCGAGTGCAGCTCGCCGACGAGCTTGAAGAACGTCATCGGCTCCCAGATCTTTCCGATCTTCGTGAGGAGCGGTCGGATCGCGTCGATCCCGCCCCGCTCGATCGCTTCCTCGTTCATGCACGCAGCGTAAAAGCGCCCGAGGCGGGCTCGGACGGCGTCCGGGGCCGGATCCTCCGCGGCCTCGTCCAGGAGGCGCCTCTGGGCCTCGAGCTCCCGCTCGCGGACCTCGCTGAACCCGCGGCTCCACACGGTCCGGTCCGCAGGAATCTCGGTCCGGTCGAGCCAGCCCCCGCAGGCGAAACGGTAGAAGTCCGTGCATGGGTCCGTGGAGCGATCCAACACGGAGAGGATCTGGGGCGAGAGGGAAGCTCCTCCGCGCGCGGACGACGCGTCGGCCGGAGGCGACACCCGCGCCGGCCGGCGCTCGGGGCCGCACGCCAAGGCGAGGAGGAGAACCCCGATCCACCAGGACGAGCACCGTCGTCTCATGGCAGCCCTCCGCATGCCGGTTCCAGCCGGAGCCGCACATGGTAACCGATCCGCACGGATCCGCCTTCTCCTCCCGTTCGGGTCTTGCACCCCCGCGATTCGTCCGGCGCGACCGTGCCGAGCGGCTCGCTCGTTCGCTGGGGCCGCGGACGGGGCCCGGGGGCGGCCTTCCCGCTCCCGCGAGCTTGTGCTACACCTTTCCCATGCGACGATCAAACTGGGCGTTGGCACTGTTGCCTCTATGGGCGTTGGCCGGTCCCGCGTCGATCCTCGGGTCCGACTCCTCTTCTTCTTCTGCCGCGACGCAAGGCTCCCCGCTGGATCACGCCGGCGAAATAAGGCGTTGGCGGGAGGATCGGCTGGCCCGGCTGACCTCCGAAACCGGATGGCTCTCCCTCGTCGGTCTCCACTGGCTCTCGCCGGGGAAGAACACGTTCGGGTCCGACCCCACGACCGCGATCCCGCTCCGGAGCGTCACGGTGCAGCCCGTCGCCGGATCGTTCGTCCTGAACGGGAAGGAGGTCCGCGTGGCGGCCGGACCGGACTCGGGCGTCACGATCGACGGCGCACCGGCGGGCGAGAGGCTGTTGAAGACGGACGCCGACGGAGCACCCGACGAGCTTCGAGTCGGGCCGCTGCACCTCGTCGTGGTCCGCCGCGGCGACCGCTTCGGCGTTCGAGTGAAGGATCCCTGGAGCGCGGCACGAACCGGCTTTCGCGGCCTCGACTACTTCCCGATCAGCTCGGACTACCGCGTGGAGGCCAGCTTCGTTCCCTATGCGGCGCCGAAGGAAGTCCAGATCCCGACGGTGCTCGGCACCAACGAGATCATGCACGCCCCCGGTCTCTTGAAGTTCCGCCTCCTCGGGCGGGAGCTCTCCCTCGAGCCCGTGCTCGAGCGCCCGGATGCGACCGAGCTCTTCGTGATCTTCCGCGATCGGACCAGCGGGGTCGACACCCACGACGCCGGACGGTTTCTCTACACCGACCTTCCGAAGGACGGTCGGGTCGTCCTGGATTTCAACAAGGCGTACAACCCCCCGTGCGCGTTCACACGGTACGCGACGTGCCCCCTGCCCCCGCGGAAGAACTCGCTCCCCGTCCGGATCGAAGCAGGAGAGAAGAAGTACGACAGCGGAGACGCGCCCCCGCGCAAGTAGGTCTGTCATGATTTCGAATGACATCCGGGACCTGATGGGGACCGACCGGTTCTCCTGATCCGCTCGCTCCCCGGCGCAGGGTGATTGCGATGACGCGCGGCATCCGCACGGACGGTTCGTTCCCGATCGATCCCTCCGGGCTGCTCTCGCCACTCCACCGGATCGTGCTCGGCCTCGCGCTCGCGCTCATCGCCGTCCTTTCGGTGCGACAGGTCGGAAGCATGGACGTCGGCTTCCACCTCGAGGCAGGTCTCCACATCCTGTCGGGGAATGGGTGGCCCGCCACGGACCCTTTCACCTACACGCTCCGAGACCGGCCGTACGTGGACACCAGCTGGGGGTACCAGGTGCTCCTCGCCTCGGTGCACGCCCTCGCGGGGGCATCGGGAATGATCGGGCTGCACGTGGGTCTCGTCCTGGTCGCGTTTCTCGTCGCCCTGGCCACCGCACGCCTGCGGCCGGTGGATCCGACGGCTCTCGTCCTGGTCTTCCTGCTGGGCGGGGTGGCGTCGGAGCTGCGATTCGAGACGCGTCCGGAGCTCGTCTCCTGGGTCTGGCTCGCCTGCGTCCTCCATCTCCTGGCGCGGCGTGCCGTGGGGCTCGCGGCTCCGCTCTTCATCCTCCCGCTCGTGCACCTGGTCTGGGCGAACACCCACGGCTTGTTCGTCCTGGGCTGGATCGCCATTGCCTGCTCCGCCCTCGACGAGACGATCCGCTCGCGGCGCGCGCCTCGTGAGCTCCTGCTGTGGGGCCTCGCGTCGGTAGCCGTCACGCTGGTGAACCCCTACGGCTGGAGCGGAGCCTCGTTCCCCTTCACGCTCGCAACGCGCCTCGATGCGGACAACGCGTTCGCGCGCTCGATCGGCGAGTTCGCGTCACCGTTCGACCTGCGCCTTTCGGAGCAGCTCCCGTTCTATCCTCGCCTTCCGATCTGGGCGTTTCGGTCGTTCGTCGTCGCCGCGCTGTTCGCCGTGCCTGGCCTGGTGCGCCGGAGACGGTGGGGGAAACTGCTCCTCCTGGCGGCGTTCGCCGGCCTTGCGGCCCGGATGATCCGAAACGTCCCCCTGCTGATCCTCGCCGGCCTTCCGGCGGTCGCGGAAGGCCTCTCCGTCGACGCCGCGCTGGCGTGGCTCGGGATCCGTCGGGAAAGAAGCCGGAGGGGGGCGATCGCCATGATCCTCGCTGCCGCGGGGGTGGCCGCGATCGTCCTCGGAATCCGGGTTCGCAACGACGCGTACTACCTGGCGAGCCGGAGACCCGAGCGCTTCGGCCTGGGTTGGAATCGGGTCGCGCTCCCCATCGACGCGGCGAGCTGGGCCCGTCGGGTGCGAATCGACGGACGCGTGCTGAACCACCTGAACTTCGGCGGGTATCTCATGTGGGCCTTGGACGCCCCGGTTTTCATCGACGGTCGCCTCGAAGTCGTGGGAGAGGAGTTCTACGAACGCTACCGTACGATGCTCGCTTCGACCGAGGCCCTGGAGTCGGGAGTGGCCGCGTACGGGATCCGGTGGATCGTCTTCCCATACGCCACGAACCCCGACCTGCTGGCGCGCCTGAGCCGGGACTCCCGGTGGACACTCGCCTGGTTCGACGCTCTCGCGGCGGTCTTCGTGCGGAGCGGACCCACCGCGCGACGATTCGTCGACGTCGCGCTCCTCGGCGAGATCCACGCCCCGTCCGAAGCGCCGCCGCTCGACTCGCTGCCCGGATTGGGTCCCATCCCGCGTGCCGGCTCGGTCCGGCGCTGGCTCGACGGCCTTGCGTCTCGACGCACGTTTCCGACCGACGAGTTCAATCGGGGGCTATTCCACTACTTCCGTCGCGAGCTGCCCCAAGCCCAGGCGCGCTTCGCGCGGGCGGTGGCTCTCAGCGGAGGGGCATACTACGAGATCTACAACAACCTGGGAGCGACTCTCTGGCAGCAGCGGCGCGAGAGAGAGGCCGCCGACTGCTACCGGATCGTCCTCGAAGAGGATCCGTCGAACCGGGTGGCCCGCTCGCGGCTCGCGACCCCTACGAGCCCGCCTTGACCTCGAAGTCCCCGTCGCCCCACGCCACCGGCCGGCCGTCCGCCTCCTGCGCCTCCACGACCCATCGGTAACTGCCCGGCTTGAAGCTCGCGAGGTCTTCGGCGCTGGCGGACCAACTCGGGACCGAGGTGATCCGGAGAACGATCGGAACGTCGCTTTCCAAGCGCCTCACGGTGACCAGGTACGACGAGGAGCCGGGAACCGGCTCCCATCGGAACGACGCCGGCAGATGATCGAGAACGCCCACCGGCTCCAGCAGCTTCACCGAGGCGAGATTCCCCCTCACGTTCGGGGCACTGTAGGTCCGGATCCCGATCCACACGACGGCGGCGACCAGTCCGAACAGCAGGACCATCCCGGCGAACCCCAGCAGCCAGCTGCTCCAGGAGTGGACGGACGACTTCTCGAGATCTTCGATCTCCTCTCGCAGGAACTCCGAGGAGTGCTTTCTCCTCTCGGACGAGTCATTCACCGGAATCGCCATGGCGACACCCTCCTCGGAACGTCGGCGAGGCGGTCCTCCGCCGGGGTGGATCGCGCCGTTGCCGGCCCCGTGAAGATAGGGTGGCCCAGATCGGGGACTCGCGTCAAGGATCGGTGTGGATCCTGGTGTACGACAGGAAGGTGAGGAGGAGCTGCATCGAAGCGAATCGGGGACAGTCGCCATGACGCCTCGTAGCGTCACCCGGAGGCGATGAAAACCCGCGGGAGGTGCAGGCCGGTCTGCCGGACTGCACCGTACGCGGGTGCGGGGGCTGGCCCCCGGTATTCTCACTCTAGCCCGGATCATTCATGAAGAACCTACTGCGACCACGAATCTGCCCATCCTGCTTGACGTCCTCGGGTCTCCGGCCCTGCGACGTACGGCACAGTACGTCTCGGGCCCGAGCCCCTGCGGGCGCCAAGCGGGACGGGCATCTTCGCGACTCGACTGAGCTCGCCGAAGTCGGTCTCGCTACGGTTCTTCATGAATAATCCGGGCTAGCAATCGAAACTCGCCAGCACGCAACTCATTCAAACCACGGGGCGTTGTGCGCATTTCGGTTGCTGGTGTGCAAACACGGGGGCTCCGCCCCCGCGCCCCCGGCTCCCGCGGGAAATGCACGCCGGCGGACCGGCGTGCATTTCCGCGGGACGTTTTCAGCATTTCAGGGTGACGCTCGGGCGTCATGGACGACTGTCTCCGATTCGCAGCATCGTCTCCTCACTTTCCTGTCGTGCACCCTGTCGATCCGTGTCGGTACGGGAGGGACGACGCCCATGCGACGAGAGGGCGGATCGACGCCATGCGGCGCACCATTCGAAACCATCGACACCGGACCACGGTGCTGGTATAAGGTCATTTCTTTCTGTCTTCTCATCCCTCGACCCTACGGAGAGTTGCCCATGAGTCTCGTCGTTGATCCTCTGCGGTCGGGCGCGAGTGCGCGCCGAAGTCTCCGCGCATTCGCCCGGGTCTCGATTCCTGCAGCCTTGCTCCTTCTCGTGACGTTGTCGTGCGCGCCGGCAGTTCTGGCGAGCCCAGCGGCCGAGACGCCGAGCGCTTCTACCCACGGAGGCGGTGAGGCGAACCTCGTGCTCCCCGACCTGAGCCAGGCCCGGTTTCTCGGGCTCGACGGGCACACCCTGCTCCTGTTCGGGCTCGTCGTCAGCGCGCTCGGTCTGGCGTTCGGCCTTTATGAGATGGCCTCGCTGAAGCGCCTCCCGGTCCATCGTGCCATGGTCGAGATCTCGGACCTGATCTACGAAACCTGCAAGACCTACCTGCTCAAGCAGGGCAAGTTCATCCTCATCCTCGAGGCGTTCATCGGGCTGATCATCGTCCTGTACTTCGGGCTTTTGAGGCACTTCGAGCCGTACAAGGTCCTGATCATCCTCGTGTTCAGCCTGATCGGGATCGCGGGCAGCTACGGGGTCGCGTGGTTCGGGATCAGGATCAACACGTTCGCCAACTCGCGGACCGCCTTCGCGAGCCTCACGGGGAAGCCGTACGCCTGCCACCACATCCCGCTCCAGGCCGGGATGAGCATCGGCATGATGCTGATCAGCGTGGAGCTGTTCCTCATGCTCTGCATCCTCCTCTTCGTTCCCGGGGACTATGCCGGGCCGTGCTTCATCGGGTTCGCCATCGGCGAGTCCCTCGGGGCGGCGGTGCTGCGAATCGCCGGTGGAATTTTCACGAAAATCGCCGACATCGGATCGGATCTGATGAAGATCGTGTTCAACATCAAGGAGGACGACGCCCGTAACCCGGGGGTGATCGCCGATTGCACCGGGGACAACGCCGGGGACTCGGTGGGACCCAGCGCCGACGGGTTCGAGACTTACGGCGTGACGGGCGTCGCCCTGATCTCGTTCATTCTCCTCGCCGTGCCGGCCCAGGCGATCCAGGCGAAGCTCCTCGTGTGGATCTTCATGATGCGCGTCCTGATGATCGTGGCCAGCGGACTCTCGTACCTGGCCAACGGGGCGTGGGCGCGGGCGCGTTACGAAAACGCGAGCAAGATGAACTTCGAGGCTCCGCTCACCTCCTTGGTCTGGCTCACGTCCCTCGTCTCCGTCGTCGTCACCTACGTGGCGAGCTACCTCTTGATCCCGGATCTCGGCGACGGAACGCTCTGGTGGAAGCTCTCGACCGTCATCACGTGCGGCACCCTGGCGGGAGCCATCATTCCCGAGCTGGTCAAGGTGTTCACTTCCACCGAGTCGGCTCACGTGAAGGAGGTGACCACCTCGTCCCGCGCCGGCGGCGCTTCGCTGAACATCCTATCCGGCCTGGTGGCGGGCAACTTCAGCGCGTACTGGCTGGGAATGGCCATGGTGACCCTCATGGCGATCGCGTACGGGGTGAGCACGATGGGCCTGTCCGACCTCATGGTCGCCTCGCCGGTCTTCGCGTTCGGCCTGGTGGCGTTCGGGTTCCTTGGAATGGGCCCGGTGACGATCGCCGTGGATTCCTACGGCCCGGTGACCGATAACGCGCAGTCCGTCTTCGAACTGTCGCTGATCGAGCAGCTCCCTGGCGCGCAAGACGAGATTCGGAAGGCGAACGGGTTCGATCCGGATTTCGGCCGAGCGAAACACCTCCTCGAGGAGAACGACGGCGCCGGGAACACGTTCAAGGCAACCGCGAAGCCCGTGCTCATCGGCACGGCCGTGGTCGGAGCCACGACCATGATCTTCTCGATCATCGTGCTCTTGACGCACGGGCTGACGCAAAACCTGGACAAGCTCTCCCTCCTCCACCCTCCGTTCCTCCTCGGCCTGATCACCGGAGGGGCGATGATCTACTGGTTCACGGGGGCCTCCATCCAGGCGGTCACGACGGGCGCCTATCGCGCGGTGGAGTTCATCAAGCGGAATATTCGCCTGGACGGGGTCGAGAGGGCTTCGGTGAGCGACAGCAAGAAGGTCGTGGCGATCTGCACCGAGTATGCGCAGAAAGGCATGTTCAACATCTTCATGACCGTCTTCTTCTCCACCCTCGCGTTCTCGTTCGTGGAGCCGTACTTCTTCATCGGATACCTGATCTCCATTGCCCTGTTCGGCCTTTTCCAGGCGATCTTCATGGCCAACGCCGGCGGCGCCTGGGACAACGCAAAGAAGATCGTCGAGGTCGAGCTGAAGGAGAAGGGGACCGATCTTCACGCCGCCACCGTCGTGGGGGACACCGTGGGCGATCCGTTCAAGGACACCTCGTCGGTGGCGATGAACCCGGTGATCAAGTTCACGACCCTGTTCGGTTTGCTCGCGGTGGAACTTGCCGTCGAGCTCGGGGCCGGTCCGATGCGGTGGTCCCTCGCGGCGGTCTTCTTCCTGGTGGGGCTCTGCTTCCTCTGGCGGTCGTTCTACCGGATGCGAATCGAGGGATCTTCGTCGGCCGCTCCGATGGCCGCGGCCGCCACCGCGGACTGACCGGCCTCCTGATCCGTCCGGTTCGGGTCTGCGGCGGTCCGCTCGACGTGCGGCGCGAAGACGCGTGGCTCTCGTGCCGGTGACCGGACGCGCCCCGTCCGGTCGGAGGATCGCGTCGCGCCGAAACGCGAAGGGCCTACGGGGCTTCCGTGCCTCGCGGGCCCTTCGTTCGATGCCCGCGCGAGCGGACACCCACCCTCGCGTGCGGCCCCGTTCGATGACGAACGGGGTCAGCTCACTGCGCCGCGGCCAGGGCCACCCTCTCGTCGGAGACGATGCCGATCTTCAGGTCCTCGCCCGCCCCGGCGCGAGCGATATCGAGGATCTGGACCACCCCTTCGTAATTCAGCTTCTCCTGCGCGGCCAGGAACAGGATCTTGTCGTCGCGGCGGCGACCGGTGTACGCCTCTCCCATCCTGCGCGCGAGGTCCGAGACGGGCACCAGCTCCTTGTTCAGCCGCACGTTACAGTTCGGAGGAAGCCCTCCGACCAGCGGCTGGCCGATCTGACAATCGGACTCGAGGATTGCCAGGATGATCTGGTTGGACTCCTGCTCCGTCCGAACGATCGACCGGTTCTCGCGCGGAATCTGGATGTCGTACCCCATCTGGGCCAAGGGCGTGATCACCATGAAGATGATCAGGAGGACCAGCACCACGTCGATCAGCGGCGTGATGTTGATATCGCTCTTGAACCCGCCCTTGCCTCCAACGTCCATTCCCATACCGTGTACCCCTCTCGCCTCACAGCTGCTGCTGACGCTTCATGGAGATCAGGCCGACTTGCTGGAACCCCGCGTCCCGGATCGCCAGCATCGTCTTTTTCACGACCCCGAACTCCAGCCTCGCGTCGGCCTTCACGACGATGGACTGGCCCGGGTTGCGCTGGAAGGTCTCCTGGATCTGGGCCTGGAACTGCGGCTCGGTCACCTTGTCCTTGTTGATCCAGTACTCGCGCTTCTCGCTCACCACGACGAGAATCTGCTTGGCGTCCTCGGGGACCTTCTGCGGCTCGGCGCTGACCGGGACCTTCACCGCCTGCCCCTTCTGGAGCATGGGAGTGACGACCATGAAGATGATCAGCAGAACCAGACAGACGTCCACGAGGGGGGTGACGTTGATGTCGGCCTTGACCTCCGCGCCGCCGCTACCGACTTGCATTCCCATGGCGTTGCTTCTCCTGATTCTTCATGAAGAAATCCATGAGCTCGGACGACGAGTTCGACATCTCGATCTGGAATCGCTCGAGCTGCCCGGTGAAGTAATTGAAAGCCATCACCGCCGGAATCGCCACGCCGATGCCGATGCCGGTGGTCACCAGAGCCTCGGCGATCCCCGCCGACACCGCGGCGATCCCGCCCGAGCCGGTGGCGGCCATCCCCGAGAACGCGTTGATGATGCCGAACACAGTGCCGAAGAGGCCGATGAAGGGCGCCGTGGATCCGATGGTGGCCAGGCCGCCGAGGCCCTTTTTCATTTCGGCCGCGGTCAGTGCCGTGGACATCTCCAGCGAGCGCTCGACCGCCCCCACGATGTCGAACGTCGTCGTGGTCGACTCGTGCTTCTGGTTCAGGAACTCCATGAGTCCCGCGGAAACCACCTTGGCGATGTGCGACCGGCGGAACTTCTTGGACGTGTCCACGGCCTGCTCGAGCTGGTTCTCCTTGAGGCACTTCACCAGGACCGGAAGGAACTCCAGCGACTGGCTGCGCGCGGCCCGGAAAGCCCGGAATCGGTCGATCATCACGGCGGCCGAGTAGATGGAGCAGACCAGGAGCGAGAGGACCACGAACCACGCGATAGGGCCCATGTTGGCGAACATTTCCTGCAGGGACATCTGCATGGGGCTTGTCTCCTTCCGAAGGGGGGCCCGCCGGCCCCGGGGGCTAGTTCAGGGTGAAGCTCACAACCACGGTGAAATAGACCTTGACCGGCTTTCCGTTCAGGGTCGCCGGCTTGTACTTCCACTTCTTCACGGCATCGACGGCCGCCTGGTCGAGCATCGGGTTCGAGCGAAGAACCTCGACCCCCTCGACGTTTCCTTCCTCGTTGATGATCGCTTGAACGATCACCTTGCCGGAGATCCGCGCGCGGCGCGCGACCTCCGGGTATTCCGGCTGGATCTTCGTGACCAGGACGGGAGCGATGACGTCTCCCGAAACCGGGATCGGCTCGGTCCCCGAGCCGAGAACCCCGCCGAGATTTCCTCCCAGGACCCCGCCCAGAACTCCTCCCACGACACCACCCACGACACCACCCACCACGCCGCCCTCGACTCCGCCCTCGACCCCGCCGTCGACTCCGGCGTCGTCTCCCGCGCCGTCCGATTTCGGGATCTCGTCGGGAACCTCGGTGGGCTGAACGATCTCATCCGGAGTGGGGGGCTTGACCTCGTCCATCTTGGGCTTCGGCGTGTTGCTGCCCTTCGGAGGAGGGGGAGGCGGCGGCGGGGGAGGAGGCGGTGGCGCGGCCGTGAGCATGAACGAGATGATCGATTCGGGATCCTGCACCTGCTCGATGACCAGGTACGATCCGGCCACGATGATCGCGATCGCCAGCACGTGCATCCCGATCGCCACCGGGAACGAGAACATCTCTTGCCGGTCGATTCCGCCCTTCCGGGTTTCCAGCATGTTGTCGAACATCGTCCGCTTCCTCTCGATCCGATTCCCGCTAGCCGCCGGCCTTCGTCGGCGGTGCGGCGGGGGCCTTGTTCCGGTTCAGGATCACCAGCGCCTTCTTCTGGAGCTCGGTTGCCTTCGCCAAGAATTCCTGCGCCGAGGTCAGGTCGTTGGCCTCCGCAGCGATCTTCGCCCTTTCTCGCCAGAGGAGGTTGTAGTAGGCGAGCGCCGACATGTAGTCGGAGTCGATGGCGAGAGCCTTGTCCATGGATTCCATCCCGGTCCGAATCACCTGCTCCCGTTCCTCCACGGTCATCATGGCAGCCTGCTTGAACGAGCGCTCCCAGCACACCACACCGATCGTGTACCAGGCCTCCTTGTTCGTGGGGTCGATCTGGGCCCGCTTCAGGTAGTACTCCAACGCCTTTGGGAAGTTACCCGCCTTCGCGTACATCTGGGCCATGTTCGTCAGCTTGTCCCCATTGGTGGCGTCCTGCTGGACCAGCCCTTCGAAGAACGCGATCGCGTCATCCGCTCGGCCCATGTTCTGGAGCAAGCCGATGTAGAAACCGTGGATCTTGTCGATCGTCTCGGCATCGGGGGCTTTCAGTTTCAGGAGCTTCTGGAACGACTCGACGGATTTCTCCGCGAACTCCAGGTCCTTTGGATGGGTCGAGCCGGGGTGGTACAGCGCCAGGAGCGAGACCGACTTCATGTAGTTCGCGTACCAGTGATCCGGAGCGATGGCCAGGACCTTGTCGTACTCCCGGATCGCCTCCTCGTACTTCTGTACCTTGTACAGCTTGTTGCCGTTCGACAGAGCCAGACGCTCCGTGATTCGGGAGCAACCTGCGGAAGCGAGAAGCAGGCACCCGAGCACGACCGCGACAAACGCGCGAGTACGGGCGGTACCGGCTGCGGCCCTCGATGAATCGCCGGTCTGGAGTGTGATCGACATCGTCACGGCTGCAACCTCCCGTCGGAATCCAAGACCGGACCACTTTGGATTCTAGTCCATGCGGTCCGCGCCCGAAACAACCTGCGCCCTATTCCGCGGCATCCACGCCGCAGTGGGGACATCGTGCCCGGTGCTTCACGTTGCCGAACCGGAAAAGATACCAGAAATCCCTCAGCCAAGACGCCGCGCAGCGCGCGCGATGCGGGTCGTGGACTCAGCTCGCCCTCGCCCCCTCGCGGCGACTCCGCACGATCTCCACCGCGATCGGAATCACCGAGATCACGATGATCGCCAGAATGACCAGCGAGAAGTTCTCCTTCACCAGGGGCAGATTCCCGAACCAGTACCCTGCCACGAGGAACAGACCGACCCACAGAAGACCGCCGAGAACGTTGTAGGCCCAGAACTTCGAGTAGGACATCACTCCGATTCCGGCGACAAACGGCGCGAACGTCCGCACGATCGGGACAAAGCGGGCCAGAACGATGGTCTTGCCGCCGTGTCGCTCGTAAAAGTCGTGCGTGCGCTGCAGATGCCGGCGGTTCAGGAAGCGCACGTTCTCGCGAAACGCCCGAGGACCGACGGCGCGGCCGATCCAGTAGTTGACGGAGTCGCCGAGAATCGCCGCCACGGCGAGCGAGAGGATCAACGTCGCGAGGCTCAGGTCGCCGTTCGCCGCAATGGCGCCCGCCGCGAACAGGAGCGAGTCGCCGGGCAGGAACGGCGTGACGACCACGCCCGTCTCGAGGAAGACGATCCCGAAGAGGATCGCGTACGTCCACAGCCCATGTTGCTGGACCAGCTCGACGAGGTGCCGGTCCAAGTGAAGCACGAAATCCAGCAACCCCTGCAGGATCTCCACGATGACGGCCGTCCCCCCTGCCGATCCGCTGTCTCCGCCGGCGCCGGCATTCGCTGGCGCGGATCGCCCAACCACCGCGCCGGCGGGGCCGCGCGAAGTATAGCCACCTGAGCGGCGTCCGCCAGAGTCCGCTGCGGACGCTCCGACCGCAGCCTCGCCCGATCAGAAGTACCAGAGGAATGGGCCCGGCAGATCCTCGATTCGGCGATCGCCCCCGGCGCTCGATCGAAGCTCCACGACCGCCTGTCCGAGGCGCCGCAGCTCCGAGATCATTCGTGTCACTCCTGCCGGAGATCCCTCCGCAACACCGAGCCCGGCCAGACCGCCGTCGCGAATCAGAGAAGCCGGAAGGTCGGATCGAACGGGGCCCGCCAGCGAGTAGGCGCCGAGAAGCCTCCCCCGCAGTGAAGGGTCACTCGCGAGCGCTCTCAGGCGCGTCCCGAAGGCCGCGGGGGCCTCCGCACTGGCAACGATGACGAGGGGCGGAGCGTTGTCGCGCGGAGCTTCCTCGGACACGTTTCCCGCCGGCCACGCTCCGGCGATCTCGTCGCGCAGGCGCGCCGCGTGCCCGGGAAACGCGTCCTTCGGGAGCAGTAGCAGTGCCTCACCCCTCGGCCGGGGGGCACGCTCCCAGCGCGCGGGAGACGCGCTCCCGTCCGTTCCCACGACGACCCCCGGCGGAGCGGGCTCCACTCGCCACCACGATGCGAGAGCCGACGCGATCCGAACCGGGTCCTCTTCGCCCGGCAGCACGGGGCGGCTCCCCTCCCACGGTGCCGTGTTCTGCTCATGCAGCATCATCACCATGAGGTGCCGCAGTCCGCCCAGGAAGCGGTCCGAGGGGCTCAATCCGGGCAGCGGCTGCGCCGTCGTCAAATCGGCTTCCCGTCCCGCCACCAGTCTCTGCGCCACCGCCCGCGGGATCGGTGCGCCGAGGTCCCTGCCGTCGGCGGCTCGCAGCCTCAGGCTCACGCTCGCCGGCTCGTCCCGGGTCTCACTGTCTTTTCCGCGGAATCCCGGTTTGACGTCGAGGATCGCGAGACCCGACGGAATCGCCGGAACCGCCTCCTCGGGAGCATCGGGAGCCTTCAAGCCGGACTCGACGATCCGGGCGCGGATCTCCGTGCCTTCCCTTTCGAATCGGAACCGGAGCTGTCGTTGGTCCTCGACGCGCTCGAGGAACTGCACGCGCCGGTTGCGGTCGAAGACGAGACGGCGACTCGTCACGTCGCGCCCCTCGGACCCGTACACGGTCAGCGTCCACGCGACGTCCCGATCGCCCCACGTTCCCGATCCCGTGGAGACCGCCGGCTCCAGCAGGCCACCTCGAGGCGCGGTCGCAGCCGGGATCGACCCGCCGTGAGGAGGGAGCGAGGTCGCCGGGAGGCCGTCCGGATCGGCTCGTGACGCCGGGGGCTCGCCGGCGACGGACGTCGAGCCGGCCCGCTCGCCGCGCGTGGCACCGGCAGCACGGTCCGCGATCCCCTCCGACCGCCCCTTCGCGCGGGCGAGGCTCTTCGACATTCCGAGATCCAGGCCGCCGATCCCGACGCTGAACACGCGCAGGCCCGGCTCCCGTCGCGAGAGCTCGTCGCGGGTGGAAGACGGCAGCGTCGACAGGACGAGCTGGTGCATGCGGAGTCGCTCGGCCCGGAAGGAAAGGACGTCGAGCACCGCATCGTCCGCAGCGGTCAGATCGGTGGACTCCATCTCGCGCGCGAGGGCGGCTTGATCGGTCAGACGCCGGTCGAGCGCACGCAGCGCCCGGTCGAATCGGCGTCGGGCGGGGATCGGTCGCCCGTCGGCTGCGAGCATGCGTTCGACCGCGTCCACGATCGGGAGACGGCTCCACACCTGGACCGGGCCGGACCCCGAAGGGGGCGGCAGCGCATTGAAAGCGAGCAGCTGGGGGAACTCGCGGGGCGTGGGCTCGGCGCGAAGATCGAGCGCGAGCAAGACGTCGAGATCCGGAACCGGGAGCCCTTCGGCTCGCGCCTGGCGAAGCCACGTGAACAGCGAGAGAAGTCGAGCCACCTGATCGAGATCGGCCAGCTCCGGAAAGAAACGCGCGAGAGCCTCGTAGTCGCGGTTGATCGCGACAACGGTCTCGAGAGTCCACGGGGGATCCTCCGCGCGCTTCCCGTCGCTGCGGTCGAGGACGCGCTCGGACGAAGCGGTCATCCGCACGCGGCGCATGGCGAGCAGATCCCCCTGCTGCGAGAGCGTCAGATCCACCTCGTCCGGGTAGAACCACAGACGGGTCTGCTGGCCGGCGATTCCCTTGGAGCGCGCATCGGCCGCGAGCCGCTCGAGGTGGCTTCGGAACATCGGAACGCTCTTGCGAAGTCGCTCCCTAACGTCCTCGTCGGCGACGGCGTCGATGCCGAGGCTGAAGGTCTTGAAACGCACGTCGCACAGCAGGCTCACCAGTCCCAGGCTCGTGTCGCGAAGCCGACCGCCGTAGTTGACGACCGCCATGTGCGGCGAGCGTCCCCGGTCGAGGCTCATGTACGGCTCCGCGAGACCTCCGTGGAAGACCGCCCGGTAGGCAACGGCGAAGTCCGACAACTCCGTCGGTCGGCCGAGGAGCTGCGGAGGCGTCGGCGCGGGCGTGCCCAGCAAGCGGAGCGTCCCGTCGGGCTCGAGTCTGCCGCCTTCCAGCTGCAGGCCTCGCTCCAGGAAAGTGCGCATCGCACCCAGGTCGAGAGGGGGACGGCTCCCCCGAGGCCGCGTATCGTCCACCCGGGTCCGATAGGCGTCGAGTCCGAGATGGAAGCGAGTTCGCGCCGGCTCGTGGACGAACGCCCGCGCCTCGATGGCGAGAGGATGCGCGTCCGGCCCGCTTCCGTCCGCGAGACCCAACCGGCGGCGCTCGGCGGCGAACACGTGTCGGAGCACCGGCCACCCCGCGTCGAACGCCTCGCGCGCCGCCGTCGCGCCCTCGACGCGCGGCGGAACCGCCGGAGCGGCCCCTCCGGCGGATGGCACCCACGGGAGGAACAATCGAAGCCCGCCGCCTCCGTCGCTCTCCACCAGGAAGGAGCGAGCGCGAAGGAGCTCCGCCCATGCCGGTTCCTTCCCCCCGGGTCGATACAGTGCGCCGACCTCGAAACGGGTTCGCTCGGAAACCGGCGCGAGCGAATCCACGGCGTCCTGCATCACGAACGCGTACGGCTCGAGGAGCGGGTCCAGGAGGATGTGGCGAGTCGCGTCCGGGGGACGATCTCCTGCCGTGGGATTCGTGCGACCGGCCAGATCGCGGAGCAGAACCCCGACAGGCTCGCCGGAATGGCTGGGACGTCTGCGATCGATCAGATCCGAGTAGTCGACTGCGACCCATCCGGAGGAGGCGGCGGGAATGGCCGTTGCGGAGGCCGCCGGCGCTGACTCCGCGCTCCCAGCGACCGCCGAGACGAAGACGCTCCCCCCCCGGCGGCCAGCCATAGGGTGCCTGCGAGCAGAACAGTCGAACAGGCGCGGCGGCGCGAGCGCTGCATCGAGGAATCGTCGGTTCCGGGAACGACTCCCCCACCCTCGCGAGCGTCCTGACATCCACGGAAGCGAGCGTTCGTTCTCGAAGCCACCCCAGCAACGGGAGTTGCTTGCCGATCGGTGCTCATGCGCCCTCCAGTCCCGGGCAGATCTTCCCATCTCCGCCGGCGGGCCGCCAGGGAACGCGAGTATCCGGAGTCAGCCACGCGACGGGACCTTGGCCGAGGGTGACGTCGATGACGGCGACTTCACGCAGCCCGCAGGGACGCGGTCGCTGTCCCCAGATCGTCATCCCGAGCGTCGGTTGGGAGGAGCGTTCGCACGTTTTGGAGGGAGGCTCTCGTCGCCACAGAGACCGGCAGGGTGAAGGTCCCGCGGCCCGTGGCGCGAAGGCCGACGCGGGCCGCGGGTGATCGTTCTCGCACGGCGTCGCGATCCCGCGACGTCGCGGAGCGCGAATGCGCGCTCCAGCCTACGGAGCTTGGGCCGCGAGGAGGACCGGATCTTCTTCGATGCTGCCGAGCGAGCCGCCGCCGGCTCGATCCAGCGCGCCCGACCGCGGTTGCTCGAACGCCGCGGACTGGAACACGTACGTCCGACTGCGCGCACCGCCCGGCCAGGCGTAGCCGACGAGGTGAAGGCGGCCGGTCTGGTCGCGCCGGAATACCACGAGAGGCTCCGTCACCGACGCCCCCTCGCTCCTGCCGGCGCGGCTCTGGAAGAGCCCGACCTGGATCCCGTCGACGGCGACGCTGTGGAAGCTCGCGACCGGCGAGTAAGCGCGAGTCTCGCAGAGCCTGAGCTCTCCGCCGGGGAATCGCGATCCGTCGGGAAGCTGCACCGGCGCAGGAAGGGAAACGGCGAGGCACGACCGCGTGGATGCCCCCCATCCCGGGCTGGCGGAACCGAGCACCACGCCGAAAACAACCGCGGCGCATGCGACCCGCCCCCAGATCCGATTGTTCACGTTCATGGCGTTCATCGGTTGCCCCCTTTCCTTCTCACCCGTCCGGCTGAGGAGAACCCCGCCGGCCCAACGGTCTGAGATTCTCATGGTGTTTCACTTCGCAAGCCGCGCTCCTGAAACGATGGCGCAGAAGAGAATTCGATAACTCTTTCATTTACTGGCCTTGGCTGGATTCGCCTCGAAATAGCAACTTGTTTGCGGCGTCTTACAAAGAGACGTTCCGTCTGAGACGGCGGACTCAACGCTTTTGCTGTCATGAACTTACGATCGCTCGACGACGAAGCCGGCGCAGTACCACAAGCTGAGATGGCTCAACGGCGTGCCCCAGTTCGTTCTGCCGTGCTCCGATCGCCTATCGGTGGTCCGCGCCGTGGACGCCGCGGCTCCTCGGCGTGCGAGGCCGATTGGTGATTGCCGATAAAGGACCCGACTGGTACTCTTTGTCCGGAGGTCGTGCTCATGATTCGGATCCGCTGGGAGACGGACCACGGCTTGGTTCTCCTCGGATACCTCGTGCAGAACGCGGGCGACGGAGTGCGCACTGCCCGGGAGATCGCCGCGTGGGCGAGACTTCCTCTGCCGATGGTGAGCAAGATCCTCAAGACTCTCGCGCGCGAGCGAATCCTCGTATCGCACCGCGGGGTTCGCGGCGGATACACGCTGCGACAGCGTCCAGAGGAGCTGACGCTCGCCGAGGTGATTCAGGCGCTCGAGGGACCGATTGGAATCACGGAGTGCGCCTCGCGACCCGGCACCTGCGACAAGGAGACGGCGTGCGCCATGCGCGTGAACTGGGTGCGGATCAGCCAGGCGTTCCGCGAGTCGCTGGAGAAGATTCCGCTTTCGGAGATGTACGCCACTTCGCCCCAGACGTTGATCCGCGTCGGGACCGCCGAGCGGCGCGCGCAGTAGCCGCCGCGACGCGGCGAACGGGGGTGCTTCGATGACCGCACCGATGGAACCTGAGCGAGGCCGAATCGACATGGAAACCACGACGCGGACCGTCGAGGAGTTCGCCAGTCAGGAGTACAAGTACGGCTTCGTCACCCCCATCGAGGCCGACAGCGTTCCTGCAGGCCTGGACGAGGGCGTCATCCGGACGATCTCCGCCAAGAAGAACGAGCCCGACTGGATGCTGGCCTGGCGTCTCGAGGGGTACCGTCACTGGCTCGCCATGAAAGAACCCACGTGGGCGAACGTGCACTACCCCCCGATCGACTACCGGAGCATGGTGTACTACTCCGCTCCGAAGGCTCAGGACCGGCCGAAGAGCATCGACGAAGTGGACCCCGAGCTGCTCCGCACCTACGAGAAGCTCGGGATCCCCCTACAAGAGCGAGCGATCCTGGCGGGCGTGGCGGTGGACGCGGTGTTCGACAGCGTCTCGGTGGCGACGACGTTCAAGAGCAAGCTCGCCGAGCTCGGGATCATCTTCTGCTCGTTCTCCGAAGCGGTGCAGGAGCACCCCGAGCTCGTCCGGAAGTACCTCGGCTCCGTGGTCCCCGCAACCGACAACTTCTTCGCAGCTCTGAACTCGGCGGTGTTCACCGACGGGTCGTTCTGCTTCGTTCCGAAGGGCGTGCGCTGCCCCATGGAGCTGAGCACGTACTTCCGAATCAACGCCCGAAACACGGGACAGTTCGAGCGCACCCTGATCATCGCGGAGGCAGGTGCCACCGTGAGCTACCTCGAGGGGTGCACCGCGCCGATCCGCGACGAGAACCAGCTCCATGCGGCGGTGGTCGAGCTCCTGGCGATGGACGACGCCACGATCAAGTACTCCACCGTTCAGAACTGGTACCCCGGCGACAAGGATGGCAAAGGGGGCATCTACAACTTCGTCACCAAGCGCGGGAAGTGCCTCGGGCGACGATCGAAGATCTCCTGGACGCAGGTGGAGACCGGCTCCGCCATCACATGGAAGTACCCGGGCTGCATCCTTCAGGGAGAGGAGTCGGTGGGGGAGTTCTATTCGGTGGCACTCACGAACCATTGGCAGCAGGCCGACACCGGCACGAAGATGATCCACATCGGTCGGAATACGAGGAGCACGATCGTTTCCAAGGGGATCTCCGCCGGCCACGGGCAGAACACGTATCGCGGCCAGGTGAAGGTCCTGAAAGGAGCGACCGGCGCCAGGAACTTCTCCCAGTGCGACTCGATGCTCCTGGGGGACACGTGCGGAGCCCACACGTTCCCTTACATCGACGTGAGCAATCCCACGGCGACGGTGGAGCACGAGGCGTCGGTTTCCAAGATCGGCGAGGATCAGGTCTTCTATTTCCAGCAGCGCGGCATCTCCAAGGAAGACGCTGTCAACATGATCGTCAACGGCTTCTGCAGGGAGGTGTTCCGCGAGCTCCCCATGGAGTTCGCGGTGGAGGCGCAGAAGCTGCTGAGCGTCAGTCTCGAAGGAAGCGTGGGTTAGACGCGCGGGCGTCCGCGTTCGCAGCGTGCGACGACGGGAGGCTCCTCCGCTTCCGGCCCGACGCACGGCGGGCGGCCGCCCCCGAGGGAAGGAACGATGCTCGTCATCAGGAACCTGCACGCCAAGATCGGTGAAACCGAGATCCTGCGCGGGATCGACCTCACGGTGGGTCCGGGCGAGGTCCACGCCATCATGGGCCCCAACGGGTCCGGGAAGAGCACGCTCGCCCAGGTGCTCGCGGGGCGGGAAAGCTACGAGGTCACGCAAGGCGAGGTCCTCTACGACGGAAAGAACCTGCTCGACCTGAGCCCGGAGGAGCGCGCCCGGGAGGGGCTGTTCCTGGGATTCCAGTACCCGGTGGAGATTCCGGGAGTGAGCAACGTGTACTTCCTCAAGGCGGCCGCCAACGCGGTCCGCAGGCACCGCGGGCTCGCGGAGTGGGACGCCCTGGAGTTCATGGCGGTCATTCGCGAGAAGACCAAGCTCGTGGAGATGGACGAGGGGCTCCTGAACCGCTCGGTGAACGAAGGGTTCTCGGGAGGAGAGAAGAAGCGGAACGAGGTGTTCCAGATGGCCGTTCTCGACCCCAGGCTCGCCATCCTCGACGAGACCGATTCCGGGCTGGACATCGACGCGCTGAAAATCGTCGCCCATGGCGTGAACAGCCTGCGCAACAAGGAGCGGTCCATCGTGGTGGTCACGCACTACCAGAGGCTCCTGAACTACATCGTTCCGGATTTCGTGCACGTTCTGCTCGACGGACGGATCGTCCGCTCCGGAGATCGAGGGCTCGCTCTGGATCTCGAGGAAAAAGGGTACGGTTGGATCGACGAGGCGGTGACCCCGGACCGCGCGGGGCGGTCGTGAAGAGGCGCCTGGGATGAAGGACGCGCTGGCGGAATCGCGAGGGTTCGGGGCCGAGATCGATCGGATGGAGCGCGACATCCCCGACGGCGCTCCCGCGTGGCTGAGGACGCTGCGCCACGGCGCCCTCGCGCGGTTCCGCGCCCTGGGTTTCCCGGGACCTCGCGACGAGGAGTGGCGGCAGACGAGCGTTTCCGCGATCGCGGCCACGCGGTTCCTCCGGCCGGACTCCTCCGCGAGCGTGGAGTCTTCCGCCTTCGATCGTCTCCGCTTCTCGGGTTCCGGAGCCCTCCGGCTGGTCTTCGTGAACGGCCGCTTCGCCCCCGCCCTGTCGTCTGCGGCAGGCCTCCCGCCTGGCGTTCGCGCCGGGAGCCTGGGGGCGGCGCTCTCCCTTCGGCCCGAGGCGATCGAGCCCCACCTGGGTCGAATCGCGACGTTCGAGGATCGCGCGTTCGCCGCGCTCAACACCGCGCTGTTCGAGGACGGAGCGCTCGTCGAGGTCGCGCCCGGCACGGTGCTCCCCGCACCCCTCCACGTGGTGCACGTGGCGACCGACCCCGGCTTCGCGGCGGTTTCCCACCCCCGAATCCTGCTGATCCTCGGCGACGGCGCGGAGGCGCAGATCGTCGAGAGCTATCTCGCGCTGGGAGGCGGCACGTTTCTGACCAACGCCGTGAGCGAGGTCGTCCTGGGCGACGACGCCGCACTCACCCATGTTCGCGTGCAGAACGAGAGCCTTTCGGCGTTTCACGTGGGCACGGTCCAGTTCCGCCTCGGACGGACGAGTCGCCTCCTGTCGCTCAACGTTCACCTGGGAGACCTGCTCGCGCGGACGGACATCGGCGCCGTCCTCGCCGGCGCCGGAGCGGAGGTCACTCTGAACGGGCTCTACGTCGCCGACCGGTCACGACACGTGGACAACCACACGACGATCGATCACGCGGTGAGGAGCTGCACCAGCCACGAGATGTACAAGGGAGTCCTGTCCGGATCCGCCCGCGCGGTCTTCAACGGCCGGATCGTCGTGCGACCCGACGCCCAGAAGACCGATGCGAAGCAGTCGAATCGCAACCTTCTCCTCTCCAGCGACGCCGTGGTGCACACGCGCCCGCAACTCGAGATCCATGCCAACGACGTGAAGTGCACGCACGGGGCGACCATCGGCCACCTGGACGACGACGCGCTGTTCTACCTGAGGAGCCGCGGCATCGGATCCCGCGACGCGCGCCACCTGCTCGTGCGCGCGTTCACCGGAGAGGTTCTCACCGATCTGAGGATCGCCGCGCTGCGCGAGGCCCTCGAGCAGGAAGTGATCGCGCGCCTGGACCGGGCGCTGGCGGAGGAGGCACCGTGAGCGCGTCGGGCCCGAGCGCGACCGCGAGCGCAGGACGGCGGGGCGGGCCCGGCCTGGATGTCGCCGGGCTCCGGGAGGAATTCCCGATTCTGCGCCAGTCGATCCACGGCAAGCCGCTCGTCTATCTGGACAACGCGGCGAGCACGCAGAAGCCCCACTCGGTGATCGACACGCTCTCCCGCTTCTACGCCACCGAATACGCGAACATCCATCGCGGGGTCCATCTGCTCAGCGAGCAGGCCACCGCGGCCTACGAGGGGGCTCGCGAGAAGATGCGTTCGTTCCTGAACGCCCGCGATGCACGGGAGATCGTCTTCGTACGAGGCACGACCGAGGCGATCAACCTGGTGGCGAGGACCTTCGGCCGACAGCGGCTCGGTCCAGGCGACGAGGTGATCCTGACGGAGATGGAGCACCACTCGAACATCGTTCCGTGGCAGCTCCTCTGTGAGGAGACCGGGTCCCGCATTCGCGTCGTCCCGATGAACGACGCCGGTGAGCTGGATCTCGAAGCCTACGAACGCCTCATCGGGCCGCGCACGCGAATCGTCGCGGTGACCCACGTGTCCAACGCCCTGGGCACCCGCAACCCGATCCGGCGGATGGCCGAAATGGCCCACGCCCACGGAGTCCCGCTGCTCGTGGACGGCGCGCAGGGCGCGGCCCACGACCTGCTCGACGTGCGCGACCTCGGCTGCGACTTCTACGCGCTCTCGGGACACAAGCTGTACGGTCCTTCGGGGATCGGCGTCCTGTACGGCCGCCTGGAGCACCTCGAAGCGATGCCTCCGTATCAGGGCGGCGGCGAGATGATCCGGACGGTGACGTTCGAAAAGACGACCTATGCTCCTCCCCCGCACCGCTTCGAAGCAGGGACACCGGCCATCGCCGGCGCCGTCGGACTCGGGGCGGCGGTGGATTTCCTCCTCAGCCTCGGCGCCGAGGCCATCGCGGAGCACGAGCGTGACCTGCTCGAATACGCGACCGAGCGTCTCTCCGAGATCCGGGGGATCCGTCTCATCGGGACCGCCCGCGACAAGGTGTCGGTGGTTTCGTTCGTCGTCGCGGGAGTGCATGCCCACGACGTCGGGACCATTCTGGACCACGAGGGGATCGCCATTCGCGCGGGCCACCACTGCGCGCAACCCGTGATGGATCATTTCGGCGTCCCGGCCACGGCACGCGCCTCGTTCGCCCTGTACAATACGAGGTCCGAGGTGGACGCGCTGGTGCGCGGGATTCTCAAGGTTCAAGAGGTGTTCGCCTGATGTCCGACCTTCGTGACCTCTACCAGGAGGTCATTCTCGACCACAGCCGGCGCCCGCGAAACGTGAGGAAGCCCGACGGGTCGAACCGCCACGCGGACGGGTACAACCCGCTCTGCGGCGACAAGATCTCGGTGTACCTTCGCGTCGCGAACGGAGTGGTCGAGGACGCGGGATTCCTGGGATCCGGCTGCGCCATCTCCAGCGCCTCCGCCTCGATGATGACCGACTGCCTCGCAGGAAAGACCGAGGCCGAAGCCCTCCTTCTGTTCGAGCGGTTCCACGACCTGGTCACCGGTCGGCGCCCTTCGGACGAGCTCGCTCCGCTGGTCGGCAAGCTCGCCGTCTTCTCCGGCGTCCGCGAGTTCCCGATTCGGGTGAAATGCGCCACCCTGGCCTGGCACACGTTCAAGGCGGCGCTGGACAACGTCTCTCAACCCGTCTCGACCGAGTGACCGCCTCGCCGGAGGAACCCCGTGGAGCCGATCGACCCCGTCCTCCCCCGACCCCGCCGGCGTCGATCGCGCGGCGATCGAGCGGGACGTGATGGGCGCCTTGAGGACCGTTTACGATCCCGAAATCCCCGTGGACATCTACGAGCTCGGCTTGATCTACGGCGTGGAAGTGAGCGAGGCGGGCGACGTGAGGATCGAGATGACCCTCACCGCTCCCGCCTGTCCCGCGGCCGGCGTCCTCCCGCACGAGGTCGAGATGAAGGTCCGAACCCTCCCCGGGGTGCGAAGCGCTCGAGTGGATCTCGTCTGGGATCCGCCGTGGGACAAGGACCGCATGTCCGAAGCCGCCAAGCTGCAGCTGGGGTTCTTCTGACCGCAGGCGCTGCGCGCCGGCAACGGGATCGGTCGCCTCGCGACGCCGTCAGGTTCGGATGAATCGCAGGACCACCCGGTAGGACCCGGTTGCCGCGTCGGACGGTATCCCCGCCGGATCCGGGATCAAGAGCGTGAGGACCCGAGACCCGGGCGGGTCGGAACGTACCGCCGAGCGCCGGCGCCGCCGCTCGGCGGCCTGCGCCGCGCTCGATCCGGGGCCCCTGCCGCCGCGCGACGAGCGGACGGCCAGGACGGTCGCCTCCACGACCCCCCGACCCTCGGCGGCGCCGAGATCGGGGAATGCCGTACGTTCCGTCGCGCCGACCAGGATGTCCATGCGGTGCCCATCGGCACCCGGCATCGTTTCTTGAGCGGCATCGAGTCTTTTTCTCCCGGAACCCGGGAACCTGCGCGCGGGTAGCGCGCCTCGCCGGGAGGGGCGATCGCCGGGGGGAAACTCATGCTGCCGCACCGCTCCGGCTCAATTCAATCCGGAAAAGGCCGATGAGACACCCGGCGGACCCCCGCCACCGTTTGCCCGGGGTGTTTCCGCGCGGAGTGTGCCGATATGGATTCCCCTGCCACGAGTGCCGGCTCGGCCACCAGTGAGCCCGTTCCCTCGGCGGAGCCGGCGAACGTCGAGAGGCTCCTCCTCGAGGAAGGACTGCTCACCTTGGAGCAGATCACCAAAGCGAAGCGCATCCAAGCCCGCCTCGAGGACGCCAAGCCGCTGGCGGCGCTGGTGGTGGATCTGGGATGGGTGCCGCGAGCCAGCCTCGACGCCGCCATCCGGAAGCACCGGAAGAAGCTCCCGGTCGAGGAGATCCTCGTCGAGAAGGGACTCCTGACCCGGGAAGCGCTCGTCGAAGCGCGCGCCCTCGCGCAAAGCGGGGAGTCAGGTCCCGGTCGCCGCCTCGTCGAGATCGGTCTGGTCTCCGAGCGTGATTATCTCGACGCCTACTGCGAGCGGTACGACATTCCGTTCGTCGAGGCGGACCCCAGCCTCATCGATCCGGAGCTGCTCCAGCGGGCGAACGTGAAGTACCTCCTCCGGCACCGGGTGTTGCCCCTCGCGCTCCAGGACGATTCGTTGAGCATCCTGACCGACGACGTGCCGAGCCGAGAGGTTCTCATCGATCTGGAGCGCCTGTTCGGACGGCCGGTGACGTTCGCCCTGGGTCCGCGAGCGAAGATCGAAGAGACGCTGGCCGCCGCGGTGCAGGGCCGCGTCGCAGTCGGCGCGGGAAGCTCGGGCGGAGGCGCCATCCAGTACCACCGGATCGAGGAGAACGTGGATGCCGACCGGATCACCGGGATCGTGGATCAGCTGATCTTCCGGGCGATCCGGCAGGGGGCGAGCGACGTGCATCTCGAGCCGATGCAGTCGAAGCTCCGCGTCCGGTTCCGCGTGGATGGGTGCCTGATCCACATCACCGACTATCCTCAGGCCTACACGACCCAGATCATCTCCCGCATCAAGGTGCTGGCCGAGGCCGACGTCGCCGAGCACCGGGTCCACCAGGACGGCAAGATCTTCGTCCGGGTGGGCGAAGAGGACGTGGACCTACGCGCCTCGTTCTACGTGACCGTGTTCGGCGAGAACGCGGTCCTTCGCATCCTCCGGAAGAGCAAGGCGCTCATCCCCCTCGAGGAGATGGGGTTCCCGCCCGGAACCATCCGGGCGTTCGTCGAGGACGCGCTCGACCCGGCCACCGGGATCGTCCTGGTCACCGGACCGACGGGAAGCGGCAAGACGACGACGCTCTACGCGGCGGTGGATCGCATCAACGACGTCTCGAAGAAGATCATCACCGCCGAGGACCCGGTGGAGTACGTCATCGAGGGGATCTCGCAGTGCTCGGTGGTTCAGCGGCCCGGAATCGACTTCCCCGACTCCCTGAAGGCGATCGTCCGCCAGGACCCCGACGTGATCCTCATCGGGGAGATCCGCGACCGGCAGTCCGCGGAGATGGCGATCCAGTCGGCGCTCACCGGTCACAAGGTTCTCTCCACGTTCCACACGGAGGACGCGGTCGGCGCGCTGATCCGCCTGATCGACATGAACATCGAGACGTTTCTCATCGCGTCCACCGTGACGGCGGTCCTCGCCCAGCGCCTCGTCCGGAAGCAGTGCCCGCACTGCCGCGTCGACTACTCCCCCTCGGCCCGAGAGCTGCGGGCGCTGTCCGTCGGCCGCGACGACATCGGCGCTTTTCCCTTGACCGTTGGAAAAGGGTGTCCGAGCTGCTTGCACACGGGCTACCGGGGCCGCGTGGGCGTGTACGAGCTCCTGGTCATGACCGACCCGCTCCGGGACGCCATCGTGCAGAAGCGACCGACCTACGAGCTGAGGCGCCTTGCCGCCGAGCGACCTGGATTCCTATCTTTGCAGGAGGACGGGATCGCGAAGGCGCTGCGCGGGGAGACGACGCTGTCCGAGGTCCTCGAGAACACTCCGCGGTGCCAGAACGTTCGACCTCTGGGTCGGCTGCTGGAGGTCTATGACTGACCTGAGCGCCGCAGGTGGGACGAGGGTGCTCCCTCCAGGGATGCCCTCCCTCCCCGACGTCTCGCTCGGCCAGCTCGTGGAGGCCGAGATCCAGAAGGGGGACATCGAGCTGCCCGTCCTTCCGGAGGTCGCTGTGCGCGTGCGGGAGCTCGTGGCGCACGAGGGTGACATCGCCGACATCGTCACGGTGATCGAGCAGGAGCCGGCGTTCGCGGCTGCGGTCCTTCGCTACGCGAACTCGGTGGCATACGCCGGTCTGCGGGAGATCGTGGATCTGCGCCAGGCGGTGACTCGCCTCGGCCTCCAGGCGGTGGAGCAGACGATCCTCTCGATCGCGGCCCGCAACGCGTTCCGGAGCGACCAACCCGAGGACGAACGGCTGTTCCGATCGCTGTGGGACCATTCCATCGTGACGGCCCTGGCGGCTCGCCGTCTCGCGTCCCGGGTCTCGGGAGTGGGCCCCGAGCTCGCGTTTCTCGGCGGGCTGCTCCACGATTTCGGAAAGGTCCTGATCCTGCATTGCGCAGCCTCTCTCCGGAAGAGGCTCGGGCACCCGTCGGGACTCTCCGAGACGGCGCTTCTCGAGTTCTTCGATTCGCTGCACTGCAAGGTCGGCGACAACCTGTTCAACAAGTGGAACCTCCCGGTGGAGATCCGGGACGTGGCGCGCCGGCACCACGACGAGAAGTTCGTCGATCCCCAGGACCGCCTGATCGCCACCGTCGCGTTCGCCGACGGGGTGGCCGCCAAGCTCGGGGCCAGCCTTCGTCCCGACCCGTCCCTCTCGCTCCTCGATCGCCCGGCGGCCTCCCTCGTCCGCATCGACGACGTGCGGCTCGCGAGCCTCCTGGTCGACCTGGAGGACGACATCCTGCGCGTGCGCGAGGCGCTTTGAGCGGGCCGAGCTCAAGGCCGCCTCGCCGCGGCCGATAAGACGTCCGGCGGCGGTCCGCCTGCGGGACGAACCGATCCGGGTCGCCGGAAGAGGAGGCCAGGGATATGGCCGAAGCAGCCCCCGAGCCGAAGGCGAAGGGAAGCAAGAGCCTCGTGCTGATCCTCGTAGGCGTTCTGGCCCTGGCGGGCGGCGGGGGCGGCGCTTACCTCCTGTTCCACAAGGGGGGCGGGACGGCCGAGGGAAGCGGAGGCGGAGCCCACGCCGAGGCATCCGGGAAGCCGCAGGCCGAGCCCGGAGTCATCTCGCTCGAGTCCTTCATCACGAATCTGGGCGGGACGGACAGCGATCGTTACGTGAAGTGCACAATCCGCCTCGAGCTGAACCCGCGGGAGGCCGCCGAGAAGGTGAAGCTCGACGAGCTCGCGATCACGCGGATCCGCGACCGGATCCTGACCCTCCTGTCGAGCAAGAGCTTCGAGGAAGTCGCGAGCACGGACGGGAAGAACCGTCTCCGGGACGAGATCAAGACACAGGTGGAGCCTCTCATGGAGGGAGGCAAGGTCGCGGAGGTGTACTACTCCGAGTTCATCGTCCAATGACGCGCGTCGGGAGATGTCCGCACTGCGACCCCGGTTCTGGGTCGTGCACCTGGGGTGGCGCGGAGGGCCCATGATCCACCTCACTCGCCTGAACCGGCAGGAGATCGCCATCAACTGCGATCTGATCGAATGGGCGGAGGCCATGCCGGACACGACGGTGCGCATGGCGTCGGGCGAGTGCATCCTCGTCCGTGAGAGCGTCGCGGAGGTCATCCGCCGGATCACCGACTACCGCAGGGCGCTTCTTGCGTCGGCCGGCCTCGCCGCGATCCTCACCTCCGGGTGGAGACCGGCGGGATCGTTCCTGCAGCGGGGCAGCGGGGACTCGCCCGCCGAGGCGGATCTCGGGGAGGACGGACGTTGAGCGGCAAGTTCGATCTCGCAACTCCTCTGGGGCTGCTCCTCGCGGTGGGACTGATCCTCGTCGGAAATGCCATCGAGGGAGGGAAGATCGGCTCGATCATTCAGCCCACCGCGGCCATGATCGTGTTCGGGGGGACCATCGGCGCGACGCTCGTGACCTACCCCCTCCCGGTCTTCCTTCGGGGGGTGAAGGCGATGGGGCGGCTGGTGGGCGGCGGCGGCCCGAACGCCTCGGCGCTCCTCGAGGAGATCATCCGGTACGCGCAGAAGGCGCGAAAGGAAGGGATCATCTCGCTCGAGAAGGAGGTCGAATCCGCGTCGGATCCTTTCCTGAAGCGGGCGCTCATGCTCGCCGTGGACGGGGTGGACTCGAAGACGATCCAGGAGACCCTCGAGCTGGAGCTCAACCAGATGGACGAGCACGGCGAGCTCGACGGGAAGGTGTACGAATCCGCGGGCGGGTACGCTCCCACCATCGGCATCCTCGGGGCGGTCCTCGGTCTCATCCACGTCATGTCGAACCTCTCCGACGTCTCGAAGGTCGGCGAGGGAATCGCCGTGGCGTTCGTGGCGACGATCTACGGGGTGGGCTCGGCGAACATCTTCTTCCTCCCGGCCGCCGGCAAGCTCAAGCTTCGCCACAAGCAGGACATGGCGCTGCGCGAGATGATGATGTACGGGGCGCTGTCGATCCAGGAGGGCCAGAACCCGAAGCTCATCGAGGAGAAGCTCTCCGCGTTCGTCCACGGGAGGAAGGTCAAGGCGAAGTCCGGAGCGGCGGCGGAGGGCGGCGCTCGAGCCGCCGCCTGACCGGACCCCCGCGGCCATGAGGAAGAAGAAGCACCCGGAGCACGAGAACCACGAGCGGTGGCTCGTGTCGTACGCGGATTTCATCACCCTCCTCTTCGCGTTCTTCGTGGTCATGTTCGCCGTGTCGCAGGTGGACGCCCAGAAGATGGGCCGCTTCGTCGAGTCGGTGAAGGTCGCGTTCGAGTTCCAGGGGGTATTCCCGAGCTCCTCCGGCAGCCCGATGCCGAGCGCCGGCGGAGGCGGCGGCTCCGCGGGGACCGTCGGCGTCAGCCGTCCCGTCGTGGCCCCGCCCAAGCTCCGATTCACCGCCTCGAAGGGGTCCGGAAGCGGAGGGCTCTCTCCGCGCGGCGAGACGGTCAAGCGTTCCCTGGAGGAATTCATCAAGAAGAGCGCGCTGTCCGACCGGGTACGCCTGCGCACCGACCGGCGCGGCGTGACGGTCAGCCTGACCGAGGCCTGCTTCTTCGACCCGGGATCGGCGGAGGTCCGCCCGGATTCCCTGACCACGCTGCAGGCGATCGCAGAGCTGGTGCGGGAAACGGGAACGCCCGTCGCCGTCGAGGGGCACACCGACAGCATTCCCATCCGGACGGCCCTGTACCCTTCGAACTGGGAGCTGTCCACCGCCCGCGCGACGAAGATCCTGTCCTACCTGATCCGCGACCTGGGCTACGATCCGACCCGCCTGTCCGCCTCCGGGTACAGCGAGTATCGGCCCATCGCAGGCAACGACACCGCGGAGGGTCGCGCGCAGAACCGCAGGGTGGATCTCGTGGTGCTCACCGAGGATTCCGAGGGGCCTCCGCCCCGCTGAACGGCCGCGCGCTGCGCTCACCGGAGCGAGGCGACGGGCACTCAGGAGCCGACGGTCACCGGGACGCGCCCGCCAGTGCCCGCAGGCGCGCCAGCGACGCGATGCGGCACGCCGCCTCGACGAACGCCTCATCGGTCGCGTCGAACGGCTCGTCGGGCTCGGTGCCGTACAGGAACAGTCCCGCGTAGTGCCCGTCCATGGTCCGCAACGGGGAGAACAGAACGGAGAACACGCCCGCCGCCTCCCGGTGCGGCTCGCCGAAGAACACCTCGGTGAGCAGATCGTTGCTCAGGAGGCCACGGCCGGCGGCGATGAGCCGCTCGGCCAGGCTCGCCAGGGGCGGCGACGCGATGGAGGCGAGAGGATCCGCGGAATGGCCGACGAGCGCTCGCAGCGCGACCGGGCCCGTACCAGGCCGCGCGAGCAACGACCCGCGCGAGAGCCCGAGCGCCTCGAGGGCGAGCCGAAGCAGCTCCTTCTCGAGCCGGCCGGGCTCCATCGCCTCCTCGGCCAGCCTCGCCACCGCGGCCAGCGCCCGCACCTGCCGGTCGCGCCGCTCCACGCGGGCTGCCTCCATCCGGAGCCCCACGACGTGCTCCGAGAGGGCGACGTTGGCCTCCACCGCCTGCTCGATGAGGTCGACCTCGTCGGTGACCTTCACGTCGGCTCGGTGGACCCACGCAGACTGTGAATTGTCCGCCCCACCGCGAGCCGGCCCCCGCGACGGCGCCGCAGGTGGCACGGCCGCTCCCGCCTTCGCGCCTCGGGCCCTCTCCCAGTCTTTCGCAGACTCGGGCGGCGGGTGCGCCGCGAAGGACAGGAGCGTCTCTCGGATCTGGCTCGCCGCGCGGCGAGCCTCCGCGGCCTGGGCGAGCCGACGACCCGAGACGATCCGGTCGAACGCGAGCGCGACCGCCTCCGACGCGCACTCCATGACTCCCCAGCCCTGCGTGGCCACGGCCGGGAACTCAGGGACTCCCGCGCCGTTGAGCGCCGAGCGCATCTCGTCGAGCGAGAGAACATCCGGGAGATCCCGCTTGTTGTACTGGAGGACGAGCGCGGTCGTCTTCGGGTCGAGCTTGTTCTCGATGAGATTGACCCGGAGGTTCTTGAGGGAGTAGACGTTGCCTTCGGCCTGCGCCCGCTGGGAGTCCGCCACGAAGACCACCGCGTCGGCTCCCTGGAGGACCTTCCGGCGGGTCACCTCGAACTGGATCTGCCCCGGGACCGTGTACAGCTTGAGCTTGAGATCGTAGCCGAAGAACCGCCCCAGACCCATCGGCAGCAGGTCGAAGAACAGCGTCCGATCGTCGCGGGTGGCGATCGAGATCAGCTGCGTCCGCCTCTCCGGATCGGTCAGGGTGTGAATCGTCTGGAGGTTCGTGGTCTTCCCGCCCAGCGCCGTCCCGTAGTAGACGACCTTGAGGGTCAGGATCCGTTGGGCGGCGTTCAGTTCCACGCGGCCGGGCCTCCGGGGGGGCACACGCGCCCTTCCTCTTGCATCGGCCGTTGCGGTCGTCCCTTGAGCGGCGCGGGGAGCGAAAGTCGCGACGATCTCCCGCGACGGACGAGCCGGCGGGAGCTACTTCCGGAGGCGGCCGCGCAGAGCCTCGGGGACCGCCTGGCTCTTCGCGGCGCGGAGGTTCTCCCCCTCGACCTCCCGGTGGATCTCGGCGCGCACGATCGACACCTCCCGCGGCGCTTCGATTCCCAACCGGACGACGCCGGGGGCGATCTCGACCACCATCACGCGGATGGAGTTGCCCACCACGATGCTCTCTCCCGGTTTCCTGCTGAGAACGAGCACACCCCCTCCGTGTTCGCAGCTAACCTGGCGGGACCAGCGGATGGCGCGGCGAGTACGCGCCCGGCTCCAGGATCACCTGGATGCCGACCATGGTGGACGGGTTGATCAGCAGGGGCGCGAGGAGGTTCGCGGTGCAGTCCTCGACGCGGGAAGTGATGCATGCGATGGCGAGGACCAGGCATGCGTCGTCCGCGCGGAGCCCTACCGCCGACAGCGCCTCCGTCGTGAAGCGCGGCCGGTACCCGGGAAGCACGAGTCCGGGATCGACCACGAGAAACGACAGGTCGCCCGGCTCCCGGCTCCGCATCCGCAGGAGAGGCTCGATCTCGTCCGAGCGCTCGAACGCGAACTGCCTGGCGGCCGGCAGACCGATCAGCCCCTCGGGAAACGCCACCAAGGCGGGCACGTCCCCCCCGCCGGTCTCCGCTCGTACCGCCCGCTCCGTCGTCATCTCGCGTGGCATCTTGAACCCCGTCACGTCAGATAGTCAAACAGGGAACGGGACGAAAGGCGCGCCCCGGCGGCGAGGGTCGCCTCTTCCGCGGTGCGGTCGCTCGCCAGCCGCACGGCCACCTCCGCGAGATCGGCGTCCTCGATCTTCGAGAGCCGAGACAGCAGCGCGACCCGCGCGTCCCCGTTGCGGGCCAGCGACCCCTCGAGGCGAACCATGCGCTCTCCCACCGACGTCCGCGCGGTTGCGGCGAGCCGCCGGAATCCCTCGAGCGACTCGATCGAGCCCTGGATCGCCGCGGTGTCGCCGGCCCGGAGCGAAGCCGAGAGCGAGGCGAGCGCCGCGAGCGCGTCGGCCGGCTGGGCGCCGAATACCTCGGTGCCGACCAGGTTCAAGGTCGTCGTGTCCGAGTCGCTGGACTCCACCCGGATCCGCCCGTCGTTCCCCCGGTAGACACCCGCGTCGTCGTAGGCCGGTGTCGTCGTGTCGGTGCCCGAGAAGATGTACCGCCCCTGGAAGCTCGTACGGGCCACCG
Source organism: Terriglobia bacterium (assembly GCA_963699985.1). Classification (GTDB taxonomy): domain Bacteria; phylum Acidobacteriota; class Polarisedimenticolia; order Polarisedimenticolales; family CAVOVZ01; genus CAVOVZ01. Next base: position 418,519 of record CAVOVZ010000015.1, read on the forward strand.
ACAGGAGGTGGGTGCGGATCGAGTCCACCTCGTCCGCAATCTCCGAGCGCACCCCGGCGTTCGTGTCGGACGCGCCGCGCACCGCCGCGGCGCGGGCCTGCGTGAGCAGATCGCCGACCGACGAGAGGGCCGACTCGGTCACGTCGAGAAACGCGCGCGCCACCGAGGAGTTCGCCGCGTACCGGTCCACGGCCGCGATCCGAGTGCGCAGCAGCAGCGCCTCGGCGGCGCCCACCGGATCGTCGGAGGGACGCTCCAGCTTGCGCTGCGATGCGAGCTGGGCATGGCCGTCGGCAAGCCGCTCGCGAATCGAGCGCAGCGACTCGAGGAACCGGCTGTACTGCATCGAAGGCGTGATCCGCATGGCGCTTCCTCCGTCACCCGCTGCATCCACTTCCCGGTTTCATGCTCCTGCGCTCGATTCGCGTCGATCCGGCCTTCTCGACGTTTCTCTGCCGTGCGCCCGCCTCTACCTGCTCAGCGCCTCGATGGCCGTTCTCGTCATCTCGTTGACCACGGCGATGAACTTCGCGGCCGCCTCGTACGAGCGCTGGTACTGGAGGAGCGCCGTCGCCTCCTCGTCGAGATCCACCCCGGAGATCGCCTGAAGCCTCTCCTCCGCGGCGAGCAGCGCCGCGCGACCCGTCTCGAAGGCCGAGGACGCCGATCGCGTCTCGAGACCCAGCCGGGTCTGGACGTCCGCCAGGTAGCCGGACGACGTGAGCCCGCCCAGACCTGCCGACGTCTGGCGCTCGAGCGCGGCGATGGCCAGCGCGTTCGACCCGTCTCCCACGGACGCCGAGGCGCCGGCCGCGATGAGCGACGGATCGGAGACGATGGCGCCGGACACGGTCAGCGTGGCCGCGGCGGAGGCGCCCGCAGGCGTCGGCGTGAAGAACGCGCCGCCGGCGTTCCCGTGCCCGTCGGTTCCCCCCGCGTGCGCGGCGTTGACCCGGGAGATGAGGTCGGATGCTAGGGCGTCGAGCTGGGAGAGGTAGCCCTTGGCGACGTCGTCCCGCACGTGGAGCAGGGCGCCCAGCTTGCCTCCGCGGAGCGTGTCGGTGAGATCCACGAGGCTCCCGCCGCGAGTCACCTGGATCCGGCTCATCCCGTCCGCATCTCGCGTGACGGTGAGATCGCGAACGGCGTCGTCCACCACCAGCGAATCGCCGGTTCCGGCCAGGGAGACGAACGCGCTGCCGCGCGGACCCTCCGAGACCTGGATGTCCACCAGTCCGGAGAGCTCGCGCAGCTTTCGTGAGCGCGTGTCCCGCAAATCGCTCGCCTCGACCGCTCCGGGCTCCGAGATCTGGATCTGCCGGTTGAGCTGCGCGATGTCCCGGGTGAGCAGCGAGATCTGCTCGACGGTGTCGGTGACCGCGGCGTCGGTGCGCCGGCGGAACTCGAGGAGCTGCGCCGCTCGATCCCGGATCGACGCGGCCAGCGTCTCGCCGCGAGATGCGGCGTTTCGCCGGAGCGACGCGTCGTCGGGGGTGGCAGCGAGGCTCGAGAACGCGGCGAAGAACCCCGAGAGCGAGTCGCCGATCCCGCCCGCCGACGCCTCGCCCAGGATCGACTCGACCTGCTCGAGGCCGGCGGAGGCCGCACCGTGACGACCCACCACTTCTTCCTCGCTTCGAAGCTGCGCGTGGAGGAGGCCGTCCACGACCCGGACGACCCGGTCCACCGCCACCCCGGTGCCGAGAAAGAGACGGCCCAGATGCATGGGCGGCTGCTCGGCCAGCTCCAGGCGGCGGCGCGAGTAGCCGGGGGTGTTCACGTTCGCGATGTTGTTGCCGGCGACGTCCAGCGCCGTCCTGGACGCGAACAACGCGCGCCGGCCGAGTTCGAGGGAAGCGAACAGGTTCACGCTCGTTTCTCCAGGAGCACGCTCCGGCGTGCCGGCCGGAGATCGCCGTTGGGAAGGTAGCCCGCGCTGGCGGCTCCTTCGATGACCCGCCTGAGGGCGACCGTCGCCGCCGAGGTGCGGGCGAGGAGGTCGGCGCAGCTCGATGCGGCCAGCGCGGCGGTGGCCGCGGCCTCGGACAGCTGTCGGCGCGCCTCTTCCCGCGCCTCGCTCTCGATCGCCGGTTCCTCGCCCGAGAAGGACTCCCCGCCCCCGATCCCCTGCCGCGCCGACTCCAGGAGTCGGAACCGCGCGGAGAGCGTCTCCGCGCGCTCGGTCAGGGCGACCAGCGTCTCGGAATCGTGTGCGGCGAGGGCGGCGCGATGCTGCGCGCACAGCTCCGCGATCTCATTCAGGATCCGGGCTCCCTCCTCGAGAAGGCTCGTCGAGGCCGGAACCGGCTCTCCCGCGGGTTCACGCGCCAAGTCCGGCACGTAGGTCCTCCAGGACCCCCTTGGCGATGGCCCGGACGTCGGGCTGGTAGAGCCCGCTGTCGATCTCATGGCGAATCCGCTCCACGAGCGTCTCGCGAACCTCCGGGGCGGCCAGCGCGGCCTCCCGGGCCCGGGCCAGCTCCCGGGCGACCGAGGAGAGCTCCACGCGGTCGGAGGAACCGGGAGGCGCCGGAGTGCCGGGCGGCTGCGATCTGGCGGCGGACGGCCGGGGCTGGACTTCGTTGGGGCCGCCGACCGGGTCGTTTCCGTGAATCTTCATCGTTCGTCTCTCCGGTAGGAGCGTCCGCCCAACAGAATCGGCCGGGGGGGGCGGTTCTTGAGCCTGGAATTCCGCGGGGGCGGCGGGGCGGGTTCGGGAATCCGGCGGAAGTCGGGGAATTCGGCGGGGCCGGGGAGGGGGCCGCTTGGGTCCTCCCCGGAAGGCGAAACGCATCGAGGAAGAAACGGCCGCGTTCCCGAACACCAAGACCGACTACCGGTAGCTCGTGAAGGCCGCCGCGATCGCCGCGAACTCGCCAAGGGGTGGAGGAACGACAGAAATGCGGTGGCGGTAGCTTCGCAGCCCCTCGGCCGGCCGGTGCGCTTCGCTCTCCTCGATGTCCGCCACGCGTCCGAAGATCTTCACGCGCTCGAATCGTGTCCGAGGTTCGTCGTAGACCCGTCCCATTCGCGAGGTCACGCGCTCCTTGCGATTGAGCGGTACCGAAGGCCGAGGGAGATGCTCCGGCGATCGAAGTTCGATGCTGTTCGGATGCCCTGCAGATGCTGCATCGCGCGGTTGACCCACCGCCCGCTCGGGCGTACGCTCTGTGCGCGCGTGACTCCTCGCGCGCAGACGTGTCATGTATTCCAATGAGATAGGAGCGCAAGGCACTCAGAGACCGTCCCCGCGACCGGCGCATGTTGTGGCACAATGCAGGGGTTGGGAGGGAGAACGGAATCGCGATTCAAACTGGAGATGCCTCGATCCGCATGAAGAAGCAGAGCGGCACGACCACGATCAAGGGCGAGGACGCCACGATCGACGGCTCGGGGAAGATCAGCGTGATGGCGGACATTCACGTGATTCCGAAGGGCAGTCCATTCGCAGGGAGCTAGTGGGATTGCGCGGTCCACTCGACCGGGAGACGAACATGGCGGACGAAAGACATGACGACCGGGCAGGCGTGCTCGACCGGCCGGGCCCCACGACAGCCGCGAAAGAGGCGGCGTCCCAGACGGCGGCCAGCCGGGTTCGCGGGGTCGTCCTGGGTCGGCTCGTGGCTCTGCGGGCGCCGGACTTCGCTCTCGTCGCTCTGAACGGACATCCGTCGGCCTCGCCGATCCGTGCGCGTAGCCTCACGGGACTGACCCCGGAGGACGAAGGAAAACAAGTCGCCCTGATGTTCGAGGAAGGCGACCCGGCGCGGCCGATGATCATCGGGCGAGTGGAAGACGCCTCCGGGGTGACCCTCGCCCGAGCCTCGAAGCAGCCCGTTTCGATCGATGCCGATTCGATCGTCCTCACGGGCGGCAAGGAAATCGTCTTGCGCTGCGGAGATGCGACCCTTACGCTCAAACGTGACGGCAAGCTGATCCTGCGGGGCGCCTATGTCGAGACCCAAGCCACGGGTGTCAACCGGATCAAAGGTGGCTGCGTCAAGATCAACTGAGATGATCGTGCGCACGTCCCGGCCGATCCCTTGGGACATCTACGAAGAGCACCTGGACGAGGCTGCCTTCCTGTGGGGGTACTGGGAGGACGCACTCGTCGCCGCCAACTACACCCTGGACGAGGTTGCGGCCGGCCCCGAAGCGAGACTGCTGGCTCACCTGGACGGGCTGGTGCTGGGTGGCGCGCCGGTAGCGGAGGAGTTGCTGCGACCCGCCCTAGCCGACGACGACTCCGGGAAGATCGCTGCCGCGGCATGGGCGCTGGTCCAGGCCGAGCACGGAGCCGACTACCAGGACGCCATCATCGACGCGATGGTGAACGGAGAGCCGCCCCGACGCGCGGCGATCGCGCGGGCGCTTTCGCTCGCCCCGCGGGCCGACCTCGGCCGCGCGGCACGGCTGTGGCCGATCGTCCCCGAGGCGGTCCGCGCGGCACTATTCGGCCTGCTCGGCCCACGCGAGCGGGACTGGGTGCGGCCGAAAATCGAGTCCAGCTTGCGCAGCGGGGATTCTTCGCTGGTGACGGCCGCCTTGCGCGTACTCCGGCGGATGCCGGACCGTGCGTTCATCGGCTCCGTCGAGGATGCCTTGGAATCCGGCGTTCCCGGTGTGCGGGCCGAGGCGATCGCTGCGGGCGTGGCGCTCCGATCGAACGCGGCCTGGGAGGCCTGCCGCGAATGCCGCCACCGACCCGGGGGACGGGTGCCGCCTCCCGCTCGGTCTTCTGGCGACCAGCGCGCGCCCGCGGGATCGGGCGGTGGTCCGTGCGTCCGTGAGCGATTCGGAAGCGAAACGGCATGCGATCTGGGCGCTGGGGTTCGCCGGCGACGTCGAGGCGGCGGATGTCCTCGTGGAGGCGACCGAGGACGAGGCCGTCGCCAGGATAGCCGGAGAGTCGCTCTCGGCGATCACCGGTCTCGTTCTCGAGCGCGCCTTCGTCATGCCTGGGAAGACCAAAGGCCCGGACGTCCCGGAGGTCGGCGACGACGATCCGCCGCCGGTCGTGCGGCCCGAGGACCATCTCCTGACCCCCAATGCGGCCGCGGTCAAGCGGTGGTGGCAGCGCGCGCGCCCCGGGTTCCAGACCGGCGCGGGTCACATCCAGGGCCAGCCGCGGACTCCGGAGACGGTGCACGCCGCGCTCGCGACGGCGACGATGTGGCGCCGGGAAGTGCTGTGGCTCGACTTGGCGTGTACCACCGGCATCCCACCGGACGTGGACCTGAAGGTCTGGACGGCCGATCAGCGGCGGCAGTGGGGTGCGAGGGAGGCCGCGCAGGACCGAGGCCGATGAGCCACCCCGAGGTAGAGAACAGGTCTTCGTTCGAGTTCGAGGCTCTCTACCTCGTCGACGAGGAGTTCCGTCCGCTGATCGTACCGGTGGTGAAGGGGACCTTCACCATCGGGAAGGACAGGCGCTGCACGCGCGCCGAGGTGCAGGTCCCTCTGAACATCGGCGGCGAGTTCTGGGGCCCGGATCCGGAGAAGTCGTCGTACAAGTACGAGCCGGAGGTCGCGTTCACGAAGCCGACTACGGACGTGGTGCTGATCGGCCACGCCTACGCCAACCGCCCGGGCACGAAGGAGATGCGCGTCGCCCTGAGCGTGGGACCGGTCTCGAAGGAAGTCGTCGTGTACGGGGACCGCGTCTGGTTGAAGACCCTGGGTATCGTCTCCAAGACGAACCCCGTTCCGTTCGAGAGAATCCCGCTGATGTACGAGCGAGCCTTCGGCGGCTTCGACCGCAGTCACCCGGATCCCAGCAAGCAATCCTACGAGCCGCGCAATCCCGTCGGTACGGGGTTCGTCGGCGCGGGCGGACTCGAGAAGGAGCCGCGCCTCCCGAACATCGAAGATCCGCGCGCGCCGATTCGAAGCCTGACCGACCGACCGCCTCCTGCGGGGTTCGGGTTCGTCTCGCCGCACTGGCAACCGCGCGCCGCCCTGGCCGGGACCTTCGACGAGGCGTGGCAGAAGAGCAGGTCGCCGCTTCTCCCCAAGGACTTCGACCGGCGCCACATGAATGCAGCCTCGCCCGGCCTCGACCACGCCGAATTACCTGCGCGGCGACGAACCGGTCTCGGCGGTCGGGGTGACCCCCGAGGGGACGCTGAATTTCTCGCTTCCCGGGGTACCGCCCCCGACCGTCCAGGTCACGCTCGTGGACGAGGCGGAGAAGGAAGTCGCCCTGGCTCTTGACACCGTCATCATCGAGCCGGATGATCGCCGCGTCTTGCTCCTGTGGCGAGGGAACTTGCCGCTGCGCACCGGGCCTCACGACGTGCGGGCGGTCGAGGTACTTGCGTAGGTGGTTCCGCGATAGAATGGAGGCGCCATGCCGGTCACCGTCGGTGTAAACAACATGAGCGTCGTTCACGCTGGGAGCAACGGGGTTACCATCGTGTTTCCGGACGTCTGCAAGACCCCGGCTCCGCCCGCGCCGTTCGTGCCGATCCCGTACCCGAACATCGCGAAGTCCAGCGACACTGCTCAAGGGGCGAAGAAGACGACTTGCGACGGGAACCCGGTGTGCGTGAAGGACTCGAACTTCAAGATGAGCACCGGGGACGAAGCGGGTTCTCTCTTGGGGATGGCGTCGTCGAAGGTCAAGGGCAAGGCCGAGTTCGTGAACTACTCTTTCGACGTCCAGATCGAGGGGAAGAACGTGCCGCGGGCGATGGATCTGATGCTCCATAACGACAAGAACACGCCGCCGGTGCCGGTGATTCAGGGACCGATCGTTGCGATCGGGGTAGAGTCGGACGTGCATTGCATCTGTTGCAACGAGAAGATCTGAGGATGGAGCGGCGAGGATCGTGAGCGACGGCGCGACGGCGGTGAGCGGAATGGGGCTGCAATCGAGCATCGGCGGCGTGGTGACGGCGGCAGCCGCGTTCCGTTGCGGCATGTCGCGAGCCGAGGAGCTGCCCGAATGGCCGTACTTCGACGAGGTCGAGCAGGACGACCACATCCTCGTCGGCCACCCCGCGACGGGTGTCGCTCCGGGTTTTCAAGGTATCGCAAGGCTGCTCAAGCTTGGGACAAACGCGCTCAAGGACCTCGGCGCCTCGGTCGACCTCGCGAGCCTCGATCTCGCCCGCACCGGCGTCTTCCTAGTGCTGCCGCCGAACTGCGCGGAGGTCGAACGGAGGCCTGGCGAGCTACTGCAGCGCTTGTGCACGATTGCTCGGCTGCGCGCAGACGCGCAGAGCCAACGCACCTCGTTCGAGGGCCGCGTCGGCATCGCGAACGCCATCCGCGACGCGCAGACGCAGCTTGAAAACGGACGGCTGGACCACGTCGTCGTGGGTGCGATCGACACTTTCTTGACGGCGGAGCGCATCTCGACACTCATCGAATCAGGGGAAATCAAGACCGAGGATAATCCGGTGGGCCTCGTACCCGGCGAGGCCGCCGCATTCATTCTGCTCGAGCAGATGGAGGGCACGAGACGCCGGAGTGGGCGCACCGTCGCCTTCATCCAAACGCCGGTCTCGGCCGCGACTTCGGCTGCGCCCCCGCCACCAAACGACGCCCCAAAGAATGCCGCCGCGCGCGACGAACGCGCAGACTCGCCGGGCAAGGCGCTCGGCGAGGTCTTGTTGGCTGCGCTCCGCGCGCACGGCTCGCCGCCGCTCGAGGGAACGCTCTACGCGGATCTCAACGGGACGACGCCGCGGGCGTTCGAGCTGGCCACCGCGCTCGTCCAAGTGTCCTCCGCTCTTCCGTTCGACGGTTGGCGGCAAGCGTTTCCCGCCGTGAGCTTCGGCGAGACCGGGGCGGCGAGCGGCCTGGTGGCGGCTTGCATGGCGGTGCGGGCGTTCGCGCGCGGCTACGCTCGGGGTAACCACGCGCTCGTTGCCATGTCCGGCTCGACGGGAGGCAAGGCTGCCTTCTTGCTTGGGCGATCGGACCCGTCATAGGATCCGGCGCGGTGGCCAAGAAGCACATCTCGCAGAAGTTCTCCTTCAAGGGGATCCTCTCGAGGAATTCGACGTACCGGGTGGATTGCCGAGGCAAGCTCGCCGGGATCGGCGTGTACGACGACGCGGCGAACATCCTAAACGGAATCCAAAAGCGCGACGCCGAGATGAACCGCGCTGCTCGTGCCCTCGTCGGTGGACACACTCAGGCTGCCCGCGTCCCGGGCTACACGTTCAACTACACGCGGCCGAACGGCCGGATGAACTTCACGATCGGCCGCCAGCCCTACCACAACGAAGCCCACCACGTGATTCCCGTGGAGGTATTCTACGACGCGAAATGGACCACGCCGCATCTCCACATCGTGAAGTCGGCGAAGGAGAATCCCGACGATAAGAGCGCCCCCGGGTACAACATCAACAACCAGGACAACATCATCATCCTCCCGCAATGCTGCGGGGAGCTGCACATCATGCACTATCACGTGCTCCCGGATCACTCAAGGAACCACAACAGCTACAACACGCGGCTCCTGGGAGCATGCGATCCGATCTTCGACCTCGCGGACGAGGCGTTGAGCGAGCCGGATTGCGACCGAAAGAAGGATCTTCGCAAGCAGATCTACGACAAGTTGAAGCAGATCGAGAAGGACAACTTCACCCACCTGAAAGGTCTTGGGACCAACCCAATGAGTTGAGGCAATTTCCATGCGCTACTTCGTAATCGAAGAGAACGAGGATGAGAGCAACGTTTACGTTAGCGACATCCCGGAGGGGCTGGTACGCAAGTATCAACTCCTGAAGGGCATCTCGCGGGCGGTCGGTTGGCCCGCCGACATGGCCGCGAAGTTCAGCGACATTCGCCCGGAGGGCATGCGTCTCACCGACTGGGTAGCTACGCCGTTCGGTTGGTTGCTGATCAGCGACCGCTTCAAGGAACTCGTCGAGGACACCAAGACGCCCAGCCTCGAGTTCCTCCCCATCAAGATGAAGAACCACAAGAAGAAGCTCGTCGGGGGAAAGTACTGGATCGTGAACTTCCTCGCGTTGGTTGAGGGGGTGGAACGTGCGAAGTCCGTGTTCGACGTCGACGCCGCCGAAGACGACAAGATCTCGAAGTTCGAACGCCTCGTTCTCCGAGCCGAAGTGGAGGCCGACGGTCCGCCCATTCTTCGCCTGAGGGAACAGCCGCGGCTCGTGCTCGTGCGTGAAGACCTGGCAGGTCGGATCAAGAAAGCAGGCCTCACCGGCCTAAGACTGACCGAAACCAGCAAGTACAAGACGTTCCCGTCGCCCGGCTTGGCGCCGTCGTGATTGACCTCGGCGACTTCTACCCGGACTTCCCCGAGATACTCGCGCGCAAGGTGGCCGAGATACCCCGCGCGCCTGTCGCGGCGCTCGGTCCCCTGTGCGAGGAAGCGTGCGTGTACTTTCGGACGGCTGCCATCGCGGAGGTGCTGGTCGGATTCAACTCCGACGGATTCCACCACATGCTCATGCGGAGTGCACTCACGCGACTGTACTTACTCGGGAGGATGCCGCCATCGGAAAAGGAGGCCTCGCGCTTCTGCAAGATCTCGCGCGCCAACGGCTTCTTCGACGCGCTCGCGGCCGATCGCGCCGATCTTGCGGGCCGCATCATTGCGGTCAGCGCGCACCGGCGCAACGCCGATTTCGAGTACGAGGACGACTACGCCTACGTGCGGTTCCTCTATGGACTGCTGCTCGGCTCGACCGAGGAGGATCAACAGGCAATCATTGACGCGTGGAGCGCCGCCGCCGATGTGCCCTCGGCGAAATACGGCGTCTGCTTGGCGCTGCTCGGCCGCGACGCGGGCGCTTTCTGCGTCGCATTCGAGGGGTTGCTCGACTGGCGCAAGTCGGAGCTCGAAGCCGAGATGCGGTCGCTAAGCCGGGACGAGATGGCATTCGCAGGCAACCGCCACGTCTATGTCGAGGGTCTGGCTCTCCTCCGGCTCGCCGACATGCTCGGACTCGCGACCGAGCCCGAGTATCGATTCTGCCCGAGGGAAACTCGGCAGCCCGCACTAACGCCGTTTCCCGACGATCTCTATCCCGCGCTTCCACCCTCAGCGGCGTCGAGCAAGCTGCCACTCCCCTGACGGTCAGGATGTGGTAAGCGAAGTGCCCCGAGCCCCTGGAATCCGGAAGCGCGCTCGGGCGACTCGTCGTAACTCGTCCCCGCTCTCGCTGATGGCACCTCCGTTGCAGAAAGTCGGTTCAGGCGTTGTTTCCGGGGGAATGGTTGTGCCAACCGCGACGCGACAAACCAGCCCACCGGGAATACGAGCCCGCTATGCGGCATACGCGGGGTGCTGAGGACACGGATCCAACATCCATGACAACTCCACCAAACCTGTCCCCAGCATCCCCGCTTCCGCAGGACACCCTACGCCGCCTGACCGGCACCGGCGCCACGTCCCTGCTCGACGCCCTCCGAAACGTCACCACCGAACCGACGGAGATCGAAGACTTCCGGCCCCTGGGTGAATGCCTCGAATGGCGGTTGGCGGACATCTACTGGCACCAGGCGGGCGTCATTCCGTTCGTCCGCAACGACGTCCCGTATCTCGTAAACAATACTGGGCGGCTGTCCGAGAACGCGGCGGCACTCGTCTTCAATGCCTTCGACGAGATGCGCCCGTCGTTGCCGGAGCGCCTCACTATTCTGGAACTGGGCGCCGGCACGGGGCTGTATGCCCGGTATTTCCTTGACGCCTTCTCGGCCCTGTGCAGGGAAGCAAGAAGCGATTTCTACGATCGGCTGACCTTCGTCGTGACCGATCGTTTCGAGCGGACGATCACGGGATGGGAACAGACCGGCCTCTTCACGGATCACGAAGGGCACGTGGCGCTCAGGATCTGCGACGCCGCAGCCCCGGGCGAGTTGACCATGCCCGGAGGCGGTGCTGCGCCGCCGCTGGACGCTCCGCAGGTCCTGTTCTGCAACTACGTCCTGGACATTCTGCCGTCGCGGATCGTGCGTCGCACGACCGCCGGTCTCGAGGAACTCTATGTTCGCACGCACCTCGCCGGCGGGGCCGTCGCGCTGAAGCTCGCGGGGCTCGCGTCCCTCGACGAGGCGCGCGCCCTGGCGGCCTCGGGTCGCTCCGACGATCTGGCGCGTCTTCTCCCGCTGCTCCCGCAACTCGAACTCGAGACCGACTTCCGGCCTTGGACGCCGGCCGCGGGGGCGGACGAAGCGCTGGCTGCCGCGATCTCCGGCGATGACCGGGTCATCGTCAGCGGCAAGGCGCTTGAGTGCCTCGACAAGATCCTCGATCTCCTTCACGAGTCCGGCTTCATCCTGGTCAACGACTACGGCCCGGTCCGCTTCGAGGATGTCGCCAACCACCTCGGCGTCCAGAGGTTTGGCGGCAGCGTCGCCTTGGGGTTGAACTTCCCGCTATTGGAGCAGGTGCTGGTCGAGCGAGGGCTCTCCGTTCTGGCGCCCGAGGGGGATGCGGAGCGGCGGGTTCACACTCGACTGATCGCCCGGAGGGTCGGGGAGCGAACCGGAGAGGTCCTCAAATCCCGTTTCCGTCTCGAGAACGATCGATACCGCGACGCTCCCCTCGAAGAGGCGCGGCGCCACGTCGCGGCCGGGCGCATGAACGAAGCGCTGGCGGCCTACCGCGTGGTGGTCGAGCGCAACCCTCGCGACTGGCAGATGCTGGGGGAAGCCGCCGAATACGCCGGGCTCCAGCTACGCGACTACGCCGCCGGACTCGAGATCGTGCGAGCGGCCTTGGAGCGCAACCCCTGGTGCAGCGCCTGGCTGTGGAACGTCCTCGGGGATTGCCTCTTCTGCAGGGAGAAGATCGACGAGGCGCACGAGGCGTTCCTGCAGGCGCAGCGGATCGACCCCGACGACCCCCGCACGAATCTGAATCTCGCCTACACGTTTGCGGCACGGGGTTCGCCGGACGAGGCGCTCACCGCCATCGCGCGGGGACTGGCGCAGGACGGCCGCGCAGGAGGAGCCTACCGGGCGCGCCTCCTGGAGAAGCAAGCACAGGTCCTGGCGATCCTCTCCGAGCGTGCCACCGCGGAACGAGAAAGACTGGTCAAGCGGGCGGAGAGATTTCGCTGAGCCGGTTGCCGCGTCATGCGACCCGGCCGAGCACCGTCACGCCCCGGCGAATTGTGCCACCGCCTTTGCCTCCAGCTCCCGATCCGCGGGCCGGGGCGTCTCGCGGAAGCAGACGCCGAGGTAGAGATCGAGGCGTGTTTCGAGCGGAAGCTCGTTGAAGTGCTCCCCGAGGGGCGCCTTCGACACCTCGAATCCCGACTGCCACCTCCCCTCGCTCGCGAACCGGCCCTTCTCCGTCTCCCACCACTCACGGGCCTTGGTGGGATCGGGCGGAGGAGGTCCTTCGGGTGTTTCCATATCGGCCTGTTGCGACCCTGCGGGAGGCGGCACCGCCGCGGCGGAGCCGATGTCCGTCGCGCCGGTGATGCGGGCAAACGCCTTGCCCGCCGCGGGCGCGAGCAAGTCGTTCTCCATCGCGTCGAGCAGCACGGGAATGGCGGCGGTCGAACCCAGGATCCCCATGCCGGCGAGCGCGGCCCTCGCCAGCTCGGGCCTCGCCATCGCGCGCTGCAGGATCGGGAGATCACGCGCCGTTCCGACGACCCCGAGAAAGGCCAGAGCCTCCGGGATCGGTTTCCGCGTTCCCGTGGCGGCCTCTCGGCACTGGGCGTCCAGCCCGATCAACCCGATTCTGGCGGACGCCCGAAGAGCCGCGACGCGGTTAGCCGGGGCATCGCTTTCGAGAGCCTCCCGCAGGAAGTCCATACCCCACGGGCCGCCGAAACGGCCGACCGCCTCGTAGACGAGCCGCAGGACGCCCGGATCGCGGTTGCTCAGCAACGCGAGTAGTCCCTTCGGCGCAGGAAGCCTGTGGAACGCCAGGATGTCCACCGCTGCGGCACGCACCGCGGGCTCGGACGCCGCCGCGATCCCGGCCAGCTCGTTCGCGATCCGCCGAGCGTCGCTGTGACGTAATCCGATCCGGATGCCGTCGCGGGCCGCGGGCGGAGCGGTCTCGAGCGCCTGGACCACCTCTCGCTCGAGCTCCGGTCTTTCGAACGCCATCAGGACGAACGTCGCCGCGGTCGCCGGCCCCGTCTCCTCGGCGCCAAGGAGCGGACGGGCCACATCGACGGAATGCCCCGCGCCGAGGCGCAGCCCGTCGAGGTGGGCTTCCGCGCGGTCCTCCAGGTGGGCGAGCTCCTTCAGCGTCCAGTCCGGGGCGAAGACGACATTCTCGCGCTGAGCCCAGAGGGAACCGAGCTCGTCTCGATGTTCCTCGAGGATATCGAGGATCGCTGGAGGGCGGGGTAGTTCGTTCATGGCAACCGCTCTCCTCCAGAGCACCCCGGGCGTCGCGAGGACCCCGCGCGCCGGCCGCGCGAAAAGACTCGTCGTGTCGTCGGCGCTTCGGCATCGACGCCTCGGAAGTCGCGAAGCACGCCGCCGGTCACTGCCGCTCTGAACAATCGCTGCCGCAAACGGGAGCCGAAGCCCGGCAACGTGAACGGATTAGGCCACGGCTCTTCCGTCGGGTCAAGCTCCGTGCGGCCCGCGGGGCCGTCGCCGGTCCCCGCCGTGGCGAAGGGAGTGAACCGATCCGGTCTCCGCGAAAACCGAGGCGGTTCAGGTAGGGCTGAGCGGTCCTCTGGTGGTACGATCGGCAACAGGAGGACCGTCCAATGGCTGACCCGCAGATTCGTGGTGCGGTGGGCAAGCCACCTGCCCCGAACCACCCCGACGACGTGAAGACCGTCCAGCAGCTTCTCCTCGCGGTGCGCCCTCCGCTGTCCACGGCGGTGCAGGTCACCGGGCGCGCCGACGCGATGACGCTCGCCGGCATCGCCGAGTTCCAGGGCGGGTTCATGGCCGTTGCGGACGGCCGTGTCGAGCCGGGAGGGCAGACGTTCGAGCACCTCAAGATGCACTTCGCGCCGGACTACAAGGGCTGCTCGGCCCGGCAGCGTGCCGCGATCGACGGCGACGTTCGCGTCGCGAAGTCCTGGCTGGGCGAGGTCAACCGAAGGCTCGGGAGCCCGGATGACGCGGACATGCGCCGCAAGGTCAACAACGTCTTCCACGTGGACTCCAACTCCGGGACGGCCGGCGCCGCGCGATTCCAGGACCTTCGACAACGCTTCCTCTGCCTGCGCGATAGCCTCGACCAGAACTTCCCACGAGAGTGCGTCCCGGAAACGAGCCTCTACGCCGCTTGGGTCATCGTCGGGGACGGGAAAGGAACGATGTTCTTTCCCAGGAACTACACGCAGATCTCCCGGACCTCCCGCGTCGGGACGATCATTCACGAGCGCGCACACACTGTGTTCTCGATCAAGCATGCCGGCATGAGGCAGGAAGCCGGGACGATCGACATGGGGTCGAATCCCGATGACGACAACGGCTTCACCGCCGACGAGGCGCTCGGAAACGCCTATTGCTACGGCTGGCTCGCCGAGGCCCTTCAGCCGGGCTACGCGCCCGCATCGATCGACGTGATCGTGGGCTCGAAATCGAAGAAGCGCTGACGAGCGGTCTCGCTGCCGCGTCCACACTCGGGATCGTCAGGATTCCGGCATCCGCGACGACGCAGCGACTCCCACGACACAATTCGAGGAGAGTCTGGCACGCGGGACCAGGGTGGAGACAGCGGGTGCGTCGCGCGTAGGGAGGTGAGTCGTGGATTCGAACCGGCATGGCGAGCCGACCGCGCATCGGGAGTCCCAGAACGACGACGCGCCGGAGAGCGCGGTGGAACACGACACGACCGGTGCGGGGGCGCAGACGGCACATGGCGTCCCCGTTCCCCACGAGGTAGGCGCGGTGGAAGAAAAGCCGGGAACGGACTCGGAGTCGATAACCGTGACGACGGAGAAGGCCATGAATCTCGCCGTCTGGCTCCACCGGTCGGGCCGCCTCGCCGAGTCCGAGCGAATCTACCTCGCCATCCTGAAGAACAACCCGTGTCACCCGGATGCCCTCCATTACCTGGGCGTGCTCCGCCATCAGCTCGGAACCGAGGGCTCGCTCGAGCTGATCCGCGCGTCGCTGCAGTTCGCCCCCGAAAACACGGCGGCGTGGAGCAACCTCGGCAACCTGCTGCGCGCCGCCGATGACCGCGACGCCGCCCTCGACGCCTACCGTAGGGCTTCGGCGCTCGATCCGAGGAACGCCTCCGCCTGGAACAACATCGGCGTCGTGCTCAAGGAACTCGGCCGCATGGAGGAAGCCCGGGAGGCGTACGAGCGAGCGATCGAGATCGATCCGGAGCACCCCGAGGCGTACGGGAATCTTGGGCACGTGTACCGGCGGCTCGGACGGATCGCGGACGCGGTGAACGCCTACGCGAAGGCCATCGCGATGAGGCCGGACGGCACCGCCGCCTGGAACCTAGCCTATTCGCTCCACCTCGCCGGCCAGACCGACCGCGCGGTGACCGTGGTCCGCGACTGGTCCGCCCAGGAACCCGACAACCCCGTGGCGATCCATCTTCTGGCAGCGCTCTCCGGCGACGCGGTTCCGGCCCGGGCGTCCGACGCCTACATCAGGAGCGTCTTCGATGGCTTCGCCGAGACGTTCGACAGCAAGCTCGAAAGCCTCAAGTACAAAGCACCCGAACTCGTCGCGCGGGCCGCGGCGCGCGGGCTGGGGACTCCCGAACCGACATACCGGGTTCTCGACGCCGGATGCGGCACGGGGCTGTGCGGGCCGCTCCTGAAACCGCATGCGGCCCGCCTGACCGGGGTCGACCTCTCCCCCGCGATGATCGCCAGGGCGAACGCTCGGGCCGTCTTCGACGAGCTCGTCGTGGCCGAGATCACCGAGTACCTGGCGACGAGAACGGCGGCGTTCGACCTGATCGTCTCGGCCGACACGCTGTGCTACTTCGGGGACCTCGGCCCCGTTCTCGCGGGAATCGAGCGGGCGCTTTCGGGCGGCGGCCTCGTCATCTTCACCCTGGAGGATGCCGGAGAAGAGGTACCCGCGACGGGGTTCCGCCTCAACTTCCATGGCCGCTACTGCCATGGGGAGGGCCATGTTCGCGAAACCCTGGCCCAGGCGGGACTCGAGATCCTGGAAATCGCGTCCGCGGTCCTGCGTTTCGAGGCCGGCGCGCCGGTCGCTGGACTCATCGTGACGGCGCAAAAAACCGGTTGTCGGCAAGAGCCTGTCTTCGTAACGAATCGGAATCGTGGGCCCAGCGAGGCCGCCCACGACGTACGCGATTGCGTTCGCGTCGAGGCGAGCCTGCGCGTCATGATGGCGCAGAAGGGACCCCACCCTCCTGCGCACCGAAACCGCACCGAAGCCCACGGCCGAGACCAGCGCATGACGATCGTCGCTTCGCTCCGAGCGAGTTCGTCGTCGAACGTGCGGATCGAAGGACTAAGGACTAAGGTTTCGGGGGTACGAGTGGCTCCGTGTCGCTCTCCGGTATCCAGCCCTTGGTCGTGACCTTCGTTCCTCGATACTCGATCTCGAGCCAAGCGTCCTTCCGAGCCACGACGGCGACAACGTCGCCGCTGACGACGAACGACTTCAGCACCCGGGCCGGGTCGGGGGCTGTGTGAAAACGTACGCGGGCCTTCGAGATTCTCCTGAGTTCGATCCAGGTTGCATCCGCGACGCGGTCGAAGTCGAGCCCCTCCGTGATCTGTGGCAGCAGGACAAGACCGCACCCCGGGTGCTCGAGGCCTTCCGCGATCTTGAGCGTCACTCCGTCCTTCTGCGCCTTCAGCGTCCCCGGGTACGCTTGCTCGCTCCAGGTGACCACCGGGATCTCCCCTCCGGTGCCTCGTCCCGCGAGATAGAAGGAGCAGGTCTTGACCACCCCTTCTCCCTGCTCCTCGCGGAAGTACCCAGTCACTGTCCCCTCCGGACTGACGGCGAGCATCAGTTGTTCGTACTGGCCGGCCGCGAACCGCGCTGTCCCGTCGCTGGCGCAGGCCGGCGGCACGACGACCAGGAACAAACACAAGCTGACGACGAGACGAGCCGTGCATCGCACTCTACTTTCCTCCACGCTTCTTGTAGGCCTTTTCGATGCGCTTGTCGTAGTCACCGTAGTCGTTGCCGTTGTACAGCTGAGCCATCGTGGCGAAATTCTTGGCGCGCAGCGCAGGAATCATGCCTTTTTTCTTCTTGCAGTAGCCGACGAATGCGCCGAGTTGTCCGCGCTCACCGGCTTTCATCGCCGCTACGAACGCGTTCACAGTCGCGTATTCGCACATACTGTAGTTCGATCCCATCACCTGGAACATGCCCCAAGAGCACGATTTGAGCGCCGCTGCCTCGTCCAGCGCGATCGCTGCATTGAGGGTCTCCCATGCCGTTGTCTGGTTCTTGTTGTTCTTCTTCCATTCGGGACCCGCTTTCTGCTTGTACGGGTACGAGAGCAGAGGGTAATCCGTGTCGTACTTCCTTCCAGTGAATTTCCGGAAAAAGTGCCCTTCGAACGCAATCACCGGCAGTCCGGCAGGGCCGAAACCGCTCTTCCCACCGGACTCGACTTCCGCAAAGGCCTGGATCAGTCGGGCGTCGATGCCGTCGCCGAGGGACTTCGCAGCCGCTTCGAAATCGGCCGGGCTCAACGCACCGATCCCCTTCGCGCTACCGGAGTCCTTCCTCGCCCCGGATGCCTTCTTCAGCGATCCTGGCGGGACTAGGCCTGCGCTGAACGGGAACGGCGACACCGCACGGCACAGCGTCCCCACATCGATCTCGAGCGCCCCGAGGATGGCGCACAGCGGTCCGGGCAATCTCACTGCGGACATGTCGCTCCTCCTTTCCGTCCGGAACAGCCCCCCTCGATTCCTCGCAACGGTGTCGTCTCCGCCCCCCCTGTCTCCATCATGAGGTCTCTCACGTCGTCTGGTTCGAACTCATCGGAGGAGTGGTCTTGCTTCGGATCGAGAGCGACCCTCCGTCCATGAGAAGGTAGTCGGGACCGCGTCCCTTTTCCAATCCCCGGCGTGCTCGCTCGTCCACGCTCCCTAGCCCTTCCTGGATCCGTCGCGGCCGAGGTCGCTGCGCGGTTCCCCTGCCCCCGACGTCCAGCGGCGACCTCCGACGATCCGAGTGGACGCCGAAATCCGTTCGTCGCCGTCGAACGACTGGTGGTCCCGGGCTCAGGGAAGGGGCCCGAAACTGCGGATGGCGACGTCGCTCGGATTCAAGCCTGGGAGGTAGATCTGCTGCTCTCCCCCGATGAAGCGAACGTTGGCCACTCCCTCCTTCTGCGCGATTTTCGTCTCGTGGAATACCGGTTGGCCTGAACAGGTGCCCACGATGCCGATCACGGGACGACGCAAGTCGACGATCAGCAGATGGGTCATCTGGTTCCAGTCCTCGCAGACCGCGCCCCGGCTCCTCAGGAAACCCTGGAGGCTTCCCGCCGGCGTGCGGCTCGCGCTTTCCACGATGTCGGCGATTCCCCTGAGACTCACGGCGCCGATGCGCGCGTCCCGGATCCCGAGCGTCCTGTAGCTGAACCACCACGGCGTCGCAAAGCCCGACGGCCCGACGGCAACCGTCCCGGACGCGGACACCGCGTCCCGCTGGGTGATCTTGTACAACGACATCCCCGCCGGGAATTCCGCACGGTAGATCGGGGCGGTGGTGAACGCTCCGCGCAGCAGCGGTTTGAGCGTCGAGTGATCGAGCTTCGCTTCCATCCGGATGGCTTCCATGATCTCCTCTCGCCGGATTCCGGCTACTCGACGATGGGGGCACGCCTCGTTTTGCCTGTACCGCTCCGCCCCGGATCCTTCTCAGCCCCGATTGTCGGCTCGAGATCCACGCCAGCTGGATCGATATCCTCCCTGCCGGCATCGAAATGACCCGCGCCTCGCCGCAAAGGAGCGAGCACGGAATCGCAACGGCTCCCGCCGTCTCGGTTCTCCTCCCGCCTCTATCAGCCGCTCCACCGGCTTCAGTTCTGCTTGATCTTGCTTCCCTTCATGATGATGTCGCCGGAGGCCTTGACGTTGATCTTCCCGGACCCCTCGAGCGTGATGTCCTTCCCCTTGATGCTGATCTCGCCGTTCTTCTTCATCACGATGCTGGCGTCGCCGACCTTGATCGTGAGCTCGTCTCCGACGACGATCATTCCCTTCTTGCCGACTTGCAGCGAGTCGTTCTTGCCGACAGTCACGAAACGGTCCTCGCCAATGTTGACCGTCTCCTTCTTCGCGACGTCCTCGGTGCGCTGCCCTGCGATCGAGATCGACTCGTCCTTGCCGACGCTCTCCGTGCGGCTCTCCCCGATCGTGATCGATTCGTTCTTGCCCACGCTCTCCGTGCGGTTCTCCCCGATCGTGATCGATTCGTTCTTGCCCACGCTCTCCGTGCGGCTCTCCCCGATCGTGATCGACTCGTTCTTGCCCACGTTCTCCGTGCGGTTCTCCCCGATCGTGATCGACTCGTCCTTCCCCACGCTCTCCGTGCGGTTCGCGCCGATCGTCGTGGACTCGTCGTTGTCCACCTTCTTCGTGCGATCGTGCCCCACCCAGTGGGTCTCGTCCTTCTCGACCTCGATGTCCTGGTTCCGCTCGGCGTGGAGGAAGACCTGCTCCTGCCCCTTCTTGTCCTCGAATCGGAACTCGTTGAAGTTGTCGGGACCGCCACCCTTCGTGCTGCGGCTCTTGATCCCGCTCTGCGTCGCGTTGCCCGGGAGCGTGTACGGCGGCATCTGATCGGCGTTGTAAACACGTCCCGTGATGATCGGCCAGTCGGGATCCCCCTCGAGGAACTCGACGATGACCTCTTGGCCGATTCGCGGGACGTGGATGCTTCCCCAGCTCGCCCCGGCCCACGCCTGGGCCACCCGGACCCAGCACGAGATGCCCTCGTCCTTCTTCTTCCTTCCCTCGCGGTCCCAGTGGAACTGCACCTTCACGCGCCCGTAGTCGTCGGTCCAGATCTCCTCGCCCGCTTTCCCCACCACGATCGCGGTCTGCGGACCCTGGACGATCGGCTTCGGGGTCAGCCGCTCCGCGCGGTACGGCTGCTTGCTGTCGATCGCCGTGAACTGAACGCTGAAGTCCGTACCTCCCGCCTCGCCATTCCCGGACTCGTGCTCGGCGGTCGCAAGGTGGTAGGACGCCGACACGATGAGGTACTCCCGGTTCTGGTCCGGTCGGGGATGATTGGCCAGCTTGAAGAGCATCCCCACGCCGAGACCACGGGCATTCCCGGTTCCCTTCACCTGCTCGTACTGTGACTGCAGCTCCTCGATCCGTACCTTCGCATATGCCTCCCCTTCCGCGGTGGTCAGGTACTCGCCCGGGTAGTCGTAAATCTCGTGGGAAGCCTGCGGGTGGCTCCGCTTCACGGTCGACTTGGCCGCCAGGTCCGCCCGCGGCTTCTCGAAATCGAAATCCTGCAGGGCGTACGTTCCCGTCTGGATTTCCTGCGTCACGAGCCAGCTATCGACATGGTCCTCCTCGCGAACGACGTTCTCCGTGGGAGGGTAGTACTTGACCTGCGCGTATCCCGGAGCGGGGGCGTGGGCGCCGTAGGAGTCCGCCAGCTTCAGGATGTGCTTGCCGTCCTCGTGGGCGAAGAAATAGTAGATGCCTTCCTGCTCGATGAGGCGGCTGACGAAGTTGAAATCCGTTTCGCGGTACTGGACGCAATACGGCCACGGGCCGTAACCCCCCTGGAAAGACTCCGAGAGGTCCGAGAAACCCTGATCGCGAAACACCTTCTTGATGATGTCGGGGACCGTCTCGTTCTGGAAGATGCGGCAGTCCGCCGCGCGCGTGAGGAACCACAGCCACGGCCGGAGCGTGGCGTGGTAGACGGCATAGCCGCCGGATCGCCCGTGGTAACTGAACTGGCTGACGTAGCCGTTGAAGTATCGGACCGTGTCGTCCTGGAGGAGCAGGCTCACGGTCATGGGCTTGCCCAGGACGTCTTGGAGCTTGATCTTCTCGTCCAGGCTCAGCAACTCCAGGTCGTATTCGAAGAGCCTTCCCAGCTCTTCTCGCCCGGACATCCTCCGGAACAACAGGACGTCCGCGGCGAGAGGACCCGACACCTTGACCTGGCGGCCTCCGTTCATACGAGCCCTCCTCTCCGATTCCGATCGGGCTCAGGCAGCGCCCCGGCTCGCACCGCAGCGGAGATCGGGCCGCTGTCCTTGCCCTCCTCGGTTCGCGGTCCTGCCACCCTTCGTTCGGGCGCGGACTGCGAGCCTGCCCGCTATCTTGCCACGGCCCGAGGCCCGAGGGAAACAGTCATCGCAAACGCTCGCGGAATCCGTCGCCGCTGTCCGGCGCTCGAAACCCTCCGTGAGCCGGGAAGCTCCCGTCGCCGAGACGGCCAAGGGTCGCCTCCCTTCGCGGAATCCAAGACGACCCGTCGAGCCGACCGTCGCATCCGCATCCCCGGACCGTGTCCACCGCTTCGCCGAGCGTGGCGACGACGAGGGGACCGGGGACGATTCGTTCTTCCAGGATCACCGCACACTCGGATAGAATCCTACCAGCTTCGAAGGGGGTGGGTATGCCCGGACGCATGGAGTTCGAGTTTCGGTTTCGGGAATCGAACGTACCCCAGCCGGCCAAGCATGGAGAGGAAACTCCCTTCCGGATCCTGCTCCTTGGGGACTTCGGCGGAACTGCCCCGGCTCGGGACTCCAATTCCAGCGCCCTGCGTCCCATCGCGGTCGACCTCGACAACTTCGAGGCGATTCTGGAACGTCTTACCCCGAGTTTCGAGCTGCCAAGAGAAACCCAAGATCCGCCGACCGTCGTGACGATTCGCACCCTCGACGACTTCCATCCGGATTCTCTCTACCAGCGCCTCGAGGTCTTTGGAGCCCTCCGGAGAACCCGGGATGAGCTTCGCAGTCCTGCCACCTTCCGTCTGGCGGCAGCGCGCCTGCTTGGCGAATCCGCGCAAGCCCAGACCGGCCCCCCGCAGGAACCTCAGGACGCGGCTGAGACAGCCCCGGTGGCGGAGTCGGAAGACGCCACCCTGAAGCGTCTGCTGGGTCGGCCGCCGGCCGAGCATCGGGCGGGGAGCACCCGCGGAGCACCCGCGATCGATATCACCAGGTTCCTGCGGGAGATCGTGGGACCCTATATCGTCCCCGAGAAGGACCCGCGAGCCGACTCCTTGGTGCGCTCGGTGGACGAGGCCAGCGAGGCCACGATGCGCGCCATCCTTCGCGCCCCTCGCTACCGCTGCCTGGAGGCTGCGTGGCGGGGCCTGCACAACCTGGTGGCGAGCGAGGAATGTGGGGCGAATGTTCGCATCTACGCGTTGGACGCGGCGCCGGAGCGCTTGGCCGCCGACCTGTTCGCCAACTCCGCGGAGCTGGATCGTTCGGTGCTGTACCGGAACCTCGTCGAGGCTGGCGGTCGAGCTGCCGACGGGCAGTCCTTGTCGCTTCTGGTGGGAGCGCTCTCGTTCGGCCCGGATGAGCCTGCCCTGCGGCTGCTGGGCGCTTTGGGAGCCATCGCAAGGAGGGTCGGGGCCCCTTTCATCGCGGCTGCGACTCCGGCGCTCGTCGGGTGTTCCTCGTGGCGCGAATCCCCGTACCCCGCCGACTGGCGGCCCCTTCCCGCCGATGCCGAGGAAGCCTGGTCGACGCTTCGGCGGAGCCCAGTGGCACCGTGGATCGGCCTCGCCGCACCCCGGGTGCTGATGCGGCTCCCGTACGGCAAGAGGACGGACCCGGTAGAGTGCTTCGAGTTCGAGGAGATGCCCGAAGACCCGGACCATGAGGCCCTCCCGTGGGGGCATCCCGTGTTCGTCCTGGCGAGGCTGCTGGCACGCTCGTTCGCGGAGAGCGGCTTCGCCATGGAGGCGGGAGACCATCGGGAGTTCGAAGATCTTCCCGCTCACACCTACGAGAAGGACGGCGAGCGTCACCTCACCCCTTGCGCGGAAGCGTTCCTGACCGATGCCGCGGTCGAAGCGCTCCTCGGGCGCGGGCTCATGCCGGTCGTCAGCTACCGGAACCGCCCGGCGGTGCTCGTCCCGCGATTCCAGTCGATCGCGGATCCGGCCGCTCCGCTGGCTGGGCCCTGGAGGTGAGGATCAACCTCGCGCCCGCTTCGTGCGTCCCGGAGGTGCCGCCCGCAGGCTCGGGAACGCCATGGAGCCTCGTCCGCTTTCCGCGCACGACTCGAAACGGCTCAGAGCGTTCTTCGCCGACGCGGGATTCACGGGCACTGGGCTCCTCGAGGCCCTCGGCACGGTGGAGCCACCGGCTCCTCACCTCCGGAATCTCCCCGGATTCTGGACGTCACGACCGAGCCCACGACGTTCAGTACTTTCGTGCGTGGGTTCCTGGTCGGTGCCGAGATCGACTCGAGCGATGATACGTTTCGGCCGATGCGCGTAGATCGCGGCGGCGCGGGGTTCCTGTGCGGCTTCGGCCAGGGCCTGCCTGTCCGTGAAGCCGTGGAAGCCCACGGACCTTCGTGAATGAGGCGGGCTGGCGTCCAGATCGCCACGATCGAGCCAGTGTCAGGACCTAACGGCCTCTCGCCTCAGGATCCGGGCTCGCCGATCTTGTCCACGACCCACCGATCACCTTCGCGCCGCCAAGACACGAACACTTTTCCGCCCCCGTAACCGTCCGGCGGAACGTACTTCCACTCCGACACACGGGTCCACTTCCGCCCGCCCGTCTGCGAGACGTGGTCTCGGAAACAGTCGAAGTTACCGCCATCGAAGAGCGTTTCGTACCACCCCGCCTTGGAGCGAAGATCTTTGGCAAGGTTGTCGAACTTGACCTCGTCGACCTCGGACGGATCACCGATTGTCCCGAGGAACTCCCATGGCTTCCTCTGGGAGAAAAACCTCAGGAATGCGTCGACGTCCCGATCCTCGAGCGCTTTCAAGAGGCCCGCCATCGCCTCATCCGGTCCCGTCGCTGCACTCGCCTCGTTCCTGGGCGTCTCGGGAGCGACCGGAGCGCGAGGCACTTCGGCGGCAGGACTTCCGTGACCAACTGGTTCCGAAACGCGTTCCGGGCTGGCCCCACAGGCCGGAAGACACACGGACATGACAGCCAAGATCGCAATTGTCGTCATTCTCGTCCTCATAGCAGAGGCCCCATCGTGAATCCGGCAGGCCAGCGGTAGCCGAGCACTCGGCTCCGAGGATACTCGGAAATCTTCACGGCGTTCCCTTGATTTCCGCCAAGGAGATGGACCGCATCCTCGGCGTATCCGACGATGAACGCCACGTGTCCCATCCAACTGCTCGGGCTGTTCCGCCAGAGCACGGTCACGGCGCCGTACACCGGCGCCGCAAGGCTCTCCCGGCCCCACGTGAGCCACGACCTGGCATTCGGTTTGCCGGTGCCCTTGAGCCCGCCCTGCCCCATGCACCAGTTCACGAATGCCGAACACCAGGCCGTTTCGTCACCGCTCGAACCGAGACCCACGCTCGCGAGATACCCCGCGATCCTCGGGTTCGTGTTGACGCCTTCGACCTCTTTCACATCAGCTCCCATTTCCTCCCACGCGTATCGCATCCACGGGAACCGCGTGAAGTCGGCCGGACAGTACCCGGCGCTCACGATTGCGGCCGACGAAGCACTCCCGGACAGGAGAGCGTCCATCTTGCACAGAGTGCGTCTTCCGACGATCCCGTCCGGCACGCCTTTCGAGTTGACTAGCTTGTGCTTGACCTGGAACTTCTTGACTGCCTCGACCGTCTCGTCGTTGTACTCGCCGTTCGGTGCGCCGTCGCCCGTCTGCGTCGATTTCGGAAGGTTGTACCCGAGCTTCATCAACGCGTTCTGAAGCACGCTCACCGGCTCCTTCTCGTGTTCGCCCTTCTTCATTGGCGGGCTGTTCTGCGATGCCGCCCGCAGCCTGGCGCTTTTGACGAAAGGTAGATACCTGAGACCCATGGCTTTCCCCCTCCTTCTCTCCGTCCGAAACGCCGGACGGAGCGTGGCGGCAGCCCATTTCCTCGATTCTCAGCCGAGGGGAGCTGCGACTTCCCCCATTCTCATCGATGGTCCGCCCGCCTAATCGAACCCGTAGCGGAAGTCCGATTCCTCGACCGAAATGTGTACCCTCTCCACCGGCTTCCCTTCCATCATCCTGGTCAGGAACTCCTCGCTGATCCTCGGAAGCACGGTATTGGTCAGGATCGCGTCAATCATCCGGCCGCCGCTCTCGACCTCCGTACAGCGGCTGACGACGAGATTCACCACGTCGTCGTCGTAGCTGAACGGGATCTGGTGGTTCTGCGCGATCCGCTTCTTGATCCGGCCGAGCTGAAGCTCCACGATACGCTCCAGGACGTCGTTCCCCAGGGGGTAGAACGGAATGACGACGAGCCGGCCGAGGAGCGCCGCCGGGAACACCTTCAGCAGCGGCTCCCTCATCGCCTTCGCCACACCCTCGACGTCCGGGAGCAGCTCGGGATCCTTGCAGAGGTTCATCACCAGCTCGGTGCCCACGTTCGTGGTCAGGATGATCAGCGTGTTCTTGAAGTTGATTTCCCGTCCCTCGCCGTCCTCCATCCAGCCCTTGTCGAACACCTGGAAGAAGATCTCGTGGACGTCGCGGTGCGCCTTCTCGACCTCGTCGAGGAGCACGACGCTGTATGGCTTCCGGCGGACGGCCTCGGTGAGCACCCCGCCCTCGCCGTACCCGACGTACCCCGGAGGCGCGCCCTTGAGCGTCGAGACCGTGTGGGCTTCCTGGAACTCGCTCATGTTGATCGTGATCAGATTCTGCTCGCCGCCGTAAAGCCCCTCGGCGAGCGCCAGCGCGGTCTCGGTCTTCCCGACGCCGGAAGGTCCCGCCAGGAGAAACACGCCGATCGGCTTGTTCGGATTGTCGAGCCGTGCCCGAGACGTCTGAACCCGTCTCGCGATGGCCTCGAGCGCGTGCCGTTGCCCGATCACGCGCCCCTCGAGGGTGTCCGCCAGGTGCAGCACGGCCTCGATCTCGTTGTGCACCATGCGGCCGACGGGGATCCCGGTCCAGTCCCCCACGACCGACGCGACGGCCTGCTCGTCCACGCTCGGCAGAATGAGCGGTCGCTCGCCCTGGAGCTTCGACAGATCCTCCTGGAACCGTCGCAGCTCGCTCAGGGCCTCCGCGCGCGCCGCCTCGTCGAGGCCGCTCGTGGCGACGGTCGTCTGTCCCTCGGCGGTCTGCACGGGGACGGACGGCGCCGTCCCTTCCGCGCGGCGCTCCAGCTCGCTCTTCGTCCCCTCGACCCTCCCGGCTCGCCCGCGGAGTTTCTCCCGGATCGCGAGGATCTTGCCCACGAGGTCCTTCTCCGCGCTCCATCGCTTCTCGAGCCCCTCGAGCCGGATTCTCTCCCTGTCCAGGGCCTCCCTCGCGGCCGCCTCGCGCCGCTCGGTGTCCATCCCAATCGCAGCCTCGCGGCCGATGATCCCGAGCTCCGTCTCGAGGCCCTGGATCCTGCGCCGGCTGTCGTCCACTTCCGCCGGGACCGCGTGCAGACTGATCGCGACCCTCGCGCTCGAGGTATCGAGAAGGCTGATCGCCTTGTCCGGGAGCTGCCGCGCCGGGATGTAACGATGGGAGAGCCGGACGGCGGCCTCGAGCGCCTCGTCGAGGATCTGCGTCCGGTGGTGCTTCTCCATCGTCGAGGCCATCGCGCGCATCATCAAGATGGCCTTCTCCTCGCTCGGCTCGTCGACCTGGATGACCTGGAAGCGGCGCGTCAGGGCGGGGTCCTTTTCGAAGTACTTCTTGTACTCCGCCCAGGTCGTCGCGGCGATCGTCCTCAGGGTTCCCCGGGCCAGCGCCGGCTTCAGGAGATTCGCGGCGTCCCCCGTACCGGCCGCACCGCCCGCCCCGATCAGCGTGTGGGCCTCGTCGATGAACAGAATGACCGGTTTCGGCGACGCCTGGACTTCCTCGATGACCTGCCGGAGCCGCTGCTCGAACTCCCCCTTCATGCTCGCTCCCGCCTGGAGGAGACCGACATCGAGGTTGCACAGAGCGACGTCGCGCAGGGACGGGGGAACGTCCCCCGCCACGATCCGGAGCGCAAATCCCTCCACGACGGCCGTCTTTCCGACGCCGGCCTCGCCGGTCAGGATCGGGTTGTTCTGCCGCCTGCGCATCAGGATGTCCACGATCTGGCGGATCTCGTCGTCGCGGCCGACGATGGGATCGATCTCTCCCTTTCGCGCCTTCTCCGTGAGGTCGGTCGAGAACTTCTTCAGCGCCTCCTGCTTCCCCATCTGCGCGGGAGCCATGGCGCCGCTCGCCTCGCCGGGCGTCGCTCCGCCTCCGACCTGAAAACCGTCCGTCGCCGGGAGGACGTCTTCGGGCGAGCCCTGGACGATCTTCGCGAACGCCTCGGCGAGCGCGTCGGTCTTGACCTTGCCAAACTCCTTCGAAATCCCCGGGAGCGAATGCTTGAGCGACGGGGTCTCGAGCAAGCCCATGACCAAGTGGCCCGTCCGCACCTGGGACTCGCCGAACATGAGCGTTCCGTAGACCCAGCCGCGCTCGACAGCCTGCTCGAGGTGCGACGAGAGATCCGTGATCGAGGTCGACCCGCGGGGGAGCCGATCGAGCGAGTCGGTGAGGTCTTTCGCGAGCCTCGCCGGATCGAGGGAGAAGTTTCGGATGATCCGGTGAAGGTCCGAGTCCTGGAGCTGGAGGATCTGATGAATCCAGTGCACGATCTCGACGTACGGGTTCCCGCGCATCTTGCAGAAAACCGTGGCCGCCTCGATGGCGCGATACCCGAGGCTGTTGAGCTTCCCGAAAAGAGCGACGCGGCTGATGTCGGCCATGTTCCTGTCCCCGAATTGAAATGGCGACGCCGCGGCCCGCTCAGGCAACCCCCGGGAGCCGGGTCAGTACCACGTCGCCCGCGTGACGCTCGAATTCCTTTCCTTTGATCCAACTGGTCCAGCCGAGCCTTCCCTGCCTGCCTAGCTGGATTGCGGGAACCTCATCCTTTTTCAGCACGAGCTGAACCTCGAAGACCAGTTCGTCGCCAACATAGCCCCGCACGACCGCGATGAGCGTCCGAAGGCTCGAACCGCCGGGCAGGAACCGCTCGTGCGCCTCGAGGTCGAGCGGGCCCGCCACCACGCGGAAGCGGTGTCGGCACTCCCAGCTCCGCGAGCCGAGCACCGTGTTCCGGCCCAGGGTCGCCGTCGCCGGAGAGAGGCCCAGGAGAAGATGCTCCTGGCGCGGGATGTCGAGCCACTCCCCGACGAACTCGTCAATCCCGAAGGGCGCCTCGAAAAACTCCTGGAGCATGCAGCGGAGCCCCTCCGCATTGCGAGTTTGGCACGCGAGGCGGCCCGCCATGAAGAGCCTGAACAGGTCCGGGATCTCGTCCCGTGCCAGAAGCCCGGGCTGCCCCATGCCCGCGAGGGATCCCAGGTACAGGACGAACCGGTCCGCGTTCGGCCGGTCGAAATTCGTGACCGGCTGCGCACTCGCCCATACCCGATAGAAGAGAGAAAGCATCCGATGGTGGAACAGGTCCGCGAAGCGCGCGAACGTGCGGTCCGAGGCGTTGCGGATCCGATCATGGGCGAACGCCGTCAGGTGAATCGGAAGGGGACCGTTCGGACCGAACAATCCGAAGAACAGGTTCCCAAGCCGCGGGGGACGATCGCCGGAAGCTGGCTCGAACGAGGAGAACGTGGAGGGGGCGAAACGGAGGGAGGGATCCTGCCCGAAGCGGACCGGGTCCTCCTGCGGCCGCTGCGAGGTCCCGATCCTCGGCCGATCGGGCATCGCGCATTCGATCCTCCTCAGCGCCTCGTAAAAGCCGAAGCGCCATGGCTCCTTGGCGAGCGCCTCGAACAGCAAGCGCGCGTTCAGAGCGTGTGGCGACGACCCGGTCTCGCCGGCCATCGGATCAACTCCCCGCGATCCCGCGTTCGCACCACGGTCTCGGTGAACGAGTTCAAGGAAACGAACCTCGCGAAGAACTCCTCCAGTACCGCCCCCAGGAGGAACGGGCCGCTGCCCGCAAAGGCGGACTCCTCGAAGTCGAGCGAGATCTCGATGCCGCGCGACCAGCTGATCGGCCCCATGGCGGCGACCCTGCGGTGGACGGGCCGAGTTGTCACCGATCGCAGGCCTTCCACCTGCTTCCGATGCGCGGCGTCGTCCTCGCCACCGTACAGCGCCAGCAGCTCCCCCAGCGCGACCGCACCCTGCGAGTCTCCGGAATCCTGGAGCGAGAAGTGGTTGAGCGTGAGGTGGCTGATCAGATGCCACGCCGTCTTGCCTTCCGCCCGCGACGGACGAGGTGCCGTGGGGCCGGCCACGAACCGAACGGCCTCCACCGGCGCCCCGGACTGGAGGGCGAGGTCGGTCCGGCCAAGTCCCACGGAAAGGTGGAGCGGCAAGTCCCGGTTGGTGCACCGGGCCTGGAGCCGCAGCTGGCGGAGGTCTCCCGCGTGCGGCGCCTCGTCGCCGTCGACGAGACTGATGAACACCTCGCTTCCGACGTAGGTCGAGCGCGTTCCGCGCGCCCGCTCGGTCGCGGAAAGCAGCCTCGGCACCCGATCGACGGTGTAATAGGTTCGGTGTCTGTCGGGGTCCATGCGGTCGCGGCGCGCGTAGAAAGGAAGGAACGGCGTCTCCATCCCAACGTTCGCGCCGATGCCTGCAACCTCGGTCAGATCCCAGATCTCGAAGTCGAGAGGACGGGTCCGGTCGGGTACGACGTTGTACTCGTGCTCGGACTCTGTCAGGTGAATGGTATCGATGCGCATCGGGAAGAGGTTGACCGCCGGGGTGCAGAAGAGCGAGAAGCTCGAGGCGTCGATGACTCCCTGGAGGCTCGGGTCGACGTGATCCAGCAGGATGTAGACGTCGGCCTCGGGCTCCTGACACCGCCGCAGGCCCTGCGCGAGACCGGAAAGCTCGAGAAAGAGATACCGCTCGGGGAGGGCGAAATACTCCTCGAGAAGCCGGTAACCCGAGAACGAGCGGTTCCCGTACGGGAGGAGCGCTCGATCATCCTCGAACCCGCTTCGCCGGATCATCCCGCGATCGAGCACCACCTGCCAGGGATGCGGGCGCGTCACCGGACGGATCAGAATGCCCGCGCCGTGAGCCAGAATTTGCTCGTAGACCCGCATCGGCAGCCCACCCGTTCCTCGCAGGAACAACGGCAGCGTCTCCACGGAGAGCTTGTTCAGGGTGACGCCGGCGGTACTCCTCAGGCGGATCCTCAGACCTGCCTTGACCTCCCGGCCCCCTACCGTGCCGATCGCCGAGAGGTCCTTGGAGTACGAGAGGAACTCCGCCTCCCCCACTTCCAGGGGCCAGAGCGTCACGTCGTGGGCGGTGCGGTACTCGCAGGCAGTCTGCTCGCCCTTGCCGAGGGGGCTCCGGAGCACCGTGTCGCGAGGAACGGTGTAGCCGTCCGCGAGCGCTCCCTCCGCGAGGTTGGGCTGCAGCTGGACCACTCCCATGGAAGGAAGCGGAGCCACGTAGTGCGGGTAGACCATGCCGAGGAGGTGGCGGGTGAATCGCGGGAACTCGGCGTCGAGGCGCACATGGATGCGCGCCGCGAGGAAAGCGAACCCCTCGAGAAGCCGCTCGACATAGGGATCGACGCACTCCAGACCTTCGATCCCGAGGCGGCCGGCGATCTTGGGGAACTCTCGGGCGAACTCGGCCCCCATTTCCCGGGCGAACCGAAGCTCGCGGTCGTAGTACTTGAGCAGGCGAGGGTCCATCAGCGCGCGCCCTGTCCCCCGGTCTCCTGCACCTGGACCGTTCCCGTCTCGAGGTCGAATTCGGTCTTGAGGAAAAGTCGCTGCGGGAGCGGCTGGGCCCACAGCTCCCCCTCGATCCGGATCGACATGAGGTTGTGGCTCATTTCACCTTCGCGGACGGAGACCTCGATGCGTAGCGTGCTCGGGAGGATTCGCGGCTCGAACGTCTCGATCGCTTCCCGCAACCATTCCTCGATGTCCTCGGTCGTGACACCCGAGGCGGTGCGCCCCGACAGATCGGCCATGCCGTAGTTCACGACGGAGCGCAGGACTTCGGGGTAGGACGCGATGTCGTCCGTCGCGGACAATTGAACCGTGTTGAGCAGCCAGCCCAGATCCCGGACCACCGCCTGTCTCAGACGCTGAAAGGACAGGACGCGCGCCTCCCTCGACTCCTGGCGGGCACCGGGGTCGTCGTCGGTCAGTCGGTCGAGGAGCGCCGGCTGCAATCGCTCGGTCTGCGCCAAGTCCCCCCCCTCCGAGCAGCCGCTGCGCGACTCTAATCGGTCGATCGCGACGCGCCGTCGGCGGCCGGCGTCTCCGGTACGTCGAGACGAAGCTTCCGGACTTCCATCAGGGCGTATTCGCCCGCGTCGGTGGCTAGCATGCGCTGCCCCATCCCCAGGCAGACGCCGCCCGCGCGCTCGAGCCAGTCGGTGCGGCGGGCCAACCGGATGGCACCGTCGTCGCTCGCCTCCGACCCCGGATAGCGCGTCGGTACGAGGCCGACGGCCTCTCCTCCGTTCGACCAGGAGAACTGCGCCGGCATCCACACCACATCACGGAGGTCCGTGGGAGGCTCGAACCGGACCTCGCGGATCCGATGAAACGGGATCCAGTAGTACCGACCGTTCACGATCGCCTCGAGCACCGGTCCGAGCCGCGTATCCGCGTCGGCGATCCATTCGAAGCTCTGCTCGTTCAAGACGCCCGGCGTCGCGGGGGCTCGCTCGAACGCTTCGTCTCGAAGCGCTTCGGATTCCGCAAAGCGTTCGTCCGCGACGAGCTTCGCGGCCTGGAGGAGAAGGGCGATCCATGGCTCCGGCTCGCCAAAGAGGAGCGGCGTCCGTCGCCCAGCGAAGATCTCCGCTCGCAGCGCCTCACACCGGAGCGCCGCGCCGTACATCTGCACCATGGGGATCGAGGAGGCGTCGAGGTCCCTGAGAACATCGAGCTGGGTCATGGCCCGGTCCCAACGGCCGAAGACCGAAAGAAGCTGGAAAAGAAACACCCGACGCTTGCCGTCCGCCGGGGCCTTTCGAACCTGATCCTGGAGGTCGGCGAGCGCTTCTTCCAACCGCCCTTCCTTCACCGCGAGATGTGCAGGCACGCCACAACCCTCCGATGCTCACCCGGGACGGCTCTGCCGGTGCGATGCCCCAGGTTTCGCGACGTGGAGGGCACCGCACCGGTTCCTGGAAGACGATGTTGCCGAGCGATCCTGGCAACGATCGGGAGGCTAGTACTTGACGTTCTCCTCGATGTTCCAGCCCATCTCGATGGGCCCGCCGTCCGGGGATCCATCCTTCTTCTGCATCTGATAGGCGACCTTGTACTTGGCGAAGTTCAGCGTGACGGTCTCCGTGAGACGGTCGTCCCCGTGACTCGCGCCCCCCTGCACGGACGAGATGAGGACGTCCTCCATTTTCACAATGAGGTAGTCGAGCGGCTTGTCCCCCGCCTTCCGAACGGTCAGGACAGCGTCCTTGTAGTGTTTTCCGCTGCAGCAGAAGGCCATCAGGTTCGGGCTCGCGGCGTCCAGGTACTTCGTGAACGAGAGGTCGTGGACGTTGACCTTCCCCGCGCCGCCTCCGCCGCCGTGGTGCATGCTTCCCTGCTGGGTCATCCCCCAGCTCCAGGAGAGCACGTCGATCGACTGCTTGTGCTTGGCGTCCGTGGATTCACCCTTGATGTCCCCGATCTTCATGAACATGTCGACAGCCATCGTCTCCCTCCGATCTCGGTGATCCCATCACCGGAAATTCCGGCCTCGTCCTTTGAGACCCGCGAACGTCGCGGGCCGCTCGTTACCCCTGCCTCTCCGACGGCAGCTTCGAAACCAACCGCAGAGACACCGTGAGACCTTCCAGCTGGTAGTGCGGCTTCAAGAAAAACTTCGACGTGTAGTACCCAGGGTTGTCTTCGATCGCTTCGACGATCACCTCGGCCTTCGCCAGGGGACGCCGGGCTTTCGTCTCCTCGGACGAGTGCTCGGGGTCGCCGTCCACGTAGTTCAGAATCCAGGTCTGGAGCCACTGCTGCATGGCGTCGCGCGAGCCGAACGACCCGATCCGATCCCGCACGATGCTCTTGAGGTAATGGGCGAAACGGCAGCACGCGAACAGGTACGGGAGCCGCGCGCCGAGCTTCGCGTTCGCGGTCGCGTCGGGATCGTCGTACTCCGCGGGCTTGTGCAGCGACTGCGCCCCGATGAACGCGGCGAAATCCGAGTTCTTCCGGTGCAGGAGCGGCATGAGGCCGGCGGTCGCCAGTTCTGCCTCGCGACGATCCTCGATGGCGATCTCCGTCGGGCACTTCATGTCCACCCCGCCGTCGTCGGTCGGAAACGTGTGGACCGGAAGCCCCTCCACGGAACCGCCGGATTCGACGCCCCGGATGCGGGAGCACCAGCCGTAGAGCTTGAACGAACGGTTGATGTTGACCGCCATCGCGTACGCCGCGTTCGACCAGCAGTACTTGTGGTGGTCGGAGCCTAGAGTGTCCTCCTCGAAGCAGAACCCATCGACTGGGTTCG
This sequence comes from Terriglobia bacterium, assembly GCA_963699985.1. Classification (GTDB taxonomy): domain Bacteria; phylum Acidobacteriota; class Polarisedimenticolia; order Polarisedimenticolales; family CAVOVZ01; genus CAVOVZ01. Next base: position 451,986 of record CAVOVZ010000015.1, read on the forward strand.
TCTTCGCCCCGTACGGGAGCCGCGCGAGGAACCGGGGCATGGCGAGGCCGAGGTACTTCGCGTCTTCCGACTCCCGAAGCGACCGCCACGAGGCGTGCTCGGGTGTCGTGAAGATCCTGGCGATATCGCGCGGATTCGACAGCTCTTGCCAGGACTCCATTCCGAGGAGCGACGGCGCGGCACCCGAGATGAAGGGCACATGGGCGGCCGCCGAGACTTGGGCCATCTCGTTGAGCAACTCGACGTCCACAGGCGAGTGGTCGAAGTGATAGTCTCCGACGAGGCACCCGTATGGCTCTCCGCCGAACTGGCCGAACTCTTCCGCGTAGACCTTCTTGAAGATCGGGCTCTGGTCCCAGGCGGTGCCCTTGAATCGCTTGAGCGTCTTGTGCAGCTCCTTTTTCGAGATGTTCATGACGCGGATCTTGAGCATCGGGTCGGTTTCGGTGTTGTTGACGACGTAGTGGAGCCCGCGCCACGCCCCCTCGAGCTGCAGGAAGTCGGGATGGTGCAGGATCTGATTGACCTGCTCGCTCATCTTGCGATCGATCTCTCCGATCAGCATCTGGATCGTCTTGTTGACGTCTTCGGAGACGAGCTTCGTCTCCTTGAGCGCCCACTCCGCGAGCGTCTGCACCGCGCCTCGAACCGGCTCGAAGGCCTCCTCGGTCCTGCGACCCGTCGCTTTCTGGAGCAGCGACTGGAATTCGCTGACTTCCCCGGTCTGCGACGCCTGTTCGGCCTTGCCCTCGCTCTGGGGATCGGGCATGGTGTCAGTCCTCCTTCTTCTTCTCAGGCGACTCGGCCTCGCCGGCCTTCGGGATCGAAGCGATCGCCTGCAGGAGCGCTGGGTCCTGCAAGAGCCGGGCGAGAAGGTCCTCGGCTTTCTCCTTGCCGTCGATGTACGCTTTGAGGTTGTCCAACTGACCCCGCGCCTCCAGGAGCTTGCGCAGTGGCTCGACTTTCCGGGCGACCGCCGCGGGCGAGAAGTCGTCCATGCTCTCGAACGTGATATCGACGCTGAGGTTCCCTTCCCCGGTCAAGGTGTTCGGGACCTGGAACGCCGCGCGCGGCTTCATCGCCTTGAGCCGGTCGTCGAAATTGTCCACGTCGATCTCGAGGAGCTTCCGTTCGCCCACCTGGGGCAGCGGCTCGCTGGGTTTTCCCGACAGGTCCGCCATGACCCCCATGATGAATGGCAGCTCGATCCTCTTCTGCGCGCCGTAGAGCTCCACGTCGTACTCGATTTGCACGCGTGGCGCCCGGTTGCGCGCGATGAACTTCTGGGAACTCTTCTTAGCCAACGCTCACCTCCTGGCCGCTCCGGCCGATCGCCGTCCCGCAGCGCGACCCGGGACGACTGCTAGGAATCCTCGCTCTTCCCCCCACGGATCAGTTCGATCTGCGTCAGAGCGTCCGGCGCGAGGTCACGAACGATGTCCATGAAATCCTTCGCCACGAGGCGTTTCGCCCGCGTGAGAAGCAGCGGGACCGGGCTCGACGGCTCATGCCGCCGGAAGTACTCGCACGCCAGGTCGAGGACGCGGACAACATCGTCCCGCGAGCGGATCTGCCCGCCGATCGCCCTCCCCCCGGTAGCGCCCGCAGCCCCCTCGCCTTCCGCGCCTCCCCCTTCGCCGGCTCCGCGTGCCGCCAGTTTCTCCTTCAGGATCGCCTCGATGGCCTTCAGCGTCGAGACCAGAGCGCCGAAGCCCGGAGCGCGAGCCGAACCGACCTTGTCGGTCAGAAGCGCGTCGATCGCGGCGACATGGCCGAGAGTCTCTGCGACGGCCCCGGACGTTTCCTGAAGCGCTTCCATCTCGCAACCCAGGAACGCGGCCTCGACCGCTCCCGCTTCGGGGGGCGTCTCGAGCCCCGACGGGACCGGGACGTCGCCTCGCGCCATCAGGACGTCCCGAAGGCTGAATCGGCCGAGCGCGCGCGAATCGACGAGGGGCGCCTCGCGAAGCGCCGGGAGGGTCGTGTCCGGATCGCAGAGCTCGAGCAGCGTGTTGACGCGGAACGTCGGATCGTTGCCCTCCTCCGGGTCGAGGACCGGATGCACCGGCTCCCAATACCGCTCGAGCAACCCCTGGACGAGGAACATCCCCGAAGCGAACCCGGGCAGGCCGTCGGTGTGCAGGAGAGACTTCACCAGGTATCCGGCAATACGAAGGTCCTTGGTCCGCGCAAACAGATTCGTCGCCTGGCGCTTGACCGCGCGCCAGTCCGGGGGCTCCTCGGCAACCACCACCTCTCCCATCTGTCGCTCTGGCCTGCCGCGCGCGGCTCGCTCCATCTCGGCGTACGCAGGATCGTATTCCAGGACGGGGCCGCAGGGGGCATCCTCCGAGATGGGCTGAAGCAGCGCCTCCACATCGATGACAGCCATCACCATCCCTCGATCGGTCATTCACTGCTCGCCGTCGCCCGGTGATGCGAGTGAGCGCGCCGCTCGTCTGGATCGTCCCTCTACGGTGTTCGGGTCCCGCGTGCCTGCTTCCAACCCAGATCAGTCACCCAACTCGACAGCACCACCGCCTCGGTGCGGTTGGAAGCGTTTGCCTAACCGCATTCTCCCCGCGCGGAGGTCGTCCCGCACGAGACGTTACCACAGGACACTCTCTTCACGAACGATTCGGGCGACGCCCCGTTCGATACGCCTCCAATCAAACAACTACCCAGCAGGAATGTCAAGAGACCATCATGCGACGAACTTACGCCCCAGCAGCTCCGAGTATGGCACTTCGGGTACCGGAGGCCCCGCCGGAGCGACCTCGCCGGCCGAGGAGAGCGCCGGTCGCGCGACCTCCCCGCTGCCGCACCCCATGATCAGCGCATAGTCCGCTCCGGACGGCGGACCGAACGCCAGCAGGACGTTGCGGCTTTTCTGGGCCTTTGCCTCGTCGAGGAAGATGTTGGGCTCGAATCGCTTCCACAAGAACTGATGGTTGAAGAGCGCCATCCAGACCGCCGCATCGTAGCCGGAGCGCTCGAGGTCGCTGGACACCGGGAGCTGGATCTTGAGGCCCCCCTTCTCCTCCCGAAGCGCCGCGACGAAGTCCGGCAGGTTCCTGACCAGAGCGTCGTACGTTGCCCCGTCTTCCCGATCGAACATGGTCCTGGCGGACTGGGTCGTCTGGCGCTCGAACGCCGCTCGCGTCTCGGCGAGCGGCGCCGGCGGAGGGATCAGGGCTGCGGACACGAACTCGTCGAATGCGGCGCGGGTCGCGAGCCCCGCCAGATTGTCAGATGCATCATCGAGCGCGTCCCAGACCCCCGCGAGCCCCAGCGGCAGCAGAGCGTATCGCTTCCCGTAGAGCCGCCTCGGGAAGTGCGTGAAGACCGCGAACGGGAACGAACGGAGACCGTTCTGATCCGTGCTCGGACGGACCACCGCAGCGAGAAGCTCGACGGACCCGGGCAGACCGAACAGCACCCGGAGCCGAGCGGTCTCGCCGCGCACGTCGTCGCGTATCACTTCACGCGCCGTCTCGCGCTCCTGCGCCGGAACGATGACGCCCGGCGAGCCGAGATGCGTTTCCACTATGTCCGGTCCGGCATCCTGCGCATGCAGGAGTGTCGTGTTCCCCGCGTGGAGCCAGTTCTTGATCGCGAGCGACGTTGGGAACGAGACGTTCCACGAAAGGAAATCGCGAGCGCAGGGCAGCTTGCCGTAGCAGCCGATCGGGAGATAACTTTCCGAAGCCAACGCTCACTCCAGCCCTTCGGAAGGAGGCTGTTCGCGACCTTGCTTCATGAGGCGAAGCAGGGAAGGCAAATCATCCCCCGCAGCCTGCAAATGGACCACCAGCCGGCCTGGCTTGTTCCTCTTGTAATCGACTTCGAACGCGTAGGAGAGCTGGAGTCGTTTCGAGTCGGCCACACCTCCCCCTTCCTGGGACTTCATCACGAGGAGGCGGATCGGTGCCCATGCCCCCTCCGCCTTGATCGACTTGGTCACGGGCGGCTTGAACTCCGAGCCGAACCACTTGGACGGCGACATCGCCGCCTTCGCCTCGGCCACCTTGATCAGCAACATGCTCTCCGCGCTGGCATCATCCCCGAACAGGACCACATCCAGCCGCTTGCTGCGGTCTTCGGGTTCCTGGTAGTTCCACCGGAGCTCGTTTCCCTCGCCGAAGTCGACTCTCACCTCCTCCAGCCGATACCGCTCGCTGAGCTCTGCCGGCTCGAACGCCGGCGGCTGCACGCTGACGGTGAGCGGGATGCGGCGCAGCGAGTCCGTCCCCTCCTCGAAGAACATTCTCGAAAGAACACTCGCACCCTGAATCCATGCTCTCGCGGCCGGCGACAGGCCCCCGCCATCCGAGCTCGTTCGAAACGCCGGAACCGCGCCGGACTCACCACCGAGGAGGGATGCGAGGTCCTTCTTCTTGACGATCTCCGATTCGGGGTCTCCGGAGAACGGGAACTTGGAGGCGATCATCTCGTCCAGTTTCAGG
>CAVOVZ010000016.1:0-408937 GCA_963699985.1 Terriglobia bacterium
ATGTTGGGCGATATCCGACAGCGGCCCGCTCACGGCCGAGGATGCTGAGCACGACCGGAAGGCGGTGAGCCTATCGCCCAACATAGTCTTCTCCGCTCTACAGGCTGTTGAGGAACCCCAGGAGTTGGTCCCCAGGCTGGTACCGCGTCGCCCTCCCATGTCGCGGTGCGGTCTTGGCGAGCGCGCGCTCCTTCATCGCCAGAGTCGCTTCGAGGTAGATCTGCGTGGTCTCGACCGACTCATGACCAAGCCAGAGGGCGATCACGCCCCGATCGACGCCGGCCTCGAGCAGGTCCATGGCCATGGTGTGTCTCAAGCGGTGAACGGTCACGCGCTTCTGCCGCAGTGACGGACACACGGCCGAGGCGGCCAGCCGGTGCTTGTGCAACAGGTACTGCACGCCGTGGATAGTGAGCCGCGTGCCCGTCGCGCTGGGGAAGAGGATGTTGCCATCCCCGCGCCGCGGTTCCCGCAGCCACGCCTTCAGCACCGCGCGTGTGGATCGGGCGAGGGGGGTGCAGCGTTCTTTGCGCCCCTTGCCGATGACGTGGACGTGCGCGCCGACCCCGAACACAACGTCGTCGCGCGTGAGCCCGGTCATCTCAGAGACGCGCAACCCCGTCTGGACGGCCATGAGGAGAAAGGCGTGATCGCGCCGGCCCCGCCAGGTGCGTTGATCCGGAGCGGCGAGGAGCGCCTCGACCTCCGCCTGCGTGAGAAACGGGACCAAGGTCCGCGTGAACCGTTTGCTGGGAATGGCGAGCACCCGCTGGATCTGGGCGGCGTGGGTGGGCGCCTCCAACGCCGCGTACCGAAAGAAGGAATGGAGCGCGGTGAGGCGTAGATTCCGGCTGCGTACGCTCACGCCCCGCTGTTCCAAGCCATCGAGAAACGCCACGATCAGCGGGGCATCCATCTCCTCGAAGCGCAGGCGTGACGGAGATCGATGCAGCCGTTGCTGGACGAACCTCAGGAATTGACGGAAGGTGTCGCGGTAGGAAGCAACGGTGTGTGGACTCGCCTGGCGCTGCTGCATGAGACGCTGAGTAAAGAAGCGCTCCAAGAGCGGCGCGACGCTGAGAGGCGGGGTCATGGGCGATCCTCCCAGCGCCGTTCGAGCCGGTGCATCGCTTCGCGCATCAGTGCGGGTGAGGCGCTGAGATACCACTGGGTGTCCGCCACGTGCACGTGACCCAAATAGGCGGACAGGAGCGGCAGCTTGCGTTCGGGGTCCTGCTGAGATCGATACCAGCGTACGAGGGTCTGCGTGGCGAATCGGTGTCGGAAATCGTGCAGACGGGGGCCGTGATGGTCGGCGGGGCTGCGCAGACCGATCTGCCGGGACAAGGCGTAAAACGTTCGACGAATGTCTGCTCCGTCCAACCGGCGGCCGGAATTGGAGACGAACACATGCGAGGACGCCGACCGATTCGCCCAGTGGCGGGTGCGTCGGCGGAGGTAGTCGGCGAGGACGCGGCAAGTCGACGCGTGCAACGGGACCAGCCTGGTCTTGCCGAACTTGGCGCCGCGGATCGTCAAGACCGCAGTCGTGAGATCAACATCGCGCAACTCGAGATTCTGGGCTTCACTGACGCGCAACCCGGACACACTCAGGAGACCGAACAGCATGTAGTAGACCCACGGACGCAGCTTCCCCCGTTCATAGCGACTCGGCATGGTGAGCGCCGCGCGCAGAAGGCTGCGAATCTCAGCCTCCGAGTAGAGGTAGGGGCGCGCACGCTTCGGGCGAAAGGGCAAGAGGCCCGGCGCCGGGATCTCCGTGCGGGGATCAGTGGCGCTGCGATGCCGCGCAAATCCTCGGACGAAGCTCAGCCGCTGGGCCCAATGCGCCGGTTGAGCGTGCGACGGCTGTTGCGACCACGCGAGCGCCAGCGCCTGCGTAATGGACGAGGCGCGCTGGCGCTCCATGAAACCGACAAAGTCGAGCAATCCCTTGCCCGCCTCACGCAGTTTGAATCCCAGGTCGCGCCGGAGGTGCACGTATTCCCGAACGGCCTCGCGCAGCGTGGTCATCGCACACCTCCCGGCCAGGCCAGCGCGAGGGGGCGTAGCGCGGTGAGGTCCACCTTCGCGTAGATCGAGGTGGTCTGGGGGCTGCGGTGGCGCAGGACCTGGCCGATTTCGGTCAACGAAGCGCCGTGTCGCAGCATCTCGGTCGCCAGCGCGTGGCGAAACTGATGAGCGCCCCTGGTCGGGGCCTGGATACTGGTTCGCTGGAGTGCGTGCCGAATCATCGATCCGACGCCGGACTGGCCCGCAAACCCGCCGATGGGCGCCTTGCTGCGCAGAAACACCCGACGACTAGGGCTGCAGGGGCGTCCGTCGCGCAGATACGCGGCGATCGCCTCGCCGACTTCGGCGGGAAGGGGCAGGACGGCGCGGCGCCCGCGTTTGCCTCGGACGCTGACCTGTCCGCCATTCCAGTCGATGTCGTCGAGTTCGAGACAGGCCACTTCATTGGAGCGCAAGCCGAGGCGTGCGAGCAAGAGCACGATCGCGTAGTCGCGACGGCCGACCGCCTTCCGCCGATCGAAACTGGCCAGCAACTGTCGAACTTGGCCCGCGCCAATGGCGCGCGGGATCGAGGCCATCCGCCAGTTCGGCACGATAGTCTCTTCCTCTGCAACTTCTCTCCGTTCTGCGGAGATCTTGTCGGGTGATCAAGCTGCGGCCTTGGAAAACGCTGTGGGGAACGCATTCTCGCGGACTTCGATGACAGCGGACATCGCGGCGCGGCCAAGGTCGGTGACGCGCCAGCGACGGGTCCGGGGGATCTTGGCGATGTAGCCATGAGCGTGCAAGCGATTGAAGAGGCGGGTGACGCGGGCAGCGTTGCGACGAGCGAGGACGGGATCGTCGGCCGCTCCGAAGAGAGCCTCGCGGACGTGGCGGTTGCGGAAGCCAGCGATGACGTGCTCCCCGCGCAGGACAGCGGCGAAGAGCCGAGCGTCGTCCGGATCGGCGGGGTTGAAGCCGCGGTGACGACGCGTAGCCTTGCGAATGGGTGTGGCCATCCGGTCGAGAACCTTGCGGGCCGAGGTCGGATCGGCGACGCCGGCCAGGCCCTCGAGGTACCGGGCGTTGGCGGCGCGGCTGATGCGCTCGTATCGATCGAGGAAGGCGACGCCTTTCGGCATCGGATTCCAGCGTACTCGGACCTCACCCCGAAAACGCGTCACGCGGCGCACCTTGAACTCGCGGGGCTGATTGATGGTCGTTTCGACCCGGAGAACGCGGCCGTGGCTGTCGTACATTTTGATCCAGTTGCGCTTGACCCGATGCTTGATGCGCACCCCCTCCGGACGACGCTTGACGTCGCTGACGACCTCGCCCTCGAAATTGGGGTGGAGTTTCCTGCCGAGGAAGCGCATCACATCCTCGGCGCCGAAGGTCGACGCCGCGTGTCGGACGAGGGCGGGATACAGGGCCTCGAGCGCCGCGCGGTTGCGGAACATGATGTCCGTCGCGTACTCGGCTTGGTCCGTGACCCAGTAGTAGTCGAGCATGGCGAACAGGTCGGAGAAGAGCGGATTGAAGCGATGGGCAAAGCGGTCGAGGATGGTGGGCCAGTCGAGTCGGGCAAACTCGTGGGACAGACGTTGCGCCCGCTCGGGATGGGCGATCGAGAGGAACGCGTTGTCCACACGTTCGAAGACCAGCCGCAGCTTCTGCATCTGCCGAGCCAGCCACTCGTGACCGTTGACGTAGACCTGCAGGGTGACCGGGAACCACGTTGGACGGCGGACGTGCATGAACCCGAAGTCGGGGTCGAACAGGTAAAAGTAGTGAACCAGGCACTTGCGCCAATCCGAGCGGACGCAGGGACGGCCGTCGCCGTAGGCCAGCCGGAACGCCAGGACTGGCTCGACCGTAGCCAAAACGCAGATGAGCCCACGGGTGATGCCCTCACGCTTTGCGATCTCGCGAGCGAGTTTCTCCTTGCGCACGGGGCCAGCAAGGTAGCGATACGTGCAGCCGGCACGCTGGGCGACGGCCTGGGCGTGGCTCTTCAGCCGATCAGCCACCTCGAGCGCGATCTCCTTGAACTCCATGAGCTTGAGGCCCAGGCAACTCATCCAGTTCTCCATGCCCGTCGGATGGCTGATGGGCAGGTGCCCCTTGAAGATCACCCGGTCGAAGCAGGACAACGTTCCCACGATCTTGTCGCGATGGTGCATGATGAAACGGTCCATGGCATCTCCTTCAGCATGTGGGTTTCGGCGAACACATCATGCCGGAGAGGCGCCATGGACGTCAGCCGACTCCGCTCATCGTGCTTGTTCGGAGATTTGGTTGCGGCTCTGCCGCGCTAGGCACAACGGCGGCGAGGTCCCGCACCAGCGCTCCGCGCAGGCGCACGTACCGCAGGAAGGACCGGAGGGCGGTCGTCAGAAGCTTGGCGCGTTTCAGATGCAACTGCGGTGCTTGCCGCGCGACAAAGTGCACGACATCAGCGGCCGTGAGGCGGGCGAGTCTCACCGGGCCGTTGCCGAACCGATCGGTCAGAAACCCACGAACGAACGGCACGTAGTTGACGATCGTGGCCTCGGCCAGCGCGCGGGCGTCGCGCAGATGCCGCGCGTACCCCTGCGCGCAGCGCTCCGCAGAGGTGCGCCGACGGACGGCGATCTTCTCGGGGGCGATCACGCCCTCCCGGCGCAGAAACTCCAGGAGGTGCCGTAGCGCAGCGGCGTCGCCCAGGCACGGCCGCACCCGCCGAGCGCGATCACGCAAGTACCACGACCCATGATCGGCGCTGACCTGGCGTAGCGCGATTCCCTGGCGTTTCAGCCACTGACTGAACCCCGCCGCGAGTAGCGCCTGCCGGTGCGTCGACCGGCGACCATACCCCTGTGCGCGACGCGATTGGGCAAACGCGGCGACGTGGGCCGCGAGCGGGCCGTCAGGTGCTCTCGACAGAACCACTTGATCAGCGATGATGCATTTCACGGTGGACTCCTTTCTCCCCGGTGTGGGGTGGGGTCCACTATGTCGGCAGAGCGTCGCAGCCGGCCGCCAAAACCGAGGGGGAGGCGACAAGACCAGACATAGTCGGGAAGAGGAGATAGTGGCGCCTATGTCGGGAAGGACATAGGCGCCATACGGCGGCAATGCATCTGCTTCAATCTGGTGTGGAGCTCAACGTCATCAAGTCCTGGCTCGGGCACGTCAGCATCACCACGACGAGCCAGTACATCGAGATCGACATGGCGATGAAGCGCAAGGCGATCGAACGCTGCACCCCGCCGGTCCCCGAGCCGACCAGTGAAAGCCCCTGGCACTGCCGGAAAGACATCATCCAGTGGCTCGAGGATCTGTGAGCGTCGGAAAGTTATGTGAAGTAGCTCGTCGACTTCGCTGTCGAGCCCCCCCTCCGGTCAAGGCGTGGCGGCGACGATGTTTGCGCATGTCCACATAACCGTCCGCTTCACATAAAGCGGGAAATGTGGAGCTCCACATTTCCCGCTCTGGGGCTATCGCCGGATCGAAGGCGCCCTGGCCAATCTCGGTCATCACGTGGCTCGGACCACCGTCGCCAACATCTTGGAGAGGAACGGCATCGATCCCGCACCCGAGCGCGGCCGCTGGACGTCTTGGCGCACGTTCCTCGGTGCCCACTGGTCCACGATCGCCGCCATCGACTTCACGACCGTCGAGGTGTGGTGCCGGCACGGCCTCGTCACGGTCTACATCCTCTTCGCCATTGAGATTCGGAGCCGTCGTGTTCACTTCGCCGGCATGACCCCGAACCCGGACGAAGCCTGGATTCGCCAAGTCGGGCGGAACCTCACCGATCCAATCGATGGATTCCTCCGCGAGAAGCGTTTCTGCCTGATGGACCGTGACACCAAGTTTACCGCGGCATTCCGCGCCTTGCTGGACGATGCCGGCACCGCGCCCGTCCGGCTGCCGCCGCGCTCCCCGAATTTGAATGCATGGATCGAGCGCTACATGCTCTCAATCAAATCCGAGTGCCTCGACCGGATGATCTTCTTCGGCGAGGAATCGCTTCGCCGCGCCGTTCGGGAGTACGTCGCTCACTACCACACCGAGCGGAACCACCAAGGACTCTCCAACGCGATCATCGAGCCTGAAGCAATTGTCACGGGTTCCGGACCCGTTCGGTGCCGCGAACGACTCGGCGGGATGCTGCGGTACTATCACCGGAACGCGGCGTAGCCCCCGTTCGGTCTCGGCGGCTCCATCCTCGTCGACGGTCGGCGTTTCCGCTGCGATGCGCGTGCTCGCCTGCTCGGCGCTCACCACCACAGTAGCTGGTGCGTCGACGCGGTCGTGAAGGAGAGTGCTAACGCCTACGGTCGCTATCGCGGTCTCCGCCGGTCAACCACGGTGCCCGAATTGGTGACGGTTGGTTTTTTGGACCATGCGGCCTCCCGTCCCGTTACGATCTCGAGACCGAGAGAGACCGCCTGGGACGCCGCCTCGCCGACGAGGTCCAGGTCCTTGGCGCGACGGGATAGGGCACCGCCTCAGCGACGACGGCAGGTCCCCTTCCCTCGATTCTCCTCGCCGAGCGGAGACGCCGTCTGCGCCCTCCCAGCGACGGTACTCACTGCGCTCGTCGCGACTCCCCGCGGCGAGCGGCGATCATCGCGGCGCCCCCACCTGCGCGATCCGCTCCAGCATCTCCCGTGCGCTCTCGGGATTCAGCCGCTCGAGGCGCTGGTGAACCTCCCGCACGCGTCCCGTCCGTCCGGACAGCGCGGAGGCGACGCCCAGGTTGATCCAGGCGCTCTCGTCGTTCGGGGTGAGCAGGACGACCTTCTCGAAGCACGCGGCCGCGGCGGCGTCGTCTCCGCGTGCCGCGTGGCTCATTCCCAGGTCCGTCCAGACCCCGGGCGACGCAGGCTGGATCCGTCCCGCCTCCGTCAACGCCCGCACGGCGAGATCGAGGTCTCCCCTGTCCCGGCGTGCGACGCCCAGGTGATGAAGCGCCAGCCAGTTATTGGGAACCACGTTCACCGCGCGCTCGTACAGGGCGAATCCGTCGCGCCAGTACGAAACCTGCGCCCGCGCGGCGACGCCGAGGGCAAGAACCGTGGCGCCGACGACGCAGGCGACCGCGGCACGTCGGGTCCGGGAGGCCCCAGCCAGATCCGCGATTCCCCACGCCAGGCCGACGAAGATCCCGATCGACGGGAGATAGGCGTAGCGATCGGCGACCCCCTGAAGCCCCACCTGCACGATCCCGATCACCGGCAGGAGCGTGACCAGGTACCAGAGCCATCCGCACGCGAGATAGGGTCGCCGCTTCCACTGGGCCAGCGCCGCCCAGGTGATCCCGACGAGGATCACTGCCGACACCACGACGGTCCCGAAGGCGAGCCCTCCGGGCATCGTTGCGGGGTGCGGATAGACCACGGCGAGCGACGTCGGCCAGAACGTCTTTCCCAGGTACCAGGCGTACGAACGGAGCGCGCTCCCGAGACGCGCGGTCCACGAGATGACGTCCCGGGCCGCGACCGCCTCGCCACTCCTCTGCGCCAGCACCGTGACGATCGCCGATGCGGCGGAGAGGGCCAGGAGCGGCAGCTTCTCCGCCAGCAAGCGAAGGCCGCGCGCGACGGCGCCCGGCCCCGGGGAGAAGCGAGCGAGGGGCCAGAAGTCGAGCAGCAGGAGTGCGACCGGCAGCGTCACGACCATGGGCTTGCTCAGGAGACCGAAGCCGAAGGCTGCGGCAACCAGCAGGTACCGGCCCAGGCCGGGCCGGCGCGCGTATCGCCCGTACGCCGCCATCGAGAGCAGCCAGAAGAGCGCGCTCAGCAGGTCCTTTCGCTCCGAGACCCATGCTACCGACTCGACGTGGAGCGGATGAACACCGAACAGCGCGGCCGCCATGGCCGCCGGCCAGTTCCGGCCGGTCGCCGAAGCCAGCAGCAGGAACAGGAGAACGGTGTTCAGCGAATGGACGATCAGGCTCGCGAGGTGGTGGCAGCTCGCATCGAGCCCGCAGGCCTCGACATCCACCATGTGCGAGATCCACGTGAGAGGATGCCAGTTCGTGGCGTGGAAGGTCGTGAACGCCCAGGCGATGCCGTCCCGGGTCAGACCGTCCCGAACGTGGGGATTGTCGACCACGTACAGCGGGTCGTCGTACGCGACGAAACCGTTCCGCGCGACCGGCCCGAGCGCCGACGCCACGAGCACGATGAGTCCGATCGCGATCAGGCACCGTCGCATGATCCGGTCCGTCCCACGCGCGCCTCCGACGTCGATGGCCTTTCGTCGGAGCACCCGGACACCATAGCAGCCTCCCGTGACGGGCGAGAAGCCTCATCCCGGGGTGTGCACGGTGGAGAGGGTCCTTCTCGAAGGCGTGTGCCCGGCCTCCGATCGAGCCTGTCGGGCTGCCTGGTGTTTTTCGAGGTCGGCGTCCGGAAACCGTTTTCTGTCCGTTTCTTGCCCATGAGGCGCACGATGCCGTGCGGGACGTTCCCGCCGCGCGCTCCGGAGGATCGCCATGCCGTTTCCACCGATTCCTCGTGATGCAGGTGCCCGCGCTCTCCGCCATCCCGGCGCGGCCCGCTCCGTCGCGGTCTTCGTCGTCCTCTTCCTCCTGTTGCTGGGAAGCGCGCCGGAAGAGGCGAACGTCATCCCGGACCCCACCGATCCTCCGGGCGGCACATCCCCCGAGTTCATCGTCAACGGCACGTTCGACAGCGGTCTCACCGGATGGGACAACGTCGGCGCCGTGACGGCCGGGGCAGGGTTCGCCCGCACGACGGTGTCCACCGCCGGTTACTCGTACGACGTCCAGCTTCGCCAGGTCGATCACAATCTGGGCACTCTCGTGGGTGGCGTGGTGTACTGCCTCCGCTTCCAGAGCCGGATCGTCGCCGATCCGGATGCCGGCCCGGGACAGATCTTCTCGCACCCGCTCATCATCGAAGCCTCGCAGCACCAGCCGGTGCTCGGAGCGCACTACCGGACCTGGGCGCTGCTCGACGTGTTGCTCGAGAACGCCGCGGGAGACACCTCGTGGCACGACTACGCCGTCACGTTCCGTGTCCCGGACGACATCGGCGAGATCCGGCTCGGTGGGCCGGAGACCTGGCTCGGGTTCCTCGTGGGAGCGGCGCGAGGCGCGGTGGATTTCGACAACGTCTCGCTCCTGCGCTGCGGCATCACCCGGTATGACGGAACGGAGAAGGTCATCGGGACGTTCGAGCCCGCCGACGAGTACTGGCACGGAGCCGACCTCTCCCGCGGCGCCAACGGCCTGCACGAGCTGCGCCTGTCCGCCGCGAAGAACGGGCTGCAATTCGCCTACAAGCTCATGGTGCTCGACATCGCTCAGCTCGGCTGGGACCTGACGCTCCAGGTGCGGGCGGATCATCCGGAAAACGTGGGGCGCATGTACGTGATCCTCCGCTCGGGCCCCATCGACTTCGTGTTCCACTCGTTCCACGGGCTGCAACCGGGGGTGAACACGATCCGGATCGGGAGCGAGCTGACCACCCCGGACATCGGTCACGAGCCGGCGGAGGACCGGTGCTACGACCAGAGTCACCTGGCGGGAAACGGAAGAGTCTGCGACCTCTACAAGTACTGGTTCGCCTCCGGGTTCGACTGGCATGCGGTCTACACCGTCGGCATCAAGCTCGAGGCCAACGGGAACGGGCCGGCCGACGTGTACGTGGACGACCTCCGCATCGTCCCGTGGACGTCGACCCCTCCGCCGCCGACACGCAGGCCCCCCGTCGCCTCCCGGGTGGGGGTGCAGGTTCTCGACGACCGACAGGTCACGATCCGCTGGGAGACCGACCAGCCGGCCGGCACGAGGGTCGAGTTCAGCAAGGAGACCGCCGCGACACCGCTCCGTCCGTACGCTGCTTCCGTCGACGGCGGAGGCACCCCGACCGTGAGTCACGAGATCCTCGTAGGAGGCCTCGAGGCGTACACCCGGTACCACGCTCGCGTCGTCTCGCGGAGCGCCGCGGGTCTCGACGGAGTCTCCGGTGACTTCACGTTCGTGACGGAGCCCACGATACCCTTGGTCCCCCGCAATTCTGCCGCGTTCTACCCCGTGGGGATGCAGGGCGTGGGCGCGGCCGAGAATCAGACGATGGCCGTTCACGCGGGCTTCAACTCCCTGTTTGGAACGCTCTACGGCGGCTGCGGGATCACGGCGACCGCCGAGAACGACCTCGCCCTCGCGTTCCTGAACGCCACGCAGCAATTCTCTCCTCCGCCCAAGACCCTCCTGGCCAGCTTCTGTCTCGGTCGAACCGGGACCGGCATCCTGAACGAGAGCTCGTCCACGGAAGAGATCCAGTCGTACGTGGGGCAGAAGGTCGACGCCCTCGAGACCCATCCCTCGCTCTACGGCTACTACCTGTTCGACGAGCCCGAGCTGGCCGATCCCGACGGTCGAGGGCCGCTGCCCGAGCCCCGACCCGGGAGCCTCCCCCCGACGCTCGTGAGGGACAGGATGGAGGTCGTGCGAACGGCGACCCGCGCACACGACCTCTCCCATCCCCTGATGTCCGCGACGACGTTCATGAACGCGAGTCACCCGTACCAGGACCTCATCGACCTGCCGCTGCTCGACAACTACCCGTCCGCGCTGGGGCCGGCGGAGGAGGTGATCCCCGGGCTCGCGGACACCGAGCAGTGGAGCCTGCAGACCGGGAAGCCGTTCCATCACGTCATCCAGGCGTACAACTCGGAGCTGGATCGGAGCTTTCCGGTGGGACCGTCTCCCCTGGCCTTTCGCACCGAGCAGGAGATGAGCGCCATGGCCTGGCTCGGGATCGTCTACGGCGCGCGCGGCACCTGGGCCTTCGCCGAGAGCGAGATCGTCCCGTTCCCGGGAACCGAGTGGATCTGGGCGGGCCTGGCCAACGTGGCCCGCGACCTGCGCCGCTTCGAGCCTCTGCTGGCCTCCACCGAGGTGTCGCGACAGCCGACGCACCCGGCCGCGTCGGTCGCAGCGATTCGCTCTCGCGGGAAGGCGTATCAGGGCAGCGACTACCTGATCACCGTCAACGCCGCCGCGACCGGTCCGACCTCCGCGAACCTCACCGTCGGCGCACCCTCCTGCGGAATCCCCGCGGCCGTTCTCGGAGAGAATCGCCAGGTGACGGTCGGGACGGACTGCAAGCTCGTCGATTCGTGGGGAGCGTACGACACCCAGATCTACCGGCTGGGCATCGACGCAGCGGCACCCGCCGCGAGCATCACCTCCCCGCCGCCGAACGCGAAGTACTCCAGGGGGAAGAAGTTCGCCGTCTCGGTGCCCATCAAGGTTCGCGCGACGGACAACATCGGGGTGAGCAGGGTGGAGTTCTTCGCTTTCGTCACGGGTGCCGCCGAGACGCGGGTCGGAGTGCAGCCCGTCAGTCCGCCTGCGATCACCGTCGCTGCGAGCTACACCTGGTCGACGGGCACTCTGGGAACCTACACGCTCCGTGCGAAGGCCTACGACGTGAACGGGAATCTCGCGGTTTCGACGGACGTGCCCATCAAGGTCCAGAAGTAGGAGAAGCTCGCAGCGGCGGACCAGGCACCGCGAGCCTGCCCCGCCTCTCAGCGCAGCGCGCGCAGCTGCTCGCGGATCTCGGGCTGCGCGGGATCGAGTTCCAGCGACCGGCTCCACGCACGGCGTGCACCGTCCGGGTCGCCCGAAAGCAGGTGCGCCTTGCCGAGGTTGTTCCACGCCCGGCGCGAGACGGGCTTGACGGCGATGGCACTCTCGAACTCCCGCCGCGCGCCGGCCAGATCGCCGATGCGGCCGTAAATGGTGCCGATCGTGTTGTGGATCGTCTCGCTTCCCTTCCCGATGGCGCTCGCCTCGCCGAGAGCCGCCGCTGCCACCGCTCGATTCCCCTCGAAGAGCAGGCGCTCGGCGCGCATGAGCGGATACGTGGCGGCGAAGGTCCGCGCGAGGGCGTCGCCGGTCCGCTCCACCTGCTGCAGCACTTCCTTCTCTCCGAACGTCGCCCAGAGCGGCGCGGGATCGAGCGGTGGGGAGGCGGCCCGCCGGACCTGGTAGAAGAGCCCGGCCGGCTCGAAGCGCAGCCCCGCCGGGAGGTCGTAACCCGGCCACGCCATGAACACCACGGGGCGCGGAGAAGCAGCAGTGGCCTCGCGGGCGATCAGGTCCAGCTCTCTCCGGATCCGCAGCGACAGCGCGGACTCGCCGCGAGCGGCCTGGATCCCGCGCTCCCGGAGCTGGTCGCGAAAGAGATTCCCGGCGCGGTCGTAGATGGTCACGTCGGGGCGCTCGTTCAGCACCGTGGTCAGGTATGCGAGGAGGAACGCGTCGTCCCCCTCGACGAAGAGGATGCCGCGATCCGGAACGCTCGCGAGCATGTCGCGGCCGAACAACCGCGCGGCGGTCATCCGTCGGAGGTCGTGCGCCCTGCCGTGGGCCAGAATCGGCATCACGATCGTGGCGACGGCGATCGCCGCGCCGAGCACCCGCATGGCGCGTCCCCGGATCGCGAACGCTGCGCCCGCGAGGCGCCCCGCTCCCACGCTCAGGGCGATGGCCACGGGAAGGAAGAACACCTGCGCGTCCTCCGTCGCATAGCGCAGCCCGAACAGCGCGGTCGCCACGACCAGCGCGACGAGCGCGATCCGGGTCCTCGCATCGGCGCCGCCACGCGTTGGCCCGCGCGTCGGAACGAACAGCCCGAGGAAGGCCCAGGCCGCGACCGGGAGCGTCCACTCCGCCGCCTGCTGTCGCAGGAATGCGATCCAGCCTTCGCCGCGCAGCAGGCCCGACCATCCCAGGTCGTATACCGCATAGCGTCGCGCCGTCGCGTGGGCGATTGCCGCGTCGAGCGTATCCGGCCGGCCCCAGCTCACCGCCGGGCTCCCCTTTGCCCGCGCGAGGAGCCAGACGAACGCGAGGATCGGTACGCCGACGAAGATCCCCGCGGCGAGAAGGCGCGCGCCGCGCGAAGCGCGAACGCCGGATCGCCCGGATTCACCGCGGCGCGGCCAGAGGAGAACGGCCACGCCGGGCAACGCGACCAGGATGGTCGGATGGTGGGACAGTCCGATGCCGAAGGCCAGCGCCGTCAAGACGATCCCTCGTCCCCGCGCTCCGTCCGTCGCCGCCCGTCCCGCGCCATCGGCCAGCAGAAGGCCGCACGCCAGGCACGAGAGATGGAGCGTGTACACCTCGGCAACGGTGGACGCCGTCCAGAAGGTCGACGAGACCGCGAGCCCGAGCCCCGCCGTGACGGACGAGAGCTTCGAGTCGGTCGAGCGGAGGACGAGCCGCGCCACCACACCGCACGTGAGCGCTCCGAAGAGTGCCGACAGCAGGTTCATCCGGAACGCCGGCTCGCCGAGCGGCAGGCGGAGCGCGAGATTCCCCAGGAACGTGTACAAAGGGTAGCCGGGAGGATGCGCGATGCCGAGGACGTTCGAGACGGCGATCAGCTCGCCGCCGTCCCCGAAGGGAACCGTCCGGCAGGCCGTCGCCGCGTAGAGCGCGAACGCCGCGCCCGCAACCGCAGCCGGCAGCCACCCGAAGGCTCGACTCCGTCCGTTTCGAGCTTGCACCCTTCGACCACGACCGACGCGAGGGAAACGACGCCGCTCAGCTCCCCACCCCCGACTTCACGGCGAGGATCTCCCGCATCTGGCTGCGCTGGAGGTGAATCCCCTGAATCGAGAAACCGGAAAGGGCGCGCTCGATCTCGCGGTTCGGATGCGCGAAGCGACGCCGCGGCGCAAGCGTGGTCTCCTCGCGCAGGAAGAGGTCGTCCGCCAGCAGCCGGTAGCGCGTGATGGGCTCGCTCCGATCCGTGGCCTGGGCCATGGAGAGCAGAAACGCCCACCCCCCATCCTGGGTGATCCGGGAGACCTCCGCGCCGAACTCGGCGAGACGATCCGGGGGGACGAAGTCCATCAACTCCCAGATCAAGACGAGATGAAAGCACCCGTCTGGATGGTCGAGCCGCACCGGCGTCTTCTCCGCCGGCGGATCTCCCGGTCGCCGCGCAGGGGTCGGAAGAGGAGGATCGAACTCCTCCACGTGGACCCGGGCCCCGCGAGCGGCCAGATACACCACCGACTCGCCGCAGAGCGGCCCGAGATCCAGGATCTCGGGCTTGCCCTCACGGAACACCCGCGCCAAGGCCCGCGCGAGGCTCCCGCACGGCGTCCCTGCCCGGGGCGGCTCGGAGCGGGACGGCTTCGGGGAACCCGGGGGTTCGGCGGCCTTCCGACCGAACACCACGGTCCGGACCTAGTCGCCCATCTTGGCGCCGACGGGCCGAGCCAGCTCGGGCATCATCCCCTTGCTCGTCGAGGAGACGACCGGCGCGCTCTTCCGGTCCATGTCGATGCTCCCCTTGAAGCGGGCACCGTCCGCCAGAACCACCCTCGGCGCGACGATGTCCCCCTTCATCGAACCCGTTGGCGCCACCTCGACCTTGTCGTCGGCGGTGATGTTGCCCACCACCTCGCCCACCACCATCACCGTCTTCGCATGGATCTCCGCGGTGATGCGCCCGTTGGCGCCGATGGTCAGGTTGTGGTCCTTCAGGATGATCTTGCCGTCCACCTTGCCTTCGATGGTCAGATCCTCGTTCCCGGTGAGTTCTCCCTTGATTTGGATGGACTGACCGATGTTGACGATCTTCTCCACCATGATCCTCTCCCCTACCGGAACGGGCTCCGTCTGCTCGGGAGCCGTCGTGCTCGGAGTCGGACGCTCGTCCGACTCGGGTTTCTGTTGCTTGAGCCAGGCCATGGGCTCATCCTCTCTTCAGCCGCTGGATCGCAACGTACGCTTCGCGGCGCACGATCCCCATGTCGTCCCCCTTCAGCGCCTTCTCGAGGCTCGGCACATCGCTCGCGTCGCCCACCTCGCCGAGAGCCATCGCGGCTTCGGCGCGGACCTCCCCGGAGATCCCCTCGACCAGAAGCTCCCGGATCCGCTCCACCCCGGACCCGTCGCCCACCCTCGCCAGCGACCACGCCAGATCCACCTGAGCGAGACCGTCAGCCTCTCTGTCCATCCGGCCGCGTAACGCCTCCCGCACCGCTGCATCCTTCGGAGCCAGATCCGCGAGAGAATGCGCCGCCATGGCGCGAACCCGGGGACTCCCATCCTCGAGCGCCTTCACGAGCACGGGCACCACCGATCCGTCGCCGAGTCCTCCGAGGATTTTCGCGGCGTTCGCCCGCACCGGATCCTTCCCTCGCTCGAGCGACGACACGATGCGCCGAACCGCCTCGCCGGAATCCGCCTTGCCCAGAAGCTTGCCGGCCTGCCGCCGGATGGTCTCGCTTTCATCCTCGAGAAGCACCCGCACGAGCGCATCCGTCGACTCGGACCCTGGGATCTCGGCGATGGCGCGGGCGGACGCGAGGCGGACTCGATCATCCATCTCGTCCAGGAGGTTCTCCAGGACGGGGACTGCCCGCGCATCGCGAAGCTGGCCCAGCGAGCGACAGACCGCGAGACGCACCAGCGTGCTCGGATCGCTGCTCTGCGCCAAGAGAGCCGGTACTGCCTCCGGATCGCCGATCTCGCCCAGCGCCCAGATCGCGGAGACCCTCACCCGCTCGCTCGGATCGTGGAGCACCGCCACCAATGAACCCACCGCGTCCTTGGCCCGAGCTTGGCCCAGTCGAACCGCGGTGTCGGAGCGGACCTGGGGGTCTGCATCCAGCAGCTCGCGGTAGACGATCGCAGGTTTTCGCTCGCACGCCATCGTCAAGAAGAGGCCGGCCAGCGTGAATCCCCCGATCGCCTGTCCGACGCTCCGGTGCATCTCGTCTCCGTGCGCCTCGCGCAGGCCCCCTGACCGCAAGTCGTCGCTCCTTCTTCCCCGCGGCTGCGGAGGCTCGACGCGCGATCGCGCCGGACTCACCGGCGAGTTCGCAAGTCCGGGATTATACTCCGCTCGCTCCGCCTTCCCAGCCGGCCACGCGGACCACTCGCGTGCTCGGCCGGGACCGGCGGGTTCCGACCCGGGAAGGGAATCTCGTCTCCGCCCGAGTCGCGGTCAAGGGAATCGATGCGCGGATATCTCTCCCGGGCCTGTTTCGCTCTGATCCTCGCCGTCGCGGCTGCCGCTGCGGAAGCCAAGGCGCCTGCGGCGCGCTCGGAGACCAAGGCCTGGATCGCTGGCCCCGTCCGCTACATCGCCCGCGCCGACGAGATCAAGCTCTTCAAGAACCTGGAGTCGGACGCCGACCGTGCGGCGTTCATCGCGCGGTTCTGGCAGCTGCGGGATCCCACACCCGACACGCAGGAAAACGAGTACCGCTCCCTCTTCTGGAGGCGGGTGAAGGAAGCCAACCAGATCCTCCAGGACACCACCGACCCGGGCTGGAAGACCGACAGGGGCAAGATCTACGTCTTGTGTGGGCCTCCCTCGCGGATCCAGATCGAGCCGTTCGCGGAGACGAAAGCGGGGCCCGGCGCCGGGCGCGGGCTGATCCGATGGATCTATGAGGGTCGGCCGTGCGGCCGGAACGACATCGGGCCCGTCGTGGTCGTCCCGTTCGTGAGGCATCTCAGCGGTGACTACGAGCTTTCCACGGATCCCCGCCTGTCCGCGCTCTCGTTCGACGTCCACGATCTGACGGACCCTGCCAAGCTCTCCATCGAGCGCTGGCTCTCCTCGATCGGCGCGGACGGTCGCTCCGAGCTCGGCGTGATGGCCGATCTCGGGAAGCTCCAAGAAGGCGTCCATCCCGAGGAGATCATCGTCGAGCGCGTCGAAACATCGGAGAGCTACGGCTCCTACCCCATCGCGGCGGACCTGGAACGGTACCGCCATCCTCACGGGGGAACGCTGGCCGTCCTGACGGTCTCTGCGCCGATCGGCCGTCCTGGCGCCTCCGCGGGGCTCATCGCCCGGTTCTCTCCTCGCGATCCCAGCCTGGCGAAGCGTTTCGTCGGGGAGGAGTCGTTCCGCCTGGAGGGAGAAGGGGCGAACCGCGTGGCACAGGCGCGTATCGTTCTCGAGCCCGCCACCTGGGATGTGACCGTGCTGGTGGCGAACCCGGATGCCGAGAAGGTGGGACTCTTCCGCGGCGTCGTGGAGGTCACGAAGGCCACCGAGGGGCTCGCGCTGAGCGACGTGACCCTGGCCGCCTTCCTCGAGCCGCTGGCGTACGCCTCGCTCGCCTCCCACGACGAGCCGTTCCAGGTTGGCTCGTTCCGGGTCGTTCCGCGAACCAGCGACGCGGTGAATCGCGGCAGCCCCCTCATGCTTTTCTACGAGATCTACGGGGGAGTGGCGCCGTACACCATCACCTACCAGCTCGAGGGCCGGGATGTGGACGGAGGTTTCCGAGCCCTCGGGCCGCCGGCCACCCGGGACGGCGGAACCGCGGCACAGGGCTGGTCGCTCGATACCGCGGCGAGCTGGCCTCTGGGCGAGTATCGGGTGAAGATCCGCGTCGCGGACGCCTCCGGGACGTCCGTCGAGGCGACCCGCGGATTCCGGCTCGATTGAGCCGATTTCAGCGGTAGAATCCACCCTCGCATGCCGTCGCGTGCCCGCTTCTGCGCGTTTTTTGTCGCGATCGTCGTCGCTCCCTCGGCGGTCCGTGCCGCCGTCGAGCCGTGCCGGGTTCCGGATCGGCCGTCGGCCGCCGGCTCCCTCGCCTGGATCTCGTCGGACGACCTCGATCTCGCAGGCGGCCTTCAGGTGGAGATCCCCTTCCTGGTCGAGCGTTACGATCGCGGTGCCTACGTCTCCATCGATACACAGACGGCGATCCGCCGGGCCAGCGGGGTCACGTTCGAGGTGCGCGATCTTGCCTACACTGTGGAGCTGGGCGCGCGACGGGCTTTCGGAGACGGACTGGTCCTTTCGGGGTTCGCCACGCAGTGGGGAAAGGAGCGAGCCGATGCCGACGGCCAGCCCTGGATCCGATTCGTCGGCGCGGGAATCGAGTCGAGCGGCTTCCGGTGTGCGGAGGTTGCCTCCCCGTTCGCGTGGCAGGCGAGCGCCGGGGTCATCCTCGACGAGCACGAAACGGACGCGGCGGCGGTGGCGCGCGCCGCGGCGCGCTGGACTCGGACCGGGGAGCGAGTCTCTTTCGGAGCGGACCTCTTCGCCGAGGCCTTGCTGGGAGGCAGCGACGCATCCGTCGACCTCGCCGTCGGCCCCCGGCTCGACATTCCCGTTGCAGGCGGGCGCGCCGCGTCGTTCTTTCTCCGCTACGTGCGGGCGAGGACCCCTTTCGGGCTCGACACGACGGGGGCGATGCTCGGCTTCTCGTACGCGGAGAGGCCTTCCCGCTCCGGGACCCGCCCCGGTCCCCCGGACATTCGAGGGAGCCTGACCGCGGGAGCCGGGGAAAGCCGCGAAGCCGGGAGGCTGAACCTGCGCGTCCTGTCGCCGCCCATCGCGCGAGGGGCCGCGTGGATTTACGGCGACTTCGACGTGAACGTGCTCACGGCGAAGGATACGGGCGAGCTGTACTACCTGTACCGGGTCGGCGTCGAGGCGATCCGCGGAGGCGCGGTCGTGGGGGGGGGGTTCTACCACCGGTCCAACCACCGCCTCGCCGAGCCAGGCTCTCCCATCACGAGCATCGACGTGCTCGAGGTCGGGATCGAGACTCCGGGGTGGTCCCTCCCGGTCCCGGATCCCATCGTTTCCCGCTGGGGCTCCCTCGACGCGCGGGCGACCCTTGGCGTCCTCCTCGATACGAGCTTCGGCGAGAGCGGCCGCCCGCACGGCTCGGGAGGGCTTCGCTTCCGCCCACCCGTGCGCTTCGGCGCGTCGTCCGTCTTCGTGCTCGTCGAGGCGGAGGACGGTCAGGTGTCGCGGCGGCTCTACGCCGTCGGTGTGACCACCTCAGGTGGCTTCGAGGTGCGCGCAGAATACCGCAGCGACGAGCAGTTCTACGGGAGCGACCCGACTGCGCTCCTCGTCCTTGCGACGATCGCGTTCTGACGACCTAGCCCGGATCATTCATGAAGAACCTACTGCGACCACGAATCTGCCCATCCTGCTTGACGTCCTCGGGTCTCCGGCCCTGCGACGTACTACGCAGTACGTCTCGGGCCCGAGCCCCTGCGGGCGCCAAGCAGGACGGGCATCTTCGCGACTCGACTGAGCTCGCCGAAGTCGGTCTCGCTACGGTTCTTCATGAATGATCCGGGCTAGACGGACGCAACTCGTCCCGAGGCCGGCGCCTCGTCCGAATCCGCTCGTCAGGACGAGGGACGATTCTGACGTTCGAGGTAGAGCCGCGCGACCTCCGCGAAGCGGCCTGCGAGAGCTTCGATCGAGGCAGGCTCCGCCGGCTCCGCGGAACCCACGTGGCACGGCGGATCGGCCGCATCGCGTTGGTCCGGGGGCGACTCGATCTCGGGGATCGTGGCGGCAAGTGCGCTGGCGCCGGCGGCGGTGACGCGAAACTTGCGCACCCCGAGATCGGGAGCGTTGCGCGCCAAACGGCCCACCAGGCGAGGCAGGAGCGGGATCAGCTGCTTCGCCCAGGCTGGGTCGTCAATCGAGATCTCGAGAACGCCTCGGCGGATGGCAACCGGCACCGCGCGGCGCGCCAGCGGTTCGCCCGCAACGCGGATCCATGCCTGCTCGAGCAGCAGCCTCCGCGATTGGGGCTTCGGCAATCCGAGATCCCCGACGCCGAGGCTTCCCACCCGGGTGAACCCGCGAACTCGTTGCCGGCCCGTCATCAACCCAATTGTACCGCGACCCCTCCGTCCGGAGTGGCTCGTTCCGCCCTCCCTCGTCACTGCGCGCGCTCCGCGCTAGAATCACGACGAGATTTCGCGAACGGGAGGTGGCAACGGTGGCTCACTGCGGTTTCCGGACCAGCTTCGGTGGCGTGCTCTTCTGCCAGGACCCGGCTTACCTCGAAGGGTTCTGCTCGTTCCACTACGAGGCGCTGCTCAGCGGCGAGATCAACGAGCGCGGCGTGATCAGCGAGTTGCTGAGCGATCAGGATCGCCGCCGAGAGATCAACTACCATGGCATCCGGATCCCCTCTGCCCGCTACCTCGAGGAGCCGGCGTAGCGGCGCCACTCCCGCACTGCTCGGAGGTGTCCGGGGAGATCTCTCGAGAAGTGGTGCCCCCCCGACGGAGAAGCCACGAAGTACAGATCGTCGCCATCCGCCGGACGAAGGACCGCCTCGATGCTCGCGCGACCCGGGCTGCTGATCGGTCCCGGCGGGAGTCCCCGGTTTCGGTAGGTGTTCCACGGAGACGGAAACTGGAGGTCGCTTCGAAGGAGCCTCGCCACCGGACGTCCCGCCCGCCGGAGCGCGTAGAGCACGGTCGGGTCGCACTGGAGAGGAATGCCCCGCCTCAACCGGTTGTGGAACACGCGCGCAATCCGGGGACGCTCGTCGGGAACGGCCGTCTCCTCTTCGACGAGCGACGCAAGCGTCACCGCCTGCCGCGGGCTGAGACCTACCTCCGCCGCGCGCGCGACGAACCCGGGACCCACGGTCTGCCGAAAGCGCTGGACCATCGCCCGCGTGACCGCGCGGGGAGGCGTCCCGCGCGCGAACGCGTAGGTTTCCGGAAAGAGATACCCCTCGAGGTCGGGCGCATTCGGGTCGATCTCCCGCACCGGCGTGCCGTCGCGAAACGCCTCGAGCAGACTGCGTACCGGACCGAACCCTGCCGCTTCCATGCGCGCCGCCACTTCCTCGAGCGTGAGACCTTCGGGAACGGTCACCCGATGCAGGAGAACGTCGCCGCGCCGCAGCCGATCCAGCACCTCGAGCGGGGTCGATTCCCCCACGAACGCGTACTCTCCCGCTCGGAGCCCGCGGTCCTCGCCGCTCACCAGCAGCCACCCCTTCACGAGGCCGGGATGACGGACGACCCCGGCCGAAGCCAGGCGGTCGACGATTTCCGTCGCGCCCAGATCCCTGGGAAGATCCACGACGACCCGTGGTCCTGCGAATCCCGCGTGCTTCGTGTGGAGCAGAGCCCAGGCGCGGGCCAGAAGAAGACACAGGATGCAGATCGTCGCCGCGGCCGCGGAAAGCGTTGTGAGGACGACGCGACGACGCAGGGTCACGCAGGCGAGCCGCGGGCCGCGAGGCGATCGAGGTATCCCTGGAGGATCAGCGTCGCGGCGAGAGAATCCACGACCTCACGGCGCTTGCGTCGTCGCACTCCCCCGTCGATCAGCGCGCGTTCGGCCTGCGCGGTGGTCAGTCGCTCGTCGACCAGGATCACAGGGATTCCCGGAAGGGCCACGCACAGCGCCGCCGAGAACGTCTCCGCGTCTCGAGCTCGTGTGCCGACCTCACCCGAGAGGAGCAGGGGGTACCCGATCACGATGCGCCCGACCTGTCGATCCCGGACCAGCTCCGCGATCGCTTCGATATCCGCGCCGCGAGACCTCGGAAGGCGCCCTGCGGGTTGCGCGGTGATTCCCAGAGAGTCCGAGACCGCCAGGCCGATCCTCACGTCGCCCAGATCCAGCGCCAGGGTACGAATCGGCTCGACACTCACCGGGCGGACCGGTCGGCGTGAACGATCTTCGGCCGATAGCCGTAGTAGTCGAACTTCGGGCTGTTCTCGCGGTTGTGACACCCGATGCACGTCGTGATCTGGGTCCGGCCGTACCCTCGGGAAGGAAGGGCTACGTGCTCCCCGCCGGGACCGTGGCAGCTCTCGCAGCCCACGCCGGCGAGCCCCGGCGTCGATGCCGCGTCGCGGAACCCGCCTTCTTCCCCGGCGCCGGTCGCGTGGCAGGTGAGACAGGCCAGTTCCCCTTCCTTGCGCTCGTCCACGAGAGTCTCCATCGCCTTCGCGTGACGAGTTTGGAGCCACTGTCCGTGCTCGCTGGGATGGCACGCCTTGCACGCCTCCGATCCCGTCCACGGGCGTCGCGCCGCCTCCGCCCGGAGCTCGCTTCGTTTCTCGCGCTCGGAGGCGTTCCGCTCGTTGAGTCGCGCCGCGACGTCGTTCGTGAAGCGGAGCATCTCCTCGTCGTCGGGATACCGCGGGGTGAGGAAATGGGCGTAGGAAACCGCCTTCGACGGGCGCCCTTCCGCGCCCAGGAACACGCGGCTCTCGCCCAGGTACTTGCCCTGATTCCCGACGTAGACCAAGTGGGCCCCGTTCTCCACCACGTCTTCGGAGCTCGTGAATCCCCCGTAGGCTCCCAGCACGAAGTCGATTCCGGCGACCTCGCGCACCGCGAGCCTGGCGTCGTCCTGGTGCAGCGCCGCCAGTACGACCACGACGTCCGATTTCCGGCGGACCTCCGGGACGTAGCGCTTGAGCACGTCGCGCGGCGGCGCGATGATGACATTGGACTTCGCCGGACCCGACTTGAGGAAGAGCGGGTTGAATCGCACCACCCCGAGCACCCCGACGCGGATCGGCGGCTTGCCGTCGCTCCGCTTCACGTCCACCACCACGTACGGCTTGAACACCGGCTCCTTCGTATCCTGCCGCACCATGTTCGAGGAGATGAAAGGGACCGTGGCTCCCTCGGTCTTCCGGATGAACTCGTCGTAGCCCATGAGCATCTCGCGCTCGCCCACGTTCGCCGCGACGTATCCCAGGCGCCCCATGGCCGCAACCAGGGCCCGCGTCTTCAGGTCTCCCGACGGCGTCGGGTTGTCGGAGAAGTTCCCCGAGTCCAGCAGCACCTGAGGAGTGGACGGATAGTTCGTCCGAAGCTGTCGTGCGACCCAGGCCCTCCGGGCCAGGCCCCCCGCGGGGTTCTTCGGTCAGCCGCAGGGGTCGACGTAGCCCACCACGTCCCCTGTGTACAGGAGCGTCAGATCCGCCGCGGTTCCCGGTGCGATCAGCGCTCCCGACGGCGGCCGGAAGCTCACTCCGGTTCCCGCGGAG
The DNA here is from genome assembly GCA_963699985.1 of Terriglobia bacterium. Lineage (GTDB taxonomy): Bacteria > Acidobacteriota > Polarisedimenticolia > Polarisedimenticolales > CAVOVZ01 > CAVOVZ01. Next base: position 22,829 of record CAVOVZ010000016.1, read on the forward strand.
GCGATCGGAGCTCCCGATCCCCCGGGCGCCTCGGTCCCCTGCGGTGCCGCAAGAGAAACCGCCGAAAAGGCGATGACCACCCCCGCGAGACATCCGATCCAGCGTCCGCGCATCGATTCTCCTCGCAAGCGTCGAGAAACGTGAATCAGATTATAGGGTCGTCGCGGAGACGGTCGCCAACACGCGGGATCGAAAGCAGCCGCCGTTCCGCCCCACGCGCCAGTCGGAACCGTTCGAGAATCGCGGGCGTCACGGGGAGTATTTCGGATTCCCCCAAGCGCGGCGCGTCTGGTAGATTGCTCCGCGATGCTCCCGGAATTCGTGCTCGCGTCCACCTCGCCGCGCCGGGTCGATTTGCTGCGCGGGATCGGTCTGTCTCCGACCATCGTCGCGCCATGCGTGGGCGAGGACGAGCGGCCCCTGGAGACCCCGGAGGGGCACGCGGGCAGGCTGGCGGAAGAGAAAGCGCGCGCGGTCGCGGCGCGCCTGCCCGTGGCGGGCCGCGAGGCGCTCGTTCTGGGCGCGGACACGGTGGTCACGCTCGACGGCGCCATCCTCGGCAAGCCTCGCGACGAGGGGGATGCCTTACGCATGCTCCGTTTTCTGTCCGGCCGAGGCCACGAAGTCCTCACCGGGGTTTTCCTGCTGCGCTCGGGGGACGGCCGCAGCGCCGGACTCGTGGACCGCACCCGCGTCTGGTTCCGTCCGCTCGAGGAGCGTCTGCTCCGCTGGTACGTCGCCACGGGCGAGCCCGACGACAAGGCGGGCGCCTACAGCATCCAGGGACTCGGGGGTCTGCTCGCCGAGAGGATCGAGGGATCGTGGACCAACGTCGTCGGGCTACCCGTCGAGAGCCTCTCCGGGCTCTTCCGGCGCGTCGGAGTGGACCTGCTCGATCTCGTCACGGGAGACGGCGGCGACTTCCCGCGACGCGGGGACTTGCCCGGGGACCGGCACGGCGGTACATCGTAGTCGATGACGAACCACCTCGAACCCGATCCCGAGCTCGATGCGCTCGTCCGGAAGCTGAACGCGGCCGCGCGAACCATGGAGGAGCCGGTCGCGGATGCCGAGACCGTGCCTCCCGCTCCGCCGCCGAGGATCGCGCAAGCACACGAGGACTGGACCCCGCCCGCATCCATCCCCGAAGGGCGCGAGCGGATGATGGAGCTTCTGGCACGAGCTCGGGAGTCGGACGCCACCGATCTTCTGTTCGTCGCCGGGGCCCCGCCCACGGCGCGCGTCAACGGCAAAGTCGTACCTCTGTCCGGCGAGCCCCTCGAGGCGCAGGACACCGCGCTGCTCTGCGCGGCCCTCGTTCCCGAAGAGCGGAAACGCTCGCTCGCCGAGCACGGCTCCGTCGATTTCTCCTTCAGTCTTCCCGTTGCGGGCGCCCTGCGGTGCAACGTCCACCGCGAGCGAGGGCGCTGGTCGGCGGCGATCCGTTTCTTTCCGCTCGTGCCGCCCGGCTTCGACTCCCTGAACCTGCCGGCGGGACTGGAGCGGTTCGCCGAGCTCGAGCACGGGCTCGTGCTCGTGACGGGGCCCACGGGCTCAGGAAAGTCCACGACCCTCGCGGCGCTCCTGCGGAGGATTCTCGTCCGACGCCGAGTCCACGTGGTCACGATCGAGGATCCGGTCGAATACGAGCACGCCCACGCCGGCTCGGTGGTGGAGCACGTCGAGATCGGACGGGACGCCCATTCGTTCGCGCAGGCGCTTCGCGCCGCGCTCCGCCAGAACCCCGACGTCCTCCTCGTGGGCGAGATGCGCGACCGCGAGTCCATCTCGATCACGATCACCGCTGCCGAGACGGGACACCTCGTACTGTCGACCCTCCACACCGGCGACGCGCCGCAGACCGTGAGCCGGATCCTGGACACCTACCCGGCGGGGCAGATCGAGCCGGTCCGCGCCCAGCTCGCGGCCTCCCTGGCGGGAATCGTCTCCCAGCAGCTCCTCCCGCGAAGCGACGGCCACGGCCGCGTGCCTGCGGTGGAGATCCTCTGGGGCACCCACGGCGTGCGCAACCTGATCCGGCAGGGCAAGCTCGAACGCCTGAGGGCGCAGATCGCTCTCGAGAAGGCCTCCGGGATGCTCAGTCTCGACGAGAGTCTCGCCGCGCTGGTCGCCAGGGGTCTGGTGGACGTTCAGGAAGCCAGAACGCGCGCCCGCGAGCCTCAGGAGTTCGAGGGGCTGCTCGGACGCTCCCGCCCCCGCTGAGACTGCACTTCCGCCGCGCGCCGGATCAGGGCCGCCACCTCAGGCGGGGACTGCGCGCCGCCGCGACCTCGTCGAGCCGGCGCACCGGTGTGGTGTGCGGCGCGGTCTTGACCCGATCCGGATCGGTTCGAGCCTCCTCCACGATGGTCTTCATCGCCAAGACGAAGGCGTCCAGCTCGTCCTTGCTCTCGGTCTCGGTCGGTTCGATCATGAGCGCGCCGGGAACGATCAGCGGGAAGTACACCGTGGGCGGGTGGAACCCGAAATCCATGAGCCGCTTCGCGATGTCGATCGTCTTCACCCCGGTCTCGCGCTCCAGGTCGCGGTCGGAAAAGACGACCTCGTGGTACGACGGCCCCCGGTATGGGAGGTGCAGCACGCCCTCGAGCGCTTTCCGGAGGTAGTTGGCGTTGAGAATCGCCGTCTGCCCCGCGTCGCGCAGGCCCTGCGCGCCCATGGCCCGGATGTAGGCGTAGGCGCGCACGAACATCCCGAAGTTGCCGTAGAACGAGCGGACCCTCCCCACGCTGTGCGGAAGATCGTTCTCGAGCCGGAACCGGTCGCCGTCCTTCACGACCCGCGGCGTGGGCAGGAACGGCTCGAGGTGCCTGCGCACCGCGACCGGCCCGGATCCGGGCCCTCCACCGCCGTGGGGGGTCGAGAACGTCTTGTGGAGGTTCAGGTGCATCACATCGACTCCGGCGTCCCCGGGTCGGGTGATCCCGATCATCGCGTTCAGATTCGCGCCGTCCATGTAGAGAAGCGCGCCCCGCTCGTGGAGGAGCCGAGCGACCTCGGCGATGTTCTCCTCGAAGACTCCCAGCGTGTTCGGATTCGTGACCATCATCCCCGCGACGGTTACGTCCACCCGCCGCGCGAGAGCCTGGAGATCGACGCACCCGTGCTCGTCGGAGCGGATCTGCTCCACGGCGTACCCGCAGAAGTTCACCGTCGCCGGGTTCGTACCGTGCGCCGAGTCGGGGACCAGGATGACCTTCCTCGGATCGCCCTTCCCGGTCAGGTAGGCGCGAACCAGCATGATGCCGGTGAGCTCGCCCTGCGCTCCCGCCGACGGCTGCAGCGAGACCGCGTCCATTCCCGTGATCTGCGCCAGCATCCCTTCGAGCTCGTGCATCAGCTCGAGGCAGCCCTGGGCGTACGCGACGGGAGTGTACGGGTGGACCCGCGCGAATCCCGGCAGCCGGGCCGCCCATTCGTTGACCTTCGGGTTGTGCTTCATCGTGCACGAGCCCAGCGGATACAGCCCCAGGTCGATGGCGAAGTTGAGGCGCGAGAGCCGCGTGAAGTGGCGCACGACGCCCACCTCGGACAGCTCCGGCATGCCTTCCACCGCGTCACGGGCGAGCTCGGGCTCGACGAAAACCCCCGGCTCCGGGAACTCGCTCCGGGAGAAATCGACCCCACGGTGGCCGAGGCGGCTTTCCTCGAACAGGAGCGCCCGGCGCTCGCGGATCTCGCGGTCCCGCGGCGAACGAGTCAGCGTTGGCGAGTCCATCAGAGCACCTCCTCGATCCCCCGGACGAGGGCGTCCACGTCCGCCCGTCCCGTCCGTTCGGTGCACGCCACCAGGAGCGACCGCTCCATGCCCGCATACCAGCGGGACAGGTCGAAGCCGGCGAGGATTCCCCTCGGGGACAGGGCGTCCACGACCTGCGCTGCCGGAACGGGGAGGTTCACGGCGAACTCGTTGAAGAACGGAGCGGAGAACGCGCGGGAGACTCCCGGCAGCGCGGTCAGCCCTGCGAGCGCGTAGGCGGCCGCCGCGTGATTGCGCCGCGAGGCTTCCCGGAGCCCTTCTTTACCCAGGAGAGCCAGGTGGATCGTGGCGGCTGTCATGCACAGTCCCTGGTTCGTGCAGATGTTCGACGTGGCCCGCTCCCTCCGGATGTGCTGCTCCCGCGTCGCGAGCGTGAGAACGAAGCCGCGTCGCCCCTCGACGTCCACCGTCTCGCCGACGATCCGTCCCGGCATCTGGCGCAGGTAGCTCTGCCTCGCCGCGATGAAGCCCAGGTACGGCCCGCCGAACGACACGGGATTGCCGAACCCCTGCGCCTCCCCGACGCAGATCTCGCACCCGAGCTCGCCGGGTCCCCGGAGCATCCCGAAACTGTACGGCTCGGCGACCACGGCGATGGTGGGCGCATCGTGCGTTCGCGCCGCGGCGGAGATCCGGTCGAGGCGCTCGATCACACCCAGCGCGTTCGGGCTCTGCACGGCCACCGAAGAGGTTCGTGCGCCGAGGGCGGACCGAAGCGCCCCCTCGTCCACGCGCCCGTCGGGGCCGTGAGGCACGACGACGAGCTCGAGCCCCATGTTCCGCAGGTAGGTTCGCGCCGTCTCCACGTACTCGGGGTGAACGGCGCCCGCCAGGACCACCTGGTCGCGTCCGTGGACCCGGTGGCACATCAGGATCGCCTCCACGAGGGAGGTCGCCCCCTCGTAGAGGGAGGCGTTCGACACCTCGAGCCCGGTGAGCAGGCAGATCATGCTCTGCCACTCGAAGATCGTCTGGAGTGTTCCTTGGGTGACCTCGGGCTGGTAGGGGGTGTAGGACGAGTAGAACTCGGTCCGCGAAATCAGGTGGTCGACGCTCGCCGGCACGAAGTGGTCGTAGGCTCCCGCGCCGAGGAACGAGCGGTAGCAGGTCGACGCGGCGTTCCGGGAGGCCAGGGCGTTCATCCGGTCCTGCAGCTCCATCTCGGAGAGGGCCGGCGGCAGATCGAGCAACCGCTTCAGCCGAAGGGACTCGGGAATGCTGGACACGAGATCGTCGAAGGAAGACGCGCCGATCGCTTGCAGCATCTCCTCACGATCTTTCGGCCCGATCGGAAGGTATCTCATCGAGTCGGCACCTCCGCCCGCAGGTCTCGCGTCACTTCGCCACGTGCGCTTCGTACGCCGCAGCGTCCATGAGTGCCTCGACTTCCTTCGGTTCCAGCACCCGCACCCGGCACAGCCAACCGGCCCCGTGCGGATCCTGGTTCAGCGTCTGCGGGGCGTCCGCGAGGGCGGCGTTCGTTTCGATGACCTCGCAGGCGATCGGGGCATAGATCTCCGAGGACGCCTTGACCGAGTCGATCGTTCCCAGGACCTCGCCCGCCCGGAACGTCCTCCCCAGATCGGGAAGCTCGACGAACACGATGTCGCCCAGCTCGTGCTGCGCGAAATCGGTGATGCCCACCTTTCCGCTGTCCCCCTGAACCGAGATCCACTCATGATCCTTGCTGTAGCGAAGATGCGACGGGTACATGAAACCTCCTGTTCAGCGTGATCTCCGGTAGAACGGAGTGGGTACCACCACGGCGGGCTCGAGTCGCCCCCGAATCTCCACCTCGAACGCGGTTCCGGGCTCGAACGAGCCTTCCGGAAGGTACGCGAGCCCGATGTTGCGTCGCAGGTGGGGCGCGAAGCTCCCGCTGGTCACGTGACCCACGACCTGCCCGTTGCGCAGCGCCGGAAAACCGTGACGCGGCACCGGCCGGCCGGGCATCTCGAAGCCGACGAGCTTGCGCCGCACCCCTTCGCGCTTCTGTCGCTCGAGCGCATCGCGACCGACGAAAGCGCCCTTCTCGAGCTTGACGATCCACCCCAGGTCCGCCTCGAACACGGTGGTGGTCTCGTCGATGTCGTTGCCGTACAGCGCCATCTTGGCCTCGAGCCGCAAGGTATCGCGCGCGCCGAGGCCGATGGGCTCGAGGCCGTGGGTCTGCCCCGACTTCCGAATCCCGTTCCACACCCGTGGGCCCGCCTCGGCGGGAGCGTAGATCTCGAAACCATCCTCGCCGGTGTACCCGGTGCGGGATACGATGCACGGGATCTCCACGACCCTCGCGCGCACGAACGCGTAGTACTTCAGGTCGCCGAGGGGCCGGTCCGTCAGCGGCTGCACGATCGCGAGAGAACGGGGCCCCTGCACCGCGAGCTGCGCCCACTCGGCGGAAACGTCGCGCGCCTCCGCGTCGGCGCCTCGCGCCCGCTCCGCGATCCAGGCGAAATCCTTGGCGGTGTTCGACGCGTTCACGACGAGAAGGAAATCGTCGTCGCTCAGGCGGTAGATGAGGAGATCGTCGACGAAGGTCCCTGCGGGGGTGGTCAGCGCAGTGTATTGGGCACGTCCCGGACTGAGCCTCGCGACGTCGTTGCAAGTGATCCGCTGAAGAAGAGCGAGTGCCTCGGGACCTCGGACGGAGACCTCTCCCATGTGGCTCACATCGAACAGCCCGGCCCGCTCCCGTACCGCCTGATGCTCCTGAACGACGCCGGCATACTGCACCGGCAAATCCCAGCCGGCGAACTCGACGATTCGCGCGCCGGCCGCGACGTGAGCCTCGTAGAGTGGGGTGCGTCGCGCCACGTGCGTGCTCCTGGGGAAGGGTTCTCCGGCCTCCGCCTCGCCGATGTGCGCCGAGCGACGGGAGCCGTCGAAGGGTGGCACATGCTATCACAGGGGCGGGCGCACACGCAGCGCCTGCTCGACGGCGCGAGCGATCCCGTCGCTCGTGGGGGCGGCAGCGACGGCGGCCGCAGGAATCCCGAGACTCTCGAGCGCCGCGGCGGTCACCGGACCGATGGCGACACGCGCCGAACGCCGGAGTCCCGCGATCGCCGCGGCACCGGCGCCTTCCGTCGCCGCGACCAGGGCGCGGGCGGCGGAGGGAGAGCCGAACACCGTGGCATCCACGATTCCCTCCGCCAGGGCGAGCGCGGCATCGGCAGCGCCTGGCGCGGCGACGGTCCGGTAGAACGCAACCGCGTCCACGTGGGCTCCCATCGCTTCGAGGGCCGAGGGGACGACCTCGCTCGCGACTTCCGGTCGCACGACCAGCGCGCGACCGGGTGCGAGACCGCAGCGCCGCAGCAGTTCCGCGAGCCCTTCCGCGCGTGGGTCGGAGGCCACCAGATCGGGAGGCATTCCCGCCTCGCGGAGAGCTCGAGCCGTCCCCGGACCCACCGCGGCCACGCATGCCCGCGGCCGTGCCTCGATCCGCTCGACGCGCAGGCGGTCGACGAAGAACCGCACCCCGGTCGGACTCGTGAACACCAGAAGGTCGTAGGTCGACAGCTCGCGCACGGCTCGTCGCGCGGGCGCGGGGTCCGCGGCGGGCTCGAACGTGATGGCCGGCCGATCGAGGACTCGTGCTCCGAGGGCGGCGAGGTGCGCGACGAGCTCTCGTTCTCGCTCCTCGGGTCGAGTCACGAGAACCGTTCTTCCGGCAAGCGCCGGAGGATTCCTCACCCGCCGCCCCCGCCTTCGCCCTCGCCCGCGGCCCGGGCCTCCCGCAGGATCTCGCCCGCGCCGGCGTCGAGCATGCGCACGGCCATCGCCTCCGCCAGCGAGTCGCCGGAAGTCGCCTCGCCTTCCGCCCGGTCGCGGAGGATCGATCGGCCGTCGGGGTCGCCGACGGCCGCTTCGATCCGGACTCGCCCCCCCGCAACGCGGGCGAACGCCGTGGCCGGAGCGAGGCACCCTCCGCCGAGACGCCTCAGAAAGGAACGCTCCGCGGAGATTGCCAGGGTCGTCGACGGGTCCGTCAGTACCTCGAGGATGCGACGCGTCGCCGCGTCGTCCTCGCGACATTCGATGGCGAGCGCACCCTGCCCGACTGCTGGGAGGCACACATCCTCGGGGATCGGCCTCACGCAGACGCCTCGAATGCCGAGCCGCTCGATTCCCGCAACAGCCAGGACCAGTGCGTCGAACTGCATCTCCCGGAGCTTCCGCACGCGGGTGTCCACGTTGCCGCGCACCGGGATCGTGCGGAGGTCCGGTCGCGCGTGCAGGAGCTGGAAGCGCCGCCGGAAGCTCCCGGTCCCGAGCACCGAGCCGCGCGGCAGCTCCGAGAAATCCAGCCCATCCGGGGTCAGGATCGCGTCGCGCGGATCGTGACGGGCCGGTACCGCGGCGATCGAGAGCCCGGGCGGCTGTGTGGTGGGAAGGTCCTTCATGCTGTGGACGGCGAAGTCCACCCGGCGGGCGAGGAGCGCCTCTTCGATCTGACGGACGAAGACCCCGCGCTCGTCCTGGTAACCGATGGGAAGGACCTGCTGCCGGTCCCCCTCGGTCTGGATCACGACTTCCTCGACCTCGAGCCCCTCGTGCGCGCCGCGCAGTCGCGCGGCAACGTGACGGCTCTGCCAAAGAGCGAGGGGGCTCCCCCGGGTTCCCAGACGCAGATGAGGCACGGTCTCAGTCCTCCCTCCCCCCCGGCACCACCCGCCGCGGCCCGGGCGCAGGCTCCTCGCCGCCGGGCCCTTCCGGGCGATCGTCGTCCGTCGCGGAGGAGCTCTCGTCCGGCAAACCGAAGATCCGGCGGTACACCTCCACCGTCGCGGCCGCGTCGGCCCGTTGGGCCGATTCCTTGAGATGCGTGATCGGCCGGTGCAGGACCTTCTGCATGACGGACCGGACCAGATCGTCGATCGCGCGCTGCTGCTCGGGCGAGAGAGAGCCAACCCTCTTGCGGAATCGCTCGACCTCGCCCCGGCCCAGTTCCAGCAGCGTCCGGCGCAGCGACACGATCGTGGGAGTGATGTCGAGGGAGCTGCGCCATCGCTCGAAGTTGCCGACCTCCGCCTCGATCGTGATCCGCGCCGCCTCGGCGGCGCGGTTGCGCTGCTCGAAATTGCTGTCCACCACCCCCTGCAGGTCGTCGATGTCGTAGAGGTACACCCCGTCCAGGTCGTTGACGGTGGGATCGATGTCTCGGGGAACCGCGATGTCGATGAGGAAGAGCGGCCTTCCCCGCCGTCCGCGCAGCGACTCACGGATCTCCGCTGGGCCGAGGATCATCTCCGGAGCGGCGGTCCCGCTCAGAACGATGTCCACGTCGCGCAGCTGCGCGAACGCCTCGTCCCAATTCACGGCGGAGCCCCCCAGCCGTTCCGCGAGGACGGCCGCGCGGTTGTACGTCCGGCTGGACACGGTGATCCGCACGCCGCTCGACACGAAGTGCCGCGCCGCGAGCTCGGACATCTTGCCGGCCCCGAGCAGGAGCGCCTCGCGTCCCTTTAGGTCGTCGAAGATCTTCTTCGCGAGCTCCACCGCCGCGAACGCGATCGACACGGCATGGCGCGAGATCCCGGTTTCGGTTCGGACCCGCTTGGCCACCGCGAGCCCTTGCTGCAGGAGCCGTTCCAGGATCGGGCCCGTCGTGCCGGCTCCGTGCGCCGCGAGGTAGGCCGTCTTCACCTGGCCCAGGATCTGGGGCTCGCCGAGGATCATCGAGTCGAGGCCGCTCGCCACGAGGAACAGATGACGCACGGCGTCCTGGCCACGGTGATGGTAACTGTAGCGCTCGATCTCGTCCCCGCTGAGCCCGCGCTCCCTCGCGAGGAACTCCTTGACGGCTTCCGATCCCGCCCGCCCGTCCGAGGCGCGCACGAGCACCTCGACCCGGTTGCAGGTCGAGACGATCATCGCTTCCTCGACGGGACCCTCCGCGACGAGCCGTCGCAGCGCGTCCGGAAGATCCGCCTCGGGAAACGCCAGTCGCTCGCGGAGCGCGAGCGGGGCGCTGACGTGGTTGACGCCGAGGAGAATGAGCATCGATCAGGGAGTCAGGCCCACGATCGTGAGCGCGCCGAGAACGAATCCGGCGATGGTGAGGTAGGCGGACCTCCGCCCTCCCACGCCCCGCGCGAGTCGGGCGTAAAGGAGAACCGCGAACATCAGCCATGCGAGGATCGGAAAGGTCTGCTTCGCGCCGCCCCTCCAGACGACGCCGTGCGTGTCGAGACTCCACACGGCGCCCGTCGCGATTCCGAGGGTGAGGAGCGGGAATCCCCAGAGCACCGCCAGGTGAGCGATCCGATCGCACGTCTCGAGGGAAGGCAGCCTGGTGAGAAGCCGCGGCGTGCGCTTGGACTTCAGAGCACGATCCTGGACCAGGTAGACCACGCTCATCGCGAACGCCACGCACAGGGCGGCCAGACCAGCGGTGGCTACCGAGGTGTGGAACACGAACAGGAACTCCTTCCCCGGATACGGCGCATCCCCTCGTCGCGCCGGCAGCCACAGGGCCGGAACGGCCATGAAAGCTGCGAGGGGGGGGAGGACCGCCCCGACCGCCTGCGCGTGCCAGCGCGTGGCGACGAAGAGGTAGAGCGTGAGGACGACCCAACCGAAGACCAGCAGGAACTCCAGGAGGTTCGACACGGGGAAGCGCCCTGCGACGATCCCGTGGTGGACGATCGCCCCGAGGTGCAGGACCCACGCGACCAGGAGGGAGGCCATGGAGCCGCGCCGCACGGCAGCCGATCGCTGAATGGTTCCGACCACGGCGAGGAACACGCCGACGAAATAGGCGAGAAGCGCGGCTGGCACGAGGAGCGGGCCCAAGGTTCCCTCGAGAGAAGCTGAGCTTGCAGGCTACCACCTCGCCCGGCCTTCGCTCAACCGGCGGCCCAGGAGTGGGTGCGCGACGCGATTCCGGATCCGGGACGGCGCGGCGGGTCGATGGGGGAGGAAGAAGGGAACAGCCAGGGCTGGAAAGTGAAGTGGGCCGGAATGTCCGGGCTTTTTCTTGGTGGGAGCCGCGTCGGTCCCGGTCGCCGCGGCACACGGATGGAGACCCGCCGTCGCCTCGGATGGTGCGCCGTGAGACTCAAGGACCGCGCGCCTCGAGAGATCCGCTCGCGGTCGCAAGCAGTGCTTCGATGGACCGCAGCGCCGTATCGTGGCGGGCGGCCAGCATTCGGTAACGTCGGACGTCGAAGAGGCCGAGACGGCGCGCGAGGTAGAGCGGGTACCTCCCCTCGAGGAGCCCCTCGCGCGCCGACTCGAGCCCTCGTTTCTCCGCGGCGGATCCCGCCGCCGCCGCGCAGGCGCCCAGAAGCGCCCCTCCCGATCGCGTCAGCGCTCGGCGGATCTCATCTGCCAGGCCCATCCCCTCCTGCTGTGCGACGATGCGGGCCGCCTGGTACGCCTCGACGGCGAAGGCATCGAGCGCACGGAACGCGCGTACCCTTCCGTCGGTGGCCCGTGTGAAGGAGGGGAGCGATTCGCTTTCGTCGAGGCGGTTCAGATGGCCCACCGCCGCCTCCCTGCGTCGTACCGCCACACACGGATCTTCGCGGTCGGTCCGTAGAGGACCACCGCGTGGAGACCCATCCGACCGTCGGTCACGTAGAGCGTCCCGCTGGATGCGCTCCCGAGCGGTGTGAACGAGACCAGGTCCGATTTCCCGAACTGTATCGGGCCGTCCCTTTCGTCGATCACGCCGGTGCGCGGAGGCAGGCGCGGAATCGCCGGTGTCGGCGGAAACCCCAGTGCCGCGTGCTCCACGAGCTCCCCGAGCCGGTGTGGTCCCGATCGGATCGGATCCACCCCGCTGCGCACCTCCGCGACGCGGAGATCGTTGCCGTTGCCGTCCTCGACTTCCCACCAGATCCACCCGTCGCTCGTTTGCTCGAAGAGGAGCCCGCGGGCTCTCCTCAGGGTCACGCTCTTCGACCGCAACGCCCGAAACGTGGAGACCATGCATCGAGCGCCGGCGGCCGCGCGACCGCCGTCCCGCAGATGCGCGAGGGAGGGCATCGCGAACGTCATGCCGACCAGGCCGAGCACGAGAACGACGAGCATCTCGGCCAGGCAGAGACCGCGTTGGAATCGCATCGATCCGGTGGGAGGGGCGAGGGGGGACCGGGGGGACGGGAACGGGATCAGCGGGTCTTCCCCGCCGTCACGTAGGGGCGGAGCTTCTGGAGCGACTTTTCGCCGATGCCCTGCACCTTGAGCAGGTCGTCCACCCGTTGATACGGCCCGTTCTTCTCGCGGAACTCGACGATCCGGCGAGCGATGCTCTTACCGATGCCCGGGACGGCGGTCAGCTCCTGCTCCGTGGCGGCGTTCACGTCGACGGCCACCTGCGTCGTGGCGGCGCCCTTCTTCGGAGGGGAGGCATCCTGAGCCCATGAAGCCGGCGAGAATCCCGCGGACCAGGTGACCGCGAGGGCGAGGGAGAGAAGAGCGCGGCGCGCTCGAGAGATTCGCATCATCATCCGTTCCTCCTGGCGGCGGTGCCGCCGTTCGAGTGAGAGTGCTTCGCGGCCGCTGCGACCGCGATGGCTCGGAAGAGCAACGGCGATGCCACCAGAGCACACGAAGCGCGGCGCGGATTCGACGCCGCTCGGCCGTCCGGGCCGTTCGCCGGCGGACAGTCGGTCGGTCGACCGGTGGTGTGGAAAGAACCGTCGAGACGGGACTCGCCGCGGTCTCGGCCCTGTCCTCGCCTCCGGCGTGGCCGGCGCGCTACGCCGGTGACGCGCCGTGCCGCTCGCGGAGCAGCTCGGCGACGATGCTCACCGCGATCTCCTCCGGCGTGTCGCCGCCGAGAGGCAGACCGATGGGGCAGCGGATTCGCTCGAGATCCGACTCGGCGGCACCGTCCTCCTCGCGAAGCTGGCGATAGATGACCGCCTTCTTCCGGCGGCTTCCGATCAGACCCACGTACCTCAGGGGACGGCCTAGGCATCGGCGCAGCGCGAGTCGATCGGTCCGATGACAGCGGGTCACCACGGCCACGTAGCAGAACGGATCGAGCTCGGGCACGCCGCGCTCGTACTCCGCGTCGCACGGGACCACTTCCCCTGCCCGTGCCGCCCGGGCCGCATCGCATGCGTCGGGACGGTCGTCCACGATCTGCGTGCGGAAGCCGACCGACGCGGCGAGCCTTCCCAGCGCGATCCCAACGTGCCCCGCTCCGAACACCACCAGACGCTCCCCCACGCCGGTCGGGTCCAGGAGGACCTCGGCGGTCCCTCCGCACGCCATGCCGAGCGCGTCGTCGCCCTGCTCCGTGAACGCGTACCTCTTGACGGCGGGAGCCGCATCGGACGCGGCGAGCAACGCGAGAGAGTCGCGGATGACCATCGCCTCGAACGCGCCCCCGCCGATCGTCCCCACGATGGTCCCGTCGTCGCGGACGGCCATCTTGGCACCGACTCCCCGCGGCGTGGACCCGGAGGCTCGGACGACCGTGGCCAGGACGGCGCGGCGGCCCGCGCGGATCTCCTCGAGCAGCGCATCGAGCACGTCGCGCATGGCACGGCCGCTGCTCAGGGGAGGATCTTCTTGATGTCGAAGAACATGATGATCCCGAAGATCGTGATCAGGAACAGGAACCCTGCCTGCATGACCCGCTCCTTCACCTTGTCGGACAGCTCCCGACGCATGAGCCCTTCGACGGCCAGGAGCAGAATGTGTCCCCCGTCGAGAACCGGGATCGGCAGGAGATTCAGGATCCCGAGCTGGAGGCTGATGAACGCGATCCAGGACAGGAGCCAGTCGATCCGCCGGACCGCCTGACCGGACGCCTCCGCGATTCCCACCGGACCGGAGAAGGCGCGCAGAGAGATCTGGCCGGTCACGACCTTTCGCAGGGTCAGATACACGGTCTTCGAAAGCTCCAGGTTGACCCGCACCGACTCCTTTGCCGCTTCGAGCGCGCCGAACGAGCGATGGACCGTCCGGAGGAACCCCACTCCGATCCGACCCGTGCCCCCGTCGGACCGCGGGGTCACCCCGATCTCGAGGATCCCACCGTCGCGCTCCACCTCGAGCACGATCTCGCGGCCCGGGCTCGCCTCGAGCATGGCCCTGAGCTCGAGCTCCGTCACCGGATCCCGATCGTCCGCAGCGAGCACCCGATCTCCGGCGCGAAGTCCGGCCTTCTGCGCGGGAGATCCCTCCGTGATCTCCTCGATGATCGGTGGTTCCGCGCTGTCCTCCAGGAGGTACCATCCGGGGGAGCCGAGCTGGTACTTCGGATCGCGACCGGTATCGAGCTGCACCGTGACGCGCTCCCCTTCCCGCTCCAGCACCACGGGCTTCCGCTTGCCGGGCGAGAGGATCACCTCGTCCCGATACGTGCTCGGCTGGCGCGCGTCGGCTCCCCCGATGCTCAGCACGCGGTCCCCGGTTCGAATCCCTGCCGCTTCGGCGGTGGAACCGGCAAGGATTCTGGCCACGACCGGGTGGGTTTTCGGGACCGGTGCCTCGTCCTTCCCGAACACCCAGAAGACGAACCACGTGAGCAGCAGCGCGAGGCAGATGTTGAACACTGCCCCCCCGAGGTAGACGATGAGCCTCTGCCAGCGGGGGCGTGAGAGGAACTCGTCCGGAGCCCCGGTCCGGTGCTCGTCCGCCTCGTCGCCGGCCATTCGAACGTAGCCGCCCAGGGGAATCGCGGAGACGCGATAGTCGGTCTCGTTGCGCCGGAACCCGAAGAGCCTGGGGCCGAACCCCAGCGAGAAAACCGGTACGCCGATCCGGAACCGCTTCGCGGCGAGGAAGTGCCCCCCCTCGTGCACGAACACGACGACACCCAGCACGAGGATGAAGGCAAACGCGGACTGGAGGGAGTGGATCACTCGGTTACTCCTTGGGCGAGAGCGCGGGTGGCCGATTCCCGGGCGCGACGGTCGACCGCGAGGACATCGTCGAGGTCGGCGCAGGAATCCGATGCGTGAAGATCCAGGACGGCCCGGATGGTGGCCGGGATGTCGAGGAACGAGGCCGTTCCGGCGAGAAACGCCTCCACGGCTACCTCGTTCGCCGCGTTCAGGACCGTCGGGGCGGCGCCGCCGTGTCGCAGGGCCTCGTAGGCCAGGCCCAGGCAAGGGAAGCGGTCCGGGTCCGGCGCTTCGAATACGAGGGGACCTGCCGCGACCGGGTCGAACGACGGAAGGTCGGTCGTCCAGCGCTCGGGCCAGGTCAGGGCGTACTGGATCGGATGGCGCATGTCCGTCACCCCGAGCTGCGCCTTGAACGAGCCGTCCACCAGCTCGACCATCGAGTGAACGACGCTCTTCGGGTGGATCACCACGCGGATCCGGTCCGGATCGATCCCGAAGAGCCATCGGGCCTCGATCACCTCCAGCCCCTTGTTCATGAGCGTGGCCGAGTCGATCGTGACCTTTCGTCCCATGGTCCAGGTGGGATGCTTCAGAGCATCCTCCACGGTGACGCCTCGCAACTCCTCGAGGCGCAGCGTGCGGAACGGTCCACCCGATGCGGTGAGCCAGAGCCGACGCACCTCGTCCGTCCGCTCTCCGCGCAGGCACTGGTGGAGCGCGTTGTGCTCGCTGTCCACCGGAAGGAGCAGGGCTCCGGTCTCGCGCGCGCGGGAGGTGAGCCAGGCTCCTCCCGCGACGAGCGCTTCCTTGTTCGCCAGCGCAACGGACGTTCCCGCGTCCACCGCCTCGAAGGTCGGCAGGAGGCCGAGGGCGCCCACCAGTGCCGAGACCACGAGGTCGGCCTCGGGGTGGCGCGCCGCCTCGCGCAGGCCGGCAACCCCGTGCACCACGCGCACGGAGCTCCCGACGCGACGCGCGATCTCCGCACCGGCCTCCGCGTCGCCGACGGCCACCAGGGAGGGACGGTAGCGATGAATCTGCTCCTCGAGGAGCGCCAGGTTCCTCCCGGCGCCCAGCGCGACCACGCGAAACGCCCCCGGGTGGCGCGCGACCACGTCGAAAGTGCTCCGGCCGATGGAGCCGGTGGAGCCGAGGATCACGAGTCGCTTCACGAACGAACCCCCAGGAAGAGAAGCGAGTAATAGTAGAGCACCGGAGCGGAGAACAGCAGACTGTCGGTCCGGTCGAGAATCCCCCCGTGGCCGGGCAGCAGCCCGGAGGAGTCCTTCGCCCCGGCGGCGCGCTTGAGGACGCTTTCGGCCAGGTCTCCGGCGATACCGGCCGCCCCCAGGAGGATTCCGAGAACGACGGCGTGCACGATCGGGAGCCTCTGGTAGAACCAGTAGTGCGCCACCACGGCTCCGGCCACGCTCGCCACGAGCCCACCGCACGCCCCTTCCCAGCTCTTCTTCGGGGACACGAGCGGCGCGAGCCGGCGCCGCCCGAACCTCGTTCCCACGTAGAACGCGGCCGTGTCCGAAGCCATGACGCACACCAGGAGGAGGAGAGGCAGGTCGGTCCCATCCTCCCCCGACATGGCCCGCAGGCCCAGCGCAAAGCCGAACGACAGCCCCACGAACAGCACCGGAAAGACCGTGCTCGCTGCCGTGTCGAGCATCGAATCCGGATCCCGTCCGTGGCGCATCGCGCCCAGCATCGCTCCCATGGTCGCGAGAACCAGAGGGAGGCACGGCGCCAGGACCGGCGATCCGATCGCGAAGGAGGCGCTGACCGCCACGCACGCGACGATTCCGAACCGCTTCAGGGGGCGCGAGCCGCGAGACTCGAGCAGCCCGTAGCACTCCCAGGCCGCGAGAACCATGGCCACCAGCACGAGAAGGTGGAACGTCCATGCGGGCCCGCGCTTGATGGCGAGCCAGAGGATCGGCAGGAGGACGGCGGCGGTGACGACCCGGGTCATGCGTGGCGGGGAGCCCGGCGAGCTATCCCCGAACGGCGGTGGCGGGTCCCGCGTGGGGCTGTGGCTCGATGCCGCCGTACCGCCGCTCGCGGCGCTCGAAGTCGAGGATCGCCTCGAACAGGTGCCTTCGGCGAAAATCGGGCCAAAGCGTCGGCGTGACCCAGATCTCCGCGTAAGCGATCTGCCAGAGAAGGAAGTTCGAGACGCGCATCTCTCCGCTGGTTCGGATCAGAAGGTCGGGGTCGGGCTGGCCGGCGGTGTACAGGTGACGAGCCACCGCCTGCTCGGTGACCTGCTCCGGCGCAATCCCCTCCTCGATCAGGCCGCGACAGGCGTCCACGATCTCGGTCCGGCCGCCATAGGAAAGCGCGATGTTGAACTGGAGCCCGTCGTTCCTCGCCGTGGTCTCCACCGCTCGCTTCAGCTCCGACTGGACGGTGTCGGAAAGCTCCCCCGTTCGCCCGATGACCCGGAACCGAATGTTGTTGTCGTGCAGCATCGCGAGCTCCCTGCGGACGTACTCCCTGAGGAGGTCCATCAGGGTCTCCACCTCCGCCCGCGGTCGCTTCCAGTTCTCCTGGGAGAATGCGTAGAGCGTCAGGACCTGAAGGCCGAGCCGGGCCGAGGACTCCACCGTGTCGCGCACCGCGGCGATCCCCGCCCTGTGGCCGGCCACTCGAGGCAGCCGGCGCTTCCGGGCCCAGCGCCCGTTTCCGTCCATGATGATGGCCACGTGCTTCGGGATGCGACCGAGATCGATCTCGCGGAGGAGCCGCTCCTCTTCCGTTCCCGGCGCTGCGAGCGCGGATATATCCGTTCTCGGGGTGGGCAACAGCTGCCTCCGGAAGGGCGCCCCTCGTCAAGAGAGCGTGCAATCCCGAATAGTAGAACCGATCGCCCGGCGCTTCAACCGACCCGTTGCGACGGGGGCGTCAGGGCTGCGAAACGCCCCGCCGCCCGCGAGAACTCGGCGGCGGATCATCGAACACCTGGTGCACGATCCCGTCCTTTCCCCGGCTCTTCGCGTCGTACATCAGATGATCCGCGCGGCGCACCATGTCCTCCACGGTGGGAGGAGCCGCGAGGCAGGTCAGGAGACCGACGCTCGCGGTCACGGGCTGGTCGGAGCCGGCGAGATCCTCGGCGAGAGCGGCACGCAGGTGAGCCATCGCCGTCGCGGCGTCGGTTTCCGCCGTTTCGGGAAACAGAATCGCGAACTCGTCCCCGCCCATTCGGGCCACGATATCGGTCTCCCGTACCCGTTGCAGCAGCACCCGAGCGACCCGGGTCAGGAGAGCATCGCCCGCCAGGTGGCCGATCCGGTCGTTGACCTGCTTGAACCCGTCCAGATCCAGGTAGGCCAGGCTGAGCGGACGCCGGTACCGGCGGCATCGGGCGAGCTCCTTCCGCGCGGCCTCGTAGAACGCCCGCGAGTTCGCGACGCGGGTGAGGGAGTCGGTTCGCGCAAGGACTTTCTCACGATCGATCCGTGCCCTGAGCGCCGAGATCTGCAACGTGACGATGAGAAACGTCCCGAACAGAACCGATGCGTTCCAGATCGGACCCGCCGGCAGGCGATACGGAGGATGAGCCGACATCTCGGCGGCGAGCGAGACGAGCGCACAGACGAACGACATCGCGATTCCGGCGCGCCGCGAGACGTTCCAGGCGGCGAT
This sequence comes from Terriglobia bacterium, assembly GCA_963699985.1. Lineage (GTDB taxonomy): Bacteria > Acidobacteriota > Polarisedimenticolia > Polarisedimenticolales > CAVOVZ01 > CAVOVZ01. The sequence goes on from CAVOVZ010000016.1 coordinate 41,084, forward strand.
GGAGACCGGAACGAAGTACAGGATGGAGAACGAGAGCTCCCAGCCGGTCGCCTCGTCGACGAAGCCCGCGATCCCCACGAGGAGGGCACACAGGACGAGCACCGCGAAACGGAATCGACTTCCATCGGGCTCGATGCTCGGGAACACGACCGCATCTCCTCACGCCCGGGCCGCGGTGAATATCGGTTCCCCTGCGGTCGACTTCAAATCCGGCCGGAACGCTCCCCGAAGCCATTCGGATGGGATCGGTGCCAGTCCCACGCTGTCCCCACGATCTCATCGAGGGCCGAGAGCGCCGGGCGCCAGTTCAATCGCTCGCGCGCTTTCCGAGAAGACGCAACGAGGGTCGCCGGATCCCCCGGCCTCCGCGGGGCGCGACGAGTCGGTGGCGTCTCGCCGGTCACCCGCTCGACGGCTTCCACCACCTGCCGCACCGAAAAGCCGGCGCCGTTGCCCAGGTTCAGCGCCTCTCCATCCACCGCTCCGCTCTCGAGAGCTTCGAGAGCCAGCACGTGAGCTTCGGCGAGATCCACCACGTGGATGTAGTCCCGCACGCAGGTGCCGTCGCTGGTCGGGTAGTCGTCGCCGAAGAGAGGCACGGGAGGACCTCCCGCAGCGATCGCCCGAAGGAGATTCGGAATCAGATGGGTCTCCGGCTCGTGGTCCTCTCCGATCGTCCCGTCCGGATGAGCGCCCGCCGCGTTGAAGTATCGCAGCGCCGCAAACCGGATCCCGTGTGCGCGCCGGAACCAGTGAAGCGCCCTCTCGAAGGCGGCCTTCGTCTCGCCGTACGGATTCACGGGAACCTGGGGATGCGCCTCGGAGATCGGGATCTCCACCGGCTCGCCGTAGACCGCGGCGGTGCTCGAGAAGACGATTCCGCGCAGGCCGTGACGCACGGCCGCCTCGAGGAGCGTGACTCCCTTCGCCACGTTGTTCCGGTAGTACTTCGCCGGGTCGGTGATGGACTCTCCCACGAGGGAGCAGGCTGCCATGTGGATGACGAACCTCACTTCCTCAGCTGGAAGCAGCCGGTCGAGCAGTCCCGGGTCTCCGAAGTCCCCCTCGACGAGCCGCGCGTTCGTCGCGGCGGCTCGGTGACCCTCGGAGAGGTCGTCGAGAACCAGGACGTTGCGCCCATCTCGAAGCAACCTGCGCACGATGTGGCTTCCGATGTAGCCGGCGCCGCCTGTGACCAGAATCGTCCCCATGGCCCCTCCGATACGAGGATGGTACATCAGTCGATCGAGGAATCAGCGTCGCGGCCGCAAAGATCCCGTCGCCGATGGACCGCCAAGACCCGGGGCGTACACGACGCGCACCAGGCACAGACCGTGAGCCGGTGCCGTGGGACCGGCGAGTCGGCGGTCGCAGCTCCCGAGGACCTCGTCGACGCGATCGGGGGAGAGCTTCCCGCGAGCGATTTCGAGGAGCGTGCCGACGAGGTTCCTCACCATGTGATTCAGGAACCCGTCCGCAGTGAAACGGAAGACCCCGAGCTCCGCCGCCGGTTGTTCGTAGGACGCTTCCATGAGATCGCGCACGGTGTTCTTCTGGTCGCACGCGGCTCCCGCGAAGCCCGACCAATCCTTCCGGCCGGGGAGCTTTCGCAGGGCCCTCGACACGGCGTCGGCATCCATCTCGTGAGGGTGGTGGAGGGCGTATCGCGAGAGGAAGGGGTCACGGGCCCACGTGCGGTCCAGCGTGTATTCGTACGTCTTGGCGAGGGCGTCGTGCCGCGCGTGGAAATCCGCCGGGACGGTCATGACGCGGATGGGCCGGAGGTCCTCCGGGAGCAGGCTGCGGAGGGCGCGGAGCAGACCCTCGTCGTCGAGCCGCGAAGCCACGTCAGCGTCCGCGACTTGACCGCGCGCATGGACCCCCGCGTCGGTTCGTCCCGCACCACGCACCGAAGCGCGGCAGCCGGCCTGTATGCGCTGAAGAGCGTCGGACAGGACCGCTTGGACCGTCCGCGCCTCGCGCTGGATCTGCCAGCCCGCGAAAGACGATCCGTCGTAGGCCACGTCCAGACGGATCCGTCGCAGCTCGGGGTGCACCACCGTCACTTCCGGACGGCGCTCGAGCCGGGACCGCCTCCGACGTGAAGCACGCCCGACCCGGTGTCGAGAATGGCACGCGTCCCAAGGGGAAGCGTTCTCTTCGCCGCGCAATGGCCTGCCTGCAGGCCGCCGATCACGGGAACGCCCAGGGGCGCCAGCACCTCCGCGAACACCTCGGACAGCGGCCGGTCCGGCGGGAACTCGCGCCTGGTGGGTGGAACCGCGAAGCGGCCGAGGACGATCCCGGCGACGTCGCGCAGAGCTCCCGCCTGGCGCAGCTGCGTCAGCATGCGATCGAGACGGTACACCTCCTCACCGACATCCTCGAGGAACAGGATCCGACCGCGAAGGTCTGGCTCGTACGGGGTCCCGAGAAGATGGCACAGAACCGTGAGGTTGCCGCCGGCCAGGAGCCCTTCCGCGCGTCCCTCACGAACGACTCGGCCTCGATCCAGGCGCAAGCGCAGCGCGTCTCCCCGAAGCGCGGCACGAAGGCTGGGACCGTGAAAGCTCCGAGGATCGTCGAGCTCGCGGACGACGGGACCGTAGAGGCAGACGCTTCCCCTCGCGCGTAGCGCCGAAGCGAACAGCGCGGTTGCATCGCTGTATCCCACGAGCAGCTTCGGGGCGCGACGGTATGCGCCCCAGTCGATCCGCTCGACGACTCGCGCGGCGCCGTAGCCCCCTCGGGCCATCCATACGGCGCGAACCTCTGGATCGCGCAGCATCCGGTTCAGGTCGTCGGCACGCTGCGCGTCGGTCCCGGAGAAGTACCCGCTCCGCGCGAGCGCCCGTGCGCCGAGGCGGACCTCGAATCCCCATTCGCGGAGCCGATCGATCCCCGCGAGCAGAGCGGACGAGCGCACCGCGAATCCGGGCGCGACGACGCCCACCGTGTCCCCGGTCTGCAATGGTAGCGGCGAGGAGCGCTTCGCCTTCATCCTGGATCGCTCACCTGCGGCTCGGAGATCCTCTCCCGCCGGGCCCGGCCACCCGGGCGTCGGCGGAAGCGGGTGTCCTCGGAGCCGTCCGTAAGCCGAATTCTGTTCCTCCTCGCGGAGGCGACGGCCATTCCTCTAGGAGCGGGGTCTCCCCCGCCCTCCAGCAACCTACCCGGGAGCCTCGGCCGGGCCAGCCTCGAACGCTCCCCTATTTGGTCTTGCTCCGCGCGGGGTTTACCGAGCCGCCGGCGTTGCCGTCGACGCTGGTGCGCTCTTACCGCACCGTTTCACCCTCACCGGCCGCACCCCTATCTCCGGCGCGAGGTGGCTCGCGACGGAAGCGCGGCAGGCGGTCTACTTTCTGTTGCACTTTCCGTCCCGTCACCAGGCCTGGGGGTTACCCAGCGCGCTGCCCTGTGGAGTTCGGACTTTCCTCCCCGGCTCGCGGAAACCGCTCGCCGCGGCGGCCGTCCGTCCGCCTCCGAAGACGGGCGGATTATAGCGATCGTAGAGTGAGTCCGGCCAGGAACGGCGCGAGCGCGGAAACCGGGATGATCCCGGCGCGTAGCACGCGGGGAACGGGCCCGGTCAGATCGACGATCGTCGAGGGGGCGCTCCCGGGAGCTTGTCCGCCGTCGAGAACCATGTCCACCTCGTCGCCGAGGACACGGACCACTTCCTCCGCGTTGCGACAGGGAGGAGCGCCGTGAAGATTCGCGCTCACCCCGGTGACGGGCCGTCCAAGCTCTCCGGCCATGGATCTCGGCAGGGCGAGCCCGGGGACTCGCACAGCCACGGTCCCGCGCCCGCCCGAAACCTCCTCGGGGAGATCCGGAGCCGCGGGGACCACCACGGTGAGGGGACCCGGCCAGAACCGCTCCGCCAGCGGCTCGAACTCCGGCGGCAGCCGCCCCGCGACGCGGCAGGCTTGCTCGAGATCCGCCGCGAGAAGCAGGATCGGCGAATCTTCCCGCTTCCGCTTGATCCGGTTCAATCGGCGCAGCGCGTCGCGGTGGAATGAGTCGGCGGCGAGTCCGTAAACGGTCTCGGTAGGCACGGCGAGAACGAGTCCGGCTGCGAGCGCCCCGACCGCTTCCGCGAGCCTGTCCGAGCGTGGATTGTCCGGACTGACGGCGAGGATTCGAATTGGCATGAAGGCCGTCCCCATGGCCGCTTGCACGACGCAGGGGGGAGTTTACCATGACGCGCATCCATGGATACCCCCGTTCTCGGCCGCGACCACCCGCTGGTACGACGCCTCCGACGCCTCCGGCGAGACCGGGGGTTCCGCGACGCCGAGGGGATCCTCGTCGCGGAGGGAGTTCACCTCGCCCAGGAGGCACTTCGAGCGAAAGCCGACGTGGAGTTCGCGGTGGTGTCTCCTTCCATCGATCGCGTCGCCGAGGGGCGTGATCTGAGGGCTCAGCTCGTGGCGTCGGGTTTCGAGCCTCACGTCGTATCGGACGAGCTTCTCGAGACGCTTCAGGATGCGCGCTCGCCCCAACCGGTCCTCCTGGTCGTGCGGCATCCCCGGATCGGCATGGCGGCCGTTCTCGCCGGCCGCTCCGGAACGCCCCTGATCGTGGTGGCGCACGGGATTCAAGACCCGGGAAACTTGGGGGCGATCGCGCGCACCGCGGACGCCTCCTCGGCCACCGGGCTTCTCGCCACAGGCAACGGGGCCGACCTGTTCCACCCGAGGACCGTGCGAGCGACGATGGGCTCGATCTTCCGCCTCCCGGCGGCGCACGCCGATCTCGATTCGGCCATCGAGCACCTGCGCCGCCGCGCCATTCGCATCGTGGGAGCAGACCGCGACGCCTCGCGACCGCTCGACGGGTGCGACCTGCGCCTCCCGGTTGCGCTCGTGCTGGGGTCGGAGGGAGCCGGGGTCGCGGACTCGGTCCTCCGTCGCCTCGACGAGGTCGTCCGCATCCCGATGCGCCCGGAGGTGGAGAGCCTCTCCGTCGGTGCTGCCGCGGCGGTTCTTCTCTACGAAGCCGTGCGGCAGCGCGGCACGCCGTGACCCACGCTACTCCCTCGTCGTTTGTGCCTGCCGAACGATCCGGAATCGCGGCCGGAAGCTGTTCGGCGCTCCCGCCTCGGAGCGAGTTTCCGTCGGAGGGTCCGTCTCCGCCTTCGACTCCGCCGCGTCCGTAGTTTCCCGGGCTCGTGGCGGGGACGGGGAATCGACTTCCTCCGGCGTCGCGCGGCCGGCCAGCGGCAGCGCGAACACGAAGGTCGAGCCCTGGCCCGTCTCGCTCTCCGCGCGGATCGCGCAGCCGTGGAGGCGAAGGATGTTCCGCACCAGCGAGAGCCCGATCCCGTAGCCGCGCTCCGCGGCTCCCTTCGCCGACTCCCCCTGGAAGTACCGATCGAAGATCCGCTCGAGCTCGTCCCTGGGGATCCCGATCCCCGTGTCCTTCACCTGGACCTCGGCGAAACCCGGTCTGCCCGCCCCGACCGACAGCTCCACCCGTCCCCCGTCCCGGTTGAACTTGATGGCGTTCGTGAGGAGGTTCACGAAGACCTGAACGATCTTGTCCCGATCGGCTCGCACCTCGACGGCGGGGTCCGCAAACACCGCCGAGACGGCAACCTGCTTCTGCTCGGCCTTCGGCCGCAGCAGGTCGACCGTGTCCTGCACCACCGGTCCCAGGCGAAAGACCGAGAGCTTCAGATCGGCCTCCGTCTCGAATCTCTTGGTGAAGAAAAGGAGGTTGTCGATCATGGCGATCAGTCGGTCGATGTTCCTCAACGCTAGGCTCAAGCCCTTGCGCTGCTCGTCGTTGATGGTCCCCAGCCTCTCCCGAAGGATCATCTCGGTGTAGCCGCGGATCGACACCAGCGGAGTCTGCAGCTCGTGCGAGACGCTGGCGAGCAGACTGGATTTCATCTCCACCAACGCTTTGAGCTCGCGGTTGAGATCCTCTCCTTCTCGCGTGCGGCGGGCCAGGTCTTCCTTCACCCCTTGAAGCTCGAGGTAGGACTGCTCCAGCTCCGCCTTGCTCCGGCGAAGCGCCTCGGTGTTCGCCTCGAGACGCTGCTCGAACGCTCTCTGATCCGAGATGTCCCGGCAGGCCAGCACCCGGCCCAGCGGCGCCCCGCTCGGCCCTTCGAGCCTCGCGACGCGGATCTCGAGGATTCGCGGCCGCTCCCCCTCGAGAACGGCCCTCTCGACGACCGTCTCGCGAGCCGCAGTGGAGAGCAGAGCCGCAACCGCCTCGGCGCCGGCACCCGCCTCGCTGAGCCGGCGGATCAACCCTCCCTCCGACGCTCCGAGGACTTCGCGCTCCGAGAGCCCGAAGATGTCGAGGAACGCTCGGTTCGTCATCCGGACGACGCCTCCTGAAGCGGCGTCCGCGAGAACGAGGATCCCGTCCGAGGTCGCCTCCAGAACCGCGTCGAGTCGCGTCTCGTTCTGTCTCAGCTCCGCCTGGATGAGACGCTCGGCCGTCTCGTCGCGAACGACGGCGAGCACCGCAGGTTTGCCCCCGTACGCCACAGGCGCGGCGTGCAAGCTCGCTTCCGCGGCGGGCTGCCCGTTTGCGCCGAGAAGCGTGAAGTGCAGGGTGTCCGCGCCGCACTCGCCGGCCTCGAGGGCAGCGAGGCGCTCCTCGACCACGAGCAGATCCCGCACGGCGACCCGTTCGCGAAACCTCCGGGTCGAAAGCTCTCCCTCGCCCGCTCCGCACATCTTCTCGAACGCCCGATTCGCTAGAGCGATGGTCCCCCCCTGGAGCAGGAGTGCCCCCTCCGCGAGCCCCTCGAACAGCGCGCGGTACCGGGCCTCGGACTCGCGAAGCTCTTCCTCGAGCCGGATCTGACTGCTCACGTCTCTGGCAAGCAACAGGAATCCAGGAACCCCCGTGGCGGAGCCCTCCATCCATCGAACGACGACATGGCCGTCGAACTCCGTCCCCCCCTTCCGCACGAGCCGAACTCGGGTCTCGATGCCGCGCTCTCGAAACGTCCGCCGCGTCAACCGGGGCAGCAGATCCCTCCACGATGAGCCATCGAAGAGAATCGACGCCTGCCGGGAGAGAATCTCCTCCTCCTCCCAGCCGAACAGGTCGGTCGCGCTGGTGCTGAAGCTCGTCACGTCTCCATCCCCGTCCGTGGCCACCACGGCGTAGTCGCGGGCTGCGGCGAGCACCGCGCGCAGACGCTCCTCGGACGAGGCCGCCGCGGTTGCCCGCCTTCCGAAATCCTCCGCCAGCCGGTTGACGGCATCGGCGAGGAACGACATCGGGGATCTCGAGTCCACCTCCGCCGGCCGCGCCCCAGCTCCGGCGCGGAGGTCTTCCACGGCACGGACGATCTCGCGAAGGTCGCGCCGCTCCTGGCGATGTGACAGGACGAGGAGTCCGACCAGAAGCGCGACGAAGCCGATGGCCACGACGCTGACGACCCAGACCATCGCGTTTCCGATGGGCAACGCCGCCTGGCCGGGAAGGAGCAGCGGGATTCTGCAACCGAGGGCTGCCAACATGGCGACGTTCAGCCCTCCCGCTCGCTGCCGGGCCCGGGGGCCTCACTCGAGATGGGACGCGGCCGGTGGTAGAGGAAGCCCTGGCCCAACTGCGCGCCGGCCGCCCGCAGGGTCGCGGTCTCGTCCGCGGACTCGATCCCTTCGGCGACCAGCACCGCCCCCAGACGGCGCCCGATCTTCACGAGCGCCGAGAGGATGTCCTGCTTGATGAAACTGGCGTGCACTCCTCGGACCAGGCTGACGTCCATCTTGAGATAGTCGGGACCCACTCGATCGAGGGTCCCCAGGGTCCCGTAGCCGGTTCCCACGTCGTCCAGGGCAAGGCCGAACCCCTGCCGCCGAATCGACTCGGAGGACCGGACGAGGAGGTCGGGGTCCGAATCCGACCTCCGCTCCGAGATCTCCACCACCACCTGGGACGGCTCGACGCCGAGCTCCCGGAGGAGCGACGCGATTCCGCCGCCTTCCCAGTCCGGATCCGCGAGGCTCGCGGGGAGCACGTTTACGAACATCGTCGCGCGTGACGGAAGGTCGCGCACCGCGCGAAGCGCGCTCGTCCAGCAGACGCGGTCCAGGTCGTGGGCGAGCCCGAACCGCTCGCCCACCCCGAAGAGCGCTCGCGGCGACTCGAACTCTCCTCCCGATGGCCCGCGCGAGAGCGCCTCGTAGCCGACCACCGCCCCCGATCCCAGATCGACGACGGGCTGAAAGACGGTCGTCACCGCGGACTCCGCGATGATGCGGCGCAACTCCGCCTCCCACGAGACGTCGCGGTGGCTCTCTCGCCGCGCGTGCAGGGTACGGGCTTGCTCGATGGCCGAGTCGAGGCGTCGCTCGAAACGAAAGAACGGGTTCTCGGACAGCAGCGCATGGCCGGCACGGAACGTCAGGCGAGGGCTCAGTCCCGCCATCTCCTCCGCATCGAAAGCGGTTTCGAGACTCCCGCGCAGAGCGTCCGCCGTCCGCTCGAGAAACGCCGCGTTCACGAGCGCTCCGTCGGGGGTCGTCGGCACGAACGCGACGAAGCGGCCGCTCCCCACGTGGTGGACCCCCAGCAGGCTTCCTGCGGGCAGCGCGGCTCCCATCGAGCCCTCGAGCACCGAGCCGATCCGAGCCACCACGCGATCGAAGATCTGCCATCCGTAGAGCGACTCGACGAGCTCCAGATCGGAAGCCTCGACGTGGAGGACCCCGACGTGCCGGCGGGACTCGAGAAGACCGCGGATCTCTTCACCGAGGACCGCCACGGCGGGAAGTCCCGTGGTCCGATCCATGAGCACGCTGCGAAGCCTGAGTGCCTCGGTGCGCAGTCGGTCGAAATCGTCGTCGAACGGAGGGAACGACATTCGGCTACCGCGCAGGAAGAGAGTGGGAACGAGACGGATCCGTCGCTTCGCGGTTCTCGAGAACCCGTCGCACTCGGGCGAGAAGGTCGTCCATCTCGAACGGCTTGGTGATGAACTCCACCGCCCCTTCCTGCATGCCGTGAATCCTGTCCCGGAACTCGTTCTTGATGGAGAACATCGCCACCGGCACGTCGCGAATGGCTCCGTCGGACTTGAGCAGCCGAAGCGTTTCCCAGCCGTCCATGCCCGGCATGTTGATGTCGAGGAGGACCAAGTCGAACCCGCCGCCCCGCAACGTGCGGAGGGCATCCCATCCCGAAGGCGCCGTGACGACATCGTAGCCGCCCGCAACCAGGACCATTCGGGTGAGATCCACGATCGCTTCCTCGTCGTCCACCACCAGGATGCGTGGCGCGCCACTCACGGTTCCCCTCCCGCGTGCTGTCGCACAAAGCGTCCGATCTCGATCCTCTCGCTGGCCCCGAGTTCCAGGAACTCGACTCCCGCCCCTCCGATCGCCGCGGGCTCCGCCACCTTCGGAACCAAGCGGGCCACGCGCCCTGCCGCGCGGATCTCCACGTTCCCCCGCGCCGCGAGGTGGAGGCGCAGATCCATAGCCTCGCGCAACTCGAATTCCTCGCTGGTGTGGAGGAAGAGCCCCGCAGCCCCCAGGTTCCTCGTGAAGCCGACCCGATCCGCGCCGCGCCGCGTGAAGTCCACCCTCAGCGCCACGGCGACCCGCTCCTCCGACCGCTCCGGAATTCGAAGGTACCGCCGTGCGATCTCGGCCAGGCGGGCAACCGTGAGAGGCCTGGGAACCACCGCATCGCCTCCCGCTTCGAGACACCGCGTCGCATCGAGCGCGGTCGCGAGCAGCACCACCCGCGTGCCGCGCAGCGAGGGGTCCGCCTTGACGGCGCGACAGCACGCGAGCGCATCGCGAGTCGGTGAGCTCATGTCGAGGACGAGAAGATCGGGACGGTCCTCGCGTGTCAGGCGAACCAGGTCCTCTCCGACCTTCGCCGCGATCAGGTCGCACCCCGCCCGCGCGAGGAACGATCGCTCGATGTCCGCGACCGGCTGGAATCCATCCGCGAGCAGGATCTTCGCCATTCTATCGAGCCTGTCCTGGGCGAAAGCCCGCGCCGAAAGGACTGAGAATCAGAGCAACCAGATGAACCCGGGGAAGTTACCACTTCGTCGCGCGCGAGAGCAATGGAAAAACGCCGAAGACGGTTGCAGACAATCCACGCTTTTGGTCCTGATTGAGTTGAGAGATTGTAAGATGTGAGAGTTGATGAAACGCCGGCGATACCATCGCGTCTCCGCAACTGATCGAGCGACGTGTTGTCCTTCGCTATGAATCGCGGCCGGCTATCGACGCAGCAGGCGCGATGGTCTACCTTCCGCGTCCGAGCGCAGGGCGCAGCCGACATGCCGCCTCGTTCAAGCCGCGCGGCGCTCCGATTCGCACGGAAGCGATAGGGAGCGGCCTTGAGGAAAAGTAATTAAAACAAGAATTAAAGGAGATGCGTCATGACCATCGTTGGAAGGAAGGCACCGGGTTTCTCGCTTCCCGCGGTTCTGCAAGGTCAATTCAAGACGGTGAGCTTGGGCGAGTACGGCGGCCGCTGGCTCGTCCTCTTCTTTTACCCGCTCGACTTCACCTTCGTCTGCCCGACCGAGATCCTCGCGTTCTCCGACCGGCTGGACGAATTCCGGAAGCTCGGCGCCGAAGTCGTCGGAGCCAGCATCGACAGCCAGTTCACCCACCTCGCGTGGACCGAGAAGCCTCGACGGCAGGGGGGGATCGAGGGGCTCACGTATCCGCTCGTCGCCGACACCAACAAGACGCTCGCCACCGACTACGCGGTCCTCAACTCCGACGGGGTGGCCCTTCGGGCGCTGTTCATCATCGATCCGGACGGCATGGTCCAGCACGCGACGATCAACAACCTCGCGATCGGCCGCTCGGTAGACGAGGCGCTGCGGGTTTTGCAAGCCGCTCAGTTCGCTCGCGAGCACGGCGAGGTCTGCCCCGCCGATTGGAAACCTGGCCAGGACGGAATGAAAGCGGACTGGAAGGATTCGAAGGCCTGGTTCGCGAAACACTGAGTCGCAGCCTGGAGCGGGAAACGGGATTCGAACCCGCGACCCTCAGCTTGGGAAGCTGATGCTCTACCAACTGAGCTATTCCCGCTCGATGTCGCCGCTCATTCTCCACTCGGCCCGGGGATGCGTCAAGCTCCCTTCGGCGACGCGCTCGCTTGCCGGCCGGTTGCGGACAGCGCCCGATGGCGACCTGGCTCGGTGAGAGCCACCACGTGGGATCCCTTCGCCGGCTCGGACCGCGTGCCGGTCGGATGCCTCGTGCCGTCGGGCGGTGCCAGGAGTCCCCCGGACTCGAGATCGCGCAATGTCCCGCTGACGTCCTCGGCGAACCCGGGGAGCATCCACCGGCCTCCGCCCAGAACCCAGAAGATGAGCCGGCCATTCGCCGCCAGGGCCGCGGCCAGCACTCGCTTGTGGAGATCGGTCAGTTCCATCGCTGCTCTCCGCTCCCGCGCTTCCCCTCGGACGCGATCCACCCGCCCCCGAGAACGAGATCGCCATCGTACGCCACCGCGGCCTGACCCGGTGTCACGGCGCGCTGGGGACCGTCGAAGCGCACCTTCGCGCGGCCGTCGCCCAGTTCGGTGATCGTGGCCGGCGTCCCAGCATGGGTCGAGCGGATCCTCACCACCGCGCGAATCGGCCCGCGCGGCGAATCGAACGGGATCCAGCGCACGCGCTCGATCGTGCACTCGTCACGGTGCAGCTCCGCTTCCTCCCCGACGACCACGCGGTGGGATTCCTCCTCGATGCGAACGACGTAGAGCCGCTCGCCCGAGGCGATCCCGAGTCCCCGCCGCTGCCCGACGGTGAAGTTCTCGATTCCCCGATGCGTGCCGAGGACGCGACCGGAGACGTCCACGATCTCCCCGGGGAGGGATTCCCGAGCGAGCCCGCGGGCTCGAAGGACCCCACGGTAGTCCTCTCCCTCCGCGACGAAACAGAGATCCATGGACTCGGCCTTCTCCGCGATCGCGAGCCCCAGCTCCGTCGCGATCTCCCGAACCTGGCTCTTCTGCAAGCCGCCCAGGGGAAACTCCGCCATCCGGCGCTGCGCCTCGGAGAGATCGAACAGGAAGTACGATTGGTCCTTCTCCTCGCATGGCGCCCGCCGGAGCAGCGTTCGGCCGCTTCGCGGGTCGCGCTCGAGGATCGCGTAGTGACCGGTGGCCAACCGGTCGGCGCCCACGGCGCGCGCCCGGCCGAGGAGCGCGCCGAACTTCAGATGCGTGTTGCACCGGATACACGGAGAGGGAGTGCGCCCCTTCCCGTAATCCTCTCCGAAGGGAACGAGCACGTGCCGGCGGAAGTCCTCCTCCATGTCGAGAACGTAGTGGGGGAAGCCCAACTGGTCGGCGACGGACCGGGCGTCTCGGAAGTCCTCCGGCGAGCAGCAGCGGCCGTACCTCTCCGTCTCGCCGTGGAGGCGGTCGACCAGCTGCATCGAGAAGCCGACGATCGGCCTGCCCTCGCGGGCGAGCAGCGCCGCCGTCACCGAGCTGTCCACGCCGCCGCTCATGGCGACGGCCGTCTGCACGTTTGTCACATGTTTCTCCCGACAACGCCCAGCAGGATGCCCTTCCCACGGCAGCCCCGTCAAGGCAGCGGGCCACCGCATTCGCACGGCCCCCTTTCGACTCGACCGGCGTCGATGCTACGGTGCGCGCGCAACAGGAAACCGATCCGAGGAAACGATGTCGACACCGCACCGCTTCGAGGAATCGGGCATTCGATCCGACGCGACCCCGCGGCAGCCGTGACGATCCCTCAGAGCCGGAATCCACCCGCCGGCGACCGGCGCGCCTCCCATCGGGCAGGAGTCCTCTCGCGCACTCTCGGAGGACCCATGGAACCGGACCACGGATCTGGCTTCGCCTGCGGGCTGCCGCTGCTCGACGCTACGATGATCGTAGCCGGGTCGATGATCGACTCCGGAATCTCCATCGTGCCTGCCGACCGCGCGCCTCTCGGCGACGTCACTGGTTGGCCGCTTCCGGTGCGGGTGATGACCGGCCTGCTCACCCTTGGGGGCGTGGGGAACCAGGCGCGGCATGCTCCCGGCTTCGAGGGGTCGTGAAGTCCGCGCCTCACAAGACCGGTCGACGCCTCGCTCCGACCCTGTGGCTGATCGTGGGATTCAAGCTGGGCAAGGGGCTCGTGCTGCTCGGCCTGGCGCTGGGGATCTACAGCCTGATCGGCGACGACCTGCCCTCACAGTTCAGGCGCGCGCTCGACGCCCTGCCCTTCGACCCGGAGCAGGAGTTCTTCACCCGCCTGGCTGCGTGGATCGAGACCGTCACGCCGCGCAAGGTGGGCTGGATCGCGACGGGCACGCTGCTCTACAGCCTGTTCTCGCTGGTCGAGGGGATCGGGCTGATCCGCCGCGCAGCCTGGGCCGGCTGGCTGGCCATCGGCGAGTCGGCGTTCTTCATCCCCATCGAGGTGTTCGACCTCAGCCACCAGTTCCAGCGCTCGATCTTGATCGTTCTCCTGCTGAACGTGCTGATCGTCCTGTACCTGGTCCGCAACCGCGAGCGGCTGTTCCGGCATCATTGAGAGAGGCTGACCTTCGCGATGATGCCCCCGGGCGCAGCCCGGCATGGAAGCACCGGCGGGCCCGAGTCGGTTTCCGGAGTGAAAATACCGGGGTCCGCCGCCGAGACCCTCGGCCCCGCGTGCGGTCCGGCGGACCGGCCCGCACATCCCGAGGAAAGCACGCCGGCCGACCGGCGTGCATTTCCGCGGGACGTTTTCAGCAGTTCAGGGCGACGCCCCCGAGTGTCGTGGAAGACTGTCGCCGGATTCGCACGTTTCAGCCGTTCCCCCTCGCGATCTCGTCGCGGATCCGCGCGACCACGCGCGGGAGAGCGTCGAGGAAGCGATCGACGTGGTCTTCCGTCGTGCTCCAGCCCAGCGAGACACGGACTGCCCACCGTGCCTCGTCCTCCGCGATCCCCATGGCGCGCAGCACGTGGGAGGACGCAACCGCCCCGGACGCGCACGCCGATCCGGTGGACACGGCGAACCCCGCCATGTCGAGGGCGATCGCCAGCGTCTCGCCCGAGACTCCCGGGATGGCCCAGAGGACCGTGTTCGGCAGCCGTCTCGCGCTGAGTCCATGGATGCGCACGTCGGGGAAACGATCCTTCAGGAGCTCCTCGATCCGCCGCCGCTGCACCAGGAGACGCTGTCCCTCCGCCTCCAATCGGCTTCTCGCCGCCTCGGCGGCCGCCCCGAAGCCGGCGAGAGATGCCACGGCTTCGGTGCCGCCGCGACGGCGGCGTTCCTGCGCCCCGCCGGTCACCAGAGGCGCCATCTCGATTCCGTCCCGGACGACGAGCGCTCCGGCCCCCTGCGGGCCGCCGATCTTGTGCGCGGAAAGCGCCATCAGGTCCGGTCGCACCTCGGTGCCGCCGACGCCGATCTTCCCCGCCGCCTGGACCGCATCCACCAGCAGCGGAACGCCGCGCTGCGCGCACGACGACGCGACGACCTCGACCGGCTGGAGGACTCCCGTCTCGTTGTTCGCCCACTGGAGCGCCACGAGCGCAGCGCGCTCGTCCACCGCATCCAGAAGCAGCGCCGCATCGACGCGGCCGTCGGCCCCGCAAGGGACCTCCACCACCTCGAACCCGCGGAGCGAGGCTTGTCGAGCCGACTCCAGAACCGCCGAATGCTCGACGCTCGAGACGACGATCCGCCTCCGATGCGACGGCGCCCGGGCGCAGACGCCGTGGATCGCCGCCGCGATGGATTCCGATCCTCCGCTCGTGAACACCACGTCGCGGGGCGAGACGCCGGCGAGGGCGGCGACGCGCCCCCGCGCTTCGTCGATCGTTGCCCGTGCCGCGCGCCCTTCCGTGTGGAGGGCCGACGGGTTGCCCGCCTCACGCTCGAGCGCCGCGCGCATCGCCGCGTACGCCTCCGGACGAAGCGGACTGGTGGCGTTGTGGTCGAGGTAGACCCGCAACGGAGCCGAGCTCCGGTGGCCGTCAGGAAGTTCGTTGCGCATCGGGCTCGTGGGCCGCGCCGGAGGTCTCCCTGACTCGGCAGTCGCGGCTGTGTTACAGTACCGGCTTTCCACGCGGAGCGCCAAGTGTCGGGGAAAATTGAACTTAAGAGCACGGTCCACCTCCCCCGGACCGAGTTCGCCATGAAGGCGAATCTGCCGCAGCGCGAGCCCCAGATCCTGGAATGGTGGGAAACGACCGGCGCCTACCGGCGGATCGCGGATGCGCGCCGCGGGTGCCCGACCTTCGTTTTGCACGACGGGCCGCCGTACGCCAACGGGAACATCCATCTCGGGCAAGCACTGAACAAGATCCTCAAGGACTTCGTGGTGAAGTCGCGCTCCATGATGGGCTTTCAGACCCCGTACGTTCCTGGATGGGACTGCCACGGACTTCCTATCGAGCACCGCGTGGACAAGGAGCTCGGCCCGAAGAAGGCCTCCCTCACTCCGCTCGAGGTCCGGCAGCTGTGCCGGGCGTACGCGGAGAAGTTCGTCGAGGTCCAGCGCTCCGAGTTCCAGCGTCTCGGCGTCCAGTGGGATCGAGCCCTCGACGCCCAGGAGGAGCGCGCCGCCGTCCCCAGCCGTCGCGCGATCTACCGCACCATCGACCACACCTACGAGGCGGAGATCGTCCGCCAGCTGGGACGCTTCTTCGCGAAGGGGGCGGTCTATCACGGCGAGATGCCGGTGCACTGGTGCCCGTCGTGCCGAACCGCGCTGGCCGAGGCCGAGGTCGAGTACGAGAACCGGACCGATCCGTCCGTGTACGTCCGGTTCCCGGTCCGCGGCCTCGAAGCGAAGGTGCCCGCGCTGCAGGGTCGCGAGGTGTCCGTCGTCATCTGGACGACCACGCCGTGGACCCTCCCGGCGAGCCTGGCCGTCTGCCTGCACCCGCGACTCGAGTACGTCGCAGTCGAGACCGGGGGACGGACCTTCGTGGTGGCCGCGGGACTGCTTCCCGCCGTGTCCGCGGCGCTGAGCTGGAGCGAGGCCCGTACGATCGCCTCCTTCACCGGTGCCGACCTCGTGGGCGAGGGGGACGCCTGGATCGGACGGAGCGCCCCGGTGGAGAAACCGTACCCGGCCCCTTCGGGAATCGCCTCGGAGCCCGGAGTCCTGATCCTCGGCGAGCACGTCACGCTCGAGGCCGGCACAGGCTGCGTCCACACGGCCCCCGGACACGGGGCCGACGACTTTCACGTCGGCCGGAAGTACGAGCTCCCCCCGTTCAATCCGGTGGACGACGCCGGTCGGTTCCGGGCCGCGCAGGTCGGTCCGGACTGGCTCCGGGGAGTTCTCGTCCTCGAGGCGAACCGGCTCATCGTTCGGGATCTCGAGGCGCGCGGCCTCCTCCTTCGTCACGAAGACTACCCTCACTCGTACCCGCACTGCTGGCGGTGCAGGAACCCGGTCCTGTTCCGATCGACGCCGCAGTGGTTCATCTCCATGGACGCCGGCGGCCTTCGCGATCGGTCGCTGGAGCAGATCCACGCGACGAAGTGGCTTCCCGCCTCCGGCGAGAGCCGGATCGCGCAGATGATCGCCGGGCGACCCGACTGGTGCATCTCGCGCCAGCGGACCTGGGGAGTCCCGATCCCGGCGGTGGTCTGCGGCGGCTGCTTCGCCGAGCATCCCGACGCGTTCCTGCGCGATCCGGCGTTCTTCGATCATCTCGAGAAGGTCTTTCTTGCCGAGGGCTCGAACTCCTGGTTCGGGGACCTGGGAGAAACGGGCGCCCATCGCCCGTACGCATCCCGGGAGGCGCGACTTTCGCGGTTGGTTCCGCCCGGCGTCGCCTGCCCGCGGTGCGGATCCCGGGATCGCCTGGAGTTCCACGAGCACGTCGTCGACGTCTGGTTCGAATCCGGCGTTTCCCACGCGGCGGTTCTCGGCAAGTCCCCCGAGCTGCCGTGGCCCTCGGACCTGTACCTCGAGGGACACGACCAGTACCGGGGATGGTTCCACTCGTCGCTCCTGGTCGCGGTGAACGACCGAGGCGTGGCCCCCTACCGCGAGGTCGTCACCCACGGGTTCACGCTGGACGCCGCGGGAAAGAAGATGTCGAAGTCGCTGGGGAACACCATCTCCCCCATGGACGTCGCCGAGAAGCGGGGAGCCGAGATCCTGCGCCTCTGGGTCAGCATGGTGGATTTCCTCGAGGACATGGGTCTGTCCGAGGAGATGCTCGACCGCAACGCGGAGGCGTACCGGAAGATCCGCAACACCTTCCGTTTCCTCCTGGGAAACCTCCACGGATTCGATGCGGAGCGCGATGGACTGCCCTACGACCAGATGGACGAGATTGACCGCTGGGCGCTCCACCGTCTCGAGGCCCTGCGGCGGAGGGTCATGGGCGCCTACGCCGACCACCAGTACCACATGGTCTACCACGGCCTCCACAATTTCTGCGCGGTGACGCTCTCGTCCTTCTACCTCGACATCCTGAAGGACCGCCTGTACACGTACGCGAAGAGCTCCCGCGAGCGCCGCTCCGCCCAGACCGCCCTCTACCGCCTCGCGGTGGACCTCTGTCGTCTGATGGCCCCGGTGCTGTGCTTCACGGCGGAGGAGATTTGGCAGGAGATCGAGACGCTTCACGGCCGGCCGCGCTGGGGCGATTCCACGGTTCACGCCCAGACGTTCCCCGATCCGGTGGTCACCGCGGAGGATCCGGAGCTGCTGCGACGATGGGATCGTCTGATCGAGATCCGAGCCGAGGTGGCCAAGTCGCTGGAAGCGGCGCGCACCGCGAAGAAGATCGGCAGCTCCCTCGATGCGAATGTCTTCGTCGATGCGCCGGAGGAGACGCGTAGCTTTCTTGCGTCGTTCGGCCCGTCGCTCCGATTCTTCTTCTTGACCAGCGCCGTGGAGCTCGACGGCGCGCCGCCCGACCTGCCGCGCGACGCATGGACTCGCTCCGACGCGATCCCGGGCCTCGCGGTCGCGGTGGTGCACTCGGCGGCGCCAAAGTGCGAGCGTTGCTGGCATCACACCGCCGACGTGGGGGCCGAGCCCGACTGGCCGGGGATCTGCGTTCGCTGCGCCATGAACGTTCGGCGGATCCTCGCGGACGACGGACGGTCATGACGCTTCGCGACTCGCTCCGATCCCGCTCCGGTTACTTCTGGGCCGCGGCAGCCATCGTGGTCTGCGACCAGGCGACCAAGATGGCGGTCGACCACCTCCTGAGGCGGGATATTGCCGTCACGGTGATCCCTGGGTTCCTCAATCTGTGGTACTCGCGCAACCGCGGAGGATTGTTCGGGTATTTCTCCGAGTGGGACGATCCGTGGCGATCGCTCCTGCTGACCCTGTTCCCCCTGGCTGCCATCGTCCTGATCGCCGCGTTTCTCGCTCGAACGGAGGAGCAGCGTCGGAGCACCCTCGCGGGTCTCGGTCTCATTCTCGGCGGCGCCACCGGAAACCTCCTGGACCGGATCCTTCGAGGCGAGGTGATCGACTTCCTCGACGTCTACGCCGCATGGCCCCCGCTCGCGGAGTGGCTCACCGGCAGGTTCGGCACTCCGCACTGGCCGACCTTCAACGTGGCGGACTCGGCGATCGTCGTGGGGGCGGGTCTCCTACTTCTCGATATCGTCCGCCCCGAACGCGACTCGCAGCGGGAGCCCGACCCGCTGCGGCCCGAGGGGGAAGCGGACGGATCGTTGCCCCGGAGCGGCTGACATGCACCCGGTCCTTTTTGACTTCGGAATCTACGATCTACCGTTTCTCGGATCGACGCACCTCTTCCTGCCGACGTACGGATTCCTGTTCGCTACCGGAGCGCTCGCTGCGTGGTGGTGGTTCACGCGGCGCGCGCTCGGCCTCGGGATCGCCGAGGAGAAGGTGTTCAATCTGGGCTTCTACGCGCTCCTCTCGGGGATCCTCGGGGCCAAGATCACGCTGCTGGTCGTGGATACGCACGGCGGTCTGCCCGATCTTGCGGAGATCCTCAGCACGGTGCGCTCCGCAGGAGTCCTGTTGGGCGGAGTCCTGTTCGGCTCCATCGCGTTTGCGCTGTACTGCCGGCATCACGACCTACCCCTGTTGCGGCTCGGGGACGCAGCCGCGGCGCCGCTGGCGCTCGCGCAGGCCGTCGGCCGCCTCGGATGCTTTTCGGCTGGATGCTGCTACGGCGTGCCCGGCCGCCTGCTCGGGGTGACGTTCACGGACCCCGTGGCGCAGGCGCAGACGGGAGTGACCCTGGGCGTGCCGCTCGTCCCGACGCAGCTCATCCAGATGGGGAGCGACCTGTTGCTCGCCGGCGCGCTCACGTGGCTCTGGCGGCGACGGATCCGCCCGGATGGATCCGTGTTCTGGTGGTACCTCCTGCTGTACGGGGTGAGCCGTGGCATCATCGAGAACTACAGGGGCGACACGGTTCGCGGGACGTACTCGTATTTCGGCATCGGCGTGTCGACGTCGCAGCTTCTTGCCGCCGCCGGAATCACCCTGGCTCTCGTGATGCTGGTGCGGGGGGTCGTGCGGAGACGCGCCGCAGCGGCGTCATGAGCGAGATGGTGATCCGCCTCACCGTCCCCTCGGGCGCCGGGGGCAGCCGCCTCGACACGTTCCTCGCCTCGGAGATCAAGGAGCACACCCGCTCCGCCCTGCGGCGCATGATCGCGGAAGGACGCGTGCGCGTCGACGGGAAGGCGGCCGCGAAGCCGGGCCTCTCGCTCCGGGACGGCGGATCCGTCGAGGTTGCGCTTCCCGAGGCCGCTCCCGAGGGGCCCGTCCCCGAGGACATCCCGTTCGAGGTCGTCCACGAAGACGATCACCTCGTGATCGTCTCGAAGCCTGCGGGACTCGTCGTTCATGCAGGTCACGGTCGCAGGAGCGGCACGCTGGTGAACGCCCTCCTCGGGCGGGGCATCCCCCTGGCGCCGGCGGGAGGCGCCGAGCGGCCCGGCATCGTCCACCGACTCGATGCGGACACCTCGGGTCTCATCGTGGTAGCCAAGACCGACGCGGCGCTCCGCTCGCTGCAGCGCGCGTTCGCCGAGCGCCGCGTCGTCAAGCGGTACCAGGCCCTGGTGTGGGGGCGTCCGGACCCAGCCGCGGGACGCATCGAGCGACCCGTCGGGCGGAGCCGGCCCGATCCGACCCGCATGTCCGTTCGCTCCCCGCGCGGACGCGCAGCAGCGACGGAGTACGTGACCGTCGAGACGATTCCCGGATTCGCGATGCTTCGGGTGCGGATCGAGACGGGGCGGACCCATCAGATCCGCGTGCACCTGCAGTCGATCCACCATCCCGTGGTCGGCGATGCCCGCTACGGCGGGCAGCAATTCCGGGGCGTTCAGGATCCCCTCAAGCGGAAAGCGCTGCGGGAGTTCCGGAGGCTCGCCCTGCATTCCTCGGAGCTGTCGTTTCCGCACCCGGCGACGGGCGTCGAGGCTCGATTCGAGTCTCCGCTGCCGGACGATTTCGCCTCGCTGCTGCGCGTCCTCCGGGAGGCCCGGTGACGCGACGCGGCCGGAGGCTCCCCGCCCTGGCGATCATCGGGGCGGGACGACTGGCTCGAGCGCTCGTCCCGCTGCTCTCCGCCGCGAAATGGCCGGTCGTCGCCGTCGCCGCTCGCTCGGCGAACGACGCGCGGCGGCTCTGCCGTGCGGCGCCGGGTGCCTGCCCGACCACCGATCTGACCCGCGCGGTCCGCGACGCGCGCGTGGTCCTGATCGCCGTGCCCGATCGGGAGATCGCGGGGATAGCGGCTCGACTCGTCCGGGCTCGTCCGGCGGGCTGGCGGGGGAGCGTGGTCCTCCACCACGCGGGCGCGCTGGGTGTCGAGCCGCTCCGGCCGCTGGCACGTGCGGGCGCCGCTACCGGCGTGCTCCACCCGCTGCAGTGCATGGGGTCGTCCCGGATCACCGCCGCGGTGCTTCCCGGCTCCGCCGCTCGCGTCGAGGGTGCCCCGCCTGCCCTCGCGATGGCGCGGCGACTCGCGCGAAGCCTCGGACTCCGCCCCCTGGCGCTCCGCATCCCCACGACGCCGTCCGACCGATCCGCGTACCACGCCGCGGCCTCCCTCGTCGCAAACGACCTCGTCGCACTCCTCCGGATCTCCTCGGGACTCCTCGAGGAGACCGGGATGCGGCGACGCGACGCCGTCGCCGCGCTGGCGTCGCTCGCTCGCGGGGTGCTCGCGCATGCTCAAAGCGAGGGGATCGAGGGCGCACTGACGGGTCCTGTCGTGCGTGGCGACGCGGCGACGGTCACCCGCCAGATTCGCCGCATCCGAATCGCCTCCGCCGACGCCGCCGAGGCGCACCGGCTGCTCTCCCGCGAGTTGCTCCGTTTTTCACGTGCGGCGGGACGAGTCACGACGGACGCCGCGCGGGAAATGGCCGCCGTTCTCCGTCCTCGGCGCCGGAGGCCGCCTGGTCCGTCCGGAGGGCACGGGGTATAGTCTCGGACGATCCGGCTTCCGTGATCTCGGCGGGTTCGTGCTCGCCCACGGGGTTGCGAGCAATGCAGGGGAGGAACTCCGATGTCCGGTGGTCGAACGTTCGGTCGCTGCGTGGGGCTGGCGATCGCGGCTCTTGCGACGCTGGCGGCGGCTGCGCCGATTCTCGCGCAGATGATCCCACGTCACTCGGGTCGGGTCGAAGCGGCGGTCCCGGACCCGGTGACCGACGGCGACTGGAACGGCACCTGGTACTACGCCTCCGCTGAATGCAAGATGGCCCTCTGGATGCGGACCGGCCCGAAGGGCAAGGTCGAGCTGAAGCTGAGGTACGACAGCCTCTCCCGGCCGATCTCGTTCGAGACCGACTGGACCGGAAGCGCGGACTACTACATCTCTGCGAAGCGCTCCACCTTCCGCATCGCTCTCGCGAAGACCGGCCGTGATCGGCTCGAAGGCACCTGGTCGTGGAGCTCCGAGCTGCCGGGCGAATCGCGAACGGAGCGGGGAAGCATCACCCTGTTCCGCGCCTTCGACGGGCGGCAACTGGTTTTCCGATTCCACGATTTCGAAGCGTTCGCAACGACCCGCAAGGGTACCGGAGTGACCGACGTTGCACCGGTCTGGACGTTTCTGAAGGGATCGAGACGGCTGGTTCTATGGGACGAGCTCCCGTTCTGACGCCTGCCATGCGGTCCGCTCGACGAACCGGGATTCTGCTCTCGATCGCGCTCTCGCTCGCGGGGTCCGTCGGGCCGAGCCGAGCGGACGAGCGGCCTTCCGCTCCCGCCTTTCCCGTTCGCATCGTGAAGATCGGCGGCGCCCCCGGCGCTCCGGAGACGCGCGCCCACCTCGAGTTCGCCGCGTCTGCCGGTTTCAACGCGGTGTGGGTGTACAGCCACGATGTGGGGCGCTGGTCGGCACAGGGGGCCCCCGAAGGACCCTACCTGGATCCGGCGTTCGTCGAGCTTGCGCGGTGGTGCGGCGGGCGTGGCCTTCGTCTCTTCGTGTCGGTGAATCCCATCGCCGACTCGGGAGGCTCGTTCGTCTTCGACGATCCGGAAGGCGCGAGGCGCATTCGCGGGTTCTTCCGCTTGCTGCGCCGCACGTGCGGGATCCGCGACTTCGTCCTCTCGTTCGATGACCAGGAGCGCGAGCTCCGGGACCCGGCCGACATCGCCCGCTTCGGCAAGAGCGCCGCGGCGGCCCACCTCTCCCTGGCCCGTCGCGTGCTGCGGCGGACGGGCCGCGACGGGAGCGTGTGGCTGTGCGCCGCCGCGTACAGCGACTGGCATCTCGTCGACAGGAGGTACGCGGCGTACTCCCTCCCCTTCCTCGCGGGGCTCGCCGAGCTCCCCGCGAGGATCGGCCTGGTCTGGACCGGGCCCGACACGATCTCCGAGTCGATCACCCGCGCCGACGTGGTCGCCGTCCGATCGAAGCTGGGTGGCCGTCGCATCCTGCTCTACGACAACTACCCCGTGAACGACGACGCAAGCGGGCAGGCGCTGGCGCTCATCCTCGGGCCGCTGCGACAGCGCGATCCCCTTCTCCGCGAGGTGATCTCGGCGTACCTGGCCTGCCCCATGACCCAGCTGGCAGCTTCGCGCCTTCCCCTGCTCACCACTGCGGACTTCCTGAGGGACCCGGATCGGTACGATCCGGACGAGAGCTGGGCGCGAGCGATCCAACGGCTGGCCGGCGACGATCCCGTCGCGCTGGACGCCGTCAAGACGCAGGCCATGGAATGGGGCGGCTGGGTGGAGACGATGAACTACCACCCCGCCGAGGATTCGGATCCCCGGGCGCTCGCCGAGGAGCTCGACAATCCGGGTCTCATGGCGACCTGGGGCTACACGCTGCGCCGGTATCCGGAGCGCATGCAGGGAATCGCCCGCGCGACCGACGAGCCGTTCCGCAACGACGTCCTCGCAGCCATGGCCCGGCGCTACGCGGTTTCCCGGGTCCTGCCCGCGGTGCTGCAGCTGCGGGCTCGGCGACCGCCGGAAGGACGAACCGCCGCCGACCTGGTGGACGAGATCCGTCGCGAGCGCGCGTCCTTCCAGAACGACCCCAACGCCGCTGGCGCCCTGGACGCGTTCCTCGACGCCGCCGGCCTGCTCGAGGCGTTCCGGCGGGACTAGCCCGGAAACGGTGGTCATCGTCTCGAGCCCGTGGGCGCCGGGACCGGGCGGCTCGAATCCCAGTCGCGGGGAGGGCTCATCGCCCGGCCGGAAGCGGGTCGGAACGCGCATCGTGCGTCGGGGGCCAACGGATGGCCGGCTCGCACGGAATCTTTGGACGATTCGGGGAAAGCGGGACGGCCCGCGAGCGACTCGGAGAAGGCATGCGTCAGGCAGTCACCGCGAGAGCAGCCTCCTGGGGAGCAACCGCCGCTTCGAACGCAGGCAGCAGCGTACGGAAGGCGGCTCCTCCATCGGGCGCGTCGTCGATCCAGATCGAGCCGCCATGGGCCTCCACCGCGAGCCGACAGAACGTGAGGCCGAGGCCGCGGTTCGCCGTCACGCCGGCCTGCCGCAGCTCGAGGCGCGCGTACTTCTCGAATACGTTCTCGCGCTGCTCCGGCGGAATTCCCGGGCCCTGGTCCACGACTCGAATCTCGACCCCCGCCTCGCACGCGTACACCTCGACCTTCACGACGCTCCCCTTCGGCGAGTGCTCGACGGCGTTGGCCATGAGGTTGTCCAGGACCCTCCGGAGCATGGCGCCGTCCCCTCGTACGGGAACCGCCTTCTCCGGCGCCACGACGTCCAGTCGGAGGTTCTTCTGGCGTGCGATCGTCGAGGCGTCCTCCGCGGCGCGGCGCGTGAGGTCGACGGCGTCCACCGACTCGATCCGCAGGTGGACCCGACCTTCTTCCAGCGCGTCCACGTCCAGGAGGTCCAGGATCATCCGGAGCATGCGGGAGGAGCTCGCCTTGCAGCGACGCACCAGCTCGATCGTCCGCGAGTCGCCCTGCCATTCCAGGAGATCCAGGTTTCCGACGACCGCAGCCAGAGGGCTCTTGAGGTCGTGCACGAGGGTCTGCGCCAGGGTCTTCTTCAGATCGAGCTCGCGGTTTCTCGCCACCAGCGCGCTTCGGGCCTGCTCGAGCTCGACCAGGAGGCCCCGAGCTCGCAGAAGCGAGCGCACTCGGGCCAGGAACTCCTCGCGGCGAACCGGTTTCGCCAGGTAATCGTCGGCGCCGGTGTCGAGCCCCTCGACCTGATGCGGAGTGCCGGCGAGCGCCGTCACCAGCATCACTTGGGTCAGGCGTGTCGATGGGTTCGACTTCAGGGCTCGGCAGACCTCGTAGCCCGACAGGAGGGGCATCATCACGTCCAGCAGCACCACGTCGGGAACGCTGTCCTGCGCCATCCGCAGGCCTGCCGGCCCGTCGCCGGCGGTACGCACGTGGTACCCCTCGGACCGCAGGTACCCTTCGAGCAGCCGGCAGTTGCGCGGATCGTCGTCCACGACGAGAACATCCGCGACTTCGGGTCGGTGGGAACGAGCGCTCATGCCACGGCCTCCGCGGAGGCGAGGTACGCCTCGATCTGATCGGCGAACTGGGACAGCCGGATCGGCTTCGTGATGATGCCGACGCAGCCTGCCGCGCGCGCGCGATTCTCGTCCATCGACTGGACGTGCGCGGTGAGGGCGACGACGGGAATCGCGGCGTTCATCGGCTCGGCCTTGACGTGCCGCGTGGTCTCGAATCCGTCCATTCCGGGAAGCTGCAGGTCCATGAGGATCAGCTCCGGACGAGCGCGCCCGAGCACCTCGAGCGCCTCCTCGCCCGTCACCGCCTCGAGGACCCGGAATCCCCGGTACCGCAGCGCGTTGCGCGCCAGCTTCCGATTGAGCGGGTTGTCCTCCACCAGGAGGATCGTTCGCTCCCCCACAGGACGCGAAGCCGGCGGCTCCTCCCGGGAGCTCCGATCGAGACCGCCCCCCGGATCGTGAGTCGAATCCACGACGCACGCCGGCAGCACGCAGGTGAACGACGATCCCTCCCCGAGCGTGGAGTGCACGGTGACCTGTCCGCCGTGGAGCGCGATCAGTCGCCGAACGAGCGCGAGTCCGAGGCCGGTACCCTGGTAGCTCCTCGAGTACGATCCGTCCACCTGGCAGAACGCCTCGAAGATCCGCTCCTGGTCCGTGGGAGCGATCCCGATCCCCGTGTCCCTCACCGTGACGACCAGATCGCCGCCGTCCCGCATCGCCTCGAGGTCGACCCGCCCGCCGTCCGGAGTGAACTTGACCGCGTTGCTCAGCAGATTGGCGAGCACCTCGCGGAACATCCCGGCGTCCAGGCGGGCGGTCGAGAGCGCGGAATCGCAGAACACCTCGACACGCTGGTTCTTGGCCCCGGCGGCGGGACGCAGCATCGCCGCGGCCTCGCGCACGAGATCCGGAACGCTCGCCGCGCGCAGATCGGTCTCGAGCTTCCCGGCTTCGATCTTCGAAAGATCGAGGATGTTGTTGATCAAGTGGAGGAGGTGTTCCCCGCTCTCCTGGATGTCCGAGACGAAGTCGCGCTGCTCCGGGTTGAGCGGCCCCCGGACGGGATCCGCGAGCAGGTCGGAGAAGCCGATGACCGCGTTCAGAGGGGTCCGCAGCTCGTGGGATACGTTGGCGAGGAACTCGCTCTTGATGCGACTCGCCTCCTCGAGCCTCTCGTTGCTCGCGCGCAGCTCGTGGTTCATCGCCTCGACGTGGGACAGGGCGTCCTGCAGCTCGCGGGTCCGCTCCTGCACCATCCGCTCGAGCTGCGCGTTGTGCTCCACCACGCTCTCGATTCGACCGTCCCGCTCCTCGATCCGTTCCTTGTTCGCACGGACGAACGTCGCCAGGAGCCATGCGGGTGCGACGCCGAGCACCAGTCCGGCCGGGCCGAGCGTTTGAAGCAGGCCAACCAGCGCCAGCGCGACCGCGATTCCCACGAATCCCGTCAGCGCGGTCCACAGCGCGGGGTTCTTCCAGACGACCCAGAATCGCTGCCGGCGATCGATGGAGATGACGCCGGCGACGAGCGACGTGTTCAGAAGGTAGTGGCCGGTTCCCGCCAGGATCACGGGGAGCGCCACCGCGACCGGCGCGGCTCCGACGACACCGCCGACCCGGACGAAGATCCAGTACGCCCCGACGGCCGCCACCGCGACGGCGCCCAGATTGAACAGGAAACGGATCGGGCTCGGCCGGGTCTTCTCCGCAAGAGAGCCTCCCACGACGGCTCCCATGGCCACGAGCGCCCCTGCCCAGGGACCGATGGCGACCATCGCGCACAAGGCGAACGCATCGGAGCAGGTGACGTAGGTCCTCAGCGCGGGCACCCGCACCGGACGGCTGCCGACCAGCGCCCCGAGCACCGCGACGAGCAGCACCGTTCCCGCGTTCTCGCGCAGCCCGCCGGTGGGCGCGCACGCGAGCAGGACCAACGCGAGCACGTCCACGGTAGCGACATAGAGAGAAACGGCCCTTCGACTCACGGCTGCGAGACCTCGACTCCGGGTTGCCGTGTCGAAGGACGCGGCACGCCCGTGACGGGAACAGCAACGGGTGTGCCGCCGGGACGAGATGAGCGAAAAGAGAGTTTCTCGAAGGATTCCGCGATCGGGTGCGATCGCTGCGCGCCCGGAGTGTCTCGATTCGCGCCGCGGCGCCGCGCCGCCGACTCGCTCGGGAGCGGCAACCCGCGACGCGAGAGCGACTTGAGTCTACATGTCGGGGATCCCGACATTCCGTGTCCGATCTCGCGACGGCGGCGGACCGATCGAAGGAGGATTGCGATCTCCGGATCGGCACCCCCCATCTGGTGATCGCGTCGCAGCACACGACACCAGCGCAGCCAGATGGCGGATCCGCGCGAATCGGGGTGGTGAACGAGCGCAGGGACGAAGCGACGCGTCAGCGGAGAGCGGCGACTCCGGCGAGCTCCGGTGTCTCCGTGAGCACGCCGAGCCGCCGGAGCTTCGCGTAGAGCGTGCTCCGGTGGATGCCCAGCCTCGACGCCGCGAGCTTCTTGTTTCCGCCGGTTTCGCGGAGGACCTCCAGGATCCTCCTGCGCTCGAGATCCTGCAGCGTGCCCGGCATGTCGACGATCACCGGCCGCACCTCGTTCCGGAGCGCCGGCGGGAGATCGGCCATGTCGATCCTCTCGTCGCGGGACAGCACGACGAGCCGCTCCACGAGGTTCTCGAGCTCGCGAATGTTGCCGGGCCACCGGTACCGCGCGAGGGCGTCGAGTGCCTCCGGCGCGAACCCCTCCACGCTCCGCCCGAGCCGCCGCGCGCAGCGATCGACGAAGTGCTGGGCCAGGAGCGGCACGTCCTCGACGTGCTCGCGCAAGGGCGGAACATGAACGGGAATGACGTTCAGACGGTAGAAGAGGTCCGTGCGGAACGTGCCGCGGCTCATGGCCTCGTGCAGGTCGCGATTCGTCGCCGCGATGAGGCGCACGTCCACTTCCACGGTTTCCTCTCCTCCCACGCGCTCGAAGGAGCGATCCTGGAGCACGCGCAGGAGCAGGAGCTGCGTGGCATGGGAGATCTCGCCGATCTCGTCCAGGAAGACCGTTCCACCGGAGGCCAGCTCGAAGCGGCCGCGCTTGTGGCGCGCCGCGCCGGTGAAGGCTCCCCGCTCGTGGCCGAACAGCTCGCTGTGGAGGATCCCCTCGGAGTAGACCACGCAGTTCGCCTCGACGAACGGACCGCTTCGCCGCGCCGACGCATCGTGAACCGCGCGGGCCAGGAGGCCCTTTCCGGTTCCGCTCTCGCCGGTGAACAGCACGGTGGAGTCGGTACGCGCCACCTCGCGCAGCGTCGCAAGCAGGCTTCGGAGGACGCCCGAGCTTCCCACGATGGCCCGGAACGGGTCTTCCGGAGACAGCTGACGCTCGAGCTCCGCGACGCGAACCCGTTCCTGCTCGAGCTGCTCCGCCATGCGGCGGCGCTCGGCGCCCATCCGGAACCGCTCGAGCGCCCGAGCCGCCGCGGCACGCAGCCGGTCCGGGGCGACGGGCTCTTCGAGGTAGTCGATCGCTCCGGCTCGGAACGCGTCGAGCACGTCGGAGACCGAGGGCGGGCCGACGGCGATCACGAGCAGCGACGGCCGCGCGCGCTTGGCCTCGGCCAGCGCCGTGGTGCCTCCGGCGCACGAAAGGCCCACGTACACCAGCATCAGGTCGCAGTCGCCCGCGCGGGCTCGGTCCACCGCCTGCGCCGCATCCGTCGCCGGCGGAATCACCTCGCCTTCGGAAGCCAGGGCGTCACGCCACGTGGCGCGAACGTGCTCGTCGGGGTGAGCGATCAGGATGCGCGCGTTGTCCACGACCGTCCCTCCGGGGGTGTCGCGATTCGCTGCAAGAACGGTTCCGGCCACATCCGGCCCTCGGAATCGCCGGTTCCCGCGTTGTTCTTCTTCCCGCGACGCGAGCCTGATTACGAAAGCGGCCGCGACGTGCCGAGTTCGTGAACCATCGCCCACCGGCGCCGCGACGTGCGCTACTCTGTGCGCCTGGCGCCGGAGTATTCCGGATTGCGCGATGTCCCGAGCGTGTCGGGCACGAATGGAGGGAGTCGGTCATGGCGGTCCGCATGGAGGTGGTCTACGAGGGGGATCTTCACTGCGTGGCCCTGCACGGGCCCTCCGGCGACCGGATCCCGACCGACGCGCCGCTGGACAATCGCGGGCGGGGGGAGCACTTCTCGCCGACGGATCTGGTCGGCGCGGCGATGGGCTCGTGCATGCTCACGATCATGGGAATCGCCGCGCGGGATCGCGCAATCGACATGACCGGGGCCCGCGCCGAGATCCTCAAGGAAATGGCGAACGTCCCCCGCCGGCACATTTCGAAACTGTCGGTGCGCATCACGCTCCCGGCGCGTCTTCGAGCGGCGGAGCGAGCGGTGCTGGAGGCGGCCGCGAAGGGCTGCCCGGTCCACGCGTCCCTCGGCCCCGACACCGAGGTGGATCTGGCGTTCGTCTACGTCTGATCGCGGCGCGGGCGGATCGGAGGTCTCTCCTCTCGCGCGAGCAGCGAGAGGATCGCGTCATGGAGCGTCGCGCTCGCCGCGAGGGCCGTCCCGGCATCGAGCGACGAGCCGCCGGAGAGGTCGGTGAATCTCCCTCCCGCCTCCTCCACGAGGATCTTCGGCGCGGCGAGATCCCAAGGCTTCACGCCCGCCTCGATCCAAACGTCGGCGCGCCCTTCGAGCAGCATCGCCACGGAAGCCACGTCGCCGTAGCATCGCGCGGACTCGCACGTTCGGAGGATTCCCCGCACCGCCTCGCCGTGGGGCGGCGCGAGAAGAGACTTCAGCTCACCCAGGCTCAGCGTCGCGCGGTCGATGCGATCCATGAGGAAGGCCCGCACTCGCTCGCCGTTGCGGAAGCAGCCCGTCCCCCGCCCTGCCCACCAGATCTCGCCCAGCGCCGGCAGCCCCATCGCCCCCGCCACGACCTCCCCTCGATGTTCCAGAGCCACCAGCGGTCCCCAGAAAATCCCTCCTCGCGTGAACCCGCGCGTTCCGTCGAGAGGGTCCACGATCCAGCGATTCGCGCCGTCGCCCGCGATCGCGCCGCGCTCCTCCGCGAGGATCCCGTGAGATGGAAAGGCCCGTTGGATCTCCTCGACGATCGCCGACTCCGCCTCGCGGTCGGCCCGGGTCACCGGCGAGTCGTCCGGTTTCCGGTCGACCAGGAGCGGCGTGCGGAAGTAGCGCAGGCTCACCTGCCCCGCCGCCTCCACGGCGCGTCGGGCGGTCTCGATCGCGAGCTGTCAGATCCGGCGGCTGCGCCATGGAGTCGCGACCCTCGTCGAGGCGCAAGGAGAGAATGGCGTCCCCAACGGGATTCGAACCCGTGTCGCCACCTTGAAAGGGTGGTGTCCTAGGCCAGACTAGACGATGGGGACGTGCGGCCGACGGCGGAGTGTATCGGATCGATCTGCGGGCTTCAAGCAAACCTCGGGAGTGGAGGCGGCCCACGACACGTCAGTGGTGAGCCGTGCTGGATTCGAACCAGCGACCCTCAGCTTAAAAGGCTGGTGCTCTGCCCCTGAGCTAACGGCCCATCCCGTTGACGGGATTTAGGATAGCAGGTCCGACTTCGAGCTGGGTAGGGGTGGAATCGGGCGTAGTGTCCGAAATGTGTCCATCCAGAGTGGCCGCGAGCGCCATCGTCGCGCGCCGAAGGTGGCCGGGAGTCAAGTGCATGTACCGCTTCGTTGTCGCCGTCGTCGCGTGTCCGAGGAGCGCCGCGATCTCGACTTCCGAGTGCCCCTTCTGAGCGAGCCACGATCCCGCCGTGTGTCGGAGGACGTGAAACGTCACCCCGGGAAGGTCGGCGGCCTTGGCGGCGGCCTTGGTCCGCTGAGAGATCCGGTTGCGTTCTCTCCTCGGCGTGTACGCCTCCCCATCCGGCGTGACGAACACGGGCCCCTGCCGCTTGAACCGACTGCCTGGGATTTCATCGAGGATCTTCCGGACCGGATCGCTGATCGGAACGCCTCGGGGCTTGCCAGTCTTGTTATCCTCGGAGATGAACAGAATGCCCGCGTCTCGGTCGATGTTCTCCCATGACAGCCCGGCGACCTCCTTCAGCCGCGCCCCGGTGAGGACCGCAACGGTCAGGATAGGACGGAGCCACGGCTCGGCGTGATCCCGGAGCCGCTCGAATTCCTCGCGGCTCAAGTAGCGCGTGCGGTGCAGCGGCTCGCTCGGCTTCTCCAAATCCACGGCGGGATTCACCTCGATCACGTTCCACCTGCGCGCGCACTTGAACATCGTGCCGAGGATCGTGAGGCGCTTCCTCACGGTCGCCGGAGCCACGCCGTCCACGGTCGCGGAATGCACGCGGTAGCGATCCAGATCCGAAGGCGTGATCTCACGGAGCCGCAACGCACCGAAGTACCGGCGAAGTGGCCGAAGCCCGATGTTGTAGTACTCGGTCTTACGCTGCGATCCGTACTCACGCTCGAAGCGATCCGCGAACTCGCCGAAGGTTGGCCCCACTGCATCGACGGCTCGTCGCCGCGCCTCCGCTTCCCGCTTCCGTCGATCCCGCGGCGAGCAGTAGACGCCCGCGAGGATCTCTCCCTCGATCCGCGCTCGCACGCGCCGCGCATCGGTCAGCGTCGAGCCGCCGGGCTCGCGGATGCGCCGCCCGTGCGAGTCGCGGAAGTCGACGACGAAGCGCGTCGACCCGTCGGGGCGTACCGTCCGCTGGATCAGGCGCTCGACTCGAACCGCCCCCCGAGGTTCAGGTTTCCCTCTTGCCTTCTGTTCTCTCTGCATCGTGTCCCCCTATCGGGGAGCGCCCCGTCGAGCGCCCCCCCGGTCGTTAGAAGAAGAAGCACTGAACGTCTTTCAACGACAGAACCTTCGGATCGAATTTCGGCTGCGGCTTAAGAACAGGCTTCACGTTGAGGGTCTTGAGATCGAAATAGACTGCTTCCCACACATCACCCACAAGTACGGTTTCTCCGGGACCACAATCCCTTAGCAAGACCAAGGCAATCACAGAACCACTCACATCCCGCTCCGAGGAGAACTTCCAAACATCCGGAGCTTCGTACCTGACCGTAATTATGGAGGTGGTAAGAGGCCCGTTGTTCTTTACAAGTACATTGAATACGTACCTCTCGTCGCCGTCCGAGACCTTGGTGACCCTGAGATCCCCGACCTCCAGGAACCGCGCTGCGTATTCTCGCTCTGCTTCTACTCGTGCGGATCGCTGCGCTTCCTTTTCCCGCTCAAGTCGCTGCCTGTTCTTCCACCACTCCCGCCCGCGTATTCCAGCGAGGGACACAACGATCAGGCAGGCCAGAAGAAACCATCTTGCCTTCTGCTCTTTTTCCATCGTCGTGTCCCCCTATCGGGGAGCGCCGCGAGCACGCCCCCCGGTTGAATGATGCTCAGACTTCGAGCCGGTAGTTGAAGAGCCAAGCGTCGAACGCGGCGCGCTCGTCCACCGACCCGCTCAGGAATCGCGTCCTGCGCGGCAGGTCGCCCGGCCCGTGCGCGATCCCATCGATCACGAGCACTGGGATGCCGTAGCTCGACATCGCGTGGTCGGTGCTCGCCGTCGCCTCGACCTTCCGCCCTTCGACCTGAATGATCATCGGCATGTCCCCCTTTCACTCGCGAACCGTGACGCGCGCATTCACTCCGGCTCGCGGAGGTTTCGTTGCAGACGGTTCACGCCCGGCGGAACCTGTCCGCCTGCGCCAAGCGGCTCGCACATGCAGTTGTTGACGCTCGTGTTGCAGCGGTAGTTCGAGTCGCACGAGCCGCTGCACCACGTCCTGTCGAGGACTTCGCACCCGCCGGGTGCCGCCTCGCCGGTGACAGGCGACCAACAGCTGCACGACGGGGCCTGACCGCAGATCCCCATGCAAGTGTCCGGCGCGCAGCGGGACGAGCGCGTGATCCCGCACTTCTCCTCCAGCACGTCAAGCACGATTGCTTCCTCGCCGCGGATGAGGCCCGCGAGCAGGAAACCATTCTCGTCGGCACCGACTGCGAGCGACGCGAACCCCAGCGGCGTCCCGCCCTTGCAGAGCTTGCGCTCGATCACGATGGACGTGCCGTCGTCGCGGTAGCCCTGCACCCATGCGAGGCCCACGCCGCCGCTCGCGCTCTGCACGAGCCCGAAGTCCTCGGCCTGGATGACCTCGTCGCTCACGTGAACCAGCACGCCGCGGAGGTCCGCCGGTCCTCCGCTGATCGCCGTGGGGACGGGGAGTTTCCAGGTCGGCTCCGGCTCGGCGCCGCGTGCGTCAATCGAAAGCACGACGGCGGCGAGCGCGGCGACGATCAGCACGACGGCGGCGAGTTCGAGCCAATCTCCTCCATCGCGCTCCCGTTCTCGTTCGTTCGTGTCCGGATTCCAGGTCAACATCGGCCCGCTCCTTTCTGCCGCTCCCGCGGCGAAAAGAAGCGGACCGCTCCCGGGGCGTGAGGGGCGTTCGAAGGCGACCGCATTGCGCGTGAAGCACCGCTCGCGATAACGGTTTTTGGGGTAGGATGCGCGCAGCCTGGCATGACGGTCACCTCGTCGTGCTGGGTCAGGGTCGCCTCGACGTTGACGCGTCGGGGCGGCCCGCTTCGTGTTGAAGCATGGACCATCCGCCGACGAGCGTCAAGAACTTTCTTTTATGCTGGCGTTCGCCATATCGGGCTCGACAAAAAGTGGGAACCTTTCCGCGACTTGTGAAACCCGCCGCCGAGCAGCCAGCTGGATGTCGTGAGGAGCATAGGAGGGCAGATGAATGGCCAAAGTCTGGATCACGTACGCCTGGGTGGACAACGAGACGGGTGACGTGGATTACGTCCGGCAGGAGTTGGAGACGATCGGCCTGGACGTCAGACTCGACCGCTTGACGGTCGGAGCAGGCAAGCGATTGTGGCAGCAGATCGAGAAGTTCATCTGCGACCCGTCCGAGTGCGATGCGTGGGTGCTTTTTGCGACCCAGGCCAGTCTGAAAAGCGAGAAATGCCTGGAAGAGTTCTTTTGGGCCCTCGATCGGGCACTGGAAAGCGGCGACGCGTCCTTTCCACTCATCGGCTGCTTTCCGTCGCCCGTGGACAAGAGCCTCATTCCAGCCGCAATCAAGTCGCGGGTCTTCGTGACCCTGAAAGATACCGACTGGAAGGAACGTATTTGCGCGGCGGCAGAAGGGCGAGCCCCGTCGATCCCAAGGCCCACGATCGAGCCATACTCGATTCAGACTCACGTGCTTCCGCCAGGATCCGGGAAGAAGGCGGCTATCGAGGTGCGGCCACGGGCGGGCTGCTGGTCGCCGTTCGTGGCTGCGGTGCCAGCCGCGGAAAGCGCTCGGGTGAACCTGATCATCGCGAGGGGGGCACCTGGCCGCGTACCGGAAGGCTTCGGAGTTCTGTTCGACACGCTTCGCGACACCACGGCAGATGGTGCTTGGTACTTCATTCGGTCCGCCGCGGAGGCGACGCCCACGCAAAGTTACTACTTGTTCTGCGACGAGATGCCGACGCGTATCCGCTTCGGAGTTTTCGATGGCGAGCCTCAGTTCGAAGTGGAGTGGCAACCGCGATGACCGGTGGCACGAGACCTGACAAGGCCGTGAAGCTGTCGGTCCCGGCCCCGGCCCGCTGCCTCTTTCAAGGCGCTGCTCTCGACGTGGTACACTTGATTTGCGGTCATGCACATACTGCATCCACGCAAGAAACGCGTCGTGAATGTTCCAGGGAACTATCTGTTTGAAATCCGAGACAGAGAGACGGCGCTGAAAATTCTGAATCGTTGTCATGTCGTTCCTGAACACGAACTCCGCGACGCGCCACCAGCTGCCACAGTGGACGATCTGCTTCAGTGGGCTGAGAACCTCCAACGCAAGGTACGCAAGGAACAAGAGGAAGCGCGGAAGAAAGCGAGAAGTACGCAGGCCGAACATCGACCCCAACCTCAGCAACGAGAGTTCAGCTACCTCGCCGCGACTAGCTGGTTCGCAGCGCTCTTCGCGGGGCGACTCGCTTACGTCACCAGTTTCATGGTAGTGAATTCGATTGTCTCACTTGTCATCGTACTTATCGGGCTGTTGGCGGTTGTCTACGTGCCTGTGGTCGGCGGGCTACTCGGTTTCGTGATTGTCATCGGAGGCAATCTCGCGTGGTACAAGCGAGCACGGTCCTACGCGTTGCCGCGTGGCGGCCAACCTCCGACAATCGACCCCAACCTGGAACCCTAATACACCCGCCTGCTCGTCGGTGGGGCCTGTTTCGTCGTACGGCTTTCCTCCGGCTGGGCATGGGCGGACACCTTCCACCGATACTGTGCGACCTACTCCCATCGCGGCGTCGTCTATTGGGACACAAAGGCGATGAACTTCGGGCCACGTCTCGCTGTCATCGTCTTCTCGCGCCTCAGTCGTGACTGTTCCGTGTTTCCACGATCCCCACGCGGTTCTTCATCCGCGTCGTCATCGCGGGGCACTCCAGATGACGTTTTTCTCGTTGTCGAAAAGAACAAGTGACGCGGCGGACCGTCTCGTCTCCGTCCCGGTTTTCGGCGCAACAAGCTGTGTTGCCCCGAGCGTGGCCATGTAGCCCTGAGCGTCTGCGACTTGCAGCGATGTCCCATCCGCGAACGCGGACAGGTCCGCTCGCATCTTCCCTGCGTCATCGAACAGCTCCAGCCTGGAACCGTCCTTCATCGCGACGACGCTTGCCCGCTTCATCGCCGCTTCATCGTACAGGGACAGCAACGCCCCTTTGTTTATCGCGGTCAGGCCGAGCCGCAACTTCGCCGCTTCATCGTACAGGGACAGCAAGGACCCTTCGTCTATCGCGCCGAGGCTCGCCCGTGGGTTCCCCGCTTCATCGTATAGCGCTAGCGCAAGTCCGTCCTTTAGCGCAGCCAGGCCGACACGCATCCTCGCCGCTTGATCGTGCAGCGACAGCTGGGGCCCCGCTTTTTGCGCGGCGAGGCTCGCCCGCTTCACGTTCGCTTCATCGTACAGAGCCAGCGAGGGCCCGTCGGTTGTCGCGCTGAGACTCGACCGCAGTCTCTCCGCTTCATCGTAAAGCGCCAGCGCAGGTCCGTCCTTCGAGGCGATCAGGCCGAGCCGCAACTTCGCCGCTTCATCGTGGAAAGCCAGTACAGGCCCTTCTTTGTGCGCGGTGAGGCCCGCCCGCAACTCCCCCGCTTCGTCGAACAGGACCAGCCCGGGAGACTCCTTGAACGTCGCCAGGACGGTGCGCGGCTTTCCGACTCCGCCGGTCAAACCGAGTTCGGACCCAGCTGCAAGGGCCGTCATGTTCGCCCGCAGCTTCCCCGTTTCATCGTAGAGGGCCAGTTCGGGACCGTTCTTCCAAGCGGTCAGGCTCGCCCGCATCACGTTCGCTTCATCGCACAGGGCCAGCAAGGGCCCGATCTTGCTCGCAACGAGCCTCGCCTGCTCCCGCCCCGTTTCATCCACGACCACGAGTTTCCGGGTCCGGATCTCATCCGAAACGTTGGGCCCCGGAGCTTGTCCCATGAGTACCACTCCGCAAACCACCGCGAGGGCAATGAGCGCGCCCCGCTTCAAGATCCGGTTGTCGCGCTCCAATTTCCGCAGCCGAGTCTCGATTGTGTCCATCCCAGTCCCTCCATCGTCATCTCTTAACACCCGAGACGACCCTCAAGTCAAGATGAGAAGCTGCAACCGAGGAAAAACGCGCCCTCCCTCTTCAGGCTCGACCGACCAGCGTTCCCCGTAACGCGCGAACAAGAGACTTCCTTCTGCGGCCTCGGACGGACTCGTAGTGGACACCAGCGTGCCGGTGCCTCGGATCTCGGCGGAAGCGCGCTGCTTTCATCGGCCTCCCTGGCCGATGCACGCTGAATCCTCGGGGATCCAGTTGCCTTCGCCGTCCCGAGATCGTGCTTCCTGGGGCAACGTGGAGGGCCGTTCTGCATCTGCGGCCATCTCCTCGAACCAGATGCGGCCATCTGACGTGAGATGCGCCCGGCGGCGCGTGAGGCTCCACAGCTTGCGCCTGCCGCGTGCTCCGCGCAGTGCCCAGCCCCAGATCTGGAAGCCCCCGCCAGCCGCGAGCCACACGGCGAGACTCGGCGCCGCGATGGCCTTCGCCGCTCGCGCTGCTGCGTTGCTGGTGGTCGTCGCCTGCACTCCGAGGATGCCGTGCTCGGGGTGCGCGGCGAGCACGTCGATGCAGCCGTACAAGTCGACGCGGATGCGGGCGTAATTGTTCCACTGCTCGACGACCTGGACCACGTAGCCCATCGCGCGAAGGAGTTCGAGGCTGCGAGCCGTCGGAGACATCTCAGTTCCGATCAGGGTCCGAGGACGAGTAGCAGCGAGCGCCGCGGAGCGACCGGAGGCGCGCGAACGCCTCCAGCGACAACGGACCCAGGTTCCGCGCGATCACGTCGTCGTTGAACCCCTCCTCCGGGGTCCAGCCTCGCGCCTTCAGGTCGGGAAAGTTGTCCACGATGATCCGCTCGAACGTTCGCGCGTCGGCTGGGACCAGATCCTCGGGTGGGCCGATCTCCTCCTCGGGAAGCCCCGCTAGGGCGCGCGTCACGTTCTTGCCCAGCATGTCGAGTTGCCGCGCGCTGAGTGCGGGGACGAGCGCGGTATCCGCCGAGTGGAGCACGCGCTCCAACTTGCCAAGCCTCAACTTGATGTCGGACATGCGACCTCCTTCTCAGCGCGTGCGCGCCTTCATCGTCTCCGGCTTCGCGGCGTCGACGAAGAACGACTTCGATTCCTGCTCGATTAGCTCCTCCTGGATCGCCTTCATGGTCGCGTGCCCCTCCGGCTCGGGCTCGCGGTACGGGATGTGGAGCCCGTTGTACCCAAAGGGGGGCGTCTCGTGTGGCGACGACGGGTCGAGCGGCTCGAACGCGCACGGTGGAACGCCGAGCGTCTCGACATCGACCTCGACGAAGTCGATGTTCCCGTCCGTTTTCCAGAGCCGATCCTGCCAGTAGAACGGCTCGCGCATGCGGTACCGATGGACGCTCATGACTCTCCTTCCATCTCGCGCGCGACCCGCGCGAGCATTCGGATGACGTGCTTGTTGTTCCCGAGGCCGCTCGCAGCGAGCAGTTGCGAGAGTTCCTTCGAGCCGAAACGTCGGACGAGGCCCTGGGCGCTGCTGATCGCGGCGTCGTCAAGCTCGGGGTCGTTCTCGACCTCTTCCGCCCAGCGCGCGACCTGTTGCTCGAACCGCTCGGCCTGAAGGTCGAGCGCCTGGGCGTGGAGGTCGAGGAGCGCATCGACCTTTTCGCGCGCTAGCCCCGTCATCAACGGCTTGAGCGATTGCACGAGGTCGGGGTCCGCTGCGAGACGATCGGGCAACGTCAAGTCCGCGCCGTCGACGGGCTGCCGCGCCTCGCTGAACTCCTCGCCCACGGCGGACGAGTCCTTCTTCGTGGCCTGGCCGTCGCCGCGGGGCCTCGGCGGCTCCGGGCTGCAGAACTGCTTCGCGGGATCGGGCGGCGGCGGCTCTGGCAGCGGGCGCCGGTCGAGATCGCCGCGGTGGAAGTGGACCGTCCCGTACAGTGCCTCGAACTTCGCTTTGTCGTTCATCTCGTCGTTCATCGCGGGCTCCTTTCGCCGAGCTGTGGTAGTCGCGAATGAAACCGCGCCTGTGCGTTCAGCGAGGTGCGCAGGGAGCGGTGTTCGTGACTTCTTGTTCGCTCATGCTGGGTCTCCTTGTGCGGCGGGCGGGGGCACGAATCGCGCGCCCTGGAATGGACTTCTGCGGCGGTGGGTGAACGAACGAGGGATGCGGAGGTCGCCGCGAGCCGCGATGGCTTCTTCGAGCGCCGCGATTCGCTGATCGATGTGGAGGCTCTCGTTTATGCGTGCGTGGGCGTCGAACAGCGCGGTCGCCGCTCGAATTCGAACCGCCTCGGGCGTGCCGGGAGCGAGAAGGTCTGCGAGCGTTCGACTGGCCTCGGTCAGGGCGGAAGTCAGGACGCCGAGGGCAGAGGTGAGAACCTCGGCGCGCGCCGACTGGATCTCCGGTTCGAGCCGCACCTTCAGCCGCTGGACGGTGCGTCGCGACAGACCGGTCTCCTGCATCACCTCGTCGACGGTTCGCCCGGTCGCGATCAGCGCGACGACTTGGGTGGACTTCGGGTTCAGGCGGCGAACGCGGGTGCCAGGTTCAGTCATTGGGTGTCTCCTTGCCTCTCGCCCCGGTGCCCGTGTAGCCTCGCGTGAGCCCCGTGGCGCGGCGGTTTCGGGCGGTCGAACAGGGCGGCGGCTCTCCAGGTGCCCCAGGGCGCGCATGGCGGCGAGCCGGGCCCGGTCGACGACGGGCGGCCTGCAGCGGGGGCGAAACCGCCTCCTCCGGGTCGGAAGGACTCGTCGTGGACACGGGGCGGGGACCACGGCAGAAAGGTCGACGCCGCGCCTTTCGCACCCGCCTCTGGCGCCGATGCCGGGCGTCCGACCCGCTCGAGCTGGACCCGTCTCGCGCGCCCGTCGCGGGGTGGCGGCCAGGACGCGGTCCGTCGTCACCGCGCCTGCCGGCGAGCCCGGCCTGGGCCCGCCGCCCTGGACCCCCCGCTGGGATGCCCCGAGAAGCCGTGAACGCCCGTCGACGAACCACGGAATCGGGCCGATCTCCCGTGGGAAGGGCCGGGAGCCCCTGCGCGCCGGATCGCGCGTCCTGGTGGCTCACGCGCCCTCCTTCGCGCCCTGGCGCGCCTGGCTCGCACGCCAGCGTTCGAACGCCGACGGGTTACCAGGTTGCCGCTCCAACGCCTTCATGGTCCCTGCCTTCGCGGGCAGCCGCAGGGCGGCGAGCGGCACCTCGAACGTGCGCGCCTCGACCCCGGTCGGGCCCAGAGGCTGCCAGCCCCGCTGGACCATCCGGCGGTGGATGGACTTCGACTCGGTGTAGACGGTCGCCGTGGCGTCCGCCTCCGACCACCGGATGACCATCTCCCGTTCCGCGCGCGTCAGGACCATGGCGCCTCTCGTTTTCGTCGCGGGGCGAAGTGGTGCACACCCGCGCACACCGACCTCAGGAAGGCGCTTGCCTTGACCTTTCGGCAAGGTGTCCGACACCCCCCTAAAGGGAACCGGCACTGTCGGACACCTTGGCCGGGAGGGAAGAGAGAGATCTCCTCTCTCTCTTCCCGCCCGTCCCGGAATCAAGGCCGAGAGCTGGACAGAGTCCGGACACCCTCGGACACCCTGCGAGAAAGCGCGTCGTTGCGTCATTCTTCGGGCTCCAAGGTGTCCGACTCTGCTCCGGCGCCTTCGGACACCGTTGGAGCGATGACGCGGGAATAGACTGGGGAGCCGTTGATTCGCTCCCCGGTGTCGTGAATGACCCCTTGAGCGACCAAGCTACCAAGCGCCGTCTTGATCGACGAACGCGCGGCCAGTCCGGCGGCGTTGATTTCTGCCGCCGATGCTGGTCCGGGGTGCCCCTGCATCCACGCATAGACTTTCCACGCGGTCGGCGTGAGCTTCGCGGTGATCGCGGGACCGTCGTAAGTCAGGTCGTATTTTTCATCGTCCCACGACGGTGTTAAGTAGAACGGAGCGATGCGTTTCCCGTCGCGGTTCTTTTCAACGATGATCTTCGTTCGTCCCGAATCGGGAACGAGCCCCAGCATGACGTCCGCGCTCGCCCACCAATCGGTCGGCCCGCGGTATCCCTTCGCCACGACTCGTCCAGTGTGATGTACCAGAAAGATCGCGAGCCCGTGCTCCGACGAGAGTCCCCGGAGCCGGAGGCACATCTCGTTCGCGGCATCGTTGTCCACGTCCCAGCGAACGCGCTCGCCGTTGACGGTTTTGGGTCGGAGTCCGGTCAACGAGTCCAGGATGATCCCGTCGAGCGGTCCTTCGTTCGCGATGATCTCGGACAGGTCGTCGAGCGTGATCCGCCGTCCGGGGGCGGCAGCGAAGAGGTATCGGATCTCGCCGTCGAGGTCGGGGTATCCAAGCCCTCGGCGGATCCACTCGGCCTTGTACCGCAGGGTCCCGGAGTCCTCCTCGGTTGCGATCCACAGAACGCGGCGCCAGCGTGAATTGAAGAAGAGGTCCGGGTGTCCGGTGAGTCGAGACCGCTTTTTCGCCGAGATCAACTCGTGGACCCAGCGAAGTAGAGTCCAGGTCTTCCCCGCGCTCGGCTCGGCCCACACGAGATGCAGACCGGCCTTGCGGATCAGGTTCGCGACGGTGAACTTGGGACGCGCGGGAACGATCTCCGGCGACCAGAGGTCCACGGCACGCGGGACCGGCACCGGCGAGGCTGGGAGCTTCCCTTCCCGTTCGAGCTTTAGGAAAACGCCGTCGATCAGGCTCCGCACCTCGCCCCCTCGGTTCTCGTCGAGCATCCCCCAGACCCGCGCGATGGCGAATCCGATGACGTCCGCGTCGGGCTTCGCGATTCCATGCGCCCCCAACTTCCAGACGAGGTCGCGCAGGCACGAGGGTCGCTCTCCGTCCCGTGGCCGTTCGAGGCCGGAGCGAGCCGCATCGCTCGCGGGCGATGGTGCGATGGCAGTGGCTCGCGCGCGTCGATCCGGTTCGAGGGCATCCCGGAACTCCTGCCAGCCCCTACCCGCGCACGACGCGTGCGCGCATGAAGCGGCGAGTTGCCCATTCGCGCGCTGTCCGGCGAAGGCCGCGCCGTCGTCGTGCTCGGCGTTCCAGACGCAGCGTTCGAGGATGTACTTCGTGCCGCCGCTCCAGTCGGCGGTCCGCTTCACTTGAACGCCATGACGCGCGAGGTAGGCGGCCAGGTCGAAGCGCGTGCCGTCGCTCGGCGACGACGCGGGACGTGCGGGTTCCGGCTCAGGCTTCGCCCAGGAGGCCGCTTCACGTAGCTGCTCAATCGTGAGGACGGTCGGGCGGCTCATGGCGCAACCTCGGGCGGGACGAAGCAAATTCGACTCCTCCGGTGCGGACGTTCGGGCACGTCGTCGCCCTTGCGCGCCAGCGTTCCGTACAGCCGCACGATGCGCGAGGCGTTGCCCACCTTCCGGTCGACCGCGACCCCCGATCCAGGGAAATGCTCGACGAGCCCCGCGAGCGCCCGTTCGACGAGCACGGTCGCTCCCGGTTCGTTCGGCAGATCGACGCGAAGGAGCAGGTGCGCGCCGTTGCCGGAGTCCGCGAGGATCGGCCTCGGCCAGCCGCCGGCGACAAGCCGGCGCGCGGCCTGCGTCGCGTGCTGGATCGCCATCTCGTGTTCTTCGTCGGTCGAGGAGATTCCCGCCGGACGCACGGCGTCGAAGTCGATCAGCATCCATCGTCGCTTGACAATGTCGCCGTCTGTCGTGGTGTGCCGCGCACACGCTGAGATCCTGTTCGCGCTTCGAGCGATCAGGGAGGTGTTGACGGGGTTCATCGTGACGTACACCCCCTCGCACTCCGCCTCGATCCGGAGCGCCTCCCACGCCGCCGTTCGTAGGTTCTTCGGATCGCTGGAGTCGAAGTACCCCGAGTAGATTCGCCGCCTCGCGAGTCCGCGAATCTCGAACACCGACCCTGGCTCGACGATGGTTGAGAGAGTGCGGAGGATCTCCTCCTCCGGCCTGAGCCGCGCGCCGACCTCGGCCTTCGGCGCTGCGGGCTCGTCGACAACGTCGACTTCCTCGATGATCCACTCCGAAGCGTCGCTCCCGAGCAGCGGCCCGAGGCTCTCGACGACCTGGGGTTCCTCCGCGGCGAGCTTGCGAACGAACGCGGGGATCTCGCTGCGCGTCAACTTGCGATGGTCCTCGCTCATTGCGCGCCGTCCCTCTGGACGACGCGGAGGCCCTTGCGCGCCTCCGCTTTCTCCCACTCAGTTGGAACCCGCCTTCGCTCAAGCCAGGACTCGAAGTCCGACACGAGGATCACGACGCGACGCCGAAAGCGACCGCCGCCGGTCACGATCACCGCGATTTCCCGACGGCGAATCGCGTCCCTGATCGTGCCCGCGGGGATCGAGTAGATTTGGCTCCACTCGCTAACCGTTCTCGCGCGGAGCACCTCCCGCCAGTCCTCCCCGACGCGGAGCTTCGCCTCTCGGGCGTCGGGGCGCTTCATCGCGTCACCGGCACGCCACAGGGGGCGGCGAAACACACGAGCGCCTTCTTGACGACGCGAAAGATGAGATCAGCTATGTGCGGGGAGCGCGGCGGTGGGCCGCTGGGAGGGGGAGCGTCGTCGGGTGGTGGTGGCTCGGATCGCGACGACGGCGATCGGCTCGCCCCTCGGCGCGCGCTGCGGTGGGAACGACTGACGATGGCGCGAGCGGGTCCGCGCCTGCTACTGGCAGCGCT
Source organism: Terriglobia bacterium (assembly GCA_963699985.1). Classification (GTDB taxonomy): domain Bacteria; phylum Acidobacteriota; class Polarisedimenticolia; order Polarisedimenticolales; family CAVOVZ01; genus CAVOVZ01. The sequence goes on from CAVOVZ010000016.1 coordinate 84,245, forward strand.
CCGCACGCGAACCGTTGCTCGGCGCGCGGTGCCCTCGCGGCGTGACTCGCGGCGTGCCGACTGGTCGGCGAGGCGCACGCGCTGCTCGCGAACCACCAACTTCGTGAGAAGCTCGTAGGTGGTCATCGGCCACCCCCGTCCATCTCTGCGATCACGCGCGCGAGTTCATCGTCGTCCGCGGGCTGCGATGCGTCGAGGTGTTCGAGCATCGCGATGTAAGGCTCGGAGACGGCGAGCCCGCGCTCTCTGCGCCTCGCGTAGTAGCGAAGCCACTCCGCGGCTGTCGGCGGGCGCGACAATTCGTGGCGCTGCCTCTCGCGGGTGTATGCGTCGAGAAACGCCGCGCGCTCGGCGTCCTTCCGCAGGTCGCGTTTGGTGATAACGACCGGAGCGTCGAGGGCCGCGAGTTCTGTCGGCAGGAGGTCGTGTTCCTCTGCTTCAGTGCTTGGGACCGGTTCCGGCGCATCGGTTCCCACCCGCTCGGCCCGAGGTGTCGGGTGATCCAAGGGGACTCCCTTCTGCCGCGATGAAGTGTGATGGCGCGGCTGGACGCAGGTTACGCGCGGACGGCGCGCCTCGTCAAGTGGAAGGCTGGAAGAGGGTGCACGTCACGGGAGTGGTAGCGCGCGCCCACCGTTGTTGCGGCGTGATTTCCTTTGCACTACGATAGTGCAAAGGAGAACCGATGCCCGATCACCACGGCACGCCCGTCCCCGCCCCCGTCCAGGACCTCGCTCGCCAACTGTCCGAACCCAAGCCGATGCGCCGGGGGACCCTGTCGGTGCAGTACTTGCGGTGCAACAAGCCGGGCTGCGCTTGCGCCGACCGGGCCGGTGCGCGGCATGGTCCGTACTACCGCGTCGTACGGGTCGTCGAGGGCAAGACGCGGTCACGCCACGTATCAACCGCGCAAGCGGACTTGCTGCGCGAGCAGGTGGAAGCCGGCCAGCAGTTCCGCAAGCACGTGGAAGCCTACTGGCAGGCGTGCGAGCAGTGGGCCGACTCCCAACTGGACACGCCCGAGGCGGCCTCGCAGGAGGCGGCCAAAAAGGGGGCTTCAAAGCGGCGTTTGAAGCCGAGATCGTCGCCGAGATCGAAGCGCTCGTAGGTACGGGCGCCGTCGACGACTGGGATTTCGAGGCGATCGAGACGGCCGCACGCTACAAGGCGCTGCGCGTGGCGGCCCGCGCCGTGGAGCGGCGCATCAACGCGGACACGTCCGACCACGCCGGACCGACCGCGCCGTGCGCCTGCGGGCTGCCGGCGCGGTACGCCGGCCGCCACGACAAGACCTTCGAGAGCGTGTTGGGGCCGCTGACTCTGTCGCGCGCCTACTACCACTGCGCGCCGTGCGAGACGGGCTTCTGCCCGCGCGACCGCGCCCTGGGCCTGCAGGGCGGGGCGCTGTCGCCGGGCGTGCTGCGCATGGTCGGGCGGGTGGGCGCGATGGTCAGCTTCGAGGAGGGCCACGAGTTGCTGACGGAGTTGGCCGGCGTAGACGTGCCGACCAAACACGTCGAGCGGGCCGCCGAGGCGTTGGGGCGCGAGGTGGCCGACGACGAGCGACGCGTGGTCGAGCCGCCGGCGGACGACGGGCCGGTGGCGCCAACGCTGTACCTGGGTATGGATGGCACGGGGGTGCCGGTGCGCAAGGAGGAGCTGGTGGACCGCGCGGGCAAGCAGCCCGACGGTTCGGCCAAGACGCGGGAGGTCAAGCTGTGCACGGTCTGGAGCGCCGAGGGACGGGACGAAGAAGGCACGCCCGTCCGCGACGAGGGGTCGATCAGCTACTCGGCGGCCATCGAGAGCGCGGCGCAGAAGGACACCGACAAGGTGCCGAGCGAGTTCGCGGCGCGCGTCGAGCGCGAGGCCACGCGGCGCGGCTTCGAGCGCGCGACGCGCCGGGCCGTGCTCGGCGATGGGGCCAAGTGGATCTGGAACCTCGCGACCGAGCACTTCCCCGACGCCATCCAGATCGTCGACCGTTTCCACGCCAAGCAACACCTCTCGGACGTCGCCAAGTCCATCTACGTGGCGGGCAGCGACCTGGCCGAGCAGTGGGCGCGCAAGCGCCACGACGAGCTCGACGCCAGCGATATCGAGGCCGTCCTAAGCGCCCTACGAGCGCACTCGCCGAAAAACGACGAGGCCCGCAAATGCGTCGACTACGTCGATGGCAACCGAGCCCGGATGCGCTACGCGGAGTTCCGGGCGGCGGGACTGTGCACCTCGACCGGGGTCGTCGAGGCCGGCTGCAAGACGGCCATCGGAACACGGTGCAAGCGCGCCGGAATGCATTGGACGGTGGCTGGGGCTGACGCGATCATCGCCCTCCGCTGCTGCAAGCTCAGCGGCCGCTTCGAGGAGTTCTGGGAGCGCCGCGCTCAGCGCCGGCCGGCCGCATGACCGCCCCTCACCTCACAAACCTGACGTGCGCCCGCTGGAAGACGAGTAGTAAGTCCGGGCGGCTCCCGCCATCAACAGGAGCCGCCCGAGGAAGTTGCTTCATCGTACCGCGTCGTGCCAGCGGCGTCACCGAAAATCGCACCGGCTCATCCCCGTGGTCGAGCCCAGATTTTCGGGTGTCGACAGGTGGCTTCCAAAGGATACTCCCGGGTTAGCGCATCGAGCTACGCCGGGGAGATCCCCTTCATGAAGGCGACACGAACGCCGACATCTTGACCGCCCGGCGTCGCAATCGTCACGCCGCCGCACGGTGCTGTCGCGGGGGCTTCCGGCGCACCCGAGAGCGTTCCATTAGGCGTCCAGGGTTCCGGAACCCGCCACGACGTGTCGAAATCCTGTCGCTCGCCGAAGGTCTTCAGACATGCAGTCCTGCCTCGTTCCAGCGAGTCATCACGGGCACGCCGCCGATGGGAAATTGCTCCTCTCGGCGCCCGCCGCGAACCCGAGCGTGCCCTCGCGGCTTTGGGAATCCTCGCCGGTGATGAGATAGAACCAGGCGGTCCCACCAAGCGGAGTCCCCGGCTCGGTCAAAGTCAGATCCGTTCGGGCAGGATCAAGGACGTCTGCGCAGATCCCGAAGTTGCCGTACGACAGCGGCGTCTCACTCCTGTACACGTGGTACTCCACCGCCCCGGCGAGCGGACTCCAGCCAACGGTGGTCTTGTTGCTCCACCGCACACCGCTCACCTCGCCCGGGGTGAGATCGGGATTCGTGGCCTCGAAGGCCCCGATATCACCCTGGGCGACGCCGTTGCCGTCGAAGTCACGCAGCCGTAGGTTCCCGTCCAGGTCTGTCCTTGGCAGACCGATGTAGGCGGCCGGATCCGGTCCATGATCGAGGCACGGTGAGGACCCCACCAGGTGGTAGCCCGCGCCGAACGTGGGCGCCGCGGAGATGTTGTTATTCGACGCAGAGCAATCCGGAGAAAGCGTATCGCTCCACGACGCCACGCTACACGGAGCCCCGATCAGGTCGCCCCCGGTGTTCCCGTACAGAATAGAGCTCGTCACGCTCACGGCACCGCTTCCAGACTTGGTGAGCCCTACCCCAGCATTGTCCGCCACGGTGGCGTACCGCATGTCGAACGACCCGCCAGCCTCCAGCACGATCCCATCCTGCGCGCCTTGCACGATCAGCACGTTCACGAGCGTGGCCGTTCCTGCCGACCGCAAACCCACGCCCGTAAGTCCCTCGAATCGGCCCATCTCCAAACTGAGCTGTGCGCCGGATGCCAGATGAACACCGTTTGCCACGGTCGAGTCCATCGTGATGCGACGCACGCGATGGCTCCCGGCCAAGAGGTCCAGCGCGGTCCCACCGATGCCAGTGAACCGCAAGTCCGAAAGGTCCGTCGCAACCAGAGACCGGATCCCATCGTGGCCCCTTACCGTGACGCCGCGGATCACGATCGCGACATTCCCTGCGGTGGAACGTAGATCGAAGGCTGTGCCGGATGGGCCACCGTCGACGACGATTTCGCCTTGGCCAGGAACCCCCAGGAACGTGAACACCTTGTTCGAATCCACGACGACAGGTCCGTATGGCCCGGATCCCGAGCGGATCTCGATCGTGGTCCCGGACTGGGTTGCGGTGTTCACCGCGGTCTGAATGCTCGCGAAATCCGGCTGGTCGGCGGGGTTCGAGGACACCCGGAACGTCGGGTTCGTGTCGCACGCGTCTCCGACGCTGTCCCCGTCCGTGTCCACCTGCGACAGGTTCGGCACCAGCGGACAGTTGTCCTGCGCGTCGCACACACTGTCGGCGTCGGTATCCGCTCCGGTCGCGATCGACTGATCCGGATTCTCCGGAGGATCTTCCACATTCTCGACATTGTCCCGCGCCGTCGTGTAGAAGCTGTACGTCCGGCCGCACTGGACGGCGAAGGCCGCCGAGGTGAGGGTCGTGTCGCTGAGCCAGGGGGCGTACGTTTCCCCATCATCCGAGGCATACACCGTGTAGTCTCGAAGCCCTGACTCATTTGCGCCGTCGGAACCGGACCATGTGACCCGGACCGCACTCTGCCCTGGAAGGCTGACAACCGAGACGACGCTACTGCTTGGCGGCGTAGCGTCGAGCGTGTTGAGCCAGATGTTCGTCGAGATCGGCGGGTTGGTGTCGAAGACGATTGACGCCGCGTTGGTGATCTGAGTTCCCGAGGGCCGTCCGGTACGCGGACGGACGGTGAACGAGACGTGCCCTTCGCCACGGCCCGTCGCGTCGTTGGGCGGGAGGAAGCCCGCGGTGGCGTCGACCGGGAGATCGTTGGTCAGCGGATCGATCGTTCTTAAGCGCCACTGCAGACGACCGCTTCCGGGGTCAAGTTGGACTATGATGTCCACGACGTAGTTCGAATCGCGCAATGGGACGGTGGTATGGCCTGACGACCGGCCCTGTGACTCGGTCGATAGATACGAGCCGAAGGCGATCTCGCCGAGTTGCAGCGTCGTCCAATCGAGATCCGCGTCGAGGTCGTCCGTCACGATCACTTCCTGCGCCGGGGCCGAGGCGGTCGGGACGTTTTCGAATAGGACGGTGTATGACAACTCGACTGAACCACGCACAAAGCGCGACGTGCCAACACCGACTGGACCTAGCTTCTCGTTAGGGTCACCAGGTGTAATCACCTCTCCTTCAGCTTCTGCACCAGCAGAGCACGCGCCGCTAGTTTCGTGCCCAGGCGGACACTGCTGCGACGGTGGTTTCCGGCCGCCAGGTGGATCGCATTTTAGTTCACAATCGCAAATACCTTCACTCGTGTCAGCCGGCCACAGCCAGTCGATCACGACACCACCGATTTTCGGTCCGGCCTTCTTGGCTCCGGCACCGATCATCGATCCCACCTTCGAGGCGGCTCTCTTTGCGCCTTGCTTCACCCCGAATTTCCCGGCCGCCTTAGCAACTTTGTCGTGGACGCTATCCGGGACCGTGCACTCGGGCGGATAAAATTTGTCGCACACCCACCCGCAATTCGGTGGTGGTTCAGGAAGACCCTGGGGTTGTCCAGAGCTCAAGCCGGAGGTATCCGATCTATTGACAGGTGAATTGTCCCCGTACCGCGATAGGTTCACACCTCCCGATTGGCCAATAGGATCCTCAGACGTGAAGCGCCCCAACTGCGTATCGTAAAAGCGAAACGTCATTTCAGTCGGGGAGTCCGCGTGAGTGACCACGCCCGCTCTCCCAAGGAACTCAAACGGGTTGGCAACATTGCGCGTGACAGTGGTAACTCCGCCAAATGGTTCGTATCCGTACCGATTCGCTATCGCCGCAGTCGAATCGGTGAGGATTACGGTGCTACCCAAAGCGTCGAATCCGTAGAAGTATGTAGCCCCTAGTTCGTCCTGCTGCGCGACCAGTCCAAAACCATGAAGGTAGCGCGCGAGTAGTTGTCCGCTCTCGTCGTACACAGAGGCGGTCTCACCGGACGTCGTATCAATCACTCGTGCAGTTACCAGACCATCGCGGGCGCTGGACACTCGGTTGCCGAGCGCGTCGTAGGTGAATTCGATGGTGACATTCGCTGGCGTGACGACACGGATTAGACGATTCGCCGCATCGTACTCGTAGGTCGTGGTGCCGCTAGCGTCGTTCCGCTCGGTCATGTTCCCGTCGGCGTCGTACCGAAAACTGGCCGCGCCGGCGTTCGTGTATTGGTTCATCTCATTCGTCGCGTAGCTCGATGTCGCACCGCCATCGACGACCGATGTTCGGTTTCCGGCCGGATCGTAGGTATAGGTGATGGCGCGACCACTCGGCATGCTGACACCGATGAGCTGCGAAGTCGCGTCGTAGGAGTACTCGGTCATTCCCTCAAGCGTCGTCATCGATGTGCGGCGGCCGATCTCGTCGTAGGAGTAGTCGAAGCGGGCCTGGACCGCGCCGCCGGGCGCGTAGTGCACGATGCTCGTCACCTGCGAAGCAGGATCGTACTCGTAGGTCGTGTACGTCCCGTTGGCCTTGTTCTCACGGGACAACCGGCCGCTTGCATCGTACAAGTAGTCAACGATCGGCACGTCGTTGCCGTCCCGTAGGCCGGCGAGTCGCCCTTCCGCGTCGTAGGCGTACTTGACGACAAAATCGTCGTGGCCCATCCGTTGTACCATCTTGCCGCCCGCGTCGTAGCTGTGGGTGAACCACCGCCCACCCGGATAATCAACCCGCGTCAGGCGATCGGCAGTGTCGTACTGCATGGTGATGGTCCCAGTCTCTGAATCGCCTGCGGTCAGGAGGTTGCCGTGGGCATCGTAGGTGAACGTGATCGTGCGGCCGCCGGGGTAGGACTTCTGAGTGAGCCGCCCCTGTGGATCCCATGTGTAGGTGATCGTCTGACCGCGGCGGTTCGTGGACGACACGGGCATTCCCCGGGCGTCGAAGACATAGGTGCGGCCGAGTTGGTTGGGGTAGGTGACGCCCGTGAGGTTTCCGCTCGCATCCGAGGTGTACGTAGTGACGTTTCCACGCTCGTCCTTGAGCCACGCCAAGCGGCTGAACTCCGGAGTATAGGCCATCGTGACAGTGTTGCCCAGCTCGTTGACGATTTCGCGCGGATTCAGCTTGGCGTCGTAGGACGTGCGGCGGCTGGTACCGTTGGCCGAGTCGACCGCGGCGACGCCGGAGTCGGCGCCGTAGCGGTAGCTCGTGCTGTGCCCGTTGGAGTCGGTGAACTGGAGTAATCGCCCGTCAGGCCCCACGGCGCTGATGGTCACTCCGCCGGAGGGATCGGTCACCTCCACGCTCCCGGGCTCGACGTAGTCGTATTCCAGCCTCTGCGCCGGATCTTCGCCCCATTCGGCCACGAGGCGTCCGCGCGCGTCGTAGTCGAAACGCTGGTGCGTTCCGTCGGGAGACGTGATCTCGACGAGAGCGTGGTCCTTCGGCGAGCCCGCCGCGGATAGGTAGGCGTAGGACGTTTCGACACCGCCGACAGCACGCGCCTGGGTGAGATGCTCGCCCGCGCCGTCGTACAGGTACTGCACCACCCGGCCAGCATCGTCTGCGATCGAGGTCAGCCGGCCCTCCTTCGAGTACGAGAGGTCAATCCTGGGTCCGCTTCCGTGCGATATACGGGTGAGCCGCCCTTCGGTGTAGGTCAGCGACTGACGGTTGCCGTTCGTGTCCTCGATGTACTCGAGCGCGCCCGTCGCGCCGAACGCGGAGTTGAGCCCGTCCTGCTCGCGCAGGAGGAAACCACCGCCCGGGCGGTCGATCAGCGTCCCGGTATCCCCGATCCCCGCGGCCCAGCTTCCCGTCAGCTTCACGAAGCGCCGCCGGATGCGCCCCGGCCCCTTGATCTCGACCTCCGTGGCCGAGCGCTGGGTGAGGGCGATCTCCAAGTTGTGTTGCCACCCGCGCCCCAGGGGACCCAAGCGGAAGCGCTCGTCGATCGTCGCCGGTAGCGTCCGCGTGAACACGATCGGAAGGCCCGGCGCTGAGACCACAAGGTCGGTCGCCCCGTCAAAGGAGGACTTCGGAGTCACGCCGCTCCTGGCTCGCATCATCTCGAAAGCGAAGAGGTCCCGCACCGCGTAGATGCGGGCACCGTACGCACCGAGGAATGCCGCATCCGCTCCCAGCGCTAGCGCGTAGTCGGTGCGAGTCGCGCCGACCTGCTGCTTGACGTTGTCGAAGACCGCAGTCCACGCATCGTCGGCGATATCTGCGGGGCGGATCTCCTGCTCGATCGCCGTCCAGTCGATCGGGAACGAGTCGACCGGCATCTGCCAGACATTGAAATTGACGAAAGTGTGACCCGGTTGATTCGGCGCGCGGAAAGATATGGAGATGGAACCGCCGGCGCCTGGCGCCAGGCGCGACTCGGCGCCCGCAGGGCCGAGAGCGAGAACTTGCATCGGCTTGTTGGTGAACGCGTCGTAGGGCGAGAGCCGGAAGAGAGTCGATCCGCTCGCGGTCAGGATAAGAAGCGGCGCGGGCATTTCCACCGCGCCGTCGTTGCGGTAGTCGATGCGGGCGGTGTATTCGCGCAGGGGGCGCATGAAAGAGGGCAGCACGAGGTCGATCTTCACCTGCCCGAGCGTGCCGGCCACGACCTCGAACCCATCAACCTTCACCGAGCTCAGTCCATTGGGATTGGTAACCTTCAAGTCCCAAGAACCAGGCGTTGCACCACGGAGGTCGAACACCCCAGTGAGTCGGGTTCCTTGGTTCGCGCCGTTTACCGAGGTAGCGACGATGTCCATCGACCCGAATCGAAGCAGGCGAATCTCCGCATGGGGATCCAGAGTTGCTCCGACGATCGTCACGGTGACGATGTCCACATTTCCGGCGCGGGACGGGGTCACCCGGCCTATGAGGGGAGCAGGCGTCTGGCATGCATCGCCGTTTCCGTCGCCATTGGAGTCGATTTGGTCTGGGTTGGGGACGGTTGGGCAGTTGTCGTCGCAGTCCGTCGTCTGGCCCGACAGGCAAGGGTCGAATACTCCGTCACCGTCATCATTGGGAACGCCGTCCAGGTCGAAGTCGATATCCAAGAGGTCGTTGTGAACGCTCACCTCTCGTGAGACTGCGTCGGTGTAGCCCGTGGACGCGAGGACGTCGTTGTAGACCGAGACCTCGCGGGACACTGCGTCGGTGTAGCCCGTGGACGCGAGGACGTCGTTGTAGACCGAGACCTCGCGGGACACTGCGTCGGTGTAGCCCGTGGACGCGAGGACGTCGTTGTAGACCGAGACCTCGCGGGAAACTGCGTCGGTGTAGCCCGTGGACGCGAGGACGTCGTTGTAGACCGAGATCTCGCGGGAAACTGCGTCGGTGTACCCCGTGAACGCGAGAACGTCGTTGTAGACCGAGACCTCGCGGGAAACTGCATCCGGGAGGGATTGCGCCCATGCGCCCAACCCATGCAAGAAGAACGTCCCGATGCAACCGAGAAGGAAAGTTCCGCGTCGCATGCCCCACCTCCCGCCGATCCCTCGGATCACCGAAAGCAGTCTTCTGTTCGAGGACGTGCCTTGGTAGGTCAGTTCCTCACCGCACGGGCTTGCAGCGCGGCGAAACCGTTGGGTAAGGACGGGAGAGTCGCCGTCCAGAACGAGTGGGCTAGCGACCCACCGGGCTCGACGCTCGCGGACACGGTCGTGTCAGTTCCCACGTCGGGAACCGCCCTGAGTCTCACCGTCCAGGTGTTGTCGACCGGCACATTCCATGCCTCCAGTCGGACGACGACGGATAAGGGGTTTTGAATGCCGATGTCGCGGGCGGGTAGTTCGAACCTGGCGCGTGGATCCGGTCCGACCAAGTTGCCATCCACCGAGACGACCTTGATCGCCGGCTGCGAAGGGGCAGGCCATAGAGCAGCGACTGCTCCGGGCAAAGCGGACGAATACTGTGGAAGCGAATCCGAAATCGTTCCCGTGTTGACTTCGACCCGAATTCGGCCCATCCCGCCGAAGACAAAGGGTAGCGCCCTGAGCGCTCCAGAACCCGCTATGGAAGACGAGATCACCCGTATGGCACCGCCGCTGCCCGTCAAGTAACCGCCGGCAGGGGTCGCGCCGCTGAGCGCTTCTACTCGGCCGTTGATCGTCACCGTGGCCGGCCCGGAGGCGGTCCCGGCCGCGATCAAGATGGCACCGCCGCCAGCTGTGCCCGGGCGGGCTTCGGTTTGCCGCGCCATTCCAGAGCCCCCGAGAAGAGGCACAATCTGTTCGTTGCCGTACTCCGTACCGGCATTATTCTGACCGGGGGTGATCGTGGCGTAGGAACCGCTTCTGTCACTGCCGTTCCATCTCCCGCCGCCTGGACCGAAACCAGCACTCGACTGTGCCGCGTAACTGCCTCCTCGCCCCCCGCGGAAACCACCGGGGCCCGGTTCCGGTTCACCTGGTCCGGACCCGTCCAGCGATGACGCCCCGTTCAGCGATACCACCCCGTCAATCGTCACGTTCCCCTGTACCAGCCAGACGACCGGGGCTCGTGAGGGATGGTTCTTGAACTTGACGGTCACGCCGGCCGGAATGTTCACGCTCGTGTAATGAAAAACCACGGCCCACTTCCCCCGGTCGTAGACACCCTTGCCGACGCCGCCCGCGGGCCGGTAAGTCGAATCCCACGCGATCGGGCTCCCGCCACCATCGAGCTCGGCCGCCTGGCCCAGGTCGATCGTGATGTTCGAGGACGGACTGAACGCGCCGTCCTCTCCGTTCGACTGCGAGTCAACCGCAGCCTGTGCGCGGACTGCGGGAGCGAGCAGGAGAAGACACACGGCTAGAAGTGCCGCGCCAAAAAGGTCACGTCGGATGTTCATGATCCCTCCTCGAACCCCGATTCGGAGTGTACGAGCCGCCAAGAACCGCAGCGGAGGCACGACCGCTTGGCCAACTCCGCGCGGCTCCCTCCAATTGCCGCCGCGGTTGTACGCGGACTGGTACGGAAAGTCAATGCCCCCGTTTCGCCCGGACACAGACTGGGTATCCCCGGCAGGGCCTGGGTAATCCGATGTCAGCCCGGCCCGACGAATCACGGGGCCACGGGCGGGGGCGAGGGCAGCCTGGGGCAGGACAGCCGTGGGGTGGAGAGGCCGAACGCGAATCCGTGTCCCTGACGCAGCAGAGGGCGCTGGTCCGGGCGTAGCGCGAGAAGAAGGGGAACGGGCTGCCCGACCACGATCGCGAGCTGCTTGGGGAGGAGCCGCCTAGGCCGAAGTTCCTGAAGCGGTAGGCACCAAGACGGGAGGGAATAGGCGCCAGATCAACGAAAGAGCAGGATATTGGATGTCATGATGTAGGCATGTAGTTGTAGATTTAGATGTTGACTTGATGGATTTCATGTGCTGTACTGTGGGCATGCACATCCACATCATCCCCAATCGTGGCGCCCCTCCCGCGGTTTTGCTCCGGGAGTCGTACCGTCAGGGCGATCGCGTCCGTAAACGAACCCTCGCGAACCTCTCGTCCCTGCCGATGGATCAGGTCGAAGCGATTCGGCGCGTTTTGAAGGGAGAGCGGCTGGTATCGAGCGAAGGACTGTTCGATATCTTCACCTCGTCCCACCACGGCCATGTGGAGGCGGTCCGCCTGGCCATGAAGCGACTGGGTTTCGAGGCCCTGATCGCGTCGCGTCCGTGTCGGGAGCGGGATCTTGTCATCGCGATGGTGACTGCCCGGATCCTGGAACCTCAGAGCAAGCTGGCGACGACGCGGTGGTGGCACACCACGACACTCGCGGAGGATCTCGGCATGTCGCCGATGCCGACGAGGAGGAGCTCTACACCGCCATGGACTGGCTCCTCGCGACGACAGGGCAAGATCGAGAAGAAACTCGCGGCGCGCCACCTCGACGAGGACAGCGTGGTGCTCTACGACCTGACCTCCAGCTACTTCGAGGGTACGAGCTGTCCGCTGGCGGCTCTGGGCCACAACCGGGACGGCAAGAAGGGCAAGCTTCAGGTCAACTACGGTGTGCTGACCGACAGTGGGGGCTGCCCGGTGTCGGCGTCAGTCTACTCGGGCAACACGGGCGATGCGAAGACCGTTCTCCCTCAGATCCGAAAGGTCAAAGGCGAATTCGGGATCAAGAACCTGGTGCTCGTGGGGGACCGCGGGATGATCGGTCAAAAGCTGATTGATGAGCTACGGGAACAGGAGTCCATCGACTGGATCACGGCGTTGAAGACCGGTCAGATCCGTGCCCTGATGGAGCAAGGTGCGATTCAGATGAGCTTCTTCGACGAGCGCAATCTGGTCGAGTTGACGTCCAAGGACTATCCCGGGGAACGGCTCGTGGTGTGTCGCAACCCGCTGATGGCGGAGCGGCGTGCTCGGACTCGGCAGTCTCTGCTCGAGGCGACGGTCAAGGAGCTGCAGAAGGTTGAGCGGATGGTGTCCAAAGGCAGGCTCAAGGGCGAAGGCGAGATTGGCGTGCGCGTCGGCCGGGTGGTCAACAAGTACAAGGTGGCCAAGCTCTTCAAGTTGGAGATCGGAGTGAAGAGCTTCGACGTTCCAGCGGATCGAGGAGAACATCGTCGCGGAATCTGCTCTCGATGGCCTCTACGTCATCCGCACCAGCCTATCCCAAAAGCGACTGGACGCGGCCGACACGGTGCGCACCTACAAGCTGCTGAGTAACGTGGAACGGGCTTTCCGTTGCTTCAAGACGATCGACCTGAAGGTCCGGCCCATCCATCACCATTTGGAGAACCGCGTCCGGGCGCACATCTTCCTCTGCATGCTGGCGTACTACGTCGAATGGCACATGCTGGCGGTTTGGCGCGAGATCCTGTTCAGCGACGAGGACCAGCAGGCGAAGAAAACTCGCGACCCGGTCGCTCCGGCCGAGAGGTCGGCCAAGGCCCTGGAAAAGGTGCACTCCCACATGCTGGACGATGGTACCGCAGCGCACAGCTTCCGAACGTTACTCCGCGATCTGAGCACCGTCGTTCGGAACGTGTGCCGACGCAAACACGCGCCGCAAGAGGAAGCGAGCTTCACCGTCACGACGATGCCCAATCAGAAGCAGCAACGAGCGCTCGATCTGATCCAGGGAATCACAGTGTAGGCAGATCTGTTCGAGGCGAATCTCTGCAACTCCTTGACGCACAGGCGCTTCCTACTTTACAGATCCTGGAACTTCGGCCTAGGGTTGAGGAGATGATTTGACTTCCAGAATCGTCGTTTTGCCCGACAGCTGCGCGAGTAGCGCGAGCGAGCCGAAGAGCCGTTCCGTGACCTCGGTGGGAACTCCTTCCCCCGAGACAACGAAGCGCGTGCGCATCTGGCTCCCCCATCGCGTTGGGACGCAAAGCGCAATCAGGTCGTAACCTTCGCCAATCCGTGGAGCGAGATCGCGGGCCAGGGTCTCCACGAACGAACCAATCCGCACGCCATCGTTCAAGTGCGGCAGGAGCTGACTGCTTGACAGGTCGCACGCGAGGACGCGAGCGAGGTCGTGACTAGCCGAGCCAGCTTGGCGTCGTCTCGCCTTTGCGGTAATCCGTCCTACGAGTTTGCCAAACAGGTGCTCGGGGACGTAGCCGGTGACTCCATGGTTCCAGGAAACAAGACGATCGGGCTGTGCGTGTCTCGACCTGCCGATGCGGTTAAACGCGACGATCATTCTCAGGTTGACGTCCGGCGACTCGTGCTGGAATACGGTCTCCCCGACAGGACCGAGCGAGGAGAGGAAGACGGCCAGACTCCGAAGGCAATCCTCGCGGACTCGCATCACCCCGGTTTCGATGACGTCTGGGTGGGCTTGGAGAAGCTGCCCCCGCTCGTCGAAGTCGTTTCGAAGCCGGACGTCTACCTCGCAGGCGAAATCAAGAGGGATATCGGCATTCTTTAGCAACCCCAGAACTTCATCGCGAAAACGCTCGGTTGCCTCCCATTCTCGCGGTCGCGTCACCTCGACTATCGCCTTGACGTCCTGAGCAACGACAGCGAGGTCGGGTTTCCTCTTGGAGACCCGCAACGCGAGAGCCGGATCGATGTGGAAGTTTCGCAGGAACAGGTGCTCCGCGATTCGAATCTCTGCGACGAGTGACTGAAATTCCTGCCGTGCACGCGACCGCAACTTGTGGGAGCCCCAGCCACGGTCCAGACACCAGTCGAGAGAACGGAGTAGTTCCTCAAGATCCGGGTACGCGTCCGCGCCGCCGATTACTCGGAAAATCTCCCGCGGACTCTTGCGCAATGAAGGGAACCAGTCGGACCGCATGCCCTCCTCGCTCGGTTCCGCGAGGCTCACGTCTTACCCGGTGAAGCGCGACCAGTCGCTGTACCGCCCGGTCAGGATCGAATAGGGACCAACTCCGTTGCTTTGCTTCCATCGGGCGGAATCAGAGATTCAGGCCGATGCGCGGGTGATGCACTCGGGATCCAGCTCAAAGCCCGCTTCTCGCAGCCGATCAACGAGTCTTGGGACCGTCTCGCGAACATGGTCGTTGAACCCGATGTACATGATTCCGTGGGCGTCCGAGGGAATCTCGATGTGCCCTTTCTTCAGAATCGCAACGTTCGGCCGCCCCAGAGCGGCGATAAGCATCCCCATCTCCAGAACGACATTTTGGCGCGCCCTCGGCTCTGCCTTCTCGGGGCCTTCAGCCCGTGCGTACCCCACATCGTCCGGAGTCATGAGCACTATTCCGAACCTCGCACTTCCGGGCTGCGACCCGATCTCCCTTTCCAAGGCCTCGATGATCGTGAATCCCCCGCCTCCGGTATTCGCGAGAACGAAGGGGTCGAGTCGTAGTCGGTGTAGAACGAGTTCGAGTTGCTCGCGCGCCGTGCTGTCGTGACCGTGCACGAGGAAGACCTTCTTGGCCGGTGTGGTGCCTGGTACCGCGACGGCAGGAATCGACGCCGTTCCCGTTCGCGGGACAGACGACGCCTCGAAGTCTGACTTCAGTTCTTCTCGCTCAGCTTCCGGCCCTTGGAACTGCAGCGTGCCCGTCGTGGGAAACCAGTTCACCCGTGCGCCGTTGGCCGCTCGAAATTGCTTGCCATTGGCAATCTCGCTCCAGGAACCCTCATGCCCAGTCGCCGTCATTCTCGCTTGCAGTTCGTCGAACGACCCCTTGAATGTCGTCATCTGGCTCTGATCTTTCCGCATCGTCCTCCCCGTTTGTCCGTCACTCTGGCTCGTTGGCCGCTCTTTCAGCAAGTCGAGAGTCCGAGAGCCTTCGGGGGGCTCCGCGGGAAGCTCATCGGTGTGCGCAGTCAACGGAACCGCAAAATAGCGTACACACGTCGCGATTGCTCTGGAAGAGCGGGACTCGGCGCCCCCGTTTTGAGGAGAAGGGTTGAAACTGTGTGCGAGAGAGTTAACCGAAACGCCGGGTTCCGATCCTGAGGGGTGTGGCTCCCCAACCAGGATTCGAACCGCCGACCCGCAGGTGAACAACCAGGACCGTCCGTGCTCCGGTACCTCCGCGGAGCATCCGCTCACCCCCTCTCGACGCCGCGCGTGCCGAAATCCATGGTCGGGGCCGATGAGGTCCTGGTGCGGCGGAGTAGAAGTAGCCGGAGAGGGGTGTCTGCATCGGGCGCTCGCCCGGTAGAAGTTCATCTTCGACCGTCGTCCGGATCACCGAGCGGAACGAGGAGACGCGCGAGGCCTGAGGCGCACCAACGTCCCGAGGAATGCACCACGGAGCCTCCGTCGCGAAGTGTCCAAAAAGTGTCCATCGAAGCGGCGCTTACTCGCGCTAACAGCCCTTCCACGCACTAACAGCGTGCGGGGCCACAACGAAAAAACCCCCGCCACCGTTGAGAAAGTGGCGGGGGCCGCGATTTTTCCGTGCTTATCAGCGCCCCTTAAAAGGCTGGTGCTCTGCCCCTGAGCTAACGGCCCACGACGGTGGAAGTGTTCGCAATGATAGCACTTCCGACGGTGCGGTTGTCGACGGGAGCTTCGGGTTCGGAGCAGGTGGCCGCAGCGCGGCCGGTACATCAGCTCGAGGCGGGCCGCCTCGTCCCACTCGGTGACCGGCTTCGTGGCGAGGGTCCGGTCATCGCCGAAACACCGACGGTCTTCCTCGGTGGCTTTCGTCCGATGCAGGCTCCTGAACTCGCGCTCCACAGCGGGCGCAAGCCCCGCACGGAGTGGCTCCATCGCCTTGCGATCCCGTTCCGGATTGGTGATTGCCGTGTTCGGGTGATTTCCGTCGATCTCAGCGCTCTGTCGGTTCGGCGAGCAGCCATTCGTAGGCGGGCTGCACGGTGATGCCTGGGGGCGCCTCGGCGGGAGCACCGTCACGGGTCAGCGTCAGCAGTCGTCGGTGCGCGCCCGTATGGATCTCGCCCGCCTCGATGAGCGCCCGGAACTCCCGTTCGGCCGTCGCCGGATCGCTGGCGTCGGCGCACACCTGGATCAGCTCGATCTCGCCGCCCGCGCCGCGCGCCAGGAAGTCCACCTCGTGGCCGGCCGGCGTGCGCACGTAGGTGACGGTGAGCCGGCGCCGCTCGAGCTCGATGAGCACCGCCGACTCGAGGGCGTGTCCGCTGTTGGCGCGGCCGCTGCGATCGAACAGCGCAATGAGTGCCGGGTCCACGGGGTAGGCCTTTCGAGGATTGACCATCCGCTGGCGCTCCGAGGCCGACTCCATCCAGACCATCCGCACCAGGAAGCAGTCTTCGAGATGGGCGAGCAGCTGGTGCACGGTGTCCTTGGAGATGGCCACGCCCTGGCTCTTCAACGCCGCGTAGAACTTCTCCACGCTGAAGTGTGCGCCAGCATTGCCGAGCAGGTGGCGCACCAGCCAGCGCAGACCCGTCACGTTGCTCACCCCGTGACGCTCCACGACATCGCGGAGCATGGCCACGTCCACATAGTCCCGCAGCAACTGCTGCCGGGAGGCGCCGTCGAGCCTCTGGGCCTCGGGGAAGCCACCGGTGGTGAGCCAGTCCGCGAAGACCCGCTCCATGCGCGCGCGTTCTGCGCCGGTGATGAAGCCCGGCTCTGCGGGGATCGCCTGTCCCCGATGGCTCAGCGCTTCGGCGAAGCTGAACGGGTAGAGCGGCACTTCCCAGGCGCGCCCGCGGAGTGCCGTCGCGATCTCGCGGGACAACAGGGCCGCAGAAGACCCGGTCACGATCACCTCGCAGCCATCCCCATCGATCAACCGCCTTACGAAGCGCTCCCAGCCGTCGACGACCTGAATCTCATCGAAGCACCAGGTGACGGTCGCACGCTCGCGCGCGTCGGGGAACCGGCGGCCGTGCTCCTCGACCAGAAAGCCGAGTTGGCTCGCCGCCAGACCCGCAAGTCGCTCATCCTCGAAGTTCAGGTAGGGCAGGTGCTCCCTTGGCGTGCCGCGTTCCAGGCGTTCGCGTCGCAGTTGGTGGAGGAACGTCGTCTTGCCCACCCGCCGCATGCCGATCACGGCGGTGACCTTGCCGGGCAAGGCCACCGTGCCGTGAACGCGCCGCGGCGTCGCCGCCGGGATCGGGGCGGCCAGCGACTCCGCGAGCTTCTCGGTCAGGGCGTTCTTGAGCCTCTTTCGACATCCCAGCGGTCACGGGTCTTTTTCTCCTTGGCGCAAGGAGAAGATACCATGCAAGTCTCCTTCATTGAAGGCGAAGAAGGCTAAGCGAGGTGTCCGCCCCCCGGGGCCACCTGCGAGCGAATTCGGCCTTTCTTCGCGCCCTCCCGGGCCCCTCCTCCGAGCAGGGCCACCCGCTCGGTCTTGGTTGTGCCGCCGTCGCGGACGAGGGGGCGATCTCGGGCCGGCTCTGCAAGAGGCCGTTGCAGGCCAGCGCCTCGGGTCGGAGCAGCCGGACCTTGCCGCGCTTCGATTCGAGGGCGCCGGCCGCGACCATGCCGGCGACGCGTCGCCCTCCTGCTCGCCCCCCCTCGTTCCGACGACAGGGCACCTGCGAGGACCCGCGCGACGCGCGCGAACCATGCTCAGGGCTTCGCGCCCGAGCCCCCGTCGTCCCCCTTCACCTTCAGCAGCGCCTTCGCGGACGACTCGCGGACCTCCGGAGCGCTGTCCTCCATCCCTTTCGCCAGATCGTCGTACGCGGAGACGGCGTCCGGCCCCATCTCGCCCAGGGCCCAGGCCGCCATGGCCCGTACGTCGATGTCGCGATCGTGCAGCGCCAGCGTCAGCGCGGGCACCGCCGGACTCGCCGCGGGCGCTCCGATCCATCCGAGGGTCGTCGCCGCGGCCAGCCTCACGTCGGCTTCCTCGTCCGCCATGGTCTCGATCAGGCGAGGGACAGCCATCTCCGCCTTCGGCCCCATCTCGTAAAGGGCCCCGGCCGCGGTCGCTCGGACCTCGGGGTCGCTGTCCTTCAGCGCTTCGATCAGCGCGGGGACTGCGGAGGCCGCGCGCTCGCCCATCTGACCGAGGGACCACGCCGCGTTGACCCGCGTCGAAGCCTCCTTGTCCTCGAGCTGGGCGATCCTCTTCGTGATGACGGCGTCGTAGTAGTTCCTTCCGCAGCCGGCCGCGCCGGCGAGGATCGCCACGGCCAGCAGCGTGCAGAGTCGGTTCTTTCTCATGTCGTGCGCCGCCTCAAAGCTCCCGCAGCGCCGTCGCGACCGGGATTCGGGCCGCGCGAACCGCAGGAAACAGACCGCCGAGCAACCCCATCAAGACCGCGTATCCGATCCCCTGGGCGAGAAGCCGCGGGGTCACGGTGAACGCGAACGCCACCTGGCTGAAGCTCTGCCAGTTGATCGTCGAGGTACGATAACCGTTGAACGCCAGGTAGGCCAGCGCGCCTCCCAGAACCCCTCCCGCGAGGGAGAGCAGGACCGATTCGGCCAGGACCGACAGGACCACCGGCCCCCCGCCGAAGCCGACCGCCCGGAGCGTCGCGATCTCCCTGGTCCGCGACGCGACGGCGGTGTACATCGTGTTCAGCGCCCCGAACACCGCTCCGACCCCCATGATGACCGCCACGAGCGCGCCCAGCGTCCGGATCAGCGTGGAGATCATCTGGGACTGCTCCGCGTAGTACTCCGTCTCTCGGATCACGCGCACGTCCAGGCGCGGGTCGGTCGTGAGCGCATCCTTGAGCTCCTGAAAACGATCCGCCGACTCCAGGCGGAGATAGACCGACTGGAACGTGTCCCCGCGCCGATAGGCCGGTTGGAGAACGGCGGCGTCGCACCACAGCTCTGACTCCGCGACGGTCCCGCCCGCCTCGAAGATCCCCACGACGGTCCACTCGCTCTCGCCCCAGCGGTGGACGTCGCCGATTCCCAGTCCCTCGAACTGGCCCGCCGCCGCGGACCCCACGATCATCTCGTTGCGTCCGGCCTCGAAGGACCGTCCCTCGACGACCCGGATCCCGCGCCGCACCTCGAACGCGGCGCGTCCGATCCCGCGCAGCGGGACGTTCGCCGCCGTCCCCGTTGCTTTCTTCGGCAGATCCACGATCACGAACAGCTCGGAGGAGGCCAGCACCCCGTCGGACGTTCGCGCAACTCCAGGAGCATCGGCGATGATGCGGGTCTCCTCGAGACGCAGGACGCTGTTCATCTCGGTGTCCGTTCCGCCGCGAAACACGACGACCGTCTCCGGCGAGCCCGTCGTCGCCAGCGTGGCCTGGAACCCTTCGGCGATGGAGAGCACCGAGATGAACACCGCCACGACCCCCGCCACGCCGAGGAGTGCAGCGAGAGAGGCGCCCCGCCGCTGCCCGATGCTCCTGACGTTCAGCACCGTGACCACCGCGGCCTGGATGAGCCAAGCGACCGGAGATCCCACCTGCTAGGTCCTCCGGAGCGCCGAGACGATGGTCAGTCGCATGGCCCGCACCGCCGGCGGAATTCCCGTGACGAGGCCGAGCCCGATCACCATCGCGATCCCGAGAGCCACGTCCCGCGCGGGAAAGAAGAAGAACGGGAGGATCCCGCCGGTGGGATCCCCGAGACCGACCAGGACGAAGCCCAGCGCCAGCCCGGCTCCGCCCGCCACGCCGACGAGCAGAAGCGACTCCGCCAGAACCAGCCCGAGCACTTTCCCGTCGGTGAACCCCAGGGTCTTGAGGACCGCGAACTCGCTGGTCCTCTCGCGCACCGACTGGGCCATCGTGTTCCCCGCGACCAGCACGAGGGTGAAGAACACGGCCCCGACGATGAAGCGGATGATGGCTCCGATGTCCCCCACCTGGTTCGCGAACGACTGTGCGAAGGCCTTCTCCGTGGACGTCTTCGTCTCGGCCGCCGAGTTTCCGAACGTGCCGTCGATGCGCGAGGCCACTTGCGCGGCCTCGTCGGCATCGGCGATCCGGACGATGTACCAGCCGACGAGTCCCTGGCCGAACTGGCGAGCCTCGTCGAAGTAGTCGTAGCGGAACAGGAACTGCGTGGTATCCGTTCCCTTCTCGCGCCCGTCGTAGATGCCGCGAAGCGTGAACTCCCAGGTGCTCACCCGGTCGGCGAGCCTCCACACCGTTCCCTGGATGGGAATGCGGTCCCCGATCTTCCAGCCGTACTTCTCCGCGATCGCCCGTCCGGCGACGGCTCCTGTTCGGTCCGAAAGCCAGGCGGCCCGCTGCTCGTCGGGCAGGAGAAACTCCGGGTAGAGCCGCAGGTAGCGCTCGGGATCCACGGCGAGCTGCGCGAAGAAGTTCTTCGGCTCCTGGTAGATGCCGCCGAACCAGGTGGCGTGGGCCACGTCCGTCACCCCCGGGATCGCCTGGATGCGGGGAAGATAGCTCGCGAACAGCGGCTGGATGAGCGAGACCTTGTGGATCGTGAGCAGCCGATCCGCCCCCGTCACGTCCACACCCATGCGGAACGCCTGTCGAATCGCCGCCAGGTACCCGTAGAGAACGAACGCCACGATGATCGACAGGACCGTGAAGATCGTCCTCAGCTTCCGTCGCGTCAGACTTCGCAGGACCAGATGGAGGTACTTCACGGCGCAGGCGCCGGCACCAGGCGTCCCTTGTCCAGGTGCAACGTGCGGCGCGCCCGCGCCGCCGCGTGGGGATCGTGGGTGACCATGATGACCGTCTTCCCGAATCGAGTGTGGAGTGCCTGGAGCAGGTCGAGGATCTCGTCCCCACTCTTGCGGTCCAGGTCCCCGGTCGGCTCGTCGCACAGCAGGAGTGTCGGGTCCGTGACGATGGCCCGGGCGATCCCCACGCGCTGCTCCTGCCCGCCCGACAGCTGGCGGGGATAGTGCTTCGCCCGATCGGTCAGTCCGACCACCCCGAGAGCGGTGGCCACGTGCTTTCTTCGCTCGGCCGCGGAGAGAGACGTCAGGAGCAGGGGTAGCTCCACGTTCCGCTCGGCGGTGAGCACCGGGAGGAGGTTGTAGAGCTGAAACACGAAGCCGACGTGGCGCGCGCGCCAGCGAGCGAGCGCTCCGGACGTCAGGTCGTCGATCCTCTGACCCGCGATCTCGATCGTTCCCTGCGTGGGACGGTCCAGCCCTCCCAGCAGGTTGAGGAGCGTCGTCTTCCCGGAGCCGGACGGTCCCATGAGGGCGAGGAAATCTCCCTGGGGAATCTCGAGATCGAGACCCTGGAGCACGTCGATCCGCTCGTTCCCGCGGCGGAACACCTTGTGGAGCCCCGCGAGGCGGACCAGGATCGCCGCGCCGGTCACCGCGGCTCGTCCCCGGACTCTCGGCGAACCGCCTGGCCGTCGGCCAGGCTCGGGGGGCCCGCCACCACGACCCACTCCCCCTCGCGCAGCCCCGCCACGATCTCGACGCCGTCCGTCGACGTGGATCCTGCTTGAACCGCGCGGCGCTCGACTTTCCCGTCGACGAACACGAAGACCACGTCGCGGGCCCCGTCCTTCCGCAGCGCCTCCTTCGGCACGACGATGCGCCCGGACGGCTTGCCTCGTTCCTCCTGGTCGGACGGGAGAAATGCGACCTTCACCCCCATGTCGGGAAGCATGCGCGGATCGAGGGACTCGAACGCGATGCGCACCTTCACGGTCGCCCGCTGCCGGTCCGCCGTCGGCACGGTGATGACCACGCGCGCCGGGATCTTCCATTCCGGATAGGCGTCGAGAGTCGCCTCGACCTGCTGGTCGGGGCGAACCCGGTTGATGTAGCTCTCGTTGACGTCCACCTCGATCTCGAGAGAGCTCATGTCCACGATCGTGCAGATCCCCGTCCGCGTGAAGCCGCCCCCGGCCGAGATCGGCGAGATCATCTCCCCCGGCTGGGCGTCCTTCGAGACGGCGACTCCCGTGAACGGGGCGCGGATCCGCGTGTCGTCCAGGTCGATTCGCCGCAGCTCGACCTGCCGCTCCGCGGCCGCGAGCTGTCCGGAGGCCAGCGCGCGCCGCGCTCGGAACACGTCGGCCTCCGCCTCGGCGCGGTCCAGCTCCGCGCGGCCGATGACCCCTTCCTCCGCGAGCGCGCGAGCGCGCGCCAGGGTCTTGTCGGCGAGGCGGAGTCCCGCCTCGGTTTCCGCCGCTGCTTGACGCACCACATCGCGCTCGGCCTCGGCAGCAGCCAGAGCGGTGCGCGCCGCGGCATCGTCCAGGCGAGCCAGAATCCGTCCTTCCTCGACGGCCATCCCTTCTTCCACCGTGACCTCGACGACCTTGCCCGTGATCTTCGAGGACACCGTCGCGCGGCGCCGCGCCGTCACGTAGCCCGACGCGTTCAGGACCGCGCCGCTCGCGGCGCCAACCGAAACCACAACGGGTCGTACGCGAACCCCGGGAGACCGTCGCGCGCGCACCACCAGCCATCCCAGCGCCGACGCGACGACGACGATCGCCGCGATCCCGAGGAAGATCCCGAGTCCGCGCCGGTTTCGGCCCTCCCGGCTGCGATCGATTCGAAGCTCCGAGAGCGGGTCGGATTCGATCGCCATGGTTCGTCCGATCCGGGGGGCGGCTACAGCCCGAGGTGACGGGCGAGCCAGGATCCCGGCTTCACGATGCTCTGCGAGCGCTCCGGACCCACGCTGGCCAGTGTGATCTCGGCGCCGATGATCTCCCCGATCCGGTCCAGGAACCGGCGGGCCTGCGCCGGAAGGTCGTCCCAGGTCGTGAGGGCCGTCGTGTCGATGCCCCAGCCGGCGAGCGTTTCATACACGGGCTCCACCCGCGCCGACTCCGCGCCCGACGCAGGGAGCGCGCGCAGCAGTCGCCCGTTCAACCGGTACGCCGTGCAGACCCGGATCTCGTCGAACGCGTCGAGGACGTCGAGGAGCGTGATGCAGACCGCGTCGAACCGGTTGACCCGCTGCGCGTACGCCGCCGCCACGCCGTCGAACCAGCCGCATCGCCGAGGACGGCCCGTGGTCGTTCCGTACTCGCGCCCCCTTCCGCGGATCTTCTCGCCGAAGCCGTCCGGTCCGTCGGTCAGCTCGGTGGGAAGGGGCCCGCCGCCCACCCGGGTCGCGTACGCCTTGAACACTCCCAGGACCGCGTGAACGCGGGTCGGCGAGATGCCGAGCCCGACGCACAGTCCGCCCGCGACCGTGCTCGAGGAGGTCACGTACGGGTACGAGCCGTGGTCCACGTCCAGCATCGTCCCCTGCGCGCCCTCGAACAGGACGGACTTCCCTTCATCCATCCAGTCGTTCAGCAGGAGGCTCGTGTCGGCGAGAAAGGGACCGAGCCGCTTCCCGAACGCGCGCGCTTCCTCGACGATGGCCCGCGGATCGCCGGGATCCTGTCCTGCGTCCCGTAGCCGGCTACCGACCGAGCCGTCGATCAGGGCCTGAACTCGATGCAGCAGGTACTCCTCGTGGCGGAGGTCGGCCATGCGCACGCCGGCGCGGCCGACCTTCGCCTCGTAGGCCGGTCCGATCCCCCGCTTGGTCGTGCCGATGCGCGCCTCGTCGGAGGCGGTGGTCTCCGCCAACGCGTCGAGCCCCGCCATTGCCGGAAGGATGACGTGCGCGCGATCGCTGATGAACAGCCTCCCCTCGAGATCGATCCCCGCTTCCTCCAGCGACTCGATCTCTTTCAGGAGTCCCGCGAGGTCCAGCACGGTGCCGTTCCCGATGACGAGCTTCACGTCGGGACGGAACGCGCCGGAAGGAATGTGGTGGAGCGCGTAGCGCCGCTCTCCCACCGTCACGGTGTGACCGGCGTTCGGACCCCCCTGGTACCGGGCGACGGCGGAGAACCAGTGAGAGACGAGGTCGACGATCTTGCCCTTCCCCTCGTCTCCCCACTGCGCTCCCACGACGACGACGTTCGGCATGCGGTGAGTCCCGCGATCACGCCAGCGCGGCCGGGGGAGGCGGCGTCAGCAGGCTGAGAACCCGGAAGACGAGGGAGGAGCGGATGTGCCGCTTGTCCAGGAAGCCCTGCGCGCCGATCTCACGGAGGAAATCGACGATGGTGTCCGCGTAGACCCTGCTGGTGGCGAGAACGGGCGTGGACATCACCCGCCGGTCCCGTCGCAGCTCCCGCAGCACCTCGAATCCGTCGTCGTCTCGCATGAGCGGATCGATCACGATCAGGTCCGGGTGCTCGTCGCGAACCTGCCGCAGCGCCTCGGCGCCATTCGAGGCCAGCAGGACGTGGAGCCCCGCCTCGAGCAGCAAGTCCTCGGCCTCCGCCAGGACTGCCGTCGAATCGTCGACGACCAGGACCTTGCGGCGGCGGCTGATCCCGCGATAGTGCCCGGACGACGAAGACGTCTTCACCTCGTCCATCTCGAGGTCGAGAGGCACGATCGTCTCGCAGCCGGGACACAGGTAGCGGATCACGTGGTCCGCGGGGCCGTACTCGACCAAGCGAAAATCGCTCCGGCAGCGTGGGCATCGAACGAGCACGGTCCCTCCCGACCGAAGTCCCGAAAACGCCCCGAGTGTACCACGACGGGACCGCGAATCGGGGCGGTCACCAGCGCTCAAAGCCGCGGGACGGCGTGGGAGATCCGTCGTGACTCGCGATCATCGGTCCTTTCGCCCGGTCACCGCGCACGGCGACGCGTTCGGTCGCGCGTTCCCCTGGGAATCGGCACCCATCGGCCCCTCGCCGACCGCGTTGATTCCCGTGACCAGATAGGTGAACACAGCCCCAGCCGGAGGAACGTCCGTATCGGTCACGGTCGGCGCGAGGAGGGAGGGGGCGACGCAGGCGCCGTACCCCCCACCGCCCCGCAGCGTGGCGAGATCGCCCCGATACAGGTTGAAACCAGCCGAACGGCTTCGTCCCCCTTCATCCCAGGCGAGCGTGACCGGTGCCGTGAAAACCAGTGCCTGAATCGACCCCGGCGGCGAGACCTCGGACGGCGGCGCGATCGCCGCGTCCACCGTCCACGAGACGACGTCGACGTTGGGCCCGTTGGTCGGGGCGCGAATGAAGTTCGTGTCGGCCGTCACCCGGCACGTGAGGACGAAGGTCCCTTCCCGGTCGAACGCTCGGGTGTAGGAAGTCGTGCCGGTCGCCACCACCACCGGCGCCGGGTCGTCCGGTCCCCGGAGCTCCCACCGGATGTCGTTCGTCACTGCCGCACCGACCGCGAATCGCGTGGTGACGGCGAACGACACGGGTGTCCCAGGCGTGGTCGCGAACGGAGACACGGGCGAGCGGGAAGCGACCGGAGCCGTCGGCTGGACCCGTGGCTTCTCGAAGAACACCAGCGAGAAGCGCTGGGTGCAGACCGGGCAGAACGCCTGGCCCAGCGACCGCATCTCGCAGCTGAGCTGCGGGCGGTAGAGGCACTGCGTGTAGTACTCGGCACCCTGGCGGGGCGCGCCGAGATTCGGGATCCACTCGGGCCAGGCGCCCGTGACCGGGTTCAGGGACGTGTTGATCTCCCCCGCGTAGAAGCCGCAGGACGGGTCGCTCTCGTACTCGTCGGAAAGCTCCGCAAACGAGTGTCCCAGCTCGTGGATCGCGATCTCCGTGGCGGAGCCGTTTGCGGCCGCGTAGACGCCACGGTACCCCCCGCAGCCGCCGTATCGGGACGTGTTCACCATGACGAGAGTGCGATCGCCCCGAGCGTAATCGAATCCAGGGGCTCGCAGCTCCGCGAGGGCGAGATTCTCCGATGAGTCGAAGTCGCAGGTGCTGCCGTAGTAGAGACAGCGGTTGTCGCTGGACCCGCACGACGGGGTCCAGTTGGGGAAGTACGTGGACATGGCGGTGTCCCGCACGATCCCGCAGTCGCACTGATCCGTACCGCTCTCGACCGAGTACGCGTAGACCAGGACGTAGTTCAAGAACCGATCGTGCTCGCGAAACGGCGTCCTCGCGCGGAACGCGTTGACGAGCGAGGTGGCGTGGCTCACCATCGTTGCCTTCTCGGCGTACGTGTACCCGTCGGGAACGATGACGATGTTCGTGCGCCGGTCCGCCTCGCCGGCGTTGCCGTAGACGCGATAGCGGTCGGTGTCCCCGAACGACTCCGGCCACAGAACGTTGCCACTCAGGGACGCCTGGGTCTCCCTTCCGTCCGTGGCGGCACCTCCGTTGGGGCCTTCGATCGCCACGGCGCGCGCGGCGTCCAGCGTGTCCACGCAAAGGACTTTCCGAACGATCCCCTCCGGGCCGTCGTACGACCGTGCGACCTCCACTCGGTCGAAGCCCGGAATCGCGGGAAGCTCGGTCACGACGCTCTCCCGGTGGCCGACGACTCGATCCCCCGTCACGTGAGGCTCGGCCCATCCAGGGTGGTCGAGGCAGATCGGGCCTACCGCGAGCCGGCGGGTGAAGCGCCGGCCGTCCGCAGTGAGGACGGCGACCTCGATCGGCATCCGATCGGGGAGCGACCGTGTGCCTTCAGCTTCGAGCTCGCCGGCACTGGAGTAGGGCCGCGAGGAGACCGTGAACCCCACGAGGCGCGCGGTTTCGCGGTCCACCTCCACCGCCACCCGCAGCGTGGCCCCGGGGACGCTCCCGTCGGGAGGCGCGCCGGAGTCGCCGGCCTCAGCCGAAGCGTAGACGACGATCATCGCGACGACGAGCGGGACGGGAAAACGCCACCGTCGGTGCCGGACGACGCCGCTCACGGCGCGCACGAGACGCCCGGAATCCGCGCCCCCCCCGCCGAGTCGGTTCCGAGAGTCCCCTCCCCCGCCGCGTTCCATCCGGCGACCAGATACGTGAACCCGACCCCCGCGGACGGCACCGAAGGATCCGTGACGGTGCTCGCCGTGAGGCCTCTCGCCAGACACACCCCGTACCATCCGGTTCGGATCCTCGGAAGCTTGGAACGGTACACGTCGAACCGGGTCGAGCGGCTTCGTGACCCGTCCTCCCATACCAGAGCATCGCGCGAGGCAAAGCGGAGCGGCTGAGAGGACCCGGGCCCAGCGACCTCGAGCGGCCGAGAGAGCGTCACGCTCACGTTCCATGTCGCTTGGTCCACGTGCGCCCCGGTCTGGGGAGCGCGAATGAAGTTCGTGTCCGCACGCACGCGGCAGGTGACCACGAACGTGCCGGGCCGATCGAACGCCCTGGTGAGGCTCTCCCCTGCGGTGGCAACCACGACCGGCGCAGGATCGCCAGGTCCTTGGATCTCCCAACTGATTTGGTTGGTGACCAGCGGTCCGCTCGCCAGGCGAGTCGCCACGGAAAACGTGAGGGGAGCGCCCACGCTCGAAGCCAACGGCGAGACGGGAGAGAACGACTCGACCGGCGCCGTCGGCGCCACGCGCGGCTTCTCGAAGAACACCAGCGAGAGCCGCTGAGCGCACACCGGACAGAACGGCTGACTCAGCGCGCGCATCTCGCAGGTCGCCTGGGGCCGGTACACGCACTGGCTGTAGTAGCGGGCGCCGGCTCGCGGGGCCCCCACGTCCGGAATCCACTCCGGCCACGCGCCGTCCACCGGGTCGAGGGACGTGTTGATCTCGCCGGCCCATGAGCCGCACGACGAGTACCCCTCGTACTCGTCATCGAGTCCGGCGATGGAGTGTCCCAGCTCGTGGATCGCGATCTCCGTTGCGGAAACACTCCCGGCCGCGTAGACCGCGCGGAACCCTCCGCAGCCGCCGTACCGGGTGGTGTTCACCATGACGATCGTCCGATCGCCCATGGCGTAGTCGAACCCGGGCACGCGCAGCTCCGCGAGAGCGAGGTTCGTCGACGAGTTGGTATCGCACGGGCTGCCGTAGTAGAGGCAGCGGTTGCGATTGTCTCCGCAGGTCGCGACGTCCCTGGGAAAATAGGTCGCCATCGCCGTGTTCCGGGAAATCCCGCAGTCGCACTGATCGGTTCCGCTCTCGACGGAATAGGCGTAGATCAGCACGTAGTTGAGGAAGCGATCGTGCTCTTTGAAGGGAGTCTTCGCGCGGAACGTGCCCACGAGCGCTTCCGCGTGCGACCCCATGGCCGCCTTCTCCGAGTACGTGTAACCGTCGGGGACGATCACGATGCTCGTGCGGCGGTTCCGCTCGAGCGCGTTTCCGAAGTCCCGGTAGCGATCCGGATCGCCGAAGGACTCCGGCCAGAGGACCGCGCCGCTCGTGCCCTCGGCCGCGCCGACGATCCCCTCCTCGGCTCCGACGGCGGTGATCTCGTGCGGAGTCTCCTCGCCGAGAGGGACGAATGGCGTCTCGGCGAGCCCCTGGCTGACCAGCGTCTTGCGGCGGGTCCCCTCCGCTACGGACGGGTAGGCCGCTACCTCGACGCGACGGAAGCCCTCGAGATCGGGCAACTCCGTCACCACGGTCTCTCGGTGGCCGACGATGGTGTCCCCCTCCACGTGCGGCTCGGCCCAGCTCGGATGGTTGAGGCAGATCGGACCCACGTCGAACCGCCGCGTGAATCGCCTCTCGTCGGGTCCGAGTAGGACGACCTCGATCTGGAACGTCCCGGAGGCGAGGCCGGCGCGAGCCTCCGGAGCTGCCGCGTCGCGAACGAAGGGGGTCTTGGCGACGGTGTACCCCACGAGCCGTGCGGCGTCCCGATCCAGCTCGATCGCGACTCTCAGTGTGCCATCGGAAAACAAGCCGCGCGGAACCGCTCCGGGGCCTTCTCCGTTCACCATGCGGACTGGGACGATCTCGGTCGGGGCCGCCGCCGCCGGGAGCACCGGCGCGGCAAGCAGGAGCAGCACCGTGCAACCGAACACGAACGGTCGAATCACCGGGATGTGGACCATTGACGAGTGAGCCTCCCCCCGCGCTCGGCGCTTTCACGCAGCGAGCACCCTATCTAGGTACCTCGTGACCGCCCGATCGTCCACAGAATCCTGGAGTCGGGCACCGTGCTGCGACGAGCCGCGCGATGGAAGGGTGGCAGCTGCTGCTGTCGGCGCTTGGCTTCGCCTCGCCTGGCCGGCGCAATAATGCTCTTCGGGAGGCCGCGACATGCATCGCCATGCCGACGCGCCGGCACCGCCGGAAACCGCGTCGCAGCGCGATTTTCCTGTGCCGCATCGCCCGGTGCGGATGCGGCGGCCAGGGCCGTCGGAGGAACGTGAGGTGGTGGACGGCAAGGGGCTCGAACCCTCGACCTCGGCGTTGCGAACGCCGCGCTCTCCCAGCTGAGCTAGCCGCCCGTACGGACGTTGGTGGGGCGTGCAGGATTTGAACCTGCGACTTCCACCGTGTGAAGATGGCACTCTACCGCTGAGTTAACGCCCCTCCCAAGGCCCGGTTCTTATAGCACACGGCGGAAACTGGTGAAAGGGGTGCGAATGGTGTGGACCCTCCGTCGCAGCGCTGTCGGGTTCGTCTCTCGTCAGAGGCGGAATTCGCGGATTCGGTCCTCGCTGAGGGGTTCCGCCTGCACGCGGATCTTCCGGCCGTCCCGGTGAATGACGACCTCCACGGAAGGCTCCTCCCGGTGCGAGCTGTACCGCGCGGCGACTGCCGCGATCGTCTCGAGACGCTCGAGGTCGGGATCGCCCTCGATGGCACCGTAGGATCCCCGCCCATCGAAGACCTGGCAGGTCGCTCGACTTCCTGCGTTCAGCCGGATCCACCGGCTCTCCGGCTCGTCGCGCCCGAGAACGAGCTTGAGTTCGTGGCCCAGGCGGAAGTGCCGTCCGATCTTCAGCCAGAGCAGGTCCTCGCGGCCGATCTCCGACGGATCGCGATGGCTCAGCAGGTCGCGCAGTCGTCGTGCGAAGCTCGCATCGGCGAGGAAACAGCACCCCCCGGAGGGGGTCGGGAAGTCGTCGATGCCGAACCGTCTCGCGAGATCGAGCTGCGCCCTGCGGCTGCGACCGTGGGCCGCGCCGAGGAGGTCACGGTTCACGCGGCCGTCGCGCTCCGCTTCGGTGGGAGGAAAGTGCGCCGCCGAGAGGGGCCGGAGAAGACTCCCGGCGAGGCCAGCCTCCTGCTCGACCAGACGGAGCGCCGCGTGGTGCTGACTCATGGGACGCTGGCCGACGACCTCCCCCGTGAAGACGAGGTCCGCGCCCCGCTCCCGGGCCATCTTCGCCGCTTTTCGCAGCATGAAAATCCGGCAGTCGATGCACGGGTTCATGGCGGACCCGTACCCGTACTTCGGTCGCAGGACGACCTCCCTCAGGTACTCCTCGGCGACGTCCACGATTTCGACGGGGGCCGCGAGGTCGCTGCCGGCTCGAAGCGCTTCGTTGCGCACTCGTTCCGGGCTCTCGATGTCGCGGGGCCGGCCAACCGCGCGGCGATGGTCGACCCTGCAGAAGCCGGTGGAGAAGTGCACCCCTTCGACCTCGATCCCCTGCTCCTGCAACAGCCTAGCCGCCAGCGTGCTGTCGAGCCCTCCCGAGACCAGGCCCAGGGCCCTCACGCCGCGACGCGTCCCATCCTTACCCGACATCGCTGTCTCCGCCGGGACCTTCGGGGGAGTAGACTCCCCCGATTCCCCTGTATCCCAAAGACCAAGCTAGCACGCTGGAGCGCGGCGGCTGCCCCGGGGTTGCATCCTTGATTCCCCCCTCTCTACTCCTATATTCCCACCAGGCCCCGCGTCGGGCGTGTGCTCCTCGCGCACCCAAGGCGCGGCGAGGAGCCGGCAGGACGAGCAGATGCACTCCGACCCCCCTCACGGAAATGTCCTCGTCCTCGCCGAGGACATGGAATCCGCCGGTCGCCTCGGCGCCCTCGTGGCCCAGACCGGCGAGCGGCCGAGTCTGATGCGGGCTCCGCCCCACTTCCGTCCAACCCTGAGGGAGCAGGACTCGGTGGACCTGGTCGTCACGGATCTCTCCAAGGACGATGCCTGCTCGCGCGCGGCCCTCGAACGCCTCCTTTCCGCGGATCTCTTCCCCGACGTGCCGAGGATCCATCTGTACCGGGACGACGACTTGCGCGCCGACCTCGTCGAGGGCGGACCCGAGGCGTCCGTGCTCGCGATGCCCTTTCCGCCCGATCCAACGGAGTTCCAGGTCCGCGTCCGCCTCGGTGCCGAGGTCGGGCGCTTGCGTCGCGGCCTGGCCCAGGCCGAGACGCGGGACACCTTGACGCCGCTTTCGAGCCGTCGCTTCTTCCTGCGCCGCCTCGAGGAGGAGTTCGCACGCGCGCGCCGGTACCGGACGCCGCTTTCGGTGGTGATCGTCGATTTGGACCAGCTCGGTAAGGTCAACCGGATCCTCGGCCGCATGACCGGCGACTCGGTGATCCAGCAGCTCGCCGAAATCGTCCGGGCCCAGGTGCGCAAGGAGGACTTGGCGGGCCGCCTCGACGGAGCGAGGATCGGTGTGCTGCTGCCCGGCAACCGGTTCCGCGGCGCGGCGACACTCGCGAACAAGGTGCGCACCGACGCGGAGGAGATCCTCCTCCAGCATGGCGACGACGTCTACCGCGTGCACGTGTCCGCCGGCATCAGCACCTTCCCCGACAGCGTTCTGGTCACGAGCGCCGAGAAGCTGCTGGCCGCCGCAGAGGCGGCGCTGGGCGAGGCGAAATCTCGTGGCGGCAACCGGGTGTTCATCGACGAGACGGTTCTGAGGCAGGAGAGGAGGATCGTGCTGGTCGCCGACCCGGATTCCGAGCTGCTGGATCTCGCCGAGGACCTCCTCTCGCTGGACGACTACCAGGTCGTCCGCGCGGAAACCGCCCGGGTGGCCCTCGAGACCCTTCGCTTCCGCAGGCCCGACCTGCTCGTGGTGGATCTCGACATGGCCGATCGCGAGACCGACGCGCCGCTCATCGAGCAGATCCAATCGCTTTTCCCTTCCGGGAACTTCCCGATCATCGGCCTCTCCCGAAACGCCACCACCGCTCCGGAGCACCTCACGCGGCTCGGGGTCGATCGTTTCATCACGAAGCCGTTCAGCGTGAGCCTCCTCCGCTCGGCCGTTCGCGACCTGCTGCAGCGCACGTTTGCGACCTGACGCTCACCGGCAACGAAATCTCGCAATCTCGGGGGCATGCCTCCGAAGCCCCCTACCCGCACACGGTGCAGTGAATCTCGGGAACAGTCGTCCATGACGCCCGAGGCGTCACCCTGAAATGATGACAACGTCTCGCGGAAGTGCCCGCCGGTCCGCCGGCGTGCATTTCCCGCGGGAGCCGCGGGAGCCGGGGGCGCGGGGGCGGCGCCCCCTTGTTTGCATACCGGCTGTCCATGCCGCCGCGGGGCGTCACCAGGGAACGATGAAAAACCGCGGGAGGTGCAGGCCGGTCTGCCGGACTGCACCGTACGCGGGTGCGGGAGTCCGGGGGCTGGCCCCCGGAATTCTCACTCCAGCAGCCGAGATTCGCGCGGCGTCACGAAGCTCGACGCGCCTGCTCACTCGCGATTTCGGTTGCTGTCCCCGAAACTCCGACCTCGGTGTTGTCGCCGAAACTCGGTTTGACACGCCCGTCCATAGGGACCTATCCTCCCTACGGAGATACGCTCTTGCGCGCGTCCGCACTCGCCCTCGCCGCACTCTTTCTCGCCGGTTCGCCGTTCTTCGCCGGCGACGGAGCCGTCGAGGCGCGTCGCACCGCCGAGCGGTTCGGAACGGCCCTGACCTCCGGTCAGGCCTCCGGGCTCCGCGGCGTGCTTCCGTCCGTCGGAAAGATCTACCTGGCCCTGCATCGCATCGCCGACGAGGAAGGGTCGTTCGGCGCGGGACAGGTCGAGGCGATCTTCCGTGACGCCCTCGTTTCGGTCAAGGTGCGATCGTTCGAGATCGTCGGGGTGGAGAGCGACGGGAGCTCCTCCGCACTGGTGCACGCGCGCGCCACTCTCACGGACCGCGAGGGGCGAGCAGGCCATATCGCCCTCCACCTTTCGTTCCAGCGGGAAGACGGCGCCTTCGTGGTCCGGGAGATCCGGGAACGTATCGAATGAGCACGGGCCGCGGCCCGTCGAAGTGGATCCTCCTCATCGCGGCACCCCTGGCCATCGCCCTCGCGGGACGGCTCGCGGCAGCACTGTCCGAGCGCCGATCCCCGGAAGCGACCGAGCGGCTCCTTCGAGAGCGCTCGCGACAGGTCCAGGAGCGGTTCTCCTCTTTGCTCGACGCTACCTTGCGCATCGCGGAAACCGCGCGCGATCGGTCGCCCGGCGCGGCTCGCGACGCGGCCTCGGGACTCTCGCGGGAACGCCTCGAGGGGACCGCCGCCGTATCCGCGGACGGCGCTGTGCTCGAGTGGAGCGGAACCCCTGCAGACCCCGCGGTGGCCCCCGCTGCGGGGACGAGGCCGGGGTGGAGCGTGCGGGTCGAGGGCCTGTGGACTCGTCTCGATGTCACGTCCGCGCTGGACGGAGCCGGACGATTCGGCATCGCGACGTTTCTCCTCGACGCGCCGCCACCCGGACGACCGTTCGCGAGCTTGCTGGCGCGCGGTGTCGGACGAAGCTTCCTGCTCGGGCTGGAGTTCATCGAGCCGATCGACGCCGGAGAGGACTTCAAACATCTGATCGGGTACGGCTCGGGCACCTTTCGCAGAGGGGACCCTTCGGGGCTCGTCCTTCCGTTGCTCTCCCCCGCGGGCGATGTCGTCGCTCTGGCCACGCTGCACGATATCCCGGCCGAACAGCGCGCCGGAGCGTGGAGGGGATTCGGCGACGCGTTGGCGGCGGTGGCACTCGCCGCCCTTCTCGCAGGGCTGGTCGGGTGGCGCACCCGATGCCGAACCGGCGTTGGAGCAGCCCTCGCCCTCGTCGCCGTCGCCGTCGCGCGAACGGCGCTCCTGGTTTTCCGAGCCCCCGCGCGGCTGCTGCCGCGCGAGTGGGGCTCGCCCACCCTCTACGGCTCGAGCGATGCGTTCGGCCTGTTCGGGTCTCCCGCGGATCTGGCGCTCACCTGTCTGGCCGCCCTCCTCGCGGCGGGTAGCCTGGCCTCGTGGATCCGCGCATCGCGACCCCAGCGACCGCTTCTCGCGATCGTCGTTTCGGTGGCAGCCGCCGCGTCGTCGTTGGGCTTCGTTCGCAAGATCTCCGTCTCACTGGCCATGGACGCGCGATTGCCGGTTCTCGACCTCCGCAACCTGGCGCGCACATCCGGCCATCTCGCGCTCTTGCTGGCGCTGGCGCTGGCCCTGGCCGCGTGTGCCTATCTCGTCGCGCTGGCCGCGGCCGCGGTCCGCGGATCCCCTCCTCACGACCACCGGTTCCGGGCGACCGTCGCCGCGGCCGTTCTTCCGGTGGCGGGAGTCGCCGGGCTCACGCTCATGCAGCAAGAGGAACGTCTTGCGCTCGACCGGCTTCGCTCCGAGTTCGCGCCTCAGGTCCGCGAGCAGGCCTCGCGCCGGCGGGTCGCCCTCGCCTCGGCCGTCCGAGAGGCCGCGAGGTCGGACCGCTCCATCGAGACTCTTCTCTTACCGACGGAATCGTCCGGGCGCTACTCCGCATTCTTGATGTGGTCCGCCGGAGACCTGTTCCTCTCCGGATACCGGTCGTCGCTGGATCTGTACGATACGGGCGGGCTACGGCGCACCCATTTCGGCTTCGGGATCCCCGCCCTCTCGGAGGCCATCCCGATCCCGGCTGGCTCGGTGCCCACAGACTCGCCATCCCCCCGCGTGGAGAGTTTCCGCGAGGGTGCGCTCCAGCTCCGGGTGTTCCATGCGGAGGCGCCGGTCCGTCACGAGGGACGAATCATCGGGGTGGCGGTCGGACACGTTCTCGACGAGCCCGACAACCTCGCGTTCCTGCCCGACTCGCTTCCATATCTCTCGGCGCTCGGTTTCGGTGTGCCTGGCACTTCGGCCGGGAGCGAATCGGCGGGCCCCGCCTACGTCTCGTACGGAGTGGATGGAGCGGTGGTCGTTTCCACGATCGCGCAGCCGCCGGCGCCCTCGCCCGGGCTTCGCCAGGCCGCCGCGCGAGGCGAGACCGTGAGCCTTCGCGCCGGGGACGAGCCGTACCACGGCATCGCGCTCGAGGAGCAGGGACGTCTTCACTTACTGCTCGTCCCCAGCCGCACGCTGCTGGACCGCTGCGGGACGATTCTCCGGGTCACGCTCCTGGGTCTCGCGCTGGTGGGGCTTCTGTTCGCCGGGCGCGCGGCGCTCACCCCCGGAGCGCCGGGCCGTGCCGCCCGAGCGATGGTCGGGTCGTTCCACCGCAAGCTCCTGGCAGCGGTCCTGCTGGCCTCGGTGGTTCCCGTTCTCGGCCTCTCCCTCTTCGTGCGAGCCTACCTCGAGCGTCGCTCCACCTCGGCGCTGGTCGAGAACGCGGTGCGGCTGGTCACCGTGGTCAAGAGCGTGGTGGAGGACTACGCCGCCGCGGAATCCTCCGACGAGGAAGCGGGAGCCGGCTTCCGGATGAACGACGAGATCCTCCAGTGGCTGCGCCGCATTGCGGGGCAGGAGATCCATCTCTACGAGAACGGATCCCTCTCGGCCAGCTCCAAGCGGGAGTTGTTCTCGTCGGGTCTGCTCCCCGGCAAGCTCCCTGGCGAGGCGTTCCGGAGCCTCTTCCGCGCGGGGCAGCCATCGGTCGTTCTGCGCACCACGCTGGGCTCGTCCTCGATCCCCGTCGCCTATGCGAGGGTCGTGCTCCCGGGTGCCGCGAAGCGATCCGCGGTCGTCGCCGTCCCGCTGGTCCTGGAGCAGCGCGAGGCGGCTCGCGCCCTCGATCGGGTGAGCGAGATGCTTCTTCTGGCCTCCGCGCTCCTCGGAGCCGCGCTGGCATGGATCGCGTCGCTGTTCGCAGGTGCGGTGGCGAGGCCGGTGCGGGACCTGGTGGCGGCGACTCGGCGAATCGCCTCGGGCGACTACGCGACGAGGCTCGAGGCCCGCACGCGGGACGAGGTCGCGGAGCTGGTGGAGGGGTTCAACGCGATGGCCGCGGCCCTCGCCGCGCAGCGCACCGATCTCGAGCGCCGCAGGGACTACATCGAGGCCCTCCTGCGCAACGCCACGGCCGGCGTGATCTCCACGGACCCGGCCGGGAGAATCGTCACGATCAACCCTGCGGCAGCGGCTCTGTTGGCGGCGTCCGGAGCGGCCCCGCGCGCGGGGGATCAACTCAGCGTTGCGGTGTCGCGCAACGCCGCGCTGGCGCCGCTGCTCGAGATCCTGGCTCACGCGCCGCCTCCTGCCGGCGAGCCCGAGGAAGTCGATCTTCGAAGGGACGGGCGAATCGTGCGACTTCGAGTGGTTCGGGTTCGACTCCCCGACCCCGACGGCGGACCGGCCGGCCTCCTCCTGCTCATCGACGACGTCACGGAGCTGATGCGCAGCAACCAGCTCGCGGCTTGGGCCGAGATGGCCCGGGCGATCGCCCACGAGATCAAGAACCCGTTGACTCCGATTCAGCTGTCCATCGAGCACCTCGAGAGGATTCTGACGGATCGGGGGATTGCACCTTCGCCCGAAATCGATGCCTGCATCGAGACGGTGATCAAGCAGGTCCGCTCGCTTCGGGAGATCGCGGCGGAGTTCTCGGCGTACGCCAAGCTTCCCGCTCTCGCCCGCGTTCCCACCGATCCGTCCGCATTCGTCGAGGAGGTGATCCGACCGTACCGGTCCGTTCTCCCTCCCGGAGTGCATCTCGCGGAGCGGTACGATCCCGCACCCGAGGTGTTCGTGGATCGCCGCGTCCTGCTTCGGGCACTGGTGAACCTCGTGGAAAACGCCCTTCAGGCGATCGGAGGAGAGGGGACCCTCTCCGTGACCGTGTCCGCGGACGCGGGTGGGCGCGAGGCGGTCCTCTCTTTCGGCGACGACGGACCGGGACTCTCCGCCGAAGCCAAGGCGCGGCTCTTCGAGCCCTACTTCTCCACCAAGTCCGCGGGGACCGGCCTCGGTCTGGCGATCGTGCGTCGTGCCGTGGAGGCCCACTTCGGCCGGATCGAAGTGGAGAGCGGGCCGGGTCGAGGCACCATGTTCCGCATTCGTCTCCCTGCGGGCGCGCAGGAGGAACCGACCCCATCCCTTCCGGCTCCAGCGCCCTCGTGATCCGATCGGAGTTTCGGAGTCTCGGGAACAGTCCTCCATGACGCCTCGGGGCATCATGGACAACTGGAGTGAAAACATCGGGGGCCAGCCCCCGCACCCACGTACGGTGCAGTCCGGCCGACCGGCCTGCACCTCCCGCGGGTCTTTCATCGCTTTCGGGTGACGCCACGAGGCGTCATGGACAACTGGCATGCAAACATGGGGGCTCCGCCCCCGCGCCCCCGGCTCCCGCGGGAATTGCACGCCGGCGGACCAGCGTGCATTTCCGCGGGACGTTTCCATCATTTCAGGGTGACGCCTCGAGCCTCATGGACGACTGTCCCCGAAAGTCCCCTAAACCGCGAAATCGGGCTGACCTGGGACGGATCCAGGTTTATATTGCCAGCTCGGAATCGCGGTGCGGAATCTCCGATGGGGGGGTGTCATGAGAGCAGCTCTTCGTGCCCACATCCTTCGGGTGGTATCGACGTTCCTGATCGCGGTCCTGCTCGTCGCAGCCACCGCGTGCTCCGGCAAGGATCCGAGCGGCGCGGCCGCGGGACAGGCGGATCCCGCACCGAAGCCCGGTGGCCGCCTGGTCATCGGGAGCATCAGCGACGTGGACGCATGGAACGAGTACGTGTCCCGGAGCGCGTTCTCCAGCGACATCCTCCGGAGGATCTTCCTTCGGCTCGCCTACCCCCTCGGCGACTCGCGCGACCATCCGCCGACCTACGAGCCGTCCCTGGCCGAATCGTGGGAGTTCTCGCCGAATGGGAAGGAGTTGACGTTCGAGCTTCGCAAGGCGGTCTGGAGTGACGGGCGCCCCGTGAGCGCCAAGGACGTCGTCTTCACCTGGAAAGCCCAGACCTCGCCGGATGTGGCCTGGCCCGGCGCGGCGAACAAGACTCACGTGGTTTCGGTGGTGGCGCGCGGCGAGCGAGCGGTCGTCTTCCGATTCGACCGGGCCTATCCCGACGCGTTCACGGATGCGGTGGACGGCGGCATTCTGCCGGCGCACGTCTTCGGAGCGATCCCGTTCGAGCAGTGGCGGACCCATGACTGGTCCACGGTTCGCGTGGGATCCGGGCCGTTCCTTCTCGACACCCACCGCCCCGCGGACGAGATCGTGCTCGTGCGCAATCCGCAATACGTGCGCGCGGGCTTTCCGCTGCTCGACGCCGTCACGGTGCGGATCGTTCCCGATGCCTCCAGCCTCGTCACCCAGCTTCTCGGCGGCGGCGTGGATTACATGGACGGCGTGCCTCCCCGGGACGCGGCTCGCGTTCGCGCCGCGGCGGGCAGGACTCTGGTCGCGTACGACGAGCCCAAGTACGACTACATCGGGTGGAACGGCGCCAAGGTCCCCTTCGACGACCCGCGAGTGCGCCGCGCGCTCACGCTGGCGATCGATCGCGAGGCCCTGGTGGCCGACCTCCTTTACGGTTTCGGCCGCGTGAGCCGCGGTCCCATCCTGTCGTTCTGGTGGGGCGCCGATGCGTCCCTCGAGCCCTGGCCCCACGACCCGGACGCCGCGACGCGCCTTCTCGCGGAAGCGGGCTTCTCGCCGGGAAAGGACGGCGTCCTCCGGCGGGACGGCGCGCCACTGGCCTTCGAGCTGTCCACCAACGCGGGGAACCGTCTCCGCGAGGCGATGCTCGTCAAGATCCAGGAACAGCTGGCGCGAATCGGGGTGCGCGCGACTCCAACACCTCTCGAGATGAAGACGTTCATGCAGCAGAACACCGCCGGGAAGTACGACGCCTACCTGTCCAGCTGGAGGTTCGCCGGGAAGATCGACCTTCGCTCGATCTTCCATTCGTCCTCCATTCCCACCGCGGGAAACAACGTGGTCTTCTACCGTTCAGCCGAGACGGACCGGCTCCTCGATCTCCTGGATGCGGCGCCGGACTGGAAAGGGATGGTCCCGGTTCTGTGCGACATCCAGAACGGGATCCACCAGGACCTTCCGTACACCTTTCTTTACGAGACCCAGCGGCTCGCTGCCGCGGGACCGAGGCTTCAGGGACTGAAGATCGACGTCCCGTCGGATCCGCTCCTCCGACTCGAAACGTACTGGGTGACGCCATAGGAATCGGAACGGAAGGCATGGGAGGACGCATCGAGCCCGCGCGGCTCGGGTGTGGACGGCGGTGGGGCGCAACCGATGATCCGGACGGATTCGTAGCCTCATGCTCGCGCATGTCGTGAGACGGCTCGCCGGGGCGATCCCTGTTCTCGTGGCGGTTCTCACGCTCACGTTCTTCCTGCTCGAGTCCGCGCCCGGGAGTCCCGCCGATCTGATGCTGGGCGACCGGCCCGTTCCTCCCGAGGTGCGGCAGCGCATCGAGGCGGCGTACGGGCTCGACCGTCCCCCGGTCGAACGGTACCTGCGGTGGATGACTGCGATCGCGCTCCACGGGGAATGGGGCTGGTCGTTGTCTCGCTCTCGTCCGGTGGCGCAGGTTCTCGCGTCGACCGTGCCGGCGACGCTGCTGCTGGCGGGCACCGCTCTGCTCATCCATCTCGTCGCCGGGATGGGGATCGGCGTGCTGACGGCGTGGCGTCGAGGTCGCCTCCTCGACAGGACTCTGTCGGCCGCCACACTCGCTCTGTACGCGATGCCCACGTTCTGGCTGGCACTGATGGCCATTCTCGCGCTGTCGTACTGGATCCCTCTCTTCCCGCCGTCGTCTCTTCGGTCGGCAGGCTCGGAGACCTGGACCCTTCCCTGGAGGATGCTCGACCTCGCATGGCACGTCGCGCTGCCGGCCTCGGTGCTCGGTCTGGCATCGGCCGCCGCTCTCGGCCGCTTCCTTCGAGCCGGGATGCTTCGCGCCCTCGGCGAGAGCTACATCCCGGCGGCTCAGGCGCGCGGCGCCGGCCGCGCCCGCGTGATTCTCGTCCACGCGCTGCGCAACGGACTTCTTCCCGTCATCAACCTCCTCGGCCTCTCCCTGCCGATCCTGGTGTCGGGGTCGCTGGTGACGGAGGTAGTCTTCGCTTGGCCGGGAATGGGGCGGGCGTCCTACGAGGCGATCCTCGCGAAGGACGTCCCTCTGGTTCTCGCATCGACGCTTCTCGCGTCCGTTCTCGTCATCATCGGAAGCCTGGCTGCCGACCTGGCTCTCGCCGCAGCCGATCCCAGGATCCGCCTGCGGCATCGCGAGACCACGCCGTGACGGGCTCGAGGCTGGGATGGGGGCTGGCCTTCCTGGCGCTCGTCGCGACGAGCGCACTGCTGGCCCCACTGCTCCCGCTGCGGGACCCCGCCGCGCAGCAGGACGGCCTCGTGCTTCGCGACCTTCCACCGGCGGCACGGGTGCACGAGATCCGCCTCGCGGACGGCTCGGCACTCCTCGCGAACGAGCTTCGCGTGCTTTCCGACGGAGGAGTCGAGATCCGGCGCGACGTTCAGTGGTCCCGGCTGTCGGCATCGGATCTCGCCGGACCCGATCGCGGCGCGTGGCACCGCCGCCGGCTCTACGTCCTCGGAACGGACGGGTTCGGCAGGGATCTGCTGAGCCGCCTCGTGTACGGAGGTCGCCTCTCCCTCCTGGTGGGCTTCGTCAGCGCGATTCTCGCGGTGACGATCGGCTCGACGATCGGCCTGACCGCCGGGCTCACAGGAGGTCTCGCGGACGCCGCGCTGATGCGGTTCGCCGACATGGCCCTTTCGGTGCCGAGGCTGTTCCTGCTCATCTTCCTCGTGTCGCTCTACGGTCGCTCGCTCCCCGTCACGATTCTCGTCCTGGGCCTCACCGCGTGGATGCCCGCGGCCCGCATCGCCCGTGCCGAGGTCCTTTCACTCCGCTCGCGGGACTACGTCCGCTCCGCCCACGCCGCCGGCGCGGGGCCGCTGCGGATCGCGTTGCTGCACCTGCTCCCAGGCGCCGCCGCTCCGCTCCTGGTGGAGGCAGCGCTGCGAGTCGGAAACACGATCCTGGTGGAATCGTCCCTGTCCTTCCTCGGCCTGGGAGTCCCCCCGCCCGACCCTTCGTGGGGAAGCCTCATCGCGGACGGTCGCGACAGCGTCGTCACGGCCTGGTGGGTGGCGACATTTCCCGGACTCGCCATCGCGGCGACGGTGATCGCGTCCGTCGCCACCGCCGACGCGCTTCGGGATCGCATCGACCGCCGGGCGTCGGCGTAGCGCGGCCGTCGACACGTCCTCGGCGCCCGACGGTCACGGTGACTCCCCAGGCGCCCGGCTCGCGCCGGACTCCCCTGCCAGCCACCAGCCCTCGATCACCGAGATCGGATCCCGCGGATTCGCGTCGGCGCCGAACAAGGTCGGGTGAACGAGCGTCGACTCGCTGGCGAAGTACAGGAAGGTCCACGGTTGGAGCTCGACGATCCGGCGCTGCGCGTCGGCGAAGGCCCGCTCGGCCGCCGCTGCGTCCTGGGTCTCGGCCGCGAACGTCAGGAATCGGTCGACCGTCGCGTCGGAGAAGCCTCCCCAGTTGTCCTCGCCCCCCGTCCCGAAGCACGCCGCGAGATCCACAGGAGACGAGGCGGGTCGCAGAAGGAGCACGCCGCCGAAGTCGTCGGCCTGAATGCGGTCGCGGAGCTTGGGCTCATCGAGGGACTGCACGTCCACCAGGAATCCGACCTGCCGCAGCGCGTCGCCCACGGCGGCGGCGAGACCGCGATGCAGTGGAGAGGAGGCGGAGAGCATGTCCACGCGTACGGGCTTGCCCTCCGGGGTTCGCAGCGTGCCGCGCGCGTCCTTCAGGAGGCCCGCCTTCGCCAGCGCCTCGCCCGCGCGTTCGGGATCGAACGTCGGAGATCTGACGGTCGCATCGCGCCGAGGATCTCCCGGAGGGACCGGTCCTTCCGCGACTCTGGGATCGGGTCCGTCGAACGCCGTGGCCATGGCCGCCCGGTCCACCCGTGCCGTGAACGCGCGGCGCACTTCGGGCTGCGCGAGGTACGGGTGGGTCGCGTTCCACGCCACGTAGAAGAACCCTCGCCCCGGCGTGCGGAGCCCGTTCATCACGCCTCCCTCCGCATATCGCTGGAAGAGAGAGCGCTCCGCCCACGGCACCAGGTGGACCGTGCCCGTCTCGATTGCGGCCGTCATCGCGTCCCGGTCCGCGAAGAGCTTCACGACCACGCGCTCGAGCAGCGGTCCCGTTCTTGCCGGGTCGGCGTCGGGCCGACGCGTGAACGTGAGCGACTGTCCCCGGTGCCACGTCTCGAGACGGAACGGACCGCTCCCTTTCGGCGCGCGGTGGAACGGATGATCGCGCAG
Source organism: Terriglobia bacterium (assembly GCA_963699985.1). Lineage (GTDB taxonomy): Bacteria > Acidobacteriota > Polarisedimenticolia > Polarisedimenticolales > CAVOVZ01 > CAVOVZ01. The sequence continues at coordinate 126,570 of CAVOVZ010000016.1, forward strand.
CGCCTTCATCGGCACGGCCTGGAGGAGATGCCGCGGATAGACGTGCCCCAGGAGCGCCGCCGCCGGATCGTCGGGGCTTGGCCGGCGGAAGCGGAAGACCACCTCTCGCGGGCCGCTCGCTTCCACGGCCTCGATGTTGCGCCTGGTCTCGGCGAGCTTCGACTCGCGCGAGCGCGCGCGCTCCTCGGAAAACACCACATCGGCCGACGTGAGCTCGACTCCGTCTTCCCAGCGAACCCCTCCCTTCATCCGCACGCGCAGCGTCTTGCGGTCCTGGGACAGGGTCCACGACTCGGCCAGGTCGGCCACGAGCTCACCGAGATCACCTCCCGGGCGCGCCAGCCGGCGGAAGACCAGGTCGGCGGCCATCCGGTCGACGGGATCGCGGGAGAGCCAGTCGAAGAGAGTCTCCGGTTCCCGCGTGACGGCGATCACCGCGGTTCCTCCCACGCGCGGCAGCAGGCGCTCCGGCTTCGGCGGAGGCGGCGGCAGCGGCGCCACGGCGGGTGGAGGCACGGCCTCGGCGGGAGGCGACTTCGCCACCGCCGTCCGGGGCGTCTCGGCGGGGGCGTCTCCGTGCGAGCCGCAGCCCGTGACGGAGCCCGCCGCGAGGGCCGCGAGAGCGGCCAGAGCCAGGAGCCGCGCGGGTGTCCCCGAACCGTGGGTTCCCTCGAAGCCGATTCTCATCCTTTTCCCCCGTGGCCGGGTCTGGGCCGGGCCGGCGTGATTATGACACTCGTCCGCGATGCGCGACGCCGCTGATCGGGTGCGCGACAACCGGACCTCCTGGAACCCCTCCTCGTCGACTCGGGGCCGCGCCAGCTTGGGCCGTTCCCTGCGTCCGTCGAGCTCGTGGGCGTCCATCGATGCAGCTACCGCATGCCCTGGCGTGCGGAGCCGCCGATCGATAGGGTGTGCGGGGGGCGAAGGTGCCGCTCGCGGACGTTTGGCCGAAGCTCGAGCACTACGGGTGAGTTCGGAAGCGAAGGAGAGAGCCGTGCCTATCCATGGGCATTCCTCTCCCGAACCACTCCGGCTGTGATTCGTTCGACGCCATCGCCGCGCGCTCGGGAACGCCGGTCGTCCGGGAAGACCCGTGGCTCCGATCGTATCGTCCCCGAATCGCTCAGACCGCGTTCCGGAAGGGAGAGGGGGAAGTGCCGTGGACTCCTTCGAGTTCCTCGACTTCGCGACCCGCAAGGTGATGAAAGCCTGGTCCGACCGCGAGCCCGAGCGGCCGCCCGTGTGGACGCCGCTCGAGAAACCTCTCGCCGAGGCGCGCGTGGCCCTGATCTCGAGCGCGGGGATCGCTCGCAACGACCAGCCGCCATTCGATCAGGAAGGTGAGCGCAGGAACCCGTGGTGGGGAGATCCGACCCACCGCGTTCTCCCGCGCGGCACGACCGAGCGCGACGTGCGCCTCTGTCACCTGCACATCGAGACCCGCTACGGCGAGCAGGACCTCGACTGCGTTTTGCCGCTTCGCCGACTGGAGGAGGCGCAACAGGCCGGCCTCATCGGCTCGGTCGCGCCGTCCCACTACTCGTTCATGGGCTACCTGCTCGACACCGAGCCCTTCCTGACGAAGACCGTCCCGCAGATCGTCACGCGGATGAAGTCCCAAGATGTCGACGCCGCCGTCCTGGTGCCGGTTTGACCCTTCTGCTGCCGGTCCGTGGGACTGGCCTCGAGGGAAATCGAAGCCGCGGGGATCTCGACGATCTGCCTGTCGATGATTCCGGCGCTGACCGCGGCCACGGGGGCTCCGCGCGTCGCGGCGATCGAGTACCCGCTCAGCCGGCCGATGGGCATGGTGGGCGACGCCGCCGGGCAGGCCTCGGTGCTTCGCGCGACGCTCGCGGCGCTCGCCGCAGCCGAGGAGTACGGCGCGGTGATCGATCTGCCGTTCCAGTGGCCCGAGCCGCGCGAGAAGGTGATGGGTGCGCTGCCCGAGGAGCCCCCCATCGCCGCCCTGTGCAAGAAGAAACCGTGGCTGTTCCTTCGGCTGCTGCGCGGCGAGATTCCCGTGCCCGAGAGGCGGTAAGGGACACGGTTGCCGCCGACCTCGCGGGTCGTCGTCGCGGGTCGTCGGGTCTCGACCGGCGGGTCAGCGATGAACGGAGAAAGCGCGACGAGACGATGGCGCAAGGGAAGGGGTGAAGCGAGGTCGGGGCTCGAGCGGCGACGCGGTTCCGGCTGTCATCGCTTCGAGCGAAGTCGAACGCGTTTTGCGGTCGACCGGCATTCGGTGGCACGATCTCGGTCCGCTCGTTGCGGACAGGGGACACACATGAGAAAGCTCTTGACGTCGCTCGCGGCCTGCGTGCTCGCCTGCTGGTCCACCGCGGAGACGGCGGCGGGCGATGGGAAGTGGAAGTTCGGTACCGAATTCGACGTGGTGCCGTATCTGAACGACGGCTACTACCTCTCCCTCATTGCGGGGAAGGGACGCCTGCGAGGACGAATCGTCCGAACCGAGCTGACGACGCCCGATTTCGTCACGGACGACGGATTCGAGGACAACGATCTGGTCGTCAATGCCGCCATCGTCGACGTCTACTTCAAGGACGGTTTCTCCGGGTGGTGGGTTGGCCCCGGCCTGGAGCGCTGGGAAGGGGACGTCACCGAGAAAGCGTCCGGCGTCCGGCAGGGCTACGGAACGAACATCCTCACCCTGGGCGGTGGCTACACGTGGAGGTTCAGCAAGCACTTCTACCTCAACCCCTGGGCGGCCGTGCACATCCCGATCGGCGGGGACAGGGACGTGACCTTCCCGTCCTCGGTGTTCGAGATCGATGCGACGCCGGAAGCTTCCATCAAGCTCGGCATCGAGTTCTAGTCTTCGGCGTCAACGTTTCGAAAACGAGAAGCGCCCGGGATCAGAGACGGAGAAGGCCATGCCAGAAGCCATCAAGCGAACGAGCCCCGCAGACGCCGAAGCCGTTTGGGTGGTCCGCGACCGCGTGAAATTCATGGGAGAATTTGCGTCCAACAGCCTGGCGGTGGTTGATCTGGAGGTGCCCCCGGGATCCGGATCGCCCCCGCATCGCCACGCCTCGCTCGAGATCTTCCGCGTGACGGAGGGCGAAATGACCTTCGGCCTGTTCGGCGATGGACCGCCGGAGCAAATCGTCTGCCGCGCCGGCGACATCGTGACGGTGCCCACCCAGGCAGGGCACAACTACACCAACAACAGCGGCCGCCCGGCGGCCATGACCGTGGTGGTCGAGAAGCAGATGCTCGCGTTCTTCCGGGACCTCGGGCGCCGAGACAGACCAGCGCCGGGGCCGCCCGACGAAAAGGAGATCGCGGAGATCAGGGCCGCTTGCGCGCGCCACGGGGTTGAGCTCCTCCGCGTCCCTCCGAGCTGAAACCGCGCTTCGGCGGCGGAGGGCAGTGCCGCCAAACTCCCGGCGCCCTTGCCGGGGTTCACCATTTCAGTTGTCCATGAAGCTCGGGGGCCTCACCCGAACGCGATGAAAAACCCGCGGGAGGTGCAGGCCGGTCTGCCGGACTGCACCGTACGCGGGTGCGGGGGTCCGGGGGCTGGCCCCCGGTATTTTCACTCCAGTGTCGATGCCTTCGCTTCCTCCTCACGTTCCTGTCGTGCACCCGAGCGAAACGCCCCGCCGCTTCCCATCCGACCCGCCGCGCTGTATCCTCGGCGGCACAGCAGGCCCGGGACACAACGCCCGGGTCCCGCGTGGAAATTCCCCCGACCAGGTACGGGGCGGAAAGAAAGGAGTCGACATGAGGAAGGTCCTTGGAATTTGGAGCATTCTCGGTTCGATCGTGCTCGTGGGCGTGATCGTCGCGGGCTCGGTGGTCTTGAGCAGCAGCCCCACCGTCGCCGCCCGCCCGAAGCCGGACTGCGGCCCGTCCTACGTCTGGGACTGCAAGTTGCCGAATGGCTCCCACACGATCTTTGGTGGCACGCGGTGCGACATGTTCGCATATCAGCGCCAGACGGGCGCGACTTGCGTACCCTCGGGGCTGTGACGCGCGATCGTCGAATCGCCGCGATCCGCTGAGAACTGAACGACCGTGCGGAGGGCCGGGTGGCCCGGTCCTCCGCGCAACACCCAGGCCCGTTTGCAGTCGCGGCCGACGACTCGGACCTCTTCCGGTGTCGCGAGATCTCTCCCCGGAGGAACTCCAGGTGCGTGAACGCCCCGGCCGTCGCTCCTCGATGGTCGTGGGCCAGTGGCGTCCCGGGAGTCATCGAGAGCACCCGACGTCGAGTCCGGTGCCCGTGAGCGTGTCAGCCGGAAGCGACTGCGCGGCGCCGCGGAGCGATCGTCACTGGCAGTGGCCCGCCATGCACACGCCGCTGCAGCAGGCGAGGCTGCTGCCACACGAGCTCCCCGGAGGCTTGCACGAGGCACCGCAGGTGTTCATGAAGCAGCTGCTGCTGCAGCAGCCCGTGCAGTTCGCCGCCGTCCCCCCGTCCGGGGTGCAGCACCGGCCGTCGGTGCAGGGGCCGATGCAACAGCCGGAGGAATCCGAGCAGGGGCCGTGCCACCACGAGCAGCAGCGGCCGTTCGCGCAGTTCCACGTGCAGCACTCCACGCGGTCCGTACAGGAGCTTCCCGGCTCACCGCAGCAGGCCGGCTCGCAGTGCCCCTGCGTGCACGTGCCGCTGCAGCACTGATCGTTCGATGAGCAGATTGCCCCGCTCTCCGTACAGGGCGCCGGGCAGCGGTCGAAGCCATTCCGCTGGCGTTCCCCCGTCGTCGCAACACCCGCGTTTCCCTCGCCGAGCGCGTTCACGCCCGTCACCAGGAACCAGAAGAAGCGCCCGGGGCCCGGCACCTCGGTGATCGTTCCCGGGTCGGTGAAGGGATCCGTCAGCTGCCGCCTCAGGCACGAGTCCTCCGAGCCCGAAAGCAGGCAGCCCATGCCCTTGTCCTCGCCGCGGTACAGGTCGTAGATGGTGGCGCGGGGAGCCGCGGACCAGAAGAGACAGTCGCGGCCCGGACCGGCACACCAGCGGAGGTTCGTGGCCTCGCCAGGCACCTGCGCGGAAAGCGGAAGCCACGAGGCGCTAAGGAACAGGCAAGCCAGAGAGAGAAAGTCACGGCGCTCCAAAGTCGGCCACATGGTCGTGCCCTCCCGTTACAACCGCTCGAGATTGCTTCACGACTCGAATGTACGTCGAGGCGGTGTCCCGTGACCAGGATTCGTTGCGTATGTCGGCGGAGCCGGCCGGATGTCGAGAAACGCCACCACGTGGCGAGCACGCGCGAACGGCTTCACCGATCTGGATTTGCGCGACACACTCTTCCTGGTGGGCCGGCGCGCGGCGGACGATCCCAGGAAGTGCAGCGCCCAAATCCGTCGCATGCTCCATCGTCTCCACGTCTACCCGCTCGTCGCCAAGATCCCCCGCCTCCGGCCCTTACGCGTCACGCGCTTGGGCTACCGGGTGATGAGCGCGGCTGTCCGCATCCGACACACCGAGACTCCCGGCCGCTCTGCCGATGCCGCTCGACCGGCCACACTCATCTCTGCCCAACGCGGAGAACCGACGAAGAGAAGATCCGTCCCCGCGGGGAAGGACGAGAGCCGTGGGATCGTTTGGTCGACCGCCGGCCAACGCTGCGGCTGGGTGCGCCTCGTCGTGGCCTCCACGTCCTTGACTTCCTCCGCAGCCGAGGTACATAAACGTCGTCGTCCCCACCGTCGGCGCGGGACGCATCGACCCGCCTGGTCGACCTCAGCCGGATCGAACAGAACAGGGAGGGCAGGCCATGAAACGACAGTCCACCGAGTCGATCCTCTTCCTCTTCGTGCTCGTCCTCGCCGTCGGGGCCGCGCACGCGGCCACCACATGCCTGGACGCGAACCTGGAGTCCCTCCAGAACGGCAGCGGCGTGGGGCTCTCCGTCGACCCAGCGCTCCGGTGGGCGACCTGCCCGGCCGGCAGCACCGCGTGCTCGTGCCCTCCGTGGTGGTACTGGGTCCCGGTGCAGCCGGGTCAGGCGCAGATCTGCGCCCAGATCTTCGGGGATTCTCGTCCCGACCCGAACCAGATCGCGTCGAACCTGTGGGTCCAGCACGGCAACGGGCTGGCCGGCTCCGCCCAGGGCCTCCGCGTGAGCGACCGCGACCTGATCCGCTTCGACGGGGGGGTTCCGAAGGCGTACCGCGAGTCCGTCTTCCTCAGCTTCCGGCCGGATCCGGCGTGCAGCGCACTACCAAGCGATGCCCCCTACTGGATCAGCTACAACCTCCGCATCGACCCGTCTCTTTCGGACGAGCAGAACCACCTCCTCGGCGTCGTGGCGTACGACACGGTGCCGTCCTCGAATCCGATCGTCAATACGTCCGTCGGACGCTACGGGAGCTACCTTCGCTACAAGATCAACTGCACGAATTGCACCGCCAACGGCCAGACGGCCTCCGCGGACCTGGCGCGCGCCGAGGCCGGTGACGACTTCCGCGTGCTGATCCTCGTCGATCCGGGTCTGCGGAAGCACACCCACTGGGTGTGGAAGAACGGCCGTGCCATCGAGAATCCGATCCTCGGCGTCGCGTACGACTGGGCGAGCTCACGTCCGGCGCCGTACACCGCCAGGTTTGCGAAGCTCGACGTGCAGACGCTCTGGAGCATCGACGCGGCGTCCCAGGTGGACCTGGTGATCGACGAGGTCAAGGTGGTCGACGTGCCGCCTCCCGGGAGCTTCAAGGCGGTGCCGAAGGTCGTCGGCGGCGCCGACGCGATCGACCTGTCCTGGACCTGGGACTCGGCCGCACCGACGCGATTCCTCATCGATCGCTCGGAAGATGGTCGGCAGTGGGCCAGGATCCGCATCTCCTCTCCGAACGAGCGGGAGTACCGGGACAGCGCGGGGCTTCAGGCGAAGAGAAAGTACCACTACCGGATCGCCGCGGAGTACGAGGGGACTTCCACCGTTTCCCCGTGGGCGATGACCTGGGCCGTCGCGGCCTACCGGGCCGGCAAGCCGCTGACGGATTGGCTGGACGTCCAGGCCGATTGTGGCGCGAGGGGAGACGGCATCACGGACGACACCGGCGCCATCCAGACCTGCATCAACCGCATGCCCGAGATCTGGGGCGCCTCGACTCCCATGGTCCTCTACTTCCCCGACGGCGTGTACCGGATCACCAGCACCGTGACGTTCGGCCCGCATCGCCTCTGGTACCAGTTCGTCGGACAGAGCCCGGGCGGCGTGATCGTGCAGTGGGACGGCGGATCCGGAACCGCCACGGAACCGCTGCCGATCTTCCGCGACCGCGGAAATTCGTACGGCACGTTCCGCAACTTCGTCTGGGACGGGGGCGGCTCGACCAAGTTCACCGTGGCGTTCGACGAGGCGACCCCTTACGCCGGCGGCTCCGACGGCTGGTCGGCCCACTACGACTCGGTGTTCCGGAACGCCTACATCGGCCTGCGCATCGGCCACGACAAGTGGCAGAACTCGGAGCTGACCGTCCGGCGCTGCACGTTCCTGAACAACGACGCGGGAGTGAGCATCGAGGACGACAACGCCATGGACCTGTGGTTCTGGGACTGCTGGTTCGAGGGAAACCGGAAGGGGGTGGCGAACGACTTCGGCGCGCCCTTCGATCCCGATGGCTCCGGTCCCGCGACGACGGAGAGCGCGGCTGGCGACTTCGTGATGTACCGCGGGCGGTTCAAGAACAACGCCGAAGCCGACATGTCGATCAGCAATACCGGACGATTCACCGCCCGCGATTGCTCCTCGATCGGCTCCAAGAGGTTCTTCTACGGGGCGATGTCCTCGGCGGCGGCCCAGATCACGCTCCAGAACAACAGCATCCGTATCGGAAACTTCCCGGATCCGGTGGGCAGGTACGCGATCGTCGTGAAGAACGCGGGTCCCCTTCTCCTGATCGACAACCGGATCGACACCACCGTCGGCGGGACGCGTTACGTGCCGCTGCTCCTCGGGTCCTACGTCACGACGAACGTCGTGGCGCTGAACAACCGGTACACGTACGCGGGGTCCAGGTACTACGACGAGAACTCCGACGTGCCCGCGTCGTACGAGCGCGTGCGCATCGATGCCTACAACGAGCAGCACGTGGAATCCCTCGACGTGCAGAACCCGGTTCTGCCCTCGCCGTCGGACCCGCTAGAGCAGCAGCGTCCGGTCTACACCGCGACCGACGGCGCCAGCCTGCCGGACGTGATCGCGGAGGCCCTCGCGGCCGGCGAGCCGGCGATCGTCCACCTCCCGAGCGGGACGTTCCACATCGCGGAGACCCTCCAGATTCCAGAGAACGCGAAGCTGCTCGTCCTCGGGAACGGCAACACGCGCATCTCGTGGGGCGGGGCGGCCGGTCAGGACATGATCCGGATCAACGGCGCGGGAGTCGACGATCTGACGCTCCGAGATCTGAGGATCGACGGGACGAACCAGGATCTCTCGAGCACCGGAATCCGGGTCTTCGACGCGAATCAGGACTCGGCCGCGGTCACGCTGAACCGCGTGACGGTCGAGCCGGACGGGCCGCCGCGCGTGAGCACGGGGCTCGAGGTCGACCGCTGCGACCGCGTCTCCCTCGACGTGTTCGACACCGGCTTCGGCGGAGGCTACGCCCCCGGAACGCCGCAGGCCTGCTGGGATGCGAGCTCCGGAACGGTCACCGGGATGCGCTTCATCGGCGGCCCCCAGGCCCAGACGACCAAGGCCTTCTGGAGCGGAGGCTCCTCGGGCGCCGCCTGGGATACGGAGGTCGTCGACGGCCCCGCGGGATTCAATCTCCTCCTCGCCAACCACTACATGGAGCGGAGCGCGCACTCCACCTGGATCCACGGCGCGGGAGGCCCGGTGGACGTGGCGATCACGAACGGGCGGATGGCTTCATGGTGCCTGCCCCCGCCCATGTCCCAGGCCAACACCGATCTGGTGCTCCTCGAGGAGTTCGGCGGCGGCAACGTGGCGATCGTCGGCCAGCAGATCTGGAACGTCACCGACAGCAATCCGGGTGCGCCGAAGGCGATCCTCCGGAGCAGGGTCCCCGCGCAGAGCGGCCTTGCGGTCCAGATCATCGGGAACGGGATCGACCGGGATCCCGACCCGGGCAACGAGCTCGCCGGCGCGGACACCGACAAGATCCAGAACCGTCGCATCATCGACGTGCCGATCACCGAGACGCTGAGCGACGCTCCGCCGATCTTCGACCCACTCGCCCTCGAGAGGGGGTTTCGGCTTCTCCGCACGCGACGGCTGCCCGGCTTCCCCGACGAGGAGCTCGCGGCGGGCGCTCGCCGGCACGTGCACTTCGACAACCTCAACCTCACGAGGCTCTCCCGCGGGATCGTGCTCGAAGGCGGGATTCCCGCCTCGCCGAACGGGCTCCAGGCCGTGGCAACGGGCGCGAACCGGATCGACCTCGTGTGGACCTACGGCTCGGGCGAACTGGACGGGTTCGCGGTGGAGCGATCGGAGTCCGGCGGTGGATTCGCGGTGATCGCGACGCCGCTCCTCGACGTCATCACCTTTGTCGACAGCACGGTCCTGGACGGGACGCGGTACTCCTACCGGGTCGCGGCGTATCGGAACGGAACCGGAAGCTCCGGCTACACCAACGTCGCGAGCGCCCTCACCCCGCTGCGCGCTCCCACGAACGCCCGTGCGTCGGCTTCCGGCACGAGCAGCATCGTTCTCACCTGGACCGACAACTCCGCCGCGGAGGCCGGCTACAAGATCCACCGGAGCGCCACTCCGACGTTCGCGTCGTTCGTGACGTTCACGAAGGGACCCGGCGTCACGTCCTTCACCGACCCGAATCTGACCGAAGGGACCACCTGGTACTACCGCATCTACGCATTCACCGAGGGAGTCGACGCCCAGACATCCCCGTACTCGACGATCGTGAGCGCCACGACCCAACTCGAGGGTCCCACGGGCCTGCAGGCGACGAGCGGCGGAACCTCCTCGATCTCCCTGACCTGGACCGACAACTCCACCAGGGAGACGGCGTACGAGCTCGACCGGAGCCTCACGGTCGATTTCGCGCAGCCAACGACACTCGGGCTGTCCGCCAACATCTCGTCATACCTCGACACGAACCTGACCGACGGTACGACCTACTTCTACCGGGTGCGATGTACCAATCCGACCGCTGGTCCCTCCGCGAACTCCAACGCGGCCAGCGCCACCACCCAGATCAAGCCGCCGTCGGGCCTGGTGGCGGGAGCGGGCAGCCTGCCGGGAATCCGTTTGACGTGGGCGGATCAGTCCGCTTCCGAAACGACCTATCTCATCGAGCGGAGCACGCAGGCGGCCACCGGATTCACGCAGATCCAATCGGCGCCCGAGAACGCGACGTCCTGCCAGGACGGCGGCCCGGCCCCGGACACGCTGTACTACTACCGGGTGCGCTGCCGGAACGCCGCGGCGGGGTACTCCTCGTACTCCAACGTGACCAGTTCGTCCGTTCCCAAACTCGCTTCGAAGCCGAATCCGGGCGACAACAAGACGTCGGTGGCCGTGACGGCCACGCTGAGCTGGACCGCCGGCTCCGGTGCGACCAGCCACGACGTCTACTTCGGCGCCAGCCAGGCCGACGTCACCCAGGCGACCCGCCTCGACCCGAGGAACGTCTTCAAGGGGAACCAGACCGCGAAGGTCTACGATCCTCCGGGGAACATGGCCCCGGGCATCGTGTACTACTGGCGGATCGACGAGGTCAAAGCCGGCGGCATCGCGAAGGGAACGGTGTGGAAGTTCACCACGAAAGGCACGGCGCTGGGAGCGCTCGCTCCGTTCGGCGACGGGAGGGAGTTCTGACGGGATCGCGCTGGGGCGGGAGACGAGAGCCGAACGCTTCCGCGGAGAGGTCGTTCCCTCCGCTCACCCGCCCCGTCGGACCCGCCCCGGTTCGATCCGCTCGCTCACGGGCATCTGCGAGACGAGCTTGCGATCCCGGGATCGCGGCTCGTCAACTGCGACGGTTGGCCCGTGTCGTAGCTGCCCACCCCGGCGCAGTTGCGCGCGCGAACCAGATACCAGAAACCGCTCCCCTGGGGAGGCGCCGAGCCGTCCGCAGTCGACGTCGACGCGATGTTCGAGGCGATGCACCGTGCGTCCAGCAAGCTCCCTCCGTTGAGCGTGAGCTCGGACAGGCTCCCCCTCACGACGTCGAAACGGTCGCCGGCAACGCTGACCCAGGAGAGATTGGCGGTCGTCCCGCTCCCCCCGACGGCGAGCAGCGGCGAGTCGGGTCGGGGGAATCCTTCGTCGACCACCAGGTCGCAGTCGTCGTCGATCTGATTGCAGACCTCGACGGCGCCGGGATTCGTCGTCGGGCTCGAATCGTTGCAGTCGCCCGGCTGCGCGGCGAAGCCCGGAGGAGCGTCGCATGAGGTGACCGTGACGGAGCCGACGCCGTAGCCGTCCCCGTCCGCATCCAGATACCAGACGGGCGCGGCCGGGCAGTCCTGAACGCAGTAGAGACCTCCATGGTCGGCGGCGGGGCCGCCGCCGCCGAACACGATCATGGTGCCGCCCGTCCACACCGCGGTGTGATCCGATCTCCCGGCGGGAACGGCGCCCGACGTCGAGGTCGGCGTCCACGAGTTCAGGGCGAGATCGTAGCGGCCGCCGGTGTCGGGGAGCGAGGGCACGCAGACGAGGCAACCACCGCCCCAGACGATCATCTCCCGGCCCGTCCACACGGCCGTGTGGCCGGTTCGTGCCGAGGGAACGGCCCCGGACATGGAGGTCGGCGTCCACAGGCCCTGCGCGGGATCGTACCGGCCACCGGTGTTCGTCACGCTGCCCGGATTCGTCGCGCCGCCCCAGACGATCATCTCGGTTCCGGTCCAGATCGCCGTGTGGCCAGTCCGACCCGATGGGGCGTTGGCGGTCGACATCGCGGTCCAGGAGTTGGTGGACGGCCGATAGCGGCCGCCGGTATTGTCGAAAAAGGAACTACCCCACACGATCATCTCCGTTCCGCTCCAAACGGCTGTGGGGTACGCGCGGGCCGTCGGCACACCCGGTCCCGTCGAGGTCGGCGTCCATGTGTCGGCGGATGGAAGGTAGCGGGCGCCCGTGTTCAGCGCGCCCGAGCCACCGGACCCTCCCCAGACGATCATCTCGGTTCCGGTCCAGACCGAAATGTGGCCGCTGCGTGCCGCGGGGGCATTCGTGGTCGAGGTCGGCGACCAAGCGCCGCTCGCTGCGTCGAAGCGACCTCCACTCAGGAGGTACGCTGAAGCGTCCCCCATCCCTCCCCAGACGATCATCTCGGTTCCGGACCATATCGCCGTGAAATCGTGGCGAGGAGCGGGCGCGTTCGGTCCGGCCGGGATCGAGCTCCACGTGTCCGTCGCCGGGTCGTACCGGTCCCCCGTGGGGAGCAGGCGTCCCTGATCGTCGTACCCTCCCCACAACAGCATCTCCGCGCCGGTCCATACGGCCGCGTGATCCTTGCGTCTCGGTACTTCCAGCCTGCGCGTCGGCGTCCAGGCGTCGGCGTCGGGCGCGTAACGGGCTCCCGTGTCGAAGTAGACGGTCGAGTCGCCGAGAAGACCCTCGCCTCCCCAGACGATCATCCGATTGCCGGTCCATGCTGCGACATGGCCGTGGCGTCCTTCGGGATCGTTCGCGCCGACCGAGGTGGGGGACCACGCTCCCGCCGCCGGATCGAGGACGCCGCCCGCCTGTGGGGACGCGGAGTCGCCGCCTCCCCAGACGATCATCCTGCTTCCGGTCCACACCGCGGTGTGACCGGATGTCGGCGATGGAACTCCGGAACCCGCTGGCGTCGAGGTCCAGGCGTTCTGAGCGAGGTCGTACCTTCCGCCGGAGTTCGTGCTCCCCGCGCTCGTCTCGCCTCCCCACACGATCATCTCGGTCCCCGTCCAGACCGCCGTGTGCAGGTATCGGCCGGCGGGAACGCCGCCCGAGGTGGGCAGGCCCGTCCACGTGTTGGTCGAGGGGTTGTAGCGCGATCCGGTGTCGAACCCCCCGAACCCGTTCGTACCACCCCAGACGATCATCTCCGCACCCGTCCACACCGCGGTGTGGAGGTATCGCGCGGATGGGTTCGACCCTCCGGTAGCGGTCGTCGTCCACGCGTCTGCGACCGGATCGTAGCGGCCTCCGGTGTTCGTGCAGACGTCGTTGCTCGATCCGCCCCAGACGATCATCCGCGAGCCGGTCCAGACGGCGGTCGATCCCCCTCGTGGGCTCGGCGTGTTCGCTCCCGTGGAGGTCGGGAGCCACGAGTCCGTGGACGGGTCGTATCGTCCGCCGGTGTTGAGCGTCGACCCGGACGAGTCGCTGTAGCCTCCCCACACGATCATCTCGGTTCCGGTCCACACGGCGGTGTGCCTCCAGCGTGCTGCCGGAACGTTCGCCCCCGTGGAAATCGAGGTCCAGGTGTCGGTCGCGGGATCGTACCGGCCCCCCGTGCTCTTCGGTCCACCGATCGCGGTCCCGCCCCAGACGATCAGTTCCGCGCCAGTCCACACTCCGCTGGCCCAACTTCGAGCGTCGGGCGGCACAACCGGGAAAAACGCTCTCCACGAATCCGGCGAGCAGCCCGTCGCCTCGACCGGCGGCAAACGGAGGTTTTCCGCCCGTTCCACGCGAGGAGAGGTGCTCATCGTCGGGCCGACCGCCACCCACCAGGAATCGAAGGACTGCCCCGTCCTCGCTTCCGCGAGCTTCTCGTCGGACGCGTAGAGCGCCCGGAGCATGCGGTCCGCCAGCACCGGTCGGACCAGCACCTCGGCGACCGCCGCCGCGTCCGACCCCAGCGCGGCGAATAGCTCGCGCAACACGACCGGGTCGCGCGTTCCCGCGGCCATGCGATCCAGCTCGGCCTGAAGCTCGGCCGCGGTGATCGACCGGCTCCACATCGCCTGGAGCGCGCTCTCCTTCCTTCGCGCATCCTCGACCTGCGCGCGGATCCGATCCTCGGGAACGATGTCCTCGAAGGCCGGTTTGGGCTGAGCGTTCTCCTTCGGCCAGATCCGGTGGTTGAAGTGGACACGCTCGACGGCTCGCTGCCCATTCAAGGCGTCGTCCAGCGAGAATCCGGGCACCGACGCCTTCACCGCACCGACGCCCGCGGGAAGGATCGAAACCACCAGAACGACACAGGCGATTCTCCTGAGGAACCCATCGCCCAAGCTGCCTGTTGCGGTCATGCCGGTCTCCTTTCGGGCGCAACGCCACTTCCCGTGGTCGCCTCCGACCGGAATATACCGCGGGAAAGCCCGAACGGCGATTCAATCCGGGCGCTCGGACTCGCAGCGAAAACCGACGTCGAGGATCTTCCCGCCCTTGAACGCGAGGCCCCCGGGGCCTGATGACGGACTGTCCCCGATTCGCCGCATCATCTCGCCACTCTTCACTCGTACACTCGCGCCTCAGGCGGCGCTGTCCAACGGGCAGGTTCCGTGGGACAATCGAATCGGAAGCCACGGAAAGGCCAAGGACGCTCGCAGGGGCCCAGCTCGGGAATCGGCTCCTGCCCCGTCGCGGACTCGCCGCGGCGCGTCCATTCGGGTTGCGGTGATGAAAGCCGCTTATCATCTCTTCATCTTCGGCGGCCTGAGATGAGCCTCTCGCGCGGCGCCAGGCTCGGTCCCTACGAAATCGTGGGGCGGATCGGCGCCGGCGGAATGGGCGAGGTCTACCGTGCGCACGACACCCGCCTCGGCCGCAGCGTGGCGATCAAGGTGCTACCGGCCGGCCTCTCGGCGAGCCCGGAGGTGCGCGCGCGATTCGAGCACGAGGCGCGCGCGATCTCGCGTCTCAACCACCCCCACATCTGCACTCTCCACGACATCGGTCGCCAGGACGACATCGACTACCTGGTGATGGAACTGCTCGAGGGAGAGACGCTCGGAGACCGGCTGAAGAAGGGACCGCTGCCGCTCGGAGAAGTGCTGCGCTGCGGGATCGAGATCGCGAATGCGCTGGACGTCGCCCATCGCGGCGGCATCGTGCACCGCGATCTGAAGCCCGGGAACGTCATGATGACGAAGGGGGGCGCGAAGCTCCTGGACTTCGGTCTGGCGCGCGCGACTGGGCCGCCCCCCGTGGCGGGCGATCAGACCGAATCGCCGACCGTGAGCCGTCCTCTCACTGCAGAAGGCACGATCGTCGGAACGTCCCAGTACATGGCGCCCGAGCAGCTCGAGGGAAAGGACGCCGACGCGCGGACGGACCTGTGGGGGCTCGGGTGCGTTCTTTACGAGATGGCCACCGGAATGCGCGCGTTCGACGGGACGGGCCAGGCGAGCCTGATCGCGGCGATCATGGAGCGCGAACCGGCTGCGATGACGACGCTGCAGCCGCTCGTCCCGCCGGCGCTGGAGCGAGTGGTGCGGCAGTGCCTGGCGAAGGAGCCGGACAGCCGCTGGCAGAGCGCAGGCGACCTTGCGCGCGAGCTCGAGTGGATCGCAGCGGGCGGCTCGCAGCCAGGTCTGCCCGTTCCGGGCGCCTCGCGGCCGCCCGTTCGCGCATTCTTGCCGCGGACGATCATCGGCATCGCGCTCGCCGCTGCCATTCTCGTCGCCGGCGTATTCATCGCAGGTCGTCTGACCGCGCGCCGACCGGTGCCTCTGACCTTCACGCGTCTGACGTTCCAGCGGGGCCACGTCGGGAACGCCCGATTCACCGCGGACGGCAAGAGCGTGCTCTACAGCGCCGCGTGGGATGGACGCCCCACCGAGGTCTTCGAGACCCGGACGGATCTTTCGACCGCCCGTTCGCTCGGCCTGCCGGGCATCTCCTTCCATGCCGTTTCTCGTGCAGGGGAACTGGCTCTGACGAGGCAGGTGGCTCGGCTCGGCTGGGGGTACGGACCTCTGGCCGTCGCTCCCATCTCCGGGACCGCGCCGCGTGATCTGTTGGAGGATGTCTCCGAGGCCGACTGGGCGCCCGACGGGGCGACCCTGGCCGTGGTGAGGCGCATCGGCGGCGAGGACCGTCTCGAGATGCCCCCGGGAAACGTCCTCGTCAGAACGTCGGGCGAGCTTCGGGACGTCCGCGTGTCGCCGGACGGTCGCCGGATTGCCTTCACCGAGCATCCTGTCGTGAGCGATTCCAGAGGCAATGTCGCGGTGGTGGAATCGGCGGGCCGGAAGACCACGCTTGCGAGCGAACTCGGCGGTGTTCGGGGGCTCGCGTGGTCGCCGGACGGGCGTGAGATCTGGTTCTCGGCCGCGACCACAGGTATGCGGCAGAGTCTCGTGGCCGTGACCGCGGAGGGCCGGCAGCGCACCGTCGCTCGATTCCCGTCGACCACCGTTCTCCATGACCTCGACCCGGATGGCCGCGTCCTGCTCGTCTCCCGGAGGTACCAGACGGGTGTCCGCGGAAGGTCCTCTGCGGACGACAGGGAGAGAGAACTGGGCTGGCTCGACTGGCCTGTTCCTCGCGCGCTTTCTGCTGATGGCAAGATGCTGCTCTTGAACGACGAGGGCGAGACTGCGGGCCCGACCTACGAGGTCTACCTCAGAAACACCGACGGATCCCCCCCCGTGCGGCTTGGGGAAGGCGCCGGGTGTGCGCTCTCGCCCGACGGCCGGTGGGCGCTGGCGATTCATTACGGTCCCCCACATCGGCTCGTCATGATCCCGACCGGGTTCGGGGACACGCTGTTCTTGCCGCGCGGTCCGCTGGAGACCTACCAGTCCGCGAGCTGGCTTCCGGACGGGCGCCGGATCGTGTTCGTGGGCGCCGAGCGCGGGCGACCGCAGAGGAGTTGGGTTCAGGAGCTTCCCGCTGGACTGCCGGCCGCCGTGACGCCCGAGGGCGCCACGGGTGTCACGACCTCTCCCGACGGGCAACGGGTGGCCGCGCTGACCCAGGATTCGACCCTCGTGCTCTTCCCGCTGAAGGGCGGCGAGCCCAGATCCGTGACCAAGCTGGGGCCCGATGAGCGGGTCAGCCAGTGGAGCGCGGACGGCCGGGCACTGTTCGTCAGCCACTTCGGAGACCGCCTCGATGTGTTCGGCATCGACGTCGAGTCGGGAAGGAGGACGCTGTGGAAGACCATCGAGATTCCCGATCCTGCCGGCGTGCACATGTACAGTTTCATCGTCACACCCGACGCACGCAGTCACGCTTACGGCTACATGCGAATTCTCGACGAGCTCTATCTCGTCGAAGGGCTGAAGTAAGGGGCACCTCTCCCCTGAAGCGCATGGTGCACCTCGCGACGTACCTCGGGGACCAGTTCCTCCGCACGTCTCGGTCGTACCCCCGTCCCGATTCGCGAAGTTGACAGCTGGCGCTTCCTGTCTCTATGCTCCCGCCCCCGAGCATGACGCGCATCCTTCATCTCATCGACGGCGAGCTCGCCGAGCCGGTTTCAGGAGACTGGCTCGACAACTTCGAGCCGGCGACGGGTCTCGCCTATTCCCTCGTGCCGGACGGCGACGAGCGCGACGTGGAGCGTGCCGTCGACGCGGCGGAGCGCGCATTCCCCGCCTGGTCGACCACTCCCGCCGACACGCGATCGCGATGGCTGCTCCGGCTCGCCCAGGCCGTCGAGGACGACTCCGAGACGCTCGCCCGGGCGGAGTCGGTGGACAACGGGAAGCCTCTGGCACTCGCGCGGTCGGTGGACATCCCGCGGGCTGTCGCGAATCTCCGTTTCTTCGCGACGGCGATCCTCCACAGCCGGTCCGAGTTCCACGCCACGGATCACGAGGCGCTGAACTACACGCTCCGCCGCCCCCGGGGCGTGGCGGGCTGCATCTCGCCGTGGAATCTCCCGCTCTACCTCTTCACCTGGAAGATCGCCCCCGCCCTGGCCACGGGAAACACCGTGGTCGCAAAGCCGTCCGAGATCACCCCGATGACGGCGTTCCTCCTGTCCAAGATGAGCCTCGAAGCGGGGCTGCCCGCCGGGGTGCTCAACGTCGTTCACGGTCTGGGCGCGAAGGTCGGCGCGGCCATCGTGCGCCACCCGCGCGTCGGGACGATCACGTTCACCGGCGGGACGACCACGGGGGCGGAGATCGCGCGCAGCGCCGGCCCGCTCTTCAAGAAGCTCTCCCTCGAGCTCGGCGGCAAGAACCCGAACCTCGTCTTTGCGGACGCCGACCTCGACCAGGCGGTTCCGGCGAGTCTCCGCGCGGCGTTCTCGAATCAGGGGCAGATCTGCCTGGCCGGATCCAGGATCTTCGTGGAGCAGTCCTCGTTCGCGGCGTTCCTGGAGCGCTTCGTGGCCGCGGCGCGGCGGCTCCGGATCGGCGATCCGCTCGCGGCGGACACCGAGCAGGGTGCGCTCGTCTCCCGCGCTCACTGCGAGAAGGTGCTGTCGTACATCGAGATGGCGCGAAGCGAGGGGGCCCGCGTGCTGTGCGGCGGCGCGGCGACCGTCCGTTCTTCCCGAGCGCTGCCGGAGCGGGTGGTTCGTGGAGCCGACCGTCATCACGGATCTGCCGGTCGGCTCGCGGGTGAACTGCGAGGAGATCTTCGGGCCCGTGGTGACCGTCACCCCGTTCCGCACCGAGGACCAGGCCATCGAATGGTCCAACGCCACGCCGTACGGCTTGTCTGCCTCGCTCTGGACGCGGGATCTCGATCGCGCGCACCGTGTGGCCGAACGACTGGAATCGGGAACCGTCTGGATCAACTGCTGGATGCTCCGCGACCTTCGTGTTCCCTTCGGTGGAATGAAGGCGAGCGGAGTCGGTCGCGAGGGGGGCGAGGAGGCGCTGCGGTTCTTCACCGAGTCGAAGAACGTCTGCCTCCGGATTTCGCGCGCGGCACGAGGAGGGTAGCGCGGTGAGGCGCGACGAGAACAAGGTCGACAGCGTCGTCAGCTCGCGCGCACCGGAGCCCGTCGGCGCGTTTCCGCACGCCAAGCGCGTGGGGACGCTCCTGTTTCTCTCCGGGATCGGCCCGCGTACGCGGGGCACGAAGGAGATCCCCGGCGTCGTCCTCGATGCGGAGGGGAACGTCCGGAGCTACGACTTCGAAGCCCAGTGTCGCGCGGTCTTCCGCAACGTGCGGACCGTCCTCGAGGACGCCGGATCGAGCTGGGACCGGATCGTCGACGTGACGGTCTTCCTCACGAACATGAAGGCGGACTTCCCCACCTTCAATCGACTGTATTCCGAGCACTTCGCCACGAACCAGCCGACCCGCACCACGATCGAGGTCGGAAGCCTCCCGACCCCCATCGCCGTCGAGCTCAAGGTCATCGCCACCGCCGGGGATGGACCGTCGTAGGCCACCGACCTGCACCTCCCGCTGGTTTTCATCTGACCTCGTTGACTCCCCGAGGCGTCTCGAGATCCCCTTCCCGCCTGGGAGGCCGGGTTCGAGTGCCGGCTCCGGAAGCAACCGCTTGCGCCATCTGACGTGTGAGCGTAATATGTACATCGTAATGTACATTCGCGAGGTGCAGGATGGCGAAACAGCAGTCCATCGCGGAAGCGCGGAATAGCCTCCCGAGCCTCGTTCGGGAAGTGGAATCCGGACGAGCCGTCGAGCTGACCCGGCGAGGTGAGCCGGTCGCGGTGTTGATCGGTCGAAAGCAGTACGTGCGACTCACCTCCAGGCATCGGAGGTTCTCGGAGGCGTACGGAGATTTCACCCGGGACATCAACCTCGAGGAACTGGCCATCGATCCCGAAGAGGTCTTTGTCGGGGTGCGGGACGAGAGCCGCGGTCGAGAGGTCGATCTGTGAGTCTGAAGTACCTACTCGATACGAACATCGTTTCGGAGCCGCTGAGGCCCAGTCCGTCTCGCACCGTCTTGCGTCGACTTGCCAGCCACGAGGGAGAGACGGCAATCGCCTCGATCGTTTGGCACGAATTGCAGTTCGGATGTGCGCGTCTTCCCACGTCGCGTCGCCGAGAGGCGATCGAACGCTACTTGGAGAATGTCGTGCTGGCGAGTTTCCCGATTCTGGATTACCACCGCGAGGCAGCCGAATGGCATGCCCGCGAGCGAGCGAGACTCGAGGTCACGGGGAGAGCGCGTCCGTTCATCGACGGTCAGATCGCGGCAATCGCGTGTGTCAACGACTTGGTGCTCGTCACCGCCAACAAGGCCGACTTCCGCGGATTCAAAGGGCTTCGGGTCGAAGGTTGGAGCTAGCCCGGAAGATCCATGAAGAACCGGAGCGAGACCGACTTCGGCGAGCTCAGTCGAGTCGCGAAGATGCCCGTCCTGCTTGGCGCCCGCAGGGGCTCGGGCCCGCGACGTACGGTGCCGTGCGTCGCAGCGCCGGAGACCCGAGGACGTCGAGCAGGATGGGCAGATTCGTGGTCGCAGTCGGTTCTTCATGAATGATCCGGGCTAGGTGCGGGCCAGCGATGTCACGAACGGGTGTCCATCTGGGTCACCCGAACCCTCGGACGGTCCGACCCTCCTCTCGAGAAACAGATCCTCGGGGCCTGTGCCCCCGAGCCCCAGTCCCGCCCTCCGCGACGCCGGCAGACCGGCATCGCTCCGGTTGGGCTCGTTGCTTCCCGAGGTGTCGGGGCGCAGCCCCGTAAACAAGGCGCGTAATCCGCAACGCGCGACGAATTGAGAGAACCTCGATTCGCAGCCCCTTCCTCGCCTTCTTGAAAGGCGCGGCCCGGTTCGCGTCGATCCGCGATCCCGCCGCTTCGCAGCCGTCTGTCCGGAATTCGGCGCCGCCTCGACGAGCCCCGGCTGCGGCTGCAACAATGGTCGACTCGGACGAGAGCTTCCCATGAGATGGTTCATCGACTTCGCGAGACCGTACCGGAGGGAGTACCTCTCTGGATTCGTGTTTCTCCTGCTGACGAACGCGCTCAGCCTGGGGATTCCGTGGCTTCTCCGGGAAGCGATCCACGCGATGGAGCAGGGCGAGGCGGCGGGGATGCTGGCGCGGTACTCGGCGGGGATGGTCGCCCTCGCCCTGGCCCAGGCGTGGCTCCGCACGCTATCGCGGCTTCGGATCCTCGGAGCCAGCCGCCACATCGCCTTCGACATCCGCAACCGCTTCTTCGCCCACCTGCAGCGGCTCGACGCCACGTTCTACGACGGGCAGCGCACGGGCGACATCATGTCGCGCGGCGTGAACGATCTGCAGCTCTTGCAGGCGTTCTACGGTCCCGGACTGCTCAACCTCCTCAATACCCTGATCGTCTACACGGCCGTGCTCGTCCTGCTGTTTCGCATCGACGCGGCGCTGACCGCGGTGGCGCTCACGCTCTTCCCGCTTCTCTACCTCGCCGTGAACCGGATCAGCAGGCGCGTCTACGCGCGCTCCCTGGGGGTGCAAGAGCAGCTCGGATTGATCTCGAATCGCGCCCAGGAGAACCTGAGCGGGATCCAGCAGGTGAAGATCTACGCCCAGGAGGAACGGGAGATCCGCGGCTTTCGGGAGCTGTGCGAGGAGTTCCGGCGCCGGAGCCTCTCCCTCGCCCGCACCCGGGGCGCGATGATCTCGGTGATCGGCCTCGCCACGGGCCTCGGCACGATCGTGGTGGTCTTCGTGGGCGGCCGGCACGTCATCGAGGGGCGGATCACGTTCGGGGACTTCGTCGCGTACAACGCGTATCTGGCGCTCCTGGCCTGGCCGACCGTGGCTCTCGGTTGGATTGTGAACGTGTTTCAGCGCGCGGCCGGAGCCATGGCGCGCATCGATGAGGTCCTCCGCCGCGAGCCGGCGATTCCGCCTCCGACGGATGACGACCCCGGCACCCTGCTCGACGGCGATATCGAGATTCGCAATCTGAGCTTCACCTACGGCGGCGGAGAGCCCTCGCCCGGCTCGTACTCGCTGCGCGAGGTGACGCTGTCGATTCCCCGGGGGAGCCGCGTGGCGCTCGTCGGACCGGTGGGCTCCGGGAAGTCGACGCTCGTCAGCTTGCTGGTGCGTGTCTACCCCGCCCCCAGGGGCACGATCTTCATCGGAGGGACCGACATCCTGGATCTGCCGGTCGGACGCCTTCGCCGGAGTATCGGATACGTGCCGCAGGAGGCGTTTCTGTTCTCGAAGACGCTGCGCGACAACATCGTACTCGGCCACCCGGCCGCCTCGGAGGAGGAGATCGCGTCCGCCGTCGGCCTGTCCCGTCTCGAGGGAGACCTCGACCTCCTGCCCCAAGGTCTCGATACCCTCGTCGGCGAGCGCGGCGTCACGCTGTCCGGCGGCCAGCGCCAGAGAGCCACGCTGGCCCGCGCGGCGCTGGGCGAGCCGAGGATCCTGATCCTGGACGATTCGCTCTCCAGCGTGGACTCCGACACCGAGAAAGGGATTCTCGACGGTCTCCGATCGCAGCTCGACGGCCGGACGTGCATCCTCATCTCGCATCGCCTCTCGACCCTGGCCGGTGTCGATCGGATCGTCGTTCTGGACCGCGGGCGCGTGGTCGAGCAGGGAAGCCACGAAGAGCTCCTGGCGCGCGACGGGCTCTACGCCCGACTTTTCCGGCAGCGCGAGCTCGAGGCGCGGCTGGACGCGTCATGAGCGAGGAGGTGCTCGGTCGAGCCTACGATGCGCGACTCGTTCGGCGCCTGGCGGCGTACGTGTGGCCCCATCGACGGCTCGTCGCGCTCACGCTGTTTCTCCTGCTGGCAGCCAGCGCGGTCCAACTGGTCCAGCCGTACCTGCTCAAGGTGGCCATCGACGGCTCCATCGGGCAACGCAGACCGCAGGATCTGCTGCTCCCGGTGAGCCTCCTGCTGGTCGCCCTTCTTGCCGAGTTCGTCCTGGGGTTCCTCCAGACCTTCGCGCTCGAGATGACCGGCCAGAACGTCGTGCTGGACATCCGTACGAAGGTGTTCGCCCACCTCCAGCGGCTCCCTTCGGCCTTCTTCGACCGCACGCCCGTGGGCCGCCTGATGACCCGGGTCACCACCGACGTGGAGTCCCTCAACGAGGCGTTCACTTCGGGCCTGGTGCTGATTCTCGCCGACCTGGTCAAGCTCGCCGGGATCGTCGCGATCCTCCTCTGGATGGACTGGCGGCTGGCCCTCGTGACGTTCGCCATCGTTCCGCCGATGCTGCTCGTGTCCTGGGTCGTCCGAGCCCGCGTGCGCGACGCGTACCGGGAGATCCGGGGCCACGTGGCGCGCCTGAACGCATTCCTCCAGGAGAACGTCTCCGGAATGCGCCTCGTCCAGCTCTTCCTCCGCGAGCGGCAAAACATGGAGGAGTTCCGGGAGCTGAATCGGGGGCATCGCGAGGCCCAGCTGCGCGGGGTCTTCTACGAATCCGCGTTCTCCGCCATCGCGGAGCTGATGGGATCGATCTCGCTAGCGGCGATCGTCTGGGCCGGAGGCGGCCGGCTCATCGGCGGGGCGGTCACCTTCGGAACTCTCGTTGCGTTCATCGAGTACGCCGGCCGCTTCTTCCGGCCGGTTCAGGAGCTCTCGCAGCGGTACACCGTCATGCAGACGGCCATGGCCTCCTCCGAGCGGATCTTCCAGCTGCTCGACACCGAGCCGACCATCGCATCCCCGGAGCTCTCGCAGAAGATCGCGGGCAGGCTCCGGGGCGAGATCGTGTTCGAGGGGGTGAGCTTCGGCTACGCGGAGAACACGCCGGTGCTGCACGACGTGTCGTTCCGCATCGCTCCGGGGGAGCGCATCGGCGTGGTGGGTTGGACGGGGTCGGGGAAGTCCACCCTGATCCGCCTGCTCGTGAGGCTGTACGACGTGGACGCGGGGCGGATCGAACTGGACGGAGTGGACGTGCGCGACTATGCGCTCCCGGAACTCCGGCGATCGGTGGGGGTCGTCCTGCAGGATCACTTCCTGTTCGCCGGCACCGTGGAGTCGAATCTCTCCCTGGGCGATCCGCAGCTCACTTCCGAAGCGATCCACCGCGCGGTGGCGGCCGTGGGCGCCGACCGGATCATCGATCGCCTGCCCAACGGGTACGCCGAGGAGGTCCGGGAGCGCGGCTCGAATCTCTCCGTCGGCGAGAAGCAGCTGCTCTCGTTCGCCCGGGCGCTCGCCTTCGATCCGGCCGTCCTCGTCCTCGACGAGGCGACCTCGTCGGTCGATCCGGAGACCGAGCGTCACATCCAGCTCGCCATGGAAACGATGCTGCGCGGGCGGACGTCGATCCTGATCGCCCACCGACTGGAAACGGTCCGTAACGCCGACCGGATCCTCGTCCTTCACCACGGACGCTTGCGGGAGCAGGGAACGCACCAGGAGCTCTTGGCCGTCCCCGGCGGGATCTACCGGACGCTGTTCATGCTGCAGTCCGCCCAGCCCAGCGACCATTCCGCGGGCTGATCGTTTTCCGTGGTCGCATCACGGGGGCTCTGCCCCCGCACCCCCGCTCCCGCTGGAAGAGCCCGCCGGCGGACCGGCGTGCTCTTCCGCGGGACGATTTCGGCCTTTCGGGGTCTCGCCTCGATCGTCATGGAAGACGGTTTCGGGGGCAGCCTCCCATGCTGCCCCGGGGCTCCATTCAGGGTCGAGGATGCAACCCGCGGGCGACGCGGGCCGCTCCGCCGGCCTGCGTCGCACGCGGGGCCGGGGGTCCGGGGGCCGGCCCCCGGAATCCTCGACAAAACAAAACCCCCGCTCCGCCTCGGACGGCGGAGCGGGGGTCGCTACAATGCGCAATCCCGATCAGCCTACGGGCAGTTCCCGCCGCTGTCGTGGATGCGAGGACCGGCCGTGGCCGAACCCGCGGTGCCCTCACCGGCCAGGTTCGCCGCGCGCACGAGCCACCACAGGAACGAGCCCGAGGCGGGCTCCTCGGCGATGCCGCTCATCGAGAGCCCTGCGGTCGTCGCGCGGAGGCAGGACTCCACGTCCGCCGTCATGAGCTTCGGCAGCTCGATGTCGGCGCCGCGGTAAACGCGGTACTCGCTCGCCCGCGCCGTGCTCGTCCAGCTCGCCGCGTTCTTTGCGGTGAAGTCCATTCGCGCGACCTCACCCGGCATCGTGGGGGCGCAGGCGTGACACGAGTACCCTCCGGGCGTCGTCACGATCAGTGACCAGCCCAGCAGCACGCCCGAGTCGCCGCCCGCGTCGTCCGTGATCTCGAGCGTCCACGTCCCGTTCGCGGGAATGCCGTTGAGCGTCGCGAGGGAGCCCTCCGGACGGAACGAGCCGGTGTACGGCGGGGTCCCCGCGGTGATGGCGGTCGCCGCCTGATCGTCGAACACCGTGTTCGTGAAGTTCTCGCCGGTGCCTCCGTTGTCGGTGGACAGCTCGACCCGCACCCCGTTGGGACCGATCAGGAAGATGTCCAGATCGCCGTCGTAGGTGTGCGTCAGGTTGAGGAGGACGTTCACGTCGCCCACGACGCCTGTGTCCGCGACCGCGATTCCCGACGTCACCGGCGGGGTTCGCACGTCCGGAATCGGCTTCGGCGTGTCGGCGGAGTTGTAGGTGTTCTGGAAGAAGACCGGCGCGCCGGAGCGGACCGTGAACGAGTCCGTCCACGCTCCCTCGCTCGACGCGACGTTCAGCTGGAACGCGATCACGGTGCCGCACGGCACCGTGTCGCCCACGTAGACGAGGAACGGCGCATCGCCGAAGGCGGACTGCGCGACCGCGAGGTTGCCGTACGCGGCGCTGCCGTCCACGATCGTCACGTCCGGGGTGCTCGTGGTCAGCGTGGCGGTCACGGCCGTGGCCGCGCCGTTTCCGCTGTTGACGAGCTGAACCGGAATCGACAGGTCCTCACCGGGATCGACGACGCTGTCGCCGCCGAACCCGCCGCCGCTCCCGCACGAGTCCGCCACGGAGAACGACCGCTTCTGCACGCTCGGGGCTCCGCACGGGATCGCCGGGAACGTGAACTCCAGCGCGAACGAGTTGAGAGTTCCCGACGTGAGCGCCACCCGGTCCGACACCGTCAGCGTCCACGTTCCATCGGCGAACGTCCCGTCGAATGCCGACAGCGGCTGCTCCGGCCGGAAGCTCCCCGTGAACGGCGCCGTTCCCGCCGAGATCGACGTCGCCGCCTCGTCATCCAGGACCGTGTTCACGAAGTTGTCCCCCGCGCCGCCCCGGCGAAGCACCAGCGGGATCGAGGTCCCGGTGGGCCCGGTGAGGACCACTTCCAGATCCCCGACGTTCGCGTGCGCCACGTTCAGCCGCACGTTGAGGTCCAGGACCTGCTTCGCGTCCGCCACCACGATCGGCACCGAGATGCCCGTCGGGTCGTTGTCCGGGATGCTGATCGCCGGTCCGCTGAAGAGGTAGACCGGCTGGTTGTCCACCGGCGTCGTGAACGTGTAGTAGGCACCGCCGTTGTCGTCGACGGCGGTGTTCCCCGTCGCGTCGGTGGTGCGAACGAGGTAGTAGTAGGTCGTGCACGGCACGAGGCCCTGGAGGGCGACGGAATGCGCCGTCACCAGCGTCGCGCTGGTCGCCGGGGTTCCGGGCGGAACGGAGGCGCCGTAGACCACGACGCTGTTGCCGGCCTCGTTTGTATCGAAGGTCACCAGCGCCGTCCGGCCGGTCGGGGTCGTGGCCGCCACGTTCGCGATGACCGGCCCGCTGCAGTCCACCACCGCGGTGTCGATCCGCGGCACGTTCGTCTGGCCGTACCCGTCGTCCGCGTCGATGTAGGTCACCGTGATCGCGTCCCCATCCGACACGGACAGCAGTCCGTCGCCGTTCGTGGGAGGATTCGTGCTCAGCGGGATGCTCCCCACGAAGGTCGCGGAGCTCGGCGGAGTCTCGACGAGAACGAGCGTCTCGGGCACCGCCTCGGTCGTCGACGCGAGGGTGACCGCCTGCGTCCCCGCCCCCTGGAGCGAGAAGTCGACCACCTGGACCTGCACCAGGTCGGAGCAGAGGTAGGACGTCTTGTCCAGAGCCACCTGGCCCACGGTCGGGCACGGCTCGGGGACCTCGAACGTGAGCTGGAACCGGTCGATCGTGCCCGTGTCGACGCCCGCGGCGTCCACGACCTTGAGCGTCCAGGTCCCCTGCGTGTTCTTCCCCTCGAATCCCGAAAGCGGCTGGTCCGGCCGGAAGGAGCCGGTGAACGGGGCCGTGCCGGATGCGATCGGAGTCGTCGCCTGGTCGTCGAACACGGTGTTCGTGAAGTTGTCGCCGCCGGAACCGCGACGGTTCGAGAGGATCACCGCGGTGTTGTCCGGGCCGATCAGCGAGAGGACGAGGTCGCCGTCGAAGCTGTGCGTGATCGACAGGTCGATATTGACGTCGCTCAGGACCGCGTTGTCCGGAACGGCGAGGGTCATGACCGCGCCGGTCGGGACGTTGTCCGGAATGGAAACCGGCGGCGACGCCGACGCGTGTGTTCGCGTGGCCAGACCGGACGTCAGGAACTCGTAGTACTGCCCCCCGTTGTCGTCGGACGCGAAGTTACCCGCCGCGTCGGTCCCCTCCACCGAAAAGACGTAGTTCGTGCACGGCGAAAGGCCGCCGACGTGGATCAGATGGCTCGTCACCAGCGTCGCGTCCGAAAGGACCGTTCCGGGCGGCGCGACGGCGCCGTATCGGACGACCGTGTCGGTCGGCTCGTTGGTGGTGAAAACCAGGTCGGCGCTCTTTCCGGTGATGTTGATCGCCTGCACGTTCGTGATCACCGGGCCGACGCAGTCGACCGCCGCGGTGCGATCCACGTCGACGTTCGGGGTCCCGCAGTACGACGCGTCGGTGTAGCGGAACGTGATCGTGTCGCCGTCCGCGACGGAAAGCGCCCCGTCTCCGTTCGACGCCGGAAGCGTCGTCACCGGGAACGTCGCCTCGAATCGTCCGGAGCCGGCCGGCGTCTCCGGCAGCAGCACCGTCTCCGGCGTCGGCTCCGTCCCGGACCAGACCAGAACCGCATGGCTGCCCTGACCGATCAGGTCGGAATCCACCAGGGTGATGCCCAGCGTGGAGCTGCAGTTGTAGATCGTCCGATCGATGGAGACGCTCCCCGCGCAGGGCTGCGGACTCCTCGTCTCGCAAGCGCTCGAAGGACCCGCGCAGCTTCCGGAGCCTCCCACCGCCTGGACCACGTAGCTGTACGGCCTGCCGTTGGCCACGTCGGGATCGGTGTAGCTGGTGCCCGGGATCTCCGCGATGACGGTCTTGCCGAAATCGCAGCCGGCGTACCCTTCCGACCGGAGCACGCGGTACCGCGCGGCGCCGGGCACCGCGGTCCAGGACAGCACGATCTGGTTGCTGCCCGGAGACACCGACAGCGTCGGGGCCGAGGCCGGTCCGCCGGCGCATCCGCCAATCTGGGGCGTCGGCGTGGCGCAGGCGATCCCGTGCCGGTTGAACGCCGCGTAGAGCGCCGTCATGTGCGGCGTTCCGTTGCTCAGGTTGCCGTCGTCGTCGTCGGCGGCGAGCCACTGGAGGTAGGCACCGGCGGCCCCGCATCCGTCCGAGGAGCTCCCGCAGGAGCACGAGTACCAGTCGCCGATGTTGCCGCTTCCCTGGTAGAAGAGCCGATTGCCCAGGATGAACGCGTCGTTCACCGTCATGTTGAACGGAGCCGCCGTCAGGTCGCGCACCACCAGGTCCCACGCGGCCTGCCGCGGCGGCGCGGCGGAGCAGTGCACCTGCCTACCGCACGGTCCGGAGCCCGAGAGGCACGCGGGGCAGACGAAGTTCAGGGGCGTGTCCGGGGTGTGGTCGGAATGCTTGTCCCAGTCCGCGTCGCGAACGCCCGAGCAGTCCAGGTCGCAGTGCGAGCCGCCGTTCTGGTGCTCGTTGCTGTTGAATCCGGTGCCGTCGGCGGTCTGTCCGCAGCCGCGGTCGCTGGTCCACAGGAAGCCGTAGCCGACGCAGGACGCCTGGAGCCGGTAGATCGATGCGACGTCCGCGTACGCCTCGCTGGTGTTGCTCAGGTTGCCGCCCGTGTCGTTGTCGTCGAGGGCGTGGCCCCACTCGTGATCGAACACCGCCGCGATCTCGCCCGTGTTCCGGCAGCCTCCGCCGCTCCGGTAGAAATTGATCGTGCCGGCGCTGTAGTAGGCGTTGCAGGTGCTCACGATGTTCACGGTCGTGGGGAGCTGCTGGCTGAGCCAGGCGTTCCCGGGCAGCCAGCCTCGCGCGCTCTCCACCAGCTTGTTCACCTCGTAGAACGCCGAGCGCGAGGCCGGCGTGTCGCCGGCGGAGGCGCCCGAGGTCGTGCAGTCGTGCTGGCCGTTCACGCCGCCCAGATCGATGTCGCCGGCCGCCGTCTCGCTCACCGCGCCGCAGGTGTCGATGATCCGCACGTACTTCCCGCTGAGGCTCGTCGTGACATTGCCGCTACCCGGATAGTTGAACAACCCTGCGCTGTTCGTGAAGTCGTTGGGCGCCGAAAGTCCGGTGTTCGCCCATGGCATCGGCTCGTCGGGCTGCATCACCCCGCAGCGGTCGTTCGACGGGCAGACCTCCGTGCTCGTGAGGGGATACACTCCTCCTGAGATCTTTTTCGTCTCGTACTGATTCCGATCCTCGAACGCCAGGACCTCGCCGCTCGCGGCGTCCACGAGGACCTCCCAGGTTGCGGCCTCGCCCTTGCGCTGGAACCCGAACGCCCACACCAGCCGGTGCCCGTAGCCCGAGCCGATCGGCCCGACGAACGCCTCGCCCTGCTGGAACTGCTGCGGGGCGACCGGGACGATCTCGAGCGTCGGTTTCTTCCACATCGCGTCGTCGCTGGCCTTCCCGCCGGCGAACACGAAGCCGATCTCCAGGGCCTGGTCGCCGGTGATCCTCGGTGTGGTGTCGATCCGGACGTTGCCCCAATGCTCCGTGCCGAGCACGACGAGGTTTCCGTGGCTGATCGCGGCCGCGATTCGCCCGTAGCGGACCGGAATTCCTCCGACCCACTGCGGGATGCTCACGTGCCAGAGGTCCGATCCCGACGGCTCCGCCCGCACCGGTCCCATCTGGGTCAGATCGATCCCGAGTGCTTCCTGGTTCGATCGCAGGAACTCGAGGAACGCGTCTCCCACGACCCGCCCGTCGATCTTGTGGACGGGATACCCGAGCTGTCGTCCCAGACTCTCGACGTTGAGCCGGTTCCCCTGTCCGTTCCCGGGGACCAGCGGCACGCTCAGCACGACGCTGCTGGGCGTCCCCGATCGAGGATCGAAGTACACCACGGCGTCCTTGCCCTGCGCGGCGAGGAACCGATCCCACGACGCCTTGTTCGGCAGCGCCTCCAGGACCGAGGCGGCGGGCACGTTGCTCGTGCTCAGGTACAGCTCCGGCTTGAAGAACTCCTTCGCCTCGAGCGGTCCGCCGGAGCCCGCGGAGTAGTCAAAGGCCAGCGCCGCACCGGGCGCTAGCGCCAGGAAGGCGATGGTGAGCGACGCGATGAACGCGAACCGATAGCTTCTCATCCGCTCTCAACCTCGTGCCGCGCTGGGCGGCGGGCCGGCACGCCCAGCTCGGAGAGCCGCGCGCCCGGGAATCCGTTTCAGGTGTGTCGAAGGCGTTCGAGAGAAGACCGTGGTGTGTGCAACGCTCCCCCGAGTCCCATTCGATCGAGACTCGACCGTTGCTCGCTGGCGCCCGTGGACGTTGGCGCCGAAAGGTCCCAAGACAGAGATTTGCTGCCCCCTCCGCCCCTTTCGCGTTCCTCCTCGCACCCCCGGGGCGAGAAGACGCCGAACATTCGTAAGGATTATTCGGCGAGTTTCCCCGATGTCAAGGAGGAATTAAGGGCCGGAGCACGGCCCGCACCGGCGACGCGTCAAATCCTTCGAGCCTCAGCGGCAGAGCGATCAGCTCGTAGAGGCCTTCGGGAACGCCATCGAGCACGAGCCCTTCGAGGATCGCCATGTCGTTCGCCAGGAATCGACCGTGCGCGGGGAGGTCCTCGGAGTCGAACAGGTCCACGCTGGGCGTGTCGATCCCGACGAGCCGGACCCCGAAACGGTGCAGGTGGTCCACCAGCTCGGGTGCCAGCGCCGCAAAGTCGGAATTGAAGGCCGTCGGGTCCGGAAACGTGCCTGTGGCGAAGAGCAGCCGCTCGACGCCCGGAGGACCGGGAACGGCCGAAGGCGGGATCCGCCCGCCGCGCGGCACCGCGACCCGCACGACTCGGCACGGTCCCACGTAGAGCGAGGGGTCGCGCGCCTCGATGGACGGTGCGTCGGCCCCGTAGTGGCTCGGGGCATCCGCGTGCGACCCGAGGTGAACCGTCGCGTGCAGGGTCGATAGGGTCAGGTTGTCCCCGGCGTTCATGTCCAGGAGAACCTCCCGCGACGGCGGGGTATCCCCCGGCCAGACCGCCAGGCGCGTCGAGACCAGCGGGGAGATGTCCCGGATCACGATCCGAACCTGTGCCGGATCGCCCACAGGTCGTGGAAGACCGGCCGGAAGAGCGTCGATTTCAGGAACTCCACCCCGGAGGATCCCCCCGTTCCGATCTTGTTCCCGATGGTCCGCTCCGTGAGCTTCACGTGACGGTAGCGCCACTCCTGCAGCCCCTCGTCGAAGTCGATCATGAGCTCGAGCAGGATCGCCACGTCCGGACTCTGCCGGTAGAGCCGCAGGAGCCCATCCTGCACCTCGGCGTCCGGGATGGCCGGGAGCGTCACGTCGCGCTCCCTCAGTTCCGGCGGGATGCGCACTCCCCGCATCTCGAGGAAATCGTAGAAGGCATCCACGAGGGAACGTTCCCCCAGGGCCGCCTCGAGCCGTGCTCGACCCCTCGATCCCTCCTCATGATCGTGGAGCACCTGACGCCGCTTGTGACCCAGGGCGAACTCCATCTCGCGGAACTGGACCGACTGGAAGCCCGATGCGGTCGCGAGCCGCTCGCGAAAGGCGGAGAAGGACAACGGGGTCATCGTCTCGAGGATGTCCAGCTGGCCCACCAGCGTCTTCATGATCGTGCGCGCGCGCCGGACGGTCGCCACCGCGCCGAAGAGATCGTTCGCGGCGAGATCGCGATGGGCCTTCGAAAGCTCGTGGAGCAGCAGCTTGAACCAGAGCTCGTACACCTGGTGGATCACGATGAACAGCATCTCGTCGTGCTCCGGCGGATCCGACAGCGGCTTCTGGAGGTCGAGGAGCTCCGTCACCTTGAGGTAGCGGTCGTACGTCACCGGCATCGGGATCCTCCCTGGGTCCGGCTCCCGGCCTGCATCACCGGACCGCCACGAACCACGCCGCCGCCGCGGCGAGAACGGCCGCGAGCCCGCCGGCCGCACCGAGGACCGCACGGTCCTGCCAGGCGGCCCGGCGCCTCGCCTCGGCGTACGGGATCGTGGAGAAGCTCACCATGGAATAGAGCGGAAGATACCAGGAGGGAAACAAGCGATGCAGCGCCTTCTCGGCCCTCTTCCGGAAGAGGAACGCCCGGGACGCGGTCTTGTCCCGCATCTCGAGGAAGTTCTCGACGGCCAGATCGGCGAGGGCGTCCACGTTCGGCTTGCGCCGGGCGGAGTAGGTCACGAACGCCCGTTCCAGATCGTCCGGGCTCGCCTCGATGCACTCGCTGAGCGCCGTGCAGTCCTCGAACGCCGCATTGGCCCCCTGACCGTAGAACGGAACCACCGCATGGCAGGCGTCTCCGAGCAGGACGGCGCGTCCCCCGAGGTGCCACGGCCAGCAGCGGATCGTCACGAGGGCCCCCGTGGGATTCTCGAAGTAGTCCTCGGCTAGGGAGGGAAGCAGCGGAACGGAATCGGGGAAGACCCGACCGAAGTAGCGAACCACGTCCTCCCCTGTCCGGTGCGCGGAGAACCCCTGAGCACCGTCGAAGGGCCAGAAGCAGGTGCACGTGTACGATCCGTCGTGGTTCGGCAGCGCGATCATCATGAATCCGCCCCGCGGCCAGATGTGGAGCGCGTTTCGCTCCATTGCGAAGCTGCCCCCCGGACCGGGCGGAATCGACAGCTCCTTGTATCCGTGGCCGAGGTAGGTCTGGGAGAACTCGAACCGGTCGAGCTTCTGCATCTCGCGCCGGACCACGGAGAACGCCCCGTCCGACCCGACGATCGCGTCGCCCCGCGCCTCGCTCCGCTCGGAGGTCTCGAGATCCTCGAACGTGGCGGTGGCAGTCTCCAGGTCGACTCCGGTGCACCGCTTCCCGAACACCACACGCACCCCCGGAATCGCCCGCGCCGCCTCGATCAGGATCCGGTTCAGGTCGGCCCGGGAGACCGAGTGGATCGCCTGGTCCTCCCGGGTGCCGTACGGCTGATAGGAGAGCGTGCCGCGCGGCCCGTGGATCATCCGACCCTTCATGGCCACCGAGGAGCGCAGGACCTCTCCGGCCAGGCCCGCCTTCTCGAGCGCGTGGATTCCGCGGGTCGAGATCGCGAGATTGATCGACCGTCCCTGCGACGCGCGGCCGGTCCTCGGATCGGGCCTGCGCTCGTAGAGCTCGACCTCGTGCCCGGCCTGTCCCAGATGCGTCGCCAGGAGCGCTCCTCCGAGACCGCCCCCGACGATGACGAACCGTCGCGCTCCGCTCGCGCTCATGGCGCCTCGGAGGGACGCTCGGCCTCCGCCTCCGCGGTGACCCCGGTCAACGCGTGAGCGAGCCTCCAGATGTCGTGGAACGAGTTGTAGAGCGGGGTGGGCGCCACGCGAATCACGTTCGGCTCCCGGAAGTCCCCCAGGATCCCCGCGCAGACCAGTGACTCGAAGAGCTCCCTCGGACGGTCGTGAACGCAGGAGGGAGGTCTGGCAGCCCCGCTCCGCAGGATCGGCGGGGGTGATCGTCTCGAGACGTCCCCCCGAATCGCGGCCGAGGAACCGATCGAGATACGCGGTCAGCCGCATCGACTTCGCCCGCAGGGACTCCATCCCCGCCTCCTCGAACAGAGCGAGGGAGGCCCGCAGCGGCGCCAGGGCCAGGACCGGTGGATTGCTCAGCTGCCAGCCGTCCGCGCTGGGAAGGGGGACGAAGCGGGTCGTGAGATGCATCTGGAAACGGGTCGCGGGGTCGTTGCCCCACCATCCGCCGAATCGCGGCAGATCCACGTTCCGCGCGTGCCGCTCGTGGACGAATGCGGCGGCCACCGCGCCGGGTCCGGCGTTCAGGTACTTGTAGGTGCACCACGCGGCGAAATCCACGTCCCAGTCGTGGAGGCGGAGCGGCACGTTGCCCGCGGCGTGCGCCAGGTCGAGGCCGACCACGCACCCGCGGCGGCGCGCCGCGGCGGCGATCCGCTCCATGTCGAAGGCCTGGCCGGTGAAGTAGTTCACGCCGCCGAGCAGCACCAGCGCGATGCTCTCGCCCCGCTCGTCGAGCAGCCGTTCGAAGTCCTCGGTGCGCGTGGTGTGCTCGCCGGGGCGCGTCGGGGCGAAGACGATCCCGTCGTTGGAGTCGTATCCGTGATGCCGGAGCTGTGTCTGGGCGGCGTAGAGGTCGGACGGAAACGGCCGCGCCTCGAGCAGGATCCGGAAACGATCCGGGGTCGGCCGATAGAACGTGACCATGAGCAGATGGAGGTTCACGGTCAGCGTGTTCATGGCCACGACCTCGGACGGCGCGGCCCCCACGAGCCGGGCGAGCGGCTCGGTCACGCTGCGGTGGTACGTGTACCAGGGGGTGCGACCATGATCGTGCGCCGCGACGCCGAGCTTCGCCCAGTCCTCGAGCTCGCGCTCGAGGACCGCCCGCACGGATCGCGGCTGAAGTCCCAGCGAGTTGCCCGCCAGGTACACGAGCGGCCGTCCATCCGGTCCCGGCGGAAGCAGGAAGCGCTCGCGGAACCCTCGCAGCGGATCCAGCGAGTCGAGCTCCAGGGCGTACGCTTCGTCGGGCCGGAAGCGGCCGAGAAGCGAGTCGAGCGCGTCGAGGGTCTCGGGCACCGCGTCATCCTACCGCAAGACCCAGGAACTCGATCGCCGTGCCGCGAAGGAGCCGCTCTCGATCCGCCTCCGCGAGATCCGTCATCGAGTCGATGAGGGCGCCGGGAACCTCCTCCCCCAGGGGGAACGGATAGTCGGTTCCCAGAGCGACGCGATCCGCGCCGGCGAGCTTCAGCAGGAGGCGGAGGGCGTCGGCGTCGTGGGTCAGCGCGTCGAAGTACACCTTGCGCGCGTACGACCGCGGGGACTCGCGATCTCGTGGACCGCGCAGAGGTCGGGCCGGGCGATCCAGGCGCGCTCGATCCTCCCGACAGAGGCCGGGAACGCACCGCCTCCGTGGGCGAAGCAGACGCGCAGGCGCGGGAGGCGATCGAGGACGCCGCCGAAGATCATCGAGCAGAGCGCCAGCGACGATTCGGCCGGCATCCCGACCAGCCACGGGAGCATGTACCGGGGCATGCGCTCCCGTCCCACCATGTCCCAGGGGTGGACGAACACGGCCGCCCCGATCTGCTGGCAGCGCTCGAGGACGGGGAAGATCTCCGGCGCGTCCAGGTTCCACTCGTTCACGTGCGTGCCGATCTCGATGCCGGCGAGCCCCAACTCCCGCACGCACCTCTCCGCCTCGCCGATCGCGCTGTCGGGATCCTGCATCGGCACGGTCCCGAGGCCGACGAAGCGGCCGGGATGGTCCCGCACGAGACCCGCGATGTGATCGTTGAGGATCCGCGAGAGGTCGAGCGCGTGCTCCGGCTTCGCCCAGTACGAGAACATCACCGGGACCGTCGAGAGAACCTGGACGCCCACGCCGTCGCGGTCGCAGTCCCGGATCCGGCGCTCGGCGCTCCACGTCCGCTCGTCCACGCTCCGGAAGAGCGACCCGTCGATGGTCATGCGGGCGCACCCGGGCCCGTCGTGCTCGAGCCGCACCCATCCTCCGTAGCCGTAGCGATCGCGGAGGTCCGGCCACCGCTCGGGCAGGACGTGGGTGTGGACGTCGATGGCCGGCGGGCGGCTCATGGCACGGGAGGCGGCGGCTGCATCACGACACCGCACTTCGTGCAGGTCCTCGCGGCCGCATCCGCGTAGAACGCCTCGATCAGCGGGGCGAGCTGCGTTCCCAGGTCCTGGAGCTCGAACGAGGCGTCGTGCAGCACCGCTCCGCACCCCTCGCAGAACCAGCGCAGGTGGTCGATCTCCCCGCTCTTGCGCTTCCGCTCGATGACCATTCCCACGGTGTTCGCGGGCCGCTGCGGGGAGTGCGGAACCCCGGCCGGCAGCAGGAACATCTCGCCCTCGCGGATCGGGATGTCGCGGGGCTTTCCGTCCTCGATCACCCGAACGACGATGTCCCCTTCGATCTGGTAGAAGAACTCCTCGCCGTCCTCCACGTGGAAATCCTTCCGCCGGTTCGGGCCCCCGACGATCATCACCAGGAACTCGGAGTCCTTCCAGACCATCCGGTTCCCGACGGGAGGCTTCAGGAGATGGCGGTTCTCGTCGACGAAGGCACGCAGATCGTGGGGCATTCGCATCGTGAAGTCCCTCCCCCGCAATTCGGGGACAGCAATCGAAATCCGGCGCGCCGTCGCCCGGAGCGTGTCTGATACCACGGCCGAGGAGGGCGGGCAAGCTGAACCTCGATCCCGACCACGGTCCCAAGTCCCTCGGTTCACGAGTTGTCACCCCGATGCGATGGTCTCGAGCCGCCGTAGCTGCCCGTGTGCTGGAAACCTTCCCAGCCACTCGACGTCAAAGTCTGTGTGGGAAGGACACGGCTTGAAACGGGGAGGGTTCATCGCCACGGTCCTCGCGGCGCCCATGTCCCTTCCCGCCTGGCGCCGCGGCGAAGGTCCTCGAGGACCGGGAGCAGGAACGCCCCGAGGCTGCCGGCGATCTCGATGCCAGGCTGGACGCCGACAGTCAGTCCCGCGCGACGGGCGAACGCTCGCACTTGTGCCGGACGCGATGGATTCTCCCAGTAGGCCGGCGTGAGCGCGATCGGCTGCTCCGTCGGAATCGGTGTCCGCCGTCTCTCGAACGTCCTGCGAATCGATTCCTCGAGGGTCACTCGGTCGAAGTCGAAGTGGGCCGCCAGGTAGTAGAGATCGAAGAAGTCCTTGATTCGACTATTGCGATCACCGAGGACCACCATCGCCTCGAGCTTCTCCGCGACGACCGCCTCGCGCGGATACGCCAGCACCATCGGTGCCGGAAAGTCGAGAAGCGCAGGATATGCGCAGCGTCGGGGCGCGGGCCACACGGAGTCGCCCAGCCCCAGATCGATCTGCAGCATCAGCCGTGCGGTGCCGGAACGCGCCGGCAGGGTGACCCGGGTGCCGGCGTACTCGTCCTGAGGCCCGGATCGACTCGACCCGGATCGAGCCGGAATCGAACACGACGGTGTCCGGCCCTACCTCCGCCGCACAGATCGCGCTCATGTCAGCCCGGATGGCCGCGAACGAGCCGTCTCCCCTGCGCAGAAGATCCAGGTCCCGCGTGGCCCGGTAGGGCTGATCCGACCACAGGCGAAAGAGCATCGCACCCTTGAGCACGAAGCGCTCGCGGACGTCGGATACACCGAGACGATACAGGAAGCGCTCGAAGCAAAAGCTCGTGAGGAGGGTTTGATAAACGTCGCCGGTCTGCTTGGCGCGATTGAGGAGCCGTGCGGCGACGGAGGCCGACAGGTCGCGCCCTCGGCCGGTCATGCGATCGCGTCCAGGTAAGGCTGCAGCACGCGGGTCACGCGGCAGATGCGCGCGAAGCGGGCCAGCTCGGTTGCACCGCCGCGATGCTGGCGGCCGAAGTCCCGCAGAGCCTGCACCGCGACGTCGATGCCGACCTTGTTGCGGTACTTGAAGCAGTCGGCGACCGTCTTGGCGGCCGAGTACACCCGGACGTTCACTTTCTCCAAACGGTGTGTCTCGATGCCTTCGGTGAGGGCCGGCCCCGAGAAGCGCGTGACTCGCAGGCGGGGGTAGTCGAGCCGCGGCTTGCGTGCCTTTTCCGGGAGCGCGATCCATACCTCGGCCGGAGCCTGCGTCGTCAGCTCGTGAAAGCGGAGTGCCGTCAGGAGGCAGAGGACACCCCCCGGAACTCTCTTGGCGACCTGCGCGAGCGTATGCTCTGCGGTGAAGGGGTGCCGGCGCGCGACGTAGATTCCCCGAGCCTGTCGCTCGACTCGGCCCTGTCGCACGAGGCGGTAGAGTTGTCCTCTCGGAATCCCGTGGGCTTCGAGTTCGGCCGGACGTACGATTCCGAGGCGCCGGATGATCCGGAGAACCTGCTGTTGTCGAGGGGTCGCCATCGCGAGGTGCAGCATACACAACGTCGGGGGTTATACACAAGCCCCGACGTTTTGATTTCGCCTCCGCTGGCGTCGCCGAGCACGATAGGTCGGCACCAATTCCAAATCGGCGACGTTCCGAGCGATCCACCGTCGACCCGGATCGCAGGAATCACCCACGATCAGGCTCGCTTGCCGTCCACGCGTCGGTGACCTCGGCCAGCATCCGGATGATGCCGGCCTCGATGCCGCGGAGGTCGGCGTAGCTCTCCTCGAGCGGGCGCGGCGGCCTGTAGCGGTACAAACAGCGGTTGAAGTTGCTCTCGGAGCCGACGATGCCATCCAGGCTCCCCGACGTCAAGTTCTTTTCCCCATCGTGTTGCCTCACGGGGGAATGCTACCAGTACTCTCGGGCTTCTCTTGGCCTGGTCTGATCGTGTCGGAGAGCTGCCTGAAGTCTTCTTGGGCGGGGGTTCTGCCGGTGGAATCGGAAGGAGCCCGTAGGGCGAGTGGAGATTTCAGGCTCCTCTCGATTCCCCGTGATGGCGTAGGTTTCACAGCACCACCCGAGCCCAGGGGTTGTCGGGAAGGCTGCAGCGCTGGAAGATCTTGAGCTTGAAGTACTCGGGATCGCGGTAGCCCCGGGCCTGCGCGCGGAGGACGGCGATCTTGCTGTTGATGGATTCGACGAGTCCGAGCCTGAGGTCATACTGATGACCGGCCACGACGCTCTCGAGGTGTGGCGCCAAGCGGCTGGCGACCTTAACGATCTCGGGGGAGGCAGACTTCGCCGCTTCGATCCATTCCTCCAAGCGCCGACGCAGGGCGCCGAAGTAGCGCCACGGGTGCTGGAGGATACCCCGGAGTTGCTCCTTGAGGAGGTAGGCCTCGTACAGGGGCTTGTTGATCTCCACGAGACGATTGAGGAGCAGTTTGTCCTTGTGCCGCAGCCTCTCCCGCGCACTCAACAGCAACCACTTCTTGATCTTCAAGGTCTTCCCCACCTCGTCGGCCGGGGCCCCGCCGAACAGCCGCCGCCTGAGCTGGTTCAGCGCCTCGTTGACCCACTGGATGATGTGGAAGCGGTCGAGGATGTGGATCGCCTTGGGCAAGTGCGTGTCGATGACGTCTTTGTAGCCGAGATCACTGACCACCCCTCGGAGCTTTCGGCGCCCTGTCGGACCCAGAGCACTGAGGAAGGGAAGAAATCCCTTCTCGCCCTTGCCGTCGCCGATCCAGACGACCCGTCCGCTCTTCAGGTCCGTGACGATCGTGAAGTAGACGTGACCCCCCGTGCGGGAAACCTCGTCCACGCCGATCCATCGCAGACCGCTGAGGTCCAGCAGTTGGTCGCCGAGGGCCAGTTCGATGGCCCGCTTGTCGATTCGAGCCACCGTGTCCCAAGACAGTCTCGCCATCTCCGCGACGGCCTGAACGGGCAGTCTCGTGCACAAGGCCGCCACGCGCTCAAAGAACCGGCGAGTAACCCGGAAGCCCTCCATGGCGAACGGCAGCCGCTCGACCCGTGTCCCCCCGCAGCAAGCCACCCGCATCGCCCGCACCTCGAGGAACGTCTCGAGATCGCCGATCGAACAGTCCCGGAAGCGGATTCGCTCGAATTCCTCGAACAGCCCCTCCTGGTGTCCCTTGCCACACTCGGAGCACAGGTGGAGCCCGGAACGGCGAAGCAGATGGACCAGTTTGATCCGCCGCCCCGGCTCCCACAGGGACGGAGCTTCTACAATTTCCACCGATTCCACTTCGAACCCTTGCAGCCCCAAGTAGATCGCGAGATCCTGTGTCGGCTCCTGGCTCATCCTGCTCGACCTCCCTTCTTTGGCGAGAAGAAAGGCCAGGGATGGGCCAGGATGCCTCTTACGTCAAGAGCAAACGCCCAAACCAAAGAAGCAGTGAGGGATACGAACGGTAGGTCCGATCCTCGCCGAGGTCCGGTGGTGGCAGCGAGTTCGCCCCCCCGTTCCCCCCGGAATGTCTTCCTCACTCGGTGGGACCGGGTTTCTCAGGCTTGAGCGCGGCCCGTCTCGACCTCCGACCCACCGAAAGTCGACGCCATCACGGAGTTTCGAGAGGAGCCAGATTTCACCGGCCGGCGCGGAGACCCCTGCCGGCTCTTCTGCCCTGGGCAGCGGGAGGCCGAGACGCGGTCGGGATTCGCGGCGAGGCCGCCGCGGGGAGAAGTCGGTGGAGGTGATCCCGCGAGCTGGGGCGGACGATATGATCGCCTGAGTTCCCAATCGGGGGGTGCTACGGGTCGCCCGAGGTCGCGATCGTCGCACCTCGGGCATCCTACGCGGTTGTTTCAAGTGGCCGCCCCCCCCTGACCGCTTGGCGCGGCCTTCGGCGACTTGAACGTCCGGCCAGCGACCGGGGCGAGGTTGAGCGTGTCGGGCACCGAATGAGAGTCGTGACGGCGTTCCGGGTGCGCCGGCACAATCGCCAAACTCAGGAGACCACGCGGATTATGCCGCGTCACGAACACTGGTCGGTTGGCTACCAACCCGGAAATCGATCCCCAGACGGATGACGCGGCATAATTCGGGACGCGGCATTCTCACACCGAACGCGGGCTGCGCGGGATCGTTCTGGGAAGAAAGAACCATTACGGATCGCGCTCCAGGCGGGGAACCGAGGTCGCCGCGCTGTTCTACAGCCTGATTGAGTCCGCGAAGCTTTGCGGTGTCGAGCCCAAGGCGTATCTGCTCGCTGCCGCCCGGGCGGCGGCCACCGACCGAACGGCCGTCACGCTCCCGCATCAACTCCTGCAGTAATCCGCGCCATTCCGGCACGCGCCGCCCCACCCGGGGAAGGGCGAGGACTTACCGACGAACGACCCCGTTGAGGCACGACGGCAAGCCGCCCGTGTCACGCGGCTACTCCAGCGACTCCATGCCCATGGTTACATCGCCAAGGTTCCCCGCACTCGCCGCTGGCTCGTCACGGCCCAAGGTCGCGCCGCGCTCGGAGCCGTGCTTGAGATCGGCGCTACGATGTTCCCGGCAGCGTACAAGGCGCACGCCGCCTAATGAGCTCGGGAAGATGCACGCGGAACGGTGAGACCTGGCCAGGGTAGAGACTATCCGTCGGTCCGATCGAACGGCTTGCCGCGACGTTCGGGACGTCCAGATCGGTCTCGATCTCCCGCTGCTCGCCGTCCCGATCAACGCTTGCACCGACCTCCTCGCCTCGCT
The DNA here is from genome assembly GCA_963699985.1 of Terriglobia bacterium. Classification (GTDB taxonomy): domain Bacteria; phylum Acidobacteriota; class Polarisedimenticolia; order Polarisedimenticolales; family CAVOVZ01; genus CAVOVZ01. The sequence continues at coordinate 167,727 of CAVOVZ010000016.1, forward strand.
TCTCGGCTCGAAAGATCGGTGGACCCCTTCACCGGGGCGGGACGTCCACCCGCTGGAACAACGGACCTTTCGCGGCGCACGTGGCTCCCTTCCCTGACTCCAACTCACATCCGCACGACCGCCCATGTGGATGACCGCGTCGCCTGCACGAAGTATCCTTCACCGGGAACGAGTTCGAAGTTGCTGAATGGCAGCCCACAGATGTGACTCTCCCAGCCACCGTTCCTCCACCGCAGGACTTGGGAGACGGCGCCACCTTGTGAGACGATCTCCCTGCAAGCAGTCTCAGCTGTGTAACTGTGTGCCCATGCCGGAAGCGACAGCGCGTTCCATCCGACTGACACGATTACGCTCAAGCGAGATGGAATCTCACCGCACGCCTGACACCACCGCCCCGAAGTCCTCATCTTCACCAAATACGCCTGACCTGCGACGACGGGGAAGTTGTTTAACGGTAGTCCGCACATGTGGCTCTGCCACCCTCCACTTACCCAGCGCGGAATCTCAACTGGACTTCCTCCCGATTGACCAATGATCCTGCACAACGCCTCTGCATCCGCGCAGGGCTCTACCTCAGGACCAACGAAGTTCCAGCCTACGTTCAGCGAAACGGCCGGCGTGCCGGAGTGCACGCAGCCTGTCGCTGGGTCGCAAGAATCCATCGTGCACGCGTCTCCGTCATCGCAGTCCAACGGCACCCCGCCGACACAGTCACCAAACACTCCACATGCATCGGCCGCGGTGCAAACATTCTCATCGTCGCACGCGACACCGGGGGTGGGCGCAAATACGCAACCCGCGTGGGGATCGCACGAATCTGACGTACATGGATTGCTGTCCACGCAGCTACGCTCGCATTTCTCGATTCCCCCGAAGCACGCGTCGCACGCATCGCCAACACCGTTGCCGTCACAGTCCGCCTGGTCAGGATTGTAGGCTGTCACGCAGTTATCGCACGGGTTGCCAACACCGTCGCCATCCGAATCCGCCTGGTCCGGATTCGCGATCGCTAGGCAGTTGTCACAGGCATCCCCCAATTCGTCACCGTCGGCGTCGGCCTGCAGGGGGTTGGCGATCATCGGACAGTTGTCGCTGTCGTTTCTCACGCCGTCAGAATCCGCGTCGCCTTCGTAGACCGTGATCACTCGGTCGCCCCGAAGCGGGCCGAGAGTATCGACGAGGCTCGACGGCCATCGGATCTCGAGCCGGTCGATGACGGGTATCGAGCCCAGCCCAAAGTGAGCGAGCGATCCGAGAGTTCCCGGGCTCCCACGGACGAGGTCAACGCTTGCCCGCTGGTAAAGGCCACGCCACGTGACGCGAAGAGTCGCCGCCTTCCCAAACTCGCTCGCGTGGCTTGGGACCAGCCGGACGTTGAGCCAATGGTTGCCGCACGCGATCACATCGTTGCGGAACAGGTGGGTGTACGAGTACGGGGTGCCACCGCCGCCCGTCTGATCACGCGTCGTCGCATATAGTTCGAGGTCGCCGTCGTTGTCGAAGTCAATCCACTCGTGACCCTGGATCACACCGATTCGAGCCAACGCGTCGTTCGTCACGTCCACCAACGTCCCGGCATCGTTCCGGAACAGGTGCGCGTAGGAGTAGAGAGGGCCCGACTGGCTTCCGGTGGTCGCGAACAGGTCCAGGTCCCCGTCGTTGTCCAGGTCGATCCACTCGTGGGTCTGGACGGCTCTGATGCCGGCCAACGCGTTGTTCGTCACGTCCACCAACGTCCCGGCATCGTTCCGGAACAAGTGCGTGTAGGAGTAGAGAGGGCCCGACTGGCTTCCGGTGGTCGCGAACAGGTCCAGGTCCCCGTCGTTGTCCAGGTCGATCCACTCGTGGGTCTGGACGGCTCTGATGCCGGCCAACGCGTTGTTCGTCACGTCCACCAACGTCCCGGCATCGTTCCGGAACAAGTGCGTGTAGGAGTAGAGAGGGCCCGACTGGCTTCCGGTGGTCGCGAACAGGTCCAGGTCCCCGTCGTTGTCCAGGTCGATCCACTCGTGGGTCTGGACGGCTCTGATGCCGGCCAACGCGTCGTTCGTCACGTCCACCAACGTCCCGGCATCGTTCCGGAACAAGTGCGTGTAGGAGTAGAGAGGGCCCGACTGGCTTCCGGTGGTCGCGAACAGGTCCAGGTCCCCGTCGTTGTCCAGGTCGATCCACTCGTGGGTCTGGACGGCTCTGATGCCGGCCAACGCGTTGTTCGTCACATCCACCAACGTCCCGGCATCGTTCCGGAACAAGTGCGTGTAGGAGTAGAGAGGGCCCGACTGGCTTCCGGTGGTCGCGAACAGGTCCAGGTCCCCGTCGTTGTCCAGGTCGATCCACTCGTGGGTCTGGACGGCTCTGATGCCGGCCAACGCGTTGTTCGTCACGTCCACCAACGTCCCGGCATCGTTCCGGAACAAGTGCGTGTAGGAGTAGAGAGGGCCCGACTGGCTTCCGGTGGTCGCGAACAGGTCCAGGTCCCCGTCGTTGTCCAGGTCGATCCACTCGTGGGTCTGGACGGCTCTGATGCCGGCCAACGCGTCGTTCGTCACGTCCACCAACGTCCCGGCATCGTTCTGGAACAAGTGCGTGTAGGAGTAGAGAGGGCCCGACTGGCTTCCGGTGGTCGCGAACAGGTCCAGGTCCCCGTCGTTGTCCAGGTCGATCCACTCGTGGGTCTGGACGGCTCTGATGCCGGCCAACGCGTTGTTCGTCACATCCACCAACGTCCCGGCATCGTTCCGGAACAAGTGCGTGTAGGAGTAGAGAGGGCCCGACTGGCTTCCGGTGGTCGCGAACAGGTCCAGGTCCCCGTCGTTGTCCAGGTCGATCCACTCGTGGGTCTGGACGGCTCTGATGCCGGCCAACGGGTTGTTCGTCACGTCCACCAACGTCCCGGCATCGTTCCGGAACAAGTGCGTGTAGGAGTAGAGAGGGCCCGACTGGCTTCCGGTGGTCGCGAACAGGTCCAGGTCCCCGTCGTTGTCCAGGTCGATCCACTCGTGGGTCTGGACGGCTCTGATGCCGGCCAACGCGTCGTTCGTCACGTCCACCAACGTCCCGGCATCGTTCTGGAACAAGTGCGTGTAGGAGTAGAGAGGGCCCGACTGGCTTCCGGTGGTCGCGAACAGGTCCAGGTCCCCGTCGTTGTCCAGGTCGATCCACTCGTGGGTCTGGACGGCTCTGATGCCGGCCAACGCGTCGTTCGTCACGTCGTCAAAGGCGAAAGGAGGCGGCACACAGACTCCGGAAACACAACGCGCGCCCAGCAAGCATGAGTCCACCGAATCGCACAACGTCCCATCTACCACCGCGGTGTACTGGCACCCTCGCCAGCGATTGCAACTGTCCGAGGTGCATGCATTCTCGTCGTCGCAATGTGTTGCAGCACCCCCCCGCATACGCCGTTGCTGCAACTCGTGCCCGTCGTGCAGACATCCTGGTCGTCGCACGGGCGGCCCTCGTTAGTCGGCGCATGCTGGCACCCCAGCACGCGATCGCAGGTGTCGGACGTGCAACCGTTGCGGTCGTCGCAGGTATTCGGCGGGTGAATACAGTTCCAATTTGAGTCCCATTGGTCAACCGTGCACAGGTCATGGTCGTCGCAGGACACGGGCGCATGCTGACAAGCTCCGCTCGGAAGGTGAAAATCCACAGTGCTATTGTTGTAGTCGTCGCACTCATGGTTCGGCCCGATCACCAACAACCCCGCCCCGATAATCACCTCGCCTCCGACGCGTATCGTCAGGTTAGCGTTTGCGCACACCGGCGCATCGATGCGCAACACGCAGTTCGATCCCACAATGATGTGGTCGTACGCTGTCGGGGCTCCGACGGACATCGCCGAGGAGCAGGCCAAGTCCTGAGCCCAAGACTTTCCCGCAAGCAATAAGACCAGTCCGCCGAGGAGGGCGCTACGACGGGTGTTCCTGCTCACGAAGGTACCTCCTGAACACCTGTGGGTCTACCAGCATTAGTTAGAGTCCCCTTCGTCTACCGTCCGACTGTCGCGGCGCCGCCCCGGGATGTCAAGCGGATCTTCCTCGTTAGGGTTACGCTTTCTGGGTACGACCCGGCCTGTAACACGACCTCGGCTCCCTCCCATGCAGGATAACCGTCACAAGCGTACCGAAGAGTTCTGAAGGGAGCCTGCACACTGCCCCGGAACGGCTCGCCGTCTGTCATCCCAGCGTCCACGCACGGAAACCGAATATCGTCGGATCCATTGACAGAACTTACGTACAACCGGCCACTGAAGTGTTCGAACATCTGCCTGTTGTGGCCGAACACCCGGTACTTAAACACCAAGACGTGAAGTTGCCCAGTGATGCACTTGTCGGCAGCGCTGCACGCCCGACCGTCGTCCAAGTCCCAGACCGTCAGGCCCTCCGGAGACCAAGATGCGGCCTCCCCTCCGTTGCCACAGTTTGTCCCACCACATCCGAGCGGGTAAAAAAAATCAAAATACTTTGAAAGCCCTCCATACGGAAAACGGCTGCTGTGGTTGTACGATCGCTTTATTTCTCTCCAACCTCCGTAGTCCTGGGTTCCGGCATCGAACACATGCAGACCATCGAAGTAATACTGTTGCCCGTGCCCATTGCCTTCGCAGCACCCACTTCCCGAAACAATGTACAGCACCTCGCCGTCGGGACTAAACTCCCCTCCCTGCATGTTGTAGAGTTCCATCGATTCACCACTGGGACCCAACAGCTCCTTGGGGCTCGGGGTGCTGGTGCTGAGCCGCTGCGCTGGGCCCGACGTCGGCACTCGATTCCAGTCGATCACGTAGGCCATTAGCCGGCGAGGATAAAGGCAGTGTGCGCTCTGGTCATCACAGTTGATGGGTGACGGACAACCTGGGGCGGCGGGGGAATAGTCGAAATCCTCCGAGGTGTAGATCCAACCGGTCCGCGGTTGGACCGCGCACCAACCGATGGACTGTTGCTCGGTTCTGAAGAAGCCGGCAAGAGTCAAGTCGGGGGCACGAAAAACCGCTATTATCGGCGGCTGTTGATTGTTGCACGCGGTGGAAAAGGGACAGTCTGCTGCGCTCTGACAGATCCGATCCGAGTTGTTCGCACAGACTCTGGCTGCCGTCATTGGGACAAGGATGTAGTCCTGCCCGGAATTTCGGAAATGATCTGGATCGCCCCAGTGCCAATATCGACCATATAAATCGCCGTTGAGCAACGGAAACTGTGTCGTGTTGACAATAGCCACGCCGGGCTGTGACAGAACGTCGTTGTCGATCGGCACACCAACGGGCACACGGATGAGATAACCTACCGAGTCGGATGTCCACGTAAAATACCAGTTGCGGTTGTCGTTCGTTACACCTTGGGCCTCTCCGTCGGCGAGGCCGTCCAGCGTCCAGAGGTGATCGAGGTTAGGGTAGCCCGCGGAACGAAGGTAGTAGGCATCGGAGATCTGCGTCTGGCCCGGTGCGTACAGCAGCAAGATGACGAAGGCAGAGAGACAGAGAGGGAATCGTCTTGGGGATTTGTGAGAATCGAGGCCCATACCCGTGCCCTCCTCCACCGAGCCGCGGATCGCGTTCATCGCGGCTGAGCATCTGGCGTGCCCTATGGAGTTTGTTTCTACACCGCGACTGGTCGGACGGTCAAGTGGCTTCGGTTAGTCCTCGCTGCGGTTCAGACGCTGGGGGTGGGTTTTGGCGCCGCGAGTCGCGGATCGGCGGCGGCGACGGCCTGGGCCGTTGCGGCTGGTGCCGTCGGCGCGCTCGGGGACGATTCTCGAGGGGTTCGGAGGTGGGGAGACGTTCCAAGGAGCAGATCGCCCCCTGCCGCCGGCTGCCCGACGGTCGGGTCGAGGGGCGGCGCGGTGGTGTGCAGGAGGGCCAATCCGTTACTGCCCCTTTCGGCTGGCAGTGCCTCACTTGCACCTGCAGCACTCCGTTTCCGCCCCCCGCCACATCGAACCGGGCAGGCGGTTTTCCCGCACCCGGCTCACCGCGAAGGCGTCTTCACATCGGGGTTATGATTCCTCTCGGGTGGAGGCTGACTTTCGCCCGGTCCTGATAGGCGAGCCGGTAGTCATCGAACAGACCCCAGGCGCCGCACACGACGTCGCTACTCCATCGCTTCCACGCGTGTCCCTGTCGCTTGCACTTCTTTGCCGCAAATCGCCGCACCTTGCGTTCGGCGTGGTACTTGACCTTGTCGAACGCCTGGCTTGAATTGCCGACCCGGAAGTAGTTCACCCAGCCACGGATGACGAGGTTGACGTCCCGAACCGCCGCTCGCATTTGCAGGTGGCGGCTCCGGCGGAGGACATCCCGTACCTCCCGCAGAATGCCGGTGACCTTCTTGGGCCGAGGTGCGATGCACGCATACCATTCCCCGGTCTTCGCTCCCCTCATCCAGCGAAAGTTGAAGCCCAGGAACGCGAAGCTCGCGCCCGGTTCGGTCATGGCGACGATCCGGGTCTTGTCCGCGTTGATCGATACGCCGATCGCCTCCGCTTCAAGTCGAATACGCTCCCGGGCTCGGTCGGCCCACTTCTTTCCCCGATCTGAGTCGGGTACGAGCACGACCATGTCGATCCTGCGATCCCACCTCCCCGCGGGGGGGGGAGGGGGGGGCGGGTGGGGTTTACCGGACGCTTACGTCCAGGTAACGTATGTAGGTGAGGAAACCTCGTCCTCGGTCCAGCGCGTGGTCGAGGTCGTCGAGCGCCAGGTTCGCGAGCAGGGGCGACAGGACTCCGCCAACGCAAACGATAACCTGGATCGGGAGGGGTGTCTCGCGAGTTGGGAATCGAGTGCCTGATCACGACGCGCTCTGGTCCGACGAGCACCTCCCGGACGATCAGGCGAAGTACCCGCTGACGCTCCGGAACGGAGACACCCTGGGCAGCCTCTCGCAGACGCACCAGGAAACCTTCGAGATTCTCCGCAAGCCGCAGGTAGGCCTCCCGATCCACCGCCTGTGCTTCCAGGGCGTCGAGCCGGGTACGCAGGGGCGTGATCTTCTTGCGCAGCTCAGGCATCCGGCGGCGAAGTTCTTCGAGCGTGATCAACTCCTCCTGATAGGCCTCGACGAGGCGCTGGATGGCGCGTTCGGTGCGCCGGAGCTCGCGCTCAAGGGATGCCTTCTGCGTCGTGAAGGGGCTCGCCGCCCGCGACTCTTGCAGACGACGTTCCAGCTCCACACGGATGAGCTGGGGATCGGTAAGCAGGGCCGTGACGTGTTCCCAGACCAGCCCATCGAGATAGTCCTGCCGCACGGGAGGGTTGTGGCAGATGCGGCCTCCTTCGTACCGGTGGTCGTCGGAGCCCAAGCAGCGATAGTAGTACAGCATCCGCTTGCAGGTCCTGGTCGACGTCCGGTAGTAGCTGTAGCCACAGCTCTGGCAAGCGACGATCCCTTGCAGCAACGACGGCACTTTCGTCCGTCGGGACGCGAAACGTTTGTTGTCCTCGAGGCGACGCGCCGCGAGCTCGAATACTTCCTCCGACACGATTGGCGGCACCGGGATCTCAACCCACTTGTCCCGCGGGCAAGGGCGGCTTACGAGGTGCGGCGACACGCGGGCTCCCCGTCGCCGCACCGGGCGAGTGATCTTGGGGCGTTCGCCGGTCGCGCGTGTCTTGCCGAAGGCGGCTCGGCCGCAGTACGCGGGATTGCGCAGCATTCCCCACAGTGTCGAGCGATCCCAACGCGGTTTGCCTGTGGTGCTCGGGACCCCTTGTGCCCGCAGCCAGCGGACCAACCCGGCAATTGGCTCTTGCTCTTCGACGTAGCGGCGAAACACTTCGCGCACCACCATCGCCTCGGGCTCGACGATCTCGTATCGAGCGTCGGCCTGCTCGCTCTTGCGAACGTAGCGATACCCATACGGAGCACCGCAAAGCACCGCTGGCGAGCCCAGACGTGCTCGATGGAGTTTTCCCCGCCGCGTCCGCTCGGCGATCTGCGCGCGCTCGTACTCCGCAATCATCCCCTGAAACTGCAGGAGCAATTCATCCTCCGCCGTCTCGGTCCGTCGCCCCTTGAGGAAGCGCACCTCCGTACCGACCCGGGCAAACTCCTCGATCAGCAAAGTCTGGTAGACGTAGCGACGGGCCAGGCGGTCCGGTGCGTAGCAGAGCACCACGGGGATTTCGACCTCGGCGGCGAGGTCGCGCAGCCGTTCGAGAGCCGGGCGGATCAGGGTGGCTCCCGAGTGCCCGTCATCCTCAAACACCCATTCCCGCGGGACCTCCAGACCGTTCTCTGCGGCGTGCGCCCGCAGCGCCGCGGTCTGGCTGGCGATCGTTTGCTCCTCCTTCTGCCTGGCCGAGGAGACCCGCGCGTAGATCGCTGCCATCGCCATGATCCGTCCTACCTCCTGTCAACCGCCGACGCTCGGGAACGAGCAGCCGGTAGGCTTGCGCCAGTTGCGCTTCGCCGAGACGATCGAAGACATACTCGAGCTCGACGCGCCGATCATCCATCGCGAGAGCCGGCTCGAAGCCGCTCCAGGAACTCCGTCAACGCCAAGGCGACCAGGGCACTGATCGTTTGCCCGCTGCGCCGGGCCTTCTGCCGGACCCGCCGGACGAGGTCGATGGGAAGCTTCACGGTGAAGACGACCTTGGCGCGTGGCACCTCCACGGGGCCCTGGTCGCGTGCCCGCTCGACGTACCGTCGGGCCTGCCTCTCCGAGATCTGGTGCCGACCGGCGAGTTGCCGGCTCGCCTCCGCGACATCGGAGCCGGAGGCCAGCAGCTCGGCTGCAGCGTTGAGGCGCCGCGCCGCCTGCTCGGCTCGCGCTCGGCGATCGCCTGCCATGACACAGGAGTAATACCACAAATGTTATCACGGTACTACCCCTTATGTCATCCTTCGACGGTGCGGCCGCTCCCCTCTCTGGTAGGGCAGAGAGGTCTCAAACTCGAAATTGCCCTTTGCGTTGGAGGAGTCATCGGTGAGCCTTGGGGCATCCCCCGCTTGCCGGTACTCTTCAAGAACTGTTTGACGAGCGCCAGGATCTTGTCGTCCTGCACCCGCCGCGCCAGTCTGCGAAGTAATCGGTCCTGCCGAATACAGTCGAAGAAGCGCGACAGATCCAGATCGACGACGCGGTGCCTGCGCTGGTGCAGTCCTCGCCGTACTCTCTCTTCGGTGACGGTGGTCCCCTCGCCCGCGTGTCGGTGGGACTTCGACTTTCCCGCCGAGCGTGCGCTCAGAGAAAGGTGCACACGAGGAAGGCGAGGAGAGCGAGCAAGCCGAAAAGGGTGACGATCCGGCGGAGCGACAGGACCGGCTCGCGGGACGTTCCATCGTACGCTCCCACTGCAGGGTTCGCAGCGGGCACGCGGCTCCGCGGGAGCGGCGACGCAGCGGTCGTCGCCGCGCCCAGCGCCTGCTCCAGGAGCCCCCGCAGACCCGGGGGCAGATCGTCCACGCTGTAGACCGTGCGACCGTTGACGACGATGCTCGGCACTCCGCGCTGCCGCGGCGCCGGTCCCCAGCGCGGTTGCCTGCGCGATGGCGGCACGAAGCTCCGCCGGAACGTCTTCCAGGCTCGCGTAGACCTTCCCGTTCACCTGGAACGTTCGCTTGATGTCCACGCGGATGGCCACGGGTCCTCCCGATCCTTCGCAGCCGACGGAGGGAACATGATCCGCGACCGGCCGTGGCGCAACCGCTTCCGCACCCTCCCCGCTCGGCATCGGCGAATCATCCGGCGCCGCAGGCGAATCGGGCGTTGCGCCCGGCATCCGCGTCGGCCTCAGGCGCGGCCCGACTCTCGATCCGCGTCGGCGCCCTCCGCGAGTCCCTCCTCGGCGCGGCGCACGGCGAGCACGAACGCCTCGACGCGGTCCAGGTCCTTCCGTCCCGCAGCGGCCTCGACGCCGGAAGCCACGTCCACCCCGTAGGGCGCCGCGCGGCGCACCGCATCCTCCACGTTCGACGGATCGAGCCCGCCCGCGATGACGATCCTCCCGTGCAGCGAGAGCCGCCGAGCGCGGCTCCAATCGAACGGGGCGCTCGGTCCCCCCTCCGGTCGCCACGCGTCGAGGAGATAGGTCGAGCATCGGTACGCGCTGAGCACGTCAGGTCGGAACGACGATCCCACGCGGAACGCCTTGTACCAGGCCAGCGGCTCGAGGTCCTCGCACGCCTCGGGACTCTCGTCCCCGTGGAGCTGCACCGCCGTGAGGCCGGTCTGGCGCACCACCTGGCGGATGCACGCCGGGTCCTCGTCCACGAACACGCCCACCTTCGTCACGAAGGCGGGGATGCGCTCGATGATGCGGCGTGCGTCGCGCGGATGCAGGCATCGCGGGCTTCCGGGCCAGAAGTGAAACCCCAGAACGTCGACCCCGAGGTGAAGGCACTCCAGCGCTTCGCCCTCGTCCGTGATGCCGCAGACCTTGACGACGACCCGGCTCACGACGACGCAGCGCCGCGGGCGTTCCGCCGAGTCGGTCGCCCGGACCGTCCCCCTCGTCGGCCGTCCCCTGCGGAATCCGGGGTCAAAGGACGACGAACTTCACGAACACCGGATCCTTCAGCTCCGGCGCTTCGAGGAACATCTCGAATCGCTTGCCGAGCACGCCGGTCTTGGGCTTCGGGAAGTAGACGAAATCGATGAAATAGCTGAACACCGGCAGCGACACCGTGTCCTTCACGATCGACGAGCCGACGAGCGCGGCGAGCGGGTCGCGAACCGGGCTGAAGAGGCTCGGGTAGCGCGTGTACACGCCGAACCTGTTGACGACGATACCCGCAAGCTCCCCGAGCCTGCGGTCGAAGTCCAGGTACTCGTACCCCTCGAGGAGGTCGCGGGGACCGACGCATGGATAGCGATTTCCTTCGGCGTCGACCAGCGTGAACGACTCGCGGGTCACGGTGAGCGATTTCAGCTCGCCGCGGTTCGCCACCAGGATCTCGAACGGGATGTACGCCTCCTTCTCGCGATCTCTGGTGGTCCGCGCATCCACGATGAACGATACGAGGTCCCCCTCCTCGAGAAACGCGAAGGTCGAGAGCTTGTAGTCGGTGTTCGGCGCCTTTCGGGGTGCGGTGGCGGGCGCCAGGCCGCACGCGACCACTCCGGCCGCGGCGAGGGTTGCGAGAATCGATCGGAACGAGTGTCCCATGGTGAGCACCTCCTCGCGGGCGCACTCCGCGAGCACGTTGGGCGTCTCGCGCCCCTGATTCGAGGCCGCTGTCGGAGCCTACGTTGCGTCTCCCCGACCGTCAAGCGGAGGCTCCGCTTGCTGCGGCCTCTCCTCCGCATCCCCGTGCGCGGCGAGCCACGCACGGCCGGCTTCATCGAGCAGATTCCTCTCCACAGGGCTGCCCGTGAGTCGCTGGAACTGCAGGGCCGCCTGCTCCACGAGCAGATCGAACCCGTCGATGGCGACCCACCCGCGCCGCCTTGCCTCGCGCACGATGGGCGTGGGCTCGGCCCCGTACACGACGTCCAACACGCCGCTTCGGGGACTCCCCAGGGCGGCGCCGACGTCGTCTCCGGTCCACGTGCGCGGGGTCGCCTGAACGAGCAGGTCGAACGAGGCTCCCGCCAGCGCCTGCAGCGATGCCGCTACCCCGCCGATCTCCGCGGCCGCCCGCTCCGCGCGCTTCCGGCTCCGATTGAACCACCTCAGGTGCGCGCCCGCCTCGACGAGCGCGGCGCCGATCGATCGAGCGGTCCCCCCTGCGCCCACGATCGCCACGTCCACGCCCGAGGGGTCGAGACCGCTGCGCTTCAGGAGAGCGAGCGCTGCGGGGCCGTCCGTGTTGAACCCGAGACGGCGGCGCCCGTCGATCGTCACGGTGTTCACCGATCCCGCGGCCCGGGCGCAAGGATCCGCGGCTTCGGACCAGCGGGCCGCGTCCTCCTTGAACGGCGCCGTCACCGCGAGCCCGCCGAGCCCCAGGATCCCGTCATCCCCGGTCAGAGGAGGGATCTCGTCGAACGACGCGGCGTCGACGGGCAGGTAGCACGCATCGATTCCCAGGGCCCGGTAGGCGGCGGAGTGCATGGCGGGAGAGGGGCTCCACCCGACGGCTCGCCCGACCAGGGCGAACCGACGCGTTTTCCCTCCGATGCGCAGCACGTCGTAGAGGTCGAGGAGGTCCGCGGCGGGCAGCTGTCCCGCCGCCGTCTCACGGCCGCGCTCGGCGGCGCCGTAGGTCGCCCAGGATCCCCAGGACGGCGCGAGGATCCGACTGGCCCGCCCTGCGGAGCCGAGAGCGAAGCAGGCGAGCGGCTTCCCCTCGGAGCCCGCCAGCGCCAGGAGATCCCGCACGGCGCCCGTCTGATCCGGCGAGGCGATGGACGGCACGATCTTCATCCGGTCGGCGGCGGTCGCGGCCATCGCGCGGTAGAGCGGCACGAGGATGCTCGGGTCGCACGCCGCGCCGTGATGCGAGAGGATCACCCGGTGCGAGTCGGGGCCGCTCGCAACATGCGTCCAGACCCCCTCCCACTCGAGGTCGACGAAGGCGGCCCCCGCGCGCAGCGCCGAGACGAGCAACGCGCGTCGCTCCTCCTCGGAGCCGTCGAACGATCCGCCGTCCCGGGGAGTCCGCGCGGCGACGGCGATCGGGCGGCCCACGCTCCTGACGACCCACTCCACCTCGTCCGCGCGCAGACGGTCGGCGCGGACCTCGACGAGCGCGCAGCCACGGGGCGCCGCCTCGACGCGCAGCCTCGTGCGCTCCGGGCTGTCCTCGAGGACCGAGCAGACGACGACGGGAGCGAGAGGTCGGTTCATGTCACAGCAGCGTCATCGGATCGACGTCCACGTGCACGGCCCGGCGCGGCACCTGCTTTTCCACCCCATCGAGCGCCCGATCCACCGCAGAGACCAGCCGCCGCCGGCCGGCGGATCGCACCAGGATCTGCTGCCGGAACTGTCCGCGGATCTTCTCGATCGGCGCCGGACCGGGCCCCGCGACGAGGAGCCGACCCTCTCCCTCCACGCGAAGCGCGTCCGCCAGGGTTTCGGCCCAGTTCGCCGCGCGGCTCGCGGACTTGTCCATGAGCAGGATCCCCACGAGCGCCGTGAGCGGGGGGTAGCGCAAGGTGCGGCGGTAGAGGATCTCGCGCTCGTAGAACGCGTCGTAGTCTTGCGCCGCCGCCTCCGCCAGCACCGGGTGGGAAGGGTCGAACGCCTGCACGACGACGATGCCCGGAGCCTCTCCTCGGCCCGCGCGGCCCGCCACCTGGGTGAGGAGCTGGAACGTGCGCTCCCCCGCGCGGAAGTCCGGGAGGCCCAGCGACTGGTCCGCCGACAACACTCCCACGAGCGTCACCCTGGGGAAGTCGTGCCCCTTGGCGATCATCTGCGTTCCGACGAGCACGTCGATCTCGCCCCGATCGAAGCGGCGCAGGAGGTCCTCGTGGGCGCCTCGGCGGCGGACCGTGTCCCGATCCATCCTCGCGATCCTCGCGCCGGGAACCACGGACCGCAGCTCGTGCTCGATGCGCTCGCTCCCCTCCCCGAGAGGCTGAAGCTCGATGGCACCGCACGCCGCGCAGAGCTTCGGCCAAGACATCTCGGAGAGGCAGTAGTGGCATCGGAGCCTCCGTTCTGCCTCGTGCCAGGTCATCGTCACGCTGCACCGCGAGCACTGCACGCGCGTTCCGCAGGCGGGGCACAGCACCGCGGTCGCCCATCCACGTCGGTTTCGAAGAACCAGCGCCTGCTCCCCCCGCTCGAGACAGGCGCGCAGCTGCTCCGCGAGGAAGCGGCAGATCGGCTGGATCTTCCCCGATCGGCGGTACTCCTCGCGCATGTCCACCACGTGGACACGAGGGAGCGGCCGGTCCTCCACGCGACCCCCGAGCGACAGAAGCGCATACCGGCCCGAGCGGGCATGGTGGAACGACTCGAGAGAGGGCGTGGCCGATCCCAGGACGAGAGTCGCGTCGGCCTCCCGCGCCCGCACCACCGCCAGGTCGCGCGCGTTGTAGCGAGGCGAGTCCTGCTGCTTGTACGAGCCGTCCTGCTCCTCGTCCACCACCACGAGCCCGAGGTCGGCGACCGGAGCGAACACCGCGGAGCGGGCACCCACCGCGAAGCGGCACGTCCCGGCCCGCACGCGATGCCAGGCCTCGCTGCGCTCGCGCGCTCCCAACCCGCTGTGGAGCACGGCCACCTGACCGGGGAACCTCCGCTCGATCCGAGAGACCAGGAGCGGCGTCAGCCCGATCTCCGGCACCAGGTACAGCGCGCCTCGTCCGAGCTCGAGCGCAGCCGCGGCCGCGCGCAGGTAGACCTCCGTCTTGCCCGATCCCGTGGCCCCGTAGAGGAGGTGCGGGGCGTAGGTGCGCCCGCGCACTGCCAGCAGGAGCGGCTGAAGCACCGCCGCCTGCGCCGGCGTCGGCTCCGGCCCCGCTTCGGCGCGAGCCGCCGGTGCGGCCTGCCTTCCCGCGGAGGCCGGCGGACCTTCCGCGATCCTCACGAGTCCCGCCTCCTCGAGCAATCGCGCGGCGCGGCGTCCGGGGACCCCGAACCGGCCGAGCCGCACGGACGTCCCATCGACCGGAAGGGCGTCGAGCAAGCGCCGCTGCGCCTGCGCGCGAGGGGGAAGCGCGGCGGCATCCGCTCCCGGCAGCCGGATCACCACCTGTTCTCCCATCGAGCGGCCGGAGCCGGGAGGGAGGGCTACCTCGATCATCTCCCCCCAAGAGCAGAGGTAGTAGTCGGCCGCGAAGCGGGTCAGCGACAGGATTTCCGGGGAAGGCGCCGGAGCGTCCGTGAGGAGCTTCTCGATCTCCTTCACCTCGATGCTCGCGTCGGGAGCCGGCGCCGGGAACTCCACCACCGTTCCGATCACGCGCCTCCCGTGAAAGTCCACGCGAACGCGAGCCCCCGTGCTGATCCGGGACGCGTGGGACTCGGGCACCTGGTAGGAGAACAGGCGGCGCGTGGGCACGGGAATCGCCACCGACGCGAAGAGCCTGGCGTCCGCGCTCACGGCTCCTCGTCCATCCGCGCCCGAGCCGCCTTCAGGTCTTCCCATACGAGCCGCCGGTTCTCGAGGGTGTAGGCGCGGAGGAGATAGGCCGGATGGAACGTTGGCATCACCGGAATCCCGCGATAGGCATGCCAGACACCGCGGATCTTCGTGATCCCGAGCTTGTTCCCGAGCAGCGTGTGCGTGGCGGGCGAGCCGAGGGTCACGATCACGCGCGGGCGGATGGCCTCGATCTGCGCGAAGAGGAACGGCGAGCAGGTCCCCACCTCGTCCGGAAGCGGCGTCCGGTTGTCGGGCGGACGGCACTTGACCACGTTGGCGATGTAGACCTCGCGCCGCTCGAGGCCCATCGCGCCGATCATCTCGTTGAGCTTCTGCCCCGCGCGGCCGACGAACGGCTCCCCCTGGGCGTCCTCGTCGGCCCCGGGCCCCTCTCCGACGAACAGGAGACGGGCCCGAGGGTTGCCGACCCCGAACACGAGGTTCGTGCGCCCCTGGTGCAGCCGGCAGCGCGTGCAGTCGCCGATGTCCTCGCGGATCTGCCGGAGGAGCAGCTCCGGGTCTGCGGCCGTCGCCACCGGGTCTTCGGCGAGCGTGAACAGCTCTTTCGGTGCGGGAGAACCGGGAGGGGCAGCCCCAGCGCGTGCCGGCGGCGGTACCGCCGCAGCCCGGCTCCCCGCCGATCGCGATGGCGCGGACTCGCCTGGCGACGGTCGCGACGGCGCGGGCGCGCTCGCGGAGGGTCCGGCCGTAGGGAGCTCGACGACGAGGTCTCCGCGCGCCGACTCCATCGCCGATGCTCGCTGCGCGGCCGCGACCCGCAGGCTCTTCACGCCGATGTCGCGAAGGTAGGCCACCCACTCCGCGAGGGCGTGGCCCGGATCCTCGGCGGCCACCTCAGACGACCTCGCCGAACACGTGATCGAGGATCGCTTCCGCGACCTCGGTCTTGGAAGCCACCGGGACGTCGCGATCTCGACCGTCGCGGCCGAGAATCGTGACCGCGTTGCGGTCGGACCCGATTCCCCGGTCGCCGCGGGATACGTCGTTCGCGACCACGTAGTCCAGGTTCTTTCCCTCGATCTTCCGGCGAGCGTTCTCGACGAGGCTCTCCGTCTCGGCGGCGAACCCCACCAGGAGGAGGCTGCCCTTGTCCCGGCCCACCTCCGCGAGGATGTCGGGGCCCTCCTCGAGCGCGAGGGCGATGGGGGCGCCGGTCTTCTTGATCTTGGATCGGGACTCGGAAGGCACGTAGTCCGAGACCGCCGCCGCCATGAAGAGCGCGTCCGCGCCGCGGCGCGCGCCATGCACCGCCTCGCGCATCTGCGACGAGGTCTCGACGCAGACGAGCTCGACGCCGAACGGGGGCACGAGATCCACCGGGCCGCTGAGCAGCAGCACCCTCGCGCCGCGCCGCCGCGCCGCGTCGGCGAGGGCGTACCCCATCTTTCCCGAGGAGCGGTTCGAGAGGAAACGCACGGGATCCACCGGCTCGCGCGTCGGGCCCGCGGTCACGACGATCGTCTTTCCCTCGAGCTGCCGCGCCGAGCGCGCGGCCGCGAGTGCTGCGCTCACGATGGCCTCCGGATCGGCGAGGCGTCCCCAGCCGGTCTCCCCCTCCGCGAGCCAACCCGTTCCCGGCTCGACGAAACGGGTGCCGCGCCCGCGCAGGATCGCCACGTTCTCCCGCGTCGCGGGGTGAAGCCACATCCTCGTGTTCATCGCAGGAGCGATCACGACCGGAGAGGTCACGGAGATGTAGAACGTCGACAGGAGGTCGTCCGCGATCCCTCGGGCGAACTTCGCCAGCGCGTTTGCGGTCGCCGGCGCGACGACCAGCGCGTCCACCGCGCGGGAGAGGTCGATGTGCTGGATCGTCTCGGCCGACGAAAGGTCGAACGGCTCGACGAGCACCTTCCGCCGAGACAGAGTCTGGAGGGTGAGGGGCGTGACGAAATGAGTCGCGTTGCGCGTGAGGATCGGCTGCACCCCGACCCCCGCGCGATCCAGGCCTCGCACGATCTCGCAGGCCTTGTACGCCGCGATCCCACCGGTGATCCCCAGGGCGATGAGCACGGGCCGGCTACTCCTCCTCCCCCTCGCCCTCCTCGTCCGGCTCCGGGGCGACCGCTTCTTCCGCAGCCAGTTCCTGGTCCGGGCTCCACGGGCCGACGAGCCCTTCCGCGACCTCCTGCTGCGCGATCAAGATGGCCTTCCGGTGGGCGACCTCCACCCGCGGGACCGCTCCCATCTGAAGCTGCTCGGCTCGCAGCGCAGCGAGGGTCACGAATCGGTACCTGCTCTCCACTTCCTCCGCCAGCTTGTACATTCTTCGCCTCCGAAACGTCCGCCTCAACGGGCGGGAAAGGTGCCGACGACTCGTCTCGCCTCCTCCGCGCGGCGCGCTACCCGCAGCCGCTCGGCCGAGACGACGGAGCGGAAATCCAGGACCGCCCGCTCCAGGTCGTCGTTGATCACCAGGTAGTCGTACCGCTCGAACTCCTCCGCCTCCGTCTTCGCCACGGCGAGCCTTCGCGTCAGATCGGCCGCGCTCTCGGTGCGCCGGTCCCGCAGGCGCGCCTCGAGCGTCGCGAAATCCGGAGGCATCACGAAGACGAACACCGCCTCCGCTCCGCTCCCGCGGATCTGCCGCGCCCCCTGCACATCGATGTCGAGCAGCAGGTCGCGACCCTGAGCCAGCGCCCGCTGCGTCGCACCCCGTCCGGTACCGTAGCGCTTCCCGTGGACCGGCGCCCACTCGAGGAACTCCCCGGAAACCGCCATGCGGTCGAACGTGGCGTCGTCCACGAAGTGGTACTCGCGCCCGTCCGACTCCCCGTCGCGCCGGGCCCGCGTGGTGTACGACACCGAGAACTCCACCCGCTCGTCCTCCGAGAGCAGCCGCCGGGCGAGCGTGGATTTCCCCGCCCCCGACGGGGCCGACAGAACGAACAGGATTCCGCGGGGCCCCACGTCGTGGCTCACTCCAGGTTCTGGATCTGCTCGCGCACCTTCTCGGCCTCCGACTTGAGCGCCAGGGCGCGCCGGCTCACGCTGAGATCGGACGCCTTGCTGTTGATCGTATTCGTTTCGCGGTGGATCTCCTGCAGCAGGAAGTCGAGCCGCTTGCCCACGGGTTCGACGCCCGGCTCGTCGAGGAGGGCGCGCGACTGGCGGACGTGCCCTTCGAGCCGCACCAGCTCCTCGGTCACGTCGCAGCGATCCGCAAGGAACGCGGCTTCCTGCGCGAGGCGCGCGGGATCGAGCGCCAGTCCCGCCAGACTCTCGACGCGCTCCTCGAGCTTCCGATGCAGGGTCGAGGGAAGGCCCGCCGCGATCCCCCGGATCTCGCTCACGAGCCCTTCCATCGCGTACAGCCGCGCGAGGATCTCGTCGCGAAGCGCCACGCCCTCGCGCAGCCGCTCCGCATCCAGCGCATCGAGCGCCTGCACGAGCGCGGCGCGCACGGCGTCTTGCCCTGGGCCGTCGATCTCGCCGGGGTCGGCGCCGCGCCGCAGAACGTCCGGCACCCCGAAGAGCGTGTTCACGTCCAGCGTCCCTTCGATCCCGAACTTCTCCTTCGCCGTTCGGGCGGCGGCGACCACCGCCTGCACGAGGGGCTCATTCAGGATCGCGCCCGGCCCCGCATCCGCGCTCCGCTCGCACTCGAGGCTCATCTCGAGTCGACCGCGGCGAACCCGCGAGAGGACCATCCGCCGGATCTCCGCTTCCTCCGCGCCCATCTCGAGAGGGAGGCGGAGGCGAAGGTCCGCAAAACGATGGTTCAAGCTCCGAAGCTCGACCGTCACGCGGAGTCCGGGGACCTCTGCCGACCCCTTTCCGTATCCCGTCATGGAGCGGATCATGGGATTGCCTCGATGAAGCGGCGCTCGAACGACCCGGCATTGGAGCACGACGGTATCGGAAAGTCAAGAAACGCATGGACTTAGCTCGCGAAGAACCGCATCCGCCGCGCGATCGAACGCGCCCTTCGGCCCGAGGCGGTCCCGCACTTCGGAGAGGTCCGCGCGCACGCGGGCGGCGTGCGCGGGATCGCCCAGGTAGGACTCGATCTCGGCCGCGATCCGATCCGGGGTGCACTGGGCCTGGATCAACTCGGGCACGACGCGGCGTCCCGCCACGAGATTCGCGAGGGCAACGTGGGGCACATCCACGAACCGTCGGCCGATGGCATACGTGAACGCACCGGTCCTGTAAACGACCACCATGGGAAGCCCCGCGAGCGCCGCGTCGAGCGTCGCGGTTCCCGACGCGACGACGCCGGCGTCGCACGCGCTGAGGACCGCCGGATAGCTTTCGCCGTGGACGCGCGTTCGGCCGAGCCCGCTCTTCTCGACGGCTCTCTCGAAGATGCCGGGCGGCAGGGCTCGCGCCCGGGGAATCAGGAACTGGAGTTCGGGTCGTCGCGAGCCGAGGATCCGTCCCGCCTCGAGCAGGGGCGGAAGGAGCCGCTCGACCTCGCCGCGCCGACTTCCCGGAAGCAGGGCCACCGTGGTCCCCGCCGGGTCGAGCCCGGCTCGGGCCAGCAGCGCCGAGCGATCGACCTCGTCCGGCACCCGCTCGACGGCGGGGTGGCCGACGTAGGTCACCGGCACGTCGGCTCCCTCGTAGAACGGGACCTCGAACGGGAACAGGACCAGAACGCGACGGACGAGCCGGCGGATCTTCGCGACGCGTCCCGCGCGCCAGGCCCACACCTGCGGGCTCACGAAGTAGACCACGGGCACCCCCGCCTTCCTCGCACGGGCCGCGAGGCGCAAATTGAAGTCGGGGAAGTCCACGGGGACCAGCAGATCCGGCCGCTCGCTCTCGAGCACCTCCTCGAGACGGCGCATGGCGTGGCGGATCGCGGGAAGGTGCGCGAGGACCTCGAAGATGCCCACGACGGCCACTTCCGAGGCGTCCTGCACGAGACGGACTCCTGCGTCCGCCATCTCGCCACCTCCCATCCCGACGAGATCGAGATCGGGACGGCGCGCGCGCAGCGCCCGCGCCAACCCCGCGCCCAGTCGGTCTCCCGAGGCTTCTCCCGCGGAGATCAGGATCCGGGGGGCGCGGCTCACGTCGTCCCCACGGGCTCGCGCGGATCCTCGGGCCCGATCCCGGTCTCGACGTCGGCGAGGTCGGTGATCCGGTCGAGCTCGCGCTCGAGCGCCAGGCGCAGCGACTCCTGTTCCGCTTCGTCGGCGTTTCGCGGCACCCGAACCGGCGATCCGAACAGGACGAGGCCCTTCGAGAACATCCGAGGAACCATGGTCCGGTCCCACGAGCCGATCCGCCGCGCGCGGGCCGCGGAGTAGGTCACCGGGAGGATCGGCAGGCCGCTCAGGCGCCCGACCGCGATCACCCCGGGCTGGACCCGGCGCCGCGGCCCCCGAGGCCCGTCGGGGGTGAAGCCGACGTCGCTCCCCTCCGCGGCTTTCCGGAGAATCGTCCGGAAAGCGGCCATGCCCCCCCGGGTGGTGGAGCCGCGAGCCAGATCGAGACCGAAGCGCGTCAGAACGCGCGCCAGCAGCTCCGAGTCCCTGTGCTGGCTCGACATCACGACCAGCCTGGGTCCTGGATACACGAACGGCATGAGGACCCACCGCGAATGCCAGAACGCGAGAATGTAGTGTCCTGGGCTCTTCCGGGCTTTCTCGAGCACCTCTCCGCCGCGAACGTCGAGCGTCATCGTACGTCGCAGGATCCGAATGTACGCGTGCGCCGCGGGTGGAAGGAGGCGCAGGAGGATCCGATCCGAGAAGAGCTTCACGCGGGTCGCCTTGGCGGCCCGAGCGTAGCGCGATCCCACCCCACGGTCAACGGAGTTTCGGGGACAGTCGTCCATGACGCCCGAGGCGTCACCCTGAAATGCAGAAGACGTCCCGCGGAAATGCACGCCGGCGGACCGGCGTGCGTTTCCCGCGGGACGTTTTTGATCAAGACGGTGTGATGCCTCGGGCCTCATGGAGGGCTGTCCCTGGAACTTCGAAACTCCCGGGTTGACGGTCTCGACGGGCGGCCGCTATCTTCTGGCCCTCGTGAAGCCCTTCATCTCGGTGGTCGTGCCCCTTCTCGACGAGGAATCGTATATCGAGCGATTGACGCAGTCGCTCCTCGATCAGGACTACCCGCGCGATCGCCATGAGATTCTCATGGCCGACGGCGGTTCGACGGATCGTACGATCGAGATCCTGAGGACGCTGGACCGCGACGGGCGGATCCGCATCCTGACGAATCCAGGTCGCACCGCCCCCGCAGCCCTCAACGTCCTCATCGCCGCGTGTCGGGGGGACGTGGTGACGCGAGTGGACGGGCACTCGCACGTGGCACCGGACTACCTCCGCCGCATCGCCGCGGTGATGGAGGAGACCGGAGAGGCGGCGGTGGGCGGACCGGTGCTGATGGTCGCGGACACCCCGTTTCGCCGCGCCCTGGTCGAGGCGCTGTATGCGCCCGTCGGAGTGGGCTCGGTGCCGTACCGCACGCTGCGCTCTCGCGCGCACGTGGCATCGCTGCAGACCGGCTCGTTCCGGCGCGAGGTGCTGGAGAAAGTCGGTCCGTTCGACGAGTCGCTGGCCGTGGTCGAGGACCTGGACATGAACACCCGGATCCGCAAGGCCGGCTACCGGCTCCTTCTCGATCCGTCCATCCGCTTCTGGTACTACCCGCGTCCGGGCCTGCGAGCGCTCTGGCGGCAGATCGTCATGGTGGGCCGCGTGAAGGCGTGGATCCTCGGAAAGCACCCGGACGTCTTTCGCGCGAAGTACTGCCTGCCCAGCGTCTTCGTCCTCACCACCGCCGCCGCCGCCGGCGCGATCTTCCTCGGCCTCGCCCTGAACGCCGCGCCTCTCCGCCTGGCAGGCACTGCGTACCTCGCGGCGTATGCCCTCGTCGTCGTGGGCTTCGCCGCGACGCGCGTGAGGAAGCTGGGATGGGGAGCCCTGCGCCTCCTCGCGATCCTCCCCTGTCTCCACGTCGGGTACGGGCTCGGATTCCTCCGAGGCGCCGCGGAGGTCCCCGCTCGCCTCCGGCGCCGCTCAACCGAGTCGACGCCGCCCCCTTCGTAGGAGCTCGCGGAGGAGCCAGAGCCGCTCGGGCCATCCCTCGGCGAAGGCGAGCTTGCGGCCGAGCTGGCTGAGACGCCTCACACCACGCGCCCGCAAGCCGGGCTGGGCGAGAACGCCGCGCGTCCGTGTCGCGAGCCGACGCTGGAGAAATCCCGGATCGAGACACCGCAGCGCGGCAGCGGGAATCCGATCGCCGAAGGCGCGGAGCCACGTCCAGAGCCCCGCTCCGGCGAGCCGCCGGCAGCGCCACGAAGCGGCGTTGGCCCCGATCCGCTCCCAGTCCAGGTCCTTCCAGCGCTCGCAGGCCAGCAGCACGTCGAGGCCGTGCTTGAAGCCGACGTACTCGGACCCGCCCTCGTGGCGTCCGATGTGGATCAGGACCAGCGCCAGCGAATCCTCTCGGCTGGGGACCGGGAGCGCTCCCCCCTCAATCGAGATCGACTCGCGTCGCCCGATCACGTCGCGAGACTCGTAGCGACTCCGCCCCGCCTGCACCAGCGTCGCGTGGAGGTCCACGCTCACCCCCCGGAGAGAGCCCTCGATCTCGTGATAGCGCCCGCCGACGAAGGACGAGGGATCGCCTCGCAGCTCCCCTCCGGCGGCCACCCAGGCCTCGACCGCTCCACGGGCCGACTCGGGACGGACCAGCAGGTCCACGTCGTTCGAGTGCCTCCGCGACGGATCCGGATACAGCCGGTACCGTAAATCCGATCCCTTCACGAAGACGTGGGGGATCCCGGCCCGATCCAGCGCCGCCGAAAGCTCGAGGCAGGCGCGACGCTGCTCCGACTCGACCTGCACCGCCGTCGCGTGCGCCTGGAGCCCGAGGCGGCGGATCCTGGCGTCGGCGCAGAACACGAGCGCGGGGGCGACGTACGTGAGGAAGTCGGGGGGCAGGTCCGTCTCGTCGGCGACGGTGGCGAGCCACTCGAGCGTGCCCGCCCCCGGTCGGCCCGAGAGCCAGTCATCGGCGTGAGCAAAGAGCCATGCCGCCAGATCCACGAGGTCATCGTCCTCCGCGCCCCGGGCCGATTGTACCGCGCGGGGAAGTCCGAGATTCCTCGCGTCGTCTCGACGGGACAGCGCGACGACCCGATGGTCACACCGCGTTCTGGGTCACGGTCTCGACCGTCCGTGGCGGGAGCGTTCCCGCGGCTCGATCCACTAGCCCGGATTATTCCTGAAGAACCGCAGCGAGACCGCGAAGATGCCCGTCCTGCTCGACGCCCGCAGGGACTCGAGCCGTGGCTCGACTCACGCGCGTCGATGGATTCGGTGCGATCCCCATCGGACCGCAAGAGGTCGGAGGCCGAGTTTCTCTCTGAAGCACACCGATTCTCCGTGCCCACCCAGCAGCATTCCCGAGCACGATTCGCGCACGTGCCGAAGCTCGAAGAAGGGGCCGGCGTCTCATCCCGACCCGCTTCCCCAGGCCTCCCCTCCGTCGACGACGCCCGGTCCGTCGGGCCCCGAGCGTCTGCCGGCGGCAAAGCTCCTCGGAACGGCCCGCGCCGGAACGCGCGACGCCATCACCGAGTGTCGAGAGGAGCCGCGATTGCCCTGCCGGCAGGGTGAAGCATCGATGCGTCCTCGTTTACGAAACCCACGACTTCGGTGACGGTGGTCCCTTCGCCAAAGTGTCGGTGGTGGTCCCTCCGTTCCCCCTTGTGAGCTGTGGATCTGCCGGGCCGCTGCGCGGCCCTCGGAAAAGTTGTGCTTTTCCACAGCTCCACAGCCCCGGCTGCTAGCCCCCTCCCCGGACCGGAGACTCGTCCTGGGTGGATGGCACGTGCTCGGTTGTCGTTTCCGGTATCGTCACGAGGCCCGTCGGCGATCACCGGCACAGCCTCCACGGGATGGCGATGGACCACACCGTCAGGAGTTCGCCTGCGTTACCAAAAGCGCGGTGTCACGCCCCTTTTCTTACTTCCGAGAAAACTCCCCTGGCAACGAGCACCCGTGGCGACGTGCGCTGCCGCCGTTCCAACGAGGGGAGGGGTCCACCACCGACAAACCACCGAGTCTGCGCGGAAACCGCTGGACCGCTCCGGCACGCGCCCGCGATCCCGTCCACAAAACGCCGCCGTCACGCCCCTTTCTCCACTGACCGTCAAACACCCTCACGGGACCACCGGCAATGACGCCACGACGATGTAGTTGAGAGTCGTGTTCGCGCCGCCCACCCCGCCGATCCGAATGGTGAGCCTGCCATCCGCCACATTCACGCGAGTCTTCTTCTCGATGAACTGACCCGCCGCTGTCGTCGCCGCGTTCTCCGCCACGGTGCCCTCCACGACGAGGCGATGCGGACCTTGGGCGTAAATCGCGTCCCCCAATCCATACCAGACGTCGTAGGTACCGTTCGGAAGGGACACCTCCCAGGTGCGAACGGCGGAGCTGAAGACGAACGTGTCCAGAACCTGCGGCACTGCTGTTTTCCCCCGTTCCCGGCTCTGCACGGGCGCATCCCAGCCGTATGCGGGGCGGGGAGGCAACTCGGCGAATACCGCGCCCTGGTCAGCGAAGAAGCCGACGGGAGTCGTCGGCGAGTCGGCTGGCTGGGGCTGGAAATTGAAGGACAGCACGAAGGGTACGCTTCCCGACGCCAGCCCCGCCCTGAGGTAGTTGATCATCGTATTCCCGGTAGTTCCCCCGATCGCGACCTGCAACCGGCCGTTTCGAACCGGGATGTTGCTCGCCGGACTCCCGACAGGACACGACGAGACGAATTCACCCGCCCGGGAACGCGCGTCCTCGATCAAGTTGACGCCATTCACGGCGATTCGGTGCGGACCCTGAGCGTAGCTCGGATCGCCGGCTTCCACGCAGACCTCGTAATCCCCGTTCGCGACCTCGGCCGACCAGGTGCGTTCTACCGCCGTGAAGGCGAACGTGTCGAGTTCGAGGCGGCGCGCGCTGCCGCGCGCCCGCGTGCCGACAGACACATCCCACCCGATGCCAGTACTGGACGAGAAGACCGACCCATCGTCTTTCCTGAATCCGGGCGCGACCTGAGAGGCCGACGGAGCGAAATCGACTTGGGTGCAGATGGCCAGATCGTTCTTGCAGCCCGTAGCACGAAGGCAGTCGTCCCTGGTACACACATCGCCATCGTTGCAGTCGGGCGGCGTGCTCCTCTGGCACGATCCGTCGACGCAGAACTCCTCGCCGTTGCACTTGTTGTTGTCGTTCGGGCATACCGCCGCATGGACGCAGCCCGTTGCCGCACTGCACGAGTCGGTGGTGCAGGCGTCCCCGTCGTCGCAGTTGGTCGGCGCATTGCTGCAACCCGCGCTTCCACCGCACACGTCCCGGGTGCAGGAGTTTCCATCATCGCAGAGCGCGTTCCCCGTATCGTCCACGGTTCCGCTGCAATCGTCATCGATGGCGTTGCAGAGGTCGAGCATGCCGGGATTCACGTTCGGATCGGAGTCTCTGCAGTCGTCCTGACAGCTGCCGTACCCGTCGCGGTCGGCGTCTTGCGCGGGGTCGAGCGCGTACCGGCCGCCGGTGTTGAGCTGTCCGTCCAAGGAAGAGCCTCCCCAGACCACCATCATCGTTCCCGTCCACACCGCCGTGTGGGATGCGCGCCCGGAAGGAGCCTGCTCGGCCGACGTCTGCAGCCACGTGTTCCTGACCGGATCGTAACGCCCGCCGGTGTCGAGGAACTGCCCCGAGTCGCCCGAACGGCCCCCCCAGAGCAGCATCGCCCTCCCCGTCCACAACGCGGTATGCTCCTTCCTTGCCGCCGGAGCTCTCACGGTCGATGTCGGTTCCCACTGATCCGTGGCTGGGTCGTAGCGCCCGCCGGTGCCGAAATCGAAGTCGCCCCTCCCACCCCAGATCACCATCTCGCTTCCCGTCCACACCGCGGTATGCTCAGCTCTCGCCGACGGAGCGTTCGAGATCGACGTCTCGGTCCACTTGTCCTCGGCTGGATGGTACCGTCCGCCGCTGTTGAACACGAGTTGGCCGGTGCCGCCCCAGACCACCATCTCCGTTCCCGTCCACACTGCCGTGTGCCGGAGATCGCGCGGCCGGCGCGCGCTCGATCGACGTCGGACTCCAGACGTCCGCCACCGGATCGTACCGCCCGCCGCTGTTGAGGAAGGGACCGCTCCGTGCCTCCCCAAATCACCATCTCGTTTCCCGTCCACACCGCCGTGTGCGATTCTCGCGCAGCCGGTGCGCGCTCGGCCGACGTCGGACTCCAGGCGTCCGCCACCGGATCGTACCGCCCGCCCGTGCTGAGATACTGGAGAGAGCCATCCAAGAAGGAGCCGCCCCAGACCACCATCTTGCTGCCCGTCCAGACCGCCGTGTGAAGCGCACGTCCTGATGGGGCCCCCACGGTCGCCAGCGCCGTCCACGTGTTCGTCGCCGGATCGTACCGCCCGCCGTCGGCCAAGAAGGACTGGACAGAACCATCGAAGGAATCGCCGCCCCAGACCAGCATCACGTTCCCGGTCCAGACCGCCGTGTGGTTCTCACGCGCAGTTTCCAAGGTCGACGTCGCGGTCCAGGTGTCCGACGCCGGATCGTAGCGCCCGCCGGTGTCAAAGTAACGGTAGACGCGTAGGTAGATGATGTTGCCGTCCGGGTCTTCGAACGGAAGGATCTGGTAATCGTTGCCGCCCCAAACCAACATCAAGTTCCCTGTCCATACCGCCGTGGGGCGCTCACGCCCCACCGGTGAGCTCACCGTCGACGTTGCCGTCCATGTGTCTGTCCCGGGGTCGTAGCGCCCACCGGTGTCGAGGAAGTGAGGCGAGGCGTCATAGAATTTCCCGCCCCAGACCACCATCTTGCTTCCCGTCCAAACCGCCGTGTGAAACGCACGCCCGGATGGGGCCCCCTCGGTCGACGTCGCGATCCACGTGTTCGTCGCCGGATCGTACCGCCCGCCGGTCTTGAAGTGTTGGAGGTAACCATCACTGTTCTCGCCGCCCCAGACCACCATCCGACTTCCCGTCCACACCGCCGTGTGTCCCCACCGAGCGGACGGTGCCCCCACGGTCGAGGTCGCCGTC
Source organism: Terriglobia bacterium (assembly GCA_963699985.1). Lineage (GTDB taxonomy): Bacteria > Acidobacteriota > Polarisedimenticolia > Polarisedimenticolales > CAVOVZ01 > CAVOVZ01. The sequence goes on from CAVOVZ010000016.1 coordinate 194,772, forward strand.
CACGCGTTCGTCCCGGGATCGTACTGCCCGCCGGTGTTGAGGGAGTACCCCCCGCCGACGCCGCCCCAGACCACCATGCGGCTTCCTGTCCAAACCGCCGTCTGATACGCCCGCCCGGACGGTGCCCCCCTCATCGACGTCGCGGTCCAGGTGTCCGTCACCGGATCGTAGCGGCCGCCTGTGTTAAAGTAGTGACTGCGGAAGTAGACGGTGGAAAAGAACTCGCCGCCCCAGACCACCATGCGGCTTCCTGTCCAGACCGCCGTAGACCCAGTGCGTCCCTCCGGTGCGCTCGCAGTCGACGTTGCGGTCCAGGTGTCCGTCACCGGGTCGTACCGCCCTCCTGTCCTGAGGTAACCGCGGGAACCATCGAAGAAGTCGCCGCCCCACACCACCATGCGGCTTCCCGTCCACACCGCCGTGTGCCCAGATCGAGCGGACGGTGCTTCCAGGGACGACGTCGCCGTCCACGTATCCGTCGCCGGATCGTACCGACCACCGCTGCTGAGGTAGTGACCCGTGTAAGAGCCGCCCCAGACCACCATCACGCTTCCCGTCCAGACCGCCGTGTGGCCTGCGCGATGATCCGGCGCGGAGGAGCTCCCGCTGTCCCACGCATCGTAAGGGCACGGCGCGGCGTCCGCCTCCTGCGCATGCGCGGCCGCGCCCGCAGACTGGAACGAGCTGGCCGCAGGGCGCAGGGCGATCGGCGGCAGACCTCCGTCCAGCGCTGTGGACGTCACCAATCCGCCGCGCAGGCCCTCCTTCGCGCTCTCCCACCATGTGTCCCAGGTTTTCTTCGGGATCGCGTAGCTCGCCGCGCGCACCTCGCTCGGCGAATCGGTGAGCACGACGCGGATCATGAATCCACCGCGCTGTTCCTCCACCGGCCCCACATGTCCGGGGGCGTCTGGCAACCGGGATCGTTCCCTCCGGAACTCCTCCGGCGACAGAGGCCGCTCTTCGGGGCGCGCTCGAGCGAGGAGCTCTCCACTCGATTCTCGCTCGTCCTTCGCGTCGCCCTTCTTCTCGCTGAGGATCAGGTCGAATACCCTTCGATCCGGGTGGTCGTTTCGGGGATCGATCTCTTTTTCCGCGAGCTGTCTGTGGAGCTCCTCGGCGCGGAGCCGCTCCTCGGCGTGCAGCGTCGCGTCGAACGCGTAGAAGTTCCTGGTCAGTCGATCCACGAGGGTTGGACGCGCGAGGCACTCCTTGATCAGGAAAGAATCGCCGCCCAGTGCCGCAAAAAGCTCGTCCAGTCGGTCGGGGAGCCGGGACCCACGAGCCATGCGCTCGAGCTCTCGCTGGAGCATGTCGTTGGTGACCGGCGTCTTCCAGTACACCTCGAGAGCCTCGGTCTGCTTCAGGTACCTCCATACCTTCGCTTCGAGCACGTTCGGCGGCACGGCCTGCTCGAACGTCATCGTCGCGCCGATCTGGTGCGAGTAGTAGACGCGCTCGATGGCTGCCTGCGCCTTGACGCGATCCTCGAAGCTCAGGTCACGTCCGAACAGAACCGTCGGCACTCCCAGGAACAGAACGAAAAGTACCGCGGCACGGCAGATCACGCTTCTCATGGGTACCCCCTTCCGTGGAGCGGCAGTATACCGAATCCCGCCTCACGGTGAAACGGCGGAACCGACCCGAACAGACCGTTTGCTGCGCAAGAACCGCAGATTCGAGTCCGTCGGTCGGCGGCTCGATCGGGATGCTGCCGCCCGGCTCTCCGGACGAAACGCCTCGCTCACGGGCCGGAGGCTGGCCTCTCGATCCCTTGGCTGTCGCCGCCCGAACGTCCCTCGATCCGGCGTGATGATCTCCTGGACCTGGACGTGATCCTCGAAGCTCGGGGCGCCCCGGTGCACCGCCGGTGCGCCCAGCCGCAGCGGGAAAATTACCCGACACGATCCATCCGGCCTCTCATGGATCCCCGCTCCCGCATGCCGCGCAGGCAGGAGGTTCGCCCGGTGTAGAATCCTCGATTCCGACCCCTGCCGACCGAGGCGCGGGCCACATGGAACGGCGCGGCCTACCAGCCGCCGGAGGACTACGTTGAAGGATCGCGTGCTCGTGACCGGCGGTGCCGGGTTCTTGGGATCTCACCTGTGCGACAGGCTCCTCGCCGAGGGCTTCGCGGTGATCGCCATGGACAACCTGATCACCGGGAAGACGGACAACATCGCCCACCTTGCCGGGAATCGAGATTTCCAGTTCATCTTCCACAACGTCACCGAGTACATCTACATCGAGGGTCCGCTCTGGGCGGTCCTGCACTTCGCGAGCCCCGCCAGCCCGCGAGACTACCGCGACCTTCCCATCGAGACGCTGAAGGTCGGCTCCCTGGGAACGCACAAGGCCCTCGGGGTCGCCATGGCCAAGCAGGCCCGCTTTCTTCTCGCCTCCACCTCCGAGGTCTACGGCGATCCCCTGATCCATCCGCAGCCGGAGAGCTACTGGGGCAACGTGAATCCCGTGGGCCCGCGCGGCGTCTACGACGAGGCCAAGCGCTTCGCCGAGGCGATGAGCATGGCATACCATCGGGTGCACGGCGTCGATACCAGGATCGCTCGAATCTTCAACACGTTCGGCCCGCGCATGCGTCTGCACGACGGCCGCGCCATCCCGAATTTCCTGCTCCAGGCCGTCCGAGGCGAGCCGGTCACGGTGTACGGAGACGGCTCGCAGACCCGGTCGTTCTGCTTCGTGTCGGACCTCGTGGAGGGGCTGCTGCGGCTTCTCCGGTCCGACCTGCACGATCCCGTCAACCTCGGGAACCCCCACGAGTGGACGGTCGGGCGCATGGCCCAGGAGATCCGGGAGCTCACGGGAAGCAGGTCGGCGATCGTCTACGAGCCGCTCCCCGAGGACGATCCGAAGGTCCGCCAGCCCGACATCGCCGTCGCCCGCGAGCGTCTCGGGTGGGAGCCGAAGATCGGAATCCGTCAGGGGCTCGAGGCTACGCTCGCGGATTTCCGGAAACGGATCGAGGCCGCGGCCTAGTCCGCCGCGGAGACAACGCAGTGATCGTCGGTGTGGACGCGTCCAACCTCGGCTCCGGTGGAGCGATCGCGCACCTGACCAATCTTCTCGCGTGCGCCGACCCGGCCGCGGACGGGATCGACAGAGTGGTGGTCTGGGGGGGCCGCTCGATCCTCGAGGTTCTTCCGCGCCGAGACTGGCTCGAAACGGCGCACGATCCGATCCTCGACCGTTCGGTCGCGTCGAGGCTCCGCTGGCAGCGGCGGTTCCTCCCGAGTCTCGCCGCCCGCCGGTGCGACGTCCTCTTCGCGCCAGGAAGCCTCGCGCCGCCCGTCCCGCTTCCCCTCGTGGTTCTGTCGCAGAACATGCTGCCGTTCGAGACGCGGGAGCTGCTGCGCTACGGCGCATCGTATCCCTCCATCCGACTGGCCCTGTTGCGCCTCGGGCAGGCCCGGACGTTCCGGCGCGCGGACGGAATGATCTTCCTGAGCCGATACGCCCGCGACGCGATCCTGGGCCGCGTGCGAGTCCGGGGAAGGATCACCGTGATCCCTCACGGGATCGAGGATCGATTCCGCGTTGCCCCGCGAAGACCTCGTCCGCTGGCGGACTGCTCGCCTGTCGATCCGCTCCGCGTCCTGTACGTGTCCATCGTGGACGTCTACAAGCACCAATGGAACGTCGCCGAAGCGATGGCGCTGCTGCGCCGCGAAGGGCTACCGGTCCGCGCGGAATTCGTCGGACCCGCCTATCCGCCCGCTCTCCGACGTCTCGTCCGAACGCTCGATTCCCTCGATCCCCGACGAGAGTTCGTGGTGCGCCGGGAGGGGGTCCCGTTCTCCGAGCTGCACGCGACCTACCGCCACGCCGAGATCTTCGTGTTCGCCTCCTCGTGCGAGAACCTGCCGAACATTCTCGTGGAAGCGATGGCGTCGGGTCTGCCGATCGCCTGCTCGAGCCGTGGACCGATGCCCGAGGTCCTCGGCGACGCCGGCGTGTACTTCGACCCGGAGGATCCCGGCTCGATCGCGTCCGCGGTGCGCGCCCTCGCGCGCGATCCGGACCTGCGGGCCGAGAAAGCGGCGCTCGCCCATGCGCGAGCCGCACCGTACGCGTGGCCGCGCTGCGCGTCGGACACGCTCGCCTTCATCGCGCAGGTGGGACGGTAGCGGGGATCGAGCTCGGTCGGGCTCGGTGCTTCGGGAGCCTCTTAAGAAACAGATGCTCGGGGGCTCTGCCCCCGAACCCCCGCTCCCGCCCTCCGCGACGCCGGCGGACCGGCATCGCTCCGGTTGGGCCTTTTTCTTCCCGAGGTGTCGGGGCGCCCGCCCTGTGCGGCCGCTCTTAAGAAACAGTGTGCTTATCGGGTTGACTCCGAAGACCACCATGGGTAGTGTACGGCGGTGGGTCGGCCCGACTTCCCCAGGTCCTTGAAAGAGTTCCAGCGACGGTTCGCAGACGAGGCAGCCTGCCAGGCCTATCTCGCGGCGTGTCGGTGGACCGAGGGGTACCGGTGCACGCGGTGCCAGAACACCGAGGCGTTCGAGTTGGCTGGGCGTCGGCTCTGGCAGTGCAAGGCCTGCGGCTATCAGACCTCGGTCACGGCTGGAACGATTCTGCACCGAACCCGAATGCCTCTCACCCTCTGGTTCTGGGCGGCGTACCTGGTCACCACGCACACACCGGGTCTCTCGGCATTGCAGCTGCAGCGGCAGCTCGGCCTGGACTCCTACGAGACGGCCTGGGCCATGCTCCACAAGCTGCGGCGGGCGATGGTACGGCCCGACCGCGAAGCTTTGAAGGAGAAGGTTGAGGTGGATGAGGTCTACATCGGCGGCCCCGAAGCTGGCCTCGAGGGAGGACGACAACTCGTGTGCAAAGCGTTGGTTGTGGGCGCCGTCGAGGTGCGCGGGAAGGGCTCCGGCAGGGTGCGTCTCCAGGTGGTTCCCGATGCGTCCGGCGCCTCGCTCACCGGATTCGTTGCGGCGAACGTCCAGCGTGGTGCGGTCGTCCTGACCGATGGCTGGGGAGGCTACGCACCGCTCCAGGGCATGGGTTACCGCCACCGCCCCAAGGTCCAGGGCAACCCGGAGCGGGCGGCGAAGATTCTGCCTCGTGTGCACCGGGTCTTCGGCAACCTCCAGACCTGGCTCCGCGGCACTCATCACGGCGTCGGCAAGCAACATCTGCAGGTCTACCTTGACGAGTTCACCTTCCGCTTCAACAGGCGCCGCACCCCCATGGCGGCCTTCCAGACCCTTCTCGGTCTGGCCACCGCCCGCGCCCCGACGACCTACAAGATGTTGTATGGTTCGGAGTCAACCCGATAAGCACAAGAAACAGATGCTCGGGGGCTCTGCCCCCGAACCCCCGCTCCCGCCCTCCGCGACGCCGGCAGACCGGCATCGTTCCGGTTGGGCTTGTTTCTTTCGGAGATGTCGGGGCGCCCGCCTGGTGCGGCCGCTCCTCAGAAACAGGACTTTCTGCACGCGGCCGGTGTGCGCGCGCGCCGGCTCACGAGAGCGATCACCCGAGGCTCAAAGCGCCACGCGCTCCGAACCGTCGCCGCCCGCAGCGGCCTCTCGTGCGCGCGACCTGCGACGCTTGGCGCCCTTGCCGCCCGCCTCGCCATAGTTGTAGTACCCGGCGTAATAGTAGTCGCCGTAGTGGGCTCGCTCGATGTCGACGTTGTTCAGGACCGCGCCCACCATGTTGGCGTTGATGTCCCGGAGCTGCTTCACGCTGCGCCGGATCAGCTCGCGATCGTTCTCGTTGTGCTTGATGACGAGCACGACCAGGTCGGCCATCGAGGCGAGCACGAGAGAATCCGCGAGGCTCACGACGGGCGGGCTGTCCACGATGACCCAGTCGAAGGTCTCCTTGAGCTCGGAGAGGAGCTCCCGGAAGCGGAGGGAGCCGACGATGTCGGGCGGGTTCGGAGGGATCGGACCGCAGGGAAGAAGCCGAAGCGAATCGACATCCGTGGTTCGAAGGTACTGCCTCACGTCCGCGCCCTTCCCGTCCAGCAGGAAGTTCGTGAGTCCGGGCTCCCGCGGGACCGACATGTGCACGTGCTGGGTGGGCTTCCGGAGGTCGCAGTCGATCACGACGACCTTCTCTCCGGTCGCGGCGAACGTGCGGGCAACGGCGGCCACGGTGCTGGATTTCCCTTCCTGGGGTCCGGCGCTGCTCACCAGGAGGATCTTGCGCTCCCGACCTTCGCTGGAGAACAGGATGCTCGTCCGGAGGCTCTGGTACGCCTCCTTGATCGCGTGCGCGTTGGAGTCGCGCTTCCTGGGCACGATGGCCAGCAGGCGGAGTCCCAGGTACTGCTCCACGTCCTCGGCCGTTCGAACCGTGTTGTCCAGGTAATCCATGAAAAGAACGGCTCCGATGCCGAGGATCAGCCCGACCAGGCTTCCGAACAGGAGCGACACCAACCGACGAGGCTTCGACGGCCGCGCGGGCTCGATGGCGCGATCCAGCACGGAGAGGTTGTTGTTCATTCCCACCAGCTGCGCCCCGACCGTGAGGCGCTCCATCGTCTCGGCGACGACGTCGTAGGCCTTCCGCTTCGCTTCGGCATCGTTCTTCGAGATGTCGTAGCTCGACGAGACCTGCTGCACCCGGTACGCCTCTGCCTGCGTCGTCCGGATCTGTTCCAGGGCGAAGGAGGATTCCGACGCTTTGACCCGCTGCTGGGTGCGCAGCTTCTCGAGCACCACGTCCAGCTGCGCGGCGAGGCTTTCCTGGATCTTCTTCGACTCGCCGACCTTGGCCAGATACTCCGGATGATTGGGCCGCTTCTCACCGCCGAGTCTCTGCAGGTCCCTCTCGGTCTGGAGCTTCTGCGAGTACAGGTCCTGGATCACCGGGTCCTGGGCGCAGCGCGAGAGGCTCAGGATGTCCCCTCCCTCGCGACGGATCCTCTCGAGCCCTTCGATCTCGGCGTTCAGCGAGCCGACCTCGATGCGCGCGGTGGAGAGCTGCTCGTTGTACGCCTCCAGGCGTCGCTTCAGGATCTCCTGCTGATTCTCGGGAAGGTAGAGGTCTTCTTCGGCGGCGATCTCGAGTCGCCGACTGTCGGCCTGCTCGAGACCGCCTCGGAACGCCTCCATCCCGCGGCGGATCTCGTCCATGATCGCGCTGAAGCTCTCCATCGCCTGCTGCACGTTTCGCTTCACGTACACGTCGGCGACGGCGTTGACCCACTCCTTGATCTCCTTCGAATTCGGCCCGGTGACGCTCACGAAGACCAGCCGCGTCTCGATCTTCGGCCTCACCTCGATCATCCGCTGGAAGACCGCGACGGGGTCCTGGGTGTTGGCGAAGAGTGGATGACGCTCGAGATGAAGCCGCCGGAACGTTTTCTCGGCCACGTCTCGGCTCCGGAGCACCTCGAGCTGCGTGTTGAAGTACTTCTCTTCGGCGATCCAGCCCCCACCCTCGGCGCCGACCCATTGCTCCTGACCCGGGAGGATCCGCCGCGGCTCCGGCTTCACCTCGATGGTGGCCGTCGCCTTGTAGATCGGCGTCGCCAGCGTCACGCGGAGGATCGACAGGCCCACGGCGATGAGGAAGATCACCAGAATCGTGTACCGCCCGCGACGGACGATCCTCCAGTAATCCCTCAGATGAGCCGCCCGTTCGACGATCGGCGCCTGCGGGCCAGCATGTGCGATCTTGTCCACCACGTCACTCCTTCGAGGTTGCTCCCGAAACAATCAATATACGCCGCGCGAGCCGGTCCCACCATGGAAGTCGTGTCCCGAGCGAACGACAGAGAAACGGCGGGACGATGGGGGGAATCGGTGACAGTCTCCCTCGGCCGCCGAGCCGTCACCGAGAAACGACGAGGGCCGGCGGGCGATGCGTGCCGGTCCTCCGGCCCGGGTTGCTCCGCGGAGGCGGGGCCCGAGCCTCGGATCGTCCGACGCGGCACCCTGCCGGGACCGAAACGGTTAGAGGATCTTGCGTTTCACCAGCACGAGGTCACCGGAACGGAGCTTCGGGATCGGGACCTTCCGCTCCTCGATCTTCTTGAGGTTCACGACCTCTTCCACCGTTTTTCCGTCGACGGTCCGCAGGATCCGCACGTCCCGTTTCGAGGCCCACTCGGTTAGACCCTCGGCGATGGAGATCGCCTGCAGGACGGTCATGTCGGACGCGTAAGGGACGCGTCCCGGACGGCGCACCTCTCCCTGCATGTACACGTAGCTCGGCTCCTGGACCGTGAGGACATCCCCGTTGCGGGGAACGGGGCAATCCGCCGCTTCGAGGGCCGCAGGGTCCAGAGGGATCGCGTCGCCTTCGGCCCCGACGCGGCTCAGAACCACCACCTGGTCCGGACCCATCGCGATCCCGGCCTCGGCCAGGACGTCCTTGATGGACATCCCCGGCCCGAGAGCGATGCGCGCGGCACGGGGAACGGCTCCGGTCACGTACGTGTACTGGCTCTGATAGGTCTTCACCGTGGCGCTGACCTGCGGGTCCACGAGGAAGTCCTTGTCGAGAACCCTCCGAAGACGCTCCGCGATCTCGATGTCGGTCAGACCCACCGCCGGGAGGCTCCCGATGAGGGGAAGACTCAGGGCCCCGTCCGGAGCCACCGTGAAATCCCCGGAGAGGTCCGGGTTCTTGTAGACCGCGATCGTGACCACGTCGCCGACCCCGACTTGGTACCGGGAGCTCGCCACCGGCCCCTGAACGCGCCGGGCGATCACGATACGAACCGCTTCGGCGTCGAACGCCCACCGACGGATCTCGATGCCCGGACGCTCGACGCGAAGACGCGTTCCGTCGCGCTCGGCGACGACTCGAATTCCCTCCGCCGCCACCGGATCCAGCTCCATCTTCGGGAACCAGAACGAGAGCCCCCAGGGCTCCATGTCGACCTCGAAAGCCGGGATCCCGGACCCGAAGTGGAGCACGAGCGACTCGGCGCTCTTCTCCGGTCCGCTCTGCCACTCGACCTTGGTCAGGGCTCCTGCATGCGCGGGAACCAGGCAAGCCATCGCGCACGTTGCCACGAGGATCCGAGCCGCCATTCTGCTTGCCGTCATGCACTCCCCCGCGAAGCGGTCACTGCCCGAGTCGCACGCTCACACCGACGCTCGTCGCTTCGTATCCGAGGCTCTCCTGCCGCGACGTCCGCAGACCGTACCGACCCCAAACGCGAAGCTCGAAGCCGGAAGGAAGAGGCAACCCGGCCCAGACTTCCCAGTCCGTCGTTTCGTCTCGCCGTTGGATGCCCGTGTCGTCTTCCTCAGGATAAGCGTTGATAGTATAGGCGAGCCTCGTGCCCAGGGCCAGCCGAGCCTCGGGGTCGTTCTTGAATTCGGCGGAGGCACGATTGCTGACGTAGAACGCGTTGTTCTGATACACGGACGTATACACGTCCCGCTCGACGCTGACGACGAGGGCGGTCCGGGCCGGGACGGCTTGGCGGTACGACAGCGACCCCGTGAGCCCCGAGGCTCGCGTCGAGAATTCCGGCCTGTCGAGATTCTCGCTCCGAACGCGGGTCAACGAAACCTCGAACGGGAACGAGCTGCCGGGCCCGATCTGCCAGTCCCCTATCACCCCGGCGAAGTCCTCCGTCTGATGCCACTCGTCGTCAACTCCGCCGGCAGACGGCCGAAGGTCCGCATCGTCGCGAGAGATCTGCCACCCGAGCCGCAGCGTCGGGCTCGCCCGATGCTCGCCTCCCAGCTGGAACGAGATGGCGTCCACGTCGCGATAGCCCTGGCTCTTGAAACGGATCCGGCTGCTCCCCACGGAGGCGCCGAAAGCCAGCAGGTCGCCGTGCGGCACTCCGAAGGCGATGTCGACGTCGTTGGATTCGAACCGGTCGCCCCGAAACCTGAGCTCGCCGCCGGGGTCGATCGCCTCCACGTCGATCACGCCGCTCCTGTACTCGTCGCGAAGCTGAACGGCGAGACCGCTCCCGAACAGCAGACGCGTGTCGCCGAGCACGTAGTGGGTGAGCTGATTCTCGGACTGGACCGTGGAGTACTTCTTCCCCACGACCGAGTAACCCAGCTGTGCCGCGCTCCTCCCGAACGGAACCTGCGCGAGGAACGACGGGGTCGCGGAGAATATCGCGGTTGTGACCGGATTCGTCGCTTGCGAGAACAGGTTGTCGGTCCAGGAGAGTCCCGTCTCGACCGCCGGGAAGATCTGCAGCTTCCCCCACTGAACCGGAGTCAGCTCCGACAGATCGGTGGGAATCTGGGCGGCAGCGGTCCCGAAAGCGGTCCAAAGACATGCCGCGCACATGATCCTTCGGACGGCTGCGGTCCTCAAGGCCGGGCAACTCTCCTTTGGAACGATCGGTACCGAACGGTGAAACATAGTTCTCTCGGGATGGATGGTCAACGTGTCGCACGGCCGAAGAAGAGCCGCGACGATGCCGCGAACCCTTCACTCGACCGGGTCGGTACCCGTTCCCGTTCCATCGGGAACGCGCCGTGACTAGCTGGGTGTCCCCCCTCCCGCGTGCCGGGCGCGAACGCGCGCGCGCGCCCCGGCAAGAGCGAGCTTGATGAACACCACCGAACCCACCGAAAGGATCAAGGGACAGAGCGCCAGCGGCAGAATGGCTGGGACGAGGAACAGGTAGCCCGAAAGCGCGAGCAGCGCGGCCAGGAGATACAGAGCAAGGACGGCGCTGCGGTGCGAAAGCCCCAGCTCGAGGAGATTGTGGTGGAGGTGCTCGCGGTCGGCCCGCGACACCCGCCGAACCAACGCTGCGACCCCGTTCGCGCCGCTCTCGTCCTGCCGAAACGCCCTGCGCGCAACCGTGGTGACCAGATCCAGGATCGGCAGGCCGAGGCACGACAGAGGGACGAGAATCGCGACCCCGGCGGCCCCGTTCTGCGCGGCGCGGACGGAGATCACCGCCAACGTGTATCCAAGGAACTGGCTTCCTCCGTCGCCCATGAAGATCCGCGCCGGAGCGAAGTTGTACGGAAGGAACCCCATCAGACGCCCCGGCCAGGGCGAGGGAGGTCACCGCCACTCCCACCTGACCCGTCGTCCAGGCGACCGCCGTCACCGTCGCCGTCGCGATCAGAGCGAGCCCGCCCGCGAGTCCATCGAGTCCGTCCATGAAATTCATGGCATTGATCAGGAGCAGAATCCACCCCAGCGTGATGACGACTCCCAAGACACCCAGATCTTGCGATCCGCCCAGCGGAGACGCGACGACGCCGATACGGAAACCGGAGCCGACGGCGATCGTCGCCGCAACCACCTGGAACGCGAACTTCGTCCCGACGGACAGCGGCTGGATGTCGTCCCACAACCCGGCCAGGAAGATCACCAACATGCCCAGCGCGGTGGAGACCCATCGAGACTCCGGGAGGTCGCCCAGGAGATCGACCTGGCGTGCGACGAGCGCGCTTGCCGTGACCGCGACGACGAAGCCCCCGAAGATGCCGATGCCGCCCAGACGAGGAACGGGCCGGCCGTGGATCCTGCGGCCCCCCGGCATGTCCACGGCGCCCAGCCGGCTCGCAAGGTGGATGAGAGCGGGAACGAGCCCTGCCGACACCGCCAGCGACACCATGAAGGCCGTCAGATACTGGATGGGTGCCACGCCGAGAGTCTCCCGAACCGCCCGTTACTTATACCGCGAACCGGAGATGCCGTCCGCAGCTCCACAACCGCCGGCCGCCCAGACCGCCGTCAACCCGGAAAGCGGGGGATTTCCTTGCCTCGGCCCGCCCCGAGAAAACCTCCGAACGCGCGCCCGGACGCCTGAGATCACTCCCGGAGCAGGAAGCCGCCCACCGGTCCACGATCTACGCCGCGGGGGTCGAGTCGTAGTCCAGTCGGAACGCGATCAGGGCCAGGAGCAGGGCCGGGTAGGTCAGCCCGTAGAACACCCCGAGCGTCGCCATGTCCGAACGCACCTCCACCAGGCCAGCGATGAAGACCGCTCCGATCAGCACGCGACTCGCGGACCTCTGTTCCCCGTCTTGCAGATCCGTGGCCATGTACGCGGCGACGGTCCTGCATCCGACGCCAAACAGCAGCCCGCCGAGCATCACCCCGAACCAGCCCAGGTTCGCGTAGAAGTCGCCGACCAGGGTTGGCGTCAGACTGTGGCCGTAGGTGTGTTTGTAGAAGATGCCGTCGGTGTACCGCGTGAGATCCTTCCCCAGGCCCACGGGCTTGTCGGCCCAAACCGCACGAGGGATGAACCCGAGCACGGTCACCAGAAGGGTCCGGCCGTATCGATACGGCTCCGTGTCGGGGAACACGTCCACGATCAAGCACGCGACGGCGAACGGCTCGGCGACGCCGCCCACGTACCCTTCGAACACCGCTCGACTCGATTCGCCGACTGGGGCTCCCCCCCCCTTCGCGTGCAGGAGATCCTCGAGCGGTGTCACCCGTACGATCCCCCACGCACCGAAGTAGAACAGCAGGACCGGGAGGAGCGCGATCGCGGCATAACGGGGCGCCTTCGAGCGACTGCGCCGAAGGACCCACATGCTCAGGAGCCCGAAAAACAGGAAGAAGAGCAGCTTCCGCGCTCCGAGGAAGAACCCGAAGAACAGAGTCTCCACGACCAAGAGGACCCAGAAGAAGACTCGCTCCAGGGCCGACGCGGTCCGCGAGACCATCAGCCGCCACGCCATGAGGAGCGTCCCGACCATGGCGACGTAGATGGGAATCTGGTAGAAGCCGCTCCCACCCTTCACGCGGCCGTACCCCGATCGAGCGATGCTGCTCAGTCCGCCCAGGTCCACGACGTAGGCCACGATCCCCAGAACGCATCCCCCGACGATGAACGTCTCGAACCATCGACCGGGCAGCTTGCCCCGCCTTCCGCGGAAATCGGGAAGGAGCGCCGCGATGTCCGGTCCGATCCGGCTCTGATAACCGGCGAGATACGCCGCGATCATCAACAAGAAGCACAGCATCGCTCGAGTCGACGTCTCGGGGGTCGCATTCATGCGAGACGAAAACGAGGAGAAGGGGAGGGCAAATGCGCCGATCACGAAGAACTGAGTCTGGAACGCCATGAAGAGAACCATCGGATCGCACAGCAGCGGCAGTCTCCGCTCGGCACGCACCCAGATGCTCACGGCCATGAGGACGGCGGCCACCGCCACCAGGAACGTGAGCTGACTCCACTCGGAGTCGGCATACACTGCCCCGAGCAGGGTCATGAACAGGGCGATGCATCCCGAAACCAACCAGAAAAGAACGCCCTTGTTCATTCCGTTCCGCCCACCCAACAGCGCAATATACGACGGCTTCCCGCCGGGCGCCCAGGGCGAGTCGAGGGGGGAGGATTCGGGTCCCGGTGACAGCGGCCGACTTTCGCGGTTCCCGTCCGCTTCCGACGCGGAGCGTCGCGAGGCTCATCTGCCGTTTCGAAGCTCCGCACCCGGACGCGAGCGTCGTGGCCTCGGGACGATGCCTCGGGCGCCATCCGGCCCGCTGCGAGGATCCTGCGGGCGGGGCAAACCTCCCTGCGGGCGAGCAGCGCTCAGGCGCCACCGACGAGTCGCCGCACGCTCGACACGACCTCCGGCCACCTCACGCGACCGGCGACGCAGAACGCGGCAAAGAAAACCGCCCAGAGCAGGACCGCCATCGCCCGCCCCGGCTCCACCTCCCAGGCCACCCAGACGGCCGCCGCGCCGCATGCCCAGGCCACCTGCACGCGACTGCCCGCTCGATAGCCGAGACTCCGGCGCAGCGCGATGGTCAGGGTCACGTGCCGCGCGAACGCCCCCAGGGTGGTGACGGCTGCCGCACCTCGCAGGCCGAAAAGCGGAACGCTGGCCGCGGTCATCGCGAGAGCGACCGCCACGTACACGAGAGAGGCCGACAGGTAGCTCCGGAGGGCGCCGAAGGCGACCATCATCGCCCCGCCGTACTGGACCACGGGGGCCGCAAGAGCCGACAGAGCTGCCAGCCGCAGCAGGTCCGCGCCGGCCCGGAAATCCGTGCCGAACATCCCCATCGCGTCCGGAGCGAAGAACACCAGCGCCAGCACCGCTGCGACCAATGGAACGGCTGTCCCGTTCATCGCCGTCCGCGCCTGCCGGAGAGCGTCTTCCCGTCGACCGGCGGAGTCGAGCCTCGCGAGGGCCGGCGCGACGGTCTGCGCGAGCATTCCCACGAGCGACTCCAGCATCGTCACGAAGCGGATCGCCGGGTGGAGGTATCCGAGCGCCCTCACGTCGAGCCAGAGCAGTACCATCGCCTGCACCGCTCCGTTGTATGCGAACACGACGAGCGTCTCGAGGTAGCCGTAGAACGTCACGGACCAGAACCCCGCGGGGAGGTACCATCGGGGGCGGCCCGAGACGCGGCTCCGTGAGCGGGCCACTGCGACGCATCCGTAGGCGCCCGACAGCGCGTAGACGGCCAGCGCCGAGATCCAGAGGAATCGGTCCGGGGTCTCACCGAGCCGCGAGCGGAACGGACCGGCGGCGGCCAGAGCCGCGACGAAAAAGCCGGCCACGGGAAGGCGGGACTGGATGGCGGCCGCCTTCCCTTCGAGCGCCCCCCAGAGATACGAGTTGGTCGCGAACGCGAGGAGCACTGCAACGGAGAAGAAAACGGCGATCGCGGGCGCCGGCCGACCGTATCGCTGAAGCAGCGCGGAGAGAGACCGCGGGGCAATCGCCCACCCCGCGAGCACGCCGACCGCGAAGACGGCCATCACCAACCCGGTGTAGCTCAGCAGGAAGTCCAGCCGCTTGCGTCCGTCGATCCGTGGGACGAAGCGAGCGAACACGGCAGGCCCGCCCAGGAACACGAACGTCATGAAGCTCGTGGCGAACAGCTGGATCGCGCCGTAGTAGCCCAGCGCCTCGGCCGAGACCCGGCCGAGAAGGACGTTCGTGAGGAACGAAAGCGGGATCGTGGCCACGTTGAGGGCCATCACCCAGCGCAGGCCGGTGATCGTGCGGCGCGCGATGTCTCCCGACGCGTCCGGGCGAAGGCTGTCGCTCACGGCGAGCCGACTCGCTCCGCCCCGCCCAGGCTCACGCGCCCGCTTCGCGGGCGATCATCCCCACGATTGGCTCGAGGATCACCGGGGACTCGCGTTGCGAGAGGCCGAGACTTCCGCGGCCCAAACCTGGAACTCCCCCTGCGAGGGGAAATCCCGGACCCACGCGTGCAGGACGGTCTCCGCGGTGCGGAGTCTTCCCTGGCGCAGATAGAAGTCGACGATCGCGCGAGAGAGGCTCAGGTCGTCCACCGGGGATCCGATCCCCTCCAGCAGCACCGCCTCCGCCGCGTCGTTCTCCCCGGAGGCTTCGCAGGCTCTCGCAGTCTCGATGCGAAGCGCGGAATCGGAGGCGAGGTCCCGCAGCGCATCGCGCAGGGCGGCGCACGCGTCCCCGAACTTCCCGAGCCGGATCTGGAGCAGGCCGACCCTCCGGCTCACCTGCGCGCGGTCGAAGCCGTACCGCTGCGCCTCGAGCAGCGCACCCAGCGCCTCCTCGAACCTGCCCAGTTCCTCGAGGACGCCGGCCTTCTCCCACTCCACCCGGTACAGCCACTCGGGTGAGTCCGTGTGCTTTCGCGCCGCCTCGAAATGCCGGAGCGCCGTGTCCAGGTCCTTCTGGAACCTCGCGAAGCGGCCGACTTCGAGGTCGAGCTTCGTCTTGGCGAAGTCTGGCGACCTCGCGATCCCCTCCTCGAGCCCAGCGAGGATCGACCGGTAGAACGGCTCCAGCAGACGGGTACGGCCCCAGAAGTGGTAGGAGGGAGCCGGGAACATCCGCGCCGACTGCACGTAGATTTCCCCCGCCCGATCGATTTCCCCGGCCTCCGCGTACGTCTTGGCGAGCACGTCGAGCTGCTGGTAGCCGGAAGGCTGGCGGCGAAGCGCGATCTTCGCGGCTGTGAGGGCGACCGCATGTCCCGGGTCGAAAGCCCTGGGAGCGTTCTCGTCGATCTCGGAGAGATCGATGGGAGTCCGGCGGTTCTCGAACCGGGTCCAGTGGATTGCCACGTCGGCAAGACCGCTCCAGGCCCACGCGTCGAGCGGGGAGCGAAGCACCGCTCCCGCATAGCCGGCCCAGGCGCGCTCGAGAATCGTCTCGGAGTCCTCGTCGCTCCAGGGCTTGCTCGGCGGATTCCGGTAGAAATCCAGATACGCGTCGCCCAGCGAGGCCCAGACGTCCTCGTCGCGATCGTCCACGGCGATCGCCTGCTCGAAACTCGCGATCGCGGATCCCAGGGAACCCTCGTCGTAGTCGCTCATCCCGCTGCCGATCGTGCGCTCGTTCCCCTGGAATCTCACTGCGTACACGCCCTGAGCAAACAGTAGAACCAGAATGATCGCGCGAATCCCGAAGCGCGCGGCGCGCCCGCTCCAGTCCGGGCCGGCGGATGGAGCCGTGGGGTTGTCTCCCTCTTCGGGGCCGTTCCAGCTCATGGCGTCGTACTCTCCGGTCGAGCGGTTCGGCCTTCGTCACCGGCCGCGGCCGCCAAGACCCCCAGGAGAACCGCGAAGAGCGCTGCGTTCGACGGAATCTTCAGGTTGAAGTCCACCACGGAGTGCGCGAGCATCGCGAACACCGCCGCCGCGATCCCGACGGTCGACCATCGCGGGCGCCGCTCCGGGCCGCCCAGCGCCGGCAGGTACACGCGCGTGACGAGGATGAACACCGCCCACGCGAGAATCGCGAGTCCCACGAGACCTGCCTCTGCCAGAAGCTCCAGGTAGTCGTTGTGAGCGTGCTGCCAGCTCATCCACTCTCCCGCACCGTGATACGCAGCCAAAGCCAGGTCGAACGTTCCGAGGCCGGAGCCGACCCACGGGAAGTCCTGGAACATCTCGACGGTCTTCCCCCAGATCTCGACGCGCATCACCGCCGAAGGATCCGCTTGGCCCAGCGGCGAAGAGCCGATGCTCTGCTCTGTGCCCCTCACCCCGAGCCATCCTGCGACTCCGACGCCGAAGCCGAGAAGCACCAGAGCCACGACCGCCGCCGCCACGAGTCGTCGCCTCCCCCGCATGCGTGCCACGAGGAAGAACGCGAGGCCGGCGCCGAACCCGAGCCACCCGCCCAGGGAACGGGAGACCACGAGGCTGGCCAAGGAGAGCAGGAGCGCTGCGGAGAGGATGATCAGTCGCGGCAGACCCCAGCCTCGGTCGAGCAGCGCGGCGCGGATGCCGTCCCTGTCCAGCCCTCCCCCGGAATGCTCCACGATCGCAAACGCGAGGCCGAGCGCGGCGAGGGTTCCCATCGCGACGAAACCGGCGAAGTGATTGGGGTTCACGAACGGCCCCATCGGCAGACTGTCCTGCGGCAGGGTGCGGAACCAGGAGAACAGATCGATCCCCCCGATCCGGTGGATGAGTCCCGCGAAGCCGAGCGCTCCGGTCCAGAGGCTCACTCCCCACAGCAAGCGATAGCGCAGCATGCGACCCGCCGACAGGCACGCGGCGGTCGCGAACAGCAGGATCGACGTGATGACGAGGAAACAGGTCTCCCACGTCAGGGACGGATTGACCGAGATCGTGCGCCCGACGCGCGGGTCGCCGGGGTCGGGGGTCGCCGGAGGCGCGTTCCCCCTGCGGCCAATCTCGACTCCGTCCGCACGAGCGCGATCGAGCAGCCATCCCGGCAGCGACGCCCCGCCGCCCGGAGGCACGGTGTCGGCGTAGATCTCCGCGGCGCGGGGCGAGACGGCCCGCAGGACCCCGCCCGGGAGCGGTACCGTCTGGGCGAACCCCCAGAGAACGAAGGCTGCGGCCGGAAGCAGAAGAGTCGCGGCGGGCCGTGCGAAGACCCGTTTGATCGGGAGGAACCAGAGCAGCGCTCCCAGACAGAGGATCGCACCGAATCGGAGCCACTCCGCGGCCCAGTCGTTGACCGATCCTCCGGCCGAGGCCGCTCCCCCGACGAGAAGCAGGAGAACCGCGAGGACGAACAGCGATGCCCAACGGGATCCCACGGATGCGTCTCGTCCCATTCGCTGCGACCTCGTTTCGCGTGAGACATCGCTCACAGGAGATCCTGTCGGCCGTCCGCCCGCAAGCGTGCGACGACCCGCCGAACGTCCTCGCTGCGCTCCCGGGAAACGATCAGAAGGGCGTCGGGCGCGTCCACGACCACTACGCCCGGAACCCCGACCAGGGCGATCAGCCGATCCGCCGCGAACACGACGGCACCGGGGGAGTCCAGGAGAATCGCGGAACGCGCGGAACACCGCCTGCTCTCGCGATGGCGTGCCGCCGCCTCCCACGTTCCCATGTCGTCCCATCCCGCCCGGAGCGGGACGGCGTAGACGTCCGACGCCTTCTCCATCACCGCGTAGTCCACCGAGATCCTCTCGATCCGTTCCCACGCCCCGGGGATCCCGTCGAGGTGGGCTTCGACCCCCTTCCGGATCGCCGGAGCGCTGTGGCTCAGCTCGTCCAGAAAACGCCGCGCGGACCAGAGGAACATTCCCGCGTTCCACAGGTAGCGCCCCGACCGCACGAAGCGCCGGGCGCGCGCCGCGTCCGGTTTCTCCACGAAGCGCTCCACCGGCACCGCCACAGGCCCGGCGGGAACCCTCGCGCACCTGAGGTACCCGAATCCGGTCGCCGGGCGTCCGGGGGGCACGGCGAGGCAGACGAGCTTCCCTTGCCGCGCGACGCGGATCGCCTCGCGGACGCTCCGCCGGAATGCCGACGCGTCCGACACGACGTGATCCGACGGGAAGATCCCCACGATCCCTTCCGGATCGACTCGCGCGATCCTCGCGCATGCGAGAGCGATCGCCGCCGCGGTGTCTCGCGGCGAGGGCTCGACGATCAGGCGGGACGGCCTCAATTCGGGGAGTTCGCTTCGCACGCGAGACGCCAGCGCGGCCGGCGCCACGACCCACACGCGATCTCGTTCCGTCAGGCGGCTCACCCGCCGCCAGGATTCCACGACCAGGGGCTCGGCTCCCGTGAGCGCGAGAAACTGCTTGGGCTGCCGCCCGCGGCTCCACGGCCAGAAACGTGTCCCTCCGCCGCCCGCCAGCACAACGGCGTGAAACTGGGGAGATCGGGTGGCGCGGCGCGCGGTCATCGGGCCCATGTGTCCCAGACGAGCCGCAAACCCTCCCCGAAGTCCACCTCGGGCCGATACCCCAGTCGAGCGGAGGCCTTCTCGAGCCCAGCCAGCGAGTGCCGGACGTCACCCGGTCTCGCGGCTTCGTGCTGCGCGCGCACGTTCACGCCGGCGATCGCAACGAGCGTCGCAAGGAGCTCGTTCAGGCTCACCCGCGTCCCGGACGCCACGTTGAACGCCTGGCCGAGCGCCACCTCCGGGGCACTGCACGCCAGAAGATTGGCTCGTACCGCGTTGGCCACGTACGTGAAATCGCGGGTCTGTTCCCCGTCGCCGAAGATCGTCGGAGGCCGGCCGCGACGGATTGCATCGATGAACCGGGGCACCACGGCCGCGTAGTCGCTCGACGGGTCCTGGCGCGGTCCGAACACGTTGAAATAGCGCAGCGCGATCGCGGGGAGTCGGTAGAGGCGGTGGTAGAGCAGACAGTACGTCTCGCCGGTGAGCTTCTGCAGCGCGTACGGAGAGATCGGGGCCGGCGCCATGGTCTCGACCTTGGGAAGCACGTCGCTCTCGCCGTACACGGATGAGGAAGAGGCGAAGACGAATCGTTTCACGCCGGCCTCTCGCGCCGCCTCCAGGAGGTTCAGCGTGCCGGTGACGTTCACCCCGTTGGTTTCCAGGGGTTCCACCACCGAGCGCTGCACGGAAGGGACCGCCGCCAGGTGGAGGACGTAATCGGCCCCCCGGATCACCGCCCTGCACACGCTCGCGTCGCGGATGTCCCCTTCCACGAGCTCGAATCGCGTTCCGCCCCTGCGCGCCCATTCGGCGGCATCCACCAGGTTCTCCCGCCGTCCTGAGGAGAAGTTGTCGAGCACGCGCACCGCGTCCCCGCCCCGCAGGATCGCCTCCGTGAGGTTCGATCCGATGAACCCCGCTCCGCCGGTAATCACGTAGTTCGCCATCACGGTCGCCCCACTCCTGTGTACCGATAGCCGAGGGTACGCAGAACCCCCGGATCGTAGACGTTTCTCAGGTCCACGACCACCGGGGCGCGCAGGCGGGTCTTGAGACTCGTCAGATCGAGACCCCGGAACTGGTTCCACTCGGTGGCGATCACCAGGGCGTCCGCGTCTCGAGCGGCGTCGTACTCGTCCGCGCAGTATGCGACCCCCGGCCGCGCGACCCGCGCCGCAATCGGCATGGCGACCGGGTCGTACGCACGAACGCGTGCCCCTTCCGCGAGCATCCCCTCCAGGATGGCGATCGCAGGAGATTCGCGAAGATCGTCCGTATTCGGTTTGAAGGCGAGCCCCAGCAGGGCGACGGTCAACCCGTCGAGCGCGCCGCCGACGGCCGCCCGGATCTTCTGGATCATGCGCGGCACTCGCGAATCGTTGACCTCGATGACGGCCTGAACGATCCGCAGGTCGACTCCGTTCTGCTTCGCGAAGTCCAGCACGGCCCGCGTGTCCTTGGGAAAGCACGAGCCTCCGAAGCCGGGCCCGGGGTGGAGGAACTTCGAACCGATTCGGTGGTCGAGGCCCATCCCGCGCGCGACCGCGTGGACGTCCGCGCCCACCCCTTCGCACAGGTCCGCCATCTCGTTGATGAAGGAGATCTTCGTCGCGAGAAACGCGTTGGAGGCGTACTTGATCACCTCGGCCGTGACGACGTCCGTGATGACGAACGGCGTTTCGATCAGGTAGAGCGGCCGATGGAGATCCTTGAGGATCGCGGTGGACATCTCGTCCTCGATCCCCAGGACCACGCGGTTCGGGCGCAGAAAGTCCTCGATGGCCGAACCCTCGCGGAGGAACTCGGGGTTCGATGCGACGCTGAACGCGTGGGGCTCCGTCCGGTTCTCCTCGATGGTTCGCCGGATCCGCATGCCCGTTCCGGCGGGAACCGTGCTCTTCGTGACGACGACCTTGTAGGCGTTCAGATTGCGCGCGATGGTCCGAGCGACCTCCATCACGAACGACAGGTCCGCGCGCCCGTCGTTCCCCTGCGGGGTGCCCACCGCGACCAGGACGACGAGCGAGTCCCGGATCGCCCGGGGGATGTCGGTTGTGAACTGGAGTCGCCCGGCGCGCACGTTACGTTCCACGAGCCCGTCGAGGCCCGGCTCGTAGATCGGCATCTCGCCGCGAGCCAGCATCGCGATCTTGTCCTCGTCCTTGTCCGCGCACACCACGTGGTTGCCGAACTCGGCGAAGCACGCTCCGCTGACGAGCCCCACGTACCCGGTTCCCACCACAGCGATGTTCATCGCGTCTCCCTGGCCGCTCCGTCGCCGCGACGCTGCGACCCGAACCACTCGAGGAATTCGGAAAGACCCGCGTCCAGGTCGGTGCGCGGCTCCCAAAGGAGATCCTCGCGAGCCCGGCGGATGTCCGCCCAGGTCCGCTCCACGTCTCCCGGCTGCGCCGGGAGATGGCGCACGCGCGGGACGACGGAGAGCCCGCGGGCGATCTTCGTAACCAGATCCGACAGGGTGGTCGTCCTGGATCCCCCGAGGTTCCAAACGTGCCAGGAACGGCAGCGGTCGAGCGCCCGCACGACACCTTCGACGATGTCCCCGATGAAGGTGTAGTCCCGGGCCGAGGACCCGTCTCCGTACATCGGAACCTCGTCGCCGGCGGCCAGGCGCCGCGCGAAGGCATGGATGGCCATCTCGGGCCGTTGTCGCGGCCCGAAGACCGTGAAGAAGCGGAGGCACGCGATCTCCATGCCGTACAGCTCATGGTAGGTCCGGCAGAGGACCTCGCCTGCCTGCTTCGTGGCCGCGTACGGGGAAACCGGCCGATCCACCCGGTCGTCCTCGGAAAACGGAACCCGCTCGTTGTTGCCGTAGACCGACGACGAGGAGCCGAAGAGGAATCGTCCCACCCCATGGCGGTGGCAAGCTTCGAGCAAACGCGTGGTTCCGGTCACGTTCACGTCCGCGTACGTCGCCGGGTCGTCGATCGAGGGTCGCACCCCGGCGCGCGCGGCCAGGTGCACGACCGCCGCGACGGGCTCGGAGGCGAAGAGCGCGTCGATCGCCGTCGCGTCCCGGATGTCCCCTTCCACCAAACGGAATTCTGCGTGCCGCATGGCGTCGCGGAGATTCCGGCGCTTCACTCCGGGGTCGTAGAACGGGTCGAAGCTGTCCAGGACGACCACCCTCCGCCCCTCCCGAAGCAGCCGCTCCGCGAGGTGCGACCCGATGAAACCGGCCCCGCCCGTGATCAGAATCGTGTCCATGCATCCTCGTCGGCGGCGTACCGCTTGCGTCGCCGAGACCGTCGCCTCAGAGCTTGTGGATCTTCCCCCGGCCGGACCGCACGCTGCGGGTCGCATTGCGCGTGTCCAGCACCATCGGTGCGTGGCGGACCACCATCCCGTAGTCGAACGCGCTGTGGTCGGTCACGATCACGACGAGGTCCGACTTCCGCAGGCTTGCCGGATCGAGCGCGACGGATCGAAGGGGACCAGCCCCCTCCAGGTGAATTCGGCCGGCGTACGGGTCATGGAACGACACACGAGCTCCGCGCTCGCGCAGGAGCTGAATCACGTCCAGGGCGGGCGATTCGCGGACGTCGCCCGTGTCTTTCTTGTACGTGACGCCGAGCACGAGAATGCGGGATCCGTTCAGGCTCTTCCGTTTCGCGTTCAGGATCTCCCCGGCCTTCCGCACCACCACCGTCGGCATGCTCCCGTTGATCTCCGAGGCCAGCTCGATGAACCGCGCGGAGTAGTTGAGCGTCTTGAGCTTCCACGAGAGGTAATGCGGATCCAGAGGAATGCAGTGTCCCCCGATGCCGGGACCCGGATGGAATCGCATGAAGCCGAACGGTTTGGTGGCTGCGCCGTCGATGATCTCCCACACGTCGAGCCGGAGCTTCTCGCACATGAGCGCGATCTCGTTCACGAGGGCGATGTTCACGGCGCGGAATGTGTTCTCCAGGAGCTTGATCATCTCCGCGGCTTGCGTGCTCGACACGGGGTGCACCTTCTCCACGGCCTGGCCGTAGAAGAGGGCCGCTGCACGGGAGCACTGCGGCGTGATCCCCCCGACGATCTTGGGCGTGTTGCGGGTGGTGTACGCCTTGTTTCCGGGGTCCACCCGCTCCGGGGAGAAGGCCAGGAAGAAGTCGCGCCCCGCCCGGAGCCCTCCCTGCTCGAGCCGCGGTCGGAGAACCTCTTCGGTCGTCCCAGGGTAGGTCGTGGACTCGAGAACGATCAGCTGTCCCGCCCGAAGGTGTTCGGCGATCCTCTCGAGAGACGAGACGATGTACGAGATGTCGGGCTCGCGAGTTTTTCGAAGAGGGGTCGGGACGCAGATGAACATCGCGTCCATCCTGTCGCATCCGCGGTAGTCGCCCTGCGCCGTGAGCAGCTTTTTCCGGACGAGGGAGCGAACGGTGGTCGAGGCGACGTCCTCGACGTGGGATCGCCCCGCGCGGATCCGGTCCACCTTGGAGGAGTCGACCTCGATTCCTGTCACCCGGAATCCGGCGCGCGCGAACTCGACCGCGAGCGGCAGGCCGACGTACCCGAGGCCCACCACGCCAACGCGGGCGGTCCGATCGGCCACCTTTCGTTCGAGGTTTTCGATGTGTCGGTTCATGGCTCGTTCGGCTCCCTTCGTGCTTCCCGCTCCTGCTCGTCTCGAGACGGGGTTGCGGGATCTCGAGATCGGGCTCTCGTCGGACTCGATCCCTTTTTTCTGATAGTGCCGTAGCATCCAGCGGGCGAACCGGCTGTCGCCGACGCCGGCCACGACCTCCTCCATTCCATCGTGCAGCGTGCGCTCGTTCACGAGGGCGCCCAGCGTTCCCTCCCCCGAATCCACCTTGCCGGTGATCGCCGCCAGGCGGCTGGCCGCCGTTCGGAGATCCGTCGCCACCGCCTCCGAGTACTCTCGATCCGAAAGGAGGCGGCCGATCACCCCCTCCGGCGTCTCGAGTCGCTGCGCGCTTCGCCGGAGCGACGCGGCCACCTCGCGAAAATCCTCCACCGCCTGCTGGCCGGCGCCTCCGTCGTTGAGCAACGCCCCGACCGCGCCCTCGCGACGCGACACCGCGTCCATCGTCGCCGCCAGGTGGTCGAGGCTCTCGGCGATGCCGTCCACACGCGTCGC
Source organism: Terriglobia bacterium (assembly GCA_963699985.1). GTDB lineage: Bacteria > Acidobacteriota > Polarisedimenticolia > Polarisedimenticolales > CAVOVZ01 > CAVOVZ01. The sequence goes on from CAVOVZ010000016.1 coordinate 218,913, forward strand.
GAACTGCTCGTCGACGAGCATCCGCCCTGCGAACCCTTCTCCCTTCCTGAGGCGATCGGTCAGGACCTCGAGGTTCTCCAGACTCGCGCGCAGGGCGGCGAGCCCTTCCTTGCCGAAATCGGGGTCGCGCAGCAGCTGGCCGAGCAGCCCTTCGCCCCGCTGCAGCGGACCGAGAATACTGTTGAGCGCGACGGAGATCTCGTTGATGTTTCCGGCGATGTCCGCGCCCTGCTCGAGCAGCTCCCGCTCCTCGCTCAGCGGGATCGTGGATCCTTCCGTGGCCGCGGAGCGCACCGCGGTGCCGGGGCTGATATCGACGTATTTCTCCCCGGACAGCACCTGGAGGTAACGCAGCGACGCCTTCGAGTCCTCGCGGACCCGTTCCGCGTACGCGCGCTCGACCCGCACCGTCACCCCGATCCCGGCCCCCTCCGGGCTCGTGGGCAGCTGGATCTCGCGGACGGACCCCACCTGGACCCCCGCCATCTTCACGGGAGAGCCGAGCCTCAGACCGTCGGTGTTCGGAAACGTGACCCGGTACGACGCACCACCGCCCAGTCGCGACTCCCCGCCGACCGTCATGATCGCGAGGGCGAACACGAGCAGCGCCAGGGTCGCGAACGCCCCCACGGCCACGTCGGTCCCCCTCCGTCTAGGCATAGCCCCCTCCATGCAGGAAGTTCCGGAGGAGCGGCTCTTTGGCCTCCCGCGCCTCCGTCACGCTTCCATCGAAGAAGATGCGCCCTTCGTGAAGGAACGCGATCCGGTCCCCGACCGTGAAGGCCGAATGGATGTCGTGCGTGACCACGACCGAGGTGACGCCGAGTCGTCGCTGCAGGTTGCGAATCAGCAGGTTGATCCTGTTGGCGGTAATCGGATCGAGCCCGGTCGTCGGCTCGTCGTAGAGGATCGCCCTCGGAGCCAGGACGATGGCCCGCGCCAGCGCCACACGCTTGCGCATGCCGCCGGACAGGTCGGCCGGCATGAGCTCCTCCACGTCCTCGAGCTCCACCAGCCCCAACACCTCCGCCACCCGCTCTCGAATCCGCGCTTCGCTCCAGTCCGTATGCTCCCGCAATGCGAACGACACGTTCTCGTAGACGGACATCGAGTCGAACAGCGCACCTCCCTGGAACAGCATTCCGACTTTCTTCCGCGTCTCGAGCATCTCGTCCTCGTCGAGGTCGGTGATCGCGGTCCCGTCCACGAACACCTCCCCGCGGTCGGGGATGAGGAGCCCCACGGCGTGCCGGAGAAGAACGGACTTCCCGGTTCCCGACCCTCCCAGCACGACGACGGTCTGTCCAGCTTCCACGTCCAGGTCCACCCCTCGCAGCACGGCTGTGTCGCCGAACGACTTGTGGATCCCCCGAAATCGGATGAACGGCTCGCCCACGGTCAAAGCATCAGGAACATCTTCGTCAGGAAGAAATCCGACACGATCACCGTGATGGACGCCCATACGACCGTATTGGTGGTGGCCCGTCCGACGCCGTCCGCGCCACCGGTCGCCGCCAACCCGTTGTGACAGGCGATGATCCCGATGAAGAACCCGAAAAAGACGGTCTTCCCCACGCCGCTCACGATGTCCTGCACGTGCAGCGCGTCGAGCACATGCGTCATGTAGAAGCTCCGGGTCTGCCCGATCTCGGTGATGGCCATCACGAGCCCGCCGAAGATGCCGATGGCGTCCGCGAGGATCGTCAGGAGCGGCAAAACGACGACCAGCGCTCCCACGCGCGGGACGACGAGCTTCTTCACCGGGCTCGCCGCCAGCACGCGCAAGGCATCCACCTGCTCCGTGACCGTCATCGAGCCCAGCTCCGCGGTGATCCCGGCCCCCACGCGTCCAGCCACCATGAGCGCCGTGAGAACGGGGCCCAGCTCCCGCACCACCGAAAGCGCGATGACGTCCCCCACGAAGGGTTTCCCACCGTACGCGGCCAGAGAATACGCCGTCTGCAGAGCCAGAACCATCCCGGTGAACAGGCACGTGACGTTCGTGATGGTGAGGGAGCTAACCCCGAGCTCGTGGAACTGGTCGACCCAGAGGCGCCATTCGAACGGCCGTCGAACGGCCAGTCGAAGCGAATCCCCCGCGAGCAGGACCATCCCGCCGACCTGCGCCAACTCGTTCTTCAGGTAGCCTTGCATCCGGCCCACGTCTCGCGCGCCCGGGGATGCGACCCCGGTACGCGACGCGTGAGGTCGAACCGCCGGGAGGAAGAAAAGGAGGGGAAGGATAGAATTCGAGCAGGGCCGGGTCAAGGTCCTGCTCGGTCAGGCACTTGTCGGGGGCCGCCCCGCCAGGCCGCAACCAGGAGGATGGTCTGCGCGCCGGCGAACGCCAGATCCAGCGCGGACAGACCGAGGAGGGAGGGCGGGCCGCCGCGATGCCAATACGCCCCCCCCAGGTAGGCGGCACCCGCCAGACGGCCCGCCGCCGAGATCGCGGCCACCCCCTGGTAGCGGACCGGATCCCTCGCAGGGAGCAGGTAGATCGCCGCCAGCAGGACGAGCAGCACTCCGTTCAGGCGGAAGTGAAGGGGATCCGCGGGGACGTCGAGACCGAGCCACCGGCCCGAGGGCCTCGGGAACGCGAGAATCGCCGCCGCGAGCGCGAGGTCGTAGAGCGCGGCCACGCCCATGACTCGTCCGACCCGCCGCCACTCGTTCGTCGCCGCCTGCGGCGTAGTCCAACTCATCGTGAAGGAAGTATAGGCCGACCTTCCCGGTTCACCGAGATTGGGGACGTTTTCATCGATTCCAGGGTGACGCGTCGGGCTTCATGGAGGACTGTCCCCGATTCGCGGCATCCTCTTCTCGCTTTCCTGTCGCACACTTCGACGCTCCGCCGTCTTGACGCCCGCTCCGCCCGACGGTAGCGTCACGCGGCTCCGCATCCCGATCGGTCGCGGAAGGGCGGGACCTTCCGGGCGTGGCAGCGTTTCGCGCCGCGTCCTGCGAAAACCACCCGCCCGCGAGGGAAGGGGCGAGCGTTGAAGGATCCTCACCGGCGGACGTCCCGCGCCGAGATCGAACTCCGTCTCCGGCGGCTCGCATCTCGCGACGGCCTCCTCGAGGCGGCGCGGAAAGCGGCGACCGAGGTGGGCGTGCCGCTGTGGCTGGTGGGCGGCTGGGTTCGGGACGCGTTGCTCGGCCGGACCGCGGAGGACCTGGACTTCACCGCTGGCCCCGGCACGGTTCGCCTGGTCCGACGGCTCGAGTCCTCGTGGCATCGACGTGCCTTCCGATTCCGAAAGCGCGGCGTGACGACGTGGCGGCTGCACGTCGACGGAAGAGACCTCGACGTGGTGGACGCCGGTCGGCGAGGCCTCGACGCCGACTTGGCCCGCCGTGACTTCACGGTGAACGCGGTGGCATTCGATCTCGTCTCGGGGCGCATCAGGGATCCGATGGGCGGAATCCGTGACCTGAGGCGCGGCATCCTTCGCCTCCCCCGGCCGGGAGTGGTCCGCGAGGATCCAGTCCGCGCCCTTCGCGCAGCGCGATTCCTCGCCGAGTTCCCGACGTTTCGACTCCATCCGGGCGTGCGACGCGAGTCCCAGGGGGTTGCCCGAGGAGTCCGCCGCGCGTCCGTCGAGCGTGTCCGCGACGAGATGGACGAGCTTCTGCGCGCTGCCGATCCTCGCCGAGGTCTCGTGGCGCTCGAGAGCCTCGGCATCCTGGACGCGGTGATTCCGGAGATCGAACCCATGCGCGCCTGCCCCGCGGGGCGGGACCGGCCGGACGTGTGGACTCATACGCTGGGCGCCCTCGCGCTCGCCGCGCGCCCCGGTCGAATTCCCGGCGCCGGAGCCGGGCGAGAGCGTGAGGCGTCGGGCGTGCTTCGATGGGCCCTGCTCCTCCACGACGTGTCGAAGCCCGACACGGTTCGGCTCGCTTCGGGCGGGCGTCCCACCTTCCACGGGCACGAGGCTCTCGGAGCGGAGCTCGCCGAGAGGATCCTCCGTCGGTTGCGCTTGCCCGCGGCCTCGCGGAAACGCTCGGTGCGCCTCGTGCTCTTCCATCTGCGTCCCCATCACCTCGCGGAAGTCGGAGCGCCCGCTCGCGGGATGCGCCGGTTGGTCCGCGAATCGGGAATGGACCTGCCCCTCCTGGTCCTTCACGCCGCGTGCGACGCAAAGGCGTCCGGGGCCAAGGACGCCGCCAAACGATGGAGACGGCTACGACCGGTCCTCCTCGAACTCCTGGCGATTCACGGGCGTTCGATCGACCGGCCCCTCCCCTGCCTCGTGACCGGAGACGATGTGATGGCGGTTCGCGGGATCCCCCCGGTCCCGAGGTGGGTCGGGTCCTGCGCGAGGTCCGGGAGGGACAGGAGGACGGGACGATTCGCGACCGAGATCAAGCCATCGAGCTCGTGCGCCTGGGACGCGGCAGCGCGAGGCGTTGACGTCGAACCCTCGCAGTGCGCCCGTGCCCGAGGTCCGGCGCTACGAGGGTGCGCCGGCTGTCGCATCGCCGGTCAGGTAGCGCTCGACGGCGTCGGCCAGAACCGGTGACGCGCAGAGAAGCCCGGGGACTCCCGGCGTCTTCTGGTTGAAACGGAGCGCGGGGGACTCGGGACCCGACGGCCCGAGGCGCCCGCTCCGATGGAGGGAGCGAACCTCTCCCCCCGCTGCTCGGACCAAAGCGACTCCCGCAGCGACATCCCACTCGGATTTCGGACGGAAGCTCCACGTCGCGTCGGCGATCCCGGCGGCCACCAGGCTCATCTTGTACGCGATCGATCCCGTCGGCCGGATCGCGAACGGTGCGTGCCGATGTCGGTCCCACTCGCCCCGGCCGAACTCGCTCCGGCTCGCGAGCACCGTGGCTCCCGACAGGGCCGTCCGTGCCGAGACGCTCACGCGCTCGCCGTTGAGGCGAACGCCCCGGCCGATCTCCCCCACGAACGTCTCGTCCCGGGCGGGATTGACGGTCCCCCCGACGATCGGAGCGCGGTCCACCACCAGGGCGATCGAGACGCACCATTCGGGAACCGACTCGAGGAACTCCTTCGTCCCGTCGATGGGGTCGACCACCCAGACCCGCGAGCAGGCCATTCTCGATCCGTCGTCCCGCGTCTCTTCCGACAGCCAGCCCTCGCCTGGACGCTGGAGCAGCGACCGGAGCAGATCGTCGACCGCACGGTCCGCCTCGGTAACCGGTTCTCCGTCATGCTTCCGTTCGACTCGGACCGTGGTCGCACCGAACTCGCGGACGAGAGCCTTCGCGGCGGCCAGGGCCTCCTCGATGCGATCCAGATCGTCGCGCGCGATCACGCCTCGGCCGTGAGGCGGGACAGCAAGCGATGCACCTCGAACGTGGCGCGCGTCACGCGGGTGAGCACCGGGAGCGGGATCGGAGACGGGCCACCGGTCCTGACCGCGGCGAGCAGAGCTGCGATCTCCTCGCCGTGACCCTTGCCTCCCTGCCGTACGCGGGAGATCTTGCCTCCGCGAACGATCCGACAGTCCCGGTAATCGTCGATCCAGGCCGAGCAGCCGCCGGCGTGGGCTTCGATGCGCTCCTTCCCTGCCGCCGGATCTCCCTTGGCCGTGTAGAGGATCTGTCCCACGCTGCCGTCGGCGAACTCGATCTGGACGGCCACGTCCTCGGCGAGACCGCGCGGGCGGCCGGCGCGGAGCGCCTCGATCCGTACGATCTCGGCGTCCCCCGTGAGGAAGCTCAGCAGGTCGACGAAGTGGCAACCTTCCCCGACGATTCGACCACCGCCGACCTGCGGATCGAGAACCCAGTGACCCATGGGGAGACGTCCCGCGTTGACCCGGTAGGTCATCATCGCGGGCCCGCGCGGACCGATGGCGTCGCGTACCGCGCGGGCCATCGGGGAGAAACGCCGATTGAATCCGACGAGGAGCACCTGGCCGCATCCGGCCGCGATCGGCTCCACCTCGCGGAGCTGACCCTCGTCGAGAGCCAGCGGCTTCTCCACGAACACGTGCTTTCCGGCACGCAACGCGCCGGCCACGAGCGAGGCGTGCGCATCGTGCCGCGTCGCGATGAAGACCAGGCGTACCTCCGGATCCGAAAGCGCCGCCCCGTTGTCCGTACCATCGCGCTCGAATCCGAAACGCTTCTTGGCATCGAGAGCCGTGAGCCCGTGGGAGGTCACCACGTGACGAAGGCGCACCCCGGAGCGGCCACGCAGCTGCGGGAGAAGGACGGCGCGGGCGAACGCGCCCGCCCCCAGGAACGCGACGCCGATCTCGCCGGGGATCGGAGGGGCGAAGAACGCCGCCGTGGACGGTGACTCCGCCTGGTGTCGACGCGCTCCCCCATCAAGGGTCGGGTAGTCGACCAGCATGCCCACCGCCCGGGGGCCCGAGTCCGAGAGGAGCACGTCGTAGGCCCGCGGCGCATCGCTCATCGCGTAGCGATGGGTGACCAGATCCGCCACGCGCACCCTACCGTCCGCAAGGAGTCCCAGGAACGCTTCCAGGTTGCGGGTCTGCGTCCAGCGCACGTACCCGACGGGATAGTCCACTCCTCTCTCCTCGAACCCGGCGTCGTAGCGACCCGGACCGTAGGAGCGGGAAATCCGGAGCTCGAGCTCTTTCACGTACGCGATCTCGCGCGGCAGACCGAACGGGACCTGACCGACCGCCACGACGCGACCGCGATCGCGGCACATCCCGGCCGCCGCCACCATCGGCGCCTCTGTCGACGAGGCGGCCGCGACCACCACGGCATCCACTCCGAGCCCGTCCGTCCAGGCGAGCGCGGCCTGCACCTGGTCGTCCGTGGATCCCGCCAGACCCGCCTCGGCCCCGAGGGTCCGGGCGCGCTCGACGAGGTCCGGCGCGAGATCGAACGCGGCGACCCGAGCCCCGTTCGCGCGCAGCAGCTGGACGGCGAACAGACCCACGATGCCGAGCCCGATCACGGCGACCCGCGCGTCGAGCGTCGGCTCGGCTTGCCGCACCCCGTGGAGCGCGATGGCGCCCAGCGTGGCAAACGCGGCGTCCTCGAATCGCACGCCGTCCGGGATTCGCGCCGAAAGCTGCGTGGGAACGCAGACCACCTCGGCGTGGCTCGCCCACCCGAGACCGGCGCAGGCCACCCGATCCCCCTCCCGGAAGTGGTCCCCGGAGTCTTGGCCGACCGCCTCGACGAACCCGGCGCACGAATAGCCCAGAGCCCGGGGCTCCGACAGCTTCGCCTGCACTTTGCGGTACGCGGCGAGGACCCCTTCGCGCTTGACCATGTCGAGCACCCGGCGCACCAGGTCGGGCCTCGCACGTGCCGTGCGCAGGTAGGAATCGCGGGAGGTCGCGACCATCGCGCGTTCGGTGCCCGGGGAAATTGCCGAGCAGACGTTGCGAACTCGGATCGTTCCCCGGAGCAACGCCGGCTCCCCGAGCTCGACGACCTGAACCGCCCCGGAGTCCGGATCTTGGACGAGCTGCTTCATGGGCCGTCCAGACTACCACGCGAAGAACGGACCTGCGCGCGAGCCTGCTCCGATCAGAAGAGCTTCAGGATCGTGAGCAGGAACTCCTGTTGCCCGACGAGATCGGGAATGTCCGAAGCGATGGCGCGACCGTAGGACAGAGCCACCACGGTCTTCCAGGGTCCGATGAAGTTGCCGGAGAATCCCGCCCCGGTGAACCGCTGGGCACCGCCGGCCGACGCGGTTTCCTCCACGCGAGCGGACTCGACCGACAGGTCGAAGCGCACCACCTCGAAGAGGTTGAACGCGTACCCCGAGCGAACCACCAGGCCGCGGTCGAACCGCACCCCGCTTCCCGCGAAGCCGCTCAGCCGATCGTCACCGAACGTGCCAAAAGTGAATTTGCTGAACCGATCCAGGCTCGAACCCCGCAGCCAGTTCACCTCGCCCCGGATCTTCTGGAATCTGGGCAGGTACCACTCCTTGAACAACGTCGCGCGGAGGGCCGAGAACGACTTCTGGGACTCGTCGTAGTCTGGAAACGCGCCGGTGAGCGGATCCGGAACCCCCCAAGGCGCCCAGCTGGACCTGCGAGAGGCCGATGCGGAAGCGGAAACCGTGTACCCGCGGCGGTTGAATTCCGCACTCACCGTTCCGGTGACGACCCGGTGATCTCGCGGCAGGACGAAATCCGCCGCGGTCTCGTCGGCGCGGAAGTATGCGTTCGACTCCAGGTCTCCCACCAGGCTCATCTTCACGAACTGTCCAAGCGGGATGCCGAGCCGGGCCGAGATGCTCTGGCCGCGAAAGCGCACACGCTGATCCTCCGCCTCCTGGTCCCCGACGAATACCTTGTCGGTCACCTTGAGGCCGAACAGCGTCGCCTCCACCCCACCATCCACGCGGCTCCCGAACAGGTCGGGCTTCGTCGCGTTGACGAACGCGAAGACTCCGGCGAAGAACACGTTGACCTGGATGTTCTTCCGCAGGAGGTCGTAATCGAACCAGTTCACACCGGCGAGGGGCACGACGGACGAAACGGACTCGTCGTTGTACGCGCCGGCGACGGCGAACAGCTGGCTGGTGTCGATCCCCTTGAGCTCGCGCGATCCGTCCGGCTTGCGCTCGAGGTACTGGAACCCCTTCTCGGTCTCGCGGAGCATCAGCCGGTTGGAGGCGTAGGCCGCGTTCCGCCGCTTCTCGAACTCTTCCGGAGCCGGGTTGATGTCGAACGTCGCCAGCTCCACCTCCCGACGGACCACGAGGTTCCTCCCTGCGATCGTCCACAGCTGCTGCCCGTCGGTGCGGGTCAGCATGCGAAACGTGGCGCCGTCGGGGCCGGCGACGGGCGTGAAGTCGTCCCGCTCCTCGTTGGACAGGACCGGAGGCTCCAGGTTCGTCTGGATGACCGAGAGGCGAAGGCGCTCGAAGGTCGTCTTGTCGATCCAGACGCGTCCGCGATAGAGGGTCAGCGGAGCGCCCGCATCGGAGGGATCGAACGTGAGCACGTACGCGTCCCGTCCGTCCACGCGGTCGTCGTCCAGGAGACGGTAGACGTAGGTCCTGTCCAGCGTGAGGTCGAGCGGCAGGGTGACGACCTTCTCCGGCTGGATGAACGGCAGCTCCGGGATCGACTTCCAGGTGACCCGGTTCCCGTTGACGTAGTACTCCTCCTGCTGCCACTCGAGGGCGCCGCCCCGCGTCCAGAAGTAGGTGCTGTCGATGGCCACGTCCACGGTGGAGCCTGCCTGGGCCAGCTTGAAGTGGAAGCCGACGCGGCCTCGAGCGATCCAGCGCTCGAGTCGGTCGTCTTGAGCCGTCTGCACCTCCTGATGACTCGCGATGACCTCCTCGGCGGTCATCCGCCGCTCCGTCTCCACCTGGAGCCTCTCGGACGGAAGCTCCACCCCGCCGGAGGACGCTCGCTGGAAGCGCAGCGCCATCGGATGCCCCGACAGGAGGATTCCGGCTGCTCGCCTGCGCGTGCCGTCCTGAACCGTCCCGACCGCGGCGAGAATCGTCCGGCCGGTCGCGGGGTCGATCACCTGGGCCGCGCGCACATCGGGGACATCGAGGAGCATCAACGCGTCCCGACCCGGGCCGCCGGCCGCGTCGCGATCCGTGTAGAACACCAGCGTCGACAGATCCTCCTCGTTGACGAAGCGTCCCAGCACGCGAGACCCGGAGAGCGCGGCGCCGGACGCATCGGCGAAGGAGATCGAACCGGGAGGCGCCGGACCGAACCTGGGGCCGAGCAATCGCTGAATCCCCTGGAGGACTCGAGACTGCTCCCGCACGCTCTGGACCTCGACGTGCGCGCTGGACATGGCGACCCGCGCCGGCCCGCCCAGCGCTTCGATGGCCGCCGCAACGGCGGCATCCGGCTCGCCCTCGACGTAGGCCCAGATCGCCGGCGCCGGCGGGTGCTGCACCGCTTCCTCGAACAGGCGCTGGATCGAGCTCGAGCGCTCCGACGCGTCATCGGCCGCGCGCAGCCTCAGGGGCAGGACGTCCACGTACGCCGCCGCGTCCTGCTCCCACAAGGCGCGCTGCCAGTCCATCGCCGCCGATTGCAGCGCACCTTGAGCGATCAGGAGCGGCTCTCCCTTCGCGCCCGCCTCTGCGCGAGCCGCGATCGCCGAGATCTTGAGGAGATACGCGTAGGTGGAGGGCTCGAAACCGGGTGCCGCGCCCGGACCCTGCGCCGGGTCGTCCCAGATCTCGACGGCGCCGATCCGCCCGGCGAACGTCCGGATCGCGCTTCGCACGAAATCGATCCATCGCTCGACGGACGAGCCTTCGACAGGAGACGGCGGGCGCCCGTCGGGAACGTGCAACGGATTCGAGCCGGTGAGGCACATCGTCACGCGCCACCCGGAGGCGTGCAGCCGATCGATCTCCGGCTCGAGCGCAGTCCAGTCGAACGTCCCCGCGGTACGTTCCACATCGGCCCAGCGTGCGACGATCCGAACCCAGGGTCCCGGTGCGCCCGACGAGCCCGAGTCGGCGGAGATCGCGGCGACCGCACCGGAGTCGGCGAGCAGTCCCAGCGCCTTCCCGTCCCGCGCCGTCGCGCCGCCCTCCGCGGCGCCGGCCCCGACCGGGAGCGCGAGGGAAACCGCAAGCAGCCCAACGCGTTCGAGGAGTCTCATGGCTCTCCGCGACGGCCCATCGCACCGGAAGCCGAGATCCGGATGGGGCGCAGGTTCCAGAAGCCGGGATTGTTCGTTACTCTTCGGTGGCTGTCAAACGCCGGGAATCCGGGGAATTCCCCAGCGCGTCCCCGCGCGTCGAGGGAAACTGGCGCCGACGTGCGGCCTCGTCGTATCGCTTCTCGGTCGCGCACGCGACGTGATATAAACCGGCCCGCGACGAAGGAGGCCCCGTGCGCGACGTGGTGCTCGCCGGTGCGGTCCGTACGCCCATCGGCAGGTTCGGAGGCGCGTTGGCCGCGCGCAGCGCGGTGGATCTCTGCGTCCGGGCCGTGGGCGGCGCGCTCGAGCGGACCGGATTGACGCCCGCGCAGGTGGACGAGACGATCGTGGGGCTCGCGCGCCAGGCGGGCTGCGGGCCGAATCCGGGCCGGCAGATCTCGGTGGCCGCAGGCGTCCCGGTGGAGCGCCCGGCCTACACGATCAACCAGGCGTGCCTTTCCGGGATGCAGGCGATCCTCGCGGCGGTTCGCGCCATCCGCCTCGGAGAGGCCGAGGTGGTCGTCGCCGCGGGAACCGAGTCGATGAGCCGGGTTCCTTACCTTCTCGACGCGCGCTGGGGCGTGCGCATGGGACATCGGCCGATCGAGGACGCCATGGTGCGCGACGGCTTCCTGGACCCGCTTTCCGGACAGATCATGGGCGAGACGGCGGAGACCCTCGCGCAGAGGTACCGGATCCCGCGCGAGGAGCAGGACGCGTATGCCGCGCTGTCGCAGCAGCGCTGCGAGGCCGCGCGGAGAAGTGGGCGCTTCCGCGACGAGATCGTTCCGGTGGAAGTGGGCGACGGCAAGGCGGCCCGCCACGTCGACGAGGACGAGCACCCGCGTGACGGAGTCACGGCCGAGTCGCTGGGCAAACTGACGCCGGTGTTCCGGGCGGACGGAACCGTCACCGCGGGCAACAGCAGCGGCATCACGGACGGCGCCGCGGCGATGCTGGTGCTCTCGTCGGATGCGGCCCGCCGGCTCGCGGTGACCGTCCAGGCGAAGGTCGTGGGGTACCACGTCTCCGGGGTGGATCCCGCGATCATGGGGATCGGACCGGTGCCCGCCGTGCGCTCTCTCGAGAGGACGTCCGGCATCCTGCTCGATGAATGCGATCTGGTGGAATTGAACGAGGCGTTCGCGGCGCAAGTCCTTGCCGTCGACCGGGAGCTGCGGATCGATCGCGATCGTCTGAACGTCAACGGCGGGGCCATCGCGATCGGTCACCCCATCGGCTGCTCCGGGGCCCGGATCGTCGTCACCCTACTGCACGAGATGGGCCGAAGACGGGCCGCGCGGGGACTCGCGACGCTGTGTGTCTCCGGCGGTATGGGGGCCGCGCTCCTTCTCGAGCGCGCGGAGGGTTGAGCGTGAGCGAGCTCGTTCGTTTCGCCGTCGAAGGGGGCGTGGCCCGAGTCACGCTGGATCGGCCGCCCCTCAACGTCCTCTCCACGCCGATGATGCGCGAGCTCGCTCGGGCCGTGCAGCTCGCAGGTTCCGCGCCGGAAGCCAGGATTCTCCGACTGGACGCCGCGGGAAAGGTCTTCTGCGCAGGGGTCGATGTGGCGGACCACGAGGGGGACGCGCTTCGTCCCATGATGGACGCGCTCGACGCGCTGTTCGAGGTCTTCGATCGGGTGGCGATCCCCACGGTCGCGGTCGTTCGCGGGGCGGCGCTGGGTGGGGGCTGCGAACTCGTCTTGGCGACCGACCTTTGCCTCGCCTCCGAGCGAGCGTCGTTCGGCCAGCCGGAGGTGCGGCTCGGGGTGTTCGCTCCGCCAGCGTCGGTTCTCCTGCCGAGGCTCGTCGGAGAGCGGCGGGCTCTCGGCTTTCTTCTCACGGGCTCGACGGTCCCGGCTGCCGAGGCGCTCTCCCTGGGCCTGGTGAACCGCGTCTACCCGGATGCCTCGTTCGCACAAGACGTGGACGCGTTTTTCGCCGGGATGTCCGAGCTGTCGGGCTCGGCGCTCCGGATGGCGAAGCGGGCGGTCACCGCCACGCGGGATCTCTCCGCTCGGGAGGCACATCGGCGCGCCGGGGAGATCTACATGGAGGAGCTCATGCCCACCGAGGACGCGAGCGAGGGACTCCGGGCGTTCCTCGAGAAGCGCCCACCCGTGTGGAAGCACCGCTGAGCCTCGGGCGCGCCGCGGCCGACCGACGAGACGATGCGATCCGGCGGAGCGATCGGTCAGTCCGACCCGAGATCGCGAACCGTCACCACGTATCGCTTGTGGACGAGCGAGACCACGCGGTCGCCGAACAGGGGGAAGAACCGCGGCGCGAGGTTCAGGTAGTCGAGCACCCGGGATCGCTCGGGCGGTGCCAGGATCAGGATTCGACCCACGAGCCCCGTCCCACCCGCTAGACCGAGCCGAACCGGCGCTTCTCTCCCGCTGTCCTCCGCCAGGCCGACCGCCTCTCGGCTCCCTCCTGGAGACTGGACCGTGACGATCCCCGCCTTGTTCAGCAGGAAGCGATCGTCGCCGCACTTCACCGCAAGGAAGTCCTCCGCCGCATCGTTCAATCGGTCCACGACGCGGCCGGCCATCCCATCCGGGCCCACCACGGCGGCGAACAGTTCCCCTTCCAGCGTCCGCCCATCATCGAGGAGGATGCGGACGTGCTCCTCTCTCTTGGGCACGCGGAATACGTCCATCGTCCGGTCTCCCTGCGGCGCCTGATCTGCTTCTGATCGAGAGGCGCCGGCCGGAGGATCCTATCACGCTCCCGACGCCGTTCCCGGGAGGGGAGGCCAAGCGGGCGACGCGAGGGTGTACGACAGGAAGTGAGGAGACGATGCCGCGACGAGAACAGGATCCCGACGGCCCGCTCGACGCGCCGATTCCGGGGTTGCCGTTGGCCCTGGATGACTTAGATTCTCCATCTCGAGGCGAACGAATGTCGCTGTACGGTCGTTTCTCGTGCATGGCCCTCACCGACCTGCTCCAGTGGCTCAGCCATGCCGGCAAGACCGGAACGCTCGAGGTCGAGCGGAACAAGGTCGTCAAGAAGATCGTCTTCCGGGACGGCAGCGTCATCGCCTGCTCCTCGGAGGAGCCCACCGAGCGGCTCGGGCACTACCTTCTCTCCCGCGGAAAGCTCAACGAGGACACCCTGCGCCGCGCGCTGGCCGAGCACGAGGCCACGCATCGGCACCTCGGGGAGGTCTTCGTGGACATGGGAGTGGTCTCCCGCGACGAGCTGGCGGAACATCTCCGCAGCAAGGCGGAAGAGACGATCTTCGGGTTGTTCGATTGGGACGACGCCGCGTTCCGCTTTCACGCGTCCGCTTTGCCCGAGAACCCGATCTTCCCGGTCGACCTTCGCGTGGACGAGATCCTGTTTCGAGGGGCGCACCGGTACGACGAGATGCAACGGATCCGGTCGGTCTTCAACGATCCCGGGATCGTGCTGCGCCGAACCGGAAAACCGCTCTCCCCCGACCTCCTGCGCAACCGGATGGTCCGGAGGGTCTACGACCTGGTGACCGGCGATCGCAGCGTCGCGGAGATCCTCCTCCACGCCCACTCGTCGGAGTACCAGGTCCACAAGCTCCTGTTCGAGCTCTTTCGCGCCGGGCTCGTCGCCATCGACAGCGTGGTCGAAGTCGGGGATGAGCTCGACTTCGCGCCGGACGACCTTCTTGCCGAGCCGGGCGATCTCCCGTCGTCCGCCATGGGGCAAGGCGCCGGGTCGATGCCGGCCCCCGGCCGGACGGTGAACCCCGATTCGTCGAACGGTCCGATCGGTCCGGCGACTGCGGTGGCGACGCTGCCGGCGACGGCCGCCGAATCGGGCGAGCCACCGACTGCCGGGAATCTCCCTGCGGCGAACGCCCGGGCGGATCTCGATCTCGCGCACGACCTGCTGGAGCGACACGAGCACGAGCAGGCCATCGATCTGTTGAACGCGCTCCACAAAGCCGAGCCGCATCGCGATGCGCTGCGGAGGCTTCTCGCGGAAGCCGAGGCGGCGTTCGTCGAGCGTGCCTACAAGCACTATCTGCCGGCGTACAAGGTCCCGTTCCTCCGGCGGCCGCTCGACACCCTGACGGGGGAGCAGCTCACCTCGGCCGAGTTCTTCCTCCTGAGCCGCGTGGACGGCGCGTGGAACGTGAAGTCCATCATCCAGGTGAGCCCCTTGCGCGAGGTGGACGCGCTTCGGGCGATGAAGCGGATGCGCGAGACCGGTCTCATCGATCTGCGTGACCCGGATTGAACGTCCGCGCGGGATCGCCCTCGAGCACCACGACCGCCGCCGCCATTCCTCTCTGGTGGGTGAGACTCACGTGAGCCTGTACGACGCCCAGCAGGCGGGCGCGCTCCGCGGCAGGCCCGTGCAGACGAAGCTCGGGCTTTCCGCTGCCGGTGCGGACGACCTCGAGATGAAGGAACCCCAGGCCGCCCGCCCAGCCGGTTCCCAGGGCCTTGAGCCCGGCTTCTTTCGCCGCGAATCGCGCCGCGAGCGCCTGCATGCGATCGGCGCGCCCCCGGCAGTCCGCCCGTTCGCCCGGGGTGAAGATCCTCTCTTCGAGCCGCTCGCCGTGCGCGTCGAGGGCCTTCGCCATTCGCGCGACCTCCATGAGGTCGATGCCGAGACCGACGATCATTCCGCGCTCCTCGTCCGCTTCCCCATCGGGCGGATGCTACAATACCCGGGTCTTCCGGCGGAGGTCGCCTGGAGGAAGTTCATTTCCTGCAAGGACTTGGACCGAGGCGCCGGGATCCCGTCTGGTCCGATGCCTCGGGCCCGCGAGGGCGGTCGCCATGAAGGAGGTCGAGCGGGAGATCTTCCGGCGGCTGGGAGGCGTCGGGCTCCGGCGCGTCCTCGCCGACCTGCTGGACCAGAAGCGCCTCATCAAGCTCGCGAACGCGTGCGGCCTGCGCTATCCAGGGATGCGGACTCAGTCGCAGAAACGCGATCGCATCCTGCGCGATCTCGCGGAGAAAGCCGAGCGCGAGGAGGCCGCCCGTCGGACGATCCAGCGCGTCCTGACGAAAGAATCCGGTCAGGCGTTGCGTGACTGGTCCGCCCTGGATCCGTCCGCACGTGCCGCGCGGCTCGCAGACGAGAAAGTCCTGGGATCCGCAGGCGGTCTGGGTCTCCACCTCTTTCTCGCCGCGCTCTCGCAGGAGCCGGAGATCGACGAGCCGCTCTCGGCGCTTCTTTCACGGTGTGAGTCCGAGGACTCCCCGAAGGTCACGGCGCAGGACGCCGAGGAAGCGGTCGGGCGGGAGGTGGCCCGGCTGAAGAAGAGGCTCGTCGAGTTCCAGAACAAGCTCCAGCACCTGGACGGTCAGCTCGTCAAGAGTCGCGAGATCGAGAAGACTCTGAAGCGGGAGCTCATGCAGAGGAAGGGCGAGCTGGCCGAATCCCGGATGCTCGCCGAGCGGCTTCGGCGCGAGATCCAGGAGCAGCAGGCCACTCCGGGCGCAGCCGTGGCTCCGCCGGCCTCCACCACGCCCGGCCGGCCGCCGGGATCGGCCGCCGACCCGGACACACTTGCGAAAACGGTGCGGAAGTTGATCCAGGAGCAGCGGAGCCTGACCCATGCCCTGGAGAAGCTCACGGCAAGCGCCCCTGCCCCACCGGAGGTGCCCCTGGAATCGCTGGCCCCGATTCTCGATGCCGTCGAGAGCCTGCGGAAAGACACGATCCTCACCCGGAAAGAGCGAAGGAAAGAAGAGCAGGAGACCGAGCGCATGCTGGAGGAGGTCCGCACCGAGGTTCGGGCGCTGCGACGCGCCGCCGATGCCGGCGCCGGACCGCAGCGTCCCCCCCGGCGGCGCAAGGGCGAGCCCGCTCGCGTCGGCGTTTTCATCGACGTGCAGAACGTCTACTACGCCGCCCGCCAGCTGAAGGGCAAGCTGGACTTCGACGCGCTCCTGCACGCGGTCGTGCGGGACCGGCGCCTCATCCAGGCTCGGGCCTACGTGGTCGAGTCGCAGGAGATCGATCAGTCCGGGTTCATCGCCATGCTCCAGCAGCGGAACATCGAAGTCCGCCGGAAGACGCTGAAGATCCGCTCCGACGGCTCGATGAAGGGAGATTGGGACATGGAGATGGCGCTGGAGATCCTCGATGAGGTCCCCCGACTCGACGTGGTCGTTCTCGTTTCAGGGGACGGCGATTTCACCTCTCTCGTGAACCGCGTGAAAGGAATGGGCCCCCGTGTGGAGGTAGCAGCCTTCCCCCGCAACACCGCGAAATCGCTGCTGGAGGCCGCCGACGAGTTTCAGCCGCTCGATCGCAAGTTCATGATCCGCACGCCGGACGCCTCGGCGGCGCGGGAGGGCCGCGACGCGCCCCTGCCGCCACCCATCGCGAAAGCGCCGGCCGGCGAAGAGGAGGAGTCGACGCCGGCCGGAATCTCGCGCTGACCGCCCGGCACCGCGGGCAACAGCGAACCGTGGAGATCCGGCAGACCGCCGCGTGCGGGGCAACAACGCCACGCCGGACGGTGCCTACGCCGGAGAATCCTCGAACGTCGCCCGGCCGTCCGCCCCGAAGCGCAGGTAACGGCGGGATCCCTTCCATTCCGGGAGCACGAAGATCCGTCCCGGCGGAGAAGGCGGCTCGGCATCGAGGATACGCTCCACATGGAAGTGGCCGAGGACGACCGTGTCGTGCCCGGCCGCGAGGAACCCGGCGGCGTACGCGCGCACGTCCGCCTCGGGAAACGACCCCTTGAAGGAGATGTTCGACGCGCGCATCCGAGCCTCGATCGCCTCGGCGGCCTCCTGGCGGCGGCGCGGTGGAACGAGGAGAAACGCCGCCCATGCGGCTCGCGAACGGGCGACGCGGCGCCAGGCCCGGTAGCGGCGGTCGTGCGGATTCGCCAGATCTCCATGGATCGCGAACACGCTGCGCGGGCCGAACCGCTCCGTGACACCTCGGTCGGTCGCTTCGTCGAACGCATCGCCGGTGTATGTCGCTCCCACGTGGAAGTCCCGGTTGCCTTCCAGGTACCGCACGATCACTCCCGCGCGCCGCAATTGCCTCAGGGCATCGAGGACCGCCGTCTGGTGAGCACCTTCCGCGACGCGGCGCCCCAGCCAGAGCTGGAACAGATCACCCGCCAGCACGAGACTCGACGCGTTGCCGCGAAGCCCCCGGAGGAACCGGAGGAAATCCGCGAGCGCGGGGTCGTCTCGATCCAGGTGGACGTCCCCGACGCACACGAGGTCGCCGGCTCGCGGCGAGGTCGCGGTCACGCTTCCGCCTCTCTCGCCTCGGGCGAAGCCAGAAACGAGTCGCGGAACGAGACGAACGATCCCGTCTCGATGGCGTCCCGCATCCGACCCATGAGCCGCTGGTAGTACGTGACGTTGTGAATCGTGTGCAGGCGTGCGGCCAGAATCTCGCCGCACACGAAGAGGTGTCGCAGGTAGGCACGGGGGTGGCGGGTACAGGCTTCGCACGGACACGTGTCGTCCAGCGGCCTCGAATCCGCACGGAACTCGGCGCGCTTGATGTTCACCTTTCCCTGCGAGGTGAACAGAGTCCCGTTTCGGGCGTTCCGGGTCGGGAGCACGCAGTCGAACAGGTCGAAGCCCGAGGACACCGCGTGGACGAGGTCGGCGGGCGTGCCGACTCCCATCAGGTACCTGGGACGGTCGGGGGGGAGCAGGTCCGCGGACGCTCGGACGACACGCAGGACCGCTTCGGACGGCTCGCCCACGCTCACGCCTCCCACCGCGTAGCCGGGGAAGTCCAGCGCGACCAGATCCCGCGCGCTGCGTTCCCGCAGCTCGAGATCGCTGCCACCCTGGACGATTGCGAACAGAACTCCGGGGCCGTGGTACGCCTCCCGGCAGCGGCGCGCCCAGCGGGTGGTCCGGTCCACCGCCGCGATCAGGGCTTCGGTCGGCGCGGGAAGGGCGGGACACTCGTCGAGCGCCATCGCGATGTCGGAGCCCAGGCACGACTGGATCTCCATGCTCTTCTCCGGAGTCAGAACGTGCGCGGATCCGTCCAGATGCGACCGGAATCGTACCCCGTCCTCGTCGATCGTCCGCAGCTTCGCCAGGGAAAACGCCTGGAATCCTCCGGAGTCCGTGAGGATCGGGCCGCCCCAGCCCATGAAGCAATGCAGCCCTCCCAGCTCCCGCACCAGCTCGTGCCCGGGGCGCAAGTACAGGTGATAGGTGTTCGAGAGGACGATGCGCGTCCCGGTGGTGCGCAGCTCGTCGCAGGTGATGGCCTTGACTGCCGCCTGGGTTCCCACGGGCATGAACGCCGGCGTGTCGGCGTCTCCGCGAGGCGTGGTCAGGCGGCCCAGGCGGGCCTGGCCGTCGGTCCCCCGTAGCGCGAAGCCGAACGAGCCCGAGATGCTCAAGCGATCCACATCGCATCCCCGAACGAGTAGAAGCGGTATCCCGCCTGAATGGCCTCTCCGTACGCGCGGAGCACATTCTGCCGCCCGGCGAGCGCGCACACCAGCATCAGGAGCGTGGAGCGTGGGAGATGGAAGTTCGTGAGGAGACCGTCCACGACGCGGAACTCATGGCCCGGATGAATGAAGAGATCGCAGCGACCGGAGCCCTGCCGGATCCGTCCCTGGGGCTCGGCGCTCGCCTCGAGGGCACGCACCACCGTGGTTCCCACGGCGAGCACGCGCCCTCCCCGACCGCGGGTTCGCTCCACCGCCTGCGCGGCCGCGGCCGGAATCTCGAAAGACTCCGCGTGCATGCGGTGGTCCTCCAGGCGCTCGACCCGCACCGGAAGGAACGTCCCCGGTCCGGTGTGGAGCGTGACCGAGGCGATCTCCACGCCGCGAGCACGGACGGCGTCGAGGACTCGCTCGGTGAAATGAAGCCCGGCGGTCGGGGCCGCCACTGCGCCCGGCTGCCTCGCGTAGACCGTCTGGTATCGCGCTCGATCGGCAGCGCTGCGCGGGTCATCCGGCCCGCGCCGGATGTACGGCGGCAGCGGCACTTGGCCGGCGGCCGCGATCTTCTCGACAGTCCGCCCCTCCGGGTCGTCGAGGCGAACGACCCAGGTGCTCTCGCGCCGCTCCACCGCTACGGCGTAAAGGCCGCCATGCAGGTCGACTCGCGCGCCGGCTCTCAGGGGCTTCGCGGCCCGCGCCAGGCACTCCCACTCCGGTGCCGCTTCGCTTCCTCCCACCCGCTCGAGAAGCAGCAGCTCGACCTTTCCACCGGTGGGCCTGGCTCCGATGAGACGCGCCGGAACCACTCGCGTGTCGTTCAGGACGAGCAGATCCCCCGCGCACAACAGATCCGGGATCTCCCGGAACCGTTGATGCCGGATGCTTCCGTCCCGTCGGCTCAGGACCAGCAGGCGCGACGCGTCCCTCTCCGGCAGCGGATCCTGCGCGATGCAGCGCTCGGGAAGGTCGTAGTCGAAATCCGAGGCGCTCACCGCCCGATCAGGCTCCGCAGAACCGCCAGGTTGACGCGATCTTCCGCCAGGTCGTCTCCCTTCGGCGTCTCGAGGACCATGGGCAGGCGACGGAAACGGCGATCGTTCAGGATCAGCCGAAACGCCTCGAGCCCAACCTCGCCGCGACCGATGTGGGCGTGGCGGTCGCGACGGCTGCCCAGACCGGTCCGGGAATCGTTGAGATGAAACGCCAGCACGCGCTCGATGCCGACGGTGCGCTCCACCCTGCGCATCGTCTCCCGGTACGACCTGGCATCGCGGAACTCGTAACCTGCTGCGAGAGCATGGCAGGTGTCGAAGCAGACGCCGATGCGATCCGGCCGCTTCGCCCGCTCGATCACCCACGCCAGCTCTTCGAAGCGGGAGCCCAGAGCGGAGCCCTGGCCGGCGGTGATCTCCAGGAGGATCCTCACGCCGGCTGCTCGACCGGTGCCCGACGCCGGCGCGAGTAACCGGTCGAGCGCTTGCACGATCCGCGCGAGACCGGCCGCCTCGCCCGATCCCACGTGCGCTCCGGGATGGACCACCAGGAGCGGAATGCCCAGCGCGCAGCACCGCTGCATCTCCTCGCCGAGCGCCTCCACCGAGCGCGTCCACAGGGACTCGTCGGGAGAGGCGAGGTTGATCAGGTACGAGGCATGCGCGAGGGTGTGCCGCGCGATCCCTGCAGCCTCGGACGCCTCGCGGAATGCCTCGGTCTCCCCCGGAAGGAACCGGCGCGCCGCCCACTGGTTCGAGCTCTTCACGAACACCTGCAGGGCGGTGGCGCCCACCTCCCGCGCACGGCGCACCGCCTCCGGCATCCCACCCGCGACCGACATGTGGGCCCCCAGCCGGACGCGGGTGTCCCGATCATCGGAAGCGGCGGCCCGTGTCTTCTTCCCGTTCGATGGCACGATCCAGGACCTCGATCACCTGACGGAGGAATCGCCGGCCTTCGGGCGGTCGCGGCTCTCCCAGGATTCCGAGCCGGCTCAGCGCGAAATCGTAGCGCGCGGGATCGTCCGGGTCGAGGCGTCGGAGCGCTTCGGTCACCTCGAGCGCCATCGCCCAATCCGGCGTGCGGCGACGGGTCCACCCAAGGACGCGAGCGACGCGCTGCACGTGCACGTCGAGCGGCACGACGAGCCGTGCCGGCGAGAGCCGCGCCCAGATCCCGCAGTCGACCCCGTCGTCGGGCCGGATCATCCACCGGAGGAACAGGCAGTGACGCTTGCACGCGGAGCCCCCGGACGGAACGGAGAGCAGCCATCGCGCGCCGCTGCGTGGCGGAACGCGACCGTCCGGCACGAACGGACGCGCGTCCAGGGCGAACAGCGCACGCCCGAACCCACCCATCGCCGCCTCGAGCGTTGGCGCATTCGGGTCCCGATCGCAGCCTTGGAAGAACCGCGCCAGACTGCCGGCGCGTTCGCGGGCCTGCCGCACGAGCCAGACGAAGAGCGCGACGTCCTCCCCGCGCGTGAATCGGTGGACGAGACCATCCAGGCGCCGGCCATCCCGCCGAGGATCGAACCCCTCCGCAAAGCGGCCCGGCAGCGACCCCATTCGCCGGAACAGATCCTCGAGACGCGAACGGATCGAGGCGTCGCGGCCGTACGCGAGCCCGGCCGCGAGCAAGCCCGCGACTTCTCCGATCCTCCGGACTGTCGTAACGGCGCACCAGGCCCAGAGGATCGCTGTCCAGATCGCGCTGATCGTACCTGCCGGCCAGAGCCAGAAGGCGGAATCTCAGAGCCTCGCGGGACAGGCCCAGCAAGCGCCCGGGCTCGGTGGGGATCCGACCTCGATGGGACGGCACGGCGCCGATGATATCCCGCGCGTCGGCGCCGTTTCCGCGGGCGCTGCGCTCACCGAACCAGGAGCAGCATGCCTCCAAGGGCGGCCAGAATCGCCGCCCCCACGACCGCCACGAGCCACAGGCGGCGCCGGCGCGGACCCGCCGGTACCTCCTCCGCGTCCGGAGCGGCGAAGGACGCTTCGACGGAGACGGCGATGGGAGAGAGGCCGGCGGTCAGCGACTCGCGGGTGACGGCTCTCCGAAACACTTCGCGATTGACCCGGAGGATCCGTCCCTCGGGGACCCGATCCCACAGCGCCCGCTCGAGCCTGCGGATCCGATCGGTGGGGAGAGGATGCGCCACCGCGACCTCCGCGCAGCGAGGGTCCCCCTGCTCGATGGCCGCGTTCAAGCGCTTCAGGTAACGAACGGCCGACTCGGGATCGTAGTCGAGGGAGAGCATCGCCTGGAGAGCGCGCGCGTCCGCGTCCCGCTCCCGATCTCGGCCATACCCGAGCTTCACCAGGTCCTGGGCCGCCTCGGCCCACGCCGCAGGAGCCGGCGCCTCGTTGCCGCGCGCCACCGCGTCGAAGCCCATGCGCAGGAGCCGCACGGCGGCATCTCCGGACGCCGCATGCGCCAGCTCGTGGCCGAGAACGAACACCAGCTCCGCCTCGTCCTCGAGGAACGCCAGCGTCCCCGTGCTCACCAGCAAGGCTCCGGATGGGAGCGCCAGCGTCCTGAACGACGCCTCTTCCACCAGTCGCACGCGGGCCGACCCGGGAGCGTTCTCCACCGCGCGAGCCAGGTGCCGCGCGACGCGATCGAGGTAGTCGCTCAGCGCCGCGGCGGTGACGAAGCGCCAACGCGTGGCCAGCGCCGCGCGAACCTCGCTTTCGGTCGCTCGAACCACCAGAGGATCGGGCAGCCCGGGCGGGATCTGTCCCTCCCGGCAGGATCCGCACAGCCGCCTCCCGTGAGCGAGGAGCTCGCTCGCGAGGAACGGTACGCCGCAGCGCTCGCAGCTGAATACCAGGCGGGGATCCACGCCCGCGGCGCTGCGCGTCCCGCACCGCGCGCACCGGCGCACCGCCACGTGACCGAGGGCGGCGGCGTCTTGCGGGGGAGGCGTGTGGAGCGGCTCGCCGCAGCCGGGACACGCCGGCTCACCGTGAGCGATCGCGGGGTTGGGATGATTTCGCTCCCGCGACACTTCGGAGACGTCCATGAACCCATCACTCCTGCGGCAAGGTGGCTCCCGCCTTTCGGCGAACCGCCTTTGATTCGTGCCGCTCTCGCGTGCGACCGTGGACCCGACGGCCCCAGAGTCAACGTACGTTCGCGGCGCACGATGGTCAAGAAAACACCCCGAAGAAAGGCACCGCGCGTTCGTCCGCGGATGCGAGAGTCCGGACCGGCGGGTGACGGGGATCGAGGACGGGAGCCGGATCTCGCCGCTGTGGTATAGTTTCGAATTCCCGACGTTTGTGGCGACATCCGCGTCCGCCCAGAGCACGAAAGGATCCCCGCATGAAGGTGTACCAGACTCCCGACATTCGGAACGTCGCGCTCATCGGCCATGGAGATTCGGGCAAGACCTCCCTGGCTGCCGCGCTGCTCTTCGTCTCCGGTGCGGTGAACCGGCTCGGCCGGATCGAGGACGGAACCACGGTGACGGACTACGACGAGGAGGAGATCGAGCGGAAGATCTCGCTCCAAACCGCTCTGGCCCACCTCGAGTGGAAGAACCGCAAGGTGAACCTGCTGGACACGCCCGGCTACGCCGCCTTCGTCGCCGACGCGAACGGCGCGCTCACCGTCGCCGACGTGGCGCTGTGCGTGGTCGAGGGCGTCGCCGGAGTCCAGGTGATCACCGAGCGTACCGTCAAGTTCGCGGAGGACAACGGCCTGCCGGTGATCTTCGTCGTGACCAAGCTCGACCGCGAGCGCGCGTCCCTCGAACGAACGCTCACGTCCATCCAGGAGCGGTTCGGAAGGGGCGCCGTGCCTCTCCAGATTCCCTTGGGCTCCGAGCACGATTTCGCCGGCGTCGTCGACCTGCTGGCGATGAAGGCGCTCACGTTCGCCACGGATGGCTCGGGGAAGATGACCGCGGGCGAGATTCCGGAGGAGCTGCGAGAGCCGGCGCAAGCCGCGCGGGCCTCGCTCGTCGAGATGGTCGCCGAGACCGAGGATACGCTGATGGAGGCGTTCTTCGAGACCGGCGATCTCAACGCGGAGCAGGTCGCCCTCGGGCTGCGCCGCGGGGTCCTCGATCGGAAAATTCGACCGGTGCTCTGCACGGCTGCGACCCACCTGATCGGCATCCAGCCGATCCTCGATGTCCTCGCGGACGTCGTTCCCCATCCGGGCTCCCGCGGCGACATCCGGGGGGTCAATCCCTCGGACGGCGCCGAGGCGTCGCGGGAGGTTTCGGATGCCGCCCCGGTCTCGGTCCGTGTGTTCAAGACGATCGCCGATCCCTACGCGGGTCGGCTTTCCCTCTTCCACGTCTGCTCCGGAATCCTCAAGGGAGACACCCCGGTGATCAACGTGAACCGGGGCGTTCCGGAGCGGCTCGGAACCGTGGCGATCCTTCAGGGCAAGCAGCTCGCGCCCGTGCCCGAGCTGCGCGCCGGGGACGTGGGTGTGGTGGCGAAGCTGAAGGAGACGCGAACCGGGGACACGCTCGCCGATCCGGCGCACCCGATCCAGTATCCGGAGATTCGCTTCCCCGAGCCCTCGATCTCGTTCGCCGTCGAGCCGAAGACCAAGGGGGACGAGGACAAGATCTCCACCGCCCTCGCGCGGCTCACCGAGGAGGATCCCGTGCTGCGCGTGGGGCGCGACCCGCGGACCCACGAGATGCTCGTCTCGGGGACCGGCCAGGTCCACGTGGAGGTGGCCGTCGCCAAGATGAAGAAGAAGTTCGGCGTCGAAGCCACGCTGAAGCAGCCGAAGGTCCCGTACCTCGAGACCATCAAGAAGAAGGTGGAGCGCACGCAGGGGCGCCACAAGAAACAGACTGGAGGCCGAGGCCAGTTCGGGGACTGCTGGATCGAGATGGAGCCCCGTCCCCGCGGGACCGGCTTCGAGTTCGCGGACAAGATCTTCGGCGGCTCGATCCCCCAGAATTTCCGCCCCGCGGTGCAGAAGGGAATCCACGACGCGGCAGCGCGGGGGTGGCTCGCCGGATTCCCGGTGGTGGATTTCCGCGTCACACTCGTGGACGGCTCGTACCACACGGTGGACTCCTCGGAGATCGCCTTCAAGATCGCCGGCTCGGTGGCGTTCAAGGCGGCCATGGAAAAGGCGGCGCCGACGATTCTCGAACCGATCATGTCGGTGGAGATCACGGCGCCGGAGGAGTACATGGGCGACATCATGGGGGACCTCTCCTCCCGGCGAGGGAAGCCGCAGGGAATGGAAGCGCAGGGGCATTTCCAGGTGATCAAGGCCCAGGTCCCTCTCGCGGAGATGCTCGTGTACGCCTCCACGCTGAAGTCCATCACGTCGGACCGCGGCACGTATCACATGGAGTTCGACCACTACGAAGAGGTCCCCGCGCACTTCCAGGAGAAGATCATCGCCGAGGCGGCGAAACACAAAGAGGAAGAGGCGGAGAAGTAGCGCCGTGCCCCAACGCGACTTCGTCTACATCGACGAGCTCGGGAGCCACGAGGGCCAGCGCGTTCTCGTCAAGGGGTGGCTCTACCAGAAGCGATCCTCGGGCAAGGTGAAGTTCCTGGTGGTCCGCGACGGGACCGGCCTCCTCCAGTGCGTGGCCTTCGTGAAGGACGTGGCCCCGGAGCTGTTCGAGCGGTGCGATCGCATCCCGCTCGAGTCCTCCCTCGCCGTCCGCGGCAGCGTGCGGAAGGACGACCGCGCGCCCGGCGGGCACGAGATGTCCCTCGAGGCGGTAGAGGTGATCCACGAGGCGGACGAGTACCCGATCCAGCCGAAAGAGCACGGCGTCGAGTTCCTGTTCGATCATCGACACCTCTACCTCCGATCGCGTACCCCCCAGGCGGTGCTTCGCATCCGGAACGAGGTGGTCCAGTCGTGCCGCGACTTCTTCTACGAGCGGGGGTACGTCCTCATCGATTCCCCGATCCTGACCCCGGCCTGCTGCGAGGGGACGACGACCCTCTTCGAGACCGACTACTTCGACCGCAAGGCGTACCTGACCCAGTCGGGACAGCTCTACCTCGAGCCGGCCTGCATGGCGTTCGGACGGGTTTACTGCCTCGGCCCGACGTTCCGCGCCGAGAAGTCCAAGACTCGTCGCCACCTGACCGAGTTCTGGATGGTGGAGCCCGAGGTGGCCTTCCTCGAGCTCGACGGCCTGCTGGATCTCGCCGAAGAGTTCGTCTGCTACGTGGTGGGCCGCGCGCTCGATCGCTGCCGGGAGGATCTGCGATTCCTCGAGCGGGACACGGCGAAGCTCGAGTCGATCCTGCCGCCGTTCCCGCGGCTCCGCTACGACCAGGCGGAGGAGATCCTCCTGCGGTCGGAGTCGCGGCTGCGCATGGAACAGGCCGGAGCTCCCCTCTTCGAAGCGGGAAACGACTTCGGGGCATTCGACGAGACGCTCCTGACCGAGCCATTCGACCGTCCGGTCATGGTCACCCACTGGCCCGCATCGATCAAGGCGTTCTACATGCAGCCGGATTCGGAGGATCCTTCGAAAGCCCTCTGCGTCGACGTTCTGGCGCCGGAAGGGTACGGCGAGATCATCGGCGGCTCCCAGAGGGTGCACGACCACGACCTCCTGCTGTCGCGGATCCGCGAGCACGGGCTTCCGGTCGAGGCGTTCCAGTGGTACCTCGACATCCGACGGTTCGGAACGGTCCCCCACTCCGGATTCGGAATGGGGATCGAGCGGTGCGTGAGCTGGATCAGCGGCATCCAGCATCTTCGCGACGCCATTCCGTATCCTCGACAGATCCACCGCCTGTACCCATGAGCGGACCGGCCCGAAGGCACCTCGCGGGCCTGCCTGCGCGCCCACGCGTGGGCGTCGTCAGCCTCGGCTGCCCCAAGAACCTCGTGGACAGCGAGGTCATGCTCGGGCACCTGGGACGAGCCGGCTGCGACTTCGTGACCGACCCGGCCGATGCGGACGTGATCGTCGTGAACACCTGCGGATTCGTCGATTCCGCCAAGGAGGAATCGATCCAGGCGATCCTCGATGCGGCCCGCCACAAGACGACGGGTCGGCTGAAGCGCCTGGTCGTCGCCGGTTGCCTCGTGCAGCGTTACGCCGCCGATCTCGCTCGGGAGCTTCCCGAGGTGGACGCGTTCGTCGGGCTGGACGAGTTGGATACGGTGGTCCCCCGCTCCGGAGTGGCCCCGATCTCGCTCCCCCTGCTCCCCTCCGTTCCGGCTGCGCCCCTCCCGTCCGGAGCGTCCTCCTACCTGTACGACGACGCCACGCCGCGCCGGCGGGCGACCGCGCCCTGGACGGCGTACGTGAAGATCGCGGAAGGGTGCGACCACACCTGCACGTTCTGCGCGATCCCTTCGTTCCGTGGAGCGTTCCGCTCGCGCCGCCTCGGGAGCATCCTCAGGGAGGCACAGGGACTCGTGAGGTCGGGTGTCCGGGAGATCAATCTGATCGCGCAGGACTCGAGCCACTTCGGGCGCGACCTCGGCCTCCACGACGGTCCGGCGCGTCTGCTCGAAGGGCTGGACGGCATCGACGCGCTTCGCTGGATCCGGCTCCACTACCTCTACCCGAACACGGTGACCGACCGGCTCGTCCGGGCCATGGCGGAGCTTCCCCGGGTCGTGCCCTACGTGGACCTCCCGCTGCAGCACGCGCACCCCGCGACACTGCAGCGGATGCGGCGGGGTGGTTCGGCAGAATCGCATCTGGCGCTTCTGGCGAAGTTCCGGGCGGCGATTCCCGATGTGGCCATTCGGACGACCCTCATCGCCGGGTTTCCGGGGGAGACCGACGAAGAGTTCGAGGCGCTCCTGGAGTTCGTCGACCAGGCCCGCTTCGACCATCTGGGTGTGTTCCCCTACTCGCACGAAGAGGGAACCCCGGCCGCCTCGCTCACGGACGACGTTCCCCCCGAACGGAAGAAAGAGCGGCGAGCGATGCTCATGGAGCGCCAGCAGCGCATCGCCTTCGAACGCAACGCCGAGCGAATTGGGCGGGTCGTGGAGGTCCTCGTCGAAGGTCCGCACCCCGAGACGGATCTTCTGCTCGTGGGCCGGATGAGCACGCAGGCGCCGGACGTGGACGGTCAGGTGCTGCTCAACGAGGGCGCGGCGGCACCCGGCGATTTCGTCCGCGCAGAGCTGACGGAGGTCGCGGGATACGATCTGGTGGGGAGGATCCTCGGTGCCGCCTGAGCCAGCCGAATCCATGGTCTCCGGCTTGCGACTCCGGATCGCCACCGGATTTGGCGTGGGATACTCGCCCCTGGTTCCCGGAACGGTGGGCTCGCTGCCCGGCCTCGCCTTGGCGTGGGTGCTCCACTCCTGGCGCGGATCGGCGGCGCTGCTCGTCGGGGTGATCCTGGTGACCGCGCTCGGCTTCTGGTCGGCCGGAGAGGCCGCGCGTCGCCTCGGAAAGCGCGACCCGGGTCCGGTGGTGGTGGACGAGATCGCGGGACAGATGCTCACCCTCCTTTTCGTGACGCCGACGATGAGCGTGCTCGCCCTGGGATTCGTCCTGTTCCGTGTCCTCGACGTCTGGAAACCGTTTCCCGCGCGTCGCCTGGAGGACCTCCCCGGGGGCTCTGGGATCATGGCCGACGATCTCGCGGTGGCGATCTACGCGAATCTGATCCTGCACGGCGCCGTCCGATTCTTCCCGCGACTCATGGGGACCGCATGAAGGTCTGGAACGGAATCGAGCGGCGCCCTGACGCCGGCCCTCCCGTGGTCGCCACGGTCGGCAACTACGACGGCCTTCATCTGGGTCACCGAGCCATCCTCCACAGCGTTCGCGCGGCGGCGCATCGCCTGCAAACCAGCTCTCTCGTGATCACCTTCGATCCGCATCCGCTTTCCGTGGTGGATCCGTCCCGGGCTCCTCGCAGGCTCCAGACTCGACGCCAGAAGCTCCAGGCAGTGGAGGCCGCCGGGATCGACGCGGTATGGGTGCTGACGTTCGATTCCGCGCTGGCGGCCCTGGATGGAACCGAGTTCTTCTCGGAGCGCATCGGGTCCCGAGTCCCTCTGGCCGAGCTCCACGTTGGCGAGAACTTCCGCTTCGGGTACCGCCGCACCGGCGACCTCGATCTGCTGCGACGCCTGGGAGCCGAGCGCGGTTTCCGCGTGATCGGCGTTCCGCCGCTCCAGGTGGACGGGCAGACCGTCTCCTCGTCCGCGATCCGTGCGCACGTCGAGACGGGCGATGTGGAGAAGGCGCGCCGCATGCTGGGCCGGCCGTTCGCCCTGTCGGGCGAGGTCGTTCGTGGTGCGGGTCGCGGGCGAACCCTCGATTTCCCCACGGCGAACCTGGCGGTGGAGAACGAGATCCTGCCTCGCCGGGGAGTCTACGTGACCGAGACCGTCGCACGGGCGCTCCGGATTCCGTCGGTGACGAACCTCGGAATGCGGCCCACGTTCGACGGGTCCAGCCTCGTGGTGGAGACGAACCTCATCGATTTCGACGACGACCTCTACGGCGAGCGTCTCGAGGTCCTCTTCCTCGCGCGCATCCGTGACGAGATGCGCTTCCCGAGCCCGGCCGACCTGGCCGACCAGATCGCTCGCGACCGGGCAGCCGCCATGGCGTTCTTCCAGAACGCCCAGCCTGCGTCTCGATGACTCGCGCGCGTGCTTCCTCCCGCGTGACGGGGCCGCCCCCGCGGTCTCGCTCCAGGCGAGCGAGCTCGCCCCGCGGTCTGTTCGTCACGTTCGAGGGAATCGAAGGATCGGGCAAGACCACCCAGGTCGAGCGGCTCGCCCGTCGCCTCCGCACCGCCGGAGTGCCTGTCGTGGTCACCAGGGAGCCGGGGGGAACCTCCGCGGGAGCGCGGCTTCGCTCGCTCCTGCTCGATCGCGACGAAGCGCTCCTCGCGCCCGCGGCGGAGGCGCTCGTGTACGCCGCCGACCGCGCGCAGCACATCGAGGAGTTGATTCTGCCCGCCTTGCGCCGTGGCGCACTCGTCCTGTGCGATCGGTATCTCGACGCGACGCTGGCCTACCAGGGGTTCGGCCGGAGGCTGGGCGTCGAGCGAATCCTCGAGATCCACCGCTGTCCGCCGCTCGACCTGAGACCGGATCGCACGATTCTCCTGGACCATGACCCGCGGCTGGGCCTCCCGCGGGCCCGGCTCAGGAGCCGTCACGCAGGCATCGGGAGATCCGAAGGCCGGATCGAAGCGGAGGGTCTTCCGTTCCATCGGCGCGTCCGGCGCGGCTACTTGCGCCTGGCCGCCGACGAGCCCGCACGCTTCCGTGTCATCCCGGCGGAAGGAACGCCGTCAGAGGTCGAGGCGAGGGTGCGTGCGGCGCTCGCCGATCTCCTTCCCGTGCTCGACATCCCCCCGGGCCGCGGACCCGCGTCGAACGGCCGAACGTGAAGTTCGAAGACGTTCTGGGTCAAGCGCCCGCCATCGGGTTCCTGCGGAAGGCGCTGGCGGCGGGGCGGCTGCCGCACGCTCTCCTCTTCCAGGGCCCGGAGTCGGTGGGGAAGGGAACGGTAGCCCGCATCCTCGCCGGCGCGCTGCTGTGCGAATCCGGCGGCGAACGACCGTGCGACCGATGCTCGGCGTGCGTCAAGCGGAGTCACGGCAATCATCCGGACCTCTTGCTGATCGAGCGGCTCCCGAAGAAACGCCTCGCGTCGGAAGCAACCGATCCGGTCGAAGGCGAGGAAGACGAAGAGCCGGGTGGGCGGGGGGATCTACGGCCGTTCATCGTGGTCGCGCAGGTTCGCGACGCCTGTGGGCATGCCGCGTACGCGCCCCGCGAGGGTGGATGCCGCGTCTTCGTGCTGGATCCTGCGGACCGGATGAACGTCGAAGCGCAGAACGCACTCCTGAAAACGCTCGAGGAGCCTCCCGGGCACTCCATCCTCATCCTGGTGGCTTCGCGGCCTCACGTGCTCCTGCCCACGGTTCGATCGAGGTGCCTTTCGATCCGGTTCGGACCGCTCCCCGTGGACACGCTCGCCGCGGCGCTCCGGAGTCGCGGCTTCTCGGCCGAAGAGGCCCTGGCGCGGGCCGCCCTCGCCGGCGGGCGGCCCGGTCGCGCGCTCAGCCTCGACCCGACCGTGCTGCGCGGGCGGCGCGACGCCGTCCTCGAGATCGTCGAGAACCTGGCTGGGCGCCCCGCGGCGCTGGCCGGGCTCGCCGCGATGGTCTCGACCCTCGGCGGCTCCGACGAGGACGAGCTGCTCGAGGGGCTCGAGATCCTCGAGGGCGTCCTCCGCGATGCCGCGGTGTCCGCCGCCGGCGTTCCCGACGAGCGTCTCGTCTATCGCGACGTGGCGGCGAGGCTCGAGGATTTGGGCCGGCGGCTCGGTCGCTCCCGCGCGGCGTCGTTGGTTCGAATGGTCGAAAGCGTGCGCGGCGACCTGCGGTTTCACGTGAACCGGACCCTCCTCGCCGAAGCCGTGCTGGCCGCGGTGGCGGGAGGGCCGCTCGCGTAGCTTCCGCGGCTCCGGGTCGCCGGAGCGCCTGAGGGGTCTCTGGGTCCAACGGGTCGGGTCGACCCACTCGATTCCTGGAGCTTTCCGTGGAACCGCTCCCGCGTGCCGAGAAATGATCCATTTGGATCATTGACGCGAGCATGGCTGGGGTCTACAAGGACGACCAAGAGCAAGCGACCGAGCCGGATGGGGCCGGGGTTGGGCGGCACGTTCGGGTGCCGGGGGCCCGGCGCTCTCACGACTTCGATCCGCTCGGCGGGAAGGCTGCGGTGAACGTCGTCCTCGTCTCGACGTACGACCTCGGGCGACAGCCCTTCGGGCTGGCCTCGCCGGCCGCGCTGCTCGCGCGCGAGGGGTGCGCGGTCGCGTCCGTCGACCTCGCCGTCGAGAGCTTTCCCGGAGACGTGATCGCCGCGGCCGACCTCGTGGCGTTCTACGTGCCGATGCACACCGCCACGCGGCTCGCGGTGGATGCCGTCGAGAGGGTGCGGGGCGTCAACCCGAGAGCGCATCTCGCCTTCTACGGCACGTACGCGTCCCTCAACGAGCCGTATCTGAGGCGCCTGGGCGGACGCACGATCCTGGGCGGCGAGTTCGAGGAGGGGCTGGTTTCTCTCGCCAGACGGATCTCCTCGGGGCGGACTCCGATCGAAGGAGCGGCGCAGGAAGAACCGGTCGTCTCCCTTCGCAGGCAGCGATTCGTGCCGCCCGATCGCTCGGACCTTCCCCCGCTGGAGAAGTATGCGAGGCTTCGAATGCCGGACGGATCCGACCGGCTCGTGGGGTGCACCGAGGCCTCTCGCGGCTGCGTCCGACGCTGCCGTCACTGCCCCGTCGCCTCGGTCTATCGCGGAACGCTGCGCATCGTGCCGGCCGACGTCGTTCTCGCGGACATCCGGCAGCAGGTCGCCGCCGGCGCGAGGCACATCACGTTCGCCGATCCGGATTTTTTCAACGGGCCGCTCCACAGCCTGACGATCGTCCGGGCGGCGCACGACGCCTGGCCCGATCTGACGTACGACGCGACCATCCGCGTCGAGAACCTCCTTCGCCACGAGAGGCATCTCGAGGACCTCCTGCGCACGGGATGTACGTTCGTGACCACCGCGGTGGAGTCGTTCGACGACCGCGTGCTTTCGAAACTCGGCAAGCGCCACACCGGGGACGGGTTCGCCGAGGCGCTTCGTGCCTGCCGGCGAATCGGGCTCACCG
The DNA here is from genome assembly GCA_963699985.1 of Terriglobia bacterium. Classification (GTDB taxonomy): domain Bacteria; phylum Acidobacteriota; class Polarisedimenticolia; order Polarisedimenticolales; family CAVOVZ01; genus CAVOVZ01. The sequence goes on from CAVOVZ010000016.1 coordinate 251,548, forward strand.
TCAACCCCACGTTCGTCCCGTTCACGCCCTGGACCAGCCGCTCCTCGTACGTGGACTTCCTCTGCAAGGTGCTCGAGCTCGATCTGGTGGAGGAGATCGCCCCGGTGCAGTACGCGATCCGGCTCTTGATCCCGGCCGCCTCCGGGCTGCTCGATCTGGGCGAGGTCCGTGGCATCGTCGGCTCCTTCGATGAGCGCGCTCTCGCTCACCCGTGGCGCCACTTCGATCCGGAGGTGGACCGGCTCCAGGACCACGCCTTCCGGGCCGTCGCCGCCGCGGAGCGACTCGGCCTCCCCCGATCCGGAGCATTCCGCCAGATCTGGGGAATCGCCGGGCGGACCGCTCGCTCGTCGTGCGCGCCCGTGCGACTCCCCGATGCCGTGGACGATCTCCCGTCGCGCGCGGCGGTCCCGTTCCTGACGGAGCCATGGTACTGCTGAGCGGAGCCGACACCCGAGCAGGCTGCTCGGGTTTGACGCTGTCGAAGGAGGGTCATCGCTGGAAAGGAGGTCGCGCCGGGCGTCGCTCCCGAGACGGTGACGTCCGCGTCGGCGGGGACGTGATGGAATTGGTCAGTCTTCCGTGACTCTAAATCACGGTACCGCCGAGGAAAGGAAAGGGCGTCGCGAGGTCGTCCGCGCGGGGGGTGGATTGAGCTGATCCGCCACGAAACCCCGCTCGGCCCGACGCGCGAGGCTCGATCTCGACCGAGGTGGTTGCGGGTTCGAATCCCGTCGTCCCCACCATGCGATCGACGCGCGCCGGGAAACGGACAGCTCGGCGCGGGAGTGCGCCGATGCTCGCCTGCACCCTGATGAGGCTGTTCGAGGGGGCGCCGGACTCGTACGACGCGGCGATGGATCTCGTCACGCTCGGGCGACTGCGGCGCATGAAGGAGGCGATCGCCGGCTCGGCCCGCCCGGGCGCCCGCGTCCTCGAGCTGGGATGCGGCACGGGATCGCTCGCGGTCCTCCTCGCGCGGCGGGGTGCGACGGTCCTGGCGTTGGACCGCTCGGAGGCGATGCTCGAGCGTGCTCGGCGCCGGGTCGAGGACGCGAGGGTCGCCGGCGGGGTGGAGCTGCGGCGCACGTCCGTCCTGGACCTCGACGCCCTTCCGAGCGGAGCGTTCGATCTCGTCGTCGCGACGATGCTGCTGAGCGCGCTGTCCCCCGAGGAAGGCGACGTGGTGCTGGGGGAGGCGCGCCGGCTCCTGGCGCCGGGGGGGGAGATCGTGGTGGGCGACGAGGTCGCTCCCGCGGCGAGGCTTCCGCGCATCCTCGCGTCTCTCCTCGGCGCTCCGTTCCGGCTCGCCGCCCACCTCGTCCTGGAGGCGCGGATGCTCTCCGGATGCGGGCCGCTCCGTCGGGTTCTGTACTTCGCCATCGAGCTTCCGATGATGCTTCTCGTCTTCCTCGTCGCCCCGCGCGCGTCGCGACCGCTCCGGAACCCGGATCGATCGCTCTCCGACGCGGGGCTCCGCCCCGTCTCCGTCGATCGCTTCCTCGGCGGGACGCTGTGCGCGATTCGTGCGGAGGCGTCGACTCGGGAGACCGCGGCGATCGCACGGCCTGGGCGGCCCCGCTGCTTCGCGAACGCGACGACGCTCGCCGGTCGCGTCGCGCGGATCCTGCGCGAGATCCCGAGGAACGTGCTCTTCTACGTCTTCCGGGTGGCGCCGTTCCCCACTCCGCCCGGACTCGTCTCCGTCGGATGCCCCGATCGCACGTCCCCCGTCCTGGTGACGACGAACTACGAGCTCACCGTGCGTCGGGTCGTGCGCGCGCTCGCCGGCGTCGACTGCTGGCTGCTCGTCGCACCCGCGGACGGGATCAACGTCTGGTGCGCGTCCCGTGGCGGGCGCTTTTCCGTCGACTCCGTCGTTTCGGTCCTGAAGACGACCCCGATCGCGCAGCTCGTGGACCACCGCGAGCTGATCCTCCCTCAGCTCGCCGCGCCCGGGATCTCTCCGTCCGAGTTGAAGCGGCGAACGGGATGGAGCGCCACGTTCGGGCCGGTGCGCGCCCGGGACGTGCCGGCCTGGCTCGAGCGAGGGCGGACGGGCGCTGCCGCGATCCGCCGGGTTCGCTTCCCGCCCGCCGAGCGCCTCGAGATGGCGCTCGCGCTCTGGGGGAGCCTCACGCTCCGGTACGGCTGGATCCCGCTGGTCGTGCTCGGAGGACGGTGGGCCGCGACGTTCGCGGCCCTCATGGCGGGACTCGCCTTGCTTCTGAGCCTCGGCCACCGCGTCCTTCCGGGACGAACTTTCGTTGAGAAGGCCGCTGCGCTCTCCCTCGCGCCGATCGCGGCGGCATCTCTCGGGACGGCGTCCGGTGCGCTTCACCCCGAGACGTTTTCGTCGTTCGTGGCTCTCGCCCTCGGCGCAGGGCTCCTCGTCGGATCCTCGTTCCCCGGGTACTCCCCTCTCTGGCCCTGCGGCTACTCCCGGCTCTTCTACGGCGCCTCGCCGAGACGACTCCTGGTCCTCGACGAGCGCTGCTCGGGCTGCGGGTCGTGCGACGAGGTCTGCCCGGTCGGCTGCTTCGAGCGAACACCGGGCGGAGCGTACGCATGGGCACGTCCGGACCGATGCGAGGCCTGCGGCGCTTGCGTTCGGAACTGTCCCACCGAGAGCATCGTCGCGTCTCGACTCGGCGGCCTCACCGCGCAAGAGGGTTGCGCCTGCGCGGCAGGAGCACGGTCGTGAGCGGCGGAGCGTACGCCCCCGGCGCGATCGAGGCCAGGTGGCAGGCTCTCTGGGAGGCGGAGGGCGCCTTCGCGGCGAGCTCCCACCCCGAAGGGCCGACCTGCTTCGTTCTCGTGTTCCCTCCGTATCCCAACGGCCGGATTCACATGGGCCACGTGCGCAGCTACGCGATCGGCGACTGCCTGGCGCGCTTCGAGCGCCTGCGCGGCAAGTCGGTTCTCCACCCGATCGGCTTCGACGCGTTCGGCCTTCCCAACGAGATCGAGGCGGGAAAGCGCGGCGTCGATCCCGAGACGCTCACGCGGGAGAACGTCGCTGCGATGAGCCGACAGCTCCGGCGACTCGGGTTCTCGTACGACTGGCGGCGGGCGATCGTCACGATCGATCCGGAGTACTACTCGTGGAACCAGTGGCTGTTCCTGCGGCTCCTCGAGCGGGGGCTCGCCTACCGGAAGTCCGCGCGAGTGCGGTGGTGCCCCGGCTGCCGCACCTCCCTCGCGAACGAGCAGGTCCTCGACGAACGGTGCTGGCGATGTACGACTCCGATCGTGTCGCGACACCTTCCGCAGTGGTTCGTGAAGCTCCGCGCGTACGCCGGCGAGACGTGGGAGGAGACGTATCGCGGCGTCTATCCCGATCACGTGGCCGCGATGCTGCGTGACTGGCTCGGGAGGGCCGACGGGGCTCTCCTGAGGTTCCCGGTCGTCGCCGGCGACGAGGCGCTCCCGGTGTTCACGACGAAGCCGGAGCTGACCCACGGCGCGACCTACCTCGCGCTGGCGCCGGAGCACCCCCTCGCGGCCGCCCTGGTTGCCGGAAGCGGCCGCGAGGAGGATCTCGATTCCCTCCTCGCGCTCGTCCGCGGGTCGGAGGACCCGGGAGCACTCGTCGACGGCCTGGACACCGGACGCAGGGCGATCCACCCTCTCACCGGTGAGGCGATCCCGATCTGGCTCGCCGCGTACGTCGACCCCGACTTCGCGACGGGTGCCGTAGTCGGCAACCCGTGCCACGATCGGCGCGACCACGCCTTCGGTCGCGCGCACGGTGTCCCGGGCCGCGCCGTCGTCTCCCCCGACGGCTCTCCGTGGGACTGGGAAGCACGGGGACCCTTCCTCGACGACGGTGTGATCTACGGCGTCCCGGGATTCCGGGGCCGTCCCTCCGCCGCCGCCCGCGGCGAGGTGATCGAGGACTGGAAGGCTCGCGGCCTGGGCGAGGCGACGACGTTCTACGCCATCCGCGACTGGTGCGTGTCGCGACAGAGAGGATGGGGAACGCCGATTCCGATCGTCCACTGCGGGGAGTGCGGCACCGTGCCGGTCCGCGCTGCGGAGCTTCCCGTTCGCCTCCCGCCGCGCTTGCGGGACCTTGGCCACGGCAACCCGCTCGAGCATTGCCCGGAATTCCTCGCCTGCCCCTGCCCGGGATGCGGGCGAAACGCGCAAAGGGAATCGGACACGCTCGACACGTTCCTCGACACGACCTGGTATTTCCTGCGGTCGATGAACCCCGGGTATCGGGAGTCGCTCTGCGACCCGGCCGCCGTCTCGCGATGGGGTTGCGCGGATCTCTACGTGGGCGGGATCGAGATCGCCGTTCCCATCGCACTGTACGGAGGCTTCATCGCGAAAGCGCTTCGGGACGCCGGGATGATCCCGTTCTCCGTCCCCTTCCGCCGCCTCCTGGCCCACGACATGGTGTTGAGTCGGGGCCGCAAAATGAGCAAGTCGCTCGGAAACGCCGTGGAGCCGGAGGGCATCGTCGAGAATGTCGGCGCGGACGCTCTCAGGCTTCTCGTCCTCTCCCTCGCTCCGCCGCTCAAGAAAATCGAATGGAGCGAGTCGCGCCTCGAGGGATGCCGTCGATTCCTCGCTCGCGTGTACGAGATCGGACGTCGCCACGCCGTCCGGGCGTTTCCCGGCGCCGAGGAGAGATCCGAGGACCATCGGGAGGCGCGGCTCCGGCGACGCGCCCGGGAGGCGGCAGCCAGGGTGACCCGGGACATGGAGAAGCTACAGCCGAACACCTGCATCACCGAGCTGATCAAGCTTCTTCGCGATCTCGAGGAGGCCGAGAGCACTCGGTGTGCCGACGGCGGAGCACTCGGCGAGCAGCCGGAGTTCCTGGAGGCGCTCCGAACCCTGGTCGTCCTTCTCGCTCCCTTCGCCCCGCATCTGTGCGAGGAGATCTGGGAGCGGATCGGACCGGGAACCCGCCTGAGTGAGCGCCCGCTGGCCGCGGCCGCAGCCGGCCGCTTCGCCGGCAGGCAAGGTCTCGATCGCGATCCAGGTGGACGCGACGACGGTGACGCGCATGGAGGTCTCCGCGGACCTCTCCGACGAGGAGGTGATGGCACTGGCGCACTCGAACCCGGAGGTGAGAGAGAGGACCTGCCTGCGGACGATCGAGAGGACGATTCACGTCCGCGGCCGTCTCGTCAACTTCGTGACCTCTCCGGGCAGCAAGACTCGGCCGGAGAGCGCTCACGCGGAGGGGGCTCACGCCCCTTCCTGAGTTCGTCGTTTCCTGCACTGCGGGGTGCGGAACATGGAGGGAGTGAAGCGATGCGCAGATTCGTGCGATTCGCGGTGGGCGGCGTGGTGTTGACGCTGCTCGCCGGAGCGCTGCCTGCGATGGGGGCGGAGGGACGCATCCCCATCTGGCAGCCCGTGGACATCAACCAGAGCGGGAAGTACATCGTCACCCGCAACATCACGAACCCGGCGGACGCCGTGATCAAGGTGTCCGGCGGGTCCGTGGACATCGACCTCAACGGCATGACCCTGACCTCCGGAGGCGGTCTGGGCACGATCGACGTGTCGACCGCCTCGAAGCTCGTGCTCCGGAACGGCTCGGTCTCGGCGCAGAGCGGCGACGGGGTACGCGTGTGGAACGCGGGCCAGGTCGTCCTCGAGGACCTCACGGTTCTCGCGGCGGCGGCGAACGGGATCTCGGTGCGGGCGGGATTTCACATGAGCCCCGGATTCGCGCTCCGACGCAACGTGATCCGGGAGGTCGGCGGAGTGGGAATCCGGATCGACGGCGGAGACCCTTAGGAGTTCAACGCGTCCCTCGAGGACAACGTGATCTCGATTGCCGCCAGCTCCGGCATCGAGATCATCAACCCCATGGCGGGGGGCCATCCCGAGCACAGCTCGGTCGCCATCCGGAACAATCGAATCGCTCTGACCACGGGGCCCGGGATTCGGGTCGCTCACGGAGCCATGCCGCCCCCGCCCGCGACGGCGCTGGGGGGCTGCCTGATCATCGAGAACACGGTGCAGCAATGCGGAGCCGGCATCCGGATCGAGACGATGTCCGGCTGCAAGATCAACAACAACGTCCTCTGGCACAACACCGGGGACGGCATCCAGTGGTCCGGCGGTGGCAACGGAATGGTCCTGGACAACGTCGCGAGCGACAACTCGGGCTCGGGCATCCTGATCTCCGCGGAGGGAGTCCAGGTCGCCAACAACGTCATGAGCGGCAACGCGGTCTGCGGACTCTACCTACTCGGAAGCAACATCACGTACGGGCGGAACTCCGCGACGGGCAACGGCGCGTCCGGCTCCTGCCCGACGACCTGCGGCCTCTCGGCTCCGACGCGGTGCTGGCCGAGCACGCCTCCCCCGGGCGTGGGGAACGTCACACCCGACTTCTGTGACCTGGGATTGGGCAACAAGAGCTTCTGCAACAACCTGATGCCCGGTCCCCCGCCGCTGTAATCGGCACGGGAGGGCCAAGACCATGAAGCGGGCAATCGTGCTTCTCATGCTTCTCGGACTCGCGGAGCCCGCAGCAGCGGCGCAACCCATCTATTTCACTCCGGATGTCCCCACGGACAACCCCAACGATCCCACCGACGTCTTCCTGCCGTGGGAGGTCATCCGGTACGTCCCGGCGTCCGTGACGCCCGAGTACCGGCGGGTCCTCCGCCTGCCCGACGGAACTCCCCTCGATGCGCTGCACCGGATGGGCAGGGCGGGTCGCTGGCTCTTCTCCGTCGAGACGGCGACGATGCTGCCACCCGGCAGCCCCGTGGGAACCGTGTTCGAGCCCGAGGACGTGTTCCTCTACTACGCGTTCGACGATCCGCCGTCCTACACGATGTTCTTCGACGGATCCGCCCGAGGGGTTCCGCGGGGATCGAACGTGGACGCGGTGTTCCTCGTCGGAGGGGACGCGGGAACCCTGGTTCTCAGCTTCGACGTGCCCACGACGATCGGAGGGGTGACCTACGAGGCCGCGGACCTGGTCCGGTACACGCCGGCCGGCTTTGGGATGTACTTCGACGCCTCCGCGAGCGGAGGCGGCATCCCCGATTCCACGAACGTCGTCGGAGCGGACGTGTGCGGGAAATCCCCGACCGGCGCTCGCGCAGTCACTGCGCTCACGTTCGACGTCCCGACGGACCTGTCTCCGTCGGCCGGCCCGCCGACGTACGTGCCCGGCGAGCTGGCATTCTGGGACGGGGCAACCTACGGCCTTCTCGTGACGTTCCCCGCCTGGCCTCGATCGAGCATCATCGACTCGATCTCCTGCCAGGGCCCACCGGGACGCGCCTACGATCGCACCCTCTATCCGTACCCGATCGCCATCGACAGGTCGAGTCTCGTCGCGGGCAACCTCGTGGTGCGGTGGACCGGCAGCTGCGCGTCCGGCGCCTGGGACTACGGCATCTACGAGGGGAACCTCGACACGCTCCGAACCGGATTCACCCACAAGGCCAAGACGTGCACGGACGTCGGCCAGGACCTGAGGGAGGAGATCACTCCTCAAAACGCGAACGCTTACTACCTCGTGGTGCCGAACAACGGCGCCGACGAGGGGTCGTACGGCGTCACTTCGGCGGGGGCAGAGAGGCCTCAGCCCGCAGCCTCCTCCGATCGATGCCTGGACCCACAGGACACGACACCTTGTCCGCCTTGACGCACGACTCTCCCGGGCTCGCCTCTCGATCCACCGAGGGGCGGGCCCGGCCTGCGCCCGGCGCCTCCGACGGCGAGGCGAAGGCTCCCCTCCCCCATCCGTTCGCCACCGTCGCGACCTGGTTCGACCGTGGCGTGCGGCGCAGCCGAGGTCGGTGGCTCGCGATCTCCGGTCGTCCCTGCAGCGACGGGAACGGCCTCCGCCTCCGCTTCTGTCTCGAAGTGGAAGATGGGGTCATCCTCGACGCCGCGTTCGAGGGCACCACGTGCGTGACCCTCATCGCGTACTGCGAGGTGCTGGCCGAGTGGGTCGCGGGGATGCCTCTCGCCGATGCGATCCGGATCAGCCCGCGCGATCTCGTCCGCGCCCTGCCGGGAGTGCCCCCGAGCAAACAGGACCGAGCCGTCCTCCCCATCGATGCCCTGAGGTCCGCGATCCAGGCCGCGGTCCTCGGGCCGCGCTGATCCCCGGGTTGGGAGCAAAGGAGAACCGCCATGCGCGTCGCCTACATCTTCGCCACCCACGGCCACACCACGTCGTTCGTTCTCGGGCAGATGATCCTCCCGCAGATCGAGGAGAAGCGTCACGGCGCCGACGTGGTGGGGATGTTCTTCTTCGAGGACAACAACTACGCGCTCCTCCGCGGCAACCCGGTGGCCGAGCGTCTCGGGAAGGTCGCGCGGGAGCGGGGCATCCTCCTCATGGGCTGCGATCGCTGCTGCTACGAGCGCGGCATCGCCGACCGTCTGATCGAGGGAGCGCGGATCGGCTGCTTCCCGGATCTCTACGCGGCGCTCGCCGAGGCCCCCCCGGATCAGGTGATCACGCTGTAGCTCGGAGAGAGCCCCGAGTCGTCCGGGAGCGGGCGACGACCCGTCCGCGGGCGCCCGGCGGTTCTGGTTCCTCGGTCACCGCGCGCCACACCTCGGTCTTCCGGAGACTCCCGGCCGTCCGCACTGGCCTCGGACGTTGCGCGATCGCTGTCCGATGCGGAAGAAGAAGCGGGGCCGAAAAGAACTCTTGACATGCGCAGTCGGATGTTCCATAAAGCCGGGTACCTGGGGTTCTTGCTCATCTGGGGTCCACACCTTCGCGGCGACGAGTCTTCGGGCGCGGCGCTCTTCGTCTCAGACGGGGCCGGAATGCCAGACGACCCTCCAAGGCGATACGCCGGCTTCTTGGTGGTGTACGAGGGATCCGCGTTGCGCCCCGGGTGCGCTGCACCCCGGGCGCGGGGAGGTGCTCATGGGCTGGGTGCACGAGACGGCGCCGCGTTGTGGTGCGATCGATCGACCTCGAACGGCCGCGCTTCGCGTCGCCGTTGTCGTCCTGACCCTCATGTCGGGCGTCCCGTACGCCGCGGCGGCCACGAAGCGGGTCCTGATGGACCCGCCTCCCGTGCCGTCGAGCGGCTCGAACGCCCCGGCGACGACGCCGGGACTCCCCTTCTGGACGGAGGTCGAGGTCGGCGGGCCAGTGGAGGCCGTGACGTCGCTCCCGCGGTCGGACCGGATCGACGAGAAGGGGGAGCCCGTCCTGGAGTTCGTAACTCCCCCGCCGATCGTCCAGTGGGATGCGGTCACGCAACCCGGGGCAGGCGCTTCGCGTCCCCCCGACTCGCACGCCGCGGCGGGCCCCGGAGCGGGCGCCGCCGGGCGGGTCGTCGAGGTGACGAACGCGAGCGTGCGGATCTACAACAAGACCGGGGCGCCGGTCACGGGGGTCGTGCCCCTGGCGACGATGTTCCCGCCAGCGGCGGGCACCTTCGTGTACGATCCGAAGATCCTGTACGACCAGCACTCGGGTCGGTTCTTCATCGTCGTCCTCGAGGTGGGATTCACCGGCGGGACGTGCACCTCGGCGCTGATCTCGAGCCGGATCCGCATCGCGGTCTCGACGACCGGCGCTCCCAACACGACCGGGGCAGCGGACTGGACCTTCCTCGCCGGGAGCGGCCTCATCCCGATCGGCGGGGTCACGACCTGGGCGGACTACCCCAGCATCGGGGCGGACAGCGACTCTCTGTTCGTCACGACGAATCAGTTCAGCGCCACGTGCGTGTTCTCGGGCGCCAACATCCGCGTCTTCAACAAGGCCGCCCTCCTCGCCGGCGCGTACGCCTTCGTCGACCTGACGTACAACGCCGCGCTGGTGCCCGGTGTGGCGACGGTCCAGCCGGCCCACGTGTACGGCGCCACGGACAACGGCCGCTTCTACCTGGTCAATCGTGCGAGCCCGACGACCTACCGGATCTACAGCATCACGGGCGATCCGGGCGCCCCGGTGGCGGCCACGGCCCTGTTCGCCTGGGCGGCCGGCGCGTTTCCGGCGCCCACCGCCGCCCGTCAGTGCGCGGTCGCCTCTCCCAACCTCGATACGGTCCCGGGACGGGTGATGAACGCCGTTTACCGGAACGGGACCCTCTGGTGCGCCCAGACCGCGAACGCCGACCCGGACGCGCAAACCGAGGTCGTGTGGCATCAGATCCAGACCAACTCCTATCCCACGGCAGCACCGACCGTCTCCCAATCGGGGTTCCTGAACGGCACCGGCGTCGACCCGTGGACCTACATTCCTTCGATCAACGTGAACGGGTCGAACGACGCGCTCCTCAACTTCATGCAGTCGTCCAGCGCTCAGTGCGCCTCGATCTACGCAGCCGTCCGGCTCAATGCCGACCCGCCGGGCACGTTCCAGGCCCAGTCGCTCGCCCGCGCCAGCGCCGGCTTCTACGACAGCATCGGGGCCGGCACCATCGATCGCTGGGGGGACTACTCGGGTTGCGCGGTCGACCCCACGGACCAGTGTTTCTGGATCGTCAACGAGTACTCCGCATCATCCGTCGTCGGCGCCTCGCTGTGGGGGACCCACATCGCCAAGTTCTGCTCGACGAGCGAGGGGGCGTGCTGCTTCGGTCCCAGAGTCTGTGGGATGCGCACCTCGGCGGACTGTGCATCGCAGGGAGGGAGCTTCCGCGGAGTCGGCACGAAGTGCCCGACGCAGAACGTGCGGACGGCGCAGCATCAGGTCGGGAGCGTCGTTCACTGGGTCGACCCGACGCTCGACTGCAACCAGATCACGCTCACGGAGGGAACGACCGCCAGCACCTGCTGCACCGCCCACCCGAGCCCCGGATGCGACCAGAGCCAGTGCATGAGCACCGTCTGCTCGCTCTCGCCGAGCTGTTGCTCCGACCAGTGGAGCGCGTCCTGCGTCGCCCTCGCCCAGCAGCGCTGCGGCACGCTGTGCAGCGCGGGCGGTTGCACTCCCGGCGTCTCGTACGACCCCTGGATGACCTCCGACGATCCCGTCGAGCCCACCTGCAACACGTTCGGGGCCCCCGACGAGCCTGCGGTCCCGCCGAGCTTCTTCGGGCCGGGCTCCGATCCGTTCGAGGGCACGGTCTGCTACCACGGCGATCCGCTCGGCTCCACCCCGTACGGCACGTTCGGTCTCGCGGACACGCTGGTGCGCCGGATGGGCGATCCGTTCGATCGCTGCGAGCCCCCTCTGCCCGATCTGCGGACGGTTCCCATCGAGATCGTCGCGCTCAACCTGACGAGCGTGCATCCCATCACCGTGACCTACTTCGGTGGCGCGTTCTCGGAGCAGTGGAACGTCCGGATCCAGCTCTCGGACCTGATCCCTTCCCCGATGGGGAACATGACGGCGTCCAAGACCCACTGCAACGGCGGCACCTGGTCCTCGGTCCTTCCCGTCCAGCCGAAGTTCGTGTTCACGAAGGTGATCGATCCTTCCCAGATCCGGACCTTCGACACGGGACAGTTCGGCTACCCACCGATCATCCTTCAGACCGTTACGGGCGGACTCCCGTGGGTCCACACGGTCGATCCCAATTTCCATCAGCCGGACGGAATGTGCACGAACTTCCATCCGGGAATCGAGGATCCGGCGCAGTCCGGGTCGTGCGACTGCAACTTCAACGGGGTTCACGACACGTGCGACCTCGAATCGGGCCTCAGCTTGGACTGCAACCAGAACCGGGTACCCGACGAATGCGACCCGGACGTCGATTTCGACCTCCTTCCCGACGATTGCGACAACTGTCCGAACGCGACGAACCCGCTTCAGGAGAACGTCGACGGGGACCGGTTCGGCGACGCCTGCGACCTCTGCCCGTTCCTCGCCGAGCGCCGGGAGAACGACCACGACGGGGATCGGGTCATCGACGTCCCGAACCTGGACGTACCGGTGGCCGACAACTGCGTGTGCGTCGCGAACTTCGACCAGGCGGACTCCAACGGCAACGGGATCGGCGACGCGTGCGACCTCGCGCCCCCGGGCGAGGTGGTGCGGATGCAGTTCAGCGCCAGGGACGCCGCACAGTGGACGTCGGCACCGTTGGCGACAGAGTACCGTCTGTACCGCGGCACCGACATCGACATGCCGAAGGTGCTCACGGCCGACGTGGACTCGTGCCGGCGCGCGGCGACGGCCGGGCTCTCCACCGGCGGCATCGTCGAAAATCCGTCGGTGTCCAGTTTCTGGTGGTGGCTGGTGCGCGCGGCCAACACCGCCGGCGAGGGTCCGGCGGGTGCCGCGACGGCCGGGCCTCGGATCCACGACAGCAGCGGAGCCTGTCCGTAGGTCCGGCCCGCTCTGCTTCGTTGCATCCCCCCCCGCCCGGCCTCGAAGGCCGGGCGGGGCGGATCGCGCAGCGGCACGCCCCGTCCCGCGTTCGTGTTAGGCTCCGCCCATGGTGTGCTCAGCTTTCCTCGCGGCGGCGCTGGGCGCGAGCTCCGTGATCCTCCCCGCGTCGCCGGAAGGCATGGGAATCGGGGACATCGACGGCGACTCCGGGAACGAGCTGGTCGTGCTGCTCGTCTGGCCGTCCTGGTCCTCGATGTCGGTGTCCTCGCACCCCGCACCCGACCTGTACGAAATCGAGGTCAAGCCGGCGATCGAGGACCGCCGCGAGCTGTGGGCGTTCCGCGTGGACGGCGGCAGCCTCGAGCGCGTCGCCGCGCCGCTGCGAGTCGGTCGCGAGATTCTCGCGATCGCCCCGCTGGAGCCGGCCGGCCCGGTCGTCGTCCTCGACGACGAAGGGGTGCTGCGCGTCGTCCTCGACCGTAGCGTTCCCGAGTCTCCGACGCTGAAACTGGAGCGAATCGCCGCCCTGCGTCCGCTCGTCGCCGGGATCGCGTCCCCTCTGGGGAACTTCCCGCTTCTCACCCGACTGCGACCCGGCGATCCGCCGAAGATCTCCGTTCCGCTCTCCCGCGGTTTGGCGTGGCTCGACGGTCGTGGCGGGCGGCTCGATCTCGACTCGCCCTTCCGCGACGTGACGTCGGGGAAGAGCGGCAGCATCCGAGTCTCGCTGCCACGACGGATCGACCTGGAGCGCGACGGGATCGTCGACCTGCTCTACATCGACTGGACGGGACTCGAGGCCGCGATTCGGCGCGGGGCGCCCGACGGCTCGTTCGCCGCGCCCGTCGTCTGGGATCTTCGCTCCCTCGTTCGACCGGACGCCGCGACCGAGCGAAAAACCGGAGAGAATGCGCCGCCGGAACGCGAGCTGCTCGACGTGCTGGACGTGGATGGCGACGGGACTCTCGATGCGGTCATCGACATACGGCCTCCCGAGGGAGAAGGCGTGAGAGACGGGCTGAAGCGGTTCCGGGGGGTCCCCGGGGAGTACCAGCTCCACCCTCTGGCGACCGACGGGAGCGTCGCGAAGGAGCCGTCCACGAAGATCGCGATCGCCTCGGGCGGCATCGACACGAGCTTCGATCACCCCGAGGGGTGGGATTCCCGCTTCCGGGACCTCGACGGGGACGGGCAGGTCGAGCTGCTGACCGGAACGATCGACCTCGGATATCTGGGAATCGCCAAGGGGCTCGTGACCAAGAAGATGAAGATGGGAATCGCGCTCCACGTGTATCGCCGCGAAGGGCGCGCGTGGCGCGAGGTGAGCAACGCCACGCCGAAGTTCGAGTTCACGGCGGACCTGTCGGACCTCGACATGTCGCGTTTCTTCCGGATGCCGGGCGATCTCGACGGTGATGGGCGAGAAGACATGGTGCAGGTCTCGGGTCGGCAGATCCAGATCCACAAGGGGCTACCGGGCGCGCGATTCTCGGATCGCCCGTCCGGGACCCTCCGGCTCGAGGAGAAGGTCCGGGGCTTCTTCGGGCTGTTCTTCGTCGACCTCGACGGGGACCGAAGGCGCGAAGTGATCGCCTTCGAGGAGCAGCCGCAGGAGAAGGACCAACCCGCACGTGCCGTGCGCATGGAGGTTCGGTCTTTCGAGGAGGCGAAATGATCGGGCGCATTCCGACGCGCATCGCCGCGCTCCTCGCCGCGACGATCGCGGCAGCGGCTTCTGCCGCCAAGGGGGTGCCGGTCCCGGACGCTCCGCTCGTCGATGTGCCACCGCTGATCTCCTGGGCCAAGGGACCGGCGAAGAGCGATTGGGCGAGCTGCCTCGTTCTCCTCGCGGGTCGCCCCCACGGCGAGCCGGCTCCGCAGGTCTCGACGCTCTGCCGGAACGACGGGAAGCCCACCGTGACGGTCCTCGCGTCCGTGCACCCCAGGAGCAGCACGCTGTCGGTCGAGGCCGGCCCGGAGGGCGGGCTGAGGGTTCTGGTGGGGCGGCCCGGCGGGATCGATGAGATCCGTCGGGACACATCCGCTGCCCCGGCGCGCACCGTGGCCCTCGTCGAGGACGAGAGTCTCGATCCGCGCTGGCTCGGGGATCGTCCCGACCTCGACGGCGACGGAAGGATCGACCTCGTCCAGGCGACCTACGACGGCATCGCCCTCTTCAGGCGCGAGGAGGATGGTCGGATGACGCGAACGCCCGGCGCTGCTCTCCCGCCGACGGCGGAGTTCGGAGGGGAGTGGGTGACCGTGCGCGGCGAGTTCATCGTGGCGCCGGTCCCCCCCGCGCCCCTGCGCTGGACATGGCCGGAGACGATCGCCGGGAGGCGCCTCAGGACCCATCGGGTGTCGCTCCCTCCCGCGGCTGGGAACGTCTGCGCCGCATGGATCGATACGGACACGCAGGTTTACGTTTCGCGAGCCGTCTTCCTCTCGGGGGAGTCGCCTCGGCTGGTGGCGCTGGTCGAGCCCGCCGACAAGTTCGCCTTCTTCGGGAACTTCGAGCTCCTGGTGGCGCCACTGGCGTGCGACGAGACCGCCCGCGGAAGGCGCCCGACGCAGCAGACGCAGACCGACTTCGATTCCAACTTCGGGTGGACTCAGCTCGACGTGAAGGACGTCACCGGGGACGGCCGCGCGGATATTGTGATCGTCGGTCGGCAAGGGCTTTTCCACGCGAGTTTCCAGATCGCCGTCCATCCCGGTCTCCCAGACGGAGGCTTCTCGGCCAAGCCGGCGGCCGGGGCGCGCTCCGATCTCGACCCGCTCGCATCGGATTCGGAGAACGACGTGGACGGCGACGGCCGGCCCGATCTGGTGGTGCTCGACCGGACGCGCGTGATGCTGGCGCGCGGCATCGCGGTCCGCGGGCCGGCAGACCTGCCGTTCGATCTGCGCAAGGCGATCTTCGTTCCTCTGCCGGAGTCGGTGAGCCCCGAGTACCTCCTGGCACTCGTGGATTTCGACGGGGACGGCCGGCTCGAGGCGATCGTCGCCGGCGAGGAGCGGAAGGACGACGGCAAGAAAAAGGCGGGCGCGCGGACGGGCGGCGCCGCCGCGCGCGCCGAGAAGGACTCACGCATCGTGATCGTGGGGTTTCCGCCGGAGTCCCGCTGAAGCTCGGAGGCCCCGTTCCGTCACGACTCCCTCTCGAGGAGCATCACGGTCTCGAGGTGCGGGGTCTGCGGGAACATGTCCACCGGAACCACACGCCGGGGCACGTAGCCGCCATCCGCGAGGGTGCGAGCGTCTCGCGCCAGGGTCGCGGGATCGCACGACACGAGGGCCACCCGCCGCGGCGACAGACGCGCGATCGCAGCGGCGACCCCGCGACCGAGTCCCGTCCGCGGCGGATCGGCGATCACGATGTCCGGTCTCTCCCGAGGGGATTGCGGTCGGCGCAGGAACGCCGCGACGTCGGAGCAGGCGAATGTCACGGGGAGATCCCCGTGGGCCCGGGTCGCTTCCCGGCCGCACGCAACGGCTTCGGGATCCGCCTCGCACACGTGTGCGCGAGCACCGCGGCGCGAGAGCGCCAGCGAGAACACGCCGACCCCGCCGTACAGCTCGAGCACGCGGGATCCCGGCACAGGGGCGGCGATCTCCTGCACCAGATCCACCAGCCGATCGCCGACGGTCGGATTCACCTGGCAGAACGCCGCCGCGGGCAGACGGAACAGAATCCCGCCCAGCGACTCCTCGATCCACGGCGGCCCGACGAGAGGAACCACTCGCGTCCCTCCGCGCCGGCCGGGTCGAGCGATCAGGCGCACGACGGAGGCGACCTCGGGTGCCGCCTCGCGCACCATGCCGGCGAACGCATCGGCCTGCGGAAACGCATCGGCAGGACCGCGCAAGGCGACCAGGACCCGACCCGAGTGCGCCGAGCGACGGATCACGATCCGGGGCGGCTCGTCGGAGAGGCCCGTCGACGCGAGCGCGTGACCCGGTCCTTCGACGAAGAACGCGCGGGCCAGGAGGAGAACCCGGTTGCCGACGTCGTCCTGGAGCAGGCAGCGCTCCACGTCCACCAGGCCCATCCTCGCGTCCGCGGCGTGGTAGCCGAGCCGCCGCCGGCCGTCGGCGTCCACCCCGAACGTGAGTTCCACCCGATTGCGATATCCGAGGACGGGGGGCGCCTCGAGCGGCGCCTCGACCGGGAGATTCTCGAACCGTCCGATCCGGGCGAGGACATCCCGGACGATCCGCCGCTTCCAGGAGCGCTGCTCCTCTTCCGGGAGCACCATCCAGGGGCATCCTCCGCATCGCGACTGGATCGGACACGCTGCCTCGCGACGCAGATCGGACGCCTCGATGAGGCGAACGGCCCTGCCCTCGACGAAACGGGGCCGCACGCGTAGGGGCTCCGCCGCCACCAGGTCTCCCGGCACCGCTCCCTCGATCAGCCAGACGATCCCGTCTCCCCGGGCAACTCCGCGTCCGCCGACGGCAAGGGCGTCGACCCGTCGCTCGACGAGCTCCGCCGGACAAGCGGCCGCTACATCTTGGGCTCCCGCCTCCGTTGATCCCCGTATCTTGGAGTTTTCGCTTGACATCGAGCTCCGACCCGGGGTAGCCTTCTCTGGGTGCCCCTCAGAAAGTCCCTCGCGAGTTCCGGGGGAGAACCGGGGTACGGGATCACGGAAAGACGAAATGGCTCTCGGACGCTGCTTGCTCTCTCCGGGTGGATCGCGGCCCGACCTCGATGTTCTGGAGCCGGTCGATGAGACCGGCCTCCCCCACCCGTCGCCACACGCGCGGAAGCCCCCCTACGGAACCCGCGCCATCGGCGTCAACTTGCCCACCGCTGGATTTCTTACCCGTGCCCGGGGCGCGTCCGGCCGGGGAGAGCCAGCAGCGTCCGAAAACCTCTGACGGCGGGTTCGACCGCACGATCCCGCCGGCTCGTTCGTCCGATTCCACGGGTGCCGCCCGTGGTTGTGCCTCGGGTCGGACCCGTCTTCAGAACGTCCTCACGCTCTCCCGGTAGGACGCCAGGTTGCGGAGGGACTCGGCCAGAGAATCCCCGCCGAACTTCGCGAGCATCTCGTCGGCGAGAACGAGACACACCATCGCCTCGCCGACCACTCCCGCCGCGACGATCGGCACCGTGTCGGTTCTCTCCACAGCCGCCTCGGTGGTCGTCTTGTCCACGAGATCCGTGGAAGGAAGCGGCCGAGGAAGCGTCGACAAGGGCTTGAGGTAGCCGCGCACCCGCAGCATCTCGCCGTTGGTCATCCCTCCTTCGATTCCTCCGGCCCGATTCGTCGGTCGAACGAACGCTCGCCGCGCCTCGTCGTAGAGAATCGGGTCGTGTTGCTCGCTCCCGCGCCGCGCCGACCCCTCGACACCTTCCCCGATGCTCGCTGCCTTCACCGCCGGGATCGAGAGAATCGCCGCACCGAGTCGGCCGTCGAGTCTCCGGTCCCAGTGAGCGTGGCTCCCGAGACCCGGGGGCACACCGCGTGCGAGGACCTCGAACACGCCGCCGAGCGAATCGCCCGCCCGACGGGCGTCGTCCACCTCCGCGATCATCGCGTCTCGGGCCGCCTCGTCGGCGCAGCGAAAGGGAGCGTCGTCCGGCATCCGAACGAGCGCGTCGAATCCTCGCTCTCCCGTGTCCGGCGCGCTCACCGTTCCCACCGAAACGGTACGGCTCGTGACCTCGACGGCGGCCATGGCGAGGAAACTCCGAGCGATGGAGCCCGCCGCGGTGCGCGCCGCGGTCTCCCGTGCGCTCGCGCGCTCGAGAATGTCGCGGGCGTCGTGCGTGGCGTATTTCAGCGCGCCGGCCAGGTCCGCGTGCCCCGGCCGCGGGCGCGTCACCACGCGGCCCGCATCGGGCCCGGGAGGCTCTCCCTCCGGGGCCATCGCGACCGACCAGGCGTCGTGGTCCAGGTTTCGAATCAAAAGGGACACGGGTGAGCCGATCGTCCGGCCGAACCGGATGCCGCCCAGGAACTCCACCTGGTCCCGCTCGATCTTCATCCGTCCGCCCCGGCCGTAGCCCATCATCCTGCGACGCAGATCGCGGTTGACGGACTCCCGGCCGACGGGAACCCCCGAGGGGATCCCCTCCACGATCACGCTGAGCGCGGGGCCGTGCGACTCGCCCGCGGTGAGAAAGCGAAGCGCCATTGGGTGAACCCTCGAGCGAGGGGATTCTACCAGAGCGCGATCCCTTGACCCCTTCGCGCCGCGGGGACTATCTTCCCGCCGCGCGAGACGGTCGCGCGCGGAGCGGCCCGCCATGGAAATCCTCACCGGTGAGCAGATGCGACGGGCCGATCGACACGCCATCGAGACGCTGGGCATCGCGAGCGTGCTCCTGATGGAGTCCGCGGGTCGAGGCATCGCAGAAGCCATCTTGCGCGACCACCCCGAGGCGCGGCAGCGCGGCGTGGCCATCCTGTGCGGCAAGGGGAACAACGGCGGAGACGGATTGGTCGTCGCGCGCCACCTGGCCCGGGCCGGGGTGCGCCCACAGATCGTTCTCCTCGGCCGCGCCTCCGATCTCGGCGGCGACGTGGCCGTGAACCATCGCGCTGCGATCGCCAGCGGCCTGGGCGTCGAGGAGGCGTTCGACGGCGCGTCCTGGGCCCGGACCGCTTCGACGGCCTTGCGGCAGGCGATCGTCGTCGACGCGCTTCTGGGAACGGGCACACGCGGCGCCGCGCGAGGACTTCTCGCCGAGGTCATCGAGCAGGTCAACTCCCGCGCCGGCACGACACTGGCGGTGGACCTTCCCTCGGGGATCGACGCCGACTCCATCGACGTTTCGGGGCCGGCAATTCGTGCCACGCGCACCTACACGCTCTGCCGCCCCAAGCTCCCCCTCGTCGCGGGTCCGGCATCTTCGTACTGTGGCGTATGGAGCGTCATCGCCATCGGCATCCCGGACGCCTCCGTGGCCGCCGCAGGGCCGGAGATGGAGTGGCTCGAGGCTCGTGACGTTCGTGGAGCGCTCCCTGCGCGCCGTCCGGACTCCCACAAGGGAACCTACGGCCACCTCCTGGCACTGGCCGGATCGCGCGGGAAGTCCGGCGCGGCGGTCCTCGTGGCCCGCGCGGCCCTGCGCACGGGAGTCGGGCTCGTCACCGTCGCTTCCCCCGCCTCGGCGCAGCCTGAGGTCGCGGTCCAGCAGGCAGAGGTCATGACCGAGCGCCTGTCCGAGACGGCCGCCGGCACGCTGAGCCGCGACGCCATCGAAACCGTTCGTGCGCTCGCCGTGTCCAAGGACGCGCTGGCCTTGGGGCCCGGACTGGGAGTCGTCCGCGAGACTGCGGAGGCCCTTCGCAGAATCGTGATCGAACGGTCGATCCCCGCGGTCGTGGACGCCGACGCGCTGAACGCCATCGCGGAATCGGGCATCGCATTCCTCCCCGAGCTTCACGGGTCCAATCCGCCGGCCGTTCTCACTCCTCACCCCGGGGAGGCGGCACGTCTCCTCGGCGACGAGGTGCGGACGATCCAGGCCGATCGTATCGGCGCCGCGCGCCGGCTCGCGGAGCAAACCGGCGCGTGGATCGCGCTGAAGGGCCACCGAACGGTCGTGGCGGGACCCGATGGTCGCGTCTCCCTCAACTCGTCGGGAAACTCCGGAATGGCCACCGCGGGGGCGGGCGACGTCCTCACCGGAGTGATCGGCGCGCTGCTCGCGCGCGGGCTCATCGCCCGCGATGCGGCTCGCGTGGGCGTCCTCGCGCATGGGCTCGCCGGAGACCTCGTCGCCGCGTCCTGCGGGCAGGAAGGAATGCTCGCCGGCGACCTCGTCGATCGCCTCCCGGCCGCGTTCGGGGCGATTCGCGATGCTCCCGAGGATCGCTCGTGGTAGACACGAGGCGACGGACGAAGCGGGCGTTGGGCGAGCGGACGCCCGACGCACCCTCCGACCCGGGGAAGGTGCCGCGAACCGTGTTCTCCCTCAGCGAAGACGAGACGCTCGAGCTGGGACGAGCCCTGGCCCGCGGCCTCCAGGGCGGGGAATTGATCCTGCTGCAGGGGGATCTGGGCCTGGGCAAGACGGTCTTCGCTCGCGGGATCGCCGCGGGCCTCGGAGTCCAGCCGGAAGACGTGACTTCCCCCTCGTTCACTCTCGTTCAGGAGTATCGCGGTGGCCGCCTGGCGATGTTCCACGTGGACCTCTACCGCGTGGAAGTCCCCGAGGAGGTCGGTACGCTGGGAATCGAGGAGATCCTCACGGCGGGCGGGGTCGTGGTCGTCGAATGGGGAGAGAAGCTTCCCACCTACCTGAGGAAAGGAGCGACCACGGTGAGCTTCCACGACCTCGGCGAGGGCTCTCGCCGCATCGAGGTAATCCCCGAGCCGAAAGCGGTTCCGAAGCGACGAGGCGACGCGTAGCGTCAGTCGAGCCGGTAGTTGGGGGCTTCCTTCGTGATGATCACGTCGTGGGCGTGGGACTCGCGAAGCCCCGACGAGGTGATCTTCACGAACCGCGCATCCCGTCGCAGGGTCGCGAGATCGCCGCATCCAACGTATCCCATTCCCGCCTTGAGGCCTCCAACGATCTGCTGGACGAGCGCCGAGAGCGGTCCCTTGTACGGGACCCGCCCCTCGATCCCCTCCGGCACGAGCTTGCGCTCGTCGTACTCGTCCTGGAAGTACCGGTCCCCGGAGCCGCGCTTCATGGCCGCGATGGAGCCCATGCCGCGGTATTCCTTGAACGTGCGCCCCTGGTAGAGCACCGTCTCTCCCGGCGACTCCTCGGTTCCCGCGAAGAGGCTTCCGATCATCACCGTCGAGGCCCCCGCAGCGAGCGCCTTCGTGACGTCGCCGGAGTACTTGATCCCGCCGTCGGCAATGACCGGCACGTCCGCCTCGCGGCAGGCCTCGTGGGCCGCCACGATCGCGGTCATCTGTGGAACGCCTGCTCCGGTGACGATCCGGGTCGTGCAGATGCTCCCGGGACCGATGCCCACCTTCACTGCATCCATCCCTCGCTCGACGAGCGCCCGAGCCCCTTCGCGGCTCGCCACGTTTCCGGCGACCAGCTGCGCGTCGGGGTATTTCTCCCGAAGCGCGGAGACCATCCGCAGGACGTTCACGCTGTGCCCGTGCGCCGTATCCACCACCAGCAGGTCCGCTCCGGCATCCACCAGCGCCGACGCCCGATCGAGGGAGTCCTTCGCGATGCCCAACCCGGCGCCGACTCGGAGCCGGCCCAGCTCGTCCTTGCTTGCGTGCGGGTACTTGATCCGCTTCTGGATGTCCTTGACCGTGATGAGTCCCACCAGGCGGAACTCGGAGTCCACCACCGGCAGTTTCTCGATACGGTGCTTGTGCAGGAGCTCTTTCGCCTGCTCCAGCGTGGTCCCCACCGGAACCGTGACGAGCCCCTCGCAGGTCATGAGGTTTCGGATCGGCTGCTCGGTGGTCGTGCAGAATCGGAGGTCGCGGTTCGAGAGGATCCCGACCAGCTTGCCCCCGGGATCCGTGATCGGCACCCCCGAGATCCGGTACCGGCTCATCACATCCAGAGCCTCGCTGATCTTCCGATCGGGGGTCATCGTGATGGGATCCACGATCATCCCCGATTCGGAGCGCTTGACCTTGTCCACCTCGTGCGCCTGCGCCTCGATGGAGAGATTCTTGTGGATGATGCCGATCCCCCCCTCTTGGGCCAGCGCGATGGCGAGCCGGCCCTCGGTCACCGTATCCATCGCCGCGGAGACCAGGGGGATGTTCAGCGAGATGCCTCGGCTGAGCCGCGTCCTCGTGTCCACGTCGCTCGGAAGCACGCTCGAGTAGGCCGGGACCAGCAGGACGTCGTCGAAGGTCAACGCTTCGGGAGGGGACGGTTCCAGCATCGGGATCTCCGATCCCGCCCGAAGGGGCGAGGATCGCACCCCGCGGGTAGGATCGGCGCATTCTAGACGAAACGATCGTTGCCCCCCAACCCGTCTCCCCAGGTCGGTTTCGGAGAAGTGGTTTCGGGGGCAGTCTCCCGTGACGCCCCGGAGCGTCACCCTGAAATCATGAAAACATCCCGTGGGAAATGCATGCCGGTCTGCCGGCGTGCATTTCCCGCGGGAGCCGGAGGCGCGGGGGCGGAGCTCCCGGATTTGCACAGATACCGAAACCCGAACCGCCAGGATTATTGCTTCGCGCCGCAGCCTGGGCAGAAGCGGGCTCCAGGCGGCACGGGTTCCCCGCAGGGTGAACAGATGCCCCGGAGCTTCGCCCCGCAACCCGGGCAGAAACGCGCGTCCGCAGACGACGTCGCCCCGCACGCGCTGCACCGTCCGACGGCGAGCGCGGTGGCCGTGGCGGCCGGTGCCGGTCTCGAAGCGATCGCCTGCTGGAGCATCCCTGGGAGCATCATGCCGAGACCGGCCCCCACGCCCAGACCCATGCCGGTCGCGGCGGGTCCCGACGCTCCGTCGGAGCGTCCGGCCGCGTGCGCGGCATCGCCGATGGCGCGCGCCGCCTTGAATCGCAGGTACGCCTCCGGGTCACCTGCGGCGGCCATGGACGTGCGCTCGTCGATGACCCGCTGGACGTCGTCCGGCGGAGTGATCGCGTTGATGAAGAAATCGGTGAGCTCGAGGCCGTACTTGTCCAGGTCACCCGCCACCCGCCCGCGAACCGCTTCGGCCAGCTCGTCGTACCGCCGCGGCAGATCGAACACCGTCCTCACCGTCTCTCCGAGCACGTCGTTCAGCCGGGCAACGATGAGGTCGCGGAGGTAGCTTTCGATCTCGGTGGTCGAGTAGCGCTCCATGCTGCCCGCGATCTGGTTCACGAACCGCTGTGCGTTCTTCACGCGCGAAGCGAAGACCCCGTGGGCGCGCAAGCGAACCATCGACAGCTCGGAGTCACGGAACGCGACCGGGTCCTTCGTTCCCCACTTGAGGTCGGGGAACACCTTCCGGTTCACGAAGTAGACGTCGGTCCGGAACGGCGAGGTCCCGCCGAACGGCGCGCCGAGGAGGCGTGCCAGCAAAGGGATGTTCGCCGTGGTGAGCGTGTGACGGCCGGTTTCGAACGTATCGAGGGCCCGCCCATCGCGGAAGAAGACCGCCCACTGGCTCTCGGTGACCACCAGCTGCGCGCCGAGCTTGATCTGGCCCCCACCGGCCCAGCGCCAGACCATCTCCCTGCCGGTATCGTCTTTCCACTCGATGACTTCGATGGCCACGGCGTCTCCTTACGATTCGATCGGGGCGTGGAGGATCTCGTGGCGGCGCTCGATGGCTCGATCGAGACGCTCCGCCCGTGCAACGAGCTCGGCGAGCGCCGATTCGTCCGGACCGGCCGCGCACGCGACGCCCACTCGCTCCGAGAGGCCCCGCACCTCGTCGAGCAGCTCCTCGTCGAACGCGTACAGGCGGGCGAGCTCCGGCTCCGCGATCTTCACGAGGTCGAACAGCCCACCGTACCCTTGATTCGCGAAACGGAGGGCGGCGACGCACTTCTGGAGCGTCCGGTCGAGCCGGCCGACCTCGGTCAGCAGCTCGAGCCCCCGCTCCCCCTTGAACCGCGCGCGCACCGGATTCAACGAGTCCCGCGCCTCTTCCAGCCGCCCCGCCAGGAACTCCCGGAGCCTGCGGTCGGTCTCGCGGCGGTGCTCCCGTGCCCGGTACCCCTCGATCCCCGGAATGAGGTCCGTCAGACGCTCCAGGAAGTTCCTTTCCGAAACGGATGTGGACACGAACGCGCCCTCCACTCGCTTCGGAAATGTGGTGCGGCGCGTCGAATCGGTCAAGCGCCCGGTCGGTGTGGGGTGCGCCGCGGGTCAGGCCTCGCCCGTCCCGTGGCACTTCTTGTACTTCTTGCCGGACCCGCACGGGCACGGATCGTTGCGGCCGACCTTCGCCTCCTTCCGCGCGACGGTCGCCACGCCGCCGCGGGCGGTGACCCCCGCGGCCGAGCGCGACGCCGAAACGAAGATCGCCTCCTGCTCCCGCCTCCTGCGCTCCTCCTCCTGGCGGCGCTCCTCGTCCGTCATGGGATCGAGCAGAAAGAGGAACCGGATCGCATCGTTCTCGATCCGCTCCTTCATCTCGCCGAACATGTCGAACGATTCCTTCTTGTACTCCACCAGCGGATCGCGCTGACCGTAGGCTCGCAGGCCGATCCCCTCCTTGAGGTGATCCATGCCGAGCAGGTGGTCCTTCCACGAGGCGTCGATGATCTGCAGCAGGATGTGCCGTTCGTACTGGCGCATCAGATCGGCGCCGACCTTCTGTTCCTTGGCCTGATACCGAGCCTCCAGGACGGCCCAGAGCGTGTCGCCGACGGAGGCCCGGGGGAGGTCCTCGATCCGAACCCCGTCGCGATCGGGATCGACGGAGAAGTAGTGGCGCAGCTGCGTGCGCAGCGTGTCCACGTCCCATTCTCTCGGATCCTCCTGGTCGGCGATGGTCTCGTCCACGAGCGTATCGACGATCTCGCGGGCCCGGCCCAGCACGTACTCCTTCTGCTCCTTGCCTTCGAGGAGCTCCCGCCGGAGCGCGTAGATCTCGGTCCGTTGCTTGTTGTTGACGTCGTCGTACTCGAGCAGGTGCTTTCGGGTCTCGAAGTTCCGCTGCTCCACCTGCTTCTGCGCCCTCTCGATGGAGCGGGTCACCATCCCCGACTCGATGGGGACGCCGTCCTCCATGCCGAGCTTCTGCATGGTCCCCTTCAACCGCTCGCCGCCGAAGATGCGCATCAGGTCGTCGTCGAGGGAGAGGTAGAAGCGGGACGCGCCCGGATCCCCCTGCCGTCCCGCGCGGCCCCGCAGCTGGTTGTCGATGCGCCGCGCCTCGTGACGCTCGGTCCCGATGATGTGGAGGCCGCCGAGGGCCACGACCCGCTCGTGCTCCTCCCGGCACCTCTGCGTGGCGCTCTCCAGGGCGAGCCCGTAGGCGGACTCCCACTGCTCGTGAGGGGTCTCGCCGGGCTTCAGCCCCGCGAGGACCAGATCCTGCCTGGCCAGGTACTCCGGATTGCCGCCCAGCAGGATGTCGGTCCCCCGGCCAGCCATGTTCGTCGCGATGGTCACCGATGCGATCCGTCCGGCCTGCGCCACGATCTCGGCTTCCATCTCGTGGTACTTCGCGTTCAGGACGACGTGCTTCACGCCGCGGCGCCGGAGCATCGTTGCGATCCGCTCCGACTTCTCGATGGACACGGTGCCCACCAGGACCGGCTGTCCCCGCTTCTGGCACTCCACGATCTCGTCCACCACCGCGGCCCACTTCTCGTCTTCGGTCCGGTAGACGACGTCCGAATACTCCACGCGGATCAGCTGGCGGTTCGGCGGAATGACCACGACCTCGAGGTTGTAGATCTTGTCGAACTCCACCGCCTCGGTGTCCGCGGTTCCGGTCATGCCGGAGAGCTTGCCGTACATGCGGAAGTAGTTCTGGAACGTGATCGTGGCGAGGGTCTGGTTCTCGCGCTCGATCTTGACCTGCTCCTTCGCCTCCACCGCCTGGTGGAGGCCGTCGCTCCAGCGACGGCCCGGCATGAGGCGACCGGTGAACTCGTCGACGATGAGCACCTCGCCGTCCTTCACCACGTAGTCGACGTCCCGCTTGAACATCACGTGCGCCTTGAGGGCCTGGTTGATGTGGTGCAGCGTCTCCATGTTGGCCGGGTCGTAGAGATTCTCGATGCCGAGCAGCGACTCGCAGTGCGCCACACCGTCCTCGGTGAGGGTGGAGGTGCGTGCTTTCTCGTCGATGATGTAGTCGCCGGTGTGCTCGACCTCGTACTCCTTGCCGCCCTGGATCACCGCCCCCTTCCGGAGCTTCGGGATGATCTTGTCGACCTTGTAGTACTTGTCGGTGGACTCCTCCGAGGGGCCGCTGATGATCAACGGCGTCCGCGCCTCGTCGATCAGGATCGAGTCCACCTCGTCCACGATGGCGAAACCGTGGCCGCGCTGGACCATGCTCCCCAAGGAGAATTTCATGTTGTCGCGAAGGTAGTCGAAACCGAACTCGTTGTTCGTGCCGTAGGTGATGTCGGCGGCGTAGGCGAGCTGTCGCTCCCGGTCGTTGAGGTCGTGCTGGATCACTCCGACCGTCATTCCCAGGAACCGGTAGATCCGCCCCATCCAATCGGAGTCGCGTCGTGCCAGATAGTCGTTCACCGTGACCACGTGGACGCCCCGCCCCGGGAGCGCGTTCAGGTACGCAGCCAGCGTCGCGACCAGCGTCTTCCCTTCGCCGGTCTTCATCTCGGCGATCTTCCCCTCGTGCAGGACGATCCCTCCGATGAGCTGGACGTCGAAGTGCCGCATCCCCAGGACGCGACGGCCCGCCTCTCGAACGACGGCGAATGCCTCCGGAAGGATGTCGTCGACGGTCGCGCCCTGATCGAGCTTCCGTCGAAACTCGTCCTTCCGCGCTCGGAGGTCCTCGTCCGTCAGAGAGCGCGTTGCCGGCTCGAGAGAGCTGATGCGCTCCACGAGCGGGCGAATCCGCTTGAGCGTCCGCTCGTTCTTCGAGCCGATGATCTTGGTCAGGATCGCATTGATCATCCAGGTCTTCCCATCTCGAGGATTGTGCCCACCACGTCCGAGTTCCCCTCGCGGCGCGGCGCAGTATATCAGCCGGGTTGGCCGGCCCCGGGCTCGGGGCCGCGGCCCTCGCGCGGGACCGCGTCCGCAACCGGGACCCGCGGGTGGAGGAGAACGAACAGGGCTGCGTGCGCCAGGCGAAGGAGACCGCGGTCGAGCCACTCCACCCGCGGATGCAGGACGGCCCGGCCGAGCCGGCGGTCCGCTCGTCCCGAAAGCACCCCGATCGCCGCGAACGCCAGATCGTGGAACGCCACCAGCCACGCGTAGACGCGCGCCCTGCGGGGTAGGAGACTGCGCCACACCCCGTTCCGCTCCAGGGCCACCACCCGTCCCGCCACACGCGACGGCTCGACCGGAGGATCGAGCGCCAGGATCCCGTCTCCGCGGGTGCGCAGGCAGATCGCGCCATCGGCGAGCCTGGCCGTTCCCAGGTAGCGGTGCACCGCGAGGTAGTCCGCCTGCCGGAACACCAGGAGATCTCCGAAGCGAGGCGACCGCTGCCGGAAATCCACCCGGATGACCGAGCCGGACGCGAGCGTCGGACTCATGCTCCCGCCATGCACCTGGATCGAGCGATCCGCCTCGGCCCGGGCGAGAAGAGTCATCGCCTCGTCGAGAATCGTCCTGCGCTCGGGGAGCTTCATCCGAAAGAATCGAAACATCGATCCCCCCCGGGCCTGCGGGGGGGCATGACCATCAGGCCCGGTGGGGATCGGACAGTGACCAGGAGGAGGTCATGTCTCGTCCCGGGAAAAAAGCAACTCCGATGCCATGACACGATCGCGCACGAACGCGGGATCGGTGGGGTTTTCTCTCGGTTTCCTGCGTTGTCGGTGCGTGAGGTGCCAGAGAGTGCACGTCACGCTGACGCGTCGTGACAGCGAGGCGTCGCTTTGTCGTCGCACCTGGCCCTCGTCGTCCACCTCGCGGACTCTACCACTGCCGCGGCGCGTCTCCAAGGGGAACGCCTCGACCGGGTGTACGACAGGGAAGTGAGGAGGAGCTGAATCGAAGCGAATCGGGGACAGCAAGCGAAACTCGCCAGCACGCAACTCGTTCAAACCACGGGGCATTGTGCGAGTTTCGGTTGCTGGCACGCGAACACGGGGGCACTGTCCCCGCTCCCCCGGCTCCCGCGGGAAATGCACGCCGGCGGACCGGCGTGCATTTCCGCGGGACGTTTTCAGCATTTCAGGGTGACGCCTCAGGCGTCATGGACGACTGTCCCCGATTCGCCGCGTCGTCTCGTCACTTTCCTGTCGTACACCCGCCTCGACCGGGCGAATCGGGGACAGCGATTCGTGACCCCGAGGGGTGGCTCGTAACGACGAGGACCCCTCGGGCCGGCTCGGGGGTCCTCGCGGCACCGGAGCCGCCCGTCGGCTTGGCCCGCCGGACGGGCGACTGGTAGCATGCGTGACCGCAGGAGATTCGCCGTGTCCAGCGCGCTCGACTACAAGAACCTGTTCCGGAAGCTCGAGAAAACGCTGGCGAAGGTCGAGCAGTCCCCCGACCTGGTCGCGACGCTGACCGGGATCCTCCAGCGGCTGGTGGACGACTTCCGGGTGGAGCTCGGGATCACCGGAGGTCGGATCTACGCGCGCCGCGGAAACCATTTCGTCCTGCAGCAGGAGTACCCCAACGTACGGAAGCTCCAGGGCTTCAAGATCCCGGTTTCCTATCCGCCGATCCGCGAGTGCATCGACCGCGGCTTCGTGCTCCACGACCTCCGGGATCCAGGGGTCGATCGGAAGATCGAGGAGGTGCTCGGAGTCCAGCGCTTCGCCGCCATCGCCGTGGGAGGACGCGGACAGCACATCGTGGCGTTCAGCCTGAAGCGGGGCGCCGACCCGGAGCACGTGATCTACATCCTGAACACGGTCGGGCACGTCGTCGACATGAAGCTCCGACACGTCGCGCTCGCGGGGCGCGTGGCCGAGACCAAGGAGATCCAGCTCTCCCTCCTTCCGAAGAGTGCTCCTCGCTTCCATGACTTCGATCTCTGGGGACGCAGCGAGCCCGCCGAGGAGGTCGGCGGCGACCTCTACGACTACATCGCGGTCTCCGATCGCTCACTGGGAATCGCGATCGCCGATTCCTCCGGACACGGTCTGCCCGCCGCGCTGCAGGCTCGGGATGCGATCATCGGGCTGCGCATGGGGGTCGAGGAGCGATTTCGGATCACCGCCACCATCGAGAAACTGAACGCCGTGATCAGCCGATCGGCTCTCGCATCCCGATTCATCTCCCTCTTCTACGGCGAGATCGAGCCGAGCGGCAACCTGGTGTACTGCAACGCCGGGCACGTTCCGCCCCTCCTGTGGACGGACGGGACCGTGCAGCAACTGACCCGCGGCGGGCTGGTGCTGGGCCCCAAGCACGACGCGCTGTACGAGCGCGGGTACGTGATGGTCTCGCCCGGAGCGGTCATCCTGGCGGTGACCGACGGAATCACGGAGGCCGAGAATCCCGCGGGGGAGGCGTTCGGTGCGGAGCGGGTCGAGGAGATCCTGCGGCGCGGATGGACCGCTGCGCGTCCACTGGTCGACGAGGTGTTCTCTGCGGTTGGCTCGTTCTCCGGAGTGGACCCGCCGACGGACGATCAAACGGTGCTCGCCGTGGTACGCCGGCCGGCGCGGGGGTGAGCGACGGTTGGGTCACGCCTCCCGGCGTCGTCCGGAAGCGACGGCCCGCCCGCAGCCCCGCCGTCGATCGATCGTCTACCCTCCGCTCAGCCAGAACACGAATCCGACCAGCGCGATCAGGATTCCGCTCGCCGCCTCCATGTGCCGTGCGATTCCCGGGATCCGGATGCCGCGCGTTCCGGCGACCCCCGCCAGCGAGAATCCCACCATCAGGGCGATCGTCGTGACGCAGTATGCCGCGGAGACCGCGCCGATCGCCCCAGGCCCGCGATCGGCTGCGGCGAGGAGAATCGGCATCACCAGCACGCAGGGATTCAACCCGACGATGAGCGCCACAAAGAGCTCGCCGCGGGTCGAGCCGCCGCGGATCATCTCGGTGTCCGCGTGATAATGAAGGTGCTCGCTCGCCCCATCCCCTTCCGCCCCCGCGCAGGCGCCGGTCTCCCCGCGCCGATGGAGGAGCGAGCCTCCGGGATGGAAGTGGCCGCCCTTCCGCCAAGCCCAAAGCGCGTAGACGAGGCCGAAGGAGATCAGGAGAACCGCGCTGGCCTCCTCGAGCCGATGCCCCAGGACCCGCGCCGACTCGATTCCCACCCCCAGTGCGGCGAGCGCCAGCGCCACGGAGAGCATGGTGTGCACCAGCGCGGATACGCCGGACACGGCCGCGGTGCGCGCGAGGGACCACCGTCGCGCCCTACCGATCAGGACGAACGGCAGCCAATGATCCGGAATCAGCGTGTGAAACGCCGCGGTGCTCACGGCGGTCAGAAGGAGCACGTAGGTCGTCGAGTGCACGGGATTCGGATCGCTCCTTCGGACGAGGGATCGGCACGAAACGCGCGGGGATTCTACCACCGTCCTCCACGCGACGGTTCGGATACGACGGCCGCACACCCCTCGGCGAGGATCGACGCCGCGAGGTGGCCGGATGCCGCCGCGCCCTCGAGCGTGGCCGGCAGCCCCGTTGCGGTCCAGTCTCCGGCCAGCGCGAGATTCGAAACCGCCGTGCGTGCCGCCGGCCGGCACCCGATGTTTCCCGGATCGAAGCGGGCTGTCGCCGCGCGCTCCTTGAGCACCCGGGCGTGCAGGACGACGGCGTCGCGCGCCCTGGGAAGGAACCGGCGAACTTCTCCCATCGCCCCGCGCAGGATCTCCTCGCGGCTCGCGCGAACCGTCGTCTCGGCCGCGCTCGTGACGAGGGCCACGTATCCGCCTGCGGCCCCCGAGATCCGGGCGCGATCGAACACCCAGTGCACCGGCGAGTCGAGGAATCCCACCATCGGGTGGTCCGACACCGATCGGTCGAGCCACAGGTGAACCGCCACGATGGGAGACTCGGAGAGCGAAGCGGCCTCGGGCGGCCCGAACGAGGTGACTCCGCAGGGGAGGAGCCTCGCAGCCGGCGCGTGGGGGACCGCGAGCACCGCGGCACCCGCGGCGTGTCGCGCACCGCCGCGCGAGAGCGCAGCGGCGAACTTCCCCGCCGCGTCGAGCTCGACGCCGACCACCGGCTCTCCGGTCCGGACATCCCCGCCGCGCCCCCGCAGAAAGCGGAGAGCCGGCTCCACCACGAGCGGGCCGAGCCCCCTCCGGGGGAAGCCGATTCGCGAGGCAGCCGCCCCCCCGAGCAGGACCCGGCGAAGGACTGCGCGCAGGAGCGACGCCGGAGCGGTTTCCGGCGGGACGTTGAGCGTCGCGAAGGTGAGCGGATCCCAGAAGGTCCTGCGCGCCCCTTCCGACTGACCGTGGGACAGAAGCCACGTGCGCACCGAGCGACGGTCGGCGGCGGAGTCCGGCGCGCGCGCGCTGCGGACGAGCCCCGGAAGCCGGGCCAGGTCGCGCAGCGTGAACCCCGGCAGGCGCAGGAGCCCCCCGATCAGATGGAGCGCCCCGGGCAAGCGAGCCGCACGCAGCGCGTGCGCCCGCCCGCCGGCCTCGAGAAGGACGATCTCGAGCCGTTCCTGAAACCGGATCTCTCCCTCCGCCCCGGTCCGACGAACGAATCGCAGGAACTCGTCGTAGCATCCCAGCAGCAGATGCTGCCCGTTGTCCTCGAATCCCCCGGCGTGCGGATCCGGCCACGAGAAGGACCGGCCGCCCGCGACCGCGCGCGCCTCGAGGATGCGCACGCGTGCCCCGCGCTCGGCGAGCGCGGTGGCGGCGGCGAGCCCCGCGCAGCCTGCCCCGACGACCAGAACGTCCGGGATCAACCGCCGGCTCCGGCCTCGCGGAGCCGGTCGCGGATCACGAGCCCCGCAGCCAGCAGGGCCCGGCGCGGAGTCGAGACCGAGAGCCGGCGCTCGAGCACGCCGGCCCCCGCCCGCTCGATCTTGCGAAGAAGCGTCGCGTACACCGCCCCCATGATCCGGCCGGCCAGTACGCGCGATCGCTCCGCGACCGGAAGGGAACGCTCCGCCGCCTCGTAGCACGCGCGGGCGTACGCGGCCTCCCCCCGGATCAGCTCGCCGACGCGCCGGACCCGATCCGGGTCGCGTCGGAGCAGGTCGTCCCGCGCGAGACCGTGACGGCGAAACGACTCGTCCGGAAGATAGACGCGGCCCCTCGCCAGATCCGAGCCCAGATCCCGCAGGATGTTGGTCCACTGGAGCGCCACGCCGAGCTCCTCGGCATAGCCGTCGCACGCCGGATCGGTGCAGCCGAAAATGCGCACGCACAGCAGCCCGACGCTCGATGCGACGCGACGGCAGTACTCGCGCAGGTCCGCGGCGGTGGAGTAGGTGCGCCCCTCGAGGTCCCACGAGACACCCTCGAGAAGCATCTCGAACGGCTCCCTCGGAAGCCGGAACTTCCGGACGGCCTCCACCAGAGCCGACGACACGGCGCTGGGGCCGCGCGCGGCGGCGAAGACCTCGTCGAGCTCGTCGCCCATCCGCTCCAACGATTCGCGCGCCGTGACCGGGTCCGGCGCATCGTCCACGGCGTCATCCGCGCGGCGGCAGAAATCGTAGACCGCCTCGATGGCGCGGCGGCGGTCGTTCGGAAGCACTCGGAACGCGACGAAGAAACTGCTCTTCCCCCCGCTCAAGCTCGACCTCCGAGAAGGGCGCCCAGGACGATGCGCGCTCGGTCCGACCGGCTCAGGGTGGGCCTCCGCGCGAGCACGTCTCCGGACGCCTCCTCGATCTTCCGGAGAATCCGCCGTCCGCCGAGCCATACCGCGCGCAGCTCGAGTCCGAGCCTGCCCCCCACTCGGCGCGGAAGCGCACGGCCCTCTTCGAAGCACCGGGAGGTTCGCTGCGCCATCTCCACCACGAGTCGGCGGACCCCTTCGCTCGCCGGACTCCGGAGCAGGTCCTCCGCGCGAACTCCGTGGCGGAGGCGGTCCTCCTCGGGGAGGTAGATTCGGTCCTTCTGCAGATCCACCGACACATCCTGCCAGAAGTTTGCCAGCTGGAGGCCGGTGCAGATGGAGTCGGACAGACGGGCTCGCTCCTCGTCCCGATACCCGTGAACGTGAAGCACGAGACGGCCGACGGGATTCGCGGAACGGCGGCAATAGTCGAGGAGGTCGGCCCACCGCGCGTAGCGCGATACGCTGCAATCCTGGCGAAACGCATCGAGGAGGTCCCGGAGCGGTCGATCCGGAAGCTCGCACCGCCGGATGGTCTCACCCAGGGCGACGAAGACCGGATGCTCGGCCTCGCCGCGCAGACAGCGATCGAGCTTCTCCTCCCATGCGTCGAGCCGCTCCAAGCGGTGTCCGGCATGATCCGCCTCGTCCGCGAAGTCGTCCGCCGCGCGAGCGAAGGCGTAGATGCTGTGGAGGAACGGTCGCACGCGCTTGGGCGCGAGCCGGGACCCCACCGGAAAATTCTCGTAGTGGCAAGCGACGACTCGCGCGCAGTGCGCGAACGCCTCGTCGAGGCTCACGCGGCGACCCGGCTCGCTCTCCGTTCCGCTCATTGCCGTCAGCGCGCGTAGTCCACCGCGCGGACCTCCCGGATGACCGTGACCTTGATCTTCCCGGGGTAGTCCATCTCGGACTCGATGCGTGCCGCCAGATCGGTGGCCAGCAGATCCACTCGGGCGTCGTCCACCAGGTTCGAGTTCGCGATCACCCGGATTTCGCGGCCTGCCTGGATGGCGTAGGACTGGTCCACGCCGTCCATGGAGTTCGCCAGGCTCTCGAGCTGCTCGATCCGCTTGATGTACTCGGCGACGCTCTTGCGCCGCGCCCCCGGGCGCGCGCCGGACACCGCGTCCGCAGCCGCGACGAGGACGGAGATCGGCGAGATGACCTCACAGTCCTCGTGGTGGGAGGCGATGGCGTTCACCACCACGTCGGGCTCCCCGTACTTCCGCGCGTACTCCGCGCCGATCTCGGGGTGCGTCCCCTCTCGTTCGTAATCGATGGCCTTCCCGATGTCGTGAAGGAGCCCCGCCCGCCGGGCGAGCTTCTCGTCCAGACGCAGCTCGGCGGCCATGATCCCCGTGAGAATGGACACCTCCTTCGCGTGGGCCAGCACGTTCTGACCGTACGACGTGCGGAACCGGAGGCGGCCCAGTAGCTTCACGAGCTCGGGGTGGACCCCCTTGATCCCCAGCTCTTTCAACGTCTGATCGCCGGCCCGTCGCATCTCGTCGTCCAGGCGTCGGCGGTGACGCCGCACGAGGTCCTCGACGCGCTTCGGATGGATGTTGCCGTCCTTGATCAGCGCTTCGAGGACGCGCCGCGCCACCTCGCGCCCCACCGGGTTGTAGCCGGAAAACGTCACGTTCTCGCCGGTCTCGTCCAGGAGGAGCTGGATGCCCGTCGCCTTCTCGAAGGCGCGGATGTTCTTCCCCTCGTGCCCGATGATCCGGCCCTTCATCTCCTTGCCGTTCGGGATGTTCAGCGTGGAGATCGTTCGTTCTGCGCTCATGTCCGAAGCGGAGCGCTCGATGGCCAGGGCGATGATCTTCGTGGCCTCCCCTTCCGCGATCTTCTGCGCCTCGTCCTTGATCTCCTTGATCATCGATGCGGCCTCGTATCGGGTCTCCGCCTTGAGATTGGCGAGAAGCTGCCGCCGGGCCTCTTCGCGGGTCATTCCGGAGATCCGCTCGAGCTTGACCAGCTCTTCGTCCTGGAGCTGCTCCGCTTTCTCGCGGACCAGGTTCACCTCGGCCTCGCGAGCGGCGAGCGCTGCCTCGGCCTCCTTGAGCGCGTCCCGCTGCCGCACGGTTTCCGCCTCCTGCGTGCGGAACCGGTCCTGCTGGGCGCGCAGGTCCCGCTCGCGCTTCAGGATCTGCCCCTTGCGCGACCGATAGTCCTGCTCCGCCTTGTTCCTCTGGGCGAAGATCTCCTCCCGCGCCTCGAGAAGCGCCGATCGCTTGGTCTTCTCGGCGTCGCGCTCCGCGTCGCGGAGAATCTCGTCGCGCTCGCGGCGGGTGGCTTCCAGGCTCTTCGCGGCAAAGCGGTTGTTCACCCAGAAGCCCAAGCCGATTCCCCCCGAAAGAACGGCGAGAGATCCCAACACGCTCCAGATGAGGCTCATTCCGGCTCCTGTGCGGTCGCCCCGATCGCTCGGTCCGAAACGAACGGGTTCCCGCGGCGCTCCTCGGCGATCGTCGTGTCCGGGCCGTGGCCCGGATGGCACCTGGTCTCCGCCGGGAGCAGGAACAGCTTCTCGCGGATGGAGCGCACGAGCGAAGGCCACGACCCACCCGGCAGATCGCTGCGCCCCACCGATCCGCGAAACAGGGTGTCTCCCACCCAGGCCTGCGGTCCGAGGCGTAGGCAGACCCCCCCCGGCGAGTGTCCGGGAGTGTGGATCACCTCGAACGCCAAGCCATCGAAGATCAACGGCTCTCCCTCCCGCAGCTCGAGATCCGGCTCGGGGGAATTCGCAACCTCGAGGCCGAACACCGCCGCCTGCACCGAAAGACGACTCAGCATCGGCGCATCGGCCGGGTGGATCGCCAGACGGGCTCCGGTGGCGGATCGAAGCATCCGGTTTCCCGCCGCGTGATCCAGATGTCCGTGGGTGTTCACGATCACCTCCAGCGAGAGGCCCCGCTCTTCCATCGCACCCAGGACGACCTCGCTCCCGATGCCGGGATCGACGCACATCGCCCTGTGTCCCGACGGACCGACGATCACGAACGCGTTGGTCGCGAACGGGCCGAGCGTGAAGCGCAGCATCTCGAGAAACGGGCTCACGCCGGATCTCCTTCGGGCTGCCCCAGCGCTGGTTACTTCGTGCGGCGCGAGGCCGGTTCCCGCAACCGGGGGCTCATCGCTTTCGCCGGACGGTCTCGAGGACCTTCTTGCGCAGCCGAAACGCCTTCGGAGTCACCTCCACCAGCTCGTCACCCCGAATGAACTCGAGGGCCTGCTCCAGGCTCATCGACCGCGGGGGGATGAGTCGCACCGTCTGCTCCGAGTTGGACGCTCTCATGTTCGTGAGCTTCTTCTCCTTCGTGATGTTCACGTCCATGTCGTCCTGCCTCGAGTTCTCCCCAACCACCATCCCTTCGTACACCTGATCGCCCGGCGAGACGAAGATCGTCCCGCGGTCCTGGAGGTGCTCGATCGCGTAGGCGGTGGCCCGACCCGGCCGGTCGGACACGAGGGCGCCGGTTCCCCGGTGCGGGATCTCCCCTTGCCAGGGGACGTACCCGTCGAACAGGTGATTCATGATCCCCGTGCCGCGCGTATCCGCCAGGAAGTCGGTGCGGAACCCGATGAGCCCGCGGGAGGGGATCCGGAATTCCATCCGGACCCGCCCCGTCCCGTGGTTCACCATCTTCATCAGCCTCCCTTTCCGGGACCCGGCCTTCTGGGTGACCACTCCCACGTACGGCTCGGGGCAGTCCACCACGAGCATCTCGATCGGCTCGTGTCGCTCGCCGTCGATCTCTCGGGTCAGGATCTCGGGCTTGCCCACCGACAGCTCGTACCCCTCCCGGCGCATCATCTCGATGAGGATCGCCAGCTGCAGCTCCCCGCGGCCGGAGATCTTGAACGCGTCGGGGGAATCGGTCTCTTCCACCCGGATGGACACGTTGGTGAGGATCTCCTTCCAGAAGCGCTCCCGGAGCTTGCGGGAGGTGACGTGCTGCCCCTCGAGCCCCGCGAACGGGGAGTCGCTCACCGACATCACCATGGCGATCGTCGGCTCGTCCACGTGGATGGGCGGCAGGCGCCGCGGCGTCTCGGGGTCGGAGACGGTGTCGCCAATGCTCACCGACTCGAGCCCGGTCAGGGCGACGATGTCCCCGGCCAGGGCCTCGGAAACCTCGATGCGCCGCAGTCCTTCGTAGCCGTACAGCCCCGACACCCGCGAGAGGACGTTCGTGCCGTCCAGCCGGCAGTGGGACACGTCGCTTCCTTTGGCCATCCGTCCGTTCACGACCCTCCCG
Source organism: Terriglobia bacterium (assembly GCA_963699985.1). Taxonomy (GTDB): domain Bacteria; phylum Acidobacteriota; class Polarisedimenticolia; order Polarisedimenticolales; family CAVOVZ01; genus CAVOVZ01. The sequence goes on from CAVOVZ010000016.1 coordinate 288,347, forward strand.
ATGGCGAGACGTCCGACGTAGTCGTCGTAGTCCAGAGTCGTGACGAGGAACTGGAGCGGGCTTGCCGGGTCGTAGCGCGGCGGCGGGATCGTGCGGAGGATCTCGTCGAACAGCGGGACGAGGGGCTCGTCGGGCCCGTCGGCGGTCCGCCGGCAGAGCCCTTTCCGGGCGTTGCAGTAGAGAACCGGGAACTCGAGCTGCTCCTCCGTCGCATCGAGATCGATGAACAGGTCGTAGATCTCGTTCAGGACCTCTTGCGGACGCGCGTCTTGCCGGTCGATCTTGTTCACGACGACGATGGGAACGAGCCCTTCCTCGAGCGCCTTGCGGAGAACGAACCGAGTCTGAGGGAGCGGGCCCTCCGACGCATCCACCAGGAGCATGACGCCGTCGACCATCTTGAGCGTCCGCTCGACCTCGCCGCCGAAGTCGGCGTGGCCCGGGGTGTCGACGATGTTGACCCGGGTGCCGCGGTAGAGGATCGACGTGTTCTTCGCCATGATGGTGATTCCCTTCTCGCGCTCGAGATCGATGGAATCCATCACGCGCTCCGCGACGTACTCGTTCTCGCGGAAGATGCCGCTCTGCCAGAGCATGGCGTCCACCAGGGTGGTCTTGCCGTGATCCACGTGGGCGATGATGGCCAGGTTCCGCACGTCGCTTCGAGTCTCGAAAGGCATGGCGAGATCTTCTCCGGCTGGTCGTATGACAAAAAGGCCGGAAGCAAAGCCCCCGGCCACGGCTCGTGTACCATAGCACGTGGGGTCCGGGCTCAACAAGAATCGTCCGGTCCCGCGGCCTGGGGGAAATCGTGGCAAAAACCCCCGGAAGGAGGCGCGCGTGGACGATCTCGGGAGCGTGGTTCCGCAGTCGGTGTCCGCGGACGGCAGCGCGTCGCCGGGCTCCCCGGAGGGCCAGGGACGCCACCCCGTGGAATTCTTAGCAGACGGAGAGTCCGCGAACGGCGCGGCAGGGGATCCGCCGTTCGCCGCGTGGATCCGGGGCGCCATGGGGTACGTGCCGACGGCCGCCCGGCGATACTTCGGCTGCGGGCTTCCCTTCGAGGAGCTGATCGCCGCGGGCAACCTCGGCCTGGTGGAGGCCGCCCTCCGTTTCGATCCCTCGCGCAACGTCAAGTTCGTCACGTACGCGGACTGGTGGATCCGCAAGGCGATCCTGACGGCCATCGAGGACCAGGCGGGGCCGGTGCGCCTCCCGCGCTATCGTCTGGAGCAGTTCCGGACGTTGCACGACGTGCGCGCCACCCTGCGTGGGCGAACCGGTCAGGAACCGGAGGTCGAAGCGCTGTCGCAGGCCAGCGGGCTTTCCGTGGAAGACATCAAGCGTCTCTTGGCCACGAGCCGACAGTCGGTCTCCCTCGACCAGCCTCCCGACGCCGAAGACGAGCGCCCGCTCCACGACACGCTCGCCTCGGTGGCATCTCGCGGTCCACTGGACGAGTTGCTGGCCATCGATGTCTCGCACCAGCTCCGCCGCGCGGTGGCGTCGCTCGATCTGAGGACCCAGGCCGTTCTCACGCTTCGATACGGTCTCGGGGGGGCGTCCCCCCTGACCTTGCGAGAGGTCGGACGTCGCCTCGGGGTCAGCCGCGAGCGTGTGCGTCAGGTGGAGCGCCGCGCCCTGGACTACCTGAGGCGGCGGTTGAAAGAGCGCTGACCGAGGACTCGGATGTGAACGAGATCGAAGACGACGGCTCGCTCGAGGCGATCTACGACGCGCTGGATCGTGGCGACCCGTCCGCGGCGGCGGACCTGGCCCGCGAGGCGCTCGACGCGGAGGAGGTCGACGACCCCGTCCTTCGCCTGCTCTGGGGAATCGCGCTGCTCGAGCTCGACCGGCCGGAAGAGGCCGCCGGGCAGCTCGCGCGCGCCGTCGAGCTGGATCCGGACGACGTCGAGGCGAGCGCGAATCTGGCTCTCTCCCTGTTCCGCTGCTGCCGGTTTCGCGAGGCGGGAGACGAGGCTCGGCGCGCGCTGAGCCTCGACGCGGGGATGCCGGATGCTCTGGTCGTCCACGCCCTGGTCCTCGAGAGACTCGGGAAGCTCGATGAGGCCGATGCGCTCTTCGCGAAGGCGGCCCGTCTCGATCCCCAGCGGTTTCCCGGGCCGGTGCGGCTGGGCCGACCCGAGTTCGACGCGGAAGTCCTCCGTGCCGGAGAGCGGCTGCCACGGCGTTTCCTGAGCCTGCTGCACGAGGTCGCCGTCACCGTGGAGGACGTTCCCTCCGACGAGGTCCTCTTCGAGTCGCACCCGCCTCTCGACCCGGAACTCCTCGGTCTGTTCGTGGGAGTGTCCCTTGCGGATCGGTCGCACTTCGAGTCGGTGGGGGCCCTCCCGCCTCGCATCCTGCTTTTCAAGAGAAATCTCGAACGGCACGCTCAGGACGAGATCGATCTGCGCGACGAGATCGCGGTGACTCTCTACCACGAGCTGGGGCACTACCTCGGCCTGGACGAGAGCGAGCTCCAGGAAATCCAGCTCGGCTGACGCGAGGGATCGGCGGTTCGTCGTGCGCCGGCCGAGAGTCAGCGCGCGGGCAGCACGTCGTCACCCTCGATCCAGGCCGCTGCGTCGTCGAAGTGCTCCTTCTTCCAGATGGGCACGATTCTCTTGAGACTCTCGATGGCGAACCGGCAGGCGTCGATGGCCTGCGCCCGATGAGGGGACGCAACGGCCACACAGACCGACACCTCGCCGATCTCCAGCCGACCGATCCTGTGCGCGATGGCGACTCGCGAGGCTCCGAACCGCTCGACCGCCTCGCGCTCGATCCGCTCCATGGCGGCCTCGGCCATTTCCGCATAGGCGTGGTACTCGAGGAAGCGGACGCGCCGTCCGTCGTGGTGGTCCCGGACGGACCCCAGGAAAACGGCCACCGCGCCGTCCGCGCCGGATGCGACCTGCCCCACGACGCCCTCGACCCGGATCGGATCCTCCTGAACTCGTGGCATTCGCGTCACCCTCCGCTGACCGGCGGAAGGAATGCCACCTCGCGCACGCCGTCGAGGGGATGGTCCCACCCGGTGTATTCGAGATCGCACGCGGCCATCGGACGGTATCCGATCTCTCCGAGGGCGGGATGCAGCGTCACGAGGCGGCTCCAGAGCGCCATGACGTCCGCTCCGGGAGCGACCTCGACCGTCTCGAGTCCGCAGCCGGACCGGTCGGTGAGAGAGGCGAAGTAACGCACCGCAACCATCATGGCGGCATCTCCTCGGAATCGGCGGGAAAGGGAGACGCCTCCGACTCCGCCGACTCGGTACGGACCCGCAGCGCGGAGGAAGCGCCCAGCTTCCGGGCGAGCGCTGCGGAGATCCTCTCGATTCCCACCGCCACGTCGGCGAGAGAATCGCCGCCCATGAACCCCGACCCGAACAGCAGCCTCCCCCCTTCCTCCTCCACGACATCTCGGGGCCCGGCGCTCATCGCCGTCGGATCCAGCGGCACGTCGCGATGGCGATCCACGACGACCCGGGCCAGGCCGAGCGCGGCCACCGGTGACCCGCGCGCCGCGAGGCCGTCGAGGAGGCGCGTCACCTCCGGAATCGGCGCACCGCCTCCCAGCGGGGAGCTTCCGCGGACGCACAGATTCTTGACCGCGCCGATCCCCCCGGGAATCGCCAGGGCGTCGATTTGCAGAGCCGAGGGGTCGTCGAGGACGAGGACCCGACCCCTGGCGAGCCGCGCGGACTCCGCCACGACGCGGCGCGGACCCGCCGACTCCACTACATCGCCGGATGCGTGGTCCACCACGTCCTGCTGCGCGACATCGGGGCACACGAATACCGGCTTCAGGCCGTTTCGGAGGAGAGAGAACACGAGGAGAACGGTCTCCTGCACGTCGGACCCGTCGTAGACGCCGCAGCCGCTGAGGAGAACCCCCACCCGTCGCATGTTGGGAGAATAGCGGACGCACGGACGGGTCGTCAAAACGTCGCCCGCGACGGGGTGTACGACAGGAAAGTGACGAGACGATCCCGCGAATCGGGGCACAGTGACACGACGAAACGATGGAAAGGCTCGGGATCTCTCACATCCCGCCCGCGATCAGATCGGACGCCCTTCGGAGCACCGCCCGCTCCACTTCGTCGATGATCCCCGCCACGACGATCCCCGATGCGTTACGGTGCCCGCCGCCACCGAACTCCGACGCCAGCCGGTGAACGTCGAGTTCCCCCTTGGATCGCAGCGACACCTTGATCCGACCGTCCTCGAGCTCCCGGAAGAGCACCGCGATCCGCACCCCGTCCGTGGCCAGAAGCGCGGTGGTCATCTCGGACGTATCGACGCTGCGCGCGTTGCAGGCGTCGATCAGGATCTGGGTGATCCGGACCGAAGCCACGGCGCCCCCCTCGTCCAGCCGCATCCCGGCCAGGGCGTGACCGAGCAGGCGGGTGTGCGTCGCAGGGTTGCGCTCGTAGACCTCCTGGTAGCAGCGGGCCGGGTCGACCCCCAGCCGGAGAAGCTGCGCTGCGATCTCGTGGGCGCGGGGCGTCGTCGAGTTGAACCGGAAGAAGCCGGTGTCGGTCGCCAGACCGACGTAGAGCGCCTGGGCCGCGGGCGGATCCGGAGTCCACCCGAGATGCTCGCCAAGATCGTGGACGATCTCGGCGGTGGCGCAGGCCTCCTCGTCGAGCACGTTCCACGCCCACGGAGTGCCTCGCGTCGGATGGTGGTCGATGCACAGGATCCGCGAAGCACTGCGAAGCATGACCGGCTCCATGCCTCCGAGCCGGTCCGGCGCCGAGTTGTCGAGGAGCACCACTAGATCGGCCTCTCGGAACGCCTCGTCGTGTCGATTCGAATCGTAGATCTCGATGGGATGCGCCGCGTCCTCGAGGAACCGCAGGAACGGAGGGGTCGGATCGTGATTGACGATCCGCGCGTCCTTGCCGCGCTCCAGGAGAAAACGGAAGAAAGCTCCCTCCGAACCGATCGCATCGCCGTCCGGGTTCATGTGGGTCGTGATCACGATCCGCCGGCTTCCGTCCACTCGGTCCCGGAACAGGTCGAGATCCGCCGCCGCGATCATCGTCCGCCGCCTCCGTGGGGCCCGCCACCGAGCCGACCCGATCGGTATCCTGCCGCGCTCGCGACGTAGGATTCGACCCCGTACCGGATCCGTTCTCGAAGCCGCTCGTCCACCGCGCCCCGGACGATCGCGGGCACACCGGCGACCACGCAGCCGTCCGGAACCTCGGAGCCTTCTCGCACCACCGCGCCCGCGGCGACCAGCGCGCCGCGGCCCACCCGGCAGCCGCTCAGGAGGACGGCCCCCATCCCGATGAGCGCGTCGTCCTCGACGATGCAGCCGTGGATGATGCACCGGTGGCCGATCGTCACCCTGCTTCCGATCACCGCGGGAAGATGCCGGTCCACGTGGACCACGGTCAGGTCCTGGAGATTCGTACGTGCCCCGACGCGGATCGGCTCGAGGTCCCCGCGCAGCACGCACCCGTACCAGACCGACGAGGCGGCGCCGATCGTCACGTCTCCCACCACGAACGCCCCCGGGGCCACCCAGGCCTCGGGATGGATGTCGAGACGCGTCGGCAGGAGCGGGTCCAGGTTCGGGCACGCGGGATCGGGCGAAGACACGGAAGACCTCTCCATCGGCCGGCGAAGAAAAAGCCGGCAAGACTATCGCCCCACGACGAGACGTGTCAAGCGCGCGCCGGCCGGAGAATGTAGCGTCGGGGAATCCGGAGCGCACGCCTGCCTGCTCGGGGTCGCGGGTCGGACGACCGAAGCGGCGGGCAGAGACGGCTCCTCAGCGCTTGCGGTCGAGCAGCGCGCGCAGGATCAGCGCCTGGTAGTGCGCATCGTAGTCCGCCCTGTGCACCTGGGCGGGATCTTGGGGCGGGAGACCGAGCAGGCGCTCGAGGGTCTCCTTGGACGTGTCGCTCCAGGGGACGCCGAGCGCTCCCATGGCGAGGCTCTTCGTATCGATCCCCTTGTAACCGAACGGATTCTCGAGACCGTAATGCGCGTAGTAGTACGCGATGTAGGACCAGTCGAACACCGCGTTGTGCCCCACGAAGACAGGTCGCTCGACCGACGGACGGTTCTGCTCGAGGACGAATGCGCGCAGGCGCACGAGCGCATCCTTCGGGTCGAGTCCCTCCCGCATCAAGCGTTCCCGGTGGAGACCGCACACCGCCATCGCTTCCGGGTCGAAACCCGGGAAGACGGGGCGGAGCTCGGCGTAGAAAACCTCGCCCAGGACGTGCCGGTCCCCCTCGGGGCGGACGACGCACGCCCCGATGGAGAGGAGGTTGAAGAGCGGAGGAACCGGGCCGGACGCCTCGCAGTCCACACAGAAGTAGGTCAACGTTGCTCCGGGGCGAGTCGAGGGACTCGCGATCGACGGTGGCGGAGTATAGGAGCAGCGATCAGGGGGTCGCAATGGTCCGAATCACGGGATCGCGAATCCCGGGAACTCGGGGAGAGTCCGGCTCGAGACTACCGGAGGCACACTCCGGGCCTGCTCGGAAGACCTTCCCCGAACCTCCGAAACCCCTGTATGCTCCGGCGGCGGAGGCGGTGAGCGGTGAGCGCAGGCGTCTTGTCGGGTCTGGAGCGATTCGTCCGCGAGGGTCCCGCCAAATCGGGACTCGCCGGTTGCGCCCGTGTCGGGCTCGTGGCCCATCCCGCATCCGTGGACCGCCAGGCGCGTCACGCCGTCGAGCTCCTGCTCGCGCGCAGCGACCTTCGGCTCGTGCGGCTCTTCGCACCCGAGCACGGCATCCGGGGAGAGGCTCAGGACATGGAGCCCGTCCGCGAGTCTCGGGACCCGGCGAGCGGGCTTCCCGTGGTGAGCCTCTACGGAGCCGATGCGGCCTCCCTCAGGCCGCGCCCGGCCGATCTCGAAGGTCTCGACGCGGTCCTGTACGATCTTCAGGACGTCGGGGCAAGGTATTACACGTTCGTCTACACCCTGTCGTTCCTGATGGAAGCCGCGCGAGAGGCGGGGATTCCGGTCGTCGTGCTCGACCGTCCCAATCCCATCGGCGGGGTGGCGGTGGAAGGACCGGTCCTGCGGCCGGGGCACGAATCGTTCGTCGGTCGCTTCCCGCTTCCCGTCCGCCACGGAATGACGACCGCGGAGCTGGCGCTCCTGTTTCGACGCGAGCAGCGCGTCGGCGGCGATCTCCGAATCGTCCCGCTGGAGGGTTGGCGCCGCTCGATGCAGTACGAGGACACGGGGCTCGTGTGGGTCGCCCCATCGCCCAACATGCCCACCCCTGCGACCGCGCGGGTGTATCCAGGCGGTTGCCTGGTGGAGGGGACGAATCTGTCCGAGGGGCGCGGCACGACGCGGCCTTTCGAACTGGTGGGAGCGCCGTGGCTCGACGGAACTCGACTGGCGGACGCGCTCCGATCCGAGGGGTTGACCGGAGCGTCGTTCCGGGCGACCTCGTTCCGTCCGGAGTTTCAAAAGCACGCCGGCCGGAGCTGCGGAGGAGTCCAGGTCCACGTCGTCGATCCCCTTCGGTTCCGCCCGTTCGAGACCTACCTGGCGATTCTCAGAGAAGCCAGAATCCAGGCTCCTGATTCGTTCGCTTGGAGGCGAGAGCCGTACGAGTTCGAGACCGACCGACCGGCGATCGATCTCCTTCTGGGCCGATCGGACCTGCGCCCGATGATCGAAGCAGGCGCGCCGGTCGACGAGATGGCTCGGGCGTGGCGCGAGGAGCTCGAGGAGTTCCGCTCGACTCGAGCGAGCTTCCTTCTCTATCCGGACTGACCGACCCGCCCTCGTTCCCGCCTCACGCGAGCGCGCCCGGATCGGGGTCCTCGGGGGTCGATCCGGCCGCCTGCAGGAAGACGGGGTCGGCCGGTCGGTCCATCTCCCAGCGCTTCGCCAGCTTCAGGAACACGTACATCGCGGCTCCGACGCTCACGATCACCCCGCGCACGCCGTCGAGGATTCCCAGACGCAGGAGGTAGCACTTCACGAACGTCGCCGGCGGACGGAAGAGAAGCTGGATCGCCGAGAACCTCCGCCCGTCGCTCCGGAAGCTCTGCGCCGCCAGATCCGTGTACCGATTCATGCGGTCCACGTAGTCGCCCACGGAGCGGTACGTCAGATGGAGGAGAGGCTCGCGGAGGCGCTCCGCGCGGCACCCTTCATCGAGGCGCACCGATTCGTGGACGAGGCCGCCGGCGAAGCGGCCGCGGTCCTTGCGGAACAGCCGGAGCTGCCGGTCGCGCCGCCACGCCCAGCGAACGAAGGCGCCGCTGAACGCCGTCCTCCGGATGATCTCGTAGCCGTCCGCCAGAGGGGCCTCCAGGACGTCCTGGATCTCCACGGCCGTCACCTCGGGGAGCCACTCGTCGGCATCGACCGAGAGCACCCAGAGATGAGTGGCGAGATCCACCGCCGCGTTCTTCTGCGCGACGTATCCCTCGAAGGGCCTCACGCATACCTTCGCGCCGTATCGCGCCGCGATCTCCCGCGTACGGTCGGTGGAACCCGAATCCACCACGACGATCTCGTCGGCCCAGGACACGCTCCGAAGGCAACGGTCGAGATTACGCTCTTCGTCCTTGGTGATGATCGTGACGGACAGGGGCTCCCTGGGATGCACGTTCGTACGATACCACGCACCCGCGGCCCCGGAGCCCCCGGGTCCCCCCGGCCGCACGTCGCCTCGGAACGGACGACAGGCACGACGAGCGAGGGAACCATGGGAGGGCTCCACGTGACGGAGCGTGGCTCGAAAAAAAAGAATGCCGGGGCGTTCGCCGTATGAGATGCGGGGGGAGTTTCGGCGAACGCTCCGGCATCGGTCTCTCCGATCTCGCGCAGGAGACGACCGTCGCACCTCTCTTGTATCTCGTGGAATGGGCCCGCGCACTCCCGTGGGGGGAGTTCTTGCGGACGCTCCGTCCACTGCGCATCCTCGCTCCTTCGGGAAGCTCCCGTTTTCGGACCGTCGCGTCGTTCCCGCCGACTCCAGGGACCGGTCGGGAGTTTCGGCGCGTGCCGATCCTCGCGGCTCGATCCTTACGAACATCGTCGCTGCGTCCGGCCGCCGAGGACCGTATACCCGATCTCGAATGACGAACGATCGGTGCAGCCCTTGGGGGGGCAGCCGCAGGATACGACTGCCCTGGCTCCCCCTTGCTCGGCCTGGGTTTCTCGACGATCGACACGGCTGCTCGAGAAGGGACGCGCAAGGCGCCGATCCCGCAGCGCCGGGAGCCGACCCGGAGCACGACCCGGGGATCGCTTTCACGACGACGAGGTCTCCCATGAAAAGAAGAGCTCATTCCCGCCGCCTCGCGGCGCGACGCGACGACGCCGGTCGTCTTGGCGTCTGGCTCCTCCTGAGCGCCCTGCTCGTGGCGACCGGCGCGACCGCCGACGAAGGTCGAATCCCTGTCTACAAGATCACCTCGGTCTCGGATCCCGGGTCGTACGTCGTGACCCGGGACATCGCGGCTTCCGCCACGGACGTCATCCGGATCGACTCCGACGGGGTCGTCCTGGACCTGAACGGCCACGTGATCTCCCTGATGGACGGGACGGGAAACGGCGTGGTGATCGGGCCCGCCGTCACGAGCGCGACGATCCGGAACGGGCGCATCGTGGGCGGAGCGAACGGCGTCGCGTACGTCGCGGGAGCGGTGCGCGCCCGAATCCGCCTCGAGAACCTCGAGATCGAGCGTCCTGCATCGTACGGCGTGTACGTCAGCGGGGCCGAGTCGGTGGAGCTCAAGGCCACGCGGGTCACCTCCCCCGGTGTCGACGGCGTGTACGTGGACGGGCTCTCGAATCCCTTCTCCGGTCGCATTCTGGATAGCGCTGTCGAGAACGCGGGACGGAGCGGCTTCGTGCTGCGAGGGCTCCGGGGAGGAGAGCTCCGGCGGAACGTCGTCTCGGGTTTCTCCGAAGCCGGGATCGATCTTTCGGCCGACCCGTCCTCGATCTGTGGAGGCAACGCGATCGAGGCGAACACGCTACGGGGCGGCGGACCGAATTCCGCGGGCATCGAGATCGGTGCTGGACTGCCGAACAACCTCGTCACCGGCAACGTCGTGACGGGGAACGGTCTGCAGGGAATCGTCGTGGCGTCGGCCGGCAACCGAATCGCCGAGAACCAGTGCAGCGGGAACGCGGGGGACGGGCTCCGGGTGGATGGCGGGACGAACGTCGTGGACCGGAACGCGATCACGGGGAACGCGTACGGGCTCCGCATGGCCTGCGGAAACAACCGATTCCGTGACAACATGCTCGTCGGGAACTCGACGAGCTACTGCACGGGCCCGTGCTGCGGCACGGCGAACGGCGGCGGCAATTTCTACTGATGCAGGAGGAGGTGTCGTGCTCGCGACGCCAGACGCGCGACGGCGGATCCCCCCTCGGCTGCGGATCCTGGCCGCGAGCATCCTGTGGGCGTTGTCGCCCGCCCGGAGTGCGGTCCACCACTTCGCCGTGGACGTCCCCACCACGCTCGAGGCCGAGACGTACCTGCCCAACCATATCGTGCGCTTCGAGGACGGACGCTACTCGGTCGCGGCTCGGCTGCCGGAAGGAACGGAGATCCTCGCCTTGGATCGGACGTCGGACGGCCTCTGGCTGCTCGCTCCCTCGCACCCGGCGACCCTGGGAGCGGCCGAGTACACGCCCAGGGACATCGTGGCCTTCGACGGGACGTCGTATCGCTGCTGGTTCGACGGCGCGGCGGCCGGGATCCCGCCGTACGCACGGATCGACGCGCTGTTCGTCGACGGGTTCGGCAAACCCATCCTGTCGTTCGACGTTCCCGTGGAGATCGGCGGGCAGGAGTACGGCAGATCCGACCTCGTCGCCTACGACGGCGGCTTCCGACTTCGGTGGAACGCCCGTACCGCGGGCGTTCCGCCCTACGCCAATCTCGTCGGCGCCGCCGAGAGCCCCTCAGGCGAGATTCTCGTCTCGTTCGACGTGCCGGTCGTGACGCAGTCCGGGGAGATCCTCCCGGGGAGTCTCGTGCGTTGGGGCGCCACGGAACCGGTCGCGGTCCTGGTCGAGCCGGCGTGGCCCCGCGGAAGCCAGATTCGCGATTTCAGCTTCGAAGTGTCGCCCGCGGTGGCCGGGGCGGTTCCCGACGGGGCCGCGGTGCCGGGCGTGCCGCTGACGATGGCGAAGGGCCCGTCGGGCTTGATCACCCTTCGATGGGGTGCCGCCTGCGGGGCCGCGACGACCGATTACGCGATCTACGAGGGGACCCTCTCGAGCTGGTCGAGCCACGCGGCCCGAGCGTGCAGCACCGGAGGAGCGCTCGAGGCGTCGCTCGCCGCCGCCCCCGGCTCGGCGTACTTCCTCGTGGTTCCAAGGAGCGCGGCTCGAGAGGGCTCCTACGGACAGCGCTCCCCGGGAGTGGAACGGCCTCAGGCGACGGCGGCCTGCCTCCCGCGCGAGAGCGGCTCCTGCCGGTAGCCGGTTTCATCGCCAGCGGAACAGGCGAAGTGCGGCCGCGAAGGCGAGGCCTCCCCAGGCGGCGGTGACGGCGAGCGGAGCGGCCAGCGAAGAAAGCCCGGCGCCGTCCAGCATGACCGCGCGGAGCGCGTCGTTCACGGCGGTCAGGGGAAGCGCCTGGATCCACGGCTGCATGGTCGCCGGAAAACGAGAGGTGGAGAAAAACGTCCCCGAGAGAATCCACATGGGGAGCATGACCAGATTCATGAGCCCGGAGACCCCCTCGATCGTGCGGGCCCGGCTCGCCACCAGCAGCCCGAGACCCGCGAACGTCCCGGCACCCAGAAGCGTCACGGCGGCGACGGCCGCCAGCGACCCCCGGATGGGAACGTCGAACACGAGCCTCGCGAACGCGAGAATCACTCCCACCTCGAGGACGAGGAAGACCATCCTGCCGATCAGCTGGCCCAGCAGGTAGTGGCTCCGCTGCATCGGGGTCGCCACGAGCCTCTTCAGAAGGTTGCGCGAACGCGCGTTGACGATCGAGAACCCGATTCCCCACATCCCCGTCCCCATCAGGTTCATTCCGATCAGCCCGGGAACGAGGAAGTCGATGTAGCGCGACCCCGTCTCCCGCATCTCGCGGACGGCGGTGGCGCGCACGTCGGTTCGACCCGCGGCGCGCTGCATCGCGTCATCCACCGCGCGGCGCGCCGCCAGGCTCTCCGGTCGTGTCGGATCGAGCCAGTAGGTGACCGGGTTTCCCGGGACGACGACGAGCGCGACGCGCCCCGAGCGGAGGCGATTCCGCGCCTCCGTCTCGTCGAGAATCTCCGCCCGAAGGTCGGGCGAGCTCGCCAGGGCGGACGACGGCCTCTTCGGCGCCGGAGCCGGCTTGCACTCCGATCCCCACCGTATCCGGGCCCTTCGCGCGGAACGCGATCCCGAGCGCCAGGGTGAGGAGCACGGGAAACACGAACACCCAGAACACCGCCTCGGGCTCCCGGAGGAACTCGCGGATCTTGGCGAGCGAGAGGTGCCAGAGCGGATGGGTGCGCACGGCTTCCCGTTCAGTCTCGCAGATGCCGTCCCGTGAGGGAGACGAACACGTCCTCGAGCGAGGCATGATGCGTGGCAAGGGCCGTCAACGGCACCGATTGCCGCGACAGCTCGTCGAGGAGCGCGGGGACGACCTGGTGGGGCGCCTCCACGGTGAGCGAGACCGCGTCGTCCTCCAGGTGCACGGCGCGCACGCCGCCGAGCACGCGAATCGGGTCCAGCTCCGCCGGCCGCTCCGTCCGGAACTCGACCACGTGCTCGGCGCCCAGCGAGGCGATCAGCCCCGCCGGCGTGTCGAGCGCGATGACCCTCCCGCGGTCCACGATCGCCACGCGGTCGCAGAGCCGCTCCGCTTCGTCCATGGCGTGCGTGGTGAGGACGACCGTCTTCCCGCGTTTGCGGAAGCCGTCCAGGATCTCCCAGAGCTGCCGGCGAGACTGCGGATCGAGACCCGTGGTGGGCTCGTCGAAGAACGCCAGGTCGGGATCGCTCACCAGGGCACACGCGACGGACAGTCGCTGACGCTGGCCCCCGGAAAGCTTGCGAACCCACGAGTGGGCCTTCTCCTCGAGGCCGACCATGCGCAACACCTCTTCCGGATCGCGGCCGCGCCGGTAGAAGCTCCGGAAGAGCGCCAGCGTCTCCTGCACGGTCAGCTTCTCGGCCAGCTGCGTTTCCTGGAGCTGGATCCCGACGCGCTGGCGTATCCGGCGCTCGTCCCGCTGCCAGGACATCCCCAGGACTTCCACGAGCCCAGAATCCGCGGCGAGGAGCCCCTCGCAGATCTCGATGGTCGTCGTCTTCCCGGCTCCGTTCGGACCCAGGAGCCCGAAGCACTCGCCGGTCCTCACCTCGAGATCCAGGCCGGACACGGCCACGACCTGGCCGTACCTCTTGACCAGGCCCGAGCATCGGACCGCGACACCGGCGTGCGGCTCCTGGAACGTCACGATCACGCTCCCTCGGCTCAGGCCTCTCGACGTCCGCTGCGGCCCGTCAGCTCGGCGAGGCGCCGCAGACGGGCGGCCGCGGCATCGCCGAACGCATCGTGCTCGGCGCGCCAGGACCAGTTCCCGGAGGGCCGTCCCGGGGTGTTCATCCGTGCGTCGCTGCCGAGGCCGAACACGTCCTGCAGCGGCACGACGGCCAGGTCGGCGACGGAAGCGTAGGCTGCGCGGATCAGCTCCCACTCCGGTGCGGTACCGTCACCACCCAGGTAGTCGCGGAGCCGCAGCCGCTCCTCTCCGCCCAGGGAGTCGAACCACCCGCGCGTGGTGTCGTTGTCGTGGGTTCCCGTGTACACCACGCAGGCGCGCATGTGCCGGTGCGGCAAGTGATCGCTGTCGTCCTCCGCGAACCCGAACTGGAGCACTCGCATCCCCGGCAGGCCAAGAACTTCCCGCAGCTCGTGCACGTCCGGGGTGATCAGCCCCAGGTCCTCCGCGAGAAACGGGAGGCTGCCGAGCTCGGCGCGGACGGCGTCGAACAGCCGGATGCCCGGGCCGGGCACCCAGCAGCCGTGGGCTGCCGTCGCGAGGCCGGCCTCGATCTCCCAATAGGCGGCGAACCCGCGAAAATGGTCGAGCCGGAGCAGGTGAACGAGGCGCAAGCTCCCTCGGAGACGCCGAACCCACCAGCCGAATCCCTCCGCCTCGATCCGGTCCCAGCGGTACACGGGGTTTCCCCACAGCTGTCCGGTCTCGCTGAAATAGTCGGGAGGCACTCCCGCGACCTTCTCCGGAAGACCCGCGGAATCCAGCGCGAACAGATCCGGCCGGATCCACACGTCCGCGCTGTCGTGAGCCACGTAAATCGGGAGATCGCCGACGATACGGATCCCGAGCCGCTCCGCGTGCTCGCGCAGGCGATCCCACTGACGGAAGAACAGGAACTGGAGGAACGTCTCGTACGCGATCTCGCCTGCCAGATCCCGCCGCGCGTTCTGAAGCGCCTTCGGCTCGCGGCGCACGAGATCTCGATCCCACTGGGTCCACGGCCGACCGCCCGCGGCGCCTCGCAGCGCCGCGAAAAGCGCCCAGTCCTCGAGCCAGCCCGCCTGCTCGAACGCGAACCGCTCGAACTCCTCGACGACAGTAGCTCGTTCGGTCTCCCGGAAGCGGGACCACGACCTGCGCAAGATGCGGCGTTTCCACGCCCCGACCTCTGCGAACGCGACGCGGTCCGCCGGAAAATCCGGGACGTCCCGCAAATCGATCTCGTCCAGGAGTCCTTCCTCGGCGAGAGCGTCCGGAGAGATCAGCAGCGGATTCCCGGCGTACGAAGACAGACTCGAGTACGGAGCGTCTTCGACGCCGGTGGGCCCCAGCGGGAGGATCTGCCAGATCCGCTGTCCTCCTCGCGCGCTCCACTCGAGGAACTCGTGCGCAACCGCTCCGAGATCTCCCACCCCGTAGCGCCCCGGGAGAGACGTGGGATGAAGAAGCAGACCGGCGGCGCGAAACGTCATGCGGCGACCTCGATGCGTGGACCCTGTTGCGGAGCGCGGGAGACTCGCCGGGGGCCACGATCCCTCTCGCGGCGCAGGAGTGTAGGCCAGCCCGACCAGCGGTGCAAAATCGTCGGCATCGCCCGGGTGTGCGACGGGAAAGTCGAGAGACGCTGCTGCGAATCGGGAATGGTGTTCACTTCCTGCCCGGAACTCGCCCCCCGAGCTCGGGTCGCTGCTTCGAGAATGCGGGGGCTTTGCTGCCGCGCCTCCGGCTCCCGCGGGAAACGCACGCCGTTGGACCGGCGCGCGCCTCCGCGGGGCGTTTCATCATTGCTGCGTGACCCCGCAGGGCTCATGAGGGACTGTCCCCGCGCCCCGATTCGCGGTGCGGTCCGCTCGCGTCGTGCGGTCGGCTACTTCCCCACCCGAGCCACGCCAAGCGCGGCGAGACGAGCTGCCACGTCCTTGCCCGCGCTCGAGGTCTTCACGTCGCTGTCGACGTGCTGGATCCGGCCGTCCAGCCCGACGTAGAAGGTTCGTCGGGACGCGAAGCCGAGGGGCGTGAGCACTCCGAACGCCTTGGCGATCTTCTTGTCCGGATCGCTCAGGATCGGGTAGTCGAGTCCCAGGGACTCGGCGAACTTCTTGTTCGTGTCCGGATCGTCCACGCTGGCGGCGAAGTAGGCGACGTCGAACTCGCGGATCTGGACACCGCTCTCCCGGAGCGACTTGCACTCGGCCGTTCAGCCGCCGGTGAACGCCTTCGGGAACCAGGCGAGCACAACCGCCTTCTTCCCCTTGAAGTCCGACAGACTGTGGGTCTTGCCGTCCGAGCCCGGGAGCGAGAACTCCGGGGCAGGATCACCGGGCGCGAGGTCCTTCGCCGGTCGGGGTTTCTCTTGCGCGCACGCGGCCAGTGCCAGTCCGAGACCGGCGAACAGGGTGAACATCGTCCTGCCTACCATCGTTTCCTCCTCCCGGACGATCCGGGCGTCATTTCCGCGGCGGCGGCTGGGGAGCTGAGCGGCCAGGGCGTCCGAACAGATCGGCCAGCCGAGCCGCCGAATCGGGATCGACGATCGCGAGCACCTCGTCCCCCACCTCGAAGATCGTCGCCCCCCGCGGCATCACGATCTCCCCTCTGCGGATCAGCGCGGCGATCACGCAGTTGGGCGGCAGCGGAAGCTCCTTGACGGTCATGCCCACGGCCTGCGCGCCTTCCGGGATCTTCTCTTCCACCAGGGAGAACCTGCCGCGACGCAGCTTCAGGAGCGTCATCATGTCGCCGAGGGACATCTCCTCCTCGATGAGGCTCGCCAGGATCTCCACTTGGTTCAGGGCCACGTCCACCTGAAACGCCTTCCCGAAGAGCCACGCGTTCCTGGGATCGTTCACCACGGCGATGGTGCGAGGCACACGGAAGTGCGTTCGCGCGAAGTACGAGAGGGCGAGATTCTCCGCGTCGGTCGCCATCGCCGCCACGAGAACCTGCGCGCGCGGCGCGCCCGCCTGCTCCAGCATCGCCGGATCGTTGGCGCTCCCCTCCGTGATGATCTCGGTGGGAAGCTCCTGGTGGAGGCGCCGGAGAACCTCTCGGCGATGCTCCAGCACCTGGACCTCGTGCTTCTGCTCCACGAGGAGCGTTGCCAGCTGCGAGGCCGTCCGACCGCCGCCCGCGATGAGAACGAACATCTCAGCGACCCTCCGCTGGTCTCACGAGCCGTTGCCGCAGCTCCTCGATCCCCTTCCGCGTGGCGCTCAGGTGCAGAAGGTCCCCGGACGCGAACTCCGCGCCGCGTCCGGGGAGGATCGCCTTTCCCGCCCGGGTCAGCGCCACGGGTGCCACTCCCGTCTCCGGAAGGAGCTCGTTCAGTCTCCGTCCCGCCCAGTCGGCCGGCACGAGGATCTCGTACACCTGCACCTCGCCGTTGCCCGCGGAGAACACGCTCCGTGGCGCCCCGTGGTGCAGCAGCTCCTCGATGCGCTGCGCGCCCCAGCGGGTCGAGCTGATCGTCTGGAGCCCGAAGGCCTCGTGCAAGGGAAGGAAGCGGGAATCGTAGTTGCGCACCACCACGTTCGGCACGTGGAACAGCGTTCTGGCGATGTGGGCCAGGACCGCGTTGACCGGGTCGGAGTTGGTGACGGCGGCCAGGCCGTCGGCCTGCTCGATGCCGCTCCGGCGGAGAACCTCCCGGGAGAGGACCTCGCCCTCCACCGTGCGTCCGCGGTAGTCGGGATGAAGCTTCTCGAAGGCTTCGGCCGCTCCATCCACCACCGCCACTTGATGGCCTCGCCGGAACAGGCGATACGCCAGCTCCGATCCCACGCGGCCGCACCCGACCACGATCATGTGCATGATGACCCTCGGACCTAGGCGGTCGGCTCCGACCTCATGTGATACGGGACGTTCGTGATGACGATGCCCGGACGGAACAGCAGCGCCAGCCGCAGGAACATGGCGGTCTGGGCGTGCAGGATGTTGTGCCAGGCGCGACGCGGCACGAATTGCGGCACCACGATGGTGATGGTCTCGTTCGGCTGCCGCTTCGCGGCGACCTCCTCGATGTACGACAGCAGCGGCTCGAGCAGCATCCGGTAGGGGGAATCGAGGACGACCAGGCGGACGCCGTCCCCCCACTGCGCCCACTTGCGCTCCAGCTCGCCGATCTCCGAGGATTCCAAGGACACGTGCACGCCGGTGACGTCGTCGGACAGGGACCGGGCGTACCGCAGCGCCGCGAGCGTTCCGCGGTGCACGGCGCTCACGCACACGATGACGCGGTGGCGCGGCACCCGCGGCGGCGACCCGTAGTCCTCGAGGGAGAGATCGGCGCCCAGCGCGAGGTAGTGACGGTGGATCGCGAAGAAGAACATCACGAGCGCCGGGACCAGGATCACGACGACCCAAGCGCCCTCGTGGAACTTCGTGACGGTGAAGACCACGACGACGATCGCGGTGCACACGGCGCCGAACGCGTTGACCGCCATCTTGAATCGCCACCCGCGCTCGTGACGGAGCACGGAGCCCTTCTCGCGGACCTCCTGCCCGGCCGTCACGCGTCCGATCTTCCACCAGCGGCGGGTCATTCCCGCCTGGGAGAGGGTGAAGGACAGGAACACGCCGATGGCGTACAGCGGAATCAGCGCGCTGACGCTCGCCTGGAAGCCGATGATGAGCAGGCAGGCAAGGACCGCCAGGACCTCGATCCCGTGCGAGTAGACCAGCCGGCTTCCCCGATAGGTGAGCTGCCGGGGAAGGAAACCGTCGGCGGCCTGGAGCGCGCCCAGGCGGGGGAACCCCGCGAACGAGGTGTTCGCCGCCATGACGAGGATCAGCATCGTGGCGCCGATCGTGGCCAGGTACATGGGGCCTCGCCCCTGGAAGATCGTCCGGGCGAGCTGCGAGATCACGGTCTCTCGATCCGAAGGGATGGCGTGGATCTGCCCCGCCAGATAGGTGATGGCCAGGAAGAACGATCCGAGGATCACCGCCATCCAGATCAGGGTGATCCCCGCGTTCCGGCTGCGCGGCTCGCGGAACGCGGTGATGCCGTTCGAGATCGCCTCGACTCCGGTCAGGGCGGTCGTGCCGCTCGAGAACGCGTGGAGGATCAGGAACAGCCCCACGGACGCGGCGCCTTCTGTCACCTCGAGAGGCGGAGGCCCGACGACGACGCCCAGGCTTCCCGAGAGGTGACGCACGAGCCCCACCACGAGCGTGAACAGCATCATGACCACGAAGAAGTAGGTCGGTACCGCGAACACCGTGCCGGCCTCGCGAACCCCCCGGAGGTTCACCAGCGTGATCACCACGACGAACGACACAGCCAGAAGAACGCGGTGCGAGTAGAGAGTCGGGAACGCCGAGGTGATCTGTGCGACGCCGGACGAGACGGACACGGCGACCGTGAGGATGTAGTCGGTCAGGAGCGCCGCACCGGCGATCTGCGCCGCGTGCTCGCCGAGGTTGTCCCGCGCGACGATGTACGCCCCTCCGCCGCCGGGATACGCGTGAATCGTCTGCTCGTAGGAAACGGTCAGAATCGCGAGGAGCACGACGATCGTGATGGAAATGGGGAATGCGAAAACGAACGCGGCGGTTCCCGCGAAGGCGAGGATGAGGAGGATCTCCTGGGTGGCATACGCGGTGGACGACAGGGCGTCCGAGGCGAACACGGCCAGCCCCACGAACTTCCCGATCGTCTCGTTCTCGGCGTCCGCGGTGGGCAGCGGCCGGCCAATCAGCCAGGTTCGCCACGAGCGGAAGGATCTGTAGTTCGGCACACGGCGACGCATCGCAAATCCGTGATTCTTCTCGGTTGCCATGGCCGTTCCTGGGGACCCCCTACCCTGCCCTGGGCGGCTGCGGAGACAAAGGCCGGCTCGCTCGCCCCCACCGTCCCTTCGATGTTCCCCCTCGGGTCGTTCCGGTCGAAACCGTGCGGATGGTAGAGCCCCCGAGCGCTCCATGTCAAAACGGCGCCACGGTCGGGCCGCACGACGGCAACGTGGCGACAGGATGATGGGACGTCGCGGCCGTCCGTTCCTCGATTCAAGGCGTCGGCTCGATCCGCACCTCTGCGTCTTGAATGATCTTCCCGTTCACCGGATCCGCGCTGCCGGAGGCGGAGAAGTTACGCGGCGCCGCGGCGCGCCCGCCGAGCTCGGCGACCAGCAAGGCCATCACGAAGATCCCCGCCCCCGCCAGACCGCGGATCACCGCTGCGGAGGGAATGGCCCGGACGAACCCGACGACGGCGGCGGCAGCGAGCAGAAAGAGAAACGGCGCGACGTGAGCCTGCAGCCTCGCGTAACCGAAGAACGCCACGCAGGTCGCGAGCTTGTGCGCGAGAACCATCCCGACGGGAAGCACCTCGCGCCAGCGCCGGCGGCTCGTCCAAGCTCCCGCCGCAACGAGAAGAAGCGTCACGAGTCCGAACCAGCGCCGGTCGGGCACGAAGAGATCCACCGGCCTGCGAACGCCCGCAAGTCCGGAAGGACGGTTCCCCGCGCCGAACCCCAGCGCCAGCCCACCGGAGGACAGGGCGATCTTCCGATAGGCGAGCCTCACGGACGCGACGGGATGCCCCAGCAAGAACGAAAGCCCTTCGCGGTAGCCGTGGAGATAGATCTCCGCCTGACGCGGATCGCGCAGGTCCAGGCGTCCCGAGCCCATGCCGCGAACGAGTGCGTCGGGTCGGAAGGTCCCGTCGGCGCCGGCGTGGTTCGCGAGGGCGAAATTCAGCGCTCCGTAGCTCGAAACCAGCACGAAGCGCGATAGCCGTGCCCCGTCGGGATGCTCCGCGCGGTACCGGTCGAGCGCACGCCAGTTCGCCACCGTCCATGGCGCCACGCTCAGCGCCGATGCCGCCAGCACGAGCAGGGAGAGTCGCGAGAGGCGCCTCCACGGGAGCCCGGTCGCGCCGATCCAGAGGACGAGCGGAACGATCGCCGCGAATCCGAGATGCTCGGCTCGAGTGAGGCTCCCGAGACCCACGAGAATGCCGTTCAGCAACGCGAGTCCGACCGCCCCTCGGCCGGGCGGGCAGGAAGCGGAGCGCACGAGTAAGACCATCGCCAGCGCCTGGGCGGCCAGAATCGGAACGTAAATCGCTTCCACGTTGGGGGACACCGACGTCACGCACAGTCCGAACGAGAACGTGGCGAGGAACGCGGCCACGAGCCCGACCGCCCGGCCCCACAGCAGCGTCCCGAGCAGGAAAGTCAACGGAACCGTCGCCGCCGCCAGGACGGCGAGCGCGGCACGGATCGCGCCCGGATTCTCCCCGACCACCCGGATCATCCCCGCCAGGAGGTACGCGAACGCCGGAGGGTGGTACGGGATGCCGAGGTCGAACGACTCCCCTCGCAGGATCGCCAGCGCGAATTCCCTGTAGACCCGGCTGTCGCCGTAATAGAAGATGCTGAACGGCAGATCCCGGTCGACCGTCCCGCGAAGGAAGAGCACGCGCACGAACGCGGCCAGAACGAACAGGCCAAGACAGATCCGGGCGTCCGCTCTCCGCAGGATGCTCATCCCCGGTTCATCCGCGGGGCCACGTCGTAGTGCCTGTCAATGGGATTCGTTGCGACTCTCGCGTTTGGTGGAGCTGAGGGGATTTGAACCCCTGACCTCCTGAATGCCATTCAGGCGCGCTCCCAACTGCGCCACAGCCCCATCCACCCAGCCCGCGCATCGCTCGCGGGTCGAGCGACAGCTGAAAACTAGCATACGCCCGGACGGGGGGTCAATCGGAGCAGCCGGGAAGCGTGCGCGACGGAGCCGTGACGCGAGGGTGAGTCGTGCCACCCCCGTTCTCCCCGTGCCGGACCGAGGGGCGATGGGGGCTCTGCTATCGTCTGCATCCGTCGTGGAAGGAGAAGCTCTCACGACGCCAACTCATGGAAACCCTTCGACTCGCTCGTCGCCTGGTGCTCTTCGGCGGCTTCACCGCCGGGGCGTTCCTGTTTCTGTTGGCAACCGTTCCCATCGTGCGTCTGGCCGGCGGGGAGCCGATCGCGTGGCGCGCTCGCGTGATGCGATTCTGGGCTCGCGCATCGGGGCGTATGATCGGGATGCGGCTTCGCGTGGACGGCGCTCCCCCGACGCCCCCTTGCTTTCTCGTGGCGAACCACCTGAGCTACATGGATATCGTGGTCATCGCCTCGCAGCTCCCATGCACGTTCCTGGCGAAGTCCGAGATCGCCGCATGGCCGGTTTTCGGCCGCTTGTGCCGGGCGGCCGGGATTCTGTTCATCGAGCGCGAGAACAAGCGTGCCATCCCCCGCGTCATCGAGAGCCTCCGGGAAACCCTGGGCAAGGGAATCAGCGTGGTCGTCTTTCCCGAGGCGACCACTTCACCCGGCGCGACGGTGCTTCCGTTCCGTCCCGCGCTGCTGGAGGTGGCCGTTCGCGAGCGGATGCCTGTGTCGTGCGCCGCGATCACGTACCGGACTCCGGACGACTCCCCTCCGGCGCACCGGGTCGTCTGCTGGTGGGGCGACATGACGTTCGAACGCCACTTCACCCGCTTGTTCCGCATCCGCCGCTTCGACGCCTCGCTCACCTTCGGAACCGAGACCTTCGTCGCGGAGGACCGCAAGACGCTGGCGGATCGGCTCCGTCTCGAGGTGCTGACTCTGTTCCATCCGGTCGTCGCGACGGACGAAGTCGCGGACGAGGCGAGCAAACGCTGACTCTCTTCGATTCCGGGAGCGGGCCGCCAGTCCCGTGGGGCCCTGCGAGTCGATCGTCGAGCGACCTCGAGGAATGCGCGCGCCCTCGGCGAGGGCCCGTTGTTGGCGATTTCCGCGTTGTCGCCCGAGCGGCCGGGCGCGACGCGACTGTGCCGCCTCGCGCCGCGTCTCGCACGGGATCGTCGCTTGACCCACTTACCTTTCGTCGTACAAGTAGACGCGAAAGGGGTGACGCGATCATGGCGACGATCAACGAGGGCACCATCGGCGAGACGATTCGACGGCTGGCGCGAGAGAGCGGAGCCCCTGCTTCCTTCGTGGATCAGGTACGCGAGTTCTTCTACGCGAAGCGGGTCCCGCTGCACGAATGCGTGGACCCCTATCTCGCCGCCCTGAAGGAGGTTTTCCTCCTCGAGGAGACCGTCCGTCGGGGAACCCTCGAGGCACGCGAGAATCTCATCCGCCTCCAGGATTGCCTTCGCCTCGTCGGATCCACCTACCAGCAGCAGCTCGGCCAGCTCCGCCGCGTGCGGGACTCGCTCGACCAGCAGGGTCGCCTCGTCCGCGAGGGGGCGCAGCGTCTTCGCGACCTCGCCCGGGGAGCCCAGCAGCGTCCGAAGCAGCAGAGCCGCACGGTCTGGTCGGTGCCGGATGGCGTCTTCCTCGTGCCCGGTCCCATAGAGCCTCAGTAGCTCGGGGGCGCATGCCTCTCCCCCCTTCGTCCCGCCTCTCTCGCGTTCCCGAGGGATGCGACGGGTTGACTCCGAGCAGCGCGGTGCCTACGATTCCGGCGCGCTTGGAAGCGCATGGGGCCCGGTGGCCCTCCCGGTCTTCAAAACCGCGTGTCGGGCGGCTTTGCCGTCCGAGGTGGGTTCGACTCCCACTCGCTTCCGCCACTCAAAGCCCGTCGTTTCGAGCTTTTTTCGAGTCGCCCGGGCCGAGTTGCGCGGGAAGTGAGCGGGAGCTCATCGAGACGGGCGTCGTGTCGAAAAACTCGAACGCTGGCCGCGCGACCCGGAGTTGACCTGTGGTCTCGACAAAGTGGAATCTCCCTCCAAGCCACCGGTCCGTCCTAGACTCCGGCCTATGGCACAGGTCATCCAACCCTGGCAGGTTCTCCTCGCGGCACTCGCAGGCTGGATCAACCGTCACCAGCAGGCCGCGATCGACTTCCTTCGGGAAGAGAACCGTATCCTGCGCGAACAGCTCGGCGACCGCCGGATCCGGCTCACGGATGAACAGCGACGTCGGCTGGCCATCGCCGGCAAGGCCGTCGGCCGAAAGGCACTGCTGGATCTCGCTCGGCTCGTGACCCCCGAGACGATCCTCGCGTGGCATCGCAAGCTCGTCGCGGCCAAGTGGAATCACCAATCGCGGCGTGGACCAGGTCGGCTGGGTGTGATGAAAGAGATCGAGAGGCGCGTAGTCCGTTTCGCCGGAGAGAACCCGAGTTGGGGTGATCGCCGAATCGAAGGCGCCCTGGCCAGTCTCGGTCATCACGTGGCTCGGACCACGGTCGCCAACATCTTGAAGAGGAACGGCATCGATCCCGCACCCGAGCGCGGCCGCCGGACGTCTTGGCGCACGTTCCTCGGTGCCTACTGGTCCACGATCGCCGCCATCGACTTCACGACCGTCGAGGTGTGGTGCCGGCACGGCCTCGTTGCGGTCTACATCCTCTTCGCCATTGAGATTCGGAGCCGTCGTGTTCACTTCGCCGGCATGACCCCGAACCCGGACGAAGCCTGGATTCGCCAAGTCGGGCGGAACCTCACCGACCCAATCGATGGATTCCTCCGCGAGAAGCGTTTCTGCCTGATGGACCGCGATACCAAGTTCACCGCGGCATTCCGCACCTCGTTGGCCGGTGCCGGGATCGAGCCCGTCCGCCTGCCGGCACGTTCGCCGAATTTGAGTGCATGGATCGAGCGATTCATGCGCTCGATCGAGTCCGAGTGCCTCGACCGGATGATCTTCTTCGGCGAGGAGCCGTTGCGGCGCGCGGTTCGCGAGTACCTTGCCCATTACCACGCCGAGCGGAACCACCAAGGACTCCACGACCGGATCATCGAGCCGGAGGATGTCGTCACCAACCCACACGGGATCGTGCGGTCTCGCGAGCGACTCGGTGGAATGCTTCACGACTACCATCGAGACGCCGCGTAGCCAAGATATCTTGCGCAGCGGTAACTTCGTTGGCAGCGCCGCGGCCGTCCCGTCGAGATCCACAGATGTTCGCACGGGAAGCCGACCATGGAATCGCTCCCTCGCCTGGGGCTGGCGCCGCGCACCTCTCGTTCCCGCCACCCTCTCCGCTTGGCCCCGCGTTCACCCAGGCGTAACGCGCTGCCCGACATCGGCGGAGTTCTTGGACCATACGGGTGGGCGACTGGTCGCAGGCGCAGCCGCTCCAGTGCGGCTATCCGGCCACGCCGCCGAGCGTGGGCGACTACCTCACGCTGAACGATTCCCTGCCCGATCCCCCTGCCGGTCACGGCCGCTACTACGTCACCGCCGCCACGTACCAGGGACAGACCAGGTATGGGAGAAAGGCGAGCGGCGGGAGGCTGAGCGGGAGGGATCCGGGGGTTCTGCCAGCGTGCATTCAACCCACGACTCCCTAGCGTCGCCCCGGGATTCACGATCCTCACCCGGGCAAAGCGTTAGGACCCCCGGAGGGCCGGGCCTCGTGTTAGCATCTCGACATGACGCTCTCGCCCCTCCAGATCCGAATCCTACTCGCCTGCTGCGGACGGTCGAGTGTGGTCTCTGTGTTCCTGCCGGAGGCGGAGTTGCTTCGGTCATCGTCGGCCCTAGCGGCGCGCGCTTCTACGGACCTGAGGCTCCTCAACAGGTCCTGAAGCTTGCTCGAGCGGGGTACCTCGAACGCCAGCCGTCCGTTAGGGGGCTTCACTATACGGTGACCACGAGGGGAGAGTCCGCCGCGACGGTCGCGCAGTTTAAGAAGGATGAACGGCGCAGAATCTTTGGCGTCGATCCGAAGCTGTAGGGGTTCGCGTCCGCCACCCGACAAGGGCAGCGCGGCGGTGCGGGAGTTCATGAAATCGGTGGACGACTTCGACAACCCGCCCACGGGGAAGACGGCGTTCTCGCTCGTGACGGGGGTGGCGAACGGGGTCGAGGGGAGCCTGGGGCAGGACAGCCGAGGGGTGGAGCGGCCGAACGCGAATCCGTGTCCGTGAACCCGAGCCAGGTAGAAAGGCGACCACGATGACCGGGCATTCACCGCGCCCGGGATGCGAGAGAGCTTCCTATGATCGTGACCGTGCATGCGAGGCGCCCCGGGCATCACGACGAGAGGAGCAGGAGAGCTCCAACCCTCAGAGCAAGAGCGAGGATGCGCCAGCGCAGCCGCGGCTTCGCCCTCGGCTCGCACCATGCGAGGTGGCGGGCCTCCCAGCATGCCGCGATCCCGATCACGGAGCCGACCGCCGTCGTGACCCACCAAGCGTTGAACGGAATGTCAGCCCACGCTCCCCAACGCGCCGCCGCGAGGAGCACGATCGCGCTCGTGGCGAGCGTCGCGGCCAGGCCGAGCCGGTCGAGCGGCGGCGCCGAGCCCCGCGCTCTAAGTCTCCGCCGGATCCAACCCATGAGTGCGAGCGGAGGCATCGCCAGCGCGGTGGCGGTGAGAGCGACCGTGCCCCATCTCGGCCGACGGGATCTGGGTGAAGGCAGAGCCGGGTCCAGAAGCGCGAGCGCAAGGGAGTCGGCGTCGCCCATCCCGTTCGTGAGTACGACGAGACCGATACGGTCTTCGGGGACGATCGCGAGAAACGTCCGGAAGCCGCCGGTGCCGCCGTTGTGCCAGATCACGTCGCGCTCTCGCACCCGTCGATGAAGCCATGCCAGTCCGATGCTTCGCCCTTCGGAGTCTCCGGCGGGGCGCCGCGAGCGCTCCGCTTCGCGCATTGCCGGAGGGTCACCGGCGAGCGCCTTCTCCAAGAACGCGAGCATTTGCTCCGCAGTGGCGGAGAGCGCACCGGCAGGCGCGTAGGCATCGAGGTGCCAGGCCGCCGCCGGGCGCAGGTTTTCGAGGTGTCCACGCGCCACGCTGTGGGAGTGCGGATCGGGCTGCCCGACGACCACGCCCTCGAGCCCCATCGGCCGGAGGACGCGCTCGCGGAGCAGCTCGTCGTAGCTCCGGCCCGCGCGTCGCGCGAGAAGCTGCCCTAGCACCGCCATCCCGAGGTTCGAATACGAAAAGCCTCCACGGGCGCCTTCAAACCGCTCGGGGATCTTCGCGACCGAGCGGAACAGCTCGTCGGGGGTGCTGCCCGCATAGGGATCGCGGGACGTCAACCCCCGAAGTAGCGGGCCGGCGTCGAGCGCGATCCGGGGAAGACCGGAATGATGCGTCGCAAGGTCCTCCAGGGTGATCGCCGCGCGGTCGGCTGGAAGCCGGATCTCAGGCGGGAACAAGCCGCCGATCGGGTCGTCGATCCGCACCTCTCCCCGTTCCACGGCATCCGCGAGAAGCTGGCCCGTGAAGACCTTCGTGATCGACCCGAGCTCGAAGTACGTCGTGCTGTCGAGGTCCGGGTGCCCCGGTATTCCCGAGCGACCGTACGCCACGAAGCGACGGCGGGCATCTTCGAGCACACCGACGACGACACCCGGAGCCGCCTTCGCGTCGTCGACGTAGGCGCGAAGCCGGTCCCGGATCTCGGTGTCGTTCGGAAGGCGCAGGGGTTCCTGCGGCGCGCTTCGAGCCGACGTGAAGAGCACCGATGCCGCCAGGATCACGACCCAACGCCAGGTCATGGCCAGCCTGCCCTCGTTCGCGTTCTCGTCGTCATGAAAAGAGAAACGGAGAGGAGCGAACCTCAGCGCGCATCCGAGTTCGGCGTTCGTTTCCCTTCGTGAGCCTGCATTCCGAGGTGCAGACAGCGGATAGTCCGCCGGAAGGGTCCGAGCAAGGGACGCGTCTGATGGCCCCCCGACTCGCCGGTCGGTCCAGCGTCTACCAAGGGGCGCCATGTCAACTCGAACTCTGTTCCAAAACGTCAAGATCATACTCGCGAAGGGCGCTCGCCCGCTCGATCGCGATCCCGTGCTCGACCTCGTTGGTCAGCACGAGACGAAGGTGATCACGTCATGCGCTCTCCGTCACCAGCGGAGATCAAGAGAGCCCGTGGCGGCTCTCTTCGGCCACAAGCCGCCGGGTCGGGTCGAAGGGTGGGTCGCAGCGAGTACCCGACGGATTGTTGTGCGAGAAGCTCGCGACACGGCGCACAGGTTTCGCGAAAAGACTCGAGATTCCGTGAGAGCGGACTCGTTTTCGAATTCGAAAACGTCTGCCTCCCCAGGTCGTCGTCTGCTTCGCGGGTGCTGAGCGGCGGAAGTCGATTCGTCACGGACCTCTACGGATCCGTTGCGGTTCCCGCCGCCACTTCAGCGCCTGCAAGCGACGGCGGGAACCCGGTGGCGGCTACCCCCCCGGCGGCCGCCCCTGGAGGATGTTCGCGAGTTCCCTCTCATCGGGGCTGTACTCGAGAATCAACGGCGCGACGCTGTTCAACAGCTCGTCCTTTGTCGAAACGCGGAGCTTGCGCCCCCCCCTGTCGAGGGCGCGCCAAGTATCAACGGAACGGGCGGGCGCGAGACCCGCACTTGCTGCGAGCCTGCGATTTCGCTGGATGACGCTCGAGTCGACCTGGTCCGGAAACCCAGGCTCCCCGAACCAGAACGGAACGTCCTTGACGTCCTTGTCACCCGGCACGATGCCGACAACGTAGCCCGACGGGTAACCGATATTGACGAGCTCGACCGTCTGCTGGCCCGCGTAGAGCACCGGCATCGCGGTCGCCTTCGGAGCGACGAGCGCTGGATCGACTCGCAGAACGACGACCCACCCCGACTGCACCAGCGGGCGTTCCTTCCGCCAATCCGAGCGATAGGGTGTCTTGAGCGTGAACGGCCGGGCGTACACCAGCTCCTGGATTCCGACCGGAGACTCCGTTTCGACGCTCATGCCGCCCGAGAGATCCTCGGCGGCGACGCGCCCGCCGGCGAGGAAGACCAAGGCGACCATCGAGAGAACCACTCTAGTCATTTTCATCGCTTCATCTCCTGGGTCCACGCCGCGAATCAGCGCGAAGTGAACTCGATGTCGTCCAGGCTCAGCCTGCCCGTTTGTGAGCCTGCGTCTTCGCCGAATTGGAACTCGACGTCGCGGACGTTCGACAGATCGATCGGCGCGACGTTGAGGAAATCGGCGAGCGGGATGCGGATGGTCTCGTACTCCGCCTGCCAGCCACCGCTGGAGTATGGGTTACAGCACTCGGTGGAGTAGGTTTCGTTGGCGCAGTGGCACACGCCGAGATCCTGTACTTCGAAGGAGAAACAGGGAGGAGACAGCCAAGGGTAGTCCCTGCGCTGGTACGGTTCCTCGATCTCCGAGTCATAGGCCCCGATCCGAATGCTGGCTTCGAGGTCGTTTTCGTCCCGGAGTGTCACCGTCAAGTTGAGGTCGGCCAGATCCGCCTGGGTGAAGGGATGGCGGGGCATCTGCGCAGCGCGGAACGAGAGAAACCGCTTGTCGCTCATGTTTCGATTCCAGGGAAGGTTCTGGATCCGGTAGAAGTAGGGGGCGATGCTCCCGGACACCGGCCACTCGAAAACCACTGCGCGATGTCCTTCGTCCGCGTGTCCACGAGTCATCCCATTGAACGGCTGCCGGTATGTGGCTTGGCATGGGAGCGAACACTGATTCGGTAGCCTGTTCCATTCGAACGTGCAGTCCTCGTCCCGCGTGATGCCTTCGAACACCTCTCCTACGCTGAAGCTCACGGTTCCCAAGGAGCTGCTCGTGGTCAACCCGGACTCGTCTTGAAAATCGTCCACTACAAACCGGCCGGGATCCGCGCCGTCTTCGTACTCCAAGGCGATGTCCGCCAACGGAGCCCCGATCGGACGAAACGATTCCCACGATCGCCAGAAGAAATCCACGGCCGGCACGTTCCGTTCGAGGTAATGCTTCAGGAGGGGGACGTAATAGCCTGCGACGATTCCGTGAGTATCCGTCTTCGAGAGTTGCGACCCCAGCGGGCCATAGAGCACCGGGCAGACGCCCGGGAGGCAGACTGGAGTACCGCAGTCCTGGCACGGGTCATTCACCGCCTTCTCGTGAAACCAAGCGTGCCCGACACCGTGGATGTAGGTGGATTGCCGAGGTCCGGTCGCCCGCTCCAGCTGATGGAAGGGCGATCCATATGATCCTGGCGCGCCCTTTACATCGTCGTCCGCCGCCCCGTAGAAGAGATGAAAGGGAACGTCTCCCGGAGTAGCGCGTAGAGCAAGGTTTAGCCCATGATTGTCCGGTCCCGCCATGCTGCTGACGAGCTGGATGGAACTGACGTTGTAGTTGACCGGTACGTAGTCCCCGCGAACGAGATTGTTGTAGGCGATCACGGCCCCTTCTCCGCCCCGGCTGTGGCCGATCCACACGATCTTCGTCGGATCGATGGCGCCGCACAGATCCTGGTGGATCGTCGCGCAATTGGGCCCGTTCAGTTGAGCGATGAGGGCGTCCGTGTGCCGCAGCATGGTCTGCGCCGCCGACGGGGAGCCGGGGACCGTGTTGTTCTGGTGGCTCATCACCACGTATCCGTACGACGCCAGATGCTGTTGCAGGTACGTGTACCAGTCGTACTGGTGGCCGTTGCCGTGACCGATCACGACGAGGGGTACGGGCTTGATGTCTGCAATGTTCGTGGGAAAGTACGTTCTCTCGCGCAGCTTTCCCGGTGGCAGGCCGTAACCCGCTCCGGTCGGGATGATGTAGTCCAGCCAGTTGGTGGGCAATGCCGGCTCCGTCGTGTCATGGACGACGTAGAAGCCAGCCTCGTCCCCGAAGCCATCGATGTAGTCTCCCGGCCCCAGTTGCGCGTCCGGTTCGTCCTTCCCTGAGGCACAATCCAGCACGACGTCGAAGCCCTTGCCCAGGCCGGTGCAGAACTTCGACGCGCCAATCTGGTAGCACGGCTCCGCATCGCTCCCGAGCGCGTTCGAATAGCCGGGGCTTTCGAGGGTGATGACGTTGTCAGCCACAGTTCCTCCGGCGAAGTCGCAGCGACACGGGGGCTCGCTCGAGGGGCCGTATTCGCACAGCGCGGGGTCCGCGGCGACGGGGCAAGTGCCGCTGCGGGCGTCGATCAAGGTGGGATCGTGCTGCCATTCTTCTTGCGTCTTGGCCAGCACGACATAGACGTCGCAATGTTTGCCGACGATCTCCGGGTGCAAGGTTGGGTTGATGACGGCATCCACGCCCTGGCTTTCGTTGAAGGCGGTCACGTAGCTGAACATCGGGGACTCGCTCAGGCGATGCCCGGCCAGCTCGATGGCAGTGGGAAAGGGTTCCACCCCCCCTTCCAAGCCCGCCACGGCGAAGCAACTGGCAAAGATCGAGACGACCGCCGGCACGATGAGATGCGGCCATCTCGAGCAACGCGGTTCCGGTGTACGTTCTGTCGTCGGACGCGAAGTCGCAACCATAAGCACCCTCCCTCAATCGCCTCGAGAACACTGGGATTGCACATCAGAAGAACCGGAACGATCGGGCGTCAGTTCTGCGCGGTGCAAAAATCCTCCTCTTCCCAGCCGTTCCGCGGCGGCGTCAACCAGCGGCTGTGCCGACCGGACAGCGGATTCGTCACCGGTGAAAAGACCAGGCGAACGCGCCAGTGGTAGGAAGTCCCAGGGGATAGGTCGCCGACGGTCTCCTCGAGCGGCACTCCACCTGCATCGGTACCGACGGCATCGGACGACTGCGTGCCGCCTCCGTCGAACTTCGTGCCGAGGGGTTTGACTTCCCACTCCATGCGCACGTTGCCGTAACCAAACGGCGTTTGAGCGTGCAACGCAAGATCGAACGCCCTGTTGCTGTTGGAATGGCCGAGATGTGCGAGCGGCTGTGTGCCATTGGTCCAAAGCTGCCGCGGGTTGAAGCTGACTCCCGCGCTGCCCGGGCTGGATGCGGAGATCGGCGTGTCGCCGCCGAACAGCCCATACTTCAAGCCGTAGGATGTCCCGTGATAGCGGTGCCAGGTGAAGACGTCGGAATAGCCGTCGGCGTTGACGTCGCCGGCGCCGACGGAGCGACCCAAGTTGGCGAAGTCGCCGTAGTTGTACCCGACTTCGCTCCACGCCGGCACGGACGCCAAGCCGCTCGTCGAGCCCAAATGGACCTCGACCCTCCCAGGAGAGAGGTTGAACGACTCGTAGCCAGGGGCGCCGATGACCACGTCGGCGTAGCCGTCGCCGTTGACGTCCCCGGCGCTGGAAACGGCAGTCCCAAGGTGTGCGTCGGGCATGCCGCTCTCCACCGTCCAGGCGACCGAGCGGCCCAAGCCGGTCGACGAACCGAGATACAAGGTGGCGCGGCCCTCGGAGGTTTCACCGTTCGAGTAGAACGGCGAACCGACGAGCAGATCCGCATAGCCGTCGCCGTTCGTGTCCCCGGCCGACGCGACCGAAGAGCCGAAGCCCTCGTTGGTTTGATCTCCGCTGCGGCTCCATTGCGCGGCTCCGAGACCCGTCGAAGAGCCGTGGTACACGTAGACTCGGCCTGCCCCGGCAATCGGTGGCATGCCCGGCTTCGGGGAATTCGGAGACCCGATCACGACGTCGCTGTACCCGTCGAGGTTGACGTCGCCGGCGCTCGCGACCGCAGTTCCGAAATGCGCGCCGGCCTGGTTGATCTCGGCCGTCCACGCTGGGATCGTCGACAGCCCGCTCGACGAGCCCAGATAGAGGTAAGCCCTCCCCTCGCCCGATTGGCCGTTCGAGTACTTCGGAGCTCCGATGACGACATCCGCATAGCCGTCGTCGTTGACGTCACCGGCTCCGGCGAGCGCTGCGCCAAAATTCGCGGAGGCAAGGTTGCTCTCGGCGGCCCACGCCGCGGTGGTGCCCAAACCCGAGGACGAGCCCAAGAACAGATACGCGCTGCCTTCGTCGGTCTGCCCGTTGTCGAAACGGGGCGCGCCGACGATCAGGTCGTCATAGCCGTCGCCGTTGACGTCGCCGGCATTGGCCACCGCGGTGGCAAACCCCGAGTTCGACTGAGGCGAGGTCACATACCACGACGCCTGTGACGGAGGACCCGAGCTCGAGCCGTAGAACACGGTCGGCACCGCATTCACCTGCGGAATGTCGAATGCGAGCCCGATGACGTCGGCAAAGCCGTCGCCGTTGAAATCACCCGTTCCCGCCACGCCATCGGACAGACTTTGGGGAGTCCAGTTGGAAAGGGCCGGGAAACCAACGTCCGAACCGAGGTAGGCCACCGCGCGCCCCTCGTTGGACTGGCCGTTGTCAAACGCGGCGATGCCGATGACGCTGTCGGCGTAGCCATCTCCGTTGACGTCCCCCGCCGGGGCCACGGAGACCCCGAACTGCGCGCCGTTCTGGTCACCTTCCGCCAACCATATGTATTGGCCGGAGTTGCCACCTTCGACACCGTCCACCGAGCCCCGAGCCGCGTAGCAGCGCCCTTCATCCGCCTGGCCGGCATCGAAGAACGGCGCGCAGACCAGGACATCGCCGTAGCCGTCGCCGTTGAAGTCGCCGGCGGACGCCACCGCGAAGCCGAGCTGTGCCGAAGCTTGACCGCCGTACAGCGTCCAGCCGATGCTCGTGAGGCCGCTGCTCGACCCGTGGATCACGTGGGCCATTCCTTCGTCGGTGGAGTTCAGGTCGTACAGAGAGGCCCCGACCAGGACGTCCGCATAACCATCGCCGTCGACGTCTCCGGCGGTGCTCACAGCAGAGCCGTACCGCGCACCCGCCTGGTTCCCCTCGAACGAAGCATCCGCGCCGTTCGCAGACAAGCCTGAGAACGAGCCGGGATAGACGAAGACCTTGCCTTCATCGGTCTGACCGTTGTCGTACAACGGCGCGCCGATGATGACGTCGGCGAACCCGTCGGCGTTGACGTCGCCTGCCGAGGCGATGGCCAGGCCGAACTGGGCGTTGGACTGCTGGCCTTTCTCCGCCCAGCTGGCACTCGTCGCTGGGCCCGAGGCCGAGCCGTGGTAGACGAAGGCGCGCCCGTCGTCCGTCGCCCCGCCGCTGTCGTACGTCGGCGCCCCCACGAGGACGTCGCCGTAGCTGTCGCCGTTGACGTCCGCCGCCGGCGCGACCGCGTACGCGAACTGGGCGTCGACCTGATTCCCCTCCGCGGTCCACACCGGGCTCGACGCGAGGCCCGACGACGATCCGAGATAGACGAACGCTCGGCCCTCGTCGCTCTGCCCGTTGTCGTACCAAGGGGCGCCGATGATGACGTCCGAGTACCCATCGCCATTGACGTCGCCCGCGGTGTTGACCGACCAGCCGAAGATGGCGTTGGCCTGATCGCTCTCCATCGTCCACGCGGCCGTCGTCGACAGACCGGAGGAAGAGCCGTGGTACACATACACGCGCCCTTCGTTCGTCTGGCCGTTGTCGTAGTTGTACGCGCCGACGATCACATCCGAATAGCAGTCGCCGTTGACGTCGCCTGCGGTCGCCACGGATCGCCCGAAATAGGCATTGGCCTGATTGCTCTCTGTGGTCCATCCAGGGCTCGTGGCCAGTGGATCGATGAGGACGGGATAGACGGCGTCCACGTCTTCGTAAACGAGCCGGATGCCGCGAATCCCAGAGTCGACAAAGGCCTCCATGCGCGAGGGCAGAAGCCGTCCGCGAGCATCTCTTACGACCAGGCTGTCGTAATGGACAGCCCTCGCCCCTGTCCCCGTGACGAAGTCGATGGACTGGCGATCCTCTGCGACTTTCGCCGAGAGCGTCCCGCCGAGCCGGAGATCGACGTACACGGAGCGCTCCGGCAACCGGCCGGGAGCGGGCCGAGGAGGCGCGAGGATCTCGAACCTCTGCTCCAGGCCCTTCGAATCGTTGAGGTACGACTCCACGATCGTGCCCCGTCGGTAGTCGCTGCGGTTTTCGATCGCCACAGGTTTCGCTTTCTCGATGTCTTGCAATGCCTCGGGACGGCCCCAGCGCAACAAGCTCAGCTCCCATCGCCACGCAGGGATTTCTTCGCCACCGCTCGCGGCAGCTCTGGGAATCACGACAATCCCGGGCTCCGTGAAGTAGGTCCGAAGGTTCTGTGCCCGATTGGGGGCCTGCCAGGCCGCGCCGAGATCGGAGAGCGCGGGCTTTCCTTGCCAAGTGAGCTCGTACTCACCCTGACGGATCCGCTTGTCGACATCGGACAGCCACGCTGGAGCAGAACCGGACGGCGGGCTGCCTGCCGAGGCTGCGACGGAGACCGTCCCGACGAGCCAGACCACGACCATCCACCTTCTCACGATCACGCGGGTTCCAGGCATTCGTGTCCCTCCTTGTCTCGAAGCATGTGCGCCTCTGGTCGACGCCCCACGCTCGCTGTCCACGACGGTAGTCGTGCGTGCATTGTTGAGGTTCGAACGGGCATCCCACTTTTTCTTGGGTGGTGAGGGTTCGAAATGGAACCCATCTGCCTCCGCAGACGTAACTCAAATCACAACATCTTGACACCGGCAGAGCCAGGTGGATTTCCAGCCTCTGGGCGGTGACCACCACCTTCTCGACTACCAGCCGGAGGATCGTCTGCCTGGTGTTGAAGTTGGCATCGGTCAGTTGAGCCCGCAGCCCCGCCGCGATGGCCTCCGCGCTGGCAACCTGCCGCAGGCAAGCTCTCGGCGGGCTTCCCACGAGCGCAGGTTGGCCAGTTCCCCCTCCGCGGCGAGGATTCGCTCCTCGATCGCCTTCTTCCGTGGGCCAAAATCTTCGAGGCCAAGCGCTCCCGTCTGGTATGCGTCGATCAGCCGCTCCCGCTGCCGGTTCGCCTCGTTGAGGCGTACCGTCACCTGGTTCAGCCGCTCGGTGCCCGTGGGATCTGCAGCCGTGCGATCCAGCCACGACTGGAGCTGCTCGACCAGGGCGTCGTTGTCGAGAAGGAGATCTCGGATCGTCGACCAGATGATCTCATCGGCTCCCGCGGCCAGCAGGCGACCGTTCTGGCACCGCTCCGCTCCCGAGACGGCGCTGTTGTACCCGCTGCACGAGTAGTAGTGATGCTCGGCGAAGCCGTGCTTCTTCGGTGTTCTGGTGTACGTGTGGCCCACGTACGACCGCCCACAGGTCCCGCACTTGAGGAGGCCCTTGAGCAAGTACGTACGTGGTCGCTTCTGTCGGCGCTGGGCGAAGCGTTGATTGTCTTCCAGCCGCTGGTGGGCCCGTGCGAAGACATCGTCATCGATCATCCGCGGCACCGGCACGACGATCCACTCCGACTGTGGCCTCTCGGTATGGACGATTCTCCGCGGCCGTCCGTCCTGCTCCGGACGATCCTGGAGCTGGGTCACACGGCGGTTGGAGTATGCCCGACCGATGTACCACTCGCAAAGGAGGATCTGGCGAATCGTCGCGCTGCACCAGCGGCTCTTCCCTCTCCTCATCTTCCAGGGCGAAGCGGCGAGCTTCTGCCGGAGGCTATACAAGGTAGCCCCCTCGTCCACGTACCACGCGAAGATCTGCCGCACCATCGCCCCTTCTTCCTCGTGGATTCGAATCTGCCCGTCGCCTCCGTACTTGCGAGCGGCGTACGTGTATCCGTACGGCACCGCCGGTGGTGTCAGCTCGCCGCGTCGCGCGCGGTGCAGGCGACCACGGCGACACCGCTCGAGGATCTTGGCCCGCTCGTACTCGGCCATCGCCCCCTGGATCTGGAGCAGCAATTGGTCGTCGGGGCTGTCGTCGATCGGCCGCTCGCAAAACAGCACCTCCACGCCCGTGCGCTTCAACTCCTCCAGGAGCAGTACCTGGTAGGCGTAGCGGCGTGCGAGCCGGTCGGGACACAGCACCACCACGACATCGAAGCGGCCTTCCCGTGCGTGGTCCCGAAGCTCGTCCAAGCCGGGACGGTCGAGCCGGGTCCCCGTGTATCCGTCGTCCGCGTAGGTGAGAGCAGGCGAATGGTGCAGGCCGTTCTTGTCAGCGTACCGCGTAATCGCAGCCAGCTGGCTCTGGATCGTCTGCTCCTTCTCCTGCAATTCGGTCGACACCCTGGCGTACAGTGCGGCACGTCGCATCTTCACCTCCTTGCGGATTCCTCACCATCCCCCCGAGGAACGCGCAGAGCCGAGCCATGCGGTCTTCGGCGTCCTCCGCCCCGACCGGGATGAGCTCGATCTCCAAGTCGCTCGGGGCATGCCAGAGCAGCTCGCGCTCCACCAGTCCAAGGACCCCGAAGCGATGGAACCGGTGGAGGTCGAACTGGGCAGGACTCACGCGCGGACGCTGGGCCGGTTCCGTGAGCATGTAGGTTCTCAGGCGCTCGTACCGCCACTGTGCCGTACCACCGGCCGAATCGAACGGTGCCGATTCGAACTCGGAAGGCGACGAGCAGTTCGGCGCTCCGTCCTCAGCCGTTTTTTTTTCTGCCAACCCCGAGCAGCCGCTCGATCGAGCGGCGATGGACTTCGATGCTCAACTCCTCGGCCATCCGCTCCGCGATCTCCCGCCCAGTGAGCTCTGGCTCCCGCCGATGAAGAGCGTCGACCCACGCGACCACTTCGTCCGTCAGCCTCAGCGGACCGCGCCGCCCCGATTTTCCGTCCACGAGGCCAGGCACACCACGCGCCTGGAAGGCGGCCAGCACGGTGTAGTAGGTCTCCCGCGAGAAGCCGAACTCCCCCGAGACGGCCAGCACGCTGCGCCCTTCGACCGCGTGCGCGCGCAGCATCTCGTACTTGACCTGGACCTTGTCGAGCGGGTCGAAGAATCGGTGCGCCTCGAAGATCGCCGCCCGAACGCGTTCCGGGTGGAGATGCAGCGCACCCACGACCTCCAGAAACCCTCGCTTCGGATGAGGCTTGGGCATTGGCGTCCCCCTCCGTGAAGGGAGGATGCTTCAATCCATGCCCGTATGTCAATAGATAATAGTCGCAGTCGATCGCGACCAGCAAGTACAAGACATTTTCTCTCCCGTTAATGCGCACTCTGTCAGAACACCCAGATCTGGCGACGGTAACCACTAGACACTCTCTCGGTTCGCACCGAGCATCGGCGCCAGCGCCAACCGCTTGCGCCCGTTACACTTACGGATCCGCCCCCACCACGACCGGTACCCGTCCGTGCCGACGACGAACCGAATCTTGTCCTTTGAGTTAGGTCGAGTTCGGCAGACAGATCTCAAAGCGGAAAGAGAAAAGAGCGTCGTTTCAACACCGGGCATGCTCTCTGGAGAGCCAACCGCCCCCGCCCCAGGCTCGGCTCACGCTGCCACCGCGTGCCAGCCCTTCTCATCCGCCTCGACTCCCAGCCGGAACGGAGCGGAGGCCTCCTCGTCGATCGTCTTCAACATCTCGAGAGAATAGTCCTGAACCGGCGCCTGGTTCACGATCATCAGACGGACGAGCCGATCGGCGGCGGCACCGACGCCGAGGGTACCGCTCTCCCAGCGAGACACGGTCTCGGGCGTGACACCCATGTGCGCGGCGAATTCGACGCCCGACCAGCCCAGCCACTTTCGTAGGAACCGGATTTCTGCAGGGGTCAGCGGTGCCGGTTTCGTCACGACTGCCCGGGCGATCGTCCGATGGAGCTCTTCGATCCTGGGAATGTCCACCTCGAACGCACCGCACTTCGGACACCGGGTCACCTGCACTCCGACCAGCGTGACGTTCGGGAGCCCGGACGCGGTGTAGTGAAAGTTCTCCCGCGCCGTCGTCGTCGGCCCACCGCACTGCTCGCAGTTCATCGCCGCTCCCTCCATGCGGTCACAATCGCCAGCTTCGACTCCGACCGGAACGCGATGACGACGCACATTCGTGTGGTTCGGACCCGGTAACGCCAGGAGCCGTTCTCCCACTCGGCGGGCTCGACCCAACCGGCGCGCAAGACGTTCGCGCAATCCACCATCGTGAGTCCGTCCTTCTCCATCTCTTCGAGGGCGTGGCTGGATGGCGCGACCACCCCGGTGTCGAGGATCGACCGTATCCTCTTCTTTGCTTCCGCCGGATCCAGGGGTTCGAGCGATCCACTCACCGATGAATCATGAATTGATCTTAGATCAATGTCAAGAAGAAGATCTTCTACAACCAAGCGCGGCGCGTAAGAAACTGTTTTATAAGCTACTTAGCTTCACGCCGACAGACAACCGGGAGCAGGGATGAGCCAGCACCCATGAGTCGTATGCCACGTGGTCACCGGTTCGTTCCCGCCACCGCACACCCGGATGCGGGTACATTCCTTCGGAGCCCCCCGCAACCGCGGGAGCCCGAATGCTACGACAGCCCGTTCGCCTGCCCAAGCAGTGGTCCACGCACGTCAAGTCCGGCATACTGCACGCCGTCGCCCTCGCCAGCGTCGCCCTCTCCTACGCCCGCGGCCGCGCCACCGGCCAACGACGGCTCAGGGCCGAGCTCGAGCAGGCCACGACCGAAATCGCCCTGCTCCGCGAGGAGCTCAGCATCAAGGACGGCCGCTGGGAGCGCTCGCCCTCCCGGCGACGGCCGCACTACACCTCGATCCAGCGCATGCGCATCGTCCAGCTTCGTGCCGCCCGCGGCTGGACCCTCGAGAGGACCGCCCGCGTCTTCCTCCTCGACGAACAGACTCTCCTCCAGTGGATGGGCCGCCTCGACGAGCCGGGCGCACGACCGCTGATCCGGACGGTCGAGCCCGTCAATCGCTACCCGGACTTCGTGCGCTGTCTCGTCCAGCAGCTCAAGATCCTCTTCCCGTCCATGGGCAACGTTCGAATGGCCCAGACCCTCGCCCGAGCCGGTCTCCGACTGGGCGCGACGACGATCCGACGGATCGTCCGCGAGAAGGCCCGGCCGCAGCCGGATGCACCCGCGGTCGCCCTCGTGCGCCGGAGACGGGTCGTCGCCCGCTTTCCGGGCTACACCTGGCACCTCGACCTCACCACCGTCCCGATCCGCTCAGGTCTCTGGGTGCCTTGGCTTCCGCTCTCCCTGCCGCAGCGGTGGCCCTTCTCCTGGTGCGTCGCCGTGCTCGTCGACCAGGTGTCCCGGGTCCTCATCGGCTTCGCCGTATTTCACGCGCAGCCGGACTCGAAGCAGATCCAGGAGTTCCTCGACCGCGCCATTGTGGCCAGCCGCCACTCGCCGCATTACATCATCACCGATCGAGGCCGGCAGTTCTGGTGTCGATCCTTCAAGCACTGGTGCAAGCGCCGAGCGATCCGGCCACGGTACGGCATCCTCGGGGAGCCGGCCAGCATCTGCATCGTCGAGCGCTTCATCCGCTCGCTGAAGCAGGAGTGCACCCGACGGTTGACGCTCGTTCCCCTCTCCCACGGCGCCATGCGGCGAGAACTCGGGGCGTACGCCAACTGGTACAACCGGGCGCGGCCCCACATGCACCTGTTCGGGCGAACTCCCGAGGAGGCGTTCCACGGGCGGCCTTCGCCGCGACGGCGATTCGAGCCGAGGCCCCGGATGCCTCGTCGCGGGGCCGAGCGGTGTGACAACCTCGCGCTCGTCATCGAGCATCTCGGCGAGCGCGACCACCTCCCGCTGATCGGGCTTCGACCCGCCGCGTAGGCGGATCACCGACGATCTTCCGCCCCATCCGAGGGGTCGACGTGTTTCTACGCGCTAGCCCGCCCGGCTCGGGTCGCGCTTGGGATCCCTCGTTCCGCTCGTCTCACGCACCGCGGTTACTCTCTGCACCCTCGTTTGCGGTCGAGCTGGGGCCCTTCGGCAGGAAGAAGCCGCGTCCTGAACTCGCTGGCGCCTCATCCTGATCTGACGGCGGTCGAATGCCACATCGAGCCTCGGGCGCTTTCTCGGACCATACGCGGTCCGCCGGCGTCGCGGAGGGCGGCAGCGGGGGCCGGGGGCGGAAGCCCCCGCGCCGCTGTTGCTCACGCGCCCACAGTTCGGACTTGTCAGTAACCCATGCAGTGCAGGACGAGTCGGATCCGCTCCAAGCCCTCCGGCGAAGGGGGCAAAGCGGTCGCCCACTCGCTCGCGAGCAGGGCGAGGGCGATCGCGAGGGCGGAGAGCCCGTAGCGCATTCGCTCGCGCGCGCCCCGGAAGAGCAGCAGCACGAGCGTCGCCGCCGCGCAGCCGACGACGCAGGTCCAGGGCAGGATCCCGACGTGGATCCCGGCGAGATCGAACAGGCTGCGTCCGGTCGCGGAGGCGAGGCTCAGCGGAACCGCGAGTTGCCAGAGCGGGTCTTCCAGGGGGTCGGGAAAGAAGGGGAAGGTGGCCGCCGCCGCTCCCACCAGCACGAGCCCCGGAATGGCCAGTGCGCACAGGGCGAGGGCCCAGCCCGCGCGGCCCGGGCCAGGCACGAGCTGGGCCGCGACCCCTAGGAGCAGGAAAGGGACGGCCGGGACCATGTAGCGGACGCCGACGCTCCAGCCGCCACGCCAGTCGACCGTGGTCGCCGCGAACAGCCACAGACCCGCGATCGCGGCGATCGCCAGTGCCGCGTCGTGACGCGTCTCGCGCTCGCGCCAGAGCCGGAACAGCCCGAACGGGGCCAGCGCCAGGAATGGCGAGAGGAACAGCATCCCGCGCACGCGGGAGAACCAGATTCCCCATAGCGCGCCCGGCTCGGGGACCTGGATCCCGGCCAGTCCGCTCCCGTACGCGCGCCGGTACTCCGCATGGGAGGAGAGGTGGAACCCGAGGGTGAAGGGACTCCCGAAGCTGCTCAGGTTCAGGATCATCCACACGACGAGTGGGAGGCAGGCGCCGGCGACGAACGCCAGCGCGTGCAACGGGGCGCGGCGCGCGCACCAGAGTCCGTGGAGCCCGAACGCGAGGACCGCGAGCGCGACCACGTAGTCGGTCACGAACACCGCGCCGATCAGGAAGCCCGAGAGGGCCCACAGCGCGGGACCCGCGCGGCCCTCGCGCAGGCGGCGCAGCGCGAGGAAGGCGAGGAACAGCAGGCACGCGGCGGGGACGTGGCCGAACAGGTTGGTCGCGAAGACCAGGAAGTTCGTGCCCAGGGCTCCGGCCAAGACCACCGCCAAGCCCGCGCGCTCCGAGCGCGCGAGGGCGGCGTAGCTCGGGAGCGCCAGGGCCCAGAACAGGAGCGCGGGAAGCGTGAGCCCGACGACGCGCAGCGCGCTCTCGATCCCGTAATAGTCCGGAGCCGGAAAGAAGGTGTGGCGCAGGACCCAGGCCAGCGGCACCAGCCAGAGGGACAGGCCGGGCGCCTTGTCCGAGTAGTAGTGGCCGCCCCACGCGGCCTTGTCCAGCGTGTCGCCGTGGGCTGCGAGATAGGGATCGATGCGCAGGCTTCCGTGGTCCACGATCGCGAGCGTGAGGTACACGCGGCTCGAGACGTTGGGATTGGTGAAGCGGGGATGGGAGTTCAGGTGATAGAGGTGGGCGAGGGCCAGGAGGGCCAGGACCGCGAGGCCGACCCGCCTCATGCGGCGCGGCGCCGCGCGAGCGCCTCCTGGCAGTGCGCCTGGAAGCGGTTCAGGACCCCGCTCGTCATGCGGTCGTGGACCGGCTCCCGGAGCGCACGCACGGCCCGCGTGCCGAGCCAGTGCTCGCGCCCGAAGAAATCGAACGAGACCATGAAGAACCACTGCGTCGGCTCGCGGTCGCCCTCCTCCTCGATCCGTCCGCGCACGCCCATCGAGAACACGCCCATCGGGTAGCCACCGCTGCAGCGGCAGAGAACGTAGCGCGCCCGGTCGCGATCGTCCGGCAGCGGCTCCTCCTGGCGCCGCACCGGGTCGAGGCGGAACAGCGGCACGAAGGAAAGGCCGAGCAGGCAGGACCGCCCCGCGGAGGCCTGGCCGTTCATCTCGCATCCAAGCAGGCGGCTGGGCCACGAAGGCCGGCTGGTCGCGAGATGGACGCGACGGCGCCCGCGTGTGCCCGGAGTCGTCTGGGGCGGCGGGGGTTGCGTGCCGAAGTTGGAACCGGGCTCGTGAAGCTCGGGAACGATCATTGCGGCTCCGCTCGCTCTTCGGGAGGAGGCGGCACGAGATTGTATACCCTCAGGCTCCGGTTCCGAACGGGGTTTCTCACAACCCCGTGAGGCGGCGTACGGACAGGGCCGGCGCAGACAGAGCCGAGAGGGCGCGCGCAGACCCCCACTCCGAGGGCTCGACGCAACGGTCCGGATGGGTCGCTGCCGTCGCGATGTCACGACCGCCGGGTTGCGGAAGCGTACCAAGGCGGCAACTCGCCTCGCAGAGGAGCGGGGGCGCGCTCAAACGCTCGACCTCGTCGATCGGGCGGAGCAACTCCTCGGGGTGGTACGCCGGCGAAGCGCTCTCGTACCACGCGCCGCGCCGCGGCGGAATGACGCTCCCGGGAACGCGAGGCTCCTTCTCGTTCGCCCTTGTCAACGTATCATCAAGGACGTTCTGCCTATCCGGGGCACTCACCAAGCCCGAAAGCCCTTTGGATTGTGGAGTCACCGTGCCGAGCCAGGGCCGGTGGCCTGCAGGCGATGCGGCGCTGGCGAGGGTACCTCGAGAGCTTCCTGTGCCGGCAGGGCGTCGTTCTGAGAGATCTCGAGCGGTTCGTGGTGAAGGTGGCGGCGCAACTCAAGGAACATGCGAAGGCCATCGCCACGCGAGCGGAGCGTCCGTACCGTTCCATCAACGAGCACCGTAGGAAGGAAGATCTGGCGCAGGAGATCGGACGCAAGAACGGGGGTCGAACGAGGCCTGGTC
This sequence comes from Terriglobia bacterium, assembly GCA_963699985.1. Lineage (GTDB taxonomy): Bacteria > Acidobacteriota > Polarisedimenticolia > Polarisedimenticolales > CAVOVZ01 > CAVOVZ01. Next base: position 331,174 of record CAVOVZ010000016.1, read on the forward strand.
TGCGTCGTCGGTGCCCTCGAGCCACTGCTGAGCTCTCGTTTGGGCTACGGCGTGGGACGACCGCAACCGCGGTCGGAGCGACGGACGTGTCTCACGCACTGCTTCCACCTGATCGACCCCTCGCTTGGCTTCATTCACGTCCGCGTGCCGACCTGGTCTCCGTTGACCATGCAGGTGTACGTCAATGGCCACACGTGGCTGGCGCAGCGGATGGACCGAGTCCGCATCCCGCACGACGCTCTTGACGACGCCTTCCTGTCGCTCTCACGCCCGGAGCGCGCCCAGCAACTTGCCGACGGATTCGGACAGCTGCCATGGCGCCGGATCCTCGATCGACTGGCCGTCCGGCTCGATCCGCTCTTGCGGGACGTGTTGCACCCCATGGGGTACGGCTGGATCAGCGAGCAGGCGGAGTACGCGACGGACGTCATCTTCAGGAGGCATGCGGACCTTCAGACCCTCGATCGGAGCCTTCTCCACCACGCGATCGCCAGCTTCGAGTCAGAGAACGTCCAGCGTTTCCTCGGCAGGAAGTCGACCGGTCACTTCCTGGGAGACATCAAAACCAGGTACAGCTGGAGAGCCGAGGGCGCCCGCGTCCGACACCAGGTCAGGACCAACGCCATCAAGATGTACGACAAGAGCGGCAGGGTGCTCCGGATCGAGACCACCATCAACCGGCCCAGGGAGTTCCGGGTGCGGCGTCGGACTCGCCACCGCGGGCGGGCCGTTGCGCGCTGGACACCGACGCCGAAGGGCGTCGCCTTTCTCGAGCGCCACGCCCGCGTCGGCGGTGCTGCACACCGCAGGTACCTCGATGCCTTGGCGGCCGTGTCCGATCCCGCTGCGCGCGCGAGGCGCTCGCGCACCTGGCGCGCCCGCAGCGGATCCACGACCGCCGCTCGCGCGGCTTCAATCCCGCGGACCCCAAGGATGCCGCGCTCTTCGCCGCCGTGATGCGCGGCGAGCATGTCATCTCGGGTTTCCGCAACCGACAGATCGGCGACGCTCTTTTCGGTACCACGAACCACCCCATGGAAGCTCGGCGGCAGGCCGCCCGTGTCACGCGTTTGTTGCAGCGGCTCCACGCTCATGGTTACGTCGCGGAGGTTCCGCGCAGCCGCCGTCGGCTCGTCACCGCACACGGCCGCGCCGAGCTGGGTGCGGTGATGCAGATCGGCGCTACCCTCTTCCCCGCCGTCTACAAAGCCCAGGCCGGCTGACCAACATGCACGCGAAACGGAGAGACCTGATCACGGGAGCGGCTATCCCCTCCGCATCAACTTCTGCAGGAATCCTCGCCAATCCGGCACGCGCCGCCCCACCCGGCAAGGACGAGAACGAACGAGCAGGCGGCATCCGGAGCTCGGTGGCGTGGCTTCCCGGGTCCCACTCGTGATCGCGATCGGCCGCGCCCCGTCGGCGGGTACCATCCGCTGAGGCCTTCTCCGCGACGGAGGCGCAGTGTAAAGTCCACCCGGATCGAGAGGAGGACACGGTATCGACGGGAGAGCGTCGGAATTCGACGGACGACCGATCGGAGAGGACGCGACCGACGCGCCCGGCAACACCAGCGATCGCTGGCTCGTCGTGGCGCTGACGGCGCTCGGCTTCATCCTTCGCGTGTGGAGGATCGACGCTCAGTCCCTCTGGGTGGACGAGGCGTTTTCCGCCGCCGTCGCACGGCTCGACCTCGTGGAAATGTTCCGCGCGGCCCGCATGGACACCTCCTTCCCCTTGTACTACTTGATCCTGAAGCTGGCGCCCACGGTGGACGCCGGCGAGCTGTGGCTACGGCTCCCGAGCGCGGTGCTGTCGGCGGCAACCCTGCCCGTGGTGTACTTGCTCGGGCGGCGGGTGGCGGGACGGGGCGCGGGGGTCGCGGCGCTGGTGCTCGTCTGCATGTCCCCTCTCCAGATCTTCTACGCGAGGGAAGCTCGCTGCTACGCCGCCCTGTCGCTCGGGACCGCGCTCGCGACCCTCGGGTTGGTACGCGCTCTCCAGGGTGCACAACCGTCGGGCGTGTGGACGTACGCGGCGGCTGCGGTGGCGGTCGTCTACCTGCATGCAGTCGGCGGCTTCTTCGTCTTCGCCGCCGCCCTCGTGGGCATCGGTTTCGCCCCCAACCCGAGGATCCGCGCCGTCCTCCTGCGTGCGAACCTCGCCGTCGCCGCGGCCTTCCTTCTCTGGCTCCCGTCCCTCGTGACGCAGCCCGGCAGAGGTGTGGACTGGCACGAGCCGTTCTGGCGCAACTACCCTCCGGCGCTGGTGCTCCTCCGCACGCTCGAGGCGTACAGCTTCACTCCCGCGACACCCGCCTTCGTCGGTCTCGACTACTGGCCGAGCTGTGCCGCCGCGGGCGGAATCGCCTGGGTCGGGCTCGCCGCCTGGGGTGTCGGGGCCGCTCGGACGCGACGCCGGGAGCTCGCGGCCGTGCTTTCCCTTGCCGCCTTGACCCTCCTCCTGAACTACGGCGCGTCCTTCGTGCGGCCCGTGTACCTGGTCGGACGGACCGACGTGCACCTCTTCCCCCTTCTCGCTGTGGCTGTCGGGGCGGGAGTCGCGCGCTCGTGGAGGGCATCGCGGGCCCTGGCCGCTTCGCTCCTCGCCGCTCTCGTCGGGCTCGCCGTCGCGACCCTTTCGGGGGCGATCTACGTGGCGGGAGAGCCGGCAGACCGCGAGTCGGCCGCCCAGCTCGCCGAGCGGCTTGACGCCAACGACTTGGTGATCCTCTGCGGCAGGACCACGCTCCCCGTGGACTACCATCTCCGTCGCGGCCCGCCGGTGGAGCGACGGATGCATCCTCCCCTCCGGACCGACTGGACTGCGGCCTCGTTACTCCAGGATGCCGCCGACATCGAGGAAGCCGCCCGGGCCGCGGTCGCACGCGGGGGCCGAGTCTGGGTGGTCCTGCCGGAGACCGAGACGGAGGCTCCGCTCATCGAGGCGCTCGCCCGGAGCGGGTGGCACATTCTGCCCGAGCCTCCTCCATGGAAGTACGCTGCGCGGCGCCTCGGCGTGTCGTGCCGGGTCTTCGCCATCGCTCCGAGATCGTGATGGCGTCCTAGCCACGACGGATAACGCTTTCAATCTGCGTTTCCTGCTCCACGTCCGAGTACGTCCGGGATGGAACGATTATGTGATCACGGCCATCCCGGGGCCGAGCACACTACTTTCGACCGTCTTTACTCTGGACGTTGACGACGGGACACAAACCATCCGGTTGGCGGACTCCGTGCCGCTTGGCTCTCTCCCCCCCAACGGATTTGCGGTCCTTTCTGATGGCTCGCAGGTCGTTTCTCAACCACGAGAAATCACAGGGCTTTCGTTATACGAGGACAAGGTATCGATCTCCTGGGATTCCGCTGCATCGACCGCTGGCAACAGCACGGTGCACGATGTCCTACGCTCCTCCATGCGTCAGCTCCCGGTCGGCGGGGGGCCATCGGAAACCTGCCTGGGATCGACCTCCGCATCGATAACGAGCGACTCAGAATTCCCGCAGCAGGGCGAGGGATTTTCGTATCTGGTAAGGGGACGAAACGCTGCAGGGACGGGCACATACGGATTCCAGAGCAACGGAACGGAGCGAATCACCCGCGCCTGTCCGTGAGGACCGCGTAACTCCCATGACGAGCACCGCATGAACTCAGTATGGCCCTCCACGCCACGCGAAGTCGGCCAGCTGTTGCCCTTATTCGCGGAGTGCGTCCAGGGGCTTCCTGCGCCAGCCGCGACGAGCAATCTCCGGCCAAAGACCGAGAGCCTGAGAGCCCGACCCGGCTCTCTCCGCCAGCGCTCTGCCCCGTCGGATCGAGCGCCGGGTTCCAGCACGCGCACCGCGGATTGACGCGCGAGAACGTCGCGACACGGCGCGCCGAATCCGGGTGAGAACTCGCAATCCGGAGACGCCGAGGCCGTTTTCGGATTCCCCGACGTCTGCCTCCCCAGAGAGTCGAGTTTGCGAACCAGGACCGAACTCGTCCACTTTGCGGAACGACGCTGCTTTCCCTCCAAGGGACGTGCTCTCCAGAGAGCCACGTCACCTGGCATGGCGCTCGGGGCGAACGAGGTTCTCAGCGTCCTCCTCGTTGAGGTTCTCGGTGGTTCTCTCAAGCAACAGCGCCGCAAGCTGCATCGGCTCAACGCTCACACCCCCATGCAACCGCACTTTGGCAGCGATCTGCTCGAGCCGCCGGAGGGTTCGTGGTGCAAGCGGAAGGAGCCGCCGCTCTGTCCAACGAGGGTCCGTCGACCGGCCGCCGCGGGACGGTACTCGAAATCGGGCCTCGATATCTGCCAGAAGTTGCATCGCCCCGAAATAGCCGCCCGTTACTGCGACCTTCCCTCGCCGCTCGGCGCCAAGGCCCCTGGCGATCTTGTCCATGTCAAGTCGCGTTCTCATTCCCCTACTCCTCTTCGAACTCGCGGATGGCGAAGTACTCGTCTCCCACGACCAGACCGACCTCGCCCTGACGTGCTTCGCGGCCCATCCTCCTGCAGAAGCGCCTCACTTCCCCGAGATTCGCGCTGTCCTCGATATCGGTGGGCGTCGTGTAGCAGTGCACCACGACGGGCTCATCCCTCACGAGCGCACCACCTCGTTCGTCGTCGCGCCAGACCCCTCTCGCTTTCGGGTACGCGGTAGCCCCTCCGAAGACCCGCCCGAACATCTCCAGCGCATCATCGACCCAACGTTGCTGGTCGATGGACGTCGTTCCGTCGCGTTCGACGCTCGGGACGAACAGCACGACGAGAACGCGCTTCCGGCCTCCGCCGAAGTTCTCTCGCCTCAGCGGCCGTTTCGTCGCCCTGATGCGCTTCTTCGCCATGCACGATCAATATAGATCGGGTTCGTGTCGGTGGCAAGAGGGCCGGTCGTCCGTCGTTGCTGCGGTGGTACCTTCCGAATCATCCCCCCGCAACCGCGGGAGCCCGCATGCCACGCCAGCCCGTTCGCCTGCCCAAGCAGTGGTCGAGGCACGTCAAGTCCGGCATCCTGCACGCCGTCGCCCTGGCCAGCGTCGCCCTCTCCTACGCCCGCGGACGAGCCACCGACGAACGCCGCCTCCGGGCCCAGCTCGATCAGGCGAACTCCGAGATCGCGTTGCTGCGCGAGGAGCTCAGCATCAAGGACGACCGCTGGGAGCGCTCGCCGTCCCGGCGACGGCCGCACCACACCCCGATCCAGCGTATGCGCATCCTGCAGCTTCGCGCCGCACGCGGCTGGACGATGGAGAAGACCGCCCGAGCCTTCCTCCTCGACGAGCAGACCCTCCTCGAGTGGATGGGACGGCTCGACGAGCCGGGCGGGCGGGCTTTGATCCAGACCACCGCGCCTGTCAACCGCTACCCGGACTTCGTTCGCTGCCTCGTGCGCCAGATCAAGGCCCTCTTCCCGACCATGGGAAATGTCCGCATGGCCCAGACGCTCGCACGAGCAGGACTGCAGCTCGGGGCTACGACGATTCAGCGGATCGTTCGCGAGAAGGGAGGCCCGGCGGCGGATGGACCCGCGGTCGCCCTCGTGCGCCGGCGACGGGTCGTGGCCCGGTATCCCGGTCACACGTGGCATCTCGACCTCACCGCCGTCCCGATCCGCTCGGGTCTCTGGGTGCCCTGGCTTCCGCTCTCCCTCCCCCAGCGCTGGCCGTTCTGTTGGTGGGTCGCCGTGCTGATCGACCACTTCTCCAGGCGCGTGATGGGGGTGCGGGCCTTCCCACAGCAACCGTCGTCCGCGGCAATCCGCGCGTTCCTCGACCGCGTCGTCCCCAAGGCGGGGACCGCGCCGAAGTGCATCATCACGGACCAGGGCCGGCAATTCATCGCGGTCGGGTTCCGTCGTTGGTGTCGGCGTCACGGCATCGGACAGCGTTTCGGAGCCGTCGGGAGGTACGGGAGCATCGCCGTGATCGAGCGGTTCATTCGCACGATGAAAGTCGAGGGGACGCGGCGGATTCTCGTCTCGTTGCGACTCGCCGCGTTTCAGGGCGAGATCACGATCTTCGCCGGCTGGTACAACCGTGAGCGCCCTCACGACTCGCTCGCAGCCCAGACTCCCGATGAGGTCTACTTCAGCCTCCGCCCGGCCTGCCGGCTTCCGCGGTTCGAACCGCGACCGAGATGGCCCCGACGGTCGCCGTGCGCGGGCCCAAACGTACTCGTGCGAGGCAGCCCTGGAGTCGTGGTGAATCTTGACGTCCGCCGCCATGCGGGGCGGAAGCACCTGCCAGTCGTCGCGCTCCGTCGCGTCGCGTAGAAACGGCCTTCCAAGAGAAGTCGTCGTCATGGCCTCCGTGCAGCCCGTGTGCCCGCGACGCGAGACGGGGCGGCGGCGCCGGTTCACGATCTGCCTATCGGGCACATCCGAGTGCCCTACGACTGCCTCGAACGACGACGATCACGTCCGCCCTCTCGTTCCGACCGTGGAAATCGTGCGTGTACTTTCGCTGGCGCGCTTCACCGGCATACATAGCTGATGGTGGCTTCGCGGGGTGCGGACCAGGCGGTCGTGGCAGTTGCCAGGAGCCACCCCAACGTCGCACCCCGCGAAGTCGCACGCGAGTTACGGGCAAGCCGCGAAGTTGCTCCTCTCCGCCCCCGTCGCGAATCCCAGTGTGCCCTCGCTGCTCGAGCCATCCTCTCCGGTCACTAGGTAGAACCAGCCTGCACCTGACGATGGCGTCCCTGAATCAATGGCCTGCGTGCCACCTAAGAGCAGCTCGTCGTGACATGCTCCGAAGAACCCGTAGGAGACGGCAGACCGGTCCCCGCGATATGCGTGGTACGACGTCGCACCCTCGAGCGCGTCCCAGCCGAGTGTCGTCTTCGACGCCCACCGCAATCTCATCACCTCGCCCGGCGTGAGCAGCGGATTGGTCTCCTCGAAGGCGCCCATGTCGCTTTCCGCGAGCCCGTCCCCGTCGTAGTCGCGAAGGCGCGGACCGCCGTCGAGGTCCGTCCGCGGCTGCCCGGTGTACGAGGCCGGGTTCGGGCCCTTGTCCAGACACGGCGAAGTCGGCGAGAGATGGAAGCCGGTCGAGAACCACGGGAGCGAGGAGATGTTTCCGTTCTGCCCCGCGCAGCTCGGAGAGCCCACGTCGGAATAGGACACGTTGGAGCATGCCACGCCCGAGAGGTCCCCACCGCCATTCCCGTACACGATGCTGTTTACGACGGTGACCGTCCCTCCCAGTGCCTGGACGGCTAGGCCGGTATTGTTGGCGACGGTCGCGTAGTTGAGACGGAGCGACCCGCTGTCGTTGATCGCCCCCACGCCGTTCTGCGCCATCAGTACGTCGGTGAGGTCCGTGGTGCCCGAGTTGCGGATCGCCGTACCCGTGATCCCCGTGAACCGCCCCAGCGAGAGGTTTAGGGTCGCCCCGTAGTAGACCCGGGCACCCGCCGCCACGCTTCCCCCGACGGTGATGCGGGTCGCGTCGGTCTGCCCGGCATCCAATTCAAGGGCCGTGCCGGTGATGGACTCGAAGCGAAGGTCGCTCAAGGTCAGCGGCGCCCAGGTCCGGATGCCGCCCGCCCCGCGCAGAACGAGGTTGCTGAAGGTGATCGGAGCCGTGCCCTGGCTCGACGCGATCTCGAACGCCGGGCCGCCGACTCCGTTGACGATCACTTCCCTGCCCCCGCTGGGCTTCCCGACGAAATTGAACACCATGCCCCGGTTGACGTAGACGGTCTCGTTGTACGGTCCCGTCCCCGGCGAGATCTCGATGGTCGTGCCAGACTCCGTCGCGTTGTAGACCGCCTCCAGGATGGACGTGAAGTCATGCGGATCCACCGGGTCCGTCGAGACTCGGAACACGGGTTTGGTGTCGCACGCGTCACCAATACCGTCACCGTCCGAATCGACCTGAGTCGAGTTCGGTTCGGTGGGACAGTTGTCCTCCGCGTCGCAGATGCCATCCCCGTCGGCGTCCCCGTCCTCGGTCAGCGTCTGGTCCGGGGCGTCGGGTGAGCCCTCGACGTTGCCGACGTTGTCCCTTGCCGTGCTGTAGAGCCGGTAGGTGTGGCCGCAGGCGATCGTGAAAACGCCCTGCGTGGCGGTTGTCTCGGTCAGCACCGGCAGGAATGGGCCGCCGCTGTCCGAAACGTAGATCGTGTAGTCCTTGATGCCCGACCCGCCCGCGTCATCGGTGCCGGACCAGGTGACCAGCTTCTGATTCGAAGGCCTGCCGGGATTCGGCCCGATCGAGGTCACGCTGCTGCTGGGTGCGCCGGAGTCGATCGTGTTGAGCCAGGTGTTGGTGGTGATGGGGGCGTTGGTGTCGAAGACGATGGAAGCAGCGTTCTCGAGCTGCGTGCCCGTCGGCAACCCGGGACGCGGCCTCACGCTGAACGAGACGTGGCCCTCGCCGCGTCCCGTAGAGTCGTTGGGTGGCAGGAAGCCACAAGGTGCATCCGGCAGGTCTTCACACAGCTCGCCGGTCTTGGGGTCGATGGTGCGGAGGGTCCACGTCGCGAGGCCGGAACCTGCGTCGTAGTCGAGGCGGACCCGTACCAGGTATGAGCTGCCTATCAGCGGGACGTCGACGACGCCATCAGGCCCCGCGGCCAAGGTGTCAACGACCTGATCCCCGAACGTAACTTCGCTAACTTGGAATGTGGTCGAGTCCAGACCCGCGCCCAGCTGATCCGTCACGATGACTTCCTGGGCCGGCGCGGACGCCGTCGGAACGTTCTCGAAGTACACCACGTAGGAGAACTCGTCGACGTCCTTGACGAAACGCTGCGGGGGGTCGTTCCCGGGCGGGTCGAACCCGGGCGGCCCTACCTTCTCGTTCGGGTCGCCAGCGTAGATTACCTCGGGGCAGGTATAACTGCCGCCGCAACTGCCGCTCGGGGGAACGCAACCGGCGCTAGCCCTGAAGCCTAGGCCTCCCCCAAAGCCACTGCCGCAATTGTTGCAAGTCTGCGAATCTAAGCAGAATGGGCATTCCTGGAGCGTGCATTTATCACATGCCGGCTTTCCGCACCATTCACCACATGTCACGCCTTCGCATGGGTCGCATTCTGGCAGCTTCCCGCAACCGCACGTCTTTCCGTAGCAGGGGCACCCCGGGTTGATGTACCCCCATCGCTTGCAATGATAACATTTAAGGGTCGCGCAGATTATGTGCGGCACCAGTTCGCACACGTTGTTTCCCAATTCGCTCGGATAGTTGTCTCCCTCCGGCGGACACTTCCACTCCCATTCAGCACAGTCGGGATAATCACAGTCATTCTTAGGCTCTGTGTTTTGCATGGTCAGCCCCGCAGGATCTGTCAGACCTGTCGGACTGTTGGCCGCGTAGCGATAGAGGTTTACGCCGCCGGCGAAGCCGATTGGATCCTCGCTCACGAACCGACCAACGCCGGAATCGTAGCGCCTCGCCCTCATGAATAGGAGGCCGTCCCCGTCCCGCATCACACCGGTTCTCCCGACGAAGTCAAAGGGATTGGCACCGCCGCCACCTCCCCCGATGACTGCGCCATATGGGTCGTAATTGTAGGTCCTCGATACGGAGCCGTTGCCATCCGTCAGTTGGCAGGCGTCCCCGGTCAAGTCGTACCCGTAATAGGCCGGCGCTCCCGCGCCGTCGATCCGCTCGACCAGGCCATTCCCGTGGACGTAACGAGCAACAACGGTTCCCGTCCCGCCATACTCCGTCACGACATCGCCTAGCCCTTCAGGGTCTACGGCAAAGCGTCGCACGTCCGATCCGTGAATTACGGCTACTCTTAGGCCGAGCGCGTTGTACGTGAACGCCCACGAGCCCGTCGTCGACGAAGTGATCCCCGTGAGCCGGTTGTCTTCGTCCCACGTGTACTGCGTCAGGCCGCTCGAATCTGACTTCGAACTCAGGTTGCCGTCCAGATCGTAGGTGTAGACGGCCGTGCCGACTTGCGTGTACTGGTTCATCGCGTTCGTGCTGTAGCCGATCGGCACTCCTCGATCACTCACGATCACACGGTTGCCGGCGGGATCGTAGGTGTAGCTGACTGCCCCACCGTCCGGATACGCAACCCCGATGAGTTGGCCTAGGGCATCATAGGTGTACGTTCGCGTCCCTTCCGCCGTCGTCACGGATCTCGGCCGACTCTCCTCGTCGTACACGTAGTCGAAGAACGACTGGACCGTCGCGCCTGGACCGTAGTGCTTGAGGTGAGTCAGGCGGCCAACGGTGTCGTACTCGTAGGTCGTGGCCGTCCCATTCCCCCTGTCTTCCCGGACGACACGACCCGTGGCGTCGTAGGTGTAGGCCACGATCAGAGTCCCGCTGATGTCCTTGAGTTTCCACAGCCGTCCGACGTCGTCGTACTCGTAGTTGACTGCGAACCCATCGTGTCCGAGCCGCTGGGTCCTGCGGCCGCCGGTGTCGTAGAGGTAGGAGAACCACGTCCCGTCCGGATAGTCGATGCGAGCCAGGTGGTTGTCGCCGTCATACTGGAACGAGATACGGCCGAGAGTCGAGTCATCAATGGAAGTCAACGCGCCATTCGCGGGGTCATAGTTGAAGGTGATCGTGCGGCCGGAGGGATAGTTCGTTGTCACGAGCCGGCCCAGGTCGTCGTAGCCATACGTCGTCCTCTGTCCTCTGCGGTTGATCACGGCGCTGACGTTTCCGAATCCCCCGTATTCAAAGCGCCGGAAGAGCGTCGGGTCCGGATACTGAATCGCGGTTGTGAGCCCGTTGACGTTCGTGAAGTTCGTCACGTGGCCTTTCTGGTCCTTCAGCCAGTTCAAGATGCCAAACGACGAGTCTAGCGTCACGGTTTGCGTTAGCGGGTCGGTTACTTCTCGCACGGCTCCCAAGCTATCGTAAACGTACGACGTCGTTGCACCCGCGGCCGATGTGAAGGACTTTAGACGCGTGTCGCCATCCGTGTAAGCATATCGGGTCGTGTTCCCCAAGGAGTCGGTGAGGGTGAGCACTTCTCCCGTCGGTCCGTAGTCGCGTGTGCTAGTGGCGCCGAGTGCATCCGTGAACTCGATGCGGCCACCAGAGGGATAGGCGTACTCGACACGCTCCGCGCCGTTGCCCGTCGATTCCGCCACGAGGCGTCCCTGGGAGTCGTACGTGAAATGCAGCGTAGGGCCTCCGGACGGCGAGATCTCGGTCAGCGCATGATCGGCAGGCCCGCCGGCGGCCGGATTATAGGTGTAGTCGGTCCGCGCATTTCCGAGACCAAATACCGTCATCAGGTACTCGCCACTCCCGTCGTAGGCGTACGTGACCTGACGGCCGAAGGAATCCGTCACCGCGGTGATTCTGCCGTCGCTCGTGGAATCGATCCACAGGTACTGACCGTTGGAGTGTCGGACTCGAAGTCGAATGCCCGAAGTGATGGAAACCCTATCAAGCTCCAGCGAGTTACCGTGGGCGTCCGTCACCGCGTAGAGGTTCTGATAGAAGTATCGCGTGAGACCGCTGGGCTCGCGAAGGCGGAACTCATAGTGAAAACTGTGGTTGGGGCCGGGGTCCCAGACGCGAACCTTCGTCAGGGTCGCGGCGTCGGCAGCGCTTCCCCTGTAGAGTGTCATGTCGTCTGGTTCGAGGTACATGTACTTGGTGAACTGGCGTTTCTCGCCTCCGGGACCTTCAAGAACCATGGATCCTGCGTCAGAGCCGTGCTGCAGGTAGTACTCGAAGTTGTGGTACCAGCCGCGTCCCAGAGGACCCAGGCGGAATCGATGTTCCAACGAGAACGGGGCGATCCGCTCGAATTCGAGCGCCAGTCCGGGCGTCGGCAAGACGACGTCCTTCTCATCGGCCAAGACGGAGCGTGGTGCGACGCCGCCGGTGGCCTTCATGACTTCGAAGGCGAAGAGCTGGCTGACGGAATAGGCCCGGATTCCATGTCCGTCCAGGTACGCGGCGTCGCTGATCAGCGCCTGGCGATAGCTTTCCCAGGTCGGGCCGACCTGAGCCTGCAGGTTACCCAAAACAGCGTTCCATGTCTCGTCGGTCCAGTCCGACGGCCGAACCTGCGATTCGATCGCGCTCCAGTCCAGGGGAGAGGAATCAATCTGGGTCTCAGTGACGTTGAACTGGAACAGTTGATGGGCTTCCAGGCTTGGGGACAGGAAATTGATGGGAATGCTGAACGTCATACCCGGTGGCAGCGTGTCCACGGCTCCGGAGGAACCCAACGCCAGGACTTGGATGGAGTTCTCCACGTAGGGTTCGTTCGGGAACACTCGCATGAGCGCGTATTGCGGACTCGTCGCTACGAGGATCGGTGCAGGCATGTCCACGTCGCCGTCATTCCCGTAAACGAGTCGCACGATATAGTTGCGCGACGGTCTTACCTGAGGGGGCGCGACGACGCGAACGAACAAGTGGGATGTCCCACCCGCCAGCACCTCGAAACCGTTCAGCTTTGTCTGCTCCAACCCGTTCGGGTTCCGGACGACGACGTCTCGAAATCCAGCCGGAGCTCCCTGTAGGTTCATGCTCGCCGTTAGTTTCGTGCGGGACGGCACGCCGGACACGCCGGTCCCGAGGATGTCGGGATTGCCGGAGGATCGCAAGAGAATCGAGGCCTGCGGGTCAAGGTCCGTCCCGTAGATCTCGACGGTGACACTCCCCGCGTTGCCGCCCTGGTCTGGGGTGACGATCAAGTCATTGGTTCCCGAACCCCAGGAGCGCGCCCGGTAGGGTTCGAAGATCACGCCCGTCGTGACGGCCGAACCCGATCCCGGCCCCTGCCCCGAAGGCCCGGAAGGATCGCCCCACCAGTTCGACGACGCATCTACCAGCAAGCTCGGCGACGTGTTGTTGACGCCCCATTGCGAGCCGACGAGGTCGCTCTCCCGGATCACTGGCTGGGTTGACGAGGACTGAATGCACGTGCCTACCGCGGAACACGTCAGGAACCTGGTGGCGTCGTTGGTGGTGGCTCCGTCAAAGAACATGCCCGTATTCGAGTGGCCGAAAGTGAGACGCATAGCCGAGAGCAGCGTGCCTCGCACCTGCAGTGCTGTCCCCGCGCCAGAGATCTGTAGGTCGGTCAGGTTCGCGCTTCCCGTGCGCTCGACGAGCAAGCCGTTCCATGCGCCGGGCGAGGGCGTGGACGAGCTGGTCAGCACGACGCCGGGAGAGGCCGGGATGCACACCAACGCCCCGGGAGTTCCGGACGAGGCACCAATGGTCAATCCCGTCCCGCTCGCGAACTTCACTGTCGTTCCAGGGTCGATGGTTAGGGTAGACACGCCGTCCGGACCGTCGGTGCCCTGCACGGTGACGGTGCCGAGAACCGAGTACTGGCCGGCGCGGGGTGACCACGACCCGTCCACGATCTGGGTGCCGCCTAGCACTTCGGTCACGGCCCCCGCGATGGCGGCGATCGAATTTGCTGAGCTAAGGTGTGCCGCGGCTCGGGGTGAGAACCGCGACGTTTTGGTGCCGTAGTTCTCGAACGTATTCCCGCTGAACGAGATCGCCGAGTTCGTCGAGCCATAGTCCACTTCGTGCCACACGCTTTCGATCCGCGGACAATTCGTCACCGATCCAGTGTTCGCCGCTCCGCGTAGCCAAACGTCGTAACCCCCGTTCCCCGAGAAACTCGTCCCGTCCACAATCAAGTTGATCGGTCCACCGAAAATCTTGAGCCCGTCTCCACCATTTGACGTCACCTGGCTGTTCCGAAGCTCCACGCCGCCCAGCATCTTACCCAACACCCCATCCTCGTCGTTCGAAGTGATTGTGCTCCCACTCACCAGCACCCCGCCCGACTCCACCCGAATCCCTGGCCCCGCAGATTCCCGCACCGTCACCTTGTCCACCACCACCTGAAAGGCAGCTCCACCCGAATACATATTCCCGACATACAGCCCCGCCGATCCCCAGGGACCCGGCGTCCCGCCGTACTCCACTACCGCGTTCCGAATCACGGTTCCGTTCTGCGTCATGTCCGCAAACTGAAGCCCGTACCAGAATCCCCGCGTCGGACTCCCCGTGTTCGCCGTGAACACGATCGTTGCCGGTCCGCCCGCCGCGTCCCCGTCCGCCACCAACGCCCCAGGCGCTCCATCACCTACCTTTAGCCAACGGCCCGCGTTGAACCGAACCTCCACCCCAGGCTCGATCGTCAGCGTCGTCACACCGTCCGGACCGTCCGTTCCTTTGACGTCGATACTCCCAACCGCCACCGCTTTCCCCGCAAGCAACCGCCACCGCCCGTCGACCGTCTGCGTGCCCGCCACTACCTCGTACTGGGGATTCGAAGCCGGATGCACCGTGTTGTCTTCAGTCAGCCGCGCGGCGACATTCGGGGACAGTCGTGACGTCTTCGCACCCCAGTTCTCGAACGTATTCCCGCTGAACGAGATCGCCGAGTTCGTCGAGCCATAGTCCACTTCGTGCCACACGCTTTCGATCCGCGGACAATTCGTCACCGATCCAGTGTTCGCCGCTCCGCTTAGCCAAACGTCGTAACCCCCGTTCCCCGAGAAACTCGTCCCGTCCACAATCAAGTTGATCGGTCCACCGAAAATCTTGAGCCCGTCTCCACCATTTGACGTCACCTGGCTGTTCCGAAGCTCCACGCCGCCCAGCATCTTACCCAACACCCCATCCTCGTCGTTCGAAGTGATTGTGCTCCCACTCACCAGCACCCCGCCCGACTCCACCCGAATCCCTGGCCCCGCAGATTCCCGCACCGTCACCTTGTCCACCACCACCTGAAAGGCAGCTCCACCCGAATACATATTCCCGACATACAGCCCCGCCGATCCCCAGGGACCCGGCGTCCCGCCGTACTCCACTACCGCGTTCCGAATCACGGTTCCGTTCTGCGTCATGTCCGCAAACTGAAGCCCGTACCAGAATCCCCGCGTCGGACTCCCCGTGTTCGCCGTGAACACGATCGTTGCCGGTCCGCCCGCCGCGTCCCCGTCCGCCACCAACGCCCCAGGCGCTCCATCACCTACCTTTAGCCAACGGCCCGCGTTGAACCGAACCTCCACCCCAGGCTCGATCGTCAGCGTCGTCACACCGTCCGGACCGTCCGTTCCTTTGACGTCGACGCCGCCGGTCACGACGTACGGGGAACCGGCAAGGGTCCACGTCGTGTCGGTCGAGATCGTGCCGCCGGGCACGGTCGTGCTCGCGTGACCTAAGGACAGGAACCCAAGGAGCACGCAGATTCCGGTGATCACGCGGAAGGTGCTGTATCGGTGGCGAATCATGGTCGTCCTCCGTTGCCAGGTGCGCAATGCGATCCTCGAGTGTGCCCGACGACAATTACACCTCCCCATGGGCGACAGCGGCACTTCCCCATTTTTGAGGGGCGCGAACCGGTAGTCGCTATCCTGCAATCTCCTGAAAATGTGGAGGTTGCAAGTGCGGACGACGGACGCCCAGGTGAGGAAGCTGATGGAAGAGATGAGCAAACGCGGTCAGGTCGGGCAGGCGGCGCTGCGCTCCGGGATGGACCGTAAAACGGCCCGGAGGTACCTGGCGACCGGGCGGCTGCCCACGGAGGCGAGCCCGCCGCGGTGTTGGCGGACCCGCCCGGACCCGTTCGAGGAGGACTGGCCGGCGATCGCCGAACGCCTGGAGGCGGCGCCCACCCTGGAGGGGCGCGCGCTATTCGAGGATCTGCTGAAGCGCCAGCCGGAGCGTTACGAGATGAGTCAGCTGCGGACCTTCCAGCGCCGGGTCAAGCAGTGGCGGGCGCAGAAGGGCCCGGACAAGGAAGTGTTCTTCCCCCAGTCGCACCGGCCAGGCGAGGCTGGACAGACGGACTTCACCGACGCCGGGAAGTTGGGCGTCACCATCGCCGGCGAGCCGTTTCCGCATCTGCTGTGTCATTTCGTGCTGCCGTACTCGAATTGGGAGTGGGCCACGGTGTGCCATTCGGAGTCGATGCTGGCGCTGCGGCGTGGCGTTCAGTCGGCGGTGTTCCGTTTGGGGCGGGTGCCCGAGTACCACCAGACGGACAACTCGACGGCGGCAACGCACGACCTGCGGACGGGCAAGCGTGGCTTCAACGAGGAGTACGTCGCTCTGATGGACCACCTGGGAATGACGCCCAGGACGACGGCGATCGGGAAGAAGGAGCAGAACGGCGATGTCGAGGCCGCCAACGGCGCCCTGAAGCGGCGCCTCGAGCAGCACCTGCTGCTGCGCGACAGTCGGGACTTCGAGAGCGCCGAGACCTGGGAGCTCTGGGTTCAGGACGTGTTGGGACAATCCAATCGACTGCGGACGAAGCGGGTGGCTGCGGAGCTGGCGGTCATGCGACCGCTGATCGTCGATCGGCTGCGAGAGTACCGAGAGATCGACGTGCCGGTCACGTCGTGGAGCACGATCCGGGTCAAGTACAACGCCTACTCGGTGCCGTCCCGCCTGTGCGGAGAATGGCTGCGCGTCCGACTCTATGAGGACCGGCTCGAGGTCCACCACGGCGGCACGCACCAGCTGAGCATCGAGCGCCTGCATGGCCGCAACAACCACCGGATCAACTACCGCCATGTGATCGACTCGTTGGTGCGCAAGCCTGGCGCATTCGCTCGCTACCGCTACCGCGAGGAGCTGTTTCCGACCTTGACCTTCCGCCGGGCCTACGATGCGCTGGTCGACGCGCTGGGCAGCGGCTGGGATGCCGACGTGGAGTACTTGCGGATTCTCCACCTGGCCGCGCGGACCCTGGAGAGTGAAGTCGAGACCGCGCTCGAGCTGTTGCTCGCGGAGCGTACGGTCCCGCTCGCGGATCGAGTGCGTCCGCTGGTCGAGCCGACGGTGCCGCAGGTCCCGGAGCTGGCAATTCCGGCCGTGGACCTGGTCACCTACGACGCGCTGTTCGAGCCAGAGTTGCTCCAGCAGGCGTCGGTATGAGCGCGGCGATCACCCAGGAAGGACTGGTCCTACGGTTGCGTGGCCTGAAGCTGCCTGCCTTCGTGTCCCACCACGGTGAGATCGCCTCCCGAGCGGAGCGAGAGGGTTGGGGCTTCGTTCGCTTCCTCGGCGAGCTCGTCGAGCTCGAGCACCGAGAGCGGGAGGTCCGCCGCATCGATCGGCTGCGCAAGGGCTCGGGGCTCGACCCGGACAAGACCCTCGCCACGCTGGACCTGTCCCGGCTGCCGGTGAAAATCAAACGCCAAGTGCCCACCCTCTGTGAGGGTGGATTCGTCGATCGGGCGGAGAATCTGCTGGCCTTCGGCCTGCCGGGTCGCGGCAAGAGCCACCTGCTCACCGCCATCGGTCACGAGCTCGTGCAGCGTGGCTACCGCGTGCTCTTCGTGCCAACCTTCAAGCTCGTCCAGCAACTGCTACAGGCCAAGCGCGACTTGACCCTGCTGGCCGCCATGCGCCGCCTGGACCAGTTCGACGCCGTGCTCCTCGACGACATCGGCTACACCCAGCAGAACCGCGAGGAGATGGAGGTCCTCTTCAACTTCCTGGCCGAACGGTACGAGCGCCGCAGCGTCATGATCACCAGCAACCTCGTCTTCTCCCAGTGGGACCGAATCTTCAAGGATGCCATGACCACCGCCGCCGCCATCGACCGGATCGTCCACCACTCGATCATCCTCGAGCTCACCGGCAACAGCTATCGAGGCGATGAGGCCGAGAAGCGCAACCAAACCACCAAGGGCGGCGCCGGTAAGAAAGACGTCTCCTCACCACAGGCCAGAACATGACCCGCCGGTCGCTGCCGAATCCCAGATCCAGGGGGTCCCAGAGCCTTGCCAACATCGAGATCGTCGCCCCTCGTCGATCCTACGACGTCGTTCGCGACCCGTGCGTTCGCATTCGCTCGATCTGGCTGCGCCGGCCCGCAAAAAGGAACCAGAGCTTCCTTACCTGGGGCTCTGCCCCAGACCCCGGGATTTTCCGAGGCATCGCTCTGGCGTTCGATAACACCACCAAACAACAATGCCCCGATCCCTGTGACAGGACCGGGGCATCCAAGGAGCGTCATCGACGCGCCATCGATCTGGCTATCCCTCGTCGGGTTGCGTCCCCGCAGAGCCCGACTCCGTTTCACCAGACGAACGACACTATGTCCCCCAGCACCGAGGAAGGCAAGACCTACAGGAACAAGAAACTCTGCAGGTACAGATCAAAAAAAGGGATCAAACACTAACCCGATGGGGAAGTGTAGTTGTCGCTGATGGGGAAAAGAACTTGACGTCGGGGACGAGTGTATGTTCTTCGTTGAACAATCTGACCTGCCGAACAGGGTCGATTCCGTCGGCCCTCGCCGAGAAGGCGAACCAAGGCGATACTTCGGAACCGGATTTCTGCTATGGCAGGAAACGCGCGAACCCACCGACCGCCGCCACGTCATTCCGCGCGATGCCGAGCGTGAGCCAGCAGAATTGGATCCCGCACCCCAGAGGCCGATCGGTCCGACAGCGATTGCGAGATGCTGCCGATCGCTCCTGTTGTGCTCTGCCTCGTCGTCGCCCTGCGATCGATCCGTCGCTCCTGCTCGCGTTTCTAGCGGCGGTCGGCCCTGATGGTCGGCGCATCGTGCGACAGGCCAACCAGGGCCGCGGGTCAACTTGGGCCGCCTACTTTCCCGCCGTTTGCCGATGTGCCCCCACACGGAGTCGATGTGGGGCCGGTTGTCATGTGCGCCCCCGACTGGTTCGTTCACACTCCCGTCGGGGGCTTCGCGCCGTTGGTTTTCGCGCCGAATTGCGACCCCCCAGGTGTCGTCTAGACCCAAGTCAAGCGTGGCAGAACACGGCGTGAGATACGATGAGATCGCGGTTCGCTGAAAGAAAGGTGTTCGCAGGACCGCCCCCGCCCCCTTTCTTGTCGCCCCGCAGTCCGTTGGTTTGACCGTCCTCCGTTCCGTGGTCGAGCCCGTCACGCCCATCGGGGCCTCCCTATCCCGGTCTGGAGAGACCAAGACCTCCACACTTGCTATCGACCGTGACGGTGGTCCACTCCCCGCAAGAACACGTGCTGCATGAGATCCTTCGGGAGCGCGCTCTCGAAGGACCCCAGCGATCGCCACGCCACGGCGAATCTCGATGAGATCGGGCGGCAGGCAATACCAGTGTCGGGTCCCTGAGACCCACGGCGGCCTCTTCCTCATCCCCGCAAACCGCGAACGCGATGGGCATCCTGCCCCCCTGCACCGGAGCGGTCCCAGGGGGATGCTCCGTCTCGTCTCCGTTACCCGGGAGAATAGGCAGGGGCGTGAAGCCGTATCAATGGGGTATTCACCCCATAGGTCGACGAGCGTCTTTCGACGCCGATTGTGGCAGCCGATTGAAAGCGGCCAGCTCAGGTGGGGTATAGAGTGGCGTCGCGCCGATCGCCCCAGCGCCGTGATCGTCGCCACGATCCCGTCCGATGCGGTCGGCGAACTTGTCCTTCGCCGGCTGGAGGTTGTCCGCCGGATCCTCCATCACCGCCAGGATCGATGCCATCCAGTTCAGCACGGGTTGGTGCCTGTGGCGTGGCTCGTTCAACCTTGGGACTCGACACAGCTTTCGCTGATTGTCCTGGTGTCGTACACATCTCACGAGCGACGAATAGTATTGAGACCGTTGCACGACCACGCGATGGATGCGGACTCACTGTCCATTATGTCGTGAAAGAACCACGCATGCACTCACAATGCGGGTCTTTACGAGGTAAGCATTCTACAATGGTTACGCTGCACAAGCCGCTCAGTGACCGCATATCGTCTTTCGATGGAAGCCGGACATGCGGCACACAATCGGCTGAAGCAGCGGCGGTCTGGCGGCGGATCCGGCGGCCAACCGGCACGTTGGGGGCACGTTTCGCGACGAATTCCGCGCCTTCAGGGGATCGTAGAGGCGGCCACACCGACGCATCGTATTGTTAAATCAAGCAGTTAGCGTCAGCCCGGCGATCGGCAGATCGGGCAAACCCGTTCCGAACATGCCGCTTGGCGGTCGATATGTGAACCGTAGGCGTCGCCATGGGAGCGGTTTCGGTCCTCGACAGTCCGCTCCGGAAACGATTCCCGTCCCTAGCTTCCGCGCCCGGGGCCGTTTTCGACCCCTTGGGTTCGATCGCCGCAAGACGTCTCTGACGATCGAGATCGCCGCGTCTACCAAACCGCGTGCAGCACCGGATCCGAGAACTCGTCATCGCCGCCGAGCCAGCAGACCGTGCAGTCCCCCGGAAAGAAGCGGGTCGCAGCGATGCAGTCGTAGGTGAACGCGAGCGAGAAGTGATTGGTCCCCGTCTTCACGTATCGGAACGAGCGCGCGCCCGTCTCGTCGTCCTCCACGAGCTGCTTCACGTCTGCAGCCAGGTGCTCGGCGAACTCCTGAACGACGCGCCCGCCTCGGGGGAGCACCACCTTCCGGTCCCGGATCGCTTGACGGCTCGCGTCCATCGCTTCGGTCCGGTTCTCCTGGACGATCCCCTGCTCGTGGTTCCAGTGGTACGACCCGCGCTGGGATTCCAGGAAGTAGTTCAAGCACACGCGGCCCGGATGGCGTCTGGCGAACTCCCGCGTCGCGTGGATCTCGGGCAGCGCATCGATCACGCACAAGCCCACGTTGTAACGAGTCATCAGGTCGTCGAGGTCCGAGTAGCTCTGGCGTGTCCCCAGCCACACCACCTGCCGCATTCCCCGCTGGCGTCCCTCGTGGATGTACCGCGAGATCACGACGTGGAGCTCCTTGCCGGTGTCGACCCCCATGCTGCAGCGTCCCTCGCGCCCGTCCGTCCCCCCGTCCATCCCGCATTCCCCGCAGCAGGCGAGCACCTCCTCGACGGTCAGGCGATTCTGGGTGTCCGCCCAGGCCATCCCGAGCTTCATGTTGAAGAACCTCTCCGCGAATCGCGTCGTCCGGTACTCGCGGAGAATCTCCCCGGCGTCCACCTTGGCCGAGAGGAGCTGGGACAGCCGGTAGCCATGGGTCGGCCGGTTCGGGAAGTCGGCCACCCACTCCCCCAGATCCAGGTCGAGCGGCTCAGCGCACCGCGTGCATGCGCGGTAGCAGCTCCCGTCCTGGTGGGCGCGGATAACTCGAACCTCCTGGCCGAGCTTCGCCGGGAACTCCTTGTCCAGCGCCGTCCAGTGGCCGCAGCTCGGACACTTCAACGTCCAGTGCCTCTGGTCCGAGAGCTGGTAGGCCTCGTCGATGCCGTAACCGGGAAGAGAGGGGTTCGAAAGCTCCACGAGCCGTTTGTAGTCCGAGTGCGCCAGGCGCTCTTTCGCCAGACTCTTCGCGTCCGGGCTCGCCTCGTCCAACTCGTCGAACACGAGCCAGTCCGCTGGCACCGACTTGAGGCCGACCGTCGACTGCATGCCTCGGAGGTAGAGGTACGCGGAGCCGATCCGCTTGAGTCCGACGGTATCGGTGTCGTTCACGAGCCGCGACAGGAACGGGTTTCCCGCCAGGAGCGGGCCGACGCGCGACTTCGAGAATTCCAGGACGTCCGTGCGGGTCGGGAAGAAGTACATCCCGCTCAGACCCATCACGCACGAGTGGATCGCGCGCAGAACCGCCCAGGTCGTCCCGCCGATCTGCGCGGCCTTGCAGAGGACGATGTGCGGCGCGGTGTCGTCGTAGATCGTCCGGAGATACTCGTGACCCTCGAAGCGAAACGGCTTGCCGTCGAGTCGGATGCGCCTCAGGGCCCATGCGGCCAGCGGCTCGCTCGTGGCTCGCGTTGACGCACTCGCGATCTCCGCGATCCGGCCGCGCAGGTACCCGCGGATCGACGCGGAGCCCCGGTGGCTAGGCGAGGTGGGGTGCATTTTCCGCTGCCTCCTCGTCTCCCGCCGGGACGCGATCCAGAACCGTCCGGGCGATCCGATCGCGGACGTCTTCGTCCAAGACTTCCTGTTTGACCACGTCGATGAACAAGTCCACGAGGCCGCGCATGTCGGCCTCGGCCTGGGCGCGAATCTGCTCTTCCGACTGACCGTCGAGCGAAAGGCCGCGGGCGAGCCTCTGGCCCTTCTGCGCGCGCTCCAGAATGCTCGACACCTCGCGGAGCCCCGCGACGCCCATCGTCCTCTCGCGTTGCATCGTTTCGAAGAGCTGCGAGACGACGACACCCCACAGCTTGAAGTGCGATGCGTTGAGGGTCACGCGCTCGTTCGCGAGCTGGGCGACGAGCTTCTCCGCGGCCTGGCGATCGATTTTCAGACGGAGATCGTCCCAGTTCTCTTCGCGTCGCCACGTGCCCACGGTGTGCGGTTTCGTCCGGAGACGCCGAGCGATCTCCGCCACGGACGGAGCCTCGCCCGTCAGGTAGAGCCGCCGGGCCTCCTCACGCTTCCGTTTCGAGTAACGTCCCATCGTCCCGCGCCTCGAGGAAGTGCTTTGCCAGGTTGAAGAGGCCTCGGGCCTTCCGATCCCGTCCCTCGGTCCCGTCGCTCGCGAGTTCGACGGCCCGCTCGACGAGCTCCTCCTGGTCGGCTGTGACGACGAACGTGAGCACCCGCGGCAAGAGCTTCTCCTCGTTCTCGGCCTCCTCTCCGAGGAGCGCGGCAATCTCCTCGGCGGGAAAGTGGAGGAGAGATTCGAGCTCTTCGAGCTGCTTGTCCGTCTCTGGGAGCAGCCCGGCGAGGTCCGGCAGGCTCAGCTCCCCCATCAACTCGTGAATGAGCTGCGCCCGGCGGATCGGAACGTCTTGCCCCTGGAGGCGGTTGAGAGTGGCCAGCAGGAGTTTCGCTTCCCGGTCGTCGACGTTCCAGACGTCGCAGCGGGCCTCGGTGTGGCCGAGCTCGCGGAGGACCTCGACCCGGTGGTGACCGTCGAGAACCTGGAAGGAACCGGGCTCGTCGGGGTGGGGCCGCACGACGATGAATGGGTACTTGCCCGTTCGCCGGACGTGCGCCTTGAGCTTCTCCCGTAGATCCTCCGGCATGACGTTGCTATTGAGCGGGTGCGAACGGATCCGATCGAGATGCACCATCACCGCGCCGAGGTGCCGGGACTGCGACGTCTCTATTTCACTCATTGTCCGCTCCCTTCGACCTTGACATCGCTGCCGTCGAGCGCAAGATTCCCGGACACGAGGGCTTGCCATGGTCGACGACGAGTTCTTGATTCGCGCCGAGGGTCGTTTCATCGCGTCCGGGCTCTGGCACATCGACGCGCAACTCCAGTTCCGGGACGGGCTCCAGCCCGAACCCGGTGACCTGCTGCTGGGAAAGGGCCGGCTCGCCCTGCATCAGGCGATCTTCAGCGAGGCCGCTCGGGGCCGGAGGCAGGGAGCTACGAGCGTGCGGGTGCGCCTCGACGACTTCGGGCAGGCTCATGAGTTCGACCTTTGGGCTGGCGGCCGGGACGACGATCCCTGGCACTGATCGACTTCGCAGAAGCGGCGACTGAGGGTCCCATCCCACCACCAAGAACTCCCTGTTCGCCGCTTTCTTCTCGTCGGTCGCCACGGCTGGCAGGTGCTGGTACCTGATCTCGATCGCTCGCGTCTCCCGGCCCAGCCGGCGCATCTTCTCCTCGAGTTCGCCGATGGTGACAACCACGTTGCCGAGGGAGAGAAGCCAGATGGGGATGTGGTAGGCGCGTTCGAGAAGCCCGTCGATCATCGCGGCGCCGTCCCTCGCCGTGAATGGGCTCGTCGGCCTCGTCGTCCCCTCCAGGATCTCGTCGATGACCTTGTATTCCCTCTCGTACGACATGACCCCGGGGTAAGGCGGATCGAAGTAAACGACGCCGGCCTGGACCTTGGGCAGGATGTCGAAGACGCTCTCCTTCAGAACCTGCGCCGCCCCCTGGAAGACACCGGCGTTGAGCTGCTGCGCCAAGGCCCACAGCCGATCCGGACGTGTCAGACGGAGCCCCTCAACGTAGTGATGGACGCAGGATTCGGTGATCGACTCGTACTCTCCGCTCGCCATCCGGTGGATCGTCCCCTTACGGACTTGGGACATCGGGTGCTCCAGTAAGGCGACGCGAACCGCGAGCATCTTCAAGAGAGCGGCCTTCGCCGGATCTCGGGCAACCGACGCCTGAGCGAGCGCACGGTCGATCAAACGGGCGACGTTCGCGGTGAACACCTGGGGCACCATCTCCCGCTCGATGCGCATCGTCGGCTCCGCGTTCGGCGTGAGGAGTCGGATCACGTCTTCCCGGGTGAGCTTGACGCGGGAATTCTCGATCAACGCACGACCGACGACGATCGATCGTTCCGCGATGTCCGTGGCCACGACCCGGAATCCCAGCGCCTTCGCGTAGAGCGAGACGGACCCGCCGCCCAGGAATCCGTCGAGGAACGTTCTCCCCGGCCAGAGTCGGCGCGGTAGCACCCGGTCGATCTCCCGGAAGATCACCGGACACAGTCGCCGCTTGCCGCCGAGATACGGGAACAACGCACCGAAGAAGGCGAGTTTCCTACGAGATCTTGTGCGCTTCACCACCGCTTCACCATCTTCATGGCGGCGTGCCTGCAAGCAGTCCGCCTCATGTTGCGATTGTCTTCTGTTCGACTTGATCTTCTTCGGAACACGAGCCCTGCTTGTCCCGACGCGGAATGGACCGCGGAAGGAGATCGTCATGAGCGAGCGGAAGAAGACCGAGACCAAGGTCGAGAAGAAGTCGAAGGCTGCCAAGGAGGCGAAGCCGAAGCCCGACGACGCTCCGAAAAAGGAGAAGGCGCCGAAGGAAGAGCTGGTCGTGTTCGCCTGCCGGGTTGCCGAAGACGAACGCACCAAGTTCCACAGGGCGACCGGGCCCGCCGGGGCCAGTCGTTTCGCGCGGAAGCTGATGGTCGTCTTCGCGAACGGGGACGAGCCTGGCTTTCGAGCGCTGGTGAAGGAGGCACGCGAGCTTCGTGCCTGAGCCTACCACCGCATGAACGGCCCGCGGGTGGAGACGCTCGCGGGCCGTTTCCCGTTCCGCACTCGCACGCTCAGCAAGTCCACGCTTTCGTGTCACAGGACTACCGTAGGCGCGTGATTGTCGGATGACAAGCGATTCTCGCGCCTGCTTCTCTGTGATAGCGTCTCTTCTCCATCATGGTCGATCGAGTGCACGGGAAGAGCGCTGTTGCTAGACCCTCCAGGCGCTACCGCCTTAAGACGCGGCAGTTCGAATTCAGACGCGTCGACGGCAAGCTGATCGAGATGAACACCGGACTCCTCGCGGTCCACTCGGCACGCTCCGTCATCTTCGGCCGGCGACCGGAAGCAGTACCGAACCGTCCGCCTCACACCATCTACCTGACCGATGACGGTTCCCCTGCTGATCCACTCAGCGCCTTCGTCCTGCGCCAGGGGATGAACGACTACCTATCGTTTCTGGCCTGCCGCCTCGCTCCTGACATCGCGCCGGATGATGACCAGTCAGATGCTGCCCGGTGGGAGAGGATCCTGGAAACCGAGGGACTGCCCTCGGATCTGCCGCTGCTGTCGCCCGGAGGCCTCGGAGCCTCGCCGCTCGAGCGACTGGACGCGTCGCGCTTTGAGTCGCTGCGGCATCGAAGGAGCCGAGAGGGCCCGCCCGGACGAAGCCCCCGCGTCCGGCCACTCCAGTCGATTGCGCCGTCGGAGTGGCGTCGCGCCGTCGTGAAGCGCCTCGCCCTCTTCTTTGGGCGCATCGCTCGCGACCCGCTCATCCAGCGAATGGCGGGCTACTTCTGTCAGACGAGGAACTGGAACCGCTGGAAGTACGATCCGGAACTCGAGCCTCTTGTTCATCGTTGGAACACCGATGACAGGCTCCAGCGTCTCCTCTCGATCATGGAGCGCTACACCTACTGGCGCGCGGGAATCGCGGCTGGACAGGTAACTCGGCGAAAACCATTCCGGTATTCTCTCATCCATCCGCTCGGGACATTCGTGTTCGCCTTCCCCTCAACCGACGGAAGACGCGACAACCGCACCAAGCGTGCGCAGTGGGTCCGACGCATCATCGTCCGCACCACTGCCCGACTGTCGGATGGTCCGGACTTCCGGAAGCCGTGGTTGGCGGCGGCTGTCTATCTCGGGCGGGAGTACCTCGAGAAGCCACAGCGGTTGGCAGGCGCGAACATCACGCAGGATCAGGTCGCGCGGCGATTTGGGCTCACCCGTCGGCAATTGACACACGCGCTCCAGCAGTTGACCACGGCTGGAATGAGCGAGACCGGCTTCCTCCCCCCGCCCTCGGCCCGCCGCACCATCTCGTAACCGATTCTCAATCAGGCACTTGGCGGCTGCGCGTGTACAAACGCGGGGGGGCGGCTTGTCGCAGACAAGGGACGTACGAGGCGTTCTCTGAGAAAGGAGGATTCCGGTATGTCCCGTGACGTCGTCGAGGATCTCCTGATCGCCGAAGAGGTCGGCGAGATGCTCAGGCTGAAGGCCAGCACCGTCTACCAAGCCGCAGCCGACGGCAGAATTCCTTGCATCCGGCTCTGGGAGGGGCGGCGCCGTCCGGTCGTCCGATTCCGGCGGTCCGATATCGACACGCTCCTGCGGGATCGGACCGTCACGATTCGGCCAACGGATAGCCGCTGATGGGCGACACCAACGACAGCGGTCTCCTCCCACAGCACGCCGCTCTGATCAAGGCGTCCGCGATCTCCGACGCCGTCGCGGCGGCACGCGGCTACCGCTCCGTCACCAACCGGTCCGATCTCGAGCGACTCGGATTCACAAAGCCGCAACGCAACGTTCCCTGCTTGTTGATCCCGATCCACAACGTGCACGGCGAGATCGCGACTTACCAGATCCGGCCCGACCAGCCGAGAATTGGCAAGAGCGGCAAGCCGATCAAGTACGAAACTCCGAACAAGTCGAGGATGGTTCTCGACGTGCCATCGGCGGCCAGGGCATGCCTCGGCGATCTAACCCGACCTCTCTACATTACGGAAGGGATCCGCAAGGCAGATGCGGCGGTGTCACTCGGTCTCTGCTGCGTTGGGCTGCTCGGCGTATGGAACTGGCGCGGATCGAACGCGGATGGGGGAAAGACGGCGTTACCGGACTGGGAGTCGATCGCGCTCAACGACCGCGACGTATACATCGTCTTTGACAGCGACGCCTTTTCGAAGGCCGAGGTCCGGGCGGCGCTTCCTCGGCTTCGTGACTTCCTCAACTCGCGCGAAGCCCATGTGAAGGTCGTAGCGCTCCCCGCCCGCGAAGGCGGCACCAAGGTTGGTCTCGACGACTACTTGGCCGCGGGACACGGAGTTGACGACCTGCACGCCCTCGTGACCGAGCAGAGACTCGCGCCGAACACCGCGAGCGGAGACTGGAGAACCTACGAGGCCACCGACCGCGGCCTCGTCTATCACAAGGAGGTTGCCGGCGGCGTCGTCACGGTCCGACTCACCAATTTCGTCGCGAAGATCATTACCGAGTTCTACACGGACGATGGAGTCGAGGCCGAGTTGTCCTTCGAACTCGAGGGGCATCTTCGCGGACGGGCATATCGGTTCACGGTGCCGGCAAAACAGTTCCACGGCATGGGGTGGGTGGTCGAGAAGCTGGGTGCGTCCGCGGTCGTCTTCGCAGGGCAGGCTCTTCGAGACCACACGCGGGCCGCCATCCAGCTCTTGTCCGAGGACATTCGGAAGCGCGCCGTCTACTCTCACGTTGGGTGGCGGCGCGTTGATGGCGCTTCTGTATACCTTCACGTCGGGGGGGCCATCGGCCAAAACGGGGCGATCTCCGGAATTGAAGTCGTGCCGCCCGATGGCCTTGGGCGGTTCACTCTTCCCGATCCGCCTTGTGATTCGGACCTGAGGCAGGCGATCCGCGCGAGCCTCGACCTGCTCAACCTCGCGCCTTACCGCATCTCGGTGCCGCTCTTGGCGGCCATCTACAGGGCGGTGATCGGGAAGGTCGACTTCAGTCTGCATCTCGTCGGTCCCACCGGAGAGGGAAAGACCGCACTCGCAGTGCTCGCGCAACAGCACTTTGGCTCGTCCCACAGCCCGGATCACCTGCCCGGATCTTGGCTGAGTACCGGGAACGCTCTCGAAGCACTGGCATTCGCCGCGAAGGATGCGGTTCTCGTCATTGATGACTTTGTTCCAAAGGGGTCGGCCACGGACGTCCAGCGCATGCATCGCGAGGCCGAGAGGTTGTTCCGAGCACAGGGGAATTCGAGCGGGCGGCAACGCATGCGGGCGGATGCGACGCTGAGACCGGTAAAGCCGCCCCGCGGGCTCATCCTCTCGACTGGGGAGGACATTCCGAGGGGTCAGTCGCTCCGGGCTCGTGTGCTGATCCTCGAGGTGGGGCCGGGTGATCTGAACTGGGACGTGTTGACCTCCGTGCAGCATGCGGCCGGCAACGGACTGTGTTCTCAGGCGCTCAGCGGGTTCATTCGGTGGTTGGCGGTCAGGATCGATGAGTTAGAGCATCGGCTCCGCTCGGAAGTCCGTGCACTGCGGGACCGTGCTCATGCGAGCGGGCAACACCGCCGGACGGCGTTCATCGTCGCGAACCTCGCGCTGGGGATGGACTACTTCTTGGCGTTCGCCAAGGAGTCCGGGGCGATCAGCGACAGCGAACTCGCCGGGTTTCGCGCGGATGCTTGGGCAGCGCTCGGCGAAGCATCAGTCGCCCAACGAAAGCACTTGGAAGCCGAAGAGCCGACCCGGAGGTTCTTCGAACTTTTGGCCGCAGCGATCGCGAGCGGGAGGGCCCACGTGGCGAGTCCGACCGGCGGCCAACCGAACGACCCGACTCGGTGGGGGTGGCGATCCGCGCGCGAACCCGGCCCCGACTCGTTCTGGCAGCCCTTCGGGGACCGGGTCGGATGGGTCGACGGTGGAAACCTCTACCTCGAGCCGGAGGCCTCCTACACTGCCGCCCAGAAGCAGGCGCGCGAGGGCGGCGACAACCTGCCCGTCTCGGCGAGAACACTTCACAAGCGCCTCCATGAGGGTGGTCACCTGGTCTCCGTCGAAACGACGCGCGACACACTCAAGGTGCGGCGCTCCCTGGAGGGTGCCCGGCGTGACGTGCTTCACCTACGTGCCGCCTCTCTCCTTCGTGGGAAACCCGACCAACCCGACCAGGACCTGGAAGAAGAGCGACCGGAGACGGCGGCCGCCTGGTCGGGTTCCTGGTCGGGTTCCGAAGCCGGACCCGACCAGCCCGGTGGAAAACCCGACCAGCCCTCCTCCTCCGAAAGTGCCGCCGATCCCGGAGATCCTCTCATGGGGGCCTCGGTTGGTCGGGTTGGTCGGGTTCCTGGAGAGAGAGATGAACGTCACGAAGGGCGAGGTTTTCACACCCGCGAGGTCTTCGAGGCATGAGGACCTTCGTCGGGAGCCTCCTCCTGGATCTCCGAAACAGGGGTGCCGAACTGCGCTTCCGGGCGGACCGGCTCGTCGTGGAGGCGCCAGGCGGCGTACTCACGAACGAGGACCGCGAAGCACTCGTGGCAGCGAAACACCTCGTCTTAAAACGACTTGTCGCCGAGTCCCGCCTGATGGAGATGTCCCTCGCCGAGTTCGAACGGGAGGGCCTTGCGATCGAGATCTCCGTGCCCTGGCTGGACGAGACATTGTGGTGGGTCCCACGGATCGAGCACATCGCCGACCTTGTGCAACACAACGTCGCCCGGGGCCGCGTCTATACCGCCAAAGAACTGACCAACCTGACCAGCCTCCTCGAGTCGGGGGCGACCGCGCGGGATCTGAAGGGCATCGGCAAGCTGAAGGCGGCACTCGGGGCGGAGATCGTTTCCGTCGAGGCGGACACGGGTTCGGACGGTGCGGCGTGAACCACCGATCGATCGGGCGCGAGCTGGACCTATACGCGGTCGCGATGATCCTCGCCCGAGGATTTCTGCGGTTGACTCAGAAACGCCCCTGTTCCGCCGTTTTTTCGGCCAGGACGGCCCAGGAACTCCTTGATGTTCCACGCGACTGGAGCCCTCATTGTCCCGACGAGGGACGCCACCGTGGACAAGAGCATGCTCGGTGAAATCAGCCGCCTCCGGCGGATGACCGTCGGCGACCTCCGCGGCGAGTGGTTCCGCCTCTACGGCCAGCCCACGGCCAGCCGGAACCGCGATTACCTCTGGCGTCGGCTGGCCTGGCGCCTCCAGGAGCTCGCCCACGGCGGCCTCAGCGATCGGGCCCGGAACCGGATCGCTGAGCTCGCCCCCGCCGGTTTCGTGCGCGCAGTGACGCCGCGAAACCCCGCCCCCGTGGACTTGCCGGTCGCGGACGCCGCGCGGCCTCGATCGAGGTCGGTTCGCGACATCCGCCTTCCCTCCGCCGGCACGGTGATCACCAGGACCTGGCGCGGCCGCGAACTCCGGCTGCTCGTCCTCGACGCCGGCTTCGAGATGGACGGCGTGCACTACGGGTCTCTGAGCGAGGCCGCCCGTGCCGTGACCGGGCAGCGCTGGAACGGCCCGCTCTACTGGGGCCTCCGCGAGCGGAAACGGAGGAAGTGACGATGGCTTTGGCGCAGCGGAACGGGTCGCGGCCTCGGACGGGGGTGGCCGTCCAGATCGTGCCGGTTCGTTGCGCCATCTACACCAGGAAGTCCACCGACGACGGCTTGGACCGTGCATTCACGAGTCTCGACAACCAGCGCGAACGCGCTGAGTCGTACATCGAGAGCCAGGCCGACCAGGGTTGGCGAGCCATCCCGGATCGATACGACGACGGAGGCTTCTCCGGCGGCACGGTTGAGCGCCCGGCGCTGAAGCGCCTCCTGGCCGATGTCGAAGCCGGCCGGCTCGATACCGTGGTCGTCTACCGCCTCGACCGCCTCAGCCGGTCCCTCGTTGACTTCGGCCGCATCCACGAGTTGCTGGAGAAGCGCGGCGTCGCCCTGGTCTCCGTGACCGAGTCGATCAACACCACGACCTCCCACGGACGGATGATGGTGAACGTGCTCCTGAGCTTCGCCCATTATGCGAAGCCCGGCGTTATGCTGAGCCTGCCCGGCTGACCCCACTGGGGAGCGAGGGTCGACCCGCTCGGCGCTCCGCATCATCCCATCCCTGCAGCGAAGCGATCAGGGCGTCCGGGGCCTTGAATCGCCCACGGCGCAGAGACGGCGGCAGCACGGCTTCCACGGCTTCCAGCTTCTCCGACGGGTCGATCCGGAGGTAGATCTCGGTCGTTCGGATGTCGGCATGACCGAGCCACAGCGCCACCTTCCGGATGTCCCGCGTCGCCTGGAGCATGACGAGTGCGCAGCTGTGCCGGAGCTGGTGGGGAGAGACCGTGCGTCCCTCGAGGCTGACGCACCGATTGGCGGCGGTCCGGAAGTGTTTGCGGAGGACATACTCGAAGCCCGCGCGGGTCATCACGGTGCCCTCGGCATTGACGAACAGCTCGGGTGCGCACACCGCGCCGCGGACGGCGAGCCAGCCGCGGAGATCGGCAGCGGTCTCCTTCCAAAGCGGTAGACAGCGCTCACGCCGGCCCTTCCCGAGAACACGGATGCTTGGAGGACCCTGGAGGCTCACATTCGCCAGGGGCAGCCCGACCAGTTCCGAGACCCGCAACCCCGCGGCGAAGCAGAGATGCAACATGGCGCGATCGCGGATGCCCAGACGTGTAGTGACGTCCGGTGCGTCGAGCAACATCTTGACCTCCTCGAGGGTCAGGTGCTGGATGAGGGGGAGGTCCTTGCGCTTGTTCGGGATCGCATGGATCTGTCGAGCTTGGGCCAGGGCCACGGGCACCTTGTATTCGACGTAGCGCATGAACGCCTTGATCGCGGCGAGTCGCGTGTTTCGGCTTGCCGCGCCGTTGTGGCGCTCAGCTTCGATGTGTGAGAGGAAGTCAAGGACGAGGGGGGCGTCGAGCTGTTCCACGCAGAGCTTCGAGGGCTTTGTCCCCAACCGCTTGGCGGCGAACGCGAAGAGGAGCCGGAACGCGTGCGCGTAACTCTCGCTCGTGTGCGGGCTGCATCCGCGCTCGACGGGGAGGTGGCAGCGCAGAAAGTCGGTGATCAGCGGTGCAATCGGTGTCATGACCGTGCCTCTTTCCTGGCCACCAACGTCTCTGCGGCGGTAGCCATGCCGCTCATCAACTCGGGCGTCGCGGAGAGGTACCAGTACGTGTTGGCGATCTCCGCGTGGCCCAGGTAGGTCGCGAGTGCGACGAAGTGCCTGCCAACGGCTTCACGGCGGGTGTCGCACTGCTCCAGCGCCCGCGTGGCGAAGGTGTGGCGCAGGTCGTGAATGCGGGGCCGTCGCTCACCTGAGCCGACTCCCGAGAGGACCAGGATCCTGCGAAAGGTGAAGTCCGCCATGGTTGAGGAGATCCGCGTGTTCCCGGCAGACAGGAACACGTGCTGATCGGTGATCGCTGCCTTCCGACGCACGTCGAGATAGCGTCGCAGCGCACCGACCACTGTGGGGTGGAGGGGGACCAAGCGGGTCTTGCCGAACTTGGTGTTGCGGATCCGGAGGATCCCATCTGACGAAACGTCGTCGAGCAGGAGGTCCAGCGCCTCGGAGATCCGGAGCCCGGTCGCGGCGATCAACCCCAGCAGGGTCGTGTAGACGTGCCTCCGGAGCGGGTAGGTCACTCGGAGCCGCCTCGCTGCCGCGAGGAGACGCGCGATTTCATCTGGGGTGTAGATGTACGGCTTGCGCCTGCCCTTCGAGCGCGCGAACGGCGTGCGCGGTGGGATTTCATGAGCGGGGTCTTCCGCATGCAGAAAACGCGCAAGCTGTGCGACGCAGCGTAGGCGGACATACCTGACGTGCGGAGATGTGCCCGCCGCCGCCCACTCGAGCGCGGTGGAGGCGCGAACGTGCGTATCGCCACGCTCGTCGGCGAACCGGGCGAAGTGCCTGAGATGGCGTGCCGTGTCGTGCAACTCGAAGCCCAGGGTCTGCCGAAGCGTCACGTAGCGTTCGACGTGACCGGCGAGCATCACGACACCTCCGGCCAAGGCTGAGCGACTTCCGCCAGGAGCCCGAAGTCCACCTTGGCATAGTGAGTGGTCGTGTGGGGCGAGCGGTGGCGAAGCACGGCGCCGATTCCGGCCAGCGAGGCTCCTTGTCGGAGCATGGCGGTCGCGGCCGAGTGGCGAAGGACATGGGCACCGTTGATTGGCGCCCGGATACCCGCTCGCCGGAGCGCACTTCGCACGATGTGGGTGACCGAAGCGCGCGTCAGCGGTCGGTGTGGCGCCAGTACCGTGGTGAACACCGCGGGCAGATCGAGCTGAGGTCGGCCCTCACGGAGATAGCGCAGGATCGCGTCGCCGGGTTCTTGAGGGAGGGGCAGCCATTCGTGGCGACGGGTTTTCCCCGAGACGCTGAGCCGGCCGTTCAGCCAATCGATGTCGCTGGGAGCGAGGCCCGCAACCTCGCTCGCACGCAGTCCCAGCCGCGCCAAGAGCAGGATCACGGCCCGGTCCCGCAGGCTGTTGGCGTCCTCGCCCGTACATGCGTCGATGACACGGTTCACTTCTTCGGGGGCGAGGAACCGCGGGACGGACGACAGACGCCAGGAGGCGAAGGACGGGATGGCGTACTCCAGACCCGCCGTGCACCTGCCCGTCGCGCTGCAGACGCGGAGGAAGGTGCGCACCGCCACCGCAGTGCCCTTGGCATGCCAGATCCCGTGTGGCCGCGCTCGTTGCAGAACGAACCGACGCAAGGCCTCGGCGGTGTACGTGCTCGGATCGTCCCCGAGGGCTTCGAAGAGATCGACGAGGACGATCTGGTAGACGTCGAGCGTGGTCTCGGTTACGCCCCGGTGCTGACGCATCAGGGAGCGGAACTCCCCCAGAAGGGGCCATCGCTCTATCAGAGAGATGTGGGCTGGTTGAGGGAGGACGCCCCTCTCACGGAGGAACCGGATGAACAGCGACGCGGACGCCAGTGAGCGCCCGTTCGGACCGCGGGCATAGCGCGCACGGGGAGTCGCTTCAAGCGCGCGCTTGCACGCGTCGTATCCGCGTACGAATTCGGTCTCGGTGTCTCCTTCCTTGACCAGCCAGTCCGTCCACGCAGCCAGTGAACGGAGCACGCTGGTGGTGCTGATCGACTTGTAGCCGTGGTCGTGGAGCCAGTCGCCAAAGGCATCGACGTACGGGCCTGCGGGGCCCTCCCGCAGGCGCTGTCTTGTCACCGCAGATTCAAGGCGATCTTCGAGCATGTGGCCTCCCGGGGTTTGAGGGAGGCCAGATTATGCGAAGCGACGGGTACACCACGAAGCGCGTTTCCGCCCCTGGCTACACCGCAATGATGCCCTGGCGATAGGCGGAGCTCGGCATAACGCCGGGCTTCGCATAATGGGCGTGATGCGGAGCACCGCATCACGCCCAGTACGAGCGCGAGCTGATCGGCGACCGGACCCGGGACAAGATGCACGCCGCCCGCCGCCGCGGGAAGTGGACCGGGGGAACACCGATCTTGGGATTCGACACCGCCCCCGAGGGCGGGAAGCTGGTCGTCAACCGAGACGAGGCCGAGCAGGTGCGGGCGATCTTCGAGATGTTCGTGGAGAACCCCTCCCTGGTCACCGTCGCCACAGAACTCAACCGCCGTGGCTGGCGGCGGAAATCCTGGACTACCAGGGACGGGAAGCGCCGGGACGGCGGGACGTGGGACCGTCTCAGCCTGCGGTCCACGCTCGTCAACCCGCTCTACACCGGGATGCAGAAGCTCGGGGACGAGACCTTCCCCGGCGAGCACCCGGCCATCGTCTCGAAGGCGCTCTTCCACCGGGTGCAGAAGCTCCTGGACGGCAACCGTCGGGAACATGTCCTCCCCGAGCGTAACCGCCACGGCGCGCTCCTGCGGGGCCTGCTTCACTGCTCCGCGTGTGGCACCTCGATGGCGCACTCGCCGACGAAGAAGGGCGGGCGCGTTTACCGGTACTATCGATGCACGACCGCGATCCGACAGGGCGCCGACGCCTGCCCCACAAGGTCCGTCTCCGCCGACGCGATCGAGACGTTCGTCGTCAACGAGATCAAGAGGATCGGCGCACACCCGGACCTCCAGGCGGAGACGTTCCGGCAGGCCGTCGCCCAGGTGGCCGCCGAGCGCAGGGGAGCCAAAGCGGAACGGAAGCGAATCGAGAAGGAGATCGCCAGGGCCCGGGGCGAGGTGGCGCGGCTGGTGAGCACCCTGTCGAGGACGACGGGCCCCGCTGCTGACGCCGTCCGCGCCGAGGTCGAGAAGGCACAGGCGAACATCGCTGCGTTCGACACCCGGCTCGCGGAGGTCCGCCCCCGTGAGGCCGCCCTGGCCGCCCAGTCCGTGGAAGAGGCCGACGTGGCCCGGGCGCTGCAGGACTTCGACGAGCTCTGGTCGGTCCTGCTCACCCCCGAGAAGGAGCGTGTTCTCCGCCTCCTCGTCGAGCGCGTCACCTACGACGGCGTTACGCAGCGGCTGGAGATCACCTTCGCCCCCGCCGGGATCGCCACCCTGGCGGCCGAGGTCGGGTCGTGAAGGCCAGCGTCGCGTACACGGTGCAGTTCCGCCCGGAGCGTGCCCCGGAGCCGGAACCAGTGGGCCGCGTCCCCCGCGTCGTCCGGCTGCTCGCCCTCGCACACAAGATCGACGGGATGATCCGCGCCGGGGAGATCGAGGACCTCGCGACCGCCGCGCGGCTGTGTGCGGTGACCCGGGCGCGGATGACGCAGATCATGAACCTCCTGCTGCTCGCGCCGGAGATTCAGGAGGCGATCGTGGACCTGCCGACGATCACCCAAGGCCGGGACCCGGTCACCGAGCGGGGTCTGCGGGGGATCGTGGCGGAACCGGTCTGGACCCGGCAGGTCGGGCTGTGGCATACCCTTCGCAGCCGGGGAAGTACGATGAGCCCGGTTCGGAGCTCATGATGCCTGTTCGAATCGAAGGGCACGCATGCAGTTTGTTCGCAGACCGTGACAGGTCGATCCTTCCGATGTTGACATTCAGAGGGCGAGTCCGGTGGTTCGAGCTGCGGATTCGCCGAATGCTGATTCGACCGCTGGAGGTGCTCCAGCCAACCCGACGAGGCCGGTACGAGGAAGACGTCTCGTTCTTGCTGGTGTTCGGATCAGTACTCTTCAACGGCGTCGAGGCTCTCGGCAGCTTCTACCGGGGCC
Organism: Terriglobia bacterium; assembly: GCA_963699985.1. Lineage (GTDB taxonomy): Bacteria > Acidobacteriota > Polarisedimenticolia > Polarisedimenticolales > CAVOVZ01 > CAVOVZ01. The sequence goes on from CAVOVZ010000016.1 coordinate 367,114, forward strand.
GGGACGGCTCAATTCAGACGTTCCGCGACTTCGTCACAGACTTCATGGGTCCCGCGTATGGTCCGCACACCCGCGAGATGCGTGATGACTTCCGCAACGGCCTCGCCCATGGCCTGGCGATCAAGAACGGCGGATTCGAGTTCCTCCCTGGAACGCCGATCCGGATCGACCCTAGCCGTGGCGTGCAGATCGATCCCGACCTGTTGCTTCGTGATTTCAAGCGCGCCCTTCGCACCTACCTCGGTCGCGTCCGAGGCGGCGGGCCGACATCGGCCTTGGGCCGCGACTTCCTGAAGCGATTCAACCAGGTCTTCGGAGTGTGGCCGTGCCCTACCTCAGCCCACAGACCCTGACCGCCGACGAACAACGGGCGATCCTCCGCTTCACCGCCGGTAACGTCCGCGACCACGTCATCTTCAGCCTCGCCCTCGGCACCGGCCTCCGGCTCGGCGAGATCGTCGGCCTGAACGTCGGCGACGTGTTCGCGGCGGACGGAACTCCCCGGGTCCGGGTGCGGATACGCGCTGAGATCGCCAAGGGACGACGAGCCGGAGATGTGTTCCTTCCCGATCGACTGCTGCCGAAGCTGAAGAGGCTGTGGGCGTTCAAGAAGAAGCGCGGGGAGGGTCTCCAGCCAGGTGATCCTCTCTTCGCGAACCAGAGCAGGAAGCGCATCTCCCGGCGCAGGGTCCAGTTCGCGTGGCGGACCTGGCAGATCGAGGCGGGGTTCGATCGGTTGTACTCGTTTCATAGTATTCGCCACTCGGCCGTGAGTGCGGTGTACAGGATGTCTCACGACCTGTTCCTGGCGCAGAGGTTTGCGCGCCACGTCAGCCCGCTCACGACGGTGATCTACACCCCCCCGAGCGACGAGGAGATGGCTGGCCGGGTGCGTGGACTACCTTGCTGACAGCGCACCCACGGCGGATTCCCTGATCGAGGAATGTCGCCGGTGAGTCGACCGGGGCGGGTTCGTGTAGTCGCCGACGGCCCGCGTCTACTTGCCCCGAGATCAACGCCGTCCCCTCCTCCTGCTAGAATCGTGGTTCTGTCCCGCGACCTGGTGCGATTCAGCCACTGTACTCGCCACGGTACGTGAACACCGGCGAGGTCGAGCCGTGCGATACGACGAGTTCCGTGATTGCCTCCAGGAGGCCCTTCGCGAGGCGGGGTTGTTCTTCCCGCACGCCGATCGGCCAGCGGAAACGATCGATGTTGTCACGACAGAGCGACGCTGGCGAGTTTTCATCTTCCGGAACGCGCCGCAACAGGCGGAGCCGTTCCACGTGTCGGCGGAGATCAGTTTCGGGTGGACCCCCTTTGACGTCGCCCGCTCCTTCACCTGCGAGGAGGATCTCCTCTCGGAACTGCTCGGGCGCAAGGGGCGACCGACGAGGACGGAGCCTCGCATTCTACGAGTGGACATCGTCCTGCGCGCCTCGCTTCCCTACGGCTCGACCACGCCCATGCCGGAACCGCCGATCTTCGGCCCATGGATCGCTGCCCTCGGCGAGACGCTCGACGAATCGCTCCCAACCGACACGAGACGGGGACGAGGTCGCCTCTCCACGATCATGGGCCACCGGGGGGAAGTCGAGGTCGAGGCGCAACACACTTCCGCGGGCGTCCTGTCCCTGAAAGCCCTGTCGCTCTCGGCGTTCCGAATGGTGCAGGTGCCACGGGTCTGGGACGATCCCGAGCGCCGGGAGTCCGAGAAGGGAGCAGAAAAGGAGTTCGACCAACTCGCCCGGCGGTTCAAGGGCGCGCTCGACGGGTGGACCCGACGCGTCGCGGAACTCGCGACGTGGATCCGATACTCGCCTCCGCCACCCGAGACGAGCTCAGACGACGGACGACCCGACGATGGCGATGAGAACGACCCCGAGCCGGAGACGACGCACTTACCACCCCGACTTGGACTCCGTTGTGCCCGCCCACCCCTCCGCCAGCACCTCGGCCTGGTCCGTCAACGCGATGATGCCGGGGTGAGGTTCCTTCGCCAGCACCCCTGGTAGAATCCTCTCCCGCAGCCACACGGTGGAGAAGGTGCGTGCCGGTGACACCCCAGGAGTTTATCCGAAAGTGGACCGCGTCGACGCTGAAGGAGCGCTCCGGCTCCCAGGAACACTTCATCGACCTCTGTCGCCTCCTGGGACAGAAGACGCCAGCCGCTGCCGATCCTGAAGGATCCTGGCATGGCTTCCAGGAGCGCGCGACGAAGCGAGCCCAAGAGAACCCACGATGCCCACGCTGAACTGGATCGGGAAGGAAGCGGTTGTCAACCACCATCGCGGCGTTCCGTTCCACCTACTCAAGGATGTGCCTGCGCTCGGTTGCGGCGAGCCAGGCGAGGGGAACCTCATCGTCCAGGGCGACAACCTCATAGCCCTGAAGGCGCTGCTGCCCTACTACGCGGGGCAGGTGAAGTGCATCTACATCGACCCGCCGTACAACACGGGCGTCGATGAACGCGACGAGGCAGGGAAACGCGCAGGGTGGATCTATAACGACAACGTCAACAGCCCCGAGATCCGGGAGTGGCTCGGCAAGGTGGTGGGTCCGGAATCGGAAGACTTGTCGAGGCACGACAAGTGGTTGTGCATGATGTATCCTCGTCTTGCCCTTCTGCGCCAGTTCTTGCGACCCGACGGTGTTGTCTTCGCGAGCATCGACGACGTCGAGCTGGCGAGCATCCGGTTCCTGTTCGACGAGGTTTTCCTCGCCCAGAACCGCGTCGGGATGATCGTCTGGAAGAATGCAACGGACAACAACCCGACCAACATCGCCGTCGAACACGAGTACGTGCTCTGCTACGCTCGCGACAAGCAGAAGCTGACTCCAGAGTGGAAATCCACAACACTCGACGTGCAGCGGCGCCTCCTTGAAGTCGGGGCGCACCTGATAGCCGAGCACGCAGACCCGCAGCACCGCCAGGTTGGGTACACGAGGTGGCTACGAGAGCATAAGCGCGAGTTGTGGCCGTTCCAAGACTACAAGTTCATTGATGCCGGAGGGATCTACACAGGGATGCGTGCGGTGCACAACCCCGGCAAAGAGGGGTACCGCTACGACGTCGTCCACCCACGAACTGGGCGGCCGTGCAAGCAGCCGCTCATGGGCTACCGCTTCCCACCCGAAACGATGAACCAGCTCTTGGAAGAAGGGCGAATCCTCTTCGGCAACGACGAGACCAAGCTAACCTGGATTTTCACACCAGCGACATCGGCTAACGCAAACCGCCTGAAGCATACGCCTGCCGCCTCGTTTTCCGCGTCAGCAGCTCGCTGTTCCTCACCGACCCCTCCAAGTGCGTTATCGAGTGTGCGTTCTTATACGGGTCGATTAAAGGAGCATTCCAGCGACCTCAGCGTCAGGCGTTGAACGCCGACCACTGCGCCGACGAACCTCGTAACGCATGTTTATGGCCTATTCTTGCCAATTCATTCGTGCGGTGGCAGCCTGCCTTCGGGGGTCTTGACCGAGACGGCTGGATCTGATGTAGAATGTCGGAGTGGATAGAACACCGGATGCGATAACTGACGAAGCGCGCTTCTTTCTCGAGCCCGCTCACACGCGCCAACGCCAGTACGAGGCTCTGCGGGCGTACTTTGCCGAGGGCCTGCCGTCCGCCGAAGCGGCTCGCCGCTTCGGCTACCAACCCGGCTCCTTTCGCATCCTTTGCTGGCGGTTTCGCCACGAGATGGAGCGGGACTTCTTTCGGGACATCCCTCACGGATCCAAGTCCCAGCCCCGCAAGGACGCCGTGCGCGAGCGCGTCGTCTCGCTGCGCAAGCGCAACCTCTCGGTGTACGACATCCGCGACGAGCTGGAGCGTTCGGGCAAGGACCGGCTCAGCGTCACCGCCATCCAGGAGGTGCTGCGCGAGGAAGGCTTCGCGCGCCTGCCCCGCCGGCTCGACGAGGAACGTCCCAACCGCCCTCGGCCAATGGCCGATGCCATCGCCGACGTGCGGATGTTCTCCCTTCAGCCCGGCGAGTTCTCCACCCATGCAGGAGGCCTGTTCTTGCTGCTTCCACTGCTGGCCCGTCTGGACCTCGATGCCGTGGTAAAGAGATGCGCCTTCCCGGGCACGAAGATGATCCCCGCCGCACATGCCGTCCGGGCGGCCCTGCTGCTCAAGCTGCTCGGCAAGTCCCGCCGCAGCCACGTGATGGACCTGGTCTTCGATCCGGGAGTCGCCCTCGCCGCCGGGCTCAACGCCATCCCGAAGGCCACGTTCATGTCGCAGTATTCTTCGCGCCTGGGTCGCAAGGCGCTCGTCCGACTCCTCGGTGCATGGATCGAGAAGCTGCGCGACGAGAAGCTCGTCGACGCATCCTCGTTCGACCTCGACTTCCACTCCATCTCGTATTTCGGCGAGGACCCGTTCGTCGAGAAGCACTACGTCCCCCGGCGCAGCCAGCGGCGCAAGGCCGTCCTCGCCTTTCTCGCACGAGATGCGGGTGGCAACGTCTTTTGCTACTCGAACACCGACATCCGCAAGGGCGAGGAGGCCGATGAGGTCTTGCGGTTCGTGAAGTTCTGGGAACAGCGCTACGGCGAACGTCCACGACACCTGGTCTTCGACTCCAAGCTGACGACCCACGCGAACCTCTCCACACTCCACAACGAACTGGAAGTCACCTTCGTCACCCTGCGGCGACGCTCGCCGAAGCTCATGGCCGAGATCGCGACGCTGCCGCGCTCCGCCTGGCGGACCGTTCACCTGGACGTGCCCCACCGCAAGTTCAAGACCCCTCGCGTGGTCGACCAGCGGATCCAGCTTCGGGACTACAAGGGGACCCTGCGGCAACTTCTGATCCGGGACCTCGGTCACGACGAGCCCACGATCCTGCTGACCAACGACCTGACTTCCTCCCTGAAGGCGGTGATCACCCGGTACGCACGGCGAATGCTGATCGAGAACGGTCTGGCAGACAGCGTGGACTTCTTCCACCTCGACTCGCTGTCTTCCGCCGTCGCTCTGAATGTCGATTTCGACGTGCTCCTGACCGTCATCGCCAGTGGCATCTACCGCCGGTTCGCCAGCACCCTGCACGGCTACGAGCGTGCGCGCGCCCGGCAAATCTTCCGGCGTTTCCTCGACACCACGGCGAGGGTCGCCATCTCGAGAACTAAGGACCGCGTGACCGTCCGACTGCCTCGCCGGGCACACAACCCGATCCTGCTCGACGCAGGTCTCATCGGAACGACGACCACGATACCCTGGTGGGGAGGATGCCCCCTCACGGTCGAGGTCGTGTGACAGCCCCCTGGCCGCGGCCGTCACGCGCGCTTTCCGTTAACCGTTCTGGTGGTGTGAAAATCCAGGCTAATCGAAATTAAGGTCTACGCGCGAGACTACCGCAACAAGCTGTCGAGCCTATTCGAGTTGGACGGCCGGACCGGAACGAACGAGATCAAGGACCTATTCCCGGATAGTCGGAGACCGTTCGACTTCCCGAAGCCGACAGGGTTGATCGAGGAACTCCTCAGCTTCACGACGACAGCGGATGACCTCGTGCTCGACTCGTTCGCTGGCTCCGGGACCACTGGTCATGCGGTGATGAAGCTCAATCGCGCGGATTCGAACCGACGACGGTTCATCCTAATCGAGATGAAGCCCTCGATCGCTCGAGAGATCACCGCCGAACGTGTTCGGCGCGTTATCGAGGGGCATCAAGACTCGAAGGGCGAGATGGTCCAAGGTCTCGGGGGCGGCTTTCGCTTCTGCGAGCTCGGAGATCCGATCTTCGACGAGCGGGGGCAAGTCAGGCAGAGCGTCAGTTTCGCCGACCTCGCACGCCACGTCTACTTCACCGAAACCGGCGAGCCGCTCCCGCGGGAGCGAGTCTCGGCGAGGTCTCCACTGCTCGCCGTGTGCCGCGACGTCGCGATCTACCTGCTCTACAACGGGATCCTCGGCGACCGGAGTTCGAATGGAGGCAACGTGCTGACCCGCGCCACTCTCGCTCAGCTTCCGACTCACGACGGCCCGAGGATCGTCTACTGCGCTGGATGCCTCCTCGGTCGTGACCGCCTGCAGGCCGAAAGAGTCGTCGTCCGCCAGACGCCTTACGAGATCAAGATCTCATGATCGAGCTCAAGCCCTACCAGCTCCGCGTGCTTGACTCCTTGCGCGAGTTCTTTCGCCGGTGCGCGCGCGATGGGCGCCCAGACTCCGCGTTCCGGACAATCATCGAGCAAAACGGTTCGCCCCTCGTCCCGTACCTTCCGGTGGCGGCGCCGGGCCTCGACGCGGGCATGCCGTACGTTTGCCTGCGCGTGCCCACAGGCGGCGGGAAGACTCTCATCGCCTGCCACGCCGCCGGGTCCGCAATCGGCGATCTGTTACACGGGGAGAGGGCCGTCGTGTTGTGGCTCGTCCCGAGCAACACAATCCTCGATCAGACGGCCGAGGCACTTCGCAACCCGCGCCATCCGTATCGCCACGCGCTCGAGATCGCGTGCGGAAACGTCGAGGTCGTCACCATCGAGGAAGCACTACGGCTGTCACGAGCGGCGGTCGATGGTCAAACGGTCGTCATCGTGACCACGATCCAGGCCTTTCGAGTCGAGGACACGACGGGTCGCAAGGTTTACGAACAGAACAGCACGTTCGCTGAGCACTTGCTCAACGTGCCGGCGCAGCGTCTGGCCGATCTGCTGCCCGGCGCCGGCGGCAAGCCGAAGCCTTCGCTTGTGAACATGCTACGCCTGCGGCGACCCGTCGTCATCGTGGACGAAGCACACAACGCGCGGACGGACCTCTCTTTCGCGACTCTCGGCAGCGTGCGGCCGTCCTGCATCCTGGAGTTCACAGCGACCCCGGCTCGGACGAAGAACGTCTCCAACGTCCTGCACCATGTCTCTGCGGCCGAGTTAAAGGCGGCAGACATGGTGAAGCTCCCGCTGCGAGTCATCACGCGACACCCGAGCCAGCGTGACCAGCTTCTCTCCGAGGCCGTCACGCTTCGCGCTGACCTAGAGACGCTCGCGATAACGGAAGGTCAGCAGACGAGCGAGTACGTTCGGCCGATCCTCTTGATTCAGGCTGAGCGCGTGGACGAATGCGAGCCGCTCCGCGAGCGGATGGTCAGTGAACTCGGTGTCCCGAAAGAGCAGGTGAAGATCTCAGTCGGCCGTCTCGATGAACTCAAGGCCGTCGGCGACGTCTCCTCACAGCAGTGCCCCGTGCGGTTCATCATCACAGTCGAAAAGCTCCGAGAGGGCTGGGACTGCCCGTTTGCGTACGTCCTGTGCAGCTTGAAGGAGACGCGGTCGGCGACGGCCATCGAGCAAATCGTCGGCCGCATCCTGCGGCTGCCTGGCGCACGGGCAAAGCGCCACCCGGATCTCAACTGCGGCTACGTCTTCTCCCTCTCGCCGAACATCGTGGAGGTGCTCACGGAGCTTCGCGAAGCCCTGGAGAGCAACGGTTTCACGCCCGCCGAAGCGGCCCGGATCATCCTGCCAGTCCCGCAAGGCTCGCTACCGCTCGGTTTGCAGCCGCAGACGGTCACGTTCGTGCCCGGAACGGAGATGGACGGCGCAGTCGCCCAATCGCAGGCGGCGGACCTCGGTGGCAAGGTGCGGATCGACTCTATCCGCGGCGAGATCACCGTGTGCGTGCCGCTGGCCGACGACGAGGCCGACCGGCTCGCAACCTGTCTCATTACGCCGGCCGCGAAGGACCGGTTGCTGGCTGCGGTCGCCGCGGTGCGGGCGGCCGACCTCGCCTTCGGCGGTACGGGACAGACCCGCGCACCGTCGCCCTTCGAGCGGGGACTTGAATTCATCGTCCCGCGGCTTTCTGTGCGCGAGGGCACGCTCCTAATGGAGTTTGAGAGCACGTTTGTGATCGAGCATCCGTGGAAGCTGAGTACGAAAGACGCGGCGTTGCCGCTCCCGTACGACCCGCGAGTTCGCCCGACGGGCCAGCTTGGCCGCGTGGATGTCGCCGCGACCGGCCGCGTCCAAACCGAGGTCGATACGGAGACGCCTGGAAACGACTTCGTCACGACGCTGCGCCAACAGGTTCTCGACCTCGGCATCTCCGGCGACTGGACCGAGGCCCAACTCGTCGCGTGGCTCGACCGCCACATCGGCCACGCAGACATTCCAGTCGGCGAATCGGCGGCGTTTCTCCGCAGCGTTGTGCGCGAGCTGATGACCAGGCTCGGGATTGCCGAGGTCAGCACGCTGGCGCTGGACCGCTTCCGTCTACGCGACGAGGTCGAGGCGCGAATTCAGCAACACCGCGACGCCGAGCGGAAGGCCGCATTTGGTCAGTGGCTCGCGCTCGGGACCGCGCTCACGGTGAGCGAAGAGAACGTCGTCAACTTCAAGAGGATGCTTTACGAGCCGAGCTGGCTCTATGAAGGCAGCTTTGCCTTCCGGAACCACTACTTCCCGCCCCGACCGGGCGAACTGACAGAGAAGACGTCCTCCGGGAAAACAACCGAGGAGTTCCGCTGCGCGCAGTTCCTCGACGGTCTCAAGGACGTCACGTTCTGGTTGCGAAACCTCTCGCGGAAGTCGTCGTCCTTCCGGCTGCAAACCTCGACGGACTGGTTCTACCCTGACTTTGTATGCCAGCTCACGGATGGCCGTATCCTCGTCGTCGAGTACAAGGGCGCGGATCGTTACACGGCCGACGACGTCCGGGAGAAGCGAGCCGTCGGCGAGGTGTGGGCCTCGCGTAGCGGTGGGAAGTGCGTGTTCGTGATGCCGACGGACGGCGACCCGACGACCATCTCGCGCGCGATCGCCAAGTGAATTCCTCCCCACCGCGCCGCCCTCGAGCTCCAGGGGTGATGGGGTACCTAAGGAACCTGAAGCCGAGGCAGAAGGCGGACGTGAAGGCGGTGCAGGAGGAGGGGGTGCGGGCGACGATCGCGCCGGCCTCGACAACCGCAAAACGAGTATTAGCCGCCCGGTCGGTTGTACGAACTCCCCACCTCCGAACCCTGGTGCTAGCATTCCCCCATGCCCACCCTTTACGCAGACGAGAGTGGTACGCACGCAGGGGCTCAGTACTGCGTCCTGGGTGGTTACCTCGGGAACGGCCGACAATGGAGCCGGTTCAACCGCCAGTGGTCTAAGCTCCTCCGAACACACGCCGTCACGGAATTCCACGCCTCAGATTTCTTTGGCCGGCGAGTCGCTCCATATCGGGGGTGGGGTTCGCGGCAAGTCACGGACTTCTTGCGGCATCTCGTTGACTGCATTGCCGGAAGGGACCTGGTACCAGTCGGCTGCGTTGTATCGCTCCAGGACTTCGCGACTCGCACGGCTTCCGAGAGGCAGTTTCTTACGAGCGGCAAGGTTCACCTCCGGGCGCAACGGTTCGTACCGTCAGGCGCTCCCAATAGACCCTACAATCTTCTGCTCTACGTCTGCTTGCATCGAGCTCGGCGGATGGTGCGGTCGAGGCTCGATTGCGTTTTCGACAGGCACCGGCAGTACGAGGCGTTGGCGACCGACATCTTCAACACCGTGAAGTCCAAGGATCGGTTTGTGACCGGCAGCTACGGCACGATCTCCTTCGCTGACAGCGCGCGGACTCCTCCTTTGCAACTTGCCGACCTGGTCTGCTATCTGGTCAGCAGCCGGCTGGAGGGTCGCCGGAAATGGACTGAAGATCACGATAAGGCTCTGGAGGATCTGCTCATGACTCGGCCGAGGCAGTTTCGCCTGATCGACAAGACGACGATCGATGCTTTCGTTCGGGAGCTGCCCGCCGCGCTGCGATCGGTCCTCGGCAGTCGCTGATCCTCGCAAGGGCCTCCAGCTTCCGGGGTCAGCCGTGCCCGGTCCCCTCCCGCCTCGATCGGAGCAGAACTTCTGCACCGGGAAGGTCGGGCACGCACGATCCTGGCGCAACTCCCAGCCTTCTTCGCGGTGATCCCGAACCGGCCCCTCTTCCCACGCCCCCTTCGCCAACCCGACCGAATCCGTCCGGTTTCCCGCTTCTCCCTCGTCGTGTTTGGGTGTAGAACCTCGCCAGGTTTGCAACCCGAGGGGGGGAGCCATGGCCCGCCTGTTCGCAGCCGTCGTCATCCTCGTTGCCGTTCTCCCCGCCCTAGCCAGCGAGCCGGGGCAGCCGCTCGATTGCAGCGACTGGGTGTTCCTGAAACCGGGACTGTCCTGCTCCGCACTATCATGCGGGGGAGGCGACAACTACAATTGGTGCAACGAAGGAACCTCACCCGTCATCGATAATGAAGGACACATGATCCGGAAACTCGTGGTGCCGATCACGGGACATTCATGTTCGCCATTTGAACTCACGGAACGTCGGATCATCCAATTCGACGGCCACACAGAGGAAATCGTGGGGTACGTCCGGGACAGATGCGTCGCCCCCGGCGTTGTCGACCAGTTCTTCTGGCAAAGCACCGGGCTGGTATTCGATCCCACGACTGGCCGACTGTACGTAGGAGCGTACACGGCTTCCGGGGGCTGGCTCATGATGATTTCGGGGTTTGCCACAACGTTCGATATCTTGCAGACCTACACTCCCCAGTCGAACACTATCGGTTTCCGCGTTCCCGTCATGCCGGAAGGCTTCCCAGCCGCCGATCACTTCGACACCTACTACGGCACCCTCTCGACGGTGGGCGACTGGTCCCAGGCGCAGCCGCTTCAGTGCGGGTACCCAGCAAGCCCGCCCCACGTCGGTGACTACCTCACCGTGAACGATCCGCTCCCGAATCCCGTGAGTGGGAGGGGCCGGTACTACGTCACCGCCGCGACGTACCAGGGGCAGACGAGATATGGGAGGAAGGGGACGAGGGGGGTGTTAAGCGGAAGGGACCCGACCGCGCTGCCTCCTTGCATTCAACCTGAATCACACGATGCCTCCCGAAGGAGCGGGCCGCGCGGGACAGCTCGATGAGAGCACTGGTGTTCTCAGCGATTCTCGCTTTCTCGGTGTCCGTCGCAACCAGCCATGCAGAAGGGGCGCTGCCTCTCAACTCGGCTCAAGGAGCCCTCACGTGCGGCCAAGTGTCACCGCCGGCACCGCAGTGGATTCGACTGACACCAGCGACGTCACCTCCCGGTCGCATGCACCACGTCATGACCTACGATTCTCGAAGACGTGTTGCGATTCTCGTCGGGGGAGCGAGAAGCTGCGCCGACAGATCACCACGCCTCGACTTCACGTGGGAGTTTGACGGCCTTGATTGGCGGCAGGTCGTCACGACCTCAACACCGCCTGGGCGCTATCATCCTGGCCTCGCTTACGATTCTCGCCGGGGTCGTGCTGTCATGTTCGGGGGAATGACTCCGGGGCAGGTCTTCGGCGATACGTGGGAGTACGACGGTCTTGACTGGTACCCGGTAGCGACGCTCCACTCGCCTGGAGCCTGTCACAGAGCAGCGCTGGCATTTGACGAGCTGCGGGGCGTAGTCGTTCTGCGGACCGGTGACGGGCTGGCCGATCCCTGCACAAATCCTAACAGCACGTGGGAGTACGACGGAACCGACTGGACGCAGATCACGCCGCTGGGATCTCCGCCGCCTTCGGGCGGACCGAGTCTTGTTTGGGACCCCGTGATCTTGAAGACGATTCTGTTTGCAGGCGGTCAAGCGTGGGGTTACGACGGGACGTCCTACGTCCTTCTACATGACTTCAGTTGCGGGAACCGTCCACTCGAATTGGACCGATTCCGCTACTCCTACGTCGGCGGAGTCGTCATGGAGGATGGCTCGCTGTCGTTTTCCCCCACCTCGGAATGGGAAGACGCCAGCATGGATCGCCAGAACCTCGTTCTTGAATCACCGAGCCAGCGGCAGATGTCCCAGACTCCGCTCACGTTCATGCAATCCACGGGTACGGTTCTTCTCTTTGGCGGGTTCGAGTACTGCTCCGGAAACACCTACACCGACACGTGGGCGTACTTTTTGGACAGCGACGGCGATGGCCACGCTGACGCTGTCGACTGTGCCCCGGGCAACCCCTCGATACACCCCGGCGCGACGGAATCATGCGATTGTATCGACAACAACTGCGACAACCAGGTCGACGAGGGCTTCGACCTAGGCGTGCCATGCACCGTGGGGGATGGAGACTGCGAAAGAACCGGAGCGACCGTCTGTAGCGCGGAGGGGACGGGGACGGTCTGCGACGCCTCGCCAGGGACACCGATGGCATTCTTTCGAGATCAAGACGGCGACGGATACGGTGAACCCTCGACGACCGCCGTGCAGTGCTCGGCGCCGGCGGGCTACGTCAACATCAGCGGGGACTGCAACGACCTCGCACCGGACATCCACCCCGGGGCTCTGGAAGCCTGCAACGGCATCGACGACGACTGTGACAACTCGACCGACGAAGATGCCGACGGCGTGGACACCGATGGCGACAGTATTCACAACGCCTGCGACAACTGCGAAGGCGTCGTCAATCCGACGCAGATGGACACTGACGGCGACGGCCTCGGGAATTCGTGCGATACATGCCCGTTCATCGGAAACCCGGATCAAGTGGACTTTGACCATGACGGTCGGGGAGACGCGTGCGACAATTGTGCAACGGATTACAACACCTACCAGGACGATTTCGACGAGGACAGCGCGGGTGACGCCTGCGACAACTGCGTGTTCTTCTACAACTCAGACCAACGTGACTGCGATTCCGACGGCGAGGGCGACCTCTGCGACCTCAACGACGGCGTGATCGTGCTCCTCTTCACCGACCCCAACTACATCGAGTGGCAGGAGGAGGCAGGGTTCACGTCTTGGAACGTGTACGAGGGGGACCTGGACGTCCTGCGGGCGACGGGGGTCTACACGCAGGTCCCCGGCTCAAATCCCCTGGCGGAGCGGCACTGCGGGGAGACCGTGCCGTGGGTGGACGACTTCGACATGCCGCCGACGGGGAAGGCGGTGTTCTCGCTGGTAGCCGGGGTTCAAAACGGGGTCGAGGGGAGCCTGGGGCAGGATGGCCGTGGGGTGGAGAGACCGAACGGGCAACCGTGTCCGTGAGACCCTGACCGTCTCCCCCGTCCGTCGCGCCGCCCTCAAGCTTCAGGGACAGGACATGGGGCTGCTTCGAGGGCTCGGCGCGAAACAGACGGCGCAGGTGAAGGCGGTGCGGGCGACGAATGGGGTCGAGGCGGCGATTGGGGTGGCGAGGACAATGGGAATCCGAACGTGAACGCGGAGGTCTGTGGCCAGTTCGTTGTGGTTTTCCTCGACGTGCTTGGCCAGCGACAACTGTTGCGCCAGATCTCTGGTCCCGCAACGCCGGCCACATGCAAGAGTCTCGTCGAGGCGGCCAAACAGGTCGTGCTGCTTCGACGTGACTTCCGACAGTATTTCAGTGTGAACCCTGACATGGCGGCCCGCATCGGTGGCCGACATCCTCATCTCGAAGTGAAGGTCGATCCAGACGCAGGCAACCCGATCTACATCAACACGTTTTCCGATTGCGTTACCATCGCGGTGTCGCTTCTTGGGTCGCAGGATCAAGCCGGTCCAGCAAGCAACGTCTATTCGGCTCTCTACGCCACTTGCAGCGCGGTTCTTCTCTCGACGGCACGCGAGCATCCAGTCCGAGGTGGAATCGAACTCGGCCCATGCGTCACACTGCCGGACAACCCCGAAGTCTACGGAGCAGCTCTTGAGAAGGCGTATGGGCTTGAACGAGATGCCGGCTATCCTCGCGTTGTCATCGGCCCAGAGTTGATCCGGTATCTGGACACGTTAGCGACGGCACCCAGCGTCGGCGCGTCGGTCCTCGCACGCGGCGCAGCGGTGCTCTCGAAGGCTCTAATCACGACTGACGAGGACAACCGCCGTATCCTGGACTACCTGGGCCCTGGGCTTCGAACGGTCCCGGAGGTGAGGGAAGTTGTCGAGCAGATGGAGCGTCCCATTCACGAGTTCGTGCGACGGTCCGCCGAGACATTCGCAGCGGACGAGAAACTCGGGCCGAGATACCACCAGATGCTTCGGTACGTAGAGAAGCGCACTTCGGTCGCCTGATTCATCCCCCCTTCCCCTCCCGCCCCGATCGGAGTCGAAGGAGAGCATCAGGATGGTCGCCATGGGTATCACGACCTCGGTGTAACGCTGTCGTGATCCCGGGGGGGGCTCCGACCAACCCGACCCGATCGGTCCCGTTTCGGACGCTCCCTCCGAGCGGTTTCGGTGTACAACAAGCCCAGACTCCGAGCCCGAGGGGGAGCTATGCGCAGCCTACCTGTCGCCGTCGCGATCGCCGTCCTGTTCGTCGCCCTGCCGTCCCTGGCCAGCGAGCCGGGGCAGCCGACCGACCGCACGGCCTTCGCATTTCCGCGGGGGTGTGTACACGCAGGCGTCAGCACCGGAGACGAAGCACAGACGAAGCGCACGAACGCCGCGCATCAGGTGCCCCCTTTCACACCGCGCGAGACGCCACCGCCGTCCCGGCCGGACAGCCCACTGCCACCGGGAGCGGTCGTGGCGCATCCCCCGCCCTCTGGCTGGGGCTGCGTCCAGGACCGCGGACGTCCTAACTGCCGATTCGTTCGCGGGCGGGTTCGAACCGAGGACGCGCTCTGGACCGGCATCATCCCGCGAGACGGCGGGCGGGTTCTGGCCGTGGACCCGCGGGCCTGGCCGATCGACGATCGCCCCAACCAACCGCCCGACCAGGAACGGATCATCGAAGGCGAGTTCATCCTGTGCGGCGCCGACTCGAAACGACTGGAGGAAAGCGATCCGGTGTGCGTCATGATGGTGCTCTCCCTCGACTGGGTAGTGCTCTCCGGAGAGGCATCGCCAATAGCGATCGTCAAACGGCCGCAGGTACCCCAAGAAAGCAAGACACCACGCTTCGTCCATCTGGGCGAGGGCTTCTCATCGACGAAACCCGGCGAGCCGATGCCGGTGTCCTTCCGAGCCTGGGACCTTTACAGCCTACCCGCTGCCTGCGAAGGAAAGGAACGCGCCGTTCGATTCGAAGCACCGAAACTCGAACTGCACTGCCCGGTCGGTTCCTGGTTCGACATCAGCCAGTTCGCAGTGGTAGCGCGGGATTCGTCCGGCAACATCGTGCCGGACGTGCCACTCGTCGTGGAAATCGAGGAGTTCGACCAACACGTGATCCTGGACTACAACGCGAACATGGAGGAGTTGCCATGGATCTTGCCGGTGGCAGAGACCCGCGTCCGGCTCGTGTTCGAGGCGATCTGTCCGGAGAGCCGCGAGCCGAAGGTCACGACCGAACTCGTGTTCGATCGTCCGGAGACAACACCGAAGCACCCCTGAAGCGCGATCGCGGAGAGACCCGCGGAGCCCACCGCACTGGGACAGCGAGGGGAACGAGAGGCCGAACGGGGCGCCGTGTCCGTGAAGGAGCAGGAGGCCGGGTGAATCCGGTGCGGGAGAAGAAGGGGATCGAGGCGGCGATTGGGATGGCGATGCGACTGGGGCAGGCGTAGCCGAACCCGCGGCGGGTGATCCCACACTATTTCCGCCTTCACGCGATCAACTGGAGTAGAATTCCGACCTCGACTTGAGCGCCTGCGGCGGAACACACGTGAGTACCCGGATGCCACGATCCTCGCGATGTCGAAGCCCGGGGTAGGAAGCGACCGAGACTGGCGACCCGAGTGTGCACCCGAGTGCGAAGCCACCACGGCGAGAAGTCAACGGATTAGTTTCCAGAGAACAGGCCGAGGTGATCAGGCTTGAACCAAGAGGGCAACGTACAGCGGCTCTACGGCGATCCACGCGTTCGCATCCGACTGCTGCTGCGCATCGAAGATGCTGATGGTCGCCTGACGAATCGCGACCTCATCTCCGTCGCAACCGCTGCGGATTGGGCTACGAGGACCTTAGTTGACCTTACCCTTTCCCGGCTCGGCCCAGCGCTCCCCTTCGAACCCGCCGAGAGGAATCGTCTGTTGACTGCCCTTGACGAATTGCCGGCCGCCGCCATCGACGTCGCTGAACTCGTCGAGTTCCGTCGGGGCTCCTGGCAGATAGCACTGGACCTTCCCGACACGGGGATCGTTCTCCTGTTGCTCTGGATCTTGGAGAAGACACTCGGACAAGACTTGGAAAAGGTGTGGTCCAAATCACGGGGGAGCAACCGATTTCGACATTTCCTAGCAACGGATGTTCCTGCAGCGATGGGCGCCGCGGCCCAAGGACTCGCACGTAAGTTGACTCGATCCGGTAAATTCGGTAAGCGTCATGTAGTCGAACGGGCCGAGGTCCGGGAGAGCCAGGGTGGTCCCGAGATTCAAGTAATCGTCTCTCCTCGACGGGCGGCCGTCGTCGGGCCCAGAAACGACATGGAGGAGTGACAGCGTTCCGCGGGGGGCGGAGGGAAGCTAGTTGACGTATTGCCCCTACTCGGACGTGGAGCAGGAAACGCAGGTTGAAAGCGCTATCCGTACCGTGCCCCTATTTGATCGGGGCAAGAAATAACTGCTTTGTACCATCGCCTACAATCGCACGATCGCCTACGCTGGAAGGGGGGCCATGCCATGCGTGCCAACGTCGGTCACGTTCGAATTCCTGCTCCTGCGATGAGCCTCTACCATGTGCCAAAGAGACGGCAAATCAATAGTGGCTCGCGCCGCGTGATCCTGTGCTTTCTGCTCGCGCTCGGCCTATCGGCGGTGACTACAGCGGCGAAAGCCCAGTGTGTCCAGGTGCCCTTCCAGACGGTATCTTGGTGGCCAGCGGATGCGGACGCCAACGATGCAGTCGACTCAAACCATGGCACCCCTGCGGGCGGCGCTTCCCTCTTGCCTGGCAAGATAGGGAACGCGTTTCAACTAGATGGTATCGATGACTACGTCGAACTCGGCACTCTCC
Organism: Terriglobia bacterium; assembly: GCA_963699985.1. Taxonomy (GTDB): domain Bacteria; phylum Acidobacteriota; class Polarisedimenticolia; order Polarisedimenticolales; family CAVOVZ01; genus CAVOVZ01. Next base: position 383,935 of record CAVOVZ010000016.1, read on the forward strand.
AAGTCCCGCCTCCTCTTTCGGCCCTTGGCTTCCCATTCAGCGCGGAAGCGTGGGTGAACACGGCGGACACCGGCGAGAACCCCATATTCGTTTCTCACGACTTCACCACCTCCAACAGACATGCTGGCGTGTACTTCTCAATCAATGCGAGTCGGCAATTGTACGCGGGCTTCGGGATAAGTTGTGGTACGGATTGTTGGCGTGAGAAGATGAGCACCGCGACGGTCCCGTTGAATGCGTGGACCCATGTAGCGGCCGTGGTCAACGGGTTCGCTGACATTGCACTCTACATTAACGGGGTCGACGCCGGTGGCACGTACTCGGGTAGTACCAGTGGCAGTGTCGCTCAATATAATTCGCCGGCGAGAATAGGTAAGTGGGCCCGGGCTGGTTCTGCTTTTTTCCACGGGAAAATTGACGAGCTTACGATCTACTCCCGGGCGCTGTCGTACTGCGAGATCACAAGCACTTTCGCTGCGACTCAAGGAAAGTGCAGAGGAGACACAGATGGCGATGGGGTGCTCGATCCCCGCGACGACTGCCCGACCATCCCGAATGCGAACCAGTTGGACAGAGACAGCGACGGCGTCGGGGACGCGTGTGACTGCGCCGCCGATGACGGGGGAGCCTTCATCTCGCCGAAGGAGATTGACCATCTTGTTGCATTGGCGGACGGGGTGAGTTTCGGCTGGTGTTCCGCGGTGGCGGGGCTGGGGACGAGCTATGACGTCGTGACGGGCTGTATCGACACATTGCCCGTGGATATCGATCCGTGCCAATTCTGCCTGGGCACGTATCTCACGGGACCGATCGTTCAGGATGCGACGGTTCCACCGTCGCCAACCGGCTACTGGTATTTAGCGAGAGCACGCAACTTCTGCGGTACAGGGACCTACGGCTTCGAGGGGCGTCGCGGTGTGCCGACCGTCGAGAGGATCACCAACGTTTGCCCGTAGGCGACTCGTCTGCCGGAAGAATGGAACAGTGGCGCTCTTTCCAACACCGGAGAGCGCGAGAGGCGTTGACGGTTCTCTCCCGCGGTAAGGCGGCCAGTCGGGCCGAGGGACGGCACGCGGCGCGCACGCGGCGAATCGTCCCGCGCAAAGGTCGCGAAGCGGCGCACCGGATTCGCGAAAAGCCTTGAGATTCCGCGAGGCTGAGGCAGTTTTCGGATTCCCCGACGTCTGCCTCGGCAGACATATCGCAAATCACACCGAAAAAAGAGCGCCGTTCCGACAAACAGCATGTGCTGCGGAGAGCCACGCCGACCCTGTAATAGACGAGGGACCATTTGCCGCCGGCTCCGCCGAGCAAGTGGCGTCCGGAAATCGATGGCGTGATTCCGTCTGTCTACAGATCAAGGCGTATCACCGGAGCCCCAGCGCCCGTCGGATTCGCAACTCGCTTGGCCTTCACCCGCTCCGCCGCCGAACGACCCACCGTATCGCCGTCAGGGATCCTCTCGTCCGTACCGAGCAGCCAACTCGCGATGGAAACTGTGAACTCGTAGGCGTCCTTCATGCTCGGCTCTGTCGCCTCACCGGTCACATAGAGGTCCTCACGGCCATACCGAGTCATGCCGTGGGTGAGCAGGGAGGCGCGGCCATTCAGCTCGTTGGCGACGGTGATGTCGACCCCGCCAGGAATCGGGACACCGTCTGCACCAGCCTCCACCACGGAAGCGACGAATCGCGCCGTCTTGTTGAAGGTCACCCCGTGGCCCAGCATGACGGCGACGGCCTTGTTTGCCAGAGCGACAGCTCCGCTGAGGCGGGCAATCGTGAGATCCCGCTGGCGCAGATCCCCGTGTCCCGGCATGAGGGCCGTTATGAAGTGTGCGGAAGTCGCGTTCATCTCTTCAACTGTGGGGGAGAACGGGGATGAGGGCGTCTTGTCCAGATCCGGGTACCGCACCGTCACGAGCGTTACAAGGAACTCCCCGGCTGGGTGCTGGAACGTCAGAATCCCGTCTTTTCCGGAGGGAATCGGAGTCAGCTTCGGCTCCCCCAAATCGGCCGCTGCCTCAACAATCGCTTCTGCTCTTGGGAGCACCGAGCCGTTGGCCAGAATGAAGCCTGTCAGGATGGCGCTCTGGGCCTCTCCAGGCCCGCGCGCCGCCTTCTTCCCCTTGATTGCATCGAGGACTCCCATGGCTTCCTGCTCCGCTGGCTTGTTCGCCCGGCTGTCGGCGGCATGGCAGCCGAGCATCAAGGCAACGATTGCCGGTGTGATGGCTAACCACAGCATGCGCCTATTCGTCGAAAGAGGCACCGCCGAGCCTCCCATTCCGTTCCCTGATAAGGAACTTCGCAGCATCGTCCTACAGATCCTCCCCGGAATCAACAGGGAAACACGAAGGCGCGGGAATCGAACTCGGCGATACGCCAACTACGATACCCGACCAAACCATGGGTTCGACGTCAAGCGGGTGTAACTCCTCGCCGGAGCGTACAGGCCCGGTATCCAGGGCACACCTGGCACCTCGACCTCACCGCCGTCCCGATCCGCTCGGGACTCTGAGTGCCTTGGTTCACGCTCTCCTTGCCGCAGTGCTGGCCGTTCTGCTGGTGCGTGGCGGTCGTCGTCGACCAAGTGTCGTGAGATCGTCCGCCACGCCCCAGATCCCGACCCTTCCATCGACTGCGTCCCCTCCGACGCCGGCATTCTCTCCTGCGTTCTCGGCCGAAACAATCGCTGGAGCGGTTCACCCGTCTCGATTCTCACTTCGAAAGATCGGTGGACCCGTTCACCACGAGACGGTCGCCGCCGGCTCACGCCACCGCTCACTCGGGAGACGTGCCACCCGTCGCCGGTTCGCACGGCGTGCACGGATTCGGATCGACCGCGTTCGAGCCCCGCTTCGGCGGAGAGTTGTGCACCAGGCCGATCTCCACTCTTCCAAAGCCGGACGACCCGAACGCCAGGTGGCTCACCTTCACCTTGTAGCTGTTCGTGAAGTTCCATTGGCTGAAAGCCGGCGCGACGGTGTAGCTGGTGTTCGGTGGGGTCGTCGGAGGCGAATTCATCAGCAAGTCCACTCCGCTCACCACGCAACTTTCACCGCTGCAGTACCCGGTGTCGTTGAGGCTCGCATCCAGGGACGTGTCCCACGCCAGGAGCCACGAGAGCTGCCCGGAGTTCACGTGCCCCTCACCGCCCGCTGCTCCCAGACTCGCATATCCCGATGGAGTCCCGGATTTCGGACTGATGTAGTCCAGGAAGAAGTCGAACACCGTCCTTCCGGCCGCATCCCGGAAGATGAACTGGGCCTTGTCGCTTCCCACCAGGTCCCGGAAGCTGTGAGACCTCGGCCAGTTCACGATGTTCGTGCCGTAGCTGTTGTCGTTGAGATCCAGCGCCTGGTCGTAGACCACCGTCACGTCTCCCGCCGCATCCACGCTGGCGGTGAGGTGACCGACGAATCCAGGAGGCTGGGAGTTCACGCTTGCGCACTGGTCCCCGTCCGACGGGCACGGTCCGTTGCCGCCGCCGCACGGCTCGCAGGGGTTCGGGAACACCTGCTTCTTCCCCTTCTTGGGGGGCGAGTTGTGCACGTCGTTGATGATCACGCTTCCGAACCCGTTCGCCCCGAACGCCGACCGACTCACCTTGACGCTGTAGCTGTTCGTGAAGTTCCACTTGCTGTACGCGGGATTGACGTTGTAGCTGGTGTTCGGGGGGGTCGTCGGCGGCGAGTTGACCAGCAGATCGACCCCGCCCACCACGCAGTTCCCGCCGGCGCAGTACCCCGTCCGATTCAGGCTGGCCGCCAGTGACGTGTCCCAATCCATGAGCCACGACGCCTGCCCGGCGTTGACGCCGCCCTCGCCTCCGGCCACGCCCAGGCTCGCGTAGCCGGACGGAGTGCCGGTCTTTCTCGTGATGTAGTCCATGTAGAAGTCGAACACGACGTTACCGCGCGCGTCCCGGAAGACGAAACGGGCCTTGTCGCTCCCCACCAGGTTGCTGAAGCTGTGGCTGCGAGGCCAGTTCACGATGTTCCTGCCGTAGCTGTTGTCGTTCAGGTCCCGCGACTGCTCGTACAGAACGATCACGTTGCCGCTGGCGTCGAAGCTCACGGTCACGTGACCGGCCGGCGACGTGGCCCCGGTGTCATCGGTCGAGCACAGATCGCCCTCGTGGCACGGGAACGGCGCGCAGACGTGGGTGCAGCCCCGGGTCGGATCGCACGCATCCGTGGTGCACACGTTCCCGTCGTCGCACTTCAACGGCGTGCCGACACACCGCCCCGCGCGACACACGTCGTCCGTGCAGGCGTTGCCGTCGTTGCACGGATTCGTGTCGTCGGGGGCGTACACGCACCCCGTCGCCGGGTTGCACGAGTCGTCCGTGCACGGATTGTTGTCGCTGCACGTCACCGGGAGCGTGGAGCACCGTCCCGCGACGCACGTGTCCATGGTGCACTGATTGCCGTCGCTGCATACGTTCGCGTTGTCAGGCGCGTACACGCATCCCCCCACGGAATCGCAGGAGTCGTCGGTGCACGGGTTCCCGTCGTCGCACTTGACCGGGCTGCTGGTGCACTGCCCCGCAACGCACGCTTCCTTCGTGCACGCGTTTCCGTCGGAACAAACGTTCGTGTTGTCCGGAGTGTTCACGCAGCCCGTCGCAGGGTTGCACGTGTCGTCCGTGCAGGGGTTGGTGTCGTCGCACCTGATCGGACGGCTCAAGCAGCGGGCATTCACGCACGCATCGGTCGTGCACGCGTTCCCATCCGTGCACTCGTTTGTATCGTCCGGGATGTGCCTGCAACCGGAGGCCGGATCGCATTCGTCGTCCGTGCAGGGGTTGGTGTCGTCGCACCTCACGGGGCTACTCGTGCACCCGCCGGCTGCGCACGCGTCCGCCGTGCAGGCGTTGCCATCCGTGCAGCGGTTACCGTCGTCCGGAGTGAACACACATCCAGTCGCCGGGTTGCACGTGTCGTCCGTGCACGGGTTGTTGTCGCTGCAGGTGATGGGAGCGCCCGTGCACCGGCCGGCCGCGCACGCGTCCGCCGTGCAGGCGTTACCATCCGTGCAGCGGTTGCCGTCGTTCGGAGTGAACACACATCCAGTCGCCGCGTTGCACGCGTCGTCCGTACACGAGTTGCTGTCGTCGCACGCGAACGGTGTGCTCACACACTGCCCGGCGACGCACGCGTCCGCGGTACACGCGTTCCCATCCGCGCACGGATTCGTGTCGTCCTGGGTGTACACGCAGCCAGTCGCCTCATTGCAGGAATCGTCGGTGCATGGGTTCTCGTCGCTGCAGCGAATACTGTCGAACCTGCATCCGCTCGTCGGATCGCAGGAGTTCGTCGTGCACGCGCTGTCGTCGTTGCAGACGACCGGGCTGAACGTGCAGCCACTCGCAGGATTACACGAGTCGTCCGTGCAGTTGTTTGCGTCGTAGCACTGGATGGTCGTGTGAATACACCCGGTCCCAGGATTGCACGCGTCGTTCGTGCACTCGTCCCCGTCGTAGCACTGGATGGTCGTGTGGGTGCACCCCGTCTTGGGATCGCAGGCATCCGTCGTGCATGCGTTTCCGTCGTTGCATCTCAACGGGCTAAACACGCATCCCATGACCGCGTTGCACGAGTCGTTCGTGCAGAGGTCGCCGTCCGTGCAGATCATCGTGGTGTGTGCGCAGCCGCTCATCGGATCGCACGTATCCGTCGTGCACGCGTTCCGGTCGTCGCAGGCGGCGGTGCTGGCCGCGTGCCCGCACACCCCCGAACCGTCGCACGCGTCGTCCGTGCAAAGGTTCCCGTCATCCGTGCAGGGCGTTCCCTGCGCCGCATGGTTCGGCAGGCACTGACCCTCCCCGTCGCAAGAGTCCGCACGGTTGCACGCGTTGTCGCTCGGATCTCCGCACGGCGTGCCCGCAGGCTGTCCGGCGCACGCCGACACCACCACGTTCACATCGAAAAGACTCTCGCACGCGGTTTCCCCGCCGGTCGCACGAACCATCACGTTGGGCCAGTGATACTGCCCCTCAAACGGCTGCGGGTCAGCGGCGTTCACTTCGAACAAGGCGGAGCCGTCCTCCGGCACCTCGACCGATGCGGGGACGCTCAGAAAGCCGGGAACCGCCATCGGCTGCGTGTGCGCGTTGTCCTCGAAGCGATGGAGCGATATCGAGTACGGACCCACTGTGTGGACATTCTCCAGCTGCACCGAGAATGTGCTGGACACTCCCGGAACCAGATCGAAGGTATTAGCCGGGAGGCGAATCCGGCATCGAGGGCCGCAGTCGGTAATCAGGACCGTCTTGATGACCTCGCCCTGGTAGCACACCACATAGCTTCCGCTCACCAGCGGGGCCGCAAGAGCAACACTCGCTGTCCCCGCTCCAGAAATGGACCGCGCATCCACCAAAGCACCGTTGCAACCGCCGGCCGATTCACGGATTTCCACCGCTCCGCCAATCGTCTCGCCGCACGGCTGAGTGAAGGTAGAAGTCTGGGTACTTGGGTCGAAAGAGCTGTCGCACTGCGTGAAGCACGAAAGGTCGCACGTCAAAGCCAGATCGACGAAATCGCACTGCGTTTCCCACTGCAGACAGGCTCCATTGCCACATCTTCGAATGCACACGTTATGACATTCCTGCAAAGGCACTCCGACGCAGTCGTCGAAGCAGTCTTGGAAGCACTCGCCGTCGCACACTTCCGGTAGCGAGGTAACGGTGCGGGTTATCTCCCCTGTCCGGGTAACAGAGACGCTTAGGATCCCTCCGGCACACACCGCTTCATCCGCAGGCTCGACCAGCACCGTGCTGCTGGTCACGGGTGTGTTCGGTGGGCAAATCTGGTCGGCTGGCAACGTGTCGCACGGCTGCAATTCGTCGCACGACACGGGCGACGGGTCGGAACAGCAGTTGTCAATCGGAGTATTCTCACATCCGGTCAACAACTCGCAGCGGTCGTCCGTGCAGGGGTCGTTATCATTGCAGTCTGCATCGCTGCCACAGCCGGCGGGACATTGGCCAAACGTCACACCCACCGGTAACGCCAAGTCTACGCCACTCGGCCCAGCGCAGCACTCGAAGAACTGAATTGCAAAAGCGTGGCGGCCAGCCGTGAGCGTAGCGTTACCACTCATGGACCGCGGAGCATGTACACCACCGTTATTCACGACTTGTGTGCCGTCGATAAACAACAGACTACCATCGTCGGAGTTCAGCGTGAAGGAGTACAGCCCCTCGCTTGTCACCTGTAGAAAACCCGTGATGTCGGCTCCGAACGAAGCCAAGCCGAACGGATGCCAGTTGTAACCCGTGTCGGTCGCAAACGAGACACCGGAAGCCGTAAACGTCCCGACCAGTCCTGAGTACGGCGCTCCACCACCGGCGAGATTGAATCCCGAGTAAACATCCACGCGAATGACATTGTCTGAGGGGGTGCCGACGCATATCCCGTCCGAGCAGGTGTCAGTCGTCGTGCACGCATTCCCATCGTTGCACGAGGACGTGTTGTTTGTTTGGACGCACCCAGTTGCTGAATCGCAGGAGTCGTCCGTGCACGAGTTGTTGTCGTTGCACACCGGCGCCGTCCCGGTCAAACACGTCCCGGCGTGGCAGGTCTCGGCTCCGTTGCAGGCATTATCGTCACCGCACGCCGTGCCGTCCGGCACCGTGGGGTTCGAGCAGAGGCCGCTGCCGGGATCGCACTCTCCGGCGTTGTGGCACTGGTCCAGTGCCATGCACAACACGCCAAGACATTCACAGGCGTCGCCGGATCCGTCACCGTCTGTGTCTCGTTGATCACGGTTCGCGACGCTGGGGCAGTTGTCGCAGACGTCTCCGACGCCATCCCCATCTACATCCAACTGGTCGGCGTTAGACACCGTTCGGCAATTGTCGTCGCAATCGGACATGTTGCCGCCGGTGCAGGGATTGTCACCTGCGACTCCGCTGCAGTCATCATCATCGAGAACTCCATCGGAATCCTCGTCTCTCTGATCACATGACGGGTTTACCCTGATTTCGAGATCATCGATGAATATCTCGCTCGAACGAGTGATGTCCGCAACCCTAAGGTCAATCGTCGTCGCGGTTCTGTTTATCGAGAATACCCTTGAACGATAAATCGTATCTGCCACACCATCGTTGTACGGCAGTCTTCCGAAATCTCTATAACCGTTGCCAAGTGGATTCCCGTCAACAAACATGGAACCGTCCGATCCCCAGTTACCATACAACTCCATTTCCTTGAATGAAATTGTGGAAACGAAAGCTGGCGCCGGTAGGGTGATGCTGAAAACCGTGATGTAATTGAAGAAACAGTTAGCTCCGCACGTCGATAATCCGAAGCCAAACGCTTTTGTGCTGCCAACATTCGAGACATTCTTGATCCCAGGTCCCGAATTGAAGCTCCCAGTCGTGCTGACGGATATGCGAGGGTCCAAGACACCATCTTCGAAATCTTCGGACAAGGTGACGACATCCGCCTGAGCGGCGGTCGGCGACGTCACAATCGCTATCGGCAGCACCCCATATAGGGTCATGCCCGCCATGACCATAACAAATCGCTTTGTGATCTGCGTTCGAATGGCCGTTTCCCCCCTTCGGGACCCGAAGCACAGGAGTTCATTGATTTGTTTCAGCATCTGTCTCCCTAACCAAGTGATCATCATTGGCAATCTTCCTCTCTTGAATAAGATTCGTGGATCGGGTTCGGGGTGATATCGGGCGTTACATGGAGGGCAACCGCTCGTGGTAGTGCTGCTTCCATATCTTCCAACGGAAACTCTATACTGGATACAGCCGGCGTCCCGATCGTATTGTCAGGACCGAGAAAGACGCCGAGGAGGGAGGATAACGGAGTGATCACGTTAGCGAGTCCTTTCTCAACTCCACAACTATTTCCTGTTACGGATGCACCATCTGGTGGTGTACCGCGCCAGCGATTCCATACGGGTCCCTCGGCGAGGTAGCTCGTCCCGTCTTCACGCGGCTATTCTGCCTCCTCCCCGTGCCCGCGGAGGTTATTTATGCCGGACGCTGCGGTCCGCAGGAATCTCTCCCTTCCCAATGGTTGGCCAGCCCGCATCCGCTCCTCGACGGTCCAGGCCATCTCCCTCGCCCACTTCTCCCTCACGTTCGCCCGGGAATACGCCGCTCAGGCGACCGCTTCACTTGCCCCGCCTTTTTCCCTCGCAGGCGTCGCCGATCCCGTTCCCGTTCGAGTCCTCCTGACCAGGATTGGCGGTGAACTGGCAGTTGTCGTCGCAGTTCGTGGTGTTGCCTGCTGTGCACGGGTCGTCCCCGATCACGCCGCTCGCGTTGCCGTCGTCGAGGATCCCGTCGTTATCGTCGTCGGCGTCGCAGGCGTCACCGGGCCCGTCGCCGTCTGAATCGGCTTGATCGGTGTTCGCCCAATTCGGGCAGTTGTCGCACACATCCCCGTGGGAATCCGAATCGACGTCCGACTGCGGCGGGTTTCGGAACCCAGGGCAGTTGTCGACCGCCTCCTCCGTTCCATCGCCGTCCGTGTCGTAGATCGGGTTCGGGCACCGGTCGGTGCTAAGGCTCGGTCTGCCGATCGGACGACCGCTCGAATCTCGCCCCAGCCAGCTTTCGTCGCCGTTCGGGCAAACGGACGAGACGAGGTAGAAGAAGAACGTCGCGGACAGGGGCGACAGCGAGTCCGTCGCGGGAGGTGTGGCAAGGCGGTTCGCGATGCACTGCTGGTTGTACGACCATACGTTGCCGGTCGTGAGATACCCCCGATAGACGTTGTACCGGACGTTCGCAGCACTCATCGCCCAAGTGATCGTTGACGCGGGCTTCCCTGCCACGTGCAGGCTCAGTACCTCGGGCGGCGGAGGGTTGCTTGCATCAAATGGCCAACAGTCACACAGATCACCGATCCCGTCCGGCTCCGCGTCAGCCTGAGCCGGGTTGTAAACACTCGGGCAGTTATCCTGGCAGTCGGTGACGCCGTCATGGTCGCTGTCGAGCGCCTCGTCGACCTGACCGTTGCAGTTGTCGTCCAGGCCGTTGCAGATCTCGGGGCCCGGGCCCAGGTTGCGGAAGCAGTGGACGACGCCACCATTGCAGTGCATCGTCCCCGCACCGCACACACCCAACTCCCCTGTCGAACAGGCGGCTCCGCCGCCGAGGTCACCTTCGTCCGTCGCACCATCGCAATCGTCGTCGAGACCGTTGCAGCTCTCCGCGGGTCCGTTGTCCACGATCCCGTCGCAATTGTTGTCCTTGCCGTCGCAGACCTCCAAGTGGCCTGGATGGACATCGGGATCCGAGTCGTCGCAGTCGGGCGGGGTGCCGCCCGGACATGAACAGCTGCCCGGCGCACCGTAGCCGTCGCCGTCTACGTCGTTGCACCCGAGATCAAAAATGTACGCGGAACCGGAATCGCAATTGACATTCGCCGGACACGCACCGTCATCGAAAACCGCTCCGACCAACACGGTGCTCCTATTTGTCGCTACGTCGTACCCGAATCGGTCTCCTGTTGCCGCGTCCGATGCGGCCAGTTTGGCCTGCTCAGTCCACACTCCCCCAGTGCGAACGAAGAGGTACGTCGAGCCAGCGTCGGCGACCGCGCCGTCGCCGAAGACCGCTCCAACCGCGGCCCGGTCCTCGCTCACCGAGACGGAAAACCCGAATCGATCACCCGCCCTCGCATCCGACGCGATTAGCTTTTGCTGCTCGGTCCAGACAGTGCCGTTGCGGACGAACACATACGCTGCCCCGGCATCGCTGCGCAGCCCAGCAAGGTCTTTTTGTGAGGCTCCGACTATGACGGTGTTTCCGCTGACGGATACGATTCTTCCGAAGAGGTCTTGCTCGGCCGGGTCCGATGCGGTGAGTTTCTTTTGTTGAGCCCACACCCCATCCGAGCGGACGAAGACGTAGGCGGAGCCGGAATTGCAGTCCGGGCTATCCGGGCAAGCATCGTCGTCACGATGGGCACCGACCACAGCCGTGTCATCGGTCACTGAGACAGAGATTCCAAAAGTATCGCCTGCCGCGGGGTCCATGGCCGATAGCTTTCCCGTTTGACTCCACACCCCCCCGGAGCGGACGAACACATAAGCGGCGCCGGGAGCAGCGCCCGTGGCGTCGCCGAGATTGGGCGCGCCGACCACGACCGTGTCCCCGCTCACCGCGACTCCGAACCCGAAACGGTCGTCAGGCTGGGCATCCGTTGCGGTCAGCTTGGCTTGCTGGGTCCAGCCTCCCATTGGATCGCGCACGAAGATGTACGCCGCCCCCGAGTCGGGACCCCGACTGTCGTCGAAGGGCGCGCCTACCACGATGGTCTCCTCGTCCACCGCGACGGAAGACCCGAAACGGTTATCCGTCGCGGCGTCTATCGCGGTCAGCTTCTGCTGCAGGGCCCAGTTCCCGGTTGGATCGCGAACGTAGACGTAGGCAGACCCTGCGTCGGTCACGCCGTCGTGGTCGTCGAGGTTCGCACCAACCACCGCCGTGTTCCCGCTCACGCGGACGAAGAACCCGAAATAGTCCTCCGCCGCCGCGTCAAAGGCGGTGAGTTTGGCCGAGGGGGAGCAGTCGCAGGCGTCCCCGATGCCGTCACCGTCGGCATCTGCCTGGTCCGGGTTCGCGACGGTGGGGCAGTTGTCCTCACAGTCATTCAGTCGGTCTGCGTCGGTATCAACGAAATCGCAATTGCACGCATTATCTAATGTCATGTCGCTTACGAACAGGTCATCGAGCGTGTCGATCACCCAGGCGCTGTGAATCGTTACCTGATTCCTGCCGCGTCTGAGAACATTCGGGCTGATCGTGAAGCTGTTTTCGATACGAGTGCAGCCTCCGGGACCCACCGTCAAGTAGTGGCGGGTGTTGTTGATAGCAATCCAGCTGTCGCCGCTGGTAATATCTGCGATGTAGTAGTTCAATGTGTGCGTTGTTGTCGGATCTCCGTTGAACCAGAAATAGTTGGTCCACTCTGAAGTGTTGGGATTATCGCACGGTGGACACGTCGGCTCATCTCCGACATGCACGCATTGCATACTCAGAATGGACCCTGTGCGAAGGGACTCCAGGTCGCGGGAGCGAACCACGTCGGCCGAAGACGCAACAAGCAGGAATGCGCCAAAGATGAAGACGCGAGGCAACCCGTTACGCATTACACTCCCTCCTCAGGTGCACCGTGTCTACGCCTCCCCGCCGTTGCGGTCAATCCCCGAATCGCGACCGAATTGATCCGAGTTCGGGAGGATCCCGACGACCAGCGCTGCAGGCATCGCCCGAACCCCCACCACATGTCGCCCCTCGATGGAAGCCGGACATGCGGCACACAATCGGCTGGAGCAGCGGCGGTTTGGCGGCGGTTCCTGGCGCTTCCGCGGCAGCCAGGGCAGCGAAACGGCACGTTGCCGGCTCAAAACCGCTGTCTTCTGCCCCATGAGGAGTCGGCGAATCCGGCCCAACCCGCACGGTACAGTCGACTTACGACTCACCACCGATTCGACGAGGGATGCCGCACGGGGCGCTCGCGGGCGCTCGGGATGCCGCATAAACCGCACCTTCGGAACGGTCGAGGCCGCATAAACGGCACTCTGCCGGAGAGGGATGCCGCATCAGGGTCACTGGCGCAGGAGGCGATGCCGCATGGCGGTCACTTCCCGGACCCGCATCTGCTACCGCCCGCGCTGCGCAACGATCACGCGACCCACGGCGTCCCGTGCTTCCGGATGTACGCCGCCCACACCCGCCAGCCCGTCTGGTCGGCGACGGCGAGACAGGCGTACGTGAACGCCAAGGAGAAGTGGTCGGGGCCGGTCCGGACGTACCTGAACTTCTTCGCGCCCGTCTCCTCGTCCTCCTCCAGGACCTTCGCGTCTGCCGCCATGTGCTGCGCGAACTCCTCCACGATCCGGTCCTGGCGCGGCAGCACGACCCGCTTGTCCCGGATCGCTGCTCGGGAGGCGTCGAGGGCCTCCGTGCGGTTCACCAGGACGGTGACGGGTCGCGTGATCCCAGTTGGGTTCACCCCGCTGGTGCCTCGTTGAAGAAGCAGAGGTACACCTGACCCGCGTGCCGTCGCGCGAACTCCCGCGTCGCGTGGGTCTCGGGGAGGCCGTCGATAACGCAGCGCTCGACCTGGAACCGTTCCATGAGACCGTCGAGCTCGGAGAAGTCCTGGCAGACCGCCAGGTGGACGACGTGCTGCCGGTCCTGGCGTCGGGTCCTCGTCGTTGCGCAGGATCACAACGTGAAGCTCCCGGCCCGTGTCGACGCCCATCGAGCAGTGGCACGGTTCGACCGCTCTGCCATCGGGGCGTCGCCGCACAGCGCAAGGACCGAGGCCGCGTCGAGCCGGCGCTCGAGGTCGGCCCACGGGATCCCGATCTTGAGGTTGTAGAACCGGTCCGGGAACCGGGTCGTCCGGTACTCGTGCAGGATTTCGCCGGGGTCCACCTTCGAGGAGAACAGCTGCGAGATCCGGTAGCCGTGGATCGGACGGTCCGGGGAAGTCCGCTACCCACTCTCCTGCCGCCAGATCGAGCTCGGCCTCGCAGTTCGGGCAGGCGCGGTAGAACGTTCCGTCGGGTCGCGGCAGGATGATCGTCACCTCCTGCCCCAGCCTTCCGCGGGAACTCCTTCTCGAGCGCCGTCCACGCCCCGCAGGCCGGGCACCGGAGCGTCCAGTGCCGCTGGTCCGACCGCTGGTACGCCTCGTCGATCCCGTAGTCCGGGAAGGACGGGTTCGACAGCTCGATGATCCGCTTGTAGTCCGAGTGGCCGAGCCGCTCCCGGGCCATCGTCTTCGCCTCCGGCGTCGCCTCGTCCAGTTCGTCGAACACCAGCATGTCGACCGGGATCGACTTCATCCCGACCGTGGACTGCATGCCCCGCAGGTACAGGTGCGCGTCGCCGATCCGCTTCAGCCCTGCCGTGTCCGTGTCGCGCATCATGCCGGGCGAGGAACGCGTTGTCTGCCAGGAGCGGGTTCGACACGGGACTTCGAGAACTCCAGAACGTCCGTCTTGGTCGGGAAGTAGTAGCCGACGTTCAGGCCCTGGAGGCAGGCGTGGACGCTCCGCAGGATGGCCCAGGTCGTGCCGCCGATCTGCGCGGCCTTCGAGAGGACCACGTGCGGGCAGGTGTCGTCATAGATCGCTCGGAGGTACTCGTGTCCCTCGAACGAGAACGGCCGGCCATCCAGCCGGATCCGCCGGACCGCCCAGGTCGCCGAGCGGATCAGTGAGCGAACGCGTCGCCGGCGTCGCCAGCTCCGCTCGCCCTCCTCATCAGGTACCGCTTCGATGATCGCCCGGCGAATACGCTCCCGTGCCTCCTCATCGTCGCGACGTTCTCCTTTACGGTGTCGATGAACACGTCGATCAGGTGGCGGATCTCGGCCTGCGCCTCGCGCCCGGATCTGCTCCTCGGTCTGGCCGTCCAGTGCAAGGCCGCGGGCGAGGCGCTGCCCCTTCTGGGCGCGATCGAGAATCCCCGCCGCCTTGTCGAGGTGCCGGATCGTCTTCTCGGGCTCGCTCCCTTGAGCGCACCGAGGAGCTGGGTGACGACCAGGCCCCACAGCTGGAAGTGCTGGGCGTTCAACTGCGTGCCGGTCCGAAGCGACCTTCTCGACGAACATCTCCGCGGCCCGGCGATCGATCTTCCTACGGAGGCCGTCCCAGTCCTCCTGCCTGCCGCCACTGGCCGACGGTGTGCGGCTTCACCTTCAAGTGCGCGGCGATCTCCGCGTTCGTGGTCAACGTCGCCGGTCAGGTAGAGACGCCGCGCTTCCTCTCGCGTCTTGGACGATGCTCTGGCCACGCTCGTTCTCCTCGCGTCTACTCGTTCCCGCGCCAGCCTTCGGCCTTCTCCCCGGTGAAGTCCTGCCAGCGTTGGACGATCACGTCGCAGTAGGCCGGGTCGATCTCCATCAGGAACGCCCGCCGGTCCAGACGCTCCGCCGCGATCAGCGTCGAGCCGCGACCCTCCGAACAGGTCGAGGACGTGCTCGTCGCGCCGGGAGGAGTACTGCATCGCCCGCTCGGCGAGCTCCACGGGCTTCTCGGTGAGATGGATCATCGAGGGCGGGGCGACCTTCCTGACGGACCAGACGTCCGTGGCGTTCGTGATCTCGGGGTTGAAGTAGTGCGCCGCGCCCTCGCGCCAGCCGTAGAAACACCACTCATGGTTGCCCATGAAGTCCTTGCGGGTGAGGACGGGCCATTCCTTGACCCAGATGATCGCCTGCGAGAAGTAGAGGCCTGCGGCCTTCAGCGCCGGTGGGTAGTTGCCGAGGTTTCCGTATCCGCCCCAGATGTAGAAGCCGCGGCCCGGTTCGAGCGCCGCCGCCGCGTTCTTGAACCACGCCAGCAGCAGTCGCTCGAACTCCGCCGGCGGCAGGAAGTCGTTCTGGAGCGGACGGTCCTTGGCACGCATCTTCCCCGTCGGGATGCCCTTCTGCTTGTGCCGCGCCAGATCGAATCCCTGGTGATGCGTCTTCCCCCTCCCCGCGGCCGCGATCGCGTTGTTGCTGCCGCGGCTCGACGTTCACGTTGTAGGGCGGGTCCATGTTGACGAGATGGATGCGCTCGTCGCCGAGGAGCAGCTCCACCGACAACTGGTTCGCGCTGTCTCCGCACAGAAGCCGGTGTCGCCCGAGGACGATCAGGTCCCCGGGCTGGGTCTTCGGATCGTCCGGCGGTTCCGGGATCGAATCCGGATCCGTGAGTCCTTCTGCCGGCTCGTCCACGCCTCCGCGGAGCAGCTCATCGATCTCGACGGTCGTGAAGCCGGTCAAGTCGAGGTCGGCGCCCTGGGCTTCCAGGTCCTTCAGGAGTTCGGCGAGCTTCTCCATGTCGAACTCGCCGGAGATCCGGTTCAGGGCGAGGTTGAGCTGCTTCTCGCTCGGGTCGTCGAGGTCCACGTAGACGACCGGCAGCGTCTCGATCCCTTCGGCCTCAGCCGCCTTGACCCGCTGGTGTCCGCCGACGATGTGGCCGGAGCGTCGGTTGACGACGATCGGCTCGACGGTGCCGAAGAACCGAAGGCTACGCTGCAGCGCCGCCAGGTCGTGGTCGGAGATCTTCCGAGGGTTGTACGGCGCCGCCATCCCGGCCAGATCCGAAGTGCTGACGTGTTCGACTTCCACCGTTTCTAGCTCCCTGTTTGCCCCCCGTTCCGATCTCGCTTCCCGGGCCATTCCGGGGCTTCTCGCGCTCCCCCCCTACCTCGGAAACCTGCGGTCGCGTGCGCGTGACCAGGCGCGCGGACAAGGCGGAATCTCCCAGACTTTGACTCCCCCCCCTGGGGGGGGGCACTGCATCGTGTTCATCGAATGGTTCGTCCCGATTCCGAACTCCTCCAGGGTGTATCTGCCAACGCGGTCTTCATCGAGTGATGCGCGTGACAGAGTCCCCGCAGATTGCTCGCGTCTTCCGTTCCACCCTTGCGTCGCGCGACGACGTGATCGACGTCAGTAGACGGAGCCGCACATCCCTCAGGCCACCGACAAATCGGGTCGCGTCGAAGGATGAGCAGGCGCCGCCGCTGCCAGTCCGCACCGTAGCCGCGCTGGGTCGTCGTGCCTCGCCTCGCGTCGTAGCGCTTCATCTCGGCACGCTCGTGCTGCGCACAGAAGCGCTCGTGCGTCAGCGCCGGGCATCCTGGATGGCAGCAGGGCTTTGGGGGTCGTCGTGGCATCTCGTCTGCTCCGCGTAGAGCCTAGTCACCTTGCTGTTGCGACGGTGCAACCTCGACGCTTCTATCGTCGATGCCGTGACGAGCCGCTTCGATCGCCGTCTTGATGAGGTTGGCCTCCCGTTCGAGTTGGGCCAGTTGCTCCGGCGTCCTCTCGCGAAGACGACGCACGCGCCAGTAGTCCCGGTTGCAGAGCGTCCGGCTCTTGTCCGGCGTGTAGAACCTCCGACAGATCGCGCACCTGGCCATCATCGCCTCACCATCGCCACTCGCATCGAGATGGCGGCGACCCTGCATGCAGCCGGGAGATCGCACGCATTCGCATCCGAATTGCCTTGATGTGTCCCGCACACCGAGTACTCATGACGGCGACGCGGGACGCACCGCGCATGGAGCGAACGATGACAAAACAGAGAACCAAGACGGTGCCGGGCTACCGGGTGCAGCCGATGCTCCCGATCGCCCTCGTCACCTTCAACGGCACCTGCCTCGACGCCGTGTTCACCGAGCACGACGGGAAGCCCTGCGTCGAAGTGCTGGTCCAGATGGGGTTGATCAAGACCCCGTACACGATGGTCGTGACGTACGCCCAGGCGCTCGAATCCGACGTGATCGAGCGGGTGCCAGCAACCGCGCCGTGCCGCTGCGAGGTCTGTGGAGGTCGCGCCGACGATCCAGCGCGCATCCACGGTCGGCGGTAGAAGGGGGACACGATGACCGACCAGGGATTCGCCGCATACCTGCAGGCCGTGCTCGACGGCGAGATGGGTGTGAACGAGTCGTTCGACCCGGACGACATCCGTCGGGTCGTGACCTACCAGGACGCGGGGGTGCTGACCATGAACGCCGGGCTCGTCGTCACGATGGACGACGGGGCCGAGCACCAGATCACGATCGTGCGGTCGCGCTGAGCGCGCGCCGCGAAGGAGGCAGAGATGGCCGAGAAGAGTGAGACCACGAAGAAGGCGTCGAAGAAGTCCGCGAAGCCGGCGAAGGAGCCGAAGTCCAGGAAGGAGAAGGAGGCGACGCGGACGTTCGCGATCCGGATCACGAACGCCGAGCTCGCCGCGATCCACAAGGCGGCCGGGCCCCGGAACGCGACCCGCTTCATCCGCCAGGTCGTCGCGGCGTTCGCCAACGAGGACGAGGGGGCGTTTCGGGCCGCGCTGAAGGACGCGAGGGAAGCTCGAGCCTGAACCCACCGCCTCCATGACGGCCCGCGGGTGGCGACGCTCGCGGGTCGTTTCTCTCTCTGGCAGGCGGCGTCGCGATCGGTCCCCACCCGCCGAGGGGGGCCTCCTGACGCAAACCCTTGCCAACCTTGACGGATCCCCCCCACACCGTGTGTTGTGCTCGGAATCGGCCGTTCTGGCGGTTTTCCCCCCTCCCCCCGTCAAGGTGTCAAGGTTTCTCCTTCCTTCTTCTCCTTCTTCTTTATTCTGTTGGAGATAGGAGGGGATGGAACCCTTGCCCAAACCCTTGACGAAACCTTGACGGCGCGTCAAGGGTTTCGACGTGCTGAGCCCCGAAACCTTGACGGTTGGGCAAGGGTTAGTCAAGACTTTCGTCAAGGGTTTCGACCCGCGGCTCATGACCCGTCCCCCTGAAGCGCCCACACCCGTCCACGCCCTTTTTTCCGCTCTTCGATCCTCCCGAGGCCGGCGAGGGCTTTAATCCTCCGGCACAGCTCGTCCGCTGCGACGTGTCGCACGGCTTGTTGGATTCCCCACCCTGGAAGCGGGCCCTTGCGTCGAAGCGCGTCGACGATGCGGCGCTCGATCTTCAGCCCCGCGGGGTCGCCGAATCCCGTGAAGACGGCAGCCTGAGCCTTTCGTTGGTAGTCTCCAAACTCCACCGCGGCCTGCATCTGGCCTTCTGTGATCTGCGGTGTCCCCTCGACGGCCGCGAACACCAGCGCGACCTTGGCGACGTGCGTGTGGAGTCGCGCTGACAGGGCGCCTAGAACCGGGCTTGCATATTCGCGGCCGTGCTCCTCGATGTACCACGTCCGAAACACTTCCCGAGCTCCGGTGCCGAGATCGTACCGACGCACAACGGTGTGACGGTCCCGCGCCTCTCGCAGGATTCGCTCTGCCGCGTCCAGCGACGGGACAACAGGCCCCGGCGGAAGCGGGAGCGGGCCTTTGATCGACCCGACGATGATCATGAATCGGTTCGCTAGCCCGCCATGAACGTCGTCTTCGTGCAAGTCACGCTGGAGCCACTCTGCCGTGGTCCCGGCACTGACCGCGAGAAACGGTTCCTCCGCCTTGATCGGCCGCTGGCGATTCGGAAGCCGCATTTCCTCCGGGCAGTCGTACAGCGTCGTCAGCGTCGCGCCAAGATTGGCGGTTGCTTCCTGTCGACACTTCCGGAGCAGGCTCGACAGTTCGGCGAGTCTGAGGAGCACCCGGCGCCGGCCGACGCGAACCTGCGAGATGACCTTCCCGGTCGCGTCGATCTCGGTTTCGAGGTGGGAGAAGACATCGAGGAGCCCCTCCGCCGACCCAATTCCGGGCAGGTGGATGACGGACTCGTCGCCGACGCGGACCAAGCGCGCACCCATGTTCTGGGCAGTGGTCTTCCGCGGCTTCCCCGTTTTGCCGACGAGCACCGACCAGATGTTCGGGTAGACGTCCATCCCCATCGGCAGGATCGCGTCGCGCCCCAGCATGAGGCCAGCGGCCGTGAGGAATCCGGCCCAGAGGTACGCGTCCGGTGCCTCGGTCGAGCCTGACCATGCGGCCCGGAATTCGCGGAACCCGTGACGCCAGCACGATTCGGGAAGGTCGAGCGTCTCCAGAGGTGAGGCGGGGCGGCTCGCCTCGTCTTGCGGTGAAGATTGCGGAATTGGCGCGCCGTCGTCTTCGTCTTCCCCTTCGCGGATCCATTCCGGCTCTTCGAGATCTTCCACGGGAGGCTCCTCGACTTCGACCGTTCGTGGGCGATCCCGTGCGTCGACATTCGGCACACAATCCGATCGCGTTGCCGGCGGTGGGTCCGGTGCGCGCGGATGCTCCGCTCCCTTGGCAATTCCGTCGGCGATCGTCCGCCGGACCTCGTCTTCGCGGCCCTCGTCGATCAGCCCGTTCGAGTCGCACGCAATCGAGAGCTCGCTCTCGACCAGGGCCCTGGGCAGCGCCCCTCCAGCCACCAGTTCCCCCAGAGCGCTCGCGGCCGCGATGAGGGCCGGGTGCCGACCGCCGGCGGCGGCGCATCGCACCCTCTCCGCTTCGCCTCGAAGCGCCGCCGCGGCATACGGCGTGAGCGTGCCCTCGAATTCCCGAGGGGCTGCTCGTCGTAGCGCAGGCCGCTGTGGTTCGGGAGGAACGAGTACCTCGAGTCGACGCGTCGCTTCGAGGATCTCGGTTCGCGTCAGCAGTCTCACGTCCCGAAGTGCAGCCTCCTGCGGATCCAAGGGAAGTCCACTCGCGAGGTCCACGAACCGAGCTGCGGTCGCCGAGCCGTTGGACGCGATGCCAAACCAAGGCAGGTACGGCGTTTTCCCCGTCAGCTTCGGACCGGGCGGGTGTGGGTAGATCCCGGGACTGCCACGAGCCTCGCTCTCGTCATCACGCAGGTCGGCTGATTGAAGCAGAAGTCGACCGAATCGCTTGTGCTCCTCGAAGGTTGGGAGATCGGACGGGTCGTAGAACCTGATCACGTGGAACCCGATGCCGCTCCGACTCAGCTCGACGGTGACTGGCCCCAGTCCCAGGTCCGCGTCAACGACCGCGGCAACGGCCTGGACTTCACGCCACGCGGCGTCCTTCCCCTTCGGAGACTTCTTCGGAGTCTTGCCGTCGTGGTCGAGCCCGAGGAACTTGGGCATTCCGTCGGGATAGGAGCCGATCCGTTCCTCGCCACGGAGGTGACGGGCGAGCACCTCGGGCGTCAGGGGCTCCCGCAAGCATTTGCGCTTCTCGGACAGATAGCAATCCGTTCGGCCGACGAAGCGATCGCAGAGCAGCTTCGAGAGGGACGCCACGATCTGCTGGCTTGCGGCATCGCGCACTGCGACTAGCTCCGGAGACTGGCGATCCACGTCTTCGCGTCCGCGGCCTCTACGCGCCAGCCGCGACGACCCACGCGGAATCCGCGCAGTTCGCCCTTTCGCAGGGCATCGTAGATGTACGTGAGTCCGAGGCCGCTCCCCACGGCGAGTTCACGCGGGCTCAACGTGACGGGGATCCCGACCTCACGGAGCTTCGGAGCGACATCTGAGAACGTCTTGCGAGTGGCAACCATGAGCATCCTCCTTGAGCACCACGTTGCTCACAAGAAGGATGGGCTGTCGCGGACGACCTCGGGAGTGACATTGCGCGCAATCAGATTGTCATCTGACACCTACGACGCGTCGATTGTCACTCCCATCGTTGCAGCAGCATCGCGTAGTTTACTAGCGACGCGCTGAATGACACGAATCACGGAACGCTCCTTGTCGGTATCGGAAAGATGACTGAACAGACGAGTCGAAGACAGCCGAGCGTAGCTCATTCGGCCATACCGATGGCTAGCCCAAGCCACGACCGCCCTCAACGACTCCCGTTCCTTCCATGGCACTTGTCGGCGCAACTCCATGCTGCCGATTTCCGTGCGGAGGATAACCGGCGGGAGATCCTCAAGGCACAGGCACGTGACCGCGATCCAGGGGTGTATGCCGGCCATGCCTTGATATCGACCACAGCAGATGATTCGCCCTTCGCTCTCCGTGTACGCGCGGAGGACATACCCGATCGGACCGTTCGGATCACCGAGCGAACCGAACATCAGCAGGTTGATGAGGTGCCGATGCTCGACGCCCACTCGCGAATAGAGCGTGCAGCGCGCCATATCGGGGTCGCGAATCGGTCGATCACGGATCGGGACCAGATCGCGGGGGTCGAGGGTGAAAGCGAAAGGACCACGCTCGAGCAGGATCGTGCCAGGTGTGATCCTAAAGCGGGAAGGGGTCAGCAGAGCCTCTTCACGCATCGCATACTCCGTCCCTCCGGCAACGAGGATTCTAGCACTGCTTGCGTCCTGCTCATAGGCCGCGCAGAGCACGCTACGCGCGCGCACCATTTCTCCCTACTTCTCGTGGATCGTCCGTTGCGGTCGGGCAACGGTTCGAACCTCACGCGCTCGATGCGAGTGACAGGGAGCCTTCCTCGGAAGGGCCGATGTTGACCAGTCCCAAACCGCCTCACGATTGGCAGGCGATCATTCGATCGGCTGCGGCGATCATCGCCTCCTACGAGACGGGCGTGACCCTCCGGCAGCTGTTCTACCGCCTGGTCGCGGCCGAGGTCATGCCGAACACCAGGGTCGCCTACACCACCCTCAGCAAGGTCACCGCGGAGGCCCGGCGGGCGGGACGGTTTCCCGACCTCATCGACCGCACGCGCCGGATCCACCGGTACCAGACGTTCGAGGATCCCGCGCAAGCCCGAGCCTGGCTGAGCCGAATCTACCGCCGCGACCGCACCGAAGGGCAGGCGTACTCGATCTATCTCGGCGTCGAGAAGGCTGGGATCGTCGAGCAGCTCGAGTCGTGGTTCGGCAACCTCGGCATCCCGATCCTGGCGCTGGGCGGCTACTCCTCGCAGAGCTACGTGAATACCGTTACGAAGGACATCGCGGCCCACGGTCGGTCGGCGGCGCTCATCTACGCCGGCGACTTCGATCCCTCCGGCGAGGACATCCAGCGCGACTTCCTGGACCGCGTCGGCGCGTTCGATGACGTGGTCCGTGTCGCCCTCAACGCCGAGCAGGTAGTCGAGTACGACCTCCCTGAGCAGATGGGCAAGGCGACCGACAGCCGGGCCACCGGCTTCATCAAGAAGCACGGGAAGCTGGTCCAGGTCGAGCTCGACGCGCTGCCGCCTGACGTACTGCAGCGGCTCTATTCGGAGGCGATCACCGAGTTCTGGGACGACGAAGCGTACGCCGAGGTTCTCGATCGTGAACGCGAGGACACCGCATCGCTCGAGGCATCTTCGTGAGCATGCAGACACGTCAGTGCGAGGCAACCGAACAGGCTCGGAACGTCGCCGCGATCCTCGCCCGCGGCGTCCTCCGGTTAACAGAGAAACGGCGCAAGGTCGCCGTTTTCCAAGCGGGAGAGCCGCAGATTCCCCTTGATGTTCTGGCCTCGGAGAGCCCTCATGAAGTTGGGGATCGACCCCGACGGAGACGGCGATGGCGGACGGTGTGATCGCTCAGATCCAGGCTCTCAAGATGATGAGCGTCGCTGAGCTGCAGGCTCGCTGGCGCGAATTGTACGGCGAGGACACCCGGTCGCGGAACCGAGAGTTCCTCTGGCGGCGGCTGGCCTGGCGGGTCCAGGAACGCGCCCACGGCGGCCTCTCCGACCGCGCCCGGGCCCGGATCGCCGATCTCGCCCCGGATGGGTTCGAGCGCGCCGTGACCCCGCGGATCCCGACTCCCGCGGACGCTCCCGCCGTGGACGCAACGCGGCCCCGCCCGAAGTCGGTGAGGGACCTCCGCCTGCCCTCCCCCGGAACGGTGATCTCCCGGAGGTGGCGGGGCCGGGAACTCCGCCTCCTCGTCCTCGACGACGGCTTCGAACTCGACGGCGTCCGCTACGCGTCCCTGAGCAAGGCCGCCCGTGCCGTCACCGGGCAGCGTTGGAACGGCCCCCTGTTCTGGGGCCTCCGCGAGCGGAAGCGGAGATCCTGATGCCCCTCGCGCGGCGGAACGGTAGAGCGCAGGTCGCATTCGCGACGGCTCCCGTCCGCTGCGCCATCTACACGCGGAAGAGCACCGACGAGGGTCTCCACCGCGACTTCAACTCCCTGGACAACCAGCGGGAGGCCGCTCAGGCGTTCATCGCGAGCCAGCGCCACGAGGGCTGGAGCGCCCTGACCGAGCGGTACGACGACGGAGGCTTCTCGGGTGCCACGATGGAGCGGCCGGCGCTCAAACGCCTGCTCGCCGACGTCGAGGCCGGGAAGCTCGACTGCGTGGTGGTCTACAAGCTCGACCGCCTGAGCCGGTCGGTTCGCGACTACCTGAACCTCCTGGCGTTCCTGGACGACCACGGCGTCGACTTCGTCTCGGTCACGCAGCAGTTCAACACCACGACACCGGTGGGACGGATGACGATGCGGATGCTGCTGTCGTTCGCCGATTATGCGAAGCCCGGCGTTATGCCGAGCTCCGCCTATCGCCAGGGCATCATTGCGGTGTAGCCAGGGGCGGAAACGCGCTTCGTGGTGTACCCGTCGCTTCGCATAATCTGGCCTCCCTCAAACCCCGGGAGGCCACATGCTCGAAGATCGCCTTGAATCTGCGGTGACAAGACAGCGCCTGCGGGAGGGCCCCGCAGGCCCGTACGTCGATGCCTTTGGCGACTGGCTCCACGACCACGGCTACAAGTCGATCAGCACCACCAGCGTGCTCCGTTCACTGGCTGCGTGGACGGACTGGCTGGTCAAGGAAGGAGACACCGAGACCGAATTCGTACGCGGATACGACGCGTGCAAGCGCGCGCTTGAAGCGACTCCCCGTGCGCGCTATGCCCGCGGTCCGAACGGGCGCTCACTGGCGTCCGCGTCGCTGTTCATCCGGTTCCTCCGTGAGAGGGGCGTCCTCCCTCAACCAGCCCACATCTCTCTGATAGAGCGATGGCCCCTTCTGGGGGAGTTCCGCTCCCTGATGCGTCAGCACCGGGGCGTAACCGAGACCACGCTCGACGTCTACCAGATCGTCCTCGTCGATCTCTTCGAAGCCCTCGGGGACGATCCGAGCACGTACACCGCCGAGGCCTTGCGTCGGTTCGTTCTGCAACGAGCGCGGCCACACGGGATCTGGCATGCCAAGGGCACTGCGGTGGCGGTGCGCACCTTCCTCCGCGTCTGCAGCGCGACGGGCAGGTGCACGGCGGGTCTGGAGTACGCCATCCCGTCCTTCGCCTCCTGGCGTCTGTCGTCCGTCCCGCGGTTCCTCGCCCCCGAAGAAGTGAACCGTGTCATCGACGCATGTACGGGCGAGGACGCCAACAGCCTGCGGGACCGGGCCGTGATCCTGCTCTTGGCGCGGCTGGGATTGCGTGCGAGCGAGGTTGCGGGCCTCGCTCCCAGCGACATCGATTGGCTGAACGGCCGGCTCAGCGTCTCGGGGAAAACCCGTCGCCACGAATGGCTGCCCCTCCCTCAAGAACCCGGCGACGCGATCCTGCGCTATCTCCGTGAGGGCCGACCTCAGCTCGATCTGCCCGCGGTGTTCACCACGGTACTGGCGCCACACCGACCGCTGACGCGCGCTTCGGTCACCCACATCGTGCGAAGTGCGCTCCGGCGAGCGGGTATCCGGGCGCCAATCAACGGTGCCCATGTCCTTC